>CAZZMW010000001.1:0-331269 GCA_964655215.1 uncultured Halothiobacillus sp.
CCCCCTTGTAGTTTGTCCAACTTCTGGGGGTCAGTTCAAACCCGGGGCGATTCAGCACAGGGGTATGCCGAGTCTCAAAGCAACTTGGGCGGAATGTACGCAAATGGTGATGGAGCGCCGAAAGACTACGTTAAAGCCCTGTATTGGTACAAGAAAGCGGCCACACAAGGGGATGCCCAAGGTCAATACAACTTGGGCACACTGTACCTTCAAGGGAATGGGGTGCCAAAAGACTATGTGAAAGCTCTGTATTGGTACAAGAAAGCAGCCAAACAAAGAAATGCTGACGCAGAATCGAACCTTGGCCTGATGTATTTTAATGGTAAGGGTGTGCCAAAGGATTATGTCAAAGCCTTAATTTGGCTAAAAGCTGCCGCTGCTCAGAATCAGTCTAACGCGGAGCAGTTGCTTGGGGTTATGTATAACGATGGAAAGGGCGTACCCAAAGACCATGTCATGTCAGTTTACTGGAACACTAAAGCGGCCCAGCAAGGTAATGCTCCAGCCCAGGTAAATTTGGGTACTGCTTATTATCTGGGCCAAGGCGTACCTCAGGATTCAGTTACTGCTATTCAATGGTGGAAGAAAGCAGCCGCGCAGGGCGGGGATGTAGGAAAAATGGCTCAAGAGAAAATTAATTACGTGGAGCATGGCCGTAGCAAGTAGGTGTCGTGAGTAAGGAGCTATTTTTGACGAACGCTAACAGACTGCTGTAATACAAGGCGATTTAATATTTCGCCCAATGGGCGAAACGCATTCACACCTATGGCTCACACGCATCCGATCCCAAAGGAGTGCTCGCTCCAGAACGGTTAGCCAACGGGACAAATTGACTTGTTCAAGCCATTCAGCCTTGGTACACCGATCTATTAAGGTTTGGGATGCCTTTTTACTCTGCTGGCAAGGCGACAGTATCTGATTCAGCCACTCTCCCCAATACCCTTCCCCCGCGGGCCCAACGTGCGCCAGCACACCGCCTGGGCGGTCGGCGTGAGCGTAGCGATTCGCCGGGTGGGTGGAGTATTGCCGTATGATTCACACCGTGACCGCAACGAATCGTGGTTGATCTTTGCCTTGCAATTGTTCGATGTAATCCAACGTCGTCTAATAAATTCTGCTTTATTTCAATTAGCTAGGCAGAACACCCTGATTCCGGTGAAGCTTAGTTTCTGGCTTGTGCGGTAATCGGGGTGAGTGCAGATGGACATGATTAGTGGGGTATTTATTTATGCTGTAGGTATGGAGCAAGGTGTAATTCGGCTTGCGCCGAATTCAACCCTACGGTCGCTTTCGCTCCCTTCGCCCCCGTTCGCTGACGCTCAGGGGGTTGCTTCGCCCCTTCCGACTACGCCCCCCAGGGCTGTCGGTTCTGCGGGTTCTGCCTGCTTGGTGGTTTGCGATGATAACCATGGACCAATTCACCAACAGTAGTCAGCCGCACCTGAGTCATGGCTTACATGAAAAGGGGCGTCACCTTGGTGAGGTTAGATTGGCATGTCTCATGGATTGATTTAGCCTTACTCGAATGACGGTAACTTTGACGGTAACTTCAAAAACAAACTCTGGAAACCTTCATTATTTCTAACTATTCGAGGGAGGCCCCGGCACCAATTGACTGTTTTATAGCGTCCAATAAGATTCTTAAAACTTAATTAAACCCGCATTCTGTCATGGTTTGCGGGTTTTTTATGCTTATGGCGTCCAGAAACATTCCTTTACTGCTAGCGGTTTTTGACGGTAACAGCGGGCATGTCAGAACATGAGAAAAGCTAGCTCGCTGGCTGGCGTGGATGGCAGATCGCCTCTTACACCCATTTTCGTCTCATGTCTGGCTCACTGAATATTATTTCCCTAAACAAAACCCCACCGTGCGAAAAGGTGGGGTTTGTCGCCATCCTGTCCCGCTGTGCGGGGTTTTCTTCTGCTCTGTGATGTCAGCGCATCATTTCACGACAATGCCGTAGGGTTGTGGCGGGACGGTTGCGAGCGGGTCAACCGGCGGCATCACTGACGATGAGACTGAATTCAGGGTCAGGGCACCACCAGAGCTGACCACATACTCCGAGATAACGCCGCCCATCGAATTATCGGCCGTGTAGAGGTAGGCACCATCCTTGGTCATGGCGAGATCCGTCACGTTGATGTTACCGCCCGTTGATACACTAGCCGGTGACATCGGGGCGAGACTTCCTGGTCCACTCCAGGTCATCTGCTCCACGGCACCCGCGCTGTACATCCCAGCGTAGAAGGCGGTTTGACCTGGGTTGAAAGCAATCCCGGTGTACCACTCTGATCCAAGGTTGTAGGGGACAAAGCTTGTCGTCAGGGCACCGCCGGAAAGGCTGTCGTAGCCAACAACATTCTTTGTAGAGAACATCAGGTAGCCGTTCGTCGCGTCCTCAAGCACATAGGCAGGCACCGTGGTGTCCGCCGTAATGCTAGTCAGGTCCACGAGATTTGGGACGCTCAGCGTACCATTACTAACAAAAGTGGCATCGGCCAGCACGACATCCGTGTTGGTACCGGACTGTCCAATAGCGAACAGTCGGGCGCTGTCGTTGGAAACCGTCAGGCCCTGGATGGCTGTCATCGACATGGGGTAGGAACCGAGCGACGTCAGGCTGCCATCATTAAGGATTTGATACGACTGGACGTTGCCGCCACCACCTGCAAACAGGAATTTGCCATCCGGCGAGGTCGCTAGTGCGGTTACACCGGAGACACTCGCCACGGATGGGGTGGCCATCGGGGTAAGCGAGTCATCCGATCCGACAACAAACTCATCGATAAGGGATGATCCCGGGATCGCGACATACAGGTAGTGCTTGTCCGCCGACAGCGCGATGCCAGCGCCTGGCCCATCGAGCGATGTATACCCGATGCCGGACAGCGTCAGAGTACCATCAGCCTGAACCGAGTAGGAGTAGACATCCGGGTTTGCAGAGTCGGAGACGAATGCGGCGGCACTGCAGTTCACCAACACGGAGCTCACATTGGCGCTGACATTGCTGCCGGACCCTGAGTAGACAATGCAGTTCTGCTGCGTAGCCTGTGTGCCGATCGTGACGTTGTAGCTGGCACCTGCCGCCACCGGTGTTGCGAAGGTGAAGCCACCATTGGCCGTGACGGTCCGCGGGTCCGCGCCGTTGTTGTACAGCGTCACCTGCTGCCCGCTGGCCAGACCCTGGATCGAGCCGCTAATGGTGTAGGTAGTCGGCTGGCAGGAGACAGCCACGTTGGTCACGTTGGCCTGGACGTTGGTGCCGGTGCCATTGCTGACCGTGCAGGTCTCGCCAGAAGGCTGGTTTTGCACCGTGACGTTGTATGAACCGCCATAGGCGACCGCCTGTCCCATCGTGAAAGTAAGCGGGCTGCTGCCTGTGCCTGTCGCGGTGTAGGGGTGTGCGGTGTCGCCGTTGTTGATCAGCGTGAGCTGTGCGGAGGCCGGCAGGCCGGTGATATTGCCGCCGACCGTGAAGCTCTGTGGCGCGCAAGTGACATTAACGTTGACGTTAGCGGTCACGCCCGTGCCGGTTGCTGCGTTAGCCGTGCAGGTTTTGCCGGTCGGACTCTGCGTTACCGTGACGTCGTAGCTGCCGTTGAGCGCGATTTGCTTCGAGAAGGTGCCGGAGGTCGTCGCCGATCCATTACTGGTCAGAGTCAACGGATCGGTACCGTTGTTGTTCAGCACGACCTGCTCGCCTGACGCCAATCCGGACACCGTGGCGGTAATGGTGTAGCTCTTCTGCGGGGAGCAATACAGGTCAGCCGTTGCGTGGAAGTACTCATTGAGGTTGCCCTTTGACGGGTTGAATGTGCAGATCAGCCCGTTAGTAGGCTGCTGCGTGACCTGCAGCTCCCAATCGATGTTTGAGCCAACGATGGTGCCAATCGATTTCGGAGATTGTGTCAGATTAGCCCGGATCCAGTCGTAGTTGTTGGCAGCGTACACAAACTTCATGGTCAAGGGCTTGGCATTAACGATCACAGCCCCGTTGTCAGCAGATGTGCCCTTCCAGTCAACGACGACTGCCTGACCGGGGGTAAGCCCATACACCGTGATCATAATATCTGCGTTCGCAAAGGAGTTGGTGTTGTTATCTGAACTTTTCCCATATTGAAAACACCCGCTCAACGATGATACTAACAGCGCCATCAGCGCGGCCGACAAGATTTTATAGACAAGTTTCATATGGCTTTTCCCTTTATGTTGTAGTGACTCGCCACGGGGCTTCGACCGCAGACGAATTCCATCATTATTTTCGGTTGGGCATTATAGTTAAGTCTCTGAAAAATGAACCGGATTTTTCAAGATGGCTTGGCCCGCAAGCTCCCCGACATGTCATTCGGTCATCTATTTGTCATACCGTGCTGTCATATTTGTCACATTAGTCTTGCAGAATTCAAGGTGATATTTCGGTATTCACCTTCGATCCGAGTGAGCACGCATCATGTCATCGCTTCACTAAGATTCAACTCTTGTCGCAGTTTTGCTGGATGTCCGTTCCGTCTCCACCCCAGACCATCGAGGAGAAATCGGCAATGCCGAACCAAACCCATTCCGTCGCACTCGGCGCAGTCGCACGGATTGATGCCTTAATGGCCAGCCGTACCATTGCAATAGCCTTTCAGCCGTTTATCGATGTGATGAACCATAATATTCATGGCTATGAGGCGCTCGCCCGCCCGCCAGAAAGTGCCGGCTTTGCACACGTCGGGGAATTACTGAAAATTGCGACCGCTGCTCATCGCCGCTGCGCGCTTGAATGCCATCTGGCAGAGAAGGCTATCGAGCAATTCATGGCCCTGCGGCTCAAGGGACGACTGTTCATTAATATGTCTCCGGAAGCTTTAGGGCATCCGGAGTTTTCCGTCGACTCACTCCTTTCCACCTTGCGTCGGCAATCACTTCCATTTCAGCGTTGCGTCATTGAATTGACCGAGCAGCAAACCAGCGATCATCCAGAAACACTGCAACGTAATCTCGATCGGTTGCGGATCACGGGCGTTACGCTGGCACTGGATGATTTCGCCGCAGGTTATAACGGAATGCTTCACTGGCTTGATCGACAACCTGAAGTGGTCAAGATTGATCGTGCCATGTTGAGCGGTATCGATCACTTACCCAAGAAATACCGATTTGTGCGTTCTGTCGTGCATCTGGCAAAAGAGTCTGGTGCGCAAATCGTTGCCGAGGGGGTGGAGCATGAATCCGAGGCCAGCATACTCGTTGATCTCGGCGTGGATTTTCTTCAGGGCTTTCTCTTCGGCAAGCCCAGCACCGAGCCGTTACGGCGGGTTGAACCGGAATGGATTGCGTCAATGCTGAATCATCGTCGCTGTGCCAAGACGCAACAGTGTCTGATCAGCACGTTGATTCAGCCTGCTCATGCCGTGCAATTATCGGAACCGCTCGATGTCGTGATTGACCAATTCCTGGCGGATCCCGAGCTGCGTGCAATTCCGGTGCTGGATGGGGTGCTGCCCGTCGGCATTGCCTGGCGGCATGATCTGATGAATCTATATGCCAGACCATTCGGTCGCCCCCTTTATGAGCGGCGCTCAATCAGCCGGTTCATGGATAGTCATCCGGTCATCGTCGATGAGTCCGAATCTCTGACCCTTTTGAGCCGACGCATCAGTGAGCGGGATCATCGCAGCTTCCATGATGTGTTCATCATTACCCGTCAGCGGGCTTACGTCGGCATTGGACAGTTGATCGACTTGCTTCGCCTCTACACCACGGAGCAGGTTCGTAAAGCGCAACATCTCAATCCGTTGAGTGGCTTGCCGGGCAACGTACCACTGAACGAAACACTCGAAAGCTGGCTGGAGGATGACATCAGTTTCACTCTGGTCTATGCGGACCTTGATTTCTTCAAGGCCTTCAATGACTTGTACGGTTATCAACGTGGGGACCAGATCCTCCTGATGCTGACACGCATCATGCAGAACCATGCACATCCCGCCAAAGATTTTCTGGGGCATGTCGGCGGCGACGATTTCGTTGTTCTGTTCCGATCGACTGACTGGCAACAGAAATGCGAGGAAATCATCAAGGAGTTCGAAGCGCAGATCGGTGGTTTTTATGATGAGGCAGACCATGCGCGCGGTTTCATTGAAACCACGGATCGTGATGGACGTCCGAGACAGTTTCCCATCTGCAGCCTGACGCTGGCGGCCTTGACCCGTCCTGCGGATGTCCAAATCCACAGCCAAATGTTGACCGAGCGAATCAGTGCGATCAAATCCCAGGCAAAAAAGCAATCGGGGAGCAATCTGAAAGCACAAACATTAGGCCCCGTTCTGGTTCAAGCCTCCTTGCCCGCAATTTGATCTGATTACGAACAAGTGCGGTGCGGCTTTCGAGCCACTGAACGTGATAAGGGATTCAAGCAACCGTCAGGCAAGGCGCTTCAACGCCGGTTCTGGGCACTTTGAATCGTCTTAGCGAGTTCGCGCTCGCTTTTCTGGTCAATATCCAGACCGTGTTCTTGCGCAAATAAACCTGCATGTGGATCGGCGTAGATCTTCAAATCCAGCTTTTGCTCGCTTTTCGCCACGATGGCGGAGACTACGGCATCACCCGAAATATTGACGGCGGTGCGAAGCATATCCATCAAACGATCCACGCCGAGAATCAGTCCTATACCTTCAACGGGTAGCCCAACCTGAACGAACACCATGGAAAGCATGATGAGTCCGACACCCGGAACGCCCGCCGTGCCGATGGATGCCAGCACGGACATCATGATGACGGTGAGATAGCCCGTAATGCCGAGATCGACACCGTAAATATTGGCGATGAACACGGTCGCCACGCCCTGCATGATGGCGGTGCCATCCATATTGATGGTTGCACCGAAGGGAATGGTGAACGAGGCAACGGAATTGTTGACCCCCATTTTTTCGGTGACGGCGCGGAGCGTGACGGGAATCGTGGCATTCGAGCTCGCCGTACTGAATGCGAAAATCTGGGCTTCCTTGATCTTCCGCATAAACATCAGCGGGCTCAATCCGGAGAATGTGCGCAGGATAAGCATCAGCGTGATGAACAGGTGGATGAACAGAGCGGCAACGAGTACCAGAACATAACCCGCCAGATGCGTCAGCAATTCGATGCCAAGGTCGGCCATGGATTTGGCGATGAGGGCGAACACGGCGAACGGGGCGGCGGTCATGACGATCGTGACCATCTTCATCATGATTTCGTTGGCAACCTCTACGCCCCTTACCAGTTCTTGCGCCTTGGTACCGACCATGACGATGCAAATGCCCAACAAAATGGTGAAGAAGATGAGGGGCAGCATATCGCCCCGGGCCATGGCATTGATCGGGTTCGTAGGAATGATGTTGATAAGTACATCGGTCAGAGGCGGTGCGGTCTGGGCCGTAAATGTGGCACCGGTGGTCAGATTCATGCCGTGGCCGATCCCGAATGATGTGGCAATCGCAATAGCTACAGCAATGGCAATGGCCGTGGTCAAGATGTACAGAAAGAAAGACTTGGTCCCCACACGCCCAAGGATATTGAGGTTGCCGATGCCGCAGACCCCACTGAGCAGGGAGAAGAAGACTAGGGGCACCACGAGCATCTTCAGGGCATTGATGAACAGTTTGCCCAGCACATAGAACAGACCTTCGACCACATAGGTGTTGACGAAACCACCTTTGAAATTAAGCCCGGTCAGGTTGATGAACAGACCGACTGCCATACCCAGTCCCATGCCGATGAGCACTTTGCTGGTCAGGCTCAATTTTTTGATATCACTCATGGTTCGAGTTTCGCCCCCCGATGCCGGGTCTTTGAAAATGGGATTCTTTCGGACCATATCAGCAAACAGAATCATTTCCAAAGTCGCCTTCTCGCTTCAACGGCGTGGCAGATGGTGTTGTCGATCAGCCCTGAGAGATGGCGGCAGAAAAACTAGATGGGCTGTGCCGTCACTGTTTGTAGAGCCGCCCTGTGTTCACGCATGCGCTCACGGGCTTCATACAAGCGATGAAGGCTGATTTTTCGTACGGACTGCCTTGATAGTTCAATGTGGGTTTGAAGTAGACGTTTGGCCTCATTGCCACGGTGTTGGGCAATGGCAGCAAGGATGGCGGCATGTTCGTTGTAGGTGGCTTCGACTCGATAACTCTCGGTGAAGTCTAACTGGCGAACGATGCGAATCCGCTCAGTGATGCCGGTATGGATTCGTTGCAATTCGGCATTGCCAGTGGCGACCACCAGCTGGCTATGGAACTGTTCATCGAGCGTAAAGACCGCTTGGCCATCCGTCAGTCGATCGGTTTCGGGCACCTGCCATATCTCCGCCAGATCATGCACGCCCATCGGCTCGGTTTGAGCGGTCAAACGGTCAATGCTCGCAAGTTCGACGATGGTACGAACTTCATAAAGCTGATCGAACACGGCAAAATCCAGATCGTTGACTCGCCAGCCGGAGCGACTCTGTACCGTCAGAAAGCCTTCCCGAGCGAGGCGCGTCAGTGCTTCCCGTACGGGCGTTCGACTTGCGCCGGTCAGTTCGGCCACCGTGTTTTCGCTGAAGCGCTCGCCGGGCAACAATTCGAAGGCGAACAGGGCTTGCTTGACCTGGGCATAAACACGTTCGGCCAACGCTGGCCTATCCGAACTGAGGCGACGCTCGGCCGGGAAACGCAGAGGTGGGTTCATGTCGGCAACTCCAGCGTAACCAGTGTTTGCCCCATCTGAACGAGTTGCCCCGGCGTACAGGCGCAATGCGCGATCACGCCATCGCGCGGCGCTTCGATCGCAAACTCCATTTTCATGGCTTCAACGATGGCAACGACTTGGCCGTTCTGCACGGCTTCGCCCGGCTCAACCAGCAGTTTCCAAACATTGCCGCTGATGGTTGCTGCAATCGGCTCGCCTTCAGTTTTCGTCTCGGTGATCACGACTTCACGTGTGTTCAGGCTGCCATCATCTTCCCGCCAGAGACTGACTTCCTGTTCGTAGGCGATAGCCTGACGTGCCTTGAATTCGGCAATAGAATCTTGATTCGCCGCGAGGAACGCTTCATGTTCGTCAAGCCGGAATACGACATCCTCGGTTTTGACGTCCAGCGTGCCGGCCGCGAAATCGGCCCGGAGCCGGAGCAGTTCGGGCTCGCTGACCGGATAAAACCGCACCTGATCGAAGAAGCGCAGCAGCCAGGGTTTATCCGCTTCAAAACTCGGATGAGTGGGGCGACGGTTCCAGATAGGCAGTGTCCGGCCAACCAACTGGTAACCGCCGGGTGAATCCATGCCATAGATGCACATGTACACACCACCGATGCCCACCGTGCCTTCCGCCGTGTAGGTTCGGGCCGGATTGTATTTGGAGGTGAGCAGCCGATGCCGCGGGTCGAGCGGAACGGCGCAGGGCGCTCCGAGGTACACATCACCCAGACCCAACACCATGTAGGAAGCCGCATAGACCGTATCGTAAACTGCCTGAATATCGGGCAGGCCGTTGATTCGGCGGATGAATTCACAGTTGTTCGGTAGCCAGGGTGCCGTGTCTCGAACCGATTGCCGATAACGGGCGACGGCATCCAGGGTGGCACTGTCTTCAAAGGCCATCGGCAAGTGTACGATCCGCGAAGCCACCGACAATTCACGTACATCGGCCAGATGATTGTTGATGCTCGCCAACCGAGCAACCAGCTCGCTCTGGGGGATGCGTTTGGGCTCATACCGGATCTGCAACGAACGAACGCCCGGTGAGCATTCGAGAATCCCTGGAACGGGATCGGTTTCCAGACGTTGCATGAGGGCATGCACACGCAGCCGCAGCGTCAGATCAAGGATGTTCTCGCCATATTCGAGCAACAGATAGCCATCACCTGCCTGACGGATAGTGAGTCGCGGAAGCACATCGTCAGCGGGGATATCCAGCAGCACACAATGACCAAGGTCAGGAGCCAAAGACAGGGTTTTGCCCGGTGCTTCCAGCGTATCAATTGCCTCATCTTGTGCCAGTTCGAGCGCACGTGCCTGAGCGTAGCTGATCGGGACGAATCGAATGGTGTCGCCGGGTTTGAGTTGTCCGACCTTCCACAATTCGGCACGCACGATGGTCGCGGGGCAGACAAATCCGCCCAGACTCGGGCCATCACGGGTAAGAATGACCGGCATATCTCCGGTGAAGTTGATCGAACCGACGGCGTATTCGGTGTCATGAATATTCGAAGGATGCAGACCGGCTTCGCCACCGTCGCTGCGCGCCCAGCTGAGTTTGGGACCCGAAAGGCGAATCCCCAGTCGGTTGCTGTTGTAGTGCACGGCCCAGTCCGTAGCGAAGAACTTCTCGATGGCATCGGGCGTGAAGTAGTCCGGCGCTCCGTGCGGACCATAAAGCACCCCGATTTCCCAATGATTACTGTATTCAGGCATCAAGGCCGCATCGGCCACTTTCGGTGCGAGCGCCGCTGCCGTACCGATAGGCAGAATATCGCCGATCTGGAGAATGCGCCCGGCATGTCCGCCCATTTTGCCGAGTGCGAATGTTGAACGGCTGCCCAGATACTCGGGCGCATCGATACCGCCACGCACAGCCAGATACACACGCGCACCGGTTTGAACCTGACCGATACTCAGGGTCTGTCCAGCTTCGACGGCGATCGGGCGACCGGGTAGGACGTTCTGGTCATCCAGACGAATATCGGCCACGGCACCCGTGATGGCGATCATGCTGTCCTTGTGGAATTTGAGCGAGGGACCCACCAGCGTGCATTCGAGTCCAGCCATCTCCGGCGTATTGCCGACAATCCGGTTCGCCAGCCGCAACGCATAGTCGTCCATGGGGCCGGAGGGCGGTACGCCGATGTGCCACAACCCCAGTCGACCCGGGAAATCCTGCACCGTGGTATAGGTGCCCGGTTTGATGACTTCAATGGCCGGCGGTTGATAGGCACCGGCCGCCAGATAGTGGTCGATGCTTCCCGTGCTATGCGTACCCGCAATGAAATCCGGCAAGGACAGCAATTCACGCAGGAACGGCAGATTGGTTGAAATGCCGTCAAATCGTGATTTATCGAGTGCTTCGGCCAGATTCGACAGGGCTTCGCTGCGTGTATTGCCCGTAACAATGATCTTGGCGAGCATCGGATCAAACTGAGCTGGCACCGTGGTGCTTGTTTCAACCCAGGTATCCACACGGACGAACTCATCATCGGGAAGCGTCACATTGCTGAGTTGGCCGGGTGAGGGTTGGAAGTGCCGCAGCGGTTCTTCGGCATAAACGCGCACTTCGATGGCATGGCCTTGAGGTGTAGGTGAGCGCAATTCAAATGGCACACCGGCTGCCAGTGAAACCATCCATTCGATCAGGTCGACACCGGTGACTTCTTCGGTAATGGGATGCTCGACCTGCAGGCGGGTGTTTACCTCAAGGAAATAGAACTCGTTGCGTGGCGCGTCGTAGATGTATTCGACTGTACCTGCCGATTGATAGGCGATGGACTCACCCAGTCGCTGAGCCGATGCCAGGAGCGCTGCACGCGTTTCAGGCGGCAGATTCGGAGCAGGGGTTTCTTCGATGACTTTTTGATTGCGTCGCTGCAGTGAGCAGTCTCGTTCGCCCAAGGCGACCACGTGACCTTTGCCATCCCCGAAGATCTGGACTTCGACGTGACGGGCATGATCGATGAAGCGCTCGACGAAGACGCCACCATCACCAAAGAAGCGAGCGCCCATGCCAGCCACGGCTTCGAATGCTTCGATGAGCGCCGGTTCATCCGCGCAGCGTTTCAAGCCGATGCCACCGCCGCCCGCCGTGCTTTTGAGCATGATCGGGTAACCAATCCGTTCAGCTTCCTGCAAAGCCGCAGGAAGATCCTTGAGTAGAGCGCTGCCAGGGGCGAGGGGGACGTTTGCTGCTTGGGCCAATTCACGGGCTCGGTGTTTCAATCCGAATTCGCGTAGTTGAGCCGGAGTAGGGCCGATGAACACGATGCCTTCATGGGCACAACGCTCGGCGAAATCGGCGTTTTCCGACAAGAAACCGTATCCGGGAATAATGGCCTGCACGCCGTGGGCTTTGGCAAGCTCCAGAATCTTTTCTGCCTGAAGGTAACTTTCTGCCGCTGTTTGGCCACCCAGTGCAATTGCTTCATCACAGGCTCGAATATGCGGGCTGTCGGCATCGGAATCACTGTAAATGGCGACGGAGGTGACCCCCATCTTTTTCAGAGTTCGTGCGATCCGAACCACGATCTCGCCGCGATTGGCGATAAGAACCTTGCCAAAAATCTTGTCGGGCATCATGTTGGGCGCAGGAGAATCAGGCATGGGTAATTCCTTTTGGTTGTGGGGCGAGAGGAGGCACTTGCCGTGAAACGATATAGGCCCGCCAACCACCGAACTCGGTCACGTCGGTTGCGCCCTGCACGGCACGCGGTTCGCAAATGAAGCCGGTGACCTGCCGCCCATCGGACAGCGTGAGCGTGCCCAGTCCCAATGGCGCCGGAATTTCTTCCAGGAAATCGGCCAGTGCAGGGCGGGGCAGTGCCCAAACCTCAACGATGATTTCCGAACCGTTCGTGTCGAACACCAGACCGGGCTTAGGCGGCGTGGTGTTGGCCAGGGCGTACAGTCGGTAGGAAGCGGCGGTTGTCGTTTGTTCGAGCAAGCGCCCATTTCGACTGGTCAACTGATGATTGAGCGGCATGCCGGTGAGGTGCGCACCAACTACGGCGACCGCGATTTCATTGCGTCGTAATGCGGTCGATGCCGGGTTGTCCTGATTCAGTATCCGCGCGATGGAACCCAGCTTGGCATCGGCCCAGGCCTCCGCGATCAAGGTGACGCCGAACGGCAATTCATCGGTTCGCCATCCTGCGGGGATGGCGAGCGCAGACAGATCCGCCAGATTCACGAAATTGGTGTAGGTGCCCAACTCGGAATTGCGTTTGATTGGTTCGGCCAGCATCGCCTCAATGGTGGGGTAGGTCGGTGCGGTGGGCACGATCAGGGCATCGAACGGCGCGATGGCGTCCTGTATCTGCCGCGTCAATGCAGCGCGCTCGTATTCCGCCTTGAACGTATCGACGGCGGTGAATTTCTCGCCCGATAAGATGATCTCCCGCACCACGGGGTTGATGGCATCGGGTTGTGTTTTGGCAAAATCGAAGATGGCTGCCAGGCGTTCAGCCACCCACGGTCCGTTGTACAGCAGCGGTGCCAAAGCGAAGAAGGGTGCCGGGTCGATTTCGGTCAGCGTGATCCCGCGCTCGGTCAGTGCAGAAATATAGTGTTGCCAGGCGGCTTGCTGCTCCGTATCGCCAAACCACTGCAAACCGCAAAAGGTAGCCAGCTTCAGGCCTTGTGACGACAGCGGTTTTGCCTCCGGCACAGCGCGGCGTGCGTACGGATCGGCCGCATCGTATGTACCGGCAACTGCAAGTACCGCTTCGGCATCGGCAATACTGTTGGCGAAAATAGACACACAATCGAGACTACGGCAGGCGGGCAGCACGCCACGGGTGCTGATCAACCCCTTGGTCGGTTTCAATCCGACAAGATCATTGCACCCGGCGGGCACACGGCCAGAACCCGCGGTATCGGTCCCCAGCGAGAAGGCAACTTCACCCAAGGCCACGGACACGGCTGAACCCGAGCTGGAGCCACCGGAAATATAGGCATCATTGAATACCGAATGCGGTATGCCATAAGGGGTGCGCGTGCCGTTCAATCCGGTCGCGAATTGATCGAGATTGGTCTTGCCGATGCAGATTGCCCCGGCGGCCTTGAGTTGGGCGACAACAAACGCATCGGCTGTTGGCATGAAGGCAAATTCCGGACAAGCGGCGGTGGTGGGCATGCCTGCCACATCAATGTTGTCCTTGGCCGCGAAGGGGACGCCATACAACGGCAAGTCTTTGGGTGAAGCTGATTTGAGCGCCTCGATCTGTTTTTGCAGATCGTCCGGATCGGCAAGGTGAATCCATTGCGGCGCTTCACCCTCATTAGACGCTGCGATGAGTTTCTTCTGCTGAGCGATCAGATCGCTTGACGTTTGCTCGGGCCGTTGCATCCATCGTGTCAGCCAATCGCCAATACCGAGTTTTGTTACGTTTTGATCCGGCGTGCCTTTGCGCTCAACCATGTTGTCCACCTTCTTGAATATCATCTGGTATACAAGATAAAGCGACAACAGTGCCAACTAGGTAAATATATTAATAATCAGATTGATAGGGTGTATTTGTTATGTAAATCAGACTAAATTTCGCACCCATATGGCGCAAAACCACAGGCCGAACGAATAAATTTGGTGCGTTTGTGTGTGGATGAGGCCGACGGGCTATAGGGTGCCAACCAACACCTGCCGTAAAACAGTGAGGAACCGCTTCTTAGCTTGTCAATTCGTGGAAGTCATCTTCACTAACCCCATGAAGGCAATAACATAGCCCGATGAGTTAATGCACAACAAGGGAATGATTGAGATGGTCGGCCAGGGCATCGACCAACGGTTTCATGAAATACCGCTCTTCGGGCATCACATCGACCCGAACGCCTTGCTCACGCAGAAAATCGGCCATGACCGGCCCGATGGCGGCGATGTGAGTCAGTTCCAGACCAGCAGCGAGTTCGCCTTGTTTGCTGTACTTTTCCGCAACTGACTGCAAGCGTTTGAACTGTGGCTGACTGGTGAAGGTGAGCGCATCGATTTTCCCTTGTGCCATGTCGTGAATCAGATCGGTAACGGCGATGGCCTCGGATTCGCTTGCATAGATGTAAGGGGCTACAGTGGCCGACTGTCGCCCCAGTTCGCCGATGGCCTGAATGAGTGGGCGATTCGGCTCGGTACCATAGAGCACGACACCGATGCGTGCCCCGAGATCGCCCAGTTCCTGTAGTGTTTCGATCACGCCTTGCGAGGTGGGGATCCTGGCCTGAACCTCCGGGTGAATATTCCAAGCCTTGAGCGTGCGCCCAGGCTTGGGGCCGCGTGCAATCAGGCGCGTGCGTTTGAGTTTATCGATGAAGGCGTCTTTGATTCCGAAACGTTCCGCTGCTTCGACCAGCCGGCGCGCGCCTTCGCCTGTGAGCAGAACAAGATCTCGAGTTTCCGTATCCGCGATGAAGGTTTTCAACCAAAGGTGTACCGCATGCTGGTCGGGCGTATCGTGAATGCTGACCAGCGGGCAACGGCGGACCATCGCGCCACGTCGCTCGAACAAGGCAGCCAGCACATCAAGTTGACGCGATTCAGGGACTGCGATGCACCGTCCTGAAAAGGCGTGTCTGTCATATGAGTCAGTCATGGTGACTTCCCTCCAAATAGTGATGAGCCGTCCATCATGAGCGGGGCTGCCGAACGTGAGTCCGACGACCCGCGCACAGTTCAACTCACAGTTGCAGTTCCCGATAGGGAGCCGTTTTGTAGTGGGTGACAAACATCATCAGCCCCACAAACAACAAGCCACCGACCAGGTTGCCCATCGCAGTGGGCAGTTCATTCCAGAGCAGATAGTCGCCGAAGGTGAAATTGCCGCCCATGATCAGTGCGAACGGGAACAGGAACATGTTGACGACCGAGTGCTCGAACCCCATGAAGAAGAACAGCATGATCGGCATCCACATTGCCCAGATCTTCCCAATCGCCGACGTGGAGAGCATGGCGGCGGCCACACCGGTGGAAACCATCCAGTTGCACAGAATCCCTCGGATAAAGATAGTGAACCATCCGGCGATTCCGTGCGATTCGTAACCTAACGTACGTGTCATCCCGATTTGGCCGACTTTCTCTGCAATAACACCGCCGCTGGCCGTGTAACCGAAGGTGAGAATGAACGAGATCATGAACGCCACGGTGACGGCCCCGGCGAAGTTGCCAATGAACACCAGACCCCAGTTCCTGAGCACCTGTTGCACGGTGACGCCCGGACGCTTATCCAGCAGCGCGAGCGGAACCAGCATGAAAACGCCGGTCAACAGGTCGAAACCCAACAGATAAAGCAGGATGAACCCAACGGGAAAGAGCAGGGCACCGGTCAACGGGGAACCGGTCGTGATGGTCACGGTAATGGCGAACGCGGCTGCCAGGGCAAGAATGGCGCCGGCCATGTAAGCACGAATCAGCGTGTCTCGGGTGGAAAGCAGGACTTTGGATTCCCCTGCGTCGACCATCATTTTTGCCAGATCTTTCGGCTTGACGTAATCGGTTGTCATATTTTCTGACATGATGCGTTCCTCTTATCGTTTAAATGTGAATCCATGGCTCGCTGGTTCACTAAAAGTCTGTTATCCAATGGTTTTTAAGTGGCACAAATCCTCCGCCAAAGGTTCGAAATAAGGGATACAACTCATGCCGCTGCTTGTACGTGATGGGCGGAGGGGCGATAGACCTCCGGCCCCGGCAGGAAACTCGGCTCGGCATTGGCTGATCCTTCGAACCAGGACAGCGTGTCGTGCAGGCTTACGACCTCACCGACGATCAACAGCGAAGGCGATTGCGCCCCGGCAATACGATCGGCGAGCGTCGCAATCGTGCTGGTATAGACTTTCTGACGAGCCGTCGTGCCGTGTTCGACCAGGGCAGCAGGCCGGTCAAGCGGCATTCCGTGCTGGCCTAACTGGCCACAGATTTCTTCGACGGCACCCAAACCCATGTAGAACACCAACGTATCGCGGCTGCTGGCTAGGTTGCCCCAGTCGAGACTCAGCTTGCCGTCCTTGGTATGGCCGGTGACGAAGCGCACAGACTGAGCAAAATCGCGATGCGTAAGCGGAATACCCGCATACGACGCACAACCGCTGGCCGCCGTAATTCCCGGTACGATTTCGAAAGGGAGTCCTGCTGCTGCCAAGGCCTGAATTTCTTCCCCGCCACGCCCGAAAATGAACGGATCGCCGCCTTTCAGCCGCGCGACGATCTTGCCCTGCTGCGCCAGATCCACGAGCAACTGGGAGATTTGATCCTGCGGCACGCTGTGCGCATCGCGACATTTGCCGACATACAACCGTTCGGCATCGCGACGGGCCAGATCGACCACAGCCGGCGCCACCAGGCGGTCGTAGACAATCACATCTGCTTCCTGCAAGCGCTGTAGCGCACGAAACGTGAGTAGATCCGGTTCGCCTGGCCCCGCACCGATCAGATAAACCCGACCTTGTGATGATGCTGCGGCGCTTTGATCAAGTGCTTTTTCGAAGATTCTTGCCGCTTCGTCGGCTTTGCCGCGCGCCAGCGTCGTTGGCAGCAATCCACCGAGGATTTTTTCCCAGAACAATCGTCGGTCGCCCACCTTGGGCAAGGCTGCTTGGACGGCGGCACGACGCTCACCCATGAATGTGGCGAGTTTGCCGATGCTGTGCGGCAACAGCGTTTCGATCCGAGAGCGGATCCATCGCGCCAGAACCGGACTTTTGCCCGCACTGGAAACCGCTACGGTGATCGGGTCCCGATCGATGATGGCCGGGACGATGAAACTACAGTGTTCCGGGCTGTCCACCACATTCACCGGCAGTTGCCGCGCCTTCGCGGCTGCGGCAACCGTTGCATTGACGTGTTCGTCATTCGTGGCGGAAATCACCAGATGGCAACCGTCGAGATGCTCCGTGGCAAATACCGACCGAATGTAGGAAACGCGGTCGCCATCGATCTCGGCCTGAACGGCGGCACAGCACTCCGGAGATACGACCCGGATGCGGGCACCCGCCGATTTCAGCAGGGCAAGCTTACGTGCCGCCACTTCACCTGCACCCACGAGAAGACAGGTCTGTTCCTGAATATCGAGAAAAATGGGCAAGTAACGCATGGAGTCTTCCTCTCGTTAGGTAAGGTCTGCCAGATTGGGCAGATTCTGTGGTGCGGTTTGAGCAATCAGGGCCTTGAGTTCCGGCACGCAGGAACCGCAGTTCGTGCCGGCTTTCGTGCACGCGCCCAAGGCTTTGGCATCGGTGATGCCGTGGGTGTGAATCGATTCGATCAAGGTATTGCGCCCCAAGCCGAAGCAGGCGCAGATGATGGGGCCGACGTCTGCCTGTGCACCGGCGGGTTTACCCGCCATCAAATCGGCGCGTTGCGATGCGTTCAGCGTTTCTTCGGCAAACAGACTGGTGAGCCACTGGGTATCGACCGCGCGGCTATCGCGTGTGATGTGCAGTACCCAATCGAGGTGCCCGCTGGTTATCTGTGCGATACGGAAGCGCCCGGTCGCCTTGTCGGCGAATTCGATCCATTCGCGAACGAATGCAGTTGAACGCTCAAGGGCGTCCTCTTGCGGATTGATCGTGGCCTTGGCCCAATCCATCCAGTCCTCTTGTGATGTTCTGCCCGCGAGCTCGATTCGTGTCGCTGCCGTCGCGGTCACCTTGACGGCATAGTCGCCCGGGAATTGCGCCAGTTCGGGAACATGCGCACCCTCGCGAATCAAGGCGAAACCGAACCACTCGGCGGGGTAGTGTTCCACCCAGACCGATTGGGTCTTGAAGTCGGGTTGCCCGGAAACGGGATCAAGCGTCGGCGCGACCAATGCATTGACCAGACCATCCCGGCTGAAGGCATCGCTCCAGTGCATGGGCACGAAGACGCTGCCCTGACGCTGGTTGTCATCGAGCACCACCCGGGCGAGCAGTTGTCCGCGTGTATTGCCTATTCGGGCGATCTGATGCCCACGAAGCTTGTATCGCGCCGCGTCCATCGGGTGAATGTTCACGCTGGGTTCACCAACATGATTGAGCAGTTTGGGCACGGCACCGGTTCGGCTCATGCCATGCCATTGATCCCGCAAGCGCCCGGTATTCAAACGGAGTGGATAGGTCGGGGTGAGGCCGGATGGCGCCCCTTGAGCGGTAACCGGAACCATGCGCGCACGACGATTGGCGGTGAAGAATCGCCCGTCGCTGAACGGTTCGACGGGGGCATTGTTCGCAGGTTGCGGCCAACGGGTCGGCGGTAGTTGTTCGTATTCGTCGTCGCTCAGTTGCGCGAACGCACCCAGATCGAGATCACGACTGCCGTTGTTCTCGAAGGCCGTGAGCGCAGAATACTCGCGGAAAATAGACGCTGCATTGGGAAAATTGAAGGCTGCGCCGAAACCCAGCCGATCGGCCACTGCACATAGGGCCTGCCAATCGTGCCGGGCATCGCCCGCAGGTGGGAATAGGGGATGCTGACGCGTGATGCGACGCTCTGAATTGGTCACTGTGCCATCCCGTTCCCCCCAGGTGGTGGCGGGGAGCAGGATATCGGCGTATTGCGCTGTGTCGGTGCTGGAAACACATTCGGATAAAACAACCAGCGGACAGGCTTCAAGTGCAGCGCGTACCGCATGGCTATCCGGCAGACTGAATACGGGGTTCGTGGCGATGATCCAAAAGGCCTTGATCTGCCCGTTTCGTGCCGCCGTAAAAAGATCAACGGCTTTCAAACCCGGCTTTTGTGCAACCGTCGAACTGCCCCAGAAGCGACCGACCCGGTCGATAGCTTCCGGCGTGAACCCTTGATGTGCCGCCAGCTGATTCGCCAGACCGCCCACTTCACGACCACCCATGGCATTGGGTTGCCCGGTAATGGAGAACGGTCCCATGGCGGGCTTGCCAATACGGCCCGTGGCCAGATGACAGTTGATGAGTGCATTCCCTTTGTCCGTGCCGCTGACCGATTGATTCAATCCCTGCGACCATAGCGACACGGTGCGCTCACGAGCAATGAACCAGTCGAAGAACTGCTCGACATAGGACTTGGGTAGTCCGCAGCGCTGCGCCAGCCTGTCAATATCGGGCACATCGGCACGTGCCGATGACAAAGCCTCATCAAAGCCATCTACCGAGGCGTCGATGAAGGCGGAATCAAACTTGCCTGCATCGGCCAGTGCCACCAGCAGGCCATTGAAGATCAGGGCATCGGCGCCGGGCGCAATGGGCAGGTGAAGATCGGCAATATCGCAGGTAGCTGTGCGGCGAGGGTCGATCACCACGACTTTCATGTCGGGACGACGTTCCTTGGCAGCCACCAATCGCTGGAATACCACCGGGTGTGCGTATGCCAAGTTCGAGCCGGCCAGAACGACCAGATCCGCATTCTCCAGATCTTCGTAGGAAACCGGTACCGTATCGGAACCGAATGCGCGGTTATAGGCGGCTACGGCCGAAGACATGCACAGGCGCGAATTCGTGTCGATGTTTGCACTGCCGATGAATCCCTTCATCAGCTTGTTCGCGACGTAATAATCTTCCGTCAAGATCTGGCCGGACACGTAAATGCCTACGGAATCCGGGCCGAACTCGTCCATTGCCGCACGAAAGCCCCTAGCCACGCGATCCAGCGCCTGATCCCAGGAAATGGAATCCAGTGAACCATCCTCCGCACGCTGCAGCGGGGTGGTGAGTCGTTCGGGCAGGGTGATGGTTTCTGCCAATGCGGCGCCCTTGGAGCAAAGGCGACCGAAGTTGGCGGGATGGTCTGGATCGCCGCGCACCGACCATTCGCCCGCTGTATTCTGTTCAGCCAGCACGCCGCAACCCACGCCGCAGTAGGGGCAGGTCGTCTTGATGGCTGACTGGTGGGCGGGGGTGTTCATCATTCAGGCCGTGGCTTGTGCAGCGAGTGTATCGAGGTGCTGAACCTCGACTTCGATCACGCCATTGGTGACACGCAGGGGGTAGGTGGGCGTGCAGCCTTCATCCGGTGCCATGGCGGTGCCTTTTTCCAGTTCGATAACCCATCCGTGCAGTGGGCAGGTCACTTTCCGGTCGTGAACGATTCCCTGAGACAGCGGGCCGTTTTTGTGCGGGCATCGATCTTCAAGGGCGAACACTTCATCGGTTTGCGTACGGAAGATCGCAATCGGCAAGCCGTGCAAACGTACGACTTTCGAGCCGAGGCGGGGAATGTCTGTCAACGCGCCGACGGTGAACCAGGTACTTTTCATTTTCTGTTTCCTCATGCCAGAACCAGCGGTTCGGCGAATTCATGCGCATCCTTGCCCTCGGCACGTTCGGTCCAGGGATCGGTCTGTGAATACTTCTGCGAGTGAACGAAGCGTTCGGCCAGTTCCTTGCGGCCAGCGGGGTCTTCGATCAGGCGGCGCTGGATGTAGGGCAGGCCGACACGTTCAATCCACGGTGCGGTGCGATCGAGGTAATGCGCTTCCTCGCGGTACATCTGGATGAAGGCCTGGGTGTATTCGACCACCTCGTCTTCGGTTGAAACCTTGCAGAGGAAATCGGTGACGCGCACCTTGATGCCTGCGTTGCCGCCGACGTGCAGTTCGAAGCCCGAATCCACGCAAACGACGCCAAGATCTTTCACCGTTGCTTCGGCGCAATTGCGGGGGCAACCCGATACGGCGATCTTGAATTTGTGCGGCATCCACGATCCCCAGGTCAGCTTTTCGAGGCGAATACCCAACGCTGTTGAATCTTGTGTACCGAAACGGCACCACTCCTTGCCGACACATGTTTTGACGGTCCGCAGCGCCTTGCCGTACCCATGACCGGACACGAAGCCCGCAGCACTCAGATCCCGCCAGACATGCGGCAGTTGCTCTTTCTTCACGCCCAGCAGATCGAGGCGTTGACCACCGGTGAACTTGACGGTCGGAATTGCGTAACGCTCGGCCACTTCGGCAATGGCTTTCAGTTCGGACGGCGAAGTCACGCCGCCCCAGATCCGTGGAATAACGGAATAGGTGCCATCCTTCTGGATGTTGGCGTGTACACGTTCGTTGATGAACCGCGATTGCGGGTCGTCCTGATAGCTTTCGGGCCAGGCGCAGAGCAGGTAATAGTTCAGGGCCGGGCGGCACTTGGCGCAACCGTCGTCGGTTTTCCAGGAAAACTGGCTGAACACGTCTCGTATATGCTTGAGTTCGTTGCGATAAATACCAGCACGGATTTCATCGTGGGTTGCATCCGTGCAGCCACACATGGGCTTGACCGAAGGTGCGGCGGAATAGTCGCCCCCCAATGTCGAGGCGAGCAGATCTTCAACCAGACCGGTGCACGATCCGCAGGATGCCGACGCCTTGGTATGGGCGCGCACTTCATCCAGCGTGAACAGTTTGTGCTCCTTGATCGCCTTGACGACATCGCCCTTGCAGACGCCGTTGCAACCGCAGATTTCGGCGGAATCCGGCAGGCTGGCGACGCGTGCCTTCGCACCATGCCCGGAATCGCCCACGTGCGCCTGCCCGAACAGCAGGTGGTCGCGCAATGCGGTTACATCGGTCTTGTCGCGCATCAGCTGGAAGTACCAGGCGCCATCCAGCGTATCGCCCACCATCACGGCGCCTTCCACCGTGTTGTTGTTGAGGATGAGCTTCTTGTAGACGCCCCGTGTCGTATCGGCGAGCACGATCTCCTCGTGATGCGGCTGTGCCTTGATTTCCCCGGCCGAGAACACATCGACACCCGTCACCTTGAGCTTGGTCGATGTCATGGAGCCGGTGTACTTCGCGATGCCGTATTCGGCCAGGTGGTTGGCGCATACCTTGGCCTGCTCGAAAAGCGGGGCGACCAGACCATAGCATTCCTTACGGTGTTGCACGCATTCACCGACGGCGTAGATCTTCGGGTCGTAGGTTTGCAGCGTGTCGTCCACGACGATCCCGTTTTCGCAGTAGATGCGGCTGTTGATCGCGACGTCGATGTTGGGTCGAATCCCCGCAGCCATGACCACGAGATCGGCAGGCAGCGCGGTGCCATCTTTAAGCAAGACGGATTCGACACGATCCTGCCCATGCAACGACGCAGTGTGCGCATTGAGCCGTATGGTGATGCCACGATCTTCGAGTGTCTTTTCAAGAATGCGACCCGCTGCGCCATCGAGTTGGCGATCCATCACATTGCCGTTGCGGTGCAGAACGGTGACATTCATGCCATGCGTTACCAGCCCGGCTGCTGCTTCAAGACCCAGCAAACCACCGCCGATCACCACGGCATGACCGCCTTCCCGGCACACGGCCAGCATGGCGTCCACATCGGCAATGCTGCGGAAGCCCACCACGCCGGGCAAATCGGCCCCTGGTATCGGGGGGATGAATGCGCTTGATCCGGTTGCGATCAATACGCGATCGTAGGGGAGTGCCTGACCGTCCTGAGTGATGACTTCACGCTTCTTGCGATCGATACGGTCGATGCGCACGCCTTTATGCAGTGTGATGTTGTTCTCGGCATACCAGTTTTCGTCGTTAAGGATGATGTCCGGGATGGTCTGTTCTTTGGCGAGCACCGGCGAGAGCATGATGCGGTTGTAATTGGTGTAGGGCTCGTCACCGAAAACCGTGATGTCGTACAAGTCGGGCTTGAGCTTCAGCAACTCTTCCACCGTACGCATACCGGCCATGCCATTTCCAATCACAATCAGGCGGGGGCGAATCATTTTGTCTGCTCCAAATAAAAAAGGCGCCTTTCTCGCCGCAAACGGGGTAAGCCGTTCGGGGCAGGAAAGACGCCTTTGTCTTCAAGTTGATCAAACCGCGGTCGGCTTGATGTTTGACAAAGTGAGCAGCAACCTTTGTGCCAAAAATATGTTTCTTTTATATCAATAAGTTGGGACAAATAGTCAAACAGGATCGCACAGAAAAGATGCAATGGGCTGATTTGGGTGTATCAAGCTGGGGCAGATCAGGGTACTCATCCGGTGATCATTCTGCTTACGACTGGAGCATTTAGGAGTGGATCTACCCATCGTTTGAGTTTTTCTTCTGTAAATGCGCCGCTCGAATCATTCCAGCCGTTGAATGCCAGATTACCCGAACGGTCGATGACAAAACCCACGGGAATACGCCAAATCCGGCCATAACCTCCGGCCCAGGGCGATCCTAGTAGCCCCACGGGGAAATCCAGTCCGTTTGCAATATTGCGTACCGTCACCAGATTCTCTGGGCTATCGAGACAAAACCCCAACACAGTCAGTTTCTGGTTCTTATGTGCATCTGCGTAGGCGGCAAGGAGGGGTAATTCCTGACGACATGGCGCACACCATGATGCCCAGAATGCAACGATGACCACATGACCGATCAAATCACGCGTGGCTATATGTTGACCAGCCAGAGTATGAAGAACCAGGGGAGGGGCTTGCTTACCCATCTGTAAATCATCGGCACGCGCCGGATTCGACAGGGTTGCCATTCCCGCTACGATCGGAAGACCAAGAAAGCTGCGTCTTTTCTTATCGATTGATTTGGGATTCATAGGCGCGCCGTCTCTGTTTTGAGTGTATTCGTCAAAATGAATAGCCAATTCCCACGCTGGCCGTCCAACGCGGGAACAGTTGATACCCACTCAATTCACTATAGACAGGGATCTGAACAAAGCCATAGGCGTTAACGCTCTTTGCAAGTCGCAGACTGATGCCCGGACTCAGGTAAGCCACGGTACCTCGCGTATCGGCTGTGTCAGCCAGCACGCCTTGATCTGGTGAACGGTGGCTAAAATTGAGTTGAAGTTGAGGCGTGTAGTCCGGATTCGCCTCATAACGCGTGCCAAAACTGACGGTTAACTGATTGCCGGGACGGTAATTTGCCCCGACTTGATCCAATCGCTCCATAACAGCAGCCTGAAACAGGCCGTTGACGAACACATCGAAATTCTGGCTGACCGGCTGGTAATAGTAGGCCCCGGTAATGATATCCGTGCTCCCGGTCCCGGCTTGTAAGCTCATATCCAGAATCTGTCCAGCCGCATTTCCGGTTTCCCCGAAATAGGCAGGATTACGCCCCACTGTGCCCATGCCAGTGGCATCTGGCCCGCCAAAATTACCGGTTGGCAGCTTGATACCCAGCTGAAGCCCGAAATTATGAGTCGGCAAAATACCTTGATAGCTGGTAATGATTTTTACATCGCCGAGCGCATGAACATTGGCCGAACTCAATTGATCCGCCGTAAGGGGCAGGTCGGGGTTGGTGCTGTAGGTAGAGTGACTGCGGTTGATGAAGGGTACCATCAGCCTGAAATTCCATTCTTCATTGGGCGCATAACTCAAACCCAAGGTGAAGTAGTTGCTTCGTGTTTGATTTTCGACCTCCTGGTCCTGGACTGTCGCCACTTGACTCCGTGAAATAGCACTTCCGCCCGTTCTCAGCTGACTTTGGTTTATGTAGTCATATTGAAGACTGATCTGATAACCAGGTTGGGACGAGTATCCCATGGCGGCATCAGACGACAAGGAGCAGCCGCAGGTGGCACAGGCATGACTGACGAGAGGCAGGCAGAGTGCCGCACAGAAAACAGAGGCAGGAAACACGAACTTTGAGAGGACACGAGGGGGCATGACAGGGATCACCGTGATGTTTGAAGGGTGCAAGCTCAACGCAAGAACCACACCATTGCACAACCAACTAATTTACATGATATTTAATTAGCACACCTTCGTCAGAGTGTGTCAAATCACCCTTGTCGTGGGTGTTTTCACTCAAGTGCTCGGCTGATTCGGTCGTTTGCGGATTTTGCTTTTCTATGGGGTCGGTAGCTACTCATTTTTGCCTTATGAGATGGCAGCCCGTCGCTTCAATTGATCGCGGATAGTGCAAACGTTTGCATTCAAAAATACCATGTCAAACACAATGCATTGATTTTAATAAATAAATAAAATTGGCATGTCATGTGCTTGTTTAAGCAGGACAACCAAACCAACGATGGTTTGACTGTTTACACACACGAGCAATGGCGCTCACAGAATCGGATTTCTGTGAGCGCTTTTTTTTTGGGGTTTCGGTAACCGATAGATGAGGATCGCGCAATGACTCAGGATCAATTCAACAACCAACAAGAAGCAACACAATCTGCCGATTTGCCTATGGCTGGCCGTCGGCGATTCATGGTCTCTGCCGTTGCGCTGGCCGTTGGCGCTGTTCTTGGCCGCAGTGGGCTTTCCGAAGCCATGGCTGCGGATGCGGTAGGGCCGGCTGAAAAACCCCAATTGACCCTGGGTTTCATCAAACTCACCGACATGGCCCCGCTGGCGATCGCCTATGAAAAGGGCTTCTTCGAAGATGAAGGCCTGTTTGTCTCCTTGCAGGCACAGGCGAACTGGAAGGTGTTGCTCGATGGTGTTATCGGCGGTGCATTGGACGGTGCGCACATGCTGGCCGGTCAACCGCTTGCCGCGACCATCGGTTTTGGTTCCAAGGCCCATCTGGTGACGCCGTTCTCCATGGACCTCAATGGCAACGCGATCACCGTTTCGAATTCCGTCTGGAAACAGATGCTGCCCAATCTGCCCAAGATGGCCGATGGCAAACCCGTTCATCCGATCAGCGCCTCGTATCTCAAGCCTGTAGTCGATGAATACAAGAAGGAGGGCAAGCCCTTCAAAATGGGCATGGTGTTCCCGGTTTCCACCCATAACTACTACTTACGCTACTGGCTGGCGGCGGGCGGCCTGAACCCAGGCTTCTACGATCCGGCCCACGGTGACACCAATGGCCAGATCGATGCGCAGGTGTTGTTGTCCGTCACGCCACCACCTCAGATGCCAGCCACCCTTCAGGCAGGCACCATTGATGGCTACTGCGTGGGTGAACCCTGGAACGAACAGGCCATCATGCGGGGCATCGGCATGCCGATTGTTACCGATCTGGAAATCTGGAAGAACAATCCGGAGAAGGTCTTCGGCCTCACCGACGAATTCACCAAGAAATATCCGAACACCACCATCCGTCTGGTCAAGGCGCTGATCCGTGCCGGTCATTGGCTGGATGAGAACAACAATGTCAATCGCAAGGAAGCGGTGAAAATCCTTTCCAAGTCGCAATACGTGGGTGCGGATGAGGCCGTGATCGCCAAGTCGATGACGGGCACCTTCGAATTCGACAAGGGCGATGTGCGCAGCGTGCCGGATTTCAACGTCTTCTTCCGCGACAACGCGACCTATCCGTACTATTCCGATGCGATCTGGTTCCTGACGCAGATGCGTCGTTGGGGGCAGATCGGCGAAGAGAAGCCGGACAACTGGTATTTCGATACCGCGGAATCGGTCTACAAGCCTGACATCTACCAGAAAGCCGCACTTGCCTTGATCGCCGAAGGGAAATTCAAGCCCGATCAGTTCCCGGATTTCGCGACGGAAACCGGCTTCAAGCCCGTCACCGATACCTTTATCGACAAGATCACCTACGACGGTCATAAGCCGAACGCCTATCTGGAGCAATTCAAGATCGGCCTGAAAGGGAACCAGATGCCCAAGGTAGGTGGTGCATGAGCGCGATCAAGCCGTTGATTACTCCGGCCTTGATGAGGAAGGCGATCAGGGCGATCGGCCTGCCGATCGTCGGCATCATCGGCTTCCTTGTCGTGTGGTCACTGGTGGCGGATCACATCCACACGGCGCTCGGCACGTTCCCGGGGCCGGAGGCGGTGGCCGAGCAATCCGAGAACCTGTATCAGGACTACCAGCAGGCTCAGGCACAGAAAGCGGAGTTCTATCAGAAACAGGAAGAGCGCAACGCCAAACTGGCGGCCAGTAACCCGAACTACAAGGCGGTGATCTATCCGTACACCGGGCAGCCGACGTTCATCAGCCAGATCGGGACAAGCCTCGTCACGGTGCTTTCCGGCTTCATTCTGGCTTCCTTGATCGCCATTCCACTGGGCATTGCGATCGGGTTGTCGGCAGGGTTGCATGCCGCGGTGAACCCGATCATCCAGATCCTGCGACCGGTATCGCCGCTCGCTTGGCTACCATTGGTGACGATCGTGGTCAGCGCCATGTATGTGAGCAATGATCCGATGTTCTCGAAATCATATCTGGTGTCGATGATCACGGTGTTGCTCTGCTGCCTGTGGCCAACGATCATCAACACGACCGTGGGCGTAGCGGCGATCTCCCAGGATCTGACCAATGTCTCACGCGTGCTTCGCCTGAACTGGTGGACGCATGTGCGCAAGATCGTTGTGCCCTCTGCACTGCCGATGATGTTCACCGGCTTGCGCCTGTCTCTGAGCATCGCCTGGATGGTGCTGATCGCCGCCGAGATGCTCGCACAGAACCCTGGGCTGGGTAAGTTTGTGTGGGATGAGTTCCAGAACGGTTCATCGGACTCACTGAGCCGGATCATGGTTGCAGTCATTGTCATCGGTCTGATCGGGTTCATGCTCGACCGCACCATGCTGTTGCTCCAACGCTGGATTTCCTGGGATAAAAAGTCGGTTTTGCGCTGATTTATCGCTGAGTAACAAAGGGTTTTATGATGAATCAAACGGCATATCTTGAAATCAGCCAGGTTTCGATCGAGTTTCCCACCCCCAAAGGCCCGTTCGTGGCACTCGATGGGGTGGATCTGAAAATCGCCCGGGGCGAATTTGTGTCTCTCATCGGACACTCCGGCTGCGGCAAGTCGACGGTGCTCAATATCGTGGCAGGCCTGTATCAGGCCACGCAGGGCGGGGTGATCCTCGAAGGGCGCGAGGTGACCGAGCCCGGTCCCGAACGGGCCGTGGTGTTCCAGAACCATTCGCTGCTGCCTTGGCTGACCACCTATGAAAACGTGGAACTGGCGGTGAAGCAGGTGTTCAAGGGCGTCAAGTCGCGCAGTGAAATGCGGGATTGGATCGAACACAATCTCAAACTGGTGCACATGGATCACGCGATGCATAAACGACCAGACGAGATATCGGGCGGCATGAAACAGCGGGTCGGCATCGCTCGCGCGCTGGCCATGCAACCCAAGGTGATGTTGATGGATGAACCCTTCGGTGCACTGGATGCCCTGACGCGTGCGCATTTGCAGGATTCGCTGATGGAAATCCAGGCCGATCTGCAGAACACCGTGATCATGATCACGCACGACGTGGACGAAGCCGTCCTGCTTTCCGATCGCATCGTGATGATGACGAATGGACCGGCGGCCACAGTGGGTGAAATCCTGTCGATTGATTTACCTCGCCCCCGTGACCGTTTAGTCTTGGCCGACAATCCCACGTACAACCATTATCGCCATGAAGTACTCAAGTTCCTGTATGAAAAGCAAAGGAAGGTCGCTCATTGACGGTCGATCGGCGGTGTCCTGTTCGCTTGTCTTGAAATCGAACATGCGTCATTCGATTTGCGGGAAGCTGAACGCATGACGTCCGCTTTCGACTTCATGCTGGCTGCGCGCCACGGGGAGCATCAGGCTTTACAGAATCTCGCCATGACCAGTGAGCTGGTCAGCGCGGTGAGTCGCTTGGTTCATGCCCTGCAAATTGAAAGGGGATTTTCCAATCTGCATTTGGGTGATTACAGCCCGAAGTTTTCAAAAGAGCTGAAGCAATTCTCGCAAAAAAGTGAGGAATCAGCACTGGTGTTGCGGGGCTGTTTCGATCGGATGAATCTGGATTCCGGCTGTCATGCCGACCGAATCCGTCTACTCAACCGCGTGGCTCTGGCGGTTTACCTGCTGGATGATTTGCCGCGATTACGCCACAAGGTGCATGACCGTCTTTTGACTGCATCCGCATCCATGCAGTCATTCACCTATCTCATTAATGCACTGCTGGCAGTCGTATTCGAAGCGGCGGATACGGCGGTTGATCCGCAAATCACCAGTGCGCTCGTAGCCCTGTTCAATTTCATGCAGACAAAGGAACTCGCCGGACAAGAGCGTGCCACCGGTGTCGTCGGCTTTGTTGAGGGATATTTTGAACCGCAGCTTCTGAACAAAATGCACTTTTTGCAGGAGGGGCAACGACGCTGTCTCGATGTATTTGCCGAATTTGCAGCACCTGAGTGTCTGGATGTATGGTCCAAACGGGAACGATCCGACATCGCGATCCAGATCGCTCAGTTGCGCCGCATCGCCGAACGCACGACGCCCAATGAGCGTGTGGGGAGTGAAATGGCCGAGATTTGGTTCGACCTGGCTTCACAACGCATGGATGTGATGAAGACCATGGAGGATGAACTTTCCGAACGTCTGGTCAAACTCTGTGCCGAAAAGATCAAATTGGCTCAAAGCGATCTTGAGGATCACGGCGCACTGCTCAAGCGGCTTGCGTTGTTCGACGAACCGTCGGAGTTCCCAACGGCACGGTTGTTCAATGTTCAGGCTGTTGAATTGGGGAGTTCGCCAGCGGATACGCCGGGAAGTCAGCTGAGCCGCTCGATTCTTGATCTGCTCCATGCCCAGACGCTTAGGCTGCAAGCAATGAATGACGAGATCGAGTTCGCGCGTCATGCTCTAAGTGAGCGAAAGACCATCGAACGCGCCAAAGGCGAACTGATGGCGAAACAAAAGCTGAGTGAAGAAGACGCCTATCGCTTGATGCAGCAACGGGCCATGGAACGGGGTGCCAAACTGATCGATATTGCTCGCTTCATTCTGGACAACGCATAAATGGGTGCGCATTCTTCAACTTCATCGCAATCGAGTTGAAAATCATTCTCATCAAGTGATGAAATACCGGCATAGATATATTGCAATATTAATAAGTAGTAATGAGCCTATACTTTCTTCGGTAAAAGTCGCCTGATTGTTACTTAAATTCAAACAGCGCAAAGCGCAGACCTTTCAAGGTCATCTAGGAAAAGCCAGAACATGGAACAGCCTTCGGGTTTGATCCGGTTTCTTCATGTGGCATTTATAAGTCACTGTTTTTTAGACTGATCTGGGAGGTTATTTGATGAGCGCATCATCCGCAACCATGCCCAGCGGTGCGTCTTACGACTACGACATCATCAAGATGTTCACGATTGCCTCAATGGTGTGGGCTTTGGTCGGGATGGCTGCTGGAATCTATATCGCTGCTGAATTGGCCTGGCCTGCATTGAATCTCGGCGTACCTGAGATCACCTTTGGCCGTCTGCGACCTGTGCACACCAATACGGTGATCTGGGGTTTTGGTGGCAACGCCTTGATCGCCACTTCGTTCTATATCGTCCAGCGTACCTGCCAAACCCGCCTATGGGGTAGCAAACATCTCCTCAACACCATGTTCTGGGCCTGGCAGGCAGTGGTCCTCGTTGGAGCATGGGCGCTGATGGCAGGCCATAGTCAGTCGCGCGAATATGCGGAATACCCCTTGGTCGATAACATTCTGATGATGGTCGGTCTCATCATTTACGCGTTGATCTACATCAACACATTGCGCCGTCGAACACAGCCTCATATTTACGTGGCCAACTGGTTCTTCATGGCATTCATTCTTGCTACAGCTATCCTGCACTTCTTCAACAATTTGCAGGTACCCTATGCGGTCTGGCAGTCCTATTCCGTCTTCAGCGGTACACAGGATGCGATGACCGAATGGTGGTACGGACACAATATTGTCGGCTTCGTACTGACCGTCGGCTTCCTCGGCATGATGTACTACTTCGTTCCCAAACAGGCGGGCAGACCCATCTTCTCCTACCGCCTGTCCATCGTGCATTTCTGGGCATTGTCGTTCCTGTATATGTGGGTAGGCGGACACCACCTGGAATGGACTGCCTTGCCCGGCTGGATCAATTCATTATCGGTGACCTTCTCGGTCCTGCTGTTGTTGCCATCATGGGGTGGGATGATCAACGGCATCATGACTTTGTCTGGTGCCTGGGAGAAACTGCGAACCGACCCGATTATCCTGTTCCTGGTTACGGCACTGGCCTTCTACGGCATGGCGACCTTTGAAGGGCCAATGCTCGCCCTGCAATCGGTCAATGCACTCTCTCATTACACTGACTGGACGATCGGCCACGTGCACTCCGGCGCATTGGGTTGGGTGGCGATGATCACCTTCGGTTCGTTCTACCACATGGTTCCTCGCCTGTGGGGAACCCGCCTGTACTCCACACGTCTGGTATTCGTTCATTTCTGGCTCGCCACCATCGGGATCGTGCTGTACGTCGTGGCGATGTGGGTTTCCGGCATCGGGCAGGGATTGATGCTGCGTGCTTTCGATCAATACGGCAACCTGGCCTATACCTTTGTTGAAACAGTCGTGTTTCTGCATATTCCTTATGTCGTGCGCTTGATCGGCGGGATTTTCTTCTTCAGTGGCACCCTATTGATGGTCTACAACCTGTATAAAACCATCGTTTCAGACCGTGTTTCTGAGATAGAACGTGAAGTCATGATTGCGGGAGGTCATGCTGTATCGCATTGACGAATAGCGGGCACTTCGCCCGCAATATCCGACACAACCCGGCTTACCGATGAGGTGGTGACCTCAAGGAAAGCCGGGTTTCTTATTTGGGCACATGAATTTGCACAAATTGCCCATCATTCACAACGCCACAGGCAAAAAACACGTCATCACCGGTACAATCTGCACCCATGACAAACAAAATTCTCGATCCTTTGAATGAAGCACAACGTGAGGCCGTAACAAGCCCCTCTTTGGCCACATTGGTACTCGCCGGTGCCGGCTCAGGCAAAACCCGCGTACTTACGCACCGCATGGCTTGGTTACATGAAGAGCAAGGGCTCTCGTTGCATAGCATGTTGGCGGTCACGTTCACAAACAAGGCCGCGGGTGAGATGCGCCAGCGACTGTCCACGCTGCTGGGTCCGGATGAGTCAGCCGCTCCGAACAATCGCCTTGGTGGATTGTGGGTCGGCACATTTCATAGCCTGTCCAATCGCTTGCTGCGGATGCACTATCAGGAAGCCAATCTGCCACCTTCTTTTCAGATTCTGGATTCGGACGATCAACTCCGCCTGGTAAAAAGAGTGTTGCGAGAAGCCAATATGGATGAGACCCGTTGGCCACCACGAATGGTCGCTGGTCTCATCAACAACTGGAAAGAGCAAGGCCTCCGGGCACGCCATCTGGCGACAAGTGGGGATCACCTGAACGACGCGATCATGCCCATCTACCAGGCCTATGAAGATATCTGTCAGCGCGGCGGGTTGGTCGATTTCACCGAATTGCTATTGCGTGCCACAGAGTTACTGAGAGATCACGATACATTACGTCAACATTACCAACGAAGATTCAGACAAGTCCTAATTGATGAATTTCAGGATACCAACAGCCTTCAATATGCCTGGGCTCGACTTCTGGTCGGAGAAGATAACGGCATTTTCGCAGTAGGCGATGATGACCAATCCATCTACGGATGGCGTGGCGCAAAAATTGAACATATTCATGACTTTGCTCGCGATTTCTCGAATACACATCTTGTCCGGCTTGAGCAGAATTACCGCTCAACCGGCCATATTCTTGATGCGGCCAACGCCATTATTACGCGTAACCAAGGGCGTCTGGGCAAGACACTCTGGACAGAAGGGGAGCGTGGTCAACCGATCCGATACTACCTCGCATTCAACGAGCAGGACGAAGCCTATTTCGTGACCCAACAAATAGAGCAAGCGGTTCGGGATGGCCTGCCACGTAGCGAATGCGCCATCCTTTATCGAGCAAATGCGCAATCACGCGCCATTGAGGAAGCCTTGATCCGTGCCGGATTACCTTACCGGGTTTATGGTGGATTGCGATTTTTCGACCGTGCCGAAATCCGCGATGCCCTAGCCTATCTCCGGCTGGTGGCCAACCGGGACGATGATGCCGCGTTCGAGCGTGTCATCAATAACCCGGTAAGAGGTTTAGGCGATAAGTCACTCCAGGCGCTTCGTGATCAGGCCAAAACGGGTGAAACCTCATTATGGCAGGCGGCAAAAGGCCTGTTGGCGAGTGGTGCTTTTCCCCCACGCGCATCGGGTGGCTTAAGGCAGTTCATTGAATTGATTGATTCGCTTGCAGTCGACACTGCCGCACAAACACTTGCTGATCGTGTGGCGATTTCCATTGATCGAAGCGGTCTACGTGAGCAGCACAAGAAGGATCGCGATCAAGAGCGCGCGCAAAGCAAACTCGAAAACCTGGACGAACTCGTCAATGCGGCTCGCGGATTTGCATTTGATCCGGATGAGTCGCCAGGCATGAGCGAGTTGGATGCATTCCTGAGTCAGACCAGTCTCGATGCGGGCGATGCTCAAGGTGAAGCCTGGGAAGACTGCGTGCAGTTGATGACCTTGCACGCGGCAAAGGGGCTCGAGTTCGAATGTGTCTTCCTGGTTGGCATGGAAGAGGGGCTTTTCCCACACCAGATGTCGATAGATGAACCCGGCCGGCTCGAAGAGGAGCGGCGACTGTGTTACGTCGGCATCACCCGTGCACAAAAGGTTCTGACCCTCACAAGCACCGAATCGCGACGATTGCATGGGCGACAAATGTTCCCGATGCCATCGCGGTTTTTGGGAGAACTGCCGGGTGAATTGATTGACGAAGTCAGGCCACGAGCGCAACAGGCGTTCCGTGCTCAGTCCGGATTACCCGCCAAACCTGAATCCACGGAGGAGGGCTGGCGTATCGGTCAGGCAGTACGTCACGCCAAGTTTGGTGAGGGCACCATCATCGATCACGAGGGTTCGGGAGCGAACACGCGTGTGCTTGTGAATTTCGGTATCGAGGGCAGCAAATGGCTGATCTTGAGCTATGCAAACCTGGCGCCGGTTTGATGTTCAAACCACCGCCCGTCGTGGACTGATCCTACTCGGTGCCGGATTTTCCCGGGCACAGCACCCATACGGCATCGGCGAGCGCCGGACTCAATGCGCGTGATTGCTTATCTATTTGCAGATAGACGTCACTGGCGCCAAGGGGAGGGGCGCTGCGCTTGATTACTTGTCCTGGAACCAACCCAAGTTGAGTCAACATGCGCAACTGTCCCGCGTTTTGTGCCGCCAAGCGCACAATCGTCGCCTGATCACCGGGAACAATCTCTGAAAGTGCGATTAGATCACGCCGTTCAATAGGTGCTTGGGCAGGAGCGGGAATTGGTGCGCCGTGCGGATCGAACTCAGGTTCACCAAGATGCGCCCATAACCGGTCTATCAGGGCGCTGGAAAAGGCATGCTCCAGAATTTCGGCCTCTGCATCAACATCAGCAAGCGGCACATCGAGATCACGCACCAGAAATGTTTCAATCACTCGATGCCGACGAATCATATCGATGGCGATTGCCGCGCCGGCAGATGTCAGCCGCGCTCCTTGATAGCGTTCATATTCGATCAATCCATCGTTACTCAAGCGTTTGAGCATCGCAGTTACTGAAGCCTGTGCAATGTTCAACCGCTCGGCAATGGCAGAGGTACTGGCCGCAGAATCGCTGCGTTGCTCGGCCAACTTGAAGATGGCTTTGAGGTAATCCTCGTATGCAGTGCTTGTTTTCATAATCTTCCACGCGGAGCTGGCGCTATTCAGCAGGGCGAACTGTGCTGCAAATGCTGTTGCGCCAGTTCATGGTAGAAACGGGCAGACTGGACAAAATATGCCTTCTCTTCATCCGTCAGAGGGCGAACTTTCCTCGCCGGGGCACCGAGATAAAGAAAACCACTTTCCAGCATCTTGCCGGGCGCCACAACGCTGCCTGCGCCGATTATGACCTGATCTTCCACAATGGCATCGTCCAAAACGATCACACCCATGCCGACCAGCACCTGGTTCCCGATCATGCAGGCGTGCAAGGTGGCGCGATGACCAACTGTCACGTCTTCACCTACCAAACAAGGAGAACCATTCGGCCTTTTGGCGCTGGGCTGATTGACGTGGACGATGACACCATCCTGCAGATTGCTGCGAGCACCAATCCGAATACTGTTCACGTCACCGCGTAGAACGGCTGTAGGCCAGATAGACACACCAGGGGCCAAGTGCACATCTCCGATCACGACGGCCGAGTCGTCAATCCATGCTTCTGATGCCACAACCGGGGCTTTATCCACGAAGTTCCGAATCATCCAAAGCCTCATTTCATGAAATCAAAGCACGGAGTTTAGCCGATCAGCTGTTTTCTTTGCGCCCAATGTGCATTGAGGACACATTGAGGACAGGAGCGTATTCCTGTCGACAAAAATAGTTTGCATGACTAATTTTGCAATCTATAGTATTTCACTATATTTTTATGGAGTGCGAGCGAAGAGCTATGGGCTCGGATGCCTGTCGAAATTCTTTTAGAAAACGAAGAGGGGATGTGAGATGCGTTTAGTTAAATTTGCAGTGGCCGCAGCTTTGGGATTATCTGTTGCTGCTGGCAGCCTGGCTTCGGCCGATGCCATGACCGATGCGATCAAGTATCGCCAATCCATGATGGAAGTGACCGGCTATAACTTCAAGATGTTGGCCGCCATGGTCAAGAAGGAAATGCCTTATAACAAGGCTGATTTCGAGAAGATGGCATCAACCATCCACACCATGAGCATGCTGACACAAGACGGCTTCCCGAAAGGTTCCGACAGCATGGCCGCCCCAACGCACGCTAAAGACGAAGTCTGGAGCAAGCCAGAAGACTTCAATAAAGATGTTGTTGCCTTCCAGAAAGCCTCTGCAGACTTGCTGGCAGCAGCCAAAACTGGCGATATGTCAGCTATCGGCCCCAAATTCAAGGAAACAGCGGGCAGCTGCAAGAAGTGCCACGACTCGTTCCGTTCCAAATCTGAAGAATAATCCGATGAGCCTATCGGGCTGATCGGATGCCTGATTCAGCGACGTCCATCACCTCGTCTTGAGGTATGTATTCCAAACCCCGGCTTACATATACTGAGCTGGGGTTTTCATTTGGCATTGTGATAATCACTCATGCCACTTAAGTTTGTCTGGCTTGTGCCGATAAAGCTGCCATAAAGGCGATCTGGCATTGGCATCTCTCGTGGCCTGATCGCTCAAGAACCACGCTCTAACCTCTAACAAGGAAGCAGTCATGACGATCAAATTGAAACTATTCCTCTTATCCGGCATTTCAATCCTGGTCATGCTAATTCTTGGGGTGTACGGCGTGCACAACGAGAATAACTCTCTTGATCGTGCGGAAAAGAACTACGACTTACGTGTAACACCAGCCTTGCTTGCCGGTGATCTCATCTATCAGATCAATGAAACGGTCACCCAATTGGCTCTGTCGCTTCAACATGATCCCCAAGACAAAGCAAGCGCATTACATAGTGACCACCCAATCGATCTGCATCTGGATGTCATCCAGAAAGACATTGATCAACTCAACACGCTCCATGAAAAGCTTTCAGCTGTTCACCATCGGACCGAAGCAGCCAATGTAGAACGTGAAGCGTTGCTAAATAGTGAAGAACAGATGTTGGAGCAGTCAATCCAACCCATGATCGCGGCAATGAAGGCGGGAAATTTCGACTCTGCACGAACTATGATGCTCAAGCAGTTGGTACCAAGTTTGGTTAAATTTTCCCAAAAAGCATCTGCGTACCAGGATCGTCTTATCTCGAATTTAAAAAAGGAAAACATGACCACACGGCAAAAAGTGGAAATGGATAATTGGATCTACATTGCGCTGACTGCAATTGCTATTTTACTGGTCCTTAGCATCGCCGCCTGGGTTATTCAGGGAATCACCAGAGGATTGAATACTGCAGGTCAGTTGGCCGTTGCGCTGTCGAAAGGCGAACTTGACCGGGCCATGGCGATCAATTCGAATGATGAAATTGCCGAGATTCTGCGACACCTTGATAAAGCCCGAGAAACACTTCGGGAAACACTGAAGTCCATTGGTACCGCATCGGTCCAGCTTGCAGCGGCAGCAGAGGAGACTTCGGCAGTTTCGGCTCAAACCGATCAAGGTGTTCGCCAGCAGCAACAGGAGACTGAAATGGTTGCTGCAGCCATGAACGAGATGAGCGCCACAGTCCATGACATCGCACGTAATGCTTCAGATGCTTCAGGCGCGGCCAGTAAGGCGAATGAAGCGGCTACCAGTGGGCAGGCCGTCGTAAAGCGTTCAGTATCGACCATCAACCAGCTTGCCGCCAATGTCGATGAAGTTGCCAAAGCGATCATCTCGCTTGAGGGCGAATCGAAGGATATTGGCAAGGTTCTGGAAGTGATCCGCGCTATTGCCGAGCAGACGAACCTTCTTGCTTTGAATGCTGCCATTGAGGCAGCACGGGCCGGTGAACACGGTCGTGGATTTGCTGTTGTGGCAGAGGAGGTTCGTTCTCTGGCATCGCGAACCCAAGGGTCTACCGAAGAAATCCGCCAGATGATCGAGCGCTTGCAATCCGGTTCAGGCGCTGCCGTATCCGCCATGCATCAAGGCAAGGTTCAGGTCGAGGCAAGTATTGAGGCCATGAATGAAACCGAGAATTCACTGCATGCCATCACGGAATCGGTGCAAACCATCAATGATTTGAACTTCCAGATCGCCAGCGCTGCAGAAGAACAAAGTGCGGTTACGGAAGAAATGAACCGGAACGTTCAAAAGATTTCTTCGATCAGTGAGCAATCCGCTCAAGGTGCCAGCCAGACGCGTACGGCATCGGAAGAACTGGCGCGACTGGCTGAAGGTCTGCAGTCGAAAATCAATCAATTCAAACTGTAAACATCAGCAAAAACAGCCACTAAAGCGGTGGATGCGGACTCAGTCTGTATCCACCTTTTTTTTATGCACACGGCGGGCGGCAGAAGCCATCATCAGGGCACTGATCGGTGCTGTCAGCCAAAGAAAAACCACGATCAACAACTCATGCAACGAAGGACTTTGATGCTTGATCGTGAAGTGGATCATCGCGGCCACCAGAATGGCAGTCACACCAAGTGTTGAGGCTTTGGTCGGTGCGTGGAGACGCATGAAGAAATCTGGAAACTTGACCAGACCGACCGAGCCCAACAGCACAAAAAAGCTGCCAAGCAGGATGAGTCCGGAAATAAGCCAAGGAGTAAATTCGGATAGCATGCTCATTCTTCTGAATCCCCAACTTCCTTATCGTCGATATGTGCTTCGATAATTTGGCCACGTAGTATGTATTTGCTCAAGGCTACGGTACTGATGAAGCCCAGAACGGCCATCAGTAGTGCCGCTTCGAAGTTGATGTTGTTTCCGATCCATATGCCGAACAGCACGATCAACGCGATGACGTTGATCGTCAGCGTATCCAGGGCAAGAACCCGATCCGGCAGGGTGGGGCCACGCCACAGGCGGTAGATACTGAGCATACCGGCCAAACCGACGAGAACCAGTCCGATCTGAGTCGCTATCGTGATCATGAGCGGTCCTTCCCGGCAAAGGTGCTCTTCTCACCAAAAATCTTGATCAGCCTCTGTTCGTACCTGTTCTTCATGCCGGCAATCTCGGCGGCAGGATCGGGCGTGTGTAACGCGTGTACCCGTAATGATCTGCCATCCTGACTCAGCTCACATGAAACGGTACCCGGTGTGAGTGTAATGGTGCTGGCGAATAGGCTGATCGCCGTTGGATGAGTTACCGTCAGCGGAATTTCCAGAAAGTGCGGTTGCAAAACCCTGTTTGGCCCCAGCACCTGTTTGGCTACAACGAAATTGGCGACCACGATATCCCTGAGCACCAAGAGAGCATAGGCCAACAAAGATAATGGCTTGTGGATGGGCAGATGCTCTGCGAGTGCGAAACGAAGCCAATAAGGAATAACGGTGGCCAGGAGCAGGCCAAGAAGCATCTGCCCAGGTTCAAGACTATTGGTCAGCAGGAGCCAGAGCCCCCACAGGACCAGACTAAGCAAAGGATGAGGCAGGACGCGTTTCATTCTTGATTACTCGACGGAGAATGGGGTGAGGCATGCTCTAGATTGGGCTGTTGCGGTTCTTGTGTGTGCAGACGCGACACCGCCGGATCAAGTGCCTGACGGATATACACGGAGGTATCCTTGATCTGCATGCTGGTGCCATGCAGCCAACCTGTAAGCGGGAGGGCGGCCATCACCATCGCTAACGCCAGCATCAGGGGTGTAAACACTGCCATCAATGCAAAGGTGGATATCTCCTGTGCCGCAGGATGCTGTTCCTGTTGATCCACCCTGTAAAACAGGGTGCTGCCGCTACGCGCAAGAGCAATCACCAGAATCACGCTGGTGATTAGAACCACCGCAAAAATCGCCCCCATCAGCGGAGAATCCAGCACCGAATGCAAGATCATCGTCTTGCCGAAAAAGCCGGTTAGAGGGGGCAAACCCGCCATACCTATGGCATAGGTTAAGAACAGCCCGCCGATCAATGTGGCACGAGGCATCGCTGGATGGATGCTCCAGCCATCATCACCTCGACTCCGCCGAACAATATCTGCGAGCAGGAAGAATCCTGCGGAAAGCAGGGTGGTGTGAATCCAGTAATAGAGCGCGGCACCGATGGATTCGGTGGTGTTCACGCCCAACGCAATCAGCAGCGTGCCCACTGATGCAAGAATCAGGTAGGCCACCTGCCGCCGAAGATTCATCGCAGCCAATACACCCAGTGTCGCCATGATGAGCGTCATGATCCCCAACCATATCTCCCAGGGGCTGATGAGATGAACCAGACTCGCGGGTGCCGTGTGCGCATCGAATAACGTGCCATGGACACGAAGCATCGCGTACAACCCGACTTTGGTCATGATGGCGAACAAGGCAGCGACTGGTGCCGATGTTTGCGCATAGGTGCCGGGCAGCCACAAATACAGCGGGAATGCCGCCCCCTTGATGGCAAAAACCACGAACAACAACAGGCTGGCCGCAGCAATGACTCCGTACAGACTGGTGGGTGCCTGACCGATTCTAACGGCCAGATCGGCAAGGTTCAGCGTGCCCAAAACCCCATACAGAGCCCCTACAGCGAACAGGAACAAGGTCGATCCAACCAGGTTGATAACCATGTAATGCAACCCGGCCTTACTTCGAGCAGCCCCTCCACCATGAAGCATGAGCCCGTACGAGGCGAGCAACAGCACTTCGAAGAACACGAAGAGGTTGAATACATCCCCGGTTAGAAAGGCGCCGTTCAGGCCAAACAATTGAGCTTGGAACAGCGCATGGAAATGAGCACCGCGGTGATCCTCATTCGTGGCGATGGCGTAGGTCAGGCTGATTGCACCGAGAATCGCCGTCAGTAGCAACATCAGCCCGGACAACCTGTCGTACACCCATACGATACCGAACGGAGCGGGCCAATCGCCCATAGGGTAGACCTGTGGCGTGTTGCCAGCGCCGGATATCATGAGATAGAGCGCCGCCAGCAGGAGAATCACGACGCTGACTGCACTGATCAAACGCTGCAGGCGCCAACCGGCGCGCTGCAAGGCGATGAGTACAATGGCACTCAGGACGGGAAGGAAAACCAGCAGAGCCAGTATCTGATCGAACGAATGAGGCGTTGAGGTCATGCTGAAGGACCACCTTGTTCGTTTGAGGACGAATCAACGTCACCATCCACATGATCATTACCCAGCTCAGCACGGGTTCTGAGCGCCAGTACGATAACGAATGCCGTCATTGCGAAGGCGATTACGATGGCAGTAAGCACCAGGGCCTGCGGTAATGGATCGGTATATTGCGCACCATTTCCCAGCACGGCGGCAGCGCCTGTCTTTAGCCGCCCCATACCGAACAGGAAGAGGTTGACCGCGTAGGAGAGCAGGGTCAAACCCAAGACGACAGGAAATGTTTGCGCTCTCAGAGAGAGAAACACTCCCGCTGCCGTCAGAAAGCCAATCAAGCTGGCAAAAAGGATAGACATCATTATTTGGCCACCTGCTCGGAAGAGTGAACAACAGGTTCGAACCGTGCGAGCTTGGCCATCTGGGTAAGCATGAGCACGCTGGCGCCCATGACAACAAAGAATACGCCGAGATCGAATAGCATGGCGGAAGCCACTTCAACATCACCCACAACGGGTAAATGCAAGTGTGTGAATGCCGAAGTCAGGAACGGATATCCCAGCACAATCGAACCCACCCCCGTTCCCAGCGCGAGAAACAAGCCCAGGGCAATCGCACCGTGAGTGGGAACGCTCAGGGCGCGTTCACTTGAATCAATGCCTTGAGCGAGATATTGGGTCATCAGTGCGCTGGCGACGATCAACCCCGCAATGAATCCACCACCCGGCGCGTTGTGCCCCCGAAGAAGAATATAGATGCCGAACATCAGAGTCATCGGTAACAGCAGACGCGATACCGTTTGCAACAATTGGGCGTGCGCAATCCGCCCACTGGCAATGGGCGAGGAAACGGCTGTCGGCAGGCGCATCCCCTGCAACAGGGCATAAACGCCAAGTGCGGCCAGTGCCAGCACGCTGATCTCACCGAAGGTATCGTATCCCCGGAAATCGACGAGAATCACGTTTACTACGTTGTGGCCGCCGCCTTCAGTAAGACTGTTTGCCAGAAAATAACCAGCGATAGTGCTGTAATCACGCGACATCACGGCGTAGGTAAATAAGGCGATGCCAACACCGCTTATCACGGCGATTAGGGCATCACGCCGGATTCGTGGACGATCCTTGAGATCAAGCTCCGAACGGGTTTGCTGCGGCAGGTAACGCAGCGCCAACAACATCAGAATGACGGTGATGACTTCGACCGCGAGTTGCGTCAAGGCGAGGTCAGGGGCTGAATAACGGATGAAGAGTAATGAGACCCCCAACCCGACAACACTCATCAACAACAGTGCAAACAGTCGCTGTCGGTGTTGACGTACAAGCCACACAGACGCACTCATCATGATGACCATGCCCGTAGCCGTCAACAGATCAAAAGGCGCAGCCATCGAATCGCTGCCGAAGAGTGGCGCTTGATAACTCAAGAATCCGATAAGGCCGGCAATAATTGCGATGCCGGTTGTCCACAAAACCATTGATTGCATGCGTCCCTGGTCGAAACGATGAGTTACTGCCTCCGCGGCGGTCTGCATCATGGTCATGATCAGATCGAAGACCGCGCGGGCACTCATGCGTCCCAGGCTATGTTCGTGCCAACGAGTCAACGGGCGGCGCGACAGATACACCAGTAAACCACCCACCAGAGCAATGCTGCTCATCATCAGCGGCGCATTGAAACCGTGCCAGAGTGCGAGGCTGAAATGAGGCGGCGGACCATGCAACACGGCACCTGCTGCCAGATTCAACAATCCGCCCACGAGTAGGGCAGGGGCAAGCCCGACGGCAAGACACACCAGCACCAAGATATCGATCGGTACTCGCATACCACGATGCGGTTCGTGAATTTCCGTTGGCAGATCAGGAGAGGGGGGGGCAAAAAACGTGTCGTGAATAAAGCGGATGGAGTAGGCGACCGACATCACACCGCCCAAGGTCACCAGCAGGGGTAAAGCCCAGTTGGAGCCGAACTCATGTGCAACATCGACTGTTTCGCTGAAAAACATCTCCTTGCTCAAAAAGCCATTCAGCAAAGGCACACCCGCCATGGCCGAAGCCGCAACGATGGCCAGTGCCGTCGTATGCGGCATCTTGCGCGCCAAACCACCGAGACGGCGCATGTCCCGTGTACCTGTTTCATGGTCAACAATGCCCGCAACCATGAACAGAGAGGCCTTGAACGTGGCGTGATTGATCAGATGGAATACCGCTGCCACCGCGGCCATGGGCGTTCCAAAGCCGAACAGAAGCGTAATCAATCCCAAATGACTCAGGGTGGAGTAGGCCAGCAGTCCCTTAAGATCGTGCTTGAACAGTGCAGTGTAGGCACCGAGCAGGAACGTGATCAACCCGGCCCCACCGACAAGCAGCATCCATTCATTTGTACCGGAAAGCACGGGGAACAAACGGGCCAGCAGGAAAAGCCCGGCCTTGACCATCGTCGCGGAATGCAGATAGGCAGAAACAGGCGTCGGCGCTGCCATCGCATTGGGGAGCCAGAAGTGGAAAGGGAACTGTGCCGACTTGGTGAAAGCCCCCAGCAGAATCAGCAACAAGATCGGAAGATACAACGGGCTTTGCCGAACTTTATCACCCGCATCGAGAATAACGGTGAGGTTAAAACTTCCCGCGACGTGACCGAGCAGTAGGACACCACCAAGTAGGGCTAAACCACCAAACCCCGTAACGGCCAATGCCATCCGGGCTCCATAACGGGCTTCCTTGCGCTGCTGCCAGAAGCTGATCAGAAGAAATGAGGAAAGAGAGGTGAGCTCCCAGAATACGACCATCTGAATCAGGTTCTCTGAAAGCACAATCCCCAGCATGGCGCCCATGAACAGCATCAAACTGGCAAAAAATCGAGCGGCGCTGTCCTGTGAAGCGAGGTAATAACGCGCATAGATCACGACAAGCACGCCGATGATCAGGATCAGTCCGGTAAACAGTAGACTCAGACCATCCATGCGAAAGGCAAAATTGAGCCCGATGGAAGGCATCCAGTCAAAGCTGATGACATGCGCGTCAGCCAGACTCCCTTGGGCGATGAGTTGGGAAATCACGCCCCCCAGCAAAGCCAGGCACAACAGCGTAACTGCCGCCGCCGACCAGGCTGCCGCACGGCGGTTCCTGCTGCTAATCCAGGCAACGAATGGCGAACTCAGGAAGGGGAGAAGGACAATCGAAATCAATGGGCTCATGAAGTGGGTTTACTCTCTATTCCGCTCTTTCTGGCGCCACCATATTTTTTCGTCGTTAACGCCGACGCGAATAAACCCTGAGCGGATAAATAATCAAAATCAAACATGCGGCGAAATTTATCACAGCTTGCCGAATGCCACGAACCCGTGGTTCTATTTAAATGATTTTTGCCTGACTATGATGGCGAGTTGACGACCGGATGTTAGACTCTGCCATCATTTTTACATCATTATCATTGGCACACGATAAAACTCATTTTGTTTTTATTGAGAAATCAACATCTTGTTTCCTGACAAACCTGAACCGACTCGGATTTCACCAGACACGCACGGGCTCGTGACCTCACAGATCAGCGATCACGCCCTGAACGTATTGCAGCGCCTGCACGATCAGGGCTACGCCGCTTATCTGGTGGGCGGTTGTGTGCGCGATTTGCTCCGAGGCATGCGCCCTAAGGATTTCGATGTTGTCACGGATGCGAAACCCGAGCAGGTGCGATCCCTGTTCCGTCACGCGCGAATTATCGGTCGCCGTTTTCGCATCGTGCACGTCGTTTTCGGTCACGACATGATTGAAGTGACAACATTCCGAGGTGGCGATGAAGATAGTGTCCGCCGTTCGGATGAGGGCCGGATTCTTCGTGATAACGTTTTTGGCAGCATTGATGAAGATGTCTGGCGTCGAGATTTCGCCTGCAATGCGTTGTATTACAACTTCGCTAATGCCGAAATCGTTGATTACGTGCGGGGCTGGCAGGATATCGAAACCGGCCATCTACGCATCATCGGCAACCCCGTAACGCGCTATCAGGAAGACCCGGTACGTATGCTCCGGGCGGCGCGTTTCATGGCCAAGCTCGATTTCACCCTTACTGAAGATTCTGTTTCAGCCATTCAAGAATGCCGCGATTTGCTTAAATCGATCGCGCCTGCCCGTTTGTTCGATGAAAGCATCAAGATTTTCCAGGGCGGTTATGCGTGGGCAGCTTTCCTCAAACTGCGCGAACTTGATTTGCTGGGCTACCTCTTTCCGGGGCTTGATGATCTGCTCAATCGCGACTATGACCGCATTTCAGCCTTGGTCGAACGTGTTCTCGTCGGCACAGATGAACGGATCGGCCTTCAACTTCCTGTTAATCCAGCGTTCATGCTTGCAGGGTTGTTGTGGGCAGACTTGAGCCGTAAGCGTGAGCATTGGTTGCATCAGCGAGTCGACCCCGACGTCGCTTTTGCCCTGGCAATGGACGAGGTAATCGAATCAACGGTCAAGCAGGTCGCAATTCCACGTCGCCTTACCGATTTGATGCGCGTGATCTGGGCGCTCCAGCCTTCACTCGAACAAGCTGCCCAAGGTATGCCGATGGACATACCGATGACGGCCCTCAAAGATCAACAAAAACACCTGCTGGCCCATGCCTGGTTCCGTGCAGCACTCGACTTTCTCTGCCTTCGCAGTGAAATTGGCGAGGTCTCACCCGACATCTGTCAATTCTGGCGCCAATACGCACCTGAACGCGACAAGGATTCAGGAGAAACCGTGCCTACTCACTTGCCGGAAGATTTTGCCCGACATGGTGATCCCCAACGACGCCCGCGTCGGCGACGTCCCCGGCGCCAACAATAAGCGAAAGCCACCCATCGATGCGCCAGGCCACAGACAAGCCCAGTCCGCCCGATCAAGAATCAGATAATGTCTATGTATTCATAGCGTTGGGCAGTAATCTTGAACAGCCGGTCAAACAACTCGCACAGGCAGTTTCCGCACTTGATGAGTTACCGGGCACCCATGTGCTGCGCACATCACAAATGTATGCAAATCCACCGATGGGACCTCAGGATCAGCCGGACTACGTCAACGCCGTCGCCTTGATTTCAACAAGCCTTACACCAAGCGCATTGCTCGAAGCACTCAAAGGATTGGAACAAACTGCCGGACGGCTTTCCACTCGCGTATGGGGCGCTCGCGTACTGGATCTGGATATTCTGACGTACGGCGAAATGATCCTGAACACATCTACATTGACCATTCCACATCCCGGAATTGCCGAACGACGCTTCGTTCTGGCACCTTGGCATGAAATTGCGCCAGATACCCGGTTGCCAGATGGTCGCAGTATTGCGGAACTGCTTTCTGCGGCTCCCAATCACCCCTTGCACATCGTCCCCCCCCACAACGATTTCGCAGAAAAGGTATCATCCCCCCCGATTGCTGACTCAACCCAGGGCGAAACCTGATCCCACAAAGGTTAAACCAGGACGAATGAATCCATGAATGCCCAAAACGTGAACAGCCAACTCATGAACAGTCAGACACTTCTAAGTGAAACCAACACAAGTTTGCAGCGTGTTAAGCCCAAAACGCTGACCACCCTGCAGAAGGCTAAACTCGATCAAATACCGATCGCGATGGTAACCGCGTATGACGCCGGTTTCGCCCGCTTGGCCATGGAAGCAGAAATTGACATCCTTCTTGTAGGCGATTCGCTCGGAATGGTCGTACAAGGCCAACGCGACACACTCAGCGTCTCAATAGACGACATGATCTATCACACACAGATGGTACGTCGTGGTGCGCCTACAGGTTTGGTTATGGCAGATTTGCCCTTCCTCTCTGATACAGATATACCCACTGTGCTCCGCAATGCGGGGCGACTGATTCAGGAAGGCGGAGCGGATATCGTGAAAATTGAAGCCACGGCCGCCAAGGCGGATCTGGTGCAAGCCATGACGGATGCCGGTATCGCCGTATGCGCACATGTCGGGTTGTTGCCGCAGAAAGTGCGACAACTGGGCGGGTACCGGGTTCGAGGGCGTGATATTGATGATGCCTCTGTCGTCATGCGTGATGCCGAAGTTCTGACCCACGCCGGGGCGACCATGGTTCTGGTTGAATGTGTTCCCAATACCTTGGGTGCACGTATCGCCAAATCGGTTGATGTACCCGTCATCGGCATCGGTGCAGGTGTAGATGTAGATGGACAAGTGCTTGTCATGAACGACCTGCTTGGAATGAATCCACATCCTGCCCGTTTCGTCCGTGATTTTCTTCGGGGCAGGGGGGCGATACTTCAAGCGTTACAAGCGTATGCAGTTGCCGTACGCACCCGTAGTTTTCCCGCTGAACATGAAGGGTTCGTTTAATTGGAAATCATCCGCGATCTGAATGAATTATCGAACTGGCGTCAGGCACAGGCCAAAGCGGGAAGGAATGTCGCCTTCGTGCCCACCATGGGGAATCTCCATAACGGGCATCTGAACCTTGTAAAGGCAGCACAAAGTCGGGCGGATCAGCCAGCTGTGCTCGTCTCCATTTTCGTTAACCCAATGCAGTTCAATGATGTCAATGACTTGGCCAGGTACCCTCGTACAGAAGCTGAAGATATTGCACAATTGACCCAGCTTCGCGTCGATGCAGTTTTCCTGCCCAGCGAAACCGACCTGACACCAGAAACCGACGCATTCACCATTCGCGTGGATCCAGGCGAACTGGCCGCGCATTGGGAGGGAGCTGCTCGCCCCGGCCATTTCACCGGCATGGCCACCATCGTGACCAAACTGTTTCATCTGGCCCAACCACAGGTTGCCGTATTCGGCGAAAAGGATTTTCAACAGCTGCAAATCGTGCGTCGCATGGTTCGCGATCTGAATATGCCCATAGAGATCGTTGGCGTGCCAACAGCACGAGCAGAAGACGGACTGGCCCTGAGTTCACGGAATCGATTTCTGGATGAAGCACAGCGACTCACGGCACCCTTGCTTCATGCCACACTGGTCGATACCGCACAACAACTTCGTCTAGGAAGCCCGCTTAACGCCGTGCTGGAAAACGCCCGCACTCGATTAACCTCTGCCGGATTCAAACTTGATTATTTTGCACTTTGCCGCGCCGACACGCTGGATCCGCTCCTCACGGCAGAAAGTGGAATATTGCTTGCGGCAGCCCGACTGGGCGCCATCAGGTTGCTTGATAATCAACCCGTGGTCATGAAGTAGACCGCATTGCGCTACAATCTCGCTCAAAGCGTTTATCTGGAAGACTGAATAATGAACCCGAATTACCTGGACTTTGAACAGCCCATCGCCGAACTGGATGCCAAGATTCGTGAGTTACGACTCATGGATAATGAAGCAGGGCTGAATATCAATGAGGAAATTGCGCGGCTCGAAGCCAAGAGTATGGAATTGACGCGTTCGATTTTCGGCAATCTGAGTGCATGGCAAATCAACCAGATCGCTCGCCATCCACAGCGGCCCTATACCCTGGACTACATCAAACACATGCTGACAGACTTCACCGAACTGCATGGCGACCGTGCATTCGCTGATGATGGCGCCATCGTCGGCGGCATGGCACGACTCGACGGTATCCCGGTCATGGTCATTGGTCAGCAAAAGGGTCGCGACACCAAGGAGAAAATCCGTCGCAATTTTGGCATGCCGCGCCCGGAAGGCTACCGAAAAGCCAAACGCCTGATGGAACTGGCAGAGAAATTCAAACTGCCCGTTCTTACCTTTATTGATACGCCCGGTGCTTACCCGGGTATCGATGCAGAGGAGCGAGGACAAAGTGAAGCCATCGCGCGTAATCTTTATGTGATGGCCGACCTGAAAACACCAATCATCGTCACCATCATTGGAGAAGGTGGCTCCGGTGGCGCATTGGCCATCGGCATCGGTGATCATGTGATGCAGCTCCAGTACGGCACCTATTCGGTTATTTCACCCGAGGGCTGTGCATCCATTCTCTACAAGAGTGCAGACAAAGCTCCCGAGGCGGCAGAGGCACTGGGGATCACTGCACCACGCCTTCTGGAGTTGGGGTTGATCGATGAAGTCATCAGCGAACCATGCGGCGGCGCACACCGCGATATTGAACAAATGACCCAAACACTGAAGGCCTCACTCAAACGTGCCCTGATCAAGCATTCCAACCAGCCGATCAACAAATTGCTGCAACGCCGCTACGATCGCCTCATGAGTTACGGCCAATTTATCGATCGTTGAATACTGTTTTCGACTTGAAGTCGTGAAACGAACGATCATGTCTGGTCCTTCACTGCCTGAGTCACTACCGAGACCACTACGTGTGGTTTTGGCCAGTTCTGGCGGCGCCGATTCCCTGGGCGCATTGGCATGGCTGCATAACCAGTATCAACAGGGTCTCATTGATGAGCTCACCGTAGTCAGCATCGACCACCAACTCCATCCCGATTCGGCCGAATGGGGTGCCAGAGCTTGTGTGCAAGCCAGTTTTTTCTCCATTGAGTCACACAGCATTCCAATCGAAGTACCGTCCCGCGGAATTCACGGACAGCATTCACTGGAATCGCGCGCACGCTGGTCACGTTACGAAGCGCTGCGATCATGGTTGCATCGCCGATACCAGCCCGAGGATGAACCCGTTCTGGTGACCGCCCATCATCTCGAGGATCAGGTCGAAACATTCCTCTTGGCCGCTTTACGTGGCAGTGGTGCAGCCGGCTTATCCGCTATGCCCACACTGACCCGATTCGGCTCGGGTTGGCATTGGCGTCCCTTTCTGCATACACCGCGGGATGATTTGCGTCAGTATGCAGCTGCTCTACCCCTGATACCGGTTGATGATCCCAGTAATCAAGACCTATCCTATGATCGAAATTACCTTCGCGCTGAAATCCTGCCGCGGATCCAGTCGCGCTGGCCACAAGGGTTGCTTGGTTTAGGCCAAGCAGCTGCACAATCTGGCGACGACCAGGCATTGCTTGAATCACTTGCCGCCATTGATGGCGACATGGAACGCCTTGATCGCCTGCCGCAAAAGCCATTGATCGATCTGGCACCTTCCCGTCAAGCCAATGTTCTTCGCACCTGGATCAAGCGTCATGGCGCACTGATGCCCCCGAAGGCCCGACTGATCGAATTTCTCAGGCAGCTCAGGACAGCTGAACCTGATCAGCACCCTGAGCTTGCCTGGGGCGCATGGCTGATCAGTCGCTATCGTGATGAACTCTGGTGGCGCACGCGTCTGAAATCGCCTGTACTCCCGGATATATTATGGACAGACAAAACTCATTCGATTGAGTACACACCAGGGGAAAACATCCATCTGGTACGGACGGAAGCAACCGATCCACTTGCCATTGGTGAGCGATGGTTGGACAAGGTCTGGCTATTACGTACACGCCGCCCCGGAGATCGTATCCAGCCGCAGGGCAATGCCCGTTCGCGCAGCCTGAAAATCTGGTTTCAGGAACACGCATGCCCACCATGGGTCAGATCTTCAACCCCGGTTGTTGAAATTGAGCGCCGACCGGCTTGTATCGTCGGTTGGGCCGTCGATAGGCACTTTTCACCCGAAACGGGCGAGACCTCATGGCGAATAGAACAAACAGAACAGACCATTTGAAGGAAAACATCATGGATCTTCCGCACTCCGAAAAAAACCGGTTACTGAAGATTCAGTCCAAACTGGATCACTGGCTCAATGTCGCGCTGACAACGCTGCGCCAAGTGTTTGTCTTGCTGATGATCATATACACGGCCATCTGCGTGATCAGTTTCGCCATCAAATTGAGCACACTTTCCTTTGCAGAGGGCGCTCTTGCATTCGCAGTCATCAATCAACTGCTGACCGATGGCCTGTATGTTCTGATCGTTCTGGCGATTGTGAAGTCGCTGTTTTTGAAGAACTCCTTCGACTATGCAGTAACCCTACTCGAGACCGGATTTGTGGTTCTGATCCGGAAATTGATTCTGTTACCCACCGATCCCACGGAATGGAAACTACTTTTAATCCTGGGTGCAACATCAACATTGTTTTTCGTCCTGATCATCGTGACTCATTACTACCGCAGGAAATGGCATATGCAGGATCAAGCCCGGCAGGTTCCTGAAAAGAATCGCCAGGCGGACTTCACACATGGAGAAAGCAGGACATGATTGATCGCAGCGAGCTGCTGGATTATTGCGACCAGGTGCTGGACGTCGCCGCTTGGAATGATTACGCGCCCAATGGACTACAAGTAGAGGGAAAACCCAAAATCCAACGCGTCATCACGGGTGTTACCACGTGTGCGGAATTGATAGAAGCCGCGATCGATTGGCAGGCCGATGCCATCATCGTGCACCATGGCTTCTTTTGGAAAAACGAACCTCCGGCACTTACCGGGATGAAATATCGACGGATTGCCCGCTTGATCAAGCATGATATTAATTTGCTTGCCTACCATCTTCCACTGGATGCGCAGCCGGAATTTGGTAACAATGCGGCGCTCTCAGAACAACTAGGCCTCGAGCGCGTTATCCCATTCGGAGCCATGCGACTGTCACTGGCAGGTGAATTACCGAAGCCAACTGAAGCGCAAGATTTGGGGAACACCCTTGAGCAGATACTTGGACGACAGCCACTGATCGTTGGTCCTCAGGATAAGCCGATCCAGCGGATTGGTTTATGCACGGGCGGGGCTCAGGATGGAATCGTCGAAGCCGTTCAATTCGGACTGGATGCATTCATATCCGGTGAGATCAGTGAGCGGACAACACATATTGCACGGGAAGAGGGCATCACTTATTTCGCTGCCGGTCACCACGCAACCGAACGGGAAGGGGTTCGTCGTCTCGGTTTAAAGTTGGCTGAGCATTTCGGGCTGGATGTTCGCTTTGTCGATATCGCCAACCCGGTGTGAGCAGGAAAGACATTTGAACGTGTTTCTGTGGTCGCTTAACCCTTTGAAGTCGAGGGCGATAAACACATCTCAAAAGCGATTAATGACACTTGTTTGACGCAAACGTCGTAAGCGATAACACTCACCAGGTTTGCGCCCGAACTGGGGCGGAAAGATGCGCTCAAACAGCCATGGTTTTCATGGTCGGAAATCGGGTGAACACATCAATACCAAGGCGGGTAGGCTTTGGGTTACACATTGACCCCATAACAATGAAAAAGTTGGCTTTAAAATGAAACAAGGTTGGAGCGAGTAATTAATGGCTGATGTTCCTGTCAATCCGGGTCGGCGTCGTTTTTTAACGGGGTCTGCCGTCGCAGTTGGCGCAGTAGGCGCCGGCTTCGCGACAGTTCCTTTTCTATCCTCATTCGAACCCAGCGCTCGTGCCGAAGCAGCGGGGGCACCCGTGGATGTGAATATTGGCAAACTGGCCGAAGGACAAATGGTGACCGTCGCCTGGCGCGGACAACCCATCTACGTCGTGCACCGTACCGACAAGATGGTTGAAATGCTGCCATCACTAGACAGCCAACTGCTTGATCCCAACAGCTCGGTTGCCAGTCAGCAACCGAAATTTGCGGATAACTTCTACCGGGCTCGCAAGAAGAACATCTTCGTCGTTATCGGGGTCTGTACCCACCTGGGCTGCGCGCCCACTTACCGCCCGGAAGTTGCGCCCAAAGACCTGGGTCCCGAGTGGAAGGGGGGGTTTTTCTGCCCATGCCACGGCTCCAAATACGACCTTGCCGGGCGAGTCTACAAGAGTATGCCGGCACCGCTGAACCTGCTCGTGCCCGACTACATTTTTGCGACGGATGAGATCGTCCGAATTGGCGTTGCGGAGAAGAAAGCATGATTCGAAAGTTAGGCAAATGGGTCGATGATCGACTGCCCGTATCCCACTTCTGGAACGCTCATCTCGCGAAATACTATGTTCCGAAGAATTTCAATTTCTGGTACTACTTCGGCTCGATTCTGCTGACTGTTTTCGCGATACAGATCGTTACAGGAATCTGGCTCGCGATGAACTACAAGCCATCAGCGGCCGAAGCGTTCAACTCAGTCGAATACATCATGCGTGACGTCAACTGGGGCTGGCTGATTCGTTATATGCATTCCACCGGGGCATCTTTCTTCTTCATCGCGGTTTATCTACACATGTTCCGTGGACTGATGTACGGCTCATACAAGAAACCGCGTGAACTGATCTGGATCTTCGGTGTTTTGATCCTGCTGGCCTTGATGGCTGAAGCCTTTATGGGGTATCTGCTCCCATGGGGCCAGATGTCCTTCTGGGGCGCGCAAGTCATCATCTCCCTGTTCGGGTCCATTCCCTTTATCGGGCCAGACCTCGCGCTCTGGATCCGTGGCGACTATGTTGTCTCCGATGTCACGCTGAATCGCTTCTTTGCATTGCATGTCATCGCGCTGCCACTCGTACTGCTGTTCCTGATCGGCGGTCACATCATGGCGTTGCATGAAGTAGGATCCAACAATCCCGACGGTGTGGAAATCAAAACCAATAAGGATGAACACGGCAAACCCATTGACGGCATCCCATTCCATCCTTATTACACAGTCAAAGATTTCTTCGGACTGGGTGTCTTCATGTTTCTGTTCGCGGCTGTCATTTTCTACTGGCCCGACGGAGGCGGAAAGTTCCTTGAAGCCCCCAACTTCATTCCAGCTGATCCGCTGAAGACCCCTGAACATATCGCACCTGTATGGTACTTTGCGCCACACTACGCGATCTTGCGCGCAATCCCAGACAAATTCCTTGGTGTCATGGCGATGGGTTCGGCTATTCTGATTCTGTTTTTCCTGCCTTGGATTGATAGAAACGCGGTCAAATCAATCCGCTATCGCTCAATGGCGTTTAAAGTGGTTCTGTTTTCGTTTGTCGTCGCCTTCCTGGGATTGGGTTACCTCGGCACCCAGCCAGTGACCTACTGGAATACGTTGTTTTCCCGAATTTTCGCTTTCGTCTATTTCGGGTTCTTTGTCGCCTTGTTCCTGGTGAGCAAATTTGAAACGACCAAACCTGTACCGGAGCGAGTGAAATGATTCGGGCTATCTTCATCATCGCCAGCATGATGCTGGCAACGGCGGCTCGGGCCTCGGAGGGGTATGCCATTCCCCTCAAGCACGTATCGGTCAATCTATCCAACAAGGCGGCCCTGTACCGTGGCGCTCAAATTTTCCAGGCTCAATGCGCAACCTGTCACACAGCGAAGTACATGCGCTATGGCCGAGTCGCCTCTGACCTTCACCTTTCCGATGACCAGGCTAAGGCACTGCTGCCCCCCAAGCTGAAGCTGGGTGATGAAATGGTTAACTTCATGCCTGCGGACTATGCCAAGCAGGTATTCGGTGTCGAGCCACCTGACCTGTCTTTGATTGCGCGCGTTAGAGGTACAGACTGGCTGTATACCTATCTCACTTCTTTCTACGCTGACCCGACTAAACGCTGGGGCGTAAACAACGCAGTATTCCCCGATGTCAACATGCCAGATGTCTTCGCAGCGGAGCAGGGCGTGCAGCAACCGGTCTACACCGATGTAAAGCTGCCTGATGGCTCAACAGAAAAGCGTCTGTCCGGACTCAAGCCACCAGTCATTACAGGAAGCATGCCGCCAGCAGAATTCAACGACATGGTCAAAGACCTCGTGTCTTATATGGTGTACATGTCTGAACCTGCGAAAATGCAGCGAATGGCCTACGGCCCCTACGTACTGGGATTCATCCTGTTCTTCACCCTACTGATGTTCTTCCTTAAAAAGGAATACTGGCGTGATATCAAACAGCCTGAGTCATAAAGAGATCATTTAATTCTGCTTTTAACCCAAGACCATGTAACGGCACCCTGTACATGGTCTTTTTTTATCTGAAAACGGAACATTGCACGTATTCGGAACACTCTGATATCACCGTTCACGCAGAAGGGTTGCCAGCACTTGAACATGCATTGTTCGATGCCATCCCTGATGCGGTACATCTAATTGATCCAGTCACTTCGAATATTATGGATTGCAACCAGCATGCATATGAAGACCTCTACCTAACCCGAGTACAAGTGCTAAACCATTCGGTTTTGTCACTCCAGATTGAAGTGCGTGGTTTGCCAGCGTGGACGGAAATCGCTGAAGTCATATGACAAAACCGTGTATACCGTTTTCAGGGCCACCATCGACGAGGGCCTACCCCGATAACACGGACTCTTCAACCGTCGCCGTGGAATGGAGCTCTTGCTCGAGACATTCAACAGGACGGTAAAACAGCAATCCCATGCCAAGGTAGAACTGTCCTTGCTGGTTATTGATTTGGACTTTTTCAAACGAATAAATGATCTCTATGACCACCTCGAAGGAGATGAAGTTCTTCGAATTGCAGGACCACTTATCATCAAGTCTTTGCCCGATGACGCGGTAGCCTTTCGCTGGGGTGGAGAGGAGTTTCTTGCTGCATTGCCCGGAACTTCACTGGCAGAGGCCAGAGAAACGGCTGAGCAGATCCGACGTGCATTTATTAATCAGGAATGGCAACCAGGTATTGAAGGGGAGTGTGTCACCGTAAGTATTGGCATCGCGCACTACCCGGAAGAGGCAAGCCAGTTGATCGAGTTGATCGCCGTAGCGGATAAGGCCGTCTATCTTGCTAACCGCATGGGCAGGTACCGCGTCGAATCCCACATATAAGTGCTTGAGCAAGAACGTCGATATAAAAAAACACCACCCCGAAGGATGGTGTTAAATCATCAATATCTGATAAGAATTGGCGTCCCCACGGGGATTCGAACCCCGGTTACCGCCGTGAAAGGGCGATGTCCTAGGCCTCTAGACGATGGGGACATAAACAGGTAAAAAGCTTTTCGTTTCGTGAGGCATGAAACAAAAAGCAGGAATTGGCGTCCCCACGGGGATTCGAACCCCGGTTACCGCCGTGAAAGGGCGATGTCCTAGGCCTCTAGACGATGGGGACATGGTGCGCCCGGAAGGATTCGAACCTCCGACCCTCTGGTTCGTAGCCAGATACTCTATCCAACTGAGCTACGGGCGCTTGGCTCCCTGAGCAGGACTCGAACCTGCGACCCAATGATTAACAGTCATTTGCTCTACCAACTGAGCTATCAGGGAAAACGTCTTGCAACGTGGAGCGGCATATTAAAGATGAAGGTGGGTGTCGTCAAGGCCAAAAATCATCTTTTTTACCCCTAAGCCCCACTCTGTTGCGGCTTACATCAATTCAAGCTCAGACTCAACCACTTTGGCACCAGCCCGCGCGCATTCTTCATCTGTTTTGCCAGAAGGGGCACCGGATACCCCGATGGCCCCGTAAACCTGACCACCAGCCTCGATCGGAACTCCACCCGCTCCGAAGAACAGACCTGGAACACGCCCAAGGGCTCCATCGCCACGATCACCCAGGGCGGAAGTGGCAGACGTGAAGGAAATTGCTGTGTAAGCCTTCATACGAGAGATCGTCAGTGTGAGATCGGGAGCCAACACATCCCGCAAGACGACTTGAGGGTTGCCGCCGCGATCCATGACCGTCACACCGATCTGAATACCCTTGGCGCGACACTCATGAATGGCGCCCTCGGCAGCCTTCAAAGCCATCTCCATCGACAAACGTTTGACGTTGATTGCCGACGGTTCATCAGCGGCCATACTGGTCGATGCGAACACCCCCATCGCCAGACTCAAACCAACAGCGGACAGTTGTTTATTTAAAGATGATTTCATGGGAACTCCTCAACGGTTTTTTAGGCTTATTATCGATCCACTACTTCTAATTCAGCTAATCCATTTGCTATCCGGGCGAGAATGATTCCCACCACTTCCTGGCATGGATGCCACATCTCCCTGCATGAACACAGACCACACCAGACAACTGTATTGTCGCCTTCCGAATAAAGCAAAAAAGCTCATGATGTTCAAATTCTGGTCGCATTTGTCGCATTTAGTGCCCGAGCACATAATTCGACCTTATATTGTTTGAAAGCACTAAAAGCACATTGCCCATAACCAGCAAAGAACTGACGACAACTATGCATGCAGTTCTGAATAGTCGTACGTAAACGAAAGGGGAAGGGGGCGCACCTGATCGCAGTAGTTAGCATGCCCTACGCGGCGCCATTGCCTTTGATTACAGGCTCAGTGGGCAGTATGAAAATTGGGTGAATTTCAGTTTCAAGTTGCTGTTAGAATGCTGCGGTTAAGTCAATCAAGCTAATACGAGGTGAGAAAAGGATGGCACTTGGCGGAGGCATGATTCATCACAACATTCCTGACAAGGATACGTTGTACCGTTCTTATATGTCGTTCATTAAGAATGGCGGCCTGTTTATCCCCGGCTACACTCAGCATGAGTTGGGCAAGGAACTTTTTTTAACACTGACAATGATGGGGAATCCCGAACGGATCGCATTGGCAGTTAAAGTCGTATGGCTGACCCCCGATGGTGCTCAAGGCGGCAAGACTGCCGGAATTGGTGTGCAATTCAGCCCAATGGACAAAGGACAAACACGCGCGAAGATCGAAACCTATCTCGCAGGCGCTCTTGATAAGGACACGCCTACGGCTACCATATAACGAAGATTCTCTTTGCGACTGAAAGCACCCCCAATGGCATATAACGAAGGAAGCATCCTGCACGAATCGTACACGAACTCTTTTCGCACAACGGACCCGTGCGGATGATTAGGCCGGATCCGCTGTTTGGTGGGGCGACGTCACACCATGTTTCATCATCACTGATACCGCAAGACCGGACACTTCACTCGCCATCCTCGTTAAATACATCATTTTTTGGCCGCAAGGCTATGTTCTTGGCATTACCCATTGCCGCAGTGTGCGCATTGCTGGCCTGGCTCGTTTCTCACCCCTTTTCACTGGTTTCACCTATCTGGCCATCTGCTGGAGTGGCAGTTGCAGCCACGATGCTATATGGCAGATCCGCACTACTTGGCATTTTTACCGGCTCATTCATCGCCAATCTCATGTTTTATGGTTGGACCCCACTCGGCAGCACCATCGTGTCACTGGGTAATGCATTATCCCCCTTGTTAGGTGTATATCTTTATCGAAAACGCTCCGCTGAAGATTATTTTGAAAGCCCAAAATCAATTGGGCGCTATTTGCTTTATGTGGCAGTAATCGGAAATTTTTTCTCGGCACTGACAGGGATGCTAAGCCTCTCTCTGTTTCATTTTGAAAGCCTAACCTCCCTTTTGTACTCACTCGTGAAATGGTGGGTAGGAGATGCGACCAGCACATTAATGCTAGCGCCTGCTCTCTACCTTTGGGGACAGTGGTTTCACTCCGGCGAGCACTACCCCAGAGCTCACCACGATACTTCAGAGCTGGTGTTTGTCTGGATTGCCGTAGCTATCGGTGCTTTGATTCTGTTTGGTTACAAGGGTTCTGGCAGCGTATTGCACATCGGCGTGATGAGTCTGGTGCTCCCCCCGTTGATTTGGGTTGCACAACGCTTTAATCCGCGCAGCGCCCTGACTTTGTTTGCCAACATTTATGTCATTGCTTTCGGCAGCACGATGCTGGACCGAGGACCATTTGCCCATTTCCCTCTTGCTGAAGCGCTCACTGCTATCCAACTAATTGGTGCATCAATCAGCACGGCAATTCTTGTTGCCTCTGTGTTGGCTCTCCAACGCCGTCGTATAACGGAATCCCTCCATGAAATGAATGAAACGCTCGCAGAGCGCGTAGCTGAACGCACACTTGAACTCGCTCTCAGCGAGGGCCGAATGCGCCACATTCTTGAAATATCCCCCATACCCATGTTGGTAACGGAACTTGAAACCGGACGGACTCTCTTCGTCAACGACGAGTGCCTCAACCTCATAGGCGTAAATCGTGAGCAGGCCAAGTTCATCAATCCCAAAGACTTGTGGGGCAATCCAGAGGAACGCCGGCAAATCATCAATCGCCTGCAAAACGGTGAAAGCATCCATAATCATGAAGTCTCGTTTCACAAACCCGGCGGGGGAATTCTATGGCTGTCGATCGCTGTTGTATTGACACAGCTGGATCATCAAGATGCGCTTATGTTTGCATTCAAGGACATCAGCAGTCACAAGATTCGCGAAGCCGAACTATTATCTCAAGCAACTACGGACACCCTGACCGGTTTGTATAATCGCCGTCAGGTAAGAGAATTATTCCGAAGGATGCTTACGCAGCCTAAAGAAAAGGACATGGCGATCAGTATCTGTATCTTCGATCTGGATTACTTCAAGAAGGTCAACGATGAATCGGGCCATGCCTGTGGTGACAAGGTGCTGCGCTCTGTGGCAGACATCGCTCGGAATGAACTTCGTGAACAAGACATACTGGCGCGCTGGGGCGGGGAAGAATTTATCACCATCATGCCCAACACGACGAAATGGCAAGCAGGAGTTCTGCTTGAACGCTACCGTTCGCGTCTGCAGGAATCACCTATTCTGTGCGACGACGGCCACCAGATAACCTGCACGGCCAGTTTCGGGGTTATCAGTGATAATTTGCAGCCCAATACGGCAAGTTCTGATCTGTTTGACAAATGGGTAAACGAAGCCGATCTCGCTTTGTATCGCGCCAAACGAAATGGGCGCAACCGAATTGAAATCTCCTAAACACCGAATCACAACGAATCCAGACCCATGACTCAACATCGCTACGCACATTTGCTCATACTTGGCTTGGCCGTTTTCATCGGATTCTATGGTTATATCTGGTCCATGCCGTTATTCGATCTGGATGAGGGCGCATTCACAACAGCCACACGTGAAATGTTTTTGCGGCATGACTTCATTACGCCATATCTCAATTCCGTTCCCCGGTTCGACAAACCCATTCTGATCTACTGGCTTCAAGCGCTTCCCGCCTATTTGTTCGGCTTTAACGAGTTTGCCTTCCGTCTTCCCTCCGCGTTGGCTTCTACGGTTTGGGTGTATTTGATTTACCGCTTCATGGCAGAAGTAACTGATTCAGAGAAGGCTTTCTATGCTGCTCTTATCGCGTCAACAAGCCTGATGACAACCGTGGTGGGTAAGGCCGCAATTGCGGATGCTGTTTTGATCCTGTTCGTCACATGGGCCATGTTTGCGATTTTTCGTCATTGGCAAACCGAACGCGCAGCCTATATACGCTGGGCTTACCTCGCCATGGCGCTGGGTTTTTTGACCAAAGGCCCCGTAGCGGTGGTCATCCCGGGCGCGGTTAGTCTTATGTTCTACATCTCTACCGGCAAATGGTCGTCTTGGTGGCGCGCCGTACTTGACTGGCGCGGTCTCGTCATCTTCCTGCTTGTCGCCTTACCTTGGTATGTCCTTGAATACTTAAGAGAAGGGCAGGCGTTCATCGATGGCTTCTTCCTAAAGAACAATGTTGGGAGATTCAGCGCGCCTATGGAAGGGCATTCCGGTGGCTTCTGGTACTATCCAGTAGTTACTTTTATTGCCCTGCTTCCATTCACCAGTCTGGTTGTGGTGGCAATTCGACACATGGTGAGTGATTTACGCCACGTATGGGGGCGACCGGACAGCGATCAGAGTGCACTGATCCGATTTGGCTGGATATGGTTTTTGTTTGTCCTGATTCTATTTTCCTTTTCAGGGACCAAACTGCCTCACTACCTGAATTACGGACTGATCGGCTTGATAATGATCATGGCCGTGTATTTTCCAACGATTCGGAATCGCTGGGCACATGCCCTGCCTGCCTGGCTTTTTTTTGCCGTTTTGCTGGCATTACCTCCATTGCTCGATCTGTTTTTCACTAAAATCAATCCACCCTATGTTCGGGACATGTTGGTCGATAGGGCCCAATACTTTGGCTGGTCCTGGTATCTGCCATTGATATTGTTTGCGATCCTATCTATTGTCATGGTGTTCCAGAAACGCAAGTCGGCAGCGGCTATCATGATTCCGCTTGCGCTGTCCTTTTCGTGGATCGCAAATGCACAACTTTTGCCCATTGTGGCTTCACTGCAGCAAGGCCCGATCCGTGCCGCAGGTTTAATCGCACGGGATCTTCCCGGTGACGCCGTCATGTACGGGATGAACACCCCCAGTTTTGGTGTTTATGCGGGGAAAATACTGCAGCATCATCAACCCGTATCAGGAGATTTGGTGTTAACCCGTGTTGTTGATTTGCATGAATTACCGGGTGCGCAATTGCTTTTTGAACAGGGCGGTGTGGCACTGCTGCGGATGCGCTAAGATTAAAAGTACAAATCAAATTGAAATATCAGGAGTGTCAGTATGTCGGATATCCTCAAAAATCGCCGCCAGTTCATAACGGCGATAGCGAGCGCCAGTTCTGTGGCTCTGGGCGTAAAAAGTGCACAGGCGGCTGACGAGTTGAGTTTCCCCGGAGACAAGCCCAAACACCGCCTTGTCTTCCAGTTTAATCACGACGATACCGAGTACCAGACCCACATCCTTAACTCAATGAGCGCGCTTCTCACCGAGTTCGGCGGGAACATTCAGTTGGCAGTAGTAGCCTTTTCGAAGGGAATCCACATTCTGGCCAAAGAACCTAAACGCCCGGTAGATAAGCTGATTTACGAGCGGGTTCAAGGCTTCTCAGAAAACTATGGCGTGCAATTTGTTGCCTGTGGCAACACCATGCACACAGTCGGCTACAAGGATAGCGATATGCGCTCCTTCGCCCAGATTCGCCAAGTTGGTGCCGCCGCACTGATGGAGTATCAGGAGCAAGGCTGGGCGTACATTGCATGGTAAACGACCCCCTTTATTTTTATTTAAAACCGAAGTTCCTTTATGAATGAACTAGAGATCCGCCAACCGGACGATTGGCATGTGCATCTGCGCGATGGTGCAATGCTTAAAGCAGTTGCGCCATTTACCGCACAACAATGCCATCGGGCAATCATCATGCCCAACCTGGTCCCACCAGTTACAACAGTTGCCGAGGCCATGGCCTATCGAGACCGCATCCTGGCGGCCATTCCGGAAGGAATATTTTTCGAGCCGTTGATGACGCTGTATCTCACTGAACAGACAACCGTTGAGGAACTGGCCGCAGCAGCAGCCAACCCATATATTCATGCCGTTAAATTGTATCCGGCAGGCGCAACAACCAACTCGGATAGAGGCGTGCGTGATCCATTAAGTATCGATCACCTGTTGGCTGAATTGGCTCGTTCTGGTCTGCCCTTGCTGGTTCATGGGGAAGTTGTTGATCCGAAAATCGATATTTTCGATCGTGAAGCGGTGTTCATTGAGCGTGTACTCACCCCCATTCTGAATCGATTCCCTGATTTGCGCCTTGTGATGGAACACATCACGACGACGCAGGCAGTCGACTTCGTTATGAGCCAATCAGAGAGGGTCGCGGCCACCATCACGGCACACCATTTGCTGTACAACCGCAATGCAATGCTTGTCGGCGGTATTCGGCCACACTATTACTGTCTCCCCATTCTCAAGCGCGAAACACATCGACAATCCCTGCTGCGTGCCGCTACATCAGGTAATCCAAAATTCTTCATGGGCACCGATACGGCTCCACACACGCAATCAAGCAAGGAATCAGCCTGCGGCTGCGCTGGCGCATTCACCGGTTATGCTGCATTAGAGTTATATGCGGAAGCATTTGATGAAGTCGGTAAACTGGATCAATTGGAGGCCTTTACCAGCTTGAACGGCCCTCGTTTTTACCAGTTACCCATTAATGAAAGACGGGTACGGTTGACGCGAACCCCCAAACAAGTACCTGACAGTTTCCCTGTAGATGCCAACCAGCGCCTTGTGCCGTTACGTGCGGGTGAATCGATCGCTTGGCAGTTCGAGCTGATCGAATGAGTGCTAGCTTCGGGCCACTGGATCAATTGTCGTACCGCGGTGTGCCTCCCATTCTGAAAGGGCAGTTGAAACAGTCTCCCACAGACTTTCGCGTCGATGAAATCCTCGGATTCGAACCCGATGGAGAAGGTTCCCACGGCCTGTTCCTGATTGAAAAAACAGGAATCACAACTGGTCAGATGCTGGGGCTATTGTCCAAATTATCCGGCGTGGCTGAGAGAGACATCGGTTTTTGCGGCATCAAGGACAAACTCGCTGTCACAACTCAGTGGATCAGCCTGCCCTTGATGCCATCCCATTCACCAGAATGCCCTCCAGATTGGATCGATGCACTACCGGAACACATCAAAGTGATTCGATGGAACCTGCATCGCAAGAAGCTGCGCCGTGGCAATCATAGGGGTAACCGCTTCTCTCTGACGATTCGCGATGTAAAAGGGGATGACCCAGAATTCCAGCACCGGCTAGACAGGGTTGAGTCGCAGGGTTTCCCCAACTACTTTGCCGAGCAGCGGTTCGGGCACGCAGGAAGCAATTACGTCTTACTCGAAAAGCTGGGGCGGTTTTCGAACTCCCGCTCAATCAGTCGCGCTGATCGAAATTGGGGAATTTCGACGCTGAGAGCCGAAATATTCAACCGGGTCCTGTCCGATCGCCTGTCCCAAAATACGGAATCCTGCGCTAAACCCGGTGATCTGGCTCGTCTTTCAGGTACGAACAGTTGGTTTTTAGTTGCTGATCAAGAATTGAACAACACGCAACAACGAATTGATACCAAAGATATTTGGCTCACGGGACCGCTTTGGGGCGAAGGACCGAGTCCTGCCGGGGCGCATATTGAGGCCGAGGAAACCCGAATCGCCGCGGAGGTTTTGTCGAGCTATGGCTCAGAAAACTGGTCAAAACATTTGCACGACTGGCGTGTTGATCATGATCGACGAGCTCTAATGGCACCGGTAACCGGTTTGCAGTTTGATGAAAAGACAGAGGAGGGCGGCCGTATCCTCGATCTGTCATTTGTACTGGAATCAGGGAGCTATGCGACTGCTTTGCTTAGGGAGATTATTGATCTGACAACGTCCGAATAACGGGGACTGAGTCCCCGAACCCCATATTCTTCTTGTGACTGAACAGCCCTCAGTCCTGATTGCCTTCTTGAGCTTTAACGGCAGCTTCAACCAGAGGTTGCAGCTCACCACGTTCGAACATCTCCAATGTAATGTCGCAACCACCAATGAGTTCGCCATTCACATAAACCTGAGGAAATGTAGGCCAATCACGGTAGCGGGGGAGGTTTTGAAAAATCTCCGGGTCAGCCAATACATTGACATAACCGAATGGAACCTGACATGCCTTCAATGCTTCAGCTGTACGGCTTGAGAAACCACAACTGGGGAATTGCGGGGTGCCTTTCATAAAAATAATTACAGGATTTTGTTTAACAAACTGGTCGATACGCTCAAGAACGTCCATAAAAACCTCGGTGTGAAAAATTTCTGCACATTGTAAACCCTTGATAGGGGCATTGCGAACTCAGTCTGGCTCTGCAGTGGAAGCCCCCACTGCCTCTTCACTACAAACGACCCGATTTCTCCCATTGGCTTTGGCAACGTACAAATGCTGATCAGCAGCTTCAATCAATGATGTCAGATCAAGAAAGCGCGGGAAACTCGCAATGCCCGCACTGAATGTGCAGAACATGTTGCTGCCGCTCTCTGTAAGTATGGCTGACTGCCCGAATTGCACCCTAAGCCGATTGATCAAATGCGCAGCTGTTTGCTCATCTGTGTTTGGCAGGGTGACCATAAATTCTTCGCCACCATAGCGTCCAACACCATCGTACCGACGCAGACGTGTATTCAACAGATTTGAAAGCTTTCTGATGACAATGTCACCAGCCTGATGGCCATAGGTATCGTTCACGTTCTTGAAATGATCGATATCAATCAGAACAACAGACAATGGCTGGTTCTGGCGGTTGGCCCGATCGATCTCACCCTCGACAAGATCCTTGATCGCATTGTGATTCAACAATCCAGTCAGAGAATCACTCCGCTTTTCAGCCATTGACTGGCGGTAGCGTAGAGCCCGATAACGAACCATTTTCAGCAGATCATCGATTGCAATCGTTTTATTGAGGAAATCGTCACCGCCTTGAATTTTGGCGTTCATTCGCCGACGATCATTTTCCTCGGTCGACATGAATAAAATCGGCACATCGCGCAAACGAGGATGCTCTCGAAAAATCTTGGCCAAATCAATACCATCGATATCCGGCATATAGAGATCAAGCAGGATGATATCCGGCTGCATCTCCACGGCACTGCGATAGGCCTGTTCAGGCTTGGATTCAAAACGGAAATTGATGTTTTGCTTCTGGAAGTGCTTCCCCCAATAGACACCGGCAGTCACCATGTCATCAACCATGAGCACTTTCAGTGGTTTATTTTCTTCATCCAAAATACGAGAAGATTGCAATAACGTATTGAGACGACTCACATCAAGTGGTTCTGTAAGGAAATGCGAGACCCCAGCCTTGGCAGATGCGGCACGAATCTGAAAGGAATCCTTGCTAGAAATCAGAAGCGAAGTCTTGTGCCGAAGTTCATTCTCGATCAACTCAAAGGGGAGATCCAGGCTGGCTACAGACTCATCACCCTGGACTAGGAGCATGATCAATTCAGCCTCATCTGCAAGCGCTTTGATCTTATCATGCTCTAGAGCCTGGGCATTGATTGTCCGAGGCGCAAAACCGGCCCGAGACAGGGCATCCCTCAATACATCAGAAGGTTCCTGGGCACTAATGATTAATGCAACGGGCAGGGCATCTTTATGAGAAATAAGGAGCATGTTCTGAATAATACGATCGATGTGCCGAATCAACCTAATAAGTCGGCTGAAATCCTCAGCGGGAGCAATCAATTCCTGCTGGATGGCGTGCAAAAGGCGATCCAATGCATTTGCCAACTGCGGCTGACGAATTCGACGCGCATCCATGAGCATGTTCTCAGCCTGCACCAGCAAATCCACAAGACGAGTTTTGCGATGAGCTGAGGACTGGGAGAGAACAGACTCCATTGAAGCTACCGCGAGCTCCCAATTCACTGGATGGTCGTCCAGTCCCTCTGGTGAGGTTCTATGGTCGAATGAATGCGTGTCCATCGTCGTCACCAATCCTTGACATAAGTTCAGCTCGAATTACTTGCGATACCCACCGTTTGAAACGGTCACTGCAATGGATAATTACTATCTGGCGGGTACTGAGCAGTGTTACTCAGTTAGAGGATAAGTTTACTTCGAAACGACGCAATGGAGTATGTAGATCATCAAAGTCATACAAGGGGCCGCACACCATACCAATCATATTTAACATAATATCTATTATGCGAAGTAGGATATACGGCCACCGAAGGGCAACCCGATGATCTATCGACTGTTTCCCCTCACGCCCCCGATACGGTTTCGTATACGGGCTGCACAAGTGTCACGCCTGGCTTCAACGAAGCCCGCACAGTCTACGGTTTGCGGTTCAACGATGCGGGCCTGTCGCTGTCAGAAGCCGCACAAGCCTGTGGTGTCTCCGAACGAACCTTCCGCCGCTGGGAAGCCGACAACCGCGCACCGCTCGCCGTGCTCAAGCTCCTGCGCCTACTATCCGGTCGCCTCGATGCCCTCGATCCGGCGTTTAATCGTTTCTGGATTCGTCAGGGTCGCCTGTTCAACGATCAATTCCCTGATGGTCTGGCCGCCGGTGATCTACTGGCCGCAAATTACACCAGACAGGAACGTGACATTCTGCGCAGCGAGATCGGCAAATTGAGAGCGCAAATTCCTGCCGCACTGACATCGCCCGCCGGAGGGTCAACTCACTATAACCAGTTGACCTTTGTAACACGGTGTTACAAATACCATGCTGAACCACACCCCGAACAAAACGAAAACAATGTCAAGAGAATTCCGCATTGGTTCGGATTCTCCGCCCGTGCGGGGCCACTAGCCTCCGCAACGTACAAACCCAAATTCCGGAACCCGCGTTCGCTGTTCGCGAACCCGTCAGCCCCGCTCGCGTCGGTGACGAGCGGCAGCGAGCACCCAGCGACGGGCGACGGTACCGCCCAAACCCGACTATTGGCACCCTGTCATGCCGGTGATGACGGACGGGAGGCGAACTTCGCTTCGAATAACCAGAATGCGCCTTCCGGCACCTCCGACCGTGAGCGGCAAGCGTGCCGCCATCTGCCCAACCTGACGGCTCCCGCCACGCATGGATGCGTGGCCCCCTTGTCTACGGACGGACGAGCCAGCCTGAACCCTGCCCCATCCGTGCCCCCTGTCGTGCCGCTGGCGTCACTTGGCGGGGCTGAATGCAGCGCTGCGCGTCCGGTTTCTGGCTCATCGCCTTGCGCTGACGCTCAAGCCGATGCCCATAAATCCGGTGACATAAGGCCGACGAATTATCTATTATGCGAAGTATGACATTAAGCTAAGTAGAGCATATGTTTGTGCAACCACACGCTCTACCAGGTAGGCTCCCGACTCTATAGTGATCTAAATTCAGCGTACTGTGCGGACGGTCTTGAGTGAATGCACTTGAAGTACACCGGTCTCCCAACCGCCCCCGAACATTAGAAATTCGAATGAACTTTGCTTGTAATCTGGTCCAGGTCGCGAACTGCGCCACGGTCAGCCGAGGTGGTCATCAGCGCGTAAGCTTTAAGCGCCTGACTGACTATCCGATCACGGTGTACTGGATGCCAAGCCAGTTCGCCTCGCTCGTGCATTTTTATTCTACGAGCGGCTAGTTCTGATTCGTCCAGCGCAACATTGATACTACGGTTGGGAATATCAATCACGATGACATCGCCTTCTTCTACGAGTGCAATGTCACCACCTGCTGCAGCTTCCGGAGACGCATGGCCAATCGACAAGCCAGACGTGCCACCGGAAAAACGCCCATCAGTAAGTAAAGCGCACTGTTTCCCAAGTCCTTTGGACTTGAGGTAACTCGTTGGGTAAAGCATTTCCTGCATACCCGGCCCACCTTTGGGGCCTTCATAACGGATAACAACCACATCACCGGCGACGATCTGATCACCGAGAATGGCTTCAACAGCGGATTCCTGTGATTCGAATACACGGGCGCGCCCAGTGAATTGCCAAATTGACTCGTCTACACCAGCCGTTTTTACGATACAGCCATCGCGGGCAATATTTCCAAACAGGACTGCAAGTCCGCCTTCCCGGCTATACGCGTGTTCAATACTGCGGATGCAGCCTTTTTGACGGTCGTCATCAAGGCTGGGCCAACGTGTATCCTGAGAGAATGCTGTTTGAGTGGGAATACCTGCCGGCCCCGCTAAAAAGAATGTCTTAACCGAATCTTTTGCAGATGAACGCTTGATATCCCAGTCGTCCAACGCCGCGGCCATGCTCGCACTATGCACGGTTGGCAAATCACTATTGAGCAGGCCTGCACGATCCAACTCTCCAAGAATCCCCATGACGCCACCGGCACGATGCACGTCTTCCATGTGATATTGAGGCGTACTGGGCGCAACCTTGCACAAATTGGGGATACGACGACTCATCCGGTCGATATCACTCATGGTGAATTCAACCTTCGCCTCATGTGCGGCCGCCAACAGGTGCAATACGGTATTCGTCGAACCGCCCATGGCGATATCCAGTGCCATGGCGTTCTCGAAGGCACCGAAACTAGCAATGGAGCGAGGCAAAACCGACTCGTCATCCTGCTCATAATATCGACGGGCAAGCTCGACGACCAGGCGCCCTGCTCCTAGAAACAGTTCTTTTCTGTCAGCGTGAGTAGCCAGCAAGGACCCGTTGCCGGGAAGTGATAACCCCAAAGCTTCTGTCAGACAGTTCATGGAGTTAGCGGTGAACATACCGGAACAAGAACCACAGGTAGGGCATGCAGACCGTTCAATTGCCTCAACGTCAGCATCACTAACCGAGTCGTCGGCTGCCTGGACCATCGCATCAACCAGATCCAGCTTGACTATTTCTCCAGCCAATCGGGTTTTACCCGCTTCCATCGGTCCGCCGGAGACGAACACAACGGGGATATTCAGACGCAATGCCGCATTGAGCATGCCCGGTGTAATTTTGTCGCAGTTGGAAATGCAGACCAGTGCATCGGCACAGTGAGCATTGACCATATACTCGACCGAATCGGCAATCAGATCACGGGATGGCAAGCTGTACAACATGCCACCGTGCCCCATGGCGATACCATCATCTACAGCAATCGTGTTGAATTCCTTGCCCACACCGCCCGCTTTTTCAATTTCGCGCGCAACGAGTTGCCCCATATCTTTCAGGTGTACATGGCCTGGAACAAATTGGGTGAATGAATTGGCGATCGCAATGATGGGTTTGCCGAAATCGCCTTCTTTCATACCGGTGGCGCGCCATAGGGCACGAGCGCCTGCCATATTGCGACCATGCGTTGTAGTGCGAGAACGGTAAGCGGGCATGGATTTCTCCTGAGAATGAATCGGTTTATTTAAATAATATCAACCAGTGTACCGACCGGAACCTGATTGAATAATTCGATAACTTGAGTGTTGTTCATACGAATACAACCATGGGACTCGGGGCGACCAATCAACCCTTCCTCTGGTGTTCCATGAATGTAGATGAATCGCGCATGGGAATCCACGCCCTTCCCTTCGTTGATGCCAGGCTGCAAGCCCTGGAGCCACATGATGCGCGTCGTCACATCATCACCGTCCCCCTTGATGGGACGCGTCTGAATGGTCGCCAGTTTGCCCGTAGGCCTGCGTGATTTGAATATCATGCCGACAGGCTCACCATCACCAAATTTTTCGGCGATTCGATGAAGGCCCAATGGCGTCCGGTTGCTACCTTCTGCCGAACCAACGCCAACAGCAGAAGTTGAAACGGGAAACTCGAATTTAAGTTGATTGCGTTCGAACAGATAAAGCCTCTGATCATTCGCATCAACAATAATGAACGGCGCATCCCCTGCCCCGCTGGTCTTAAGCAGACCATGAACATGGTCTTGCGCCGCAACCACGGACGCAGGCACGACAGTAGTGCTTGAATTCATTGCCTGTACCTGTGCGCCGTAACTAGCGGCAAATACGAGCAAACCTGCAAACATTACACGTTGCAGCGCACAACTGAACCGATCACTGAACATTGTATAAGCCGACGGCGACAATATCTCTGGACTTCTGGCTAGAAGGATTCTTGGAATGATCACTGCGACGGCTGGACAGTACATCCAGATAGTGCTGATCAATATCGCCGGTAATGTAATCACCGGTGAAGCAGGAGCAATCGAATGATTTTAGCGAGGGATTCCCCGCACGAACCGACTCGATCAGATCATCAAGATCTTGATAAATAAGATAGTCCGCACCTATCGCGGCACGAATTTGCTCGACGTCACGGTCATGAGCAACAAACTCATTCGCGGTCGGCATATCGATTCCATATACATTTGGATACCGGACCGGAGGTGCAGCAGAAGCCAGATATACCTTGTTTGCACCAGCTTCGCGCGCCATTCGGATGATCTCGCTTGAGGTGGTGCCCCGCACGATTGAATCATCGACAAGCAGAACGTTTTTACCTCGGAACTCGAGATCAATGGCATTAAGCTTCTGGCGGACGGAACGCTTCCGCATTTCCTGCCCCGGCATGATGAATGTGCGCGCGATATAACGGTTTTTGACGAAACCTTCACGATATTTGAGATTCAAATTGAATGCAATTTCAAGTGCAGCGGTCCGACTTGTGTCAGGGATGGGAATCACGACGTCGATATCGTGATCAGGCCATTCACGCAGGATTTTAGCTGCCAGTTTTTCACCCATGCGCATCCGGGCACGGTAGACAGAAACGTCATCGATGATGGAATCCGGGCGGGCAAGATAAACAAATTCAAAAATACACGGCGAGTATTGCGAGTGCTCTGCGCACTGCTTGAAACTAACCTCCCCTTCCGGGCTGATGAAGATAGCTTCACCGGGGGCCAGGTCGCGGACCAATTCAAAGTCGCTCGCTTCAATTGCTACTGACTCGGAGGCGATCATATATTCTGTCTTCCCCGATTCATGCTTGCGTTGGCCGTAACATACGGGGCGAATCCCCAAGGGGTCACGGAAAGCAAAAATACCGCGACCAGCAATCAGGCCGATGACGGCATAAGCACCCTTGGCACGACGGTGCACACCGCTAATAGCAGAGAACACATCTTCGACCTTTGGCTCATCGCCAGCCACCGCAGAGAGTTCGTGCGCAAACACATTCAGCAGGACTTCAGAATCGGAGTTTGTATTGATATGCCGATGGTCTGTTTTTTGCACCGAAGCACGCAATTCATCCACATTGGTCAAGTTACCGTTATGGCCGAGTGCGATACCAAAAGGTGCATTAACATAAAACGGCTGCGCTTCAGCGGACGAATCACAACCTGCGGTCGGGTACCGCACATGTCCAATACCCATGTGACCATGCAACTGACGCATATGACGGGTGTGGAACACATCTTTAACGAGACCGTTCTCCTTACGCAAAAAGAGTCGATCCGCTTCACAGGTCAAAATGCCAGCGGCGTCCTGCCCCCGATGCTGCAGCAACGTCAAGCCATCAAACAACATCTGATTCACTGGACCATTGGCCACGATACCGATAATGCCACACATGATTGATCAACCCCGATAGAAAAATTTAGCGTCAAGACATACGAGTTAAATCAACTCGTTATGACTGAAAATGTTGAGCAACGTCGGCAGGTAGTAGTGCCAGAATCCAGTCAGATACGATCTGGAATTGCGGAACAAGTACTGAAGACTGCCACCAACTTTCCTTCGGCATGGCGGTTAAATGCGCGAACAAAACCAGGATGGCAATGATGAAAACACCACGAGCCAAACCAAAAACCATACCTACAGAGCGATCCGTGCCACTTAATCCCGTTTTATTGACCGCGGTAGATACCGCCCAGTTAATGATGCCACCAATAATCAGCACCAGGACGAACAAGGCAAGGAACGCAAGTGCCACTCGGGCAGATGGAATATCCACTGCCTGCGGAATAAAGGCAGAGGCGGGTTGAGAAAAACCCAACGCTATCCCGAAAGCCGCAACCCAAGTCAGCAAGGAAAGAACTTCCTTAACGAAACCACGAACCAGAGAGATCAGGGTGGAAACCAGCACGACGCCAACAATGACCCAATCGAGAACAACCATAAATTACTTATCCATCCAGAAAATCAGCTCGAAAAGCCACAATCTACTTCGGCATTACCAAGCCATCACGGCCGAGTTTTTCACGGAGTTGTGTGGTCGCCTTCACCGCCATCTCGCGGCTTGCGTATGGCCCAACCCTCACCCGCCATACTGTGCCCTTCTTGGCAAATAGCGGGGTAATTTCAACTTTAAAACCCGCCTCTGAAACTGATCGAGCCAAACCCTTAGCATTGAGCTCGTCAGAGAAACTACCCAATTGGACGACCCACAATTGATTACTGGAAACCGGCGCAGGTTTGGGTGCTTCGGCCTTTTCGGTACTAGGCGCTGGCGTTTTAGTAACTGGTGTTGCTGGTGCCGCCGGAGCTGGGGCCACGGGCGTGGGCTTTTTAACAGGTTCGTTTTGAGCAGATGGTGCTGGCGCCTGCTTTGTTGAGATCGGAGCAGTTGATTCCGGCGAAGGTGCCGGAACGTTTGCCGGCCGTGTTTCACCAGAAGATGTCTTCGTATCCGTTGGCTTCGGTTCTGTCTCAGGGACAGGCGAAGCTGGAGGATTTTCCAGAATCTGTTGCTGAGCAGGCGGCGGTGTAGGGATTGTTATTTGCGCAGGCTGAGAAATGGTGGGTGCCTTCGGCACAGGCTGAACACTCGGTGTTTTCAGTCCACCGTTATCCAGCCATAAGGGGAGAAGCAATACAGCCAACGCCAATACGACCAAACCGCCCACAAGCCGTTGCCTGAGTCGATTTGTGGATTTGGGCTGTTGTTCATGTTCAGACAAGATGCGCACCTGATTGACTCAAAACGTGTCTTATGGCGCTTACGGTATAAAACGAACCGAAAGCAATAATCTGATCGCCGACTGCACTGTGTGCGAAAGCGGCATTATACGCACTTGTGATACTCGTTTCACTGATTTGGGGGCGATCAAGCGCGGATGACAGCCGAGCGACTGATGCACTGCGAACTGAATCGAGCTGACCTAGATACCAGTCGTCAAATTCTGGACGACAAAGTGAGGCCATTGCTTCTATCGGTTTATCATCAAGCGCACCAAATACGGCAAGCCGTCTGGATGGTGTAGCCAATGCATGCAGGTTATCGATCAGCACCCTGACGGACTCTAGGTTGTGAGCCACATCAAGTATGACCTGACGTCCTTCGTGCAACCATATCTCAAACCGCCCTGGATTCTTCGCTGACCTGACCCCCACTTCAATCGAGGATACCCGAATGCCAAGGGGGCTTTTGGGGTGTTGCAGCAAGGCCACAACACCCGCTGCATTATCGACCTGAGTACGACCGAACATGCCCGGCAGTGGCCAGTAAGAGGATTGATCACCCTGCTCTAGCCGCCAACCCGTCGCATCAGCTTCGACCATGAAGTCCCTTCCTCGAACGAGCAAAGGACAACCGATCGCTTTCGCATGTTCGATAACAGACTCAATCGGGTCGGTATCGGCATAGACAGCCGCCTGCCCCTTACGCAGGACACCAGCTTTCTCATATCCGATTTGAGGGCGTGTGTCGCCCAGATAAGCCTGGTGGTCGAGCCCGATGTTTGTAATCAATGCGATATCGGCATCCAGAATATTGACCGCGTCAAGACGCCCACCCAGACCGACCTCCAGAATCCATATATCCAGATTCGCTGAGCAGAATGCAAAGAAAGCGGCCAGTGTGGCCCACTCGTAGTATGTAAGCTCATCGGAACCTTGCATGGATGCCAGCCGGAACATAGCGGTGACCAGTTCATGGTCTGCTATGTCTGCGCCCATGAGTCTGATTCGCTCGTTGAAGCGTTCAATATGAGGGGATATGTACGCTCCGACACGATAACCTTCCGCCAGAAAAATGGCTTCGAGCATGGCAACTGAAGAACCTTTGCCATTCGTGCCGGCGACGGTTACCACCTTCGGAACAACCAGCTTCCCTTCCTGCTTGAGTTTTCGCCAGACTTCAGCGACTCGATCTAGTCCCAGGTCAATCCGTGCAGGATTTCTAGCCTCAAGCCACGACAACCACTCGGCTAAAGGCGCCTTTTGGGCGGGGACCGGATTCACTGATGATGGCGTCAGGCTTTGGCGACTGGCGCGTCACGGTGCTGCATGATGGCGACCAGATCGGCGATTTTTTCCTTGAGTTGCTGTCTTGGAACGATCAGGTCGATCGCACCGTGTGCAAGCAGAAACTCACTACGCTGGAATCCGTCAGGCAGTTTTTCACGCACGGTTTGTGCAATGACGCGCGGCCCCGCGAAACCAATCAGTGCGTTGGGTTCGGCGATCTGAATGTCACCCAGCATCGCCAGGGATGCGGAAACGCCGCCCATGGTCGGGTCGGTCAACACCACGATAAATGGCAAACCTTCTTTGCTGAGCCGGGTCAGTGCCGCCGAGGTTTTTGCCATCTGCATCAATGAGAACAATGCTTCCTGCATTCGCGCACCACCGGAGGCGGTAAAGCACACGAGTGCAGATTTTTGCTCAATCGCCACCTGGACAGCCCGAACGAATTTTTCGCCAACCACAGAACCCATCGATCCACCCATGAAGGCAAAATTGAATCCGGCTACAACAACGGGCAATTCATTCAGACGACCGCGCATCACAATCAACGCGTCCTGCTCACCCGTCGTTTTCTGACTGGCAGAGATACGGTCGCGATATTTTTTCTGATCACGGAATTTGAGCATATCCACAGGAGCGATATTTGCGAACAGCTCTTCTCGTCCCGCCTCATCCAGAAAATGATCCAGGCGTTCACGCATGGGAATCCGCATATGATGCCCGCACTTCGGGCACACCTGCTGGTTCCGCTTGAGCTCGTCGCGGTACAGCACGGCATCACACCCTTCACATTTGATCCATAAACCTTCCGGAACACCGCGCTTTTCTGCGCCTTGAATGCGAATTCGCGAGGGAAGCAGTTTTTCTAACCAGCTCATAATTTTTGCCTCAAGTTCAGTAGACTCGCCAAACCATTTTAATTCTGGTTGTTCTGATCCAGCGCAATACGGATTCGCGCCATGAAGTCCTGGAGTTTCTGGCGCAGCGCGGCCCAATCATCGGCTTTGGCACCTACTCCGGAATCTGCAATCAATTGCACCAGCGCACTGCCGATAATCACGGCATCGGCCACTTTCCCAACAGCGGCAGCAGTTTCGGCATTTCTGATGCCGAAACCAACACCAACAGGAAGACCGCAATCGGTCCGGATTTCTTGTAATCGACTTGCCAACGCATCGGTATTCAGGTTGCTGGCACCCGTTACACCCTTGAGCGAAACATAATAGACAAAACCACTCGCCACCTCGGCGATGCGACGCACGCGTTCGGCATGGGTCGTAGGCGCGATCAGGAAAATGGGATCGATGCCAACGGCACGATAGGCCTTGGAAGCGAGTTCGGCTTCCTCTGGTGGCAAGTCGACCGTCAAAACACCATCAAGCCCTGCCTCCTGCGCCAATTGGGCAAATCGATCCGTGCCCATGGCCTCAATTGGGTTCTGATACCCCATCAGAATGACAGGGGTGTTCTGATTGGTTTCGCGGAATGTCTTAACCATATCAAGAACATGGATCAGACCAACATGGTGTGCCAGTGCGCGCTCATGCGCTGCGGCAATCACAGGACCATCAGCCATCGGGTCGGAGAACGGAACACCGAGCTCGATCATGTCAGCACCGCCTTCGACCAGGGCGTGCATGATTCCGACAGTGGCATCTGGATGAGGGTCGCCTGCGGTGATGTATGGGATCAGAGCGGTACGGTTTTCCTGCCGCAATTGTTCAAATAACGGACTGATACGGCTCATAGGTTAATCCCTTCCATCTTGGCCACGGTATTGATGTCTTTGTCGCCACGGCCTGACAAATTCACCAAAATGATTTTGTCCTTGCCGTATTTGGGGGCAAGTTTCTTGGCATAAGCAACGGCATGTGAAGACTCCAAGGCAGGAATGATCCCCTCGTAACGCATGACATCATGGAACGCGCTCATGGCTTCGGCATCCGTGATCGCGTCATAGGTCACACGCCCCAGATCCTTGAGCCAGCTGTGCTCAGGCCCCACGCCCGGATAATCCAAACCTGCCGAGATGGAATGTGTGCCGATAATTTGGCCGTCCTCGTCTTCCATCAGATAGGTGCGGTTGCCGTGCAGCACACCGGGGCGGCCCGCCGTCAACGGCGCAGCATGACGACCGGTTTCTACACCGTCGCCACCCGCTTCCGCACCATAAAGCGCAACATCCTTATCGTTGAGGAAGGCATGGAAGATACCAATGGCGTTCGATCCGCCGCCAACACAAGCGACAACCGCATCCGGCAAACGTCCGGTTTTCTCAAGCATCTGTGCGCGAGCTTCTTTGCCGATAATCGACTGGAAATCCCGAACCATCTGCGGGTATGGATGCGGTCCTGCCACGGTGCCGATGATGTAGAACGTGTTATCGACATTCGTAACCCAGTCACGCATGGCTTCATTCAACGCATCTTTAAGCGTGCGTGTGCCGGATTCAACAGGAACGACCTTCGCTCCCAGTAATTTCATACGGAAAACATTGGGCTGCTGACGGGCGACATCTTCTGCGCCCATATACACCACGCACTCCAGGCCGAGGCGTGCCGCCACTGTCGCAGTGGCCACTCCATGCTGTCCTGCGCCGGTTTCCGCGATGATGCGCGTTTTACCAAGCCGTTTGGCGAGCAACGCCTGACCGATGGCGTTGTTAATTTTGTGCGCACCGGTGTGATTCAAATCTTCTCGCTTCAACCAGATTTGCGCACCATAGGCTTCACTCATACGAGCGGCGTAATACATTGCCGAAGGGCGGCCGACATAATCTCTCAGGTCGGTTTCAAATTCACGAATGAATTCGGGGTCGTTACGAAATTTCGCATATGCATCTTGAAGTTCCTGAATCGCTTCCATCAGTGTTTCAGCGACGTACTTGCCGCCAAACTCGCCAAAGCGGCCATGCTCATCCGGAAATTGTGCGAAATTGAAAGTAGCCGCATCAAAAGCCGCTATGGTCGGGTTTGTTTTTCGATTTTCGGGGTTATCCAATTGGGTTCACCTTGTTCATAAATTCCTGAATTTTTTTAGCTGACTTGATGCCGGGCGCTGTTTCAACGCCACTGGAAACATCAACTGCGTACGGCTGCAATCTCTTGATTGCTTCGCATACGTTGGTGGCATCAAGCCCACCTGCCAATATGAAAGGTACCGATGGATATTGGCCTTGCGGCCAATGTTGCCAATCGAAACGCGAGCCGGTGCCGCCCAGTGCGCCGGTGGCATGGCTATCAAGAAGAAAACCACGCGCTGTTGCGTGATCCGCCAAAGTATCGCCCAGCACACTACTCGATGGATCGACGAACAAATCAGTGCCGAGCGCCTTGATATAAGGGTGTCCAAACTGGCGACAATACGCACCGGTTTCGCGGCCATGGAATTGCAGCAGATCGGGCGAGAGCTTGCTGATTACGGTCCCGACCAGAGACTCGTCAGCGTCCAGGAAGAGTGCCACAGATTGAACGAACGGTGGAACATGATCGAACAACGCCAGAGCAGCCTCAGGCACCAGGTTCCGCTTGCTTGCAGGCACGAACACGAACCCAACCGCATCCACGCCATACTGAACGGCCGCATCAACATCCTCAGTTCGAGTCATACCGCAAATTTTCACCCGCGTGCGCAGCGGCCGAACGAAAGAGGCGTCCTCTGCAAAGCGAGTTGGTCTGGCCGTTGATTGGGCTGTCGGCATGGGTGGGGCCATGGGAAGGGCAATTCTCAACACGTACATTAAAGGGGGGATTCTAGCAGCAACCCAACTGCATTTCGCGGCCGGAGGACCAAAATACCGGTTTTGACTCGGCTTGCTTAATGCCGAAAGAATCGGGATAGCGCACCCCAACCAGATAAAGACCGTCTGCGGGCGCGGTCATACCCGCTGCCGAACGGTGTTTAGCCTGCAGAATATCTCGAAGTGAATCAGCTGGCCGCTCCCCTGCCCCCACCGGCAACAGGGTACCCACAATATTGCGAACCATGTGATGCAGGAAGGCGTTGGCTGTAATGTCCATATAGACAAATTCGCCTTGGCGACTGATGTTCAACGATTCAATATCTCGAACCGGACTGATTGACTGACAGTCCTTCGCGCGGAAGCTGCTGAAGTCATGCTCACCCAGTAGATGTTGACCAGCCTCATGCATGGCATCTTCAGCCAACTGACCACGCCACCATGTGACCCGACCACGTTGCAGTGCTGAACGCGTCATCCGATTCAGAATGATGTAACGATAGCTGCGTGCGGTTGCACTGAATCGAGCATGAAACTCAGGATCAACAACCTGAGCAGACAAGATACTGATATCGGGTGGCAACACCTGGGTGACACCAAGCAGCCACGCCCTCTCGGGACGGATCGCCGTCGTATCGAAGTGCACAACCTGATGACTGGCATGAACACCCGCATCGGTCCGCCCGGCACACGCCACTTCTACCGGCGAATCGGCCACACGAGACAACGCGGTTTCAAGCCGAGCCTGTACTGAGTCAACCTCCGATTGGCGCTGCCAACCATGATATCGAGATCCGTCGTATTCGAGAGTGAGTGCGATGCGAGGCATGTTATGTCAGCAAGGGTTGATACGTTTGATAGCGCGCATCTTACCCAAAGATCAGCATCGACGTTGGATCATGTACTTGAATACAACACACCCTCAATGCATATCCAGCAATCAAGCATCGAAGTAATAGCTATATTAGAAAATACTAATAAACAACTTGTATGCGCACTTAATTTATTTACAATCAAGCGCCTTAGTAGAATCATTGATGCTCTGGTGACCTCTTTCACGTAGAACGATGAATTTTGATCGACAGGTGAAATATCCGTGGCAACCCATAGAATTAGAACAACAAATTCAATTATGACCCTATGCAAAAGAGGTCCATTTACGGTGAAGAACTCCGTTCTGGCGACGACAGCATTCCTTTTGATCACAGCACACTCATCCGGATTTGCTCAAACCTTGCCTGCTCTTGGCACCCAAGCCACTGAGACAAAATCACAGAACGCGCAAGGACTGAGCATTCAGCAAGCAATCCATAATGCACTGACGCAGAACCCGATGATGCAGCAATCGCAGGCCATGATTGATCAGGCACAGGGGGCAATTCAGGAAGCCAGCGGAAATCGCTTGCCCCAGCTTGATCTTTCATTTGGAGGTATGGCTTCCAACAACGCCCTGAACGTCTTTGGCATGAAACTGAATCAGGGACAGGCAACCTTCAATGACTTTGGTGTGCAGCAATTCTTCCAAGAGGCTGGACCCACCTTCGGCAATCTGGCTGGCGCCAGCAATACCCCACCTGATAGCCTAAACCACCCCGGTTGGCACCATAATTTTCAGACCAGCCTGAAGCTGTCAGTGCCTATTTATAACGGCGGCAAAATAAGTGGGATGAAAGCACAGGCAGAGGCCTTGTTACGCGCAGCTCAATCAGGTGACCGCGCTGCAAAACAGCAACTCATCTTGCAGGTCATTACTGCCTATGCGGGCATTGATGCGGCACACGCTTTTGTAAAAGTCACACAGCAAGCTGTTGAAGCAGCGAGATCCTACCGTGACTTAAGCAATAAAATGTTCTTGCAGGGCGTTGTTTCTAAAAGCGATCTACTGAAATCGGAAGTAAACCTGGGCGATATCCAACTCCGTCATCAACAAGCGCTGGATCAGTTGGCAAATGCCGAGGACGCATTGCGCATCGTCATGGGGTCACCACGCAATCAACACTTCGAAATCAATGAGTTGATTCGCATCAATAAACTGTCCGGCACCTTGGAAGAAGCGCGCACATTGGCACTGCGCAACAATCCACAAATTCTGGCCATTGACCAACAGATTGATGCCGCTCGTTCCGGGGTTTCCTCTGCGCGATCGGTCTACAAGCCTCACGTCAACCTGATGGCGCAACAGGACTGGAACAGTGAAAACCTCGGAATCAAGAACGACTCCTATACGGTTGGTGCCGTATTGGACTGGAAGATACTCGATTTCGGCTCCCGCTCAGGTCAAGTCGATCGAGCTGTCGCCGGACTGAATGCAACCCAGTCGAAACAGCAAATGGCCATCAACACCCTGATGTCACAAGTTGGTGAAACCTGGCGTGCCGCCCAACTGGCGGAATACCGGCTGGATTTGAAAAAACTGGCGATTTCCCAGAGCGAAGAAGCTACTCGCCTGGAAAAACTACGGTATGCACAGGGGATTTCCACCATGACCAATCTGCTGCAAATGCAAGCTGAGCTTGATAAATCCAGAGCAGAATATGTACAGGCTCAATATGAGTTGATCCTGCAACGCGCCACCCTACTCCTGACGACCGGGCAACTCGAACCGGACGCCATTTCGGCCACGCCGCTGTCTACCCAATCATCAATGATCAGTACACTGGTTCCTGCCTCCGAACAGCCTGTCGATCACTCTGTTACCAAGGTGTCTCTAGAACATGTCAGTCATCAATAGTGTTTCCGTGAAAAAAGCGTCGGGTCTAGCTGCCCTCCTCGCTATTGCATCCGTACTTTCCGCTTGCGGTGGGCACGATGAACCCCCAGCTTCGGCACCATCGAAACCGGAGCTAAAAACACAGGCCGAGCTGTTCAAGGTACATGATCAGTCCTTGCCTGTTTTTGCACTGTTCCCGGGCTCGGTGATCACCTCCGATCAGATTTCGATTTCATCCCGGGTCATGGGTTATGTGCGCAGTGTGGATGTTCATGAAGGACAGACCGTCAAATCTGGTGAGACACTGCTCACCATCGACTCCACTGATGTCACCGGTGCAATCAATCAGGCACGAGCTGAAGTCAACAAGGCCCACGCTGCCCTATCAGACGCAAAGAACAACTATGATCGCTACTCCTCACTCTACAAGGAAAATGCCGTTCCAAAACAGATGTATGAGCAGATGCAAACCGCATACAAGGTCGCTCAAAGCAACTACTCTGCGGCACAAGCCGGGTTGAAGCAGGCAGAGTCTCAACTGACATACGTCAAGATCTCGGCCCCATTCAGCGGCACGATAACCAGTCGGATGGTCGATGCAGGTCAAATGGCGACCCCTGGATTACCGTTGCTGGCCTTGCAGGGCAGTGGTCAGAAACAAGTTGAAGTCCAGCTTACCAGTCAGGCGTTCGCCACATTGAAGCTGGGAGAGCCTGTTACCGTCCACTACACCGACTTTCAGGGTGAAAAACACCAGTTTCAGGGACCAGTTGAACGCATGGTCGACGCCACGGATCCTGTAACGCACACCCACACCGTCAAGATCGGTGTGCCGGAAAACGTCAATGTGCGCAGCGGTAATTATGTTGTAGTCGAGATCGCTGTTACCCACGAAACCGGCATCCTGATCCCGCTCACGGCAATCCATGACCGAGGTGGTATTCGTGGGGTGTTCGTACTGGACGATCAGGATCGGGCCTGGTTCCGGATGGTACGCCTTGGCCATGTAATCGACGGCAAACAAGTGATTCTGTCCGGTCTCGTGCCCGGTGAACGACTTGTGACGCAATCCAACGATCGCCTGCAAAACGGTATTGTCGTCACCAACGCACCAGCTGCCAAAGAACAACAGCCCAAATCATGAGCGAACTGAAAAACACGCCCAAAGACACGCCTGTGGCCAATATCAACCTCGCCGGCAAACTGGCACGCACCTTCCTGCACTCCAAGATCACGGCCTTGATCATGGTGGCGTTGACATTGTTCGGTCTGATGGCCTTCTTTATCACACCTCGGTTATATAACCCGGAAATCGTAGTGCCTGGCGCCCAGATTCTGGTTCAACGCGTAGGCAACAGCGCGTCACAGATTCAGGAGCAGGTCGTCAAACCCCTTGAGGCCATCATGGCCAGTATCAAGGGTGTCGATCACACCTATGGCTATGCCGTCAACGACATGGGAATCGTTACCGTGGCGTTTAAAGTCGGCAGCGATGAAGAGCGGAGCCTGCTTCTGCTCTACAACCAGCTTTCACGCAACATGGACAAGCTGCCGCAAGGCACGAGCCAACCACTGGTCAAGAGCATCGGTATTACCGATGTTCCTGTCATGACTATCACACTCAGCTCCTCGCAGATGAATGGCGTCGAACTGCGTGAACTTGGCCAGCGTATACTCGACCAGCTTCAAAGTGTGCCGGATGTTGGCAACAGTGGGATCATCGGCGGTCACCGACAGATTCTTTCCGTCAGCGTCAATCCGCAGAAACTCAGTAGCTCAGGCATTGCGCTCAGCACCCTGATCGATCTGTTGAAGGCGTCCAATGTCGTTCTGCCTGCCGGGCATATCGTCAACAACAACGAGCAGACAAATCTACGCGTGAATGCTGCATTCACCAATGTTCAGGAGCTCGGTGAAATCATCATCGGCACCCACAATCAACGGCCAGTGTTTCTGCGTGACGTGGCGGATATCCGTCTGGCGCCGGAAGAAAACGAGCAGTACTCGCAATTCGGCTACGGGAAAGGAAATCCGAACGGGTATGAGATTGGCGGCACCGATCCAGCGGTAGTCCTGAACATCGGCAAGCGGGCCGGCGCCAATGCGGTAACGGTGACCGAACGCGTTCTGGATAAACTCAAGGTTGTTGAGCAGCAAATGGTGCCGCAGAACGTGCATGTCACCGTGACACGTGACTATGGCAAAAGAGCGGACGATGCCGTCAACTTGCTGATGGAACATCTGATGATCGCCGTTCTGGTGGTGCTCATCATCCTGTTCTTCTTCCTCGGCTGGAGAGAAGCGCTCATCGTCACCCTCACTGTACCACTCACCCTGTTCGTGGTACTGGGTGTCGGCTTCGTGATCGGCCAGACCATCAACCGAATATCGTTATTCGCTTTGATTCTGTCTCTGGGCTTGCTGGTTGATGCTGCCATCGTCGTGATCGAGAACATTCACCGGCACATCCATGAAGGCAAGGAGAAGTCGTTTGCGAACCTGCTGATTCGTGCAACCAACGAAATCGGCAATCCCACCAACATTGCCACCATCGCCGTAATCCTGGCATTTGTCCCGATGGCCTTTGTAACCGGGATGATGGGACCGTTCATGCTGCCGATTCCGATCAACGTCCCAATTGCGATGATCGCCTCTCTTATTCTGGCGTACATCGTCGTGCCCTGGACGGCCTATCTGTGGTTACGCGGGAAAGCGCATAAGGAGATGGCCGCCCATGATGCGCGTGCTGCAGAGCCCCATCGTCCTGACTGGTTACAGCGCGGCTACACCAGTGTGATTCGTCCGCTGCTTGGCAGCCGGGGACTTGCACTGTTCTTCCTGATTTTCGTACTCCTTCTGATGGTGGCTTCCATGTTGATGCCCGCATGGCAATTCATTCGAGCCAGCGGCATGAATGGCCCACTCAGCCCAGCGGGCGTCAGTCTCAAAATGCTGCCCGAAGGGAATGTCAGCACGTTTCTGATTGAAGTGGACACACCGACGGGGACTGCATTGGATGAGACCGGTCGCATCGTCAACAATGTCACCCATGTACTATCGCAAAGCCCGTATGTAACCAACTATCAGACGTTTCTGGGACGCACGGGTCCACTCACTTTTGCGGGGATGGTCCGAGGGGATATGATGCGCCAAGGTAGCAATCTCGCTCAGATTCGGGTCAATCTCGTGCCTTTGCATGATCGACCGGATACCGAAGTGGTTGCCGCCGGCATCTGGAGGGCACTCAAGACCGTACGTGAAACTTCTCGTCCGGCCTTGGTCAAGCTCTACCTCACCCCTCCGGGCCCCCCCGTTCGCTCACAGATTCTGGCGCGCATCCATGGTCCCAACTACACTGAGCTGCGTGCAATTGCCAATGAAGTCAAAGCCAAGTTCAATGATGTCTACGGCATGATCAACGTCGATGACAGCATTACAGCTACTGCCCCGGAATATCTGATCGAGGTCGACCGCCAGAAGGCCATGCAGTCCGGCGTCATGCCCGCTCAGATCGCCCAACTGATTCACAGCTATGTAGGCGGAGTCACGGTTGGCTCGTTGCATGAATCCAATTCGGCCGAACCGATCAATATCGTCTTGCAACTTCCGATAGCCGATCGCGCAACCATCCAGCAGGTGCGCGATCTGACGATTACCGGTGCAGGCGGCAAACAGATACCAATCAGCAGCTTCGTTAATATCGTGAAATCGAGTGTCACCAAGCCGATCCTTGATCAGGATCAACACGAAGTCGTGTACGTTCAGGGCGATCTGCTCGGCAGTTCACCTGTCTACGCCACACTGACATTGAACAAGTGGCTTGATGACATGAAACTTTCCGGCAATGTGACGTTGACCACAGCCAACCTCGGTTTCACCGACACCCAGCCCAAGGATCTGAAGCAATACCAATTGCTTTGGGGGGGTGACATGCGTCTGACGCTGGATGTTTTCCGTGACCTTGGTGCCGCATTCATTGTCGCATTGGTATTCATCTACCTATTGCTGGTGGCTTACTATCAGTCCTTCATGCTTCCGGTCATTGTCATGGGCGCGATCCCTTTAACCTTGGTGGGCATTTTCCCCGGCCACTGGCTTTTCGACATGCCGTTCAATGCCACATCAATGATTGGCTTCATCGCACTCGCCGGCGTGGTTGTACGAAACTCCCTTCTGTTGATCGACTTCATTCTTGAATACCGGAAAGAAGGTTTCGACCTCAAGGAATCCGTTATCACGGCTGGCGCAGTCCGCTTCCGCCCAATTCTCCTGACGGCATTGGCGATTGTGTTTGGCTCCGCAGTCATGGTGACCGATCCAGTCTTCGGCGGTTTGGCGGTTTCCCTGATCTTCGGGACGCTCGCGTCCACACTGCTGACACTGGTGGTTATTCCAATCCTGTACTATTTCTGGCAGCTGGATATTCAGATCAGGGCACAGAAAAAGGCGCTTGCCGCAAGTCGAACAACCTGAAAACATCATTGGAATCAGGTTAGATCCGAACAGTAAATTCTTCCGGGGTGGCTACTGCGAAAATCCAAATCGCAACAACCACCCCGCTTTCATTTCCCCTATTTTATTTAGATGGGCAAGCGAATCCCGCCACGAAACGCTACACTGATCGGCCAGACTGAATGTCTGTCATTACCTCAATTTATATCCAGAGACAGTGACGCCATGCGTGTATCTTCGCTGAACCCCACACAACATCAGAGCCAAATCAAGGCCATTTCATCGACAAACGCCTTGGTGACCACTCAATCCACTGTTTCTACTCTCGTCTCAGCCATTGCCGTGGCCATTACACTCATGACCACCGGATGCAGCGCGATATCGGTATCTCCCCAACCAACCAGACCTGTGAATGATGCCACCGAGACCACAGATATCTCCATCCCGTCACCTGCACAGGAACAAGCTCGTTTAAAGAAAATTGATCAGAACCCGGTTTTCCTCGTCATGGCCGGTGAGTTGGCTGGTCAGGCAAATAATCTGCCGCAAGCGGCCGATTATTATTACGCTGCGGCAGAACAAACAAATGAGCTATCCATTATCCAACGCGCAAGCCAGATAGCACTGATCGCTAAAAAATACGAAATGGCTCAAAACATGGCCAAACGCTGGATGACGCTGGAACCCAAGTCCATCAAGGCCGCAGCCACCTTGACTGTCTGTGAGATCCAGCTGGGAAATACAGCAGCGGCAGACAAAGCGCTGGAGAACTGGCTCATTCAGATCAATCAAGACAATCAAGCAGTCTTTAACGAGCTTGGCGCCTATCTTGAAAACAACGTAGCCAGAGATAAAGCCATAACCTACATCGATCATCTGGCTGAGCGATATCCAAACAACTTCACGGCTCAGATCGTGGTTGCCAAACTCGACCTTAAATTCAACCGACTTCAAACAGCGATCAATGCAGCCAGTCGCGCGATTGAAATCTCGCCCAACAACATGACCGCACGAGACATTCTCATCGTCGCTCTGAGCCAGTCCGGCAACAACTCCGCGCTTTTGAAAGCGTTGAAGTCAGCCCATGCACAATTTCCTGGTACAGCTCGCTATCTTTCCGGTTTGATCGAATCAACCATCCGGGCAGGTGATCACATCGAGGCTGGCAAGTTGATTGAATCTGCACTCAGAAAACCACTGAAAGATCCGAGTCAATTGCGTAATCTGGCGGTGTTTTCTCTGCAGATCAATCGCCCAACCCTCGCGAGGAAGGCTTTGCTTAAACTGGATCAGTTGCCCGATCAGCATGATCTTGCCCAACTGCTCCTCGGTCGACTCGCTGCACAGTCGAACGAACTTCAACAAGCCATCCGTCATTTCAACCACGTATCGATAAACAGCGAGCACTATGCCCAGGCACGAATCCTGATGGCAGCAGCTTACGCCCAGTCAGACGACATGACAGGTGCTCTGCAGAGTTTGGATATTGCTCTGAATCGTCCCATTGACGTAGCCGACAAGCAGCGTCTTACTCTGGCAAAAGCGGGCTTACTACAATCGCAAGGACTTGATCAGGAAGCACTAACCACGCTCAACGAAGCTGTCACGATTTGGCCTAACGCTCACGATCTTCAGCTGCAGCGCGCCATGATCCTGTTGAAATTCAACCGAACCATAGAGGCTGAAGAGGTTCTGCGGCAGGTCATAAAGGAGGACCCCGAAAACGCAACAGCACTCAATGCACTGGGTTATACGCTTGCTGATGAAAACCACGACTTGGGTGAAGCGGAAAAAATGATTCGAAAGGCACTGGAAAGCGATCCTGAAAATGCGGCTTATCTCGACAGCCTCGGCTGGGTGCAATATCGATTGGGTCAGTTCGAAGAGGCAGAGAAGACGCTTCAACATGCGTACAAGCTTGCCCCCGACCCGGAAGTCGGCGCACATTGGGGTACCGTCCTCTGGCACCTTGATAAACATGAAGAGGCCAAAGGTGTGTGGAAACGCGCACTATTGCTGCATGGCGATCACCCCGTGCTGACGCAAACCATAGAGAAATACGCCCCTGACCTCATGGACGACAAGGACACAGAGACACCGCAGAATCAAAACCAACCATGATGACCAGATTCTCGTTCCGAACTCGCCTGCTGATAGCCGGAGTCGCCATAACGACATTACTGGGTGGATGTGCTCAGCAACCGGTCAGTCTTGATCAGGCCACATCAATACAAAACCGGCTCAACCCGGCCTGGCGGGCGCATGAGGAGGCTGTCCGTCAAGTTGATGACTGGCAGTGCATTGGTCGAATAGCCATCCGCACCGAAACCGAAGGCGGAACCGTCAACCTCAACTGGCAGCAAGCGGGAGAAACCGCAAAAATCGTACTGAATGCTCCTCTGAACCAAGGTACGGTCGAATTGGTTGGACGCCCGGATATGATGCTGATTACGGATTCCGCCGGTCATCGCCAATTGACATCAAACCCTGAGGCAAGCATCGAACAGCTTACCGGATGGAAAATCCCCATCACCGCCCTGCCCGACTGGATTCGTGGACTGCCACACGACAAGAACGCAATGATTCAACTGAATGAGAACGGCTGGTTGCAAACATTGAGTGACGATGGCTGGTTAATCGATTACGAATCCTACATGCCCGTTACCGGAAAGAATCTGGATATGCCAAGGAAAATCACCGTCAGCCGCAACGACATCCGACTGCGACTCGTTGTCGAATCATGGCAAATGAATGCCAGCAAGACATCTGAGCGCCCCCAATGACCCAAGGTGCACCATTTCGCTGGCTGGCCCCCGTTAAAATCAATCTGTTCCTGCATATCAACGGCAAGATCCCTGAAGGAACATTTCGTGGTTATCACGAGTTGCAAACTTATTTCCAGCGGCTTGATTACGGCGATGAATTGACGTTCGAGCTCACCAGCGAACCCGATATCTCAGTGCAGTGGCAGGAAGGCGCAGAATCCATCGCCTTGAAGCCGACGAATGAGCGCAACGATCTGATCTATCGAGCGGCCGCCTTACTTCAGGAAACCGCGGTCGCTCAGGGGCATCCACGACAAGGCGCGCGGATTACACTCACCAAGAACACCCCAGTGGGTGGTGGTCTCGGTGGTGGCTCATCCGCTGCAGCGACTACCCTCTTGGCACTCAATCGACTCTGGGGTGTTCATCTATCGCTGATGGACTTGGTAACGCTCGCACGTGAACTGGGTGCTGATGTGCCGTTCTTTCTCTATGAAACCAATGCCTGGGCGGAAGGAATAGGCGACCGGATTACCCCCTACCCAAGTCCAGTCGCTACACAATGGTTTGTCATCGTCGTACCGAACACACGTGTTATGACGGCAAAAGGCTTCGCTCACCCCGACCTCATTCGTAACGAAGTGAGATCCAACCCCGATGAACTGGTCCATCACTGGCAACAATCAGGCTACAACGCGTTCGAATCCATCGCACTCACTGAAGACACCACCATAGCAGCCTGTCATCAAGTACTGAGGCAAGCAACGGGCTTTTCCCGAATGACCGGTAGTGGTGCCTGCCTATTTTCGCCGGTTGCCACCCTCGCTGAAGCAGAACGCGCCGCAACAATTTTGGCTCGCGATACCCAGCAGATTCAACGAGTAATCATTGCAAAATCCCTGCCTGATAGCCCTGTCAACACCCATGAATGATAAAAAAATAGAGGAAAGCACTTGGCAAAGGCAAAAGGCTTCGTTAAGATGCGCTCCTCTTTCGTTTGGGCCGTCGCCAAGTTGGTTAAGGCACTGGATTTTGATTCCAGCATACCTAGGTTCGAATCCTAGCGGCCCAGCCAAACAATCGGCAGAACGATGACAATCCAAAGAACACTGATGGTATTTTCCGGCAACGCCAATCGGGGACTCTCCGAACGTGTCGTTGAAAGTCTTGATATTCAACTCGGGCAAGCCACAGTTTCCCGTTTCAGCGATGGCGAAAGCTATGTTGAAATTCTGGAAAATGTTCGCGGACGTGACGTGTTCATCGTTCAGCCAACCTGTGACCCCACCAATGACAACATCATGGAACTCATGGTGATGGTGGACGCACTCCGTCGTGCATCGGCTTATCGCATCACGGCGGTCATCCCCTACTACGGTTACTCCAGGCAAGATCGCCGCGTGCGCTCCGCACGTGTGCCGATCAGCGCAAAGGTAGTCGCCAACATGCTACAAAGCGTTGGCGTGGACCGGATTCTCACCGTTGATCTGCATGCCGACCAAATCCAAGGCTTTTTCGATATCCCCGTGGATAACGTTTATGCCTCGCCGATTCTGCTCGGTGACATCTGGCGGCAGAAATACAACGATCTGATCGTCGTATCGCCAGACGTTGGCGGTGTTGTTCGCGCCCGTGCTGTTGCAAAACGCCTGGACGACTCTGATCTTGCCATTATCGACAAGCGCCGCCCTCGCCCCAATGTGTCTCAAGTGATGCACATCATCGGTGAAGTGCGAGACAAGACCTGCGTGATTGTCGATGACATGGTCGATACGGCCGGCACACTGTGCAAGGCTGCTGGCGCACTCAAGAAGCACGGCGCCAAGAAAGTTGTTGCCTATGCCACGCACGCCATCCTTTCAGGCGCAGCAATCGACAACATTAACAATTCAGATCTGGATGAATTGGTCGTTACCGACACAATTCCACTCAAGCCAGAAGCTGAACAATGCGAGAAAATCCGCGTACTTTCAGTCGCCGGTATGATGGCTGAAACCATTCGACGCATCCATACCGACGAATCTGTCAGTTCTCTTTATAACGATTAATTCGCATCGCCTCTCCAGAGAGTGTTGACCGACCAGGCCTCCGGCGCCAGAACCGGTTAACACAAAAGAATCAACACTCTGGAATTTATCCGTCTTTTCCCTTACAATCTCGCGCCTTGTTGCAGCCGTTGGCTCAGCAAGGTTGAGGGGTTGTTTGGTCGCGAACAGCCCCCGTCGCGTCGGGCAGGGTTAACCACACCGATTAATCAAACCCGACGATTTTTTATTATTTTGGAGTTATTTTCATGTCACAAGAAACATTTGCTCTCGACGCCGCACGTCGTGACGATCAGGGGAAGGGTGCGAGCCGCCGCCTGCGTCGCGAAGGCCGTATTCCTGCCATTGTTTATGGCGGCGACGAAGCCCCTCAGTCAGTCACCATCCTGCACAACGAAATCCTCAAGCACCTGGAACATGAAGCGTTCTATTCACATGTGCTGGATCTCAATATCGATGGCAAAACCAGCAAGGTGATCCTGCGTGATTTGCACCGCCACCCCTACAAGCCATTGGTTCTGCATGCTGACTTCCAGCGCGTATCAGCCAACCAGACCCTACGTGTGACTGTTCCCCTGCATTTCCTGAACAAGGAAACCAGCGTTGGTGCAAAAGCGGGTGGCATAGTGAATGTCATCCTGACTGAAGTTGAAGTGGACTGCACCGCAGACAAACTGCCTGAGTTCATCGAAGTGGACATGAAAGATCTGGACATTGGTGGTTCAATTCACCTGAGCCAGATCAAGATGCCAGCCGGGGTTCGAGTCCACGCTCTGATGCTGGGTGAAGATCACGACGTTGGCGTGGTAGCGATTCATGCGCCGAAAGTAGACAAGTCTGCAGAAGCCGAATCAGAAGAATAATCTGGGTTAAGCCCGGACCCAAACCGCCGCCTCTGACTTCACTGGGTGAAGTAAAGATGCGGCGGTTTTTTATTACACCCTGTTCATTCATCAACGCTTTCATCAGAGGGCATCAGGTGATCTCATGACGATTCAACTTATTGTGGGGCTGGGGAATCCCGGCAGCAAATATGAATCGACCCGTCATAATGCGGGTTTCTGGTTCATTGATGAACTGGCCAGACACTGGGGCGGTCATCTCAGCTCAGACACCAAATTCCACTGCGATATGCTTCGCATCTCAGTGAAACAGGTCGATCGACGACTGATCAAGCCACAAACCTTCATGAACCTTTCCGGCAAGTCAGTCGCTGCGGTCGCGAATTTCTACAAGATTCCCGCGGAATCAATTCTTGTCGTTCACGACGAGCTGGATCTGCTTCCGGGTAAAATGAAACTGAAGATCGGCGGCAGTCACGGCGGACACAATGGCCTGAAGGATATTCAGGCCCAGTTGGGTACGCCCAACTTCTGGCGTTTACGGATTGGCATTGGTCACCCCGGACACCGGGATCAGGTCGTCGGTTTCGTACTGACCAACCCACCGGCATCTGAACGCAAGTTGATCGATGGGAGTATCCGCCATGCCGTAGACGAAATCGACACCCTGCTTGATATCGATCCGGCCAAATCCACACAACGAATCAACGCATTTACCGCAGAAGCATAAATGCCCTTACGTTGACTCTGACGTCTATAATGACCCACCTTTTTTATTTTTTACCGTTCTCGGAGACATTCCATGGGTTTTAATTGCGGCATCGTCGGCCTGCCGAATGTGGGCAAATCCACACTGTTCAACGCGTTGACCAAAGCCAACATTCAGGCGGAAAACTATCCTTTCTGTACCATTGAACCCAATGTCGGCATTGTCGCCATGCCCGACCCTCGCCTTGATGCATTGGCGGAAATCGTCAAACCAGAGCGTGTTCTGCCGACAACGATGGAATTCGTCGATATTGCGGGCCTGGTCAAGGGTGCATCCAAAGGTGAAGGACTAGGCAATCAGTTCCTGACCAACATTCGCGAGACAGATGCCATCGCACAGGTCGTTCGCTGCTTTGACAACGATGACATCATCCATGTCGCTGGCAAGGTAGACCCTTTGAGTGATATCGAAATCATCAACACCGAACTGGTACTTTCAGATCTTGATATCGTCACTCGCAATCTGGACAGAGCCATCAAGGCGAGCAAGTCCGGCGTCAACAAGGAAGCCATCGCCCGCAAGGCCGTGCTTGAAAAAATCATTGTCGGACTGAATGAAGTCAAACCCGTCCGAGCCTTAGGCTTGAGCAGCGAAGAACTGGCCGTCATCCGCGATCTGCAATTGCTGACTGTAAAACCCATCATGTACATCGCCAACGTGAGTGAAGACGGTTTCACCAATAACCCTTACCTGGAAGCCGTCGAAGCCCATGCTGCAAAAGAGAACGCTCCAGTCGTGCCGGTATGTGCAACGATCGAAGCCGAGATCATGCAACTGGATGACGAGGACCGAAATGAGTTTCTCTCGGAAATCGGGCAGTCCGAACCGGGCTTGAACCGAGTGATTCGCGCAGGTTACGCCCTGCTCGGCCTGCAGACCTATTTCACGGCCGGTGTTAAGGAAGTGCGTGCGTGGACTATCCACAAAGGCGACACCGCGCCACAGGCCGCGGGCGTCATTCATACCGATTTCGAACGGGGCTTCATTCGCGCTCAAACCATCGCTTATGACGACTTCATCCAGTACAAGGGTGAACAAGGCGCCAAGGAAGCAGGAAAAATGCGAGCGGAAGGCAAGGAATATGTCGTCAAGGATGGGGATATTTTGAACTTCCTGTTCAATGTGTAATCCAGATAACCCATAACTGGTACGCAGTCTCAGAATGTTGCCGCCGCCGACATACAGCCGTACGAGTGGCATCTCACTTCAGGAGCAAACCAAAATGATTAATCGCCCTTTCCCAGCCCACCGTCCGCGTCGAATGCGTCGCGATGATTTCAGTCGTCGGATGATGCAGGAAAACACCCTCTCAGCGAATGATCTGATTCTTCCGGTGTTCGTCCTCGAAGGACATGGGGAACAGGAGCCGATTTCGTCTTTGCCAGGCGTTTATCGACAGAGTATCGATCTGCTGCTGGATACGGCTGACCGGGCTCAGAGCCTGGGCATACCAGCCCTTGCCCTTTTTCCGGTCACCCCAATGAGTGCAAAATCGCCCAATGCCGAAGCTGCCTATGACCCTGATGGACTGGTCCAACGCTGCATTCGGGAATTGAAGAACACCTTCCCGCATCTGGGCATCATGACCGATGTCGCACTGGATCCTTACACCACGCACGGACAGGATGGTCTTACCGATGCCAATGGCTATGTGCTGAATGACGAGACTACGGAAGTTCTGGTCAAGCAGGCGTTGTCACACGCTGCGGCCGGGGCTGATATCGTGGCCCCCTCAGACATGATGGATGGGCGCATTGGTGCTATCCGTCAACAACTGGAAGCTTCCGGACACATACATACCCGAATCATGGCCTACAGCGCGAAGTATGCTTCGAGCTTTTACGGTCCATTCCGTGATGCTGTCGGTTCTGCCGGAAATCTGGGTAAAGCCGATAAAAAAACCTACCAGATGGATCCAGCCAATTCTGATGAAGCATTGCATGAAGTGGCCATGGATTTGAGCGAGGGTGCGGACATGGTCATGGTCAAACCGGGGATCCCTTACCTCGATATCGTGCGTCGTATCAAGACCGAGTTAAAAGTGCCCACCTTTGCGTACCATGTTTCCGGTGAGTACGCCATGCTCCGCGCAGCGGCCGACAATGGCTGGCTCGATTGGCGCAAATGTCTGCTGGAAACCATGATGGGCTTCCGTAGAGCTGGAGCCGATGGCGTTTTGACCTATGCCGCACTGGATGTTGCAGAGTACCTGGCAGTTGGCGACATAGACTAATTTCCTAACCGAACTGTTCGCCAAACATAAACCAGCCGGATGGCTGGTTTTTTATTGAATCAATCATTGCCCGTCAGAAGGCGGTTCATGTCTCAGCTCACTTGAAACTGCCCAACCAGGCGATGCAACTTGTCCGCTGTATGACGCACCTGATCCGCGCTCACCTGCATGCCGACAATGGACTGATTCATATCCGCCGTGATCGCAGAAACATCACGGATGGTTTGCCCATACTGGCGGCTGCCCGACTCGATTCGTTCGATTCGCTCGAACATGCAGGCGACAACATCCTGCAATTCGCTGTTTTCCGATGACACGGACTCAGCCAATCGCAAACTCTTATCGACGCCACCGACGCCGCCCTCCATGAACGAAACGGCATCCCGGGTTTCCTTCTGTATGCTCTGAATCATCGAACCGATGTCCTGAGTCGCATTTGCGGTTCGCAGGGCAAGATTTCTGACCTCTTCTGCGACGACTGTAAATCCGCGGCCATGCTCACCTGCACGGGCCGCTTCGATGGCAGCATTCAGGGCCAGTAGATTGGTCTGATCGGCAATATCAGAAATCACTTGCACAATATTCCCAATTTCAACCGTGCGGCTATCAAGCGATTGAACGGTACGAGCAGATGTCTCAACAACATCTCGAATCGTTTGGGTACCGGATCGAACGGAATCGAACTGGGACCGGGCATCCTCAACGACCTTGGCCATTGTCTGTTTCATACGTTCAGCTGTTTGCGAGGAAAGTTCGATTTCACCAAGCTGTTGCTCGATAAGATTCAACATCTGTTTAGCCGTTTCAGACACTGCGGCAGAAGTGCTCAAAACCATGCTGTTTCGTTCGAACATCAGCTGATTGGTCTGCTTCACCTCACCTGCCGCGTTGATGACGTGCCCGACAATACCATCCAGATTATCAATGAAACTATTGATCCAGCGTCCCATGTCCCCGGTTTGATCGTTTGCCAGATTTTGAGGCTCCAGTCTTTGTCGTAGGTTTCCACCCCCTTCTGCGATCGCACGGATGACTTCTGTCATTTCATCAATTTTCCTCGACGTGCGCGATGGTCCCATACGGTAGAAGACCAGAGCGCCCAGCAGATACAGCGAAGCCTTGAGTCCTGTAGTTACCGAGTGGGGCAAATCGGGCATGAATTGCGCGGCCGCCATTTCGATCAATGCACCGGCACCTGCTACTAGTCCCATAATGAGCAGAAACAGGCTCATGAGTTTGAAGCTGATCGATCGTCGCCGGTACACTTCCGCCAAATCCGCTTCACACATCATCCCCCAACGGTCGGGAGAACCCGGCAACTGGAACGTAACCCCCTTTCCGATCACGGGGATGTGGCGGTAATCGGAGTAACCCGGGTAAGTGACAAAAAGATTCTGCCCCTTCCTTATGGTTTCTCGTACACCGGGATGGAGTTGCCCCGTGGCCGGATCTGTAAAGCGAAGTTCAAGCTCGGTGTGTTTTTGGACCTTCACCGTCCCCCAATTGGTATGCACGCCACTTTTGAGATTTTCTCCGTGGGCGAATGTATCGTCTTCGAACCGTGATCGGGATAGTGCCGTACCGACGCTGACGGTCGGATTGAAATTCGACTCAACCATGAATACGTAGTTGTCACCGGATTCAGGGTAGATATGCCCGGCCTCACGCTGAATCAAATCGCCGAGCACATCGTTGGGTATCCGACCGCACAGACATCCGATGGTCTCACCGTTTTGTTTTACCGGCTGGTAGAACATCAAAGTCACTTCATCGTGAAACCGTGAGGTCGATGCCCCGATGGCATTGGTTGCCTGATCCGCATACGGCCCGTGAAGGAACGGTGCACGCAGACCTTTCTGTACTGCTCGATAGTCCAGATCACGAACGCCAAGACGCGGGGTATAGCTGGACACGACGACCGCACCATCTGTGTCAATGAAGAAGAGCTCGGAGAAATCCGGCATCGCCAATCGCTTTTCTTGCAGAATCTGCGGGGCGACCGTATTAAGCGAGCTCGAAAAATCCTCAGCCAAATGCGACAAATGAGCCCAATGGCTTTCGGCCCACGATTGGATAAGCTTGACCCGTGTTGAAGCAATACCCTCAAAGGTTCGCTCAATCACAGGATACATTTTGCGATTAAGAAAACAGGACCACTTCAGGCCGAAAAAATTATTAGCCCCAAACCAAGGCAACCAACGTCGCTCGTAAGGCGACAAGGACATGGATTCACTTTTTAGGGATGACATTTTTGCTTACTCACAACGGTTACAGTTAACACGGTGCTATCAGCAAAAAACAGACCAAAAGAGTCGGGAATTATACATCCATTAAAATATCAACTAGATAAGTGCTTGCTAATTCATTAACGAAGATTTCATAAATAAAGAAGCGTTCACAACCGCTCAATTAGCACCATTTTGGTTCAATCAACTAAGCAGAGTGTCCATTTTGAGGCAAAATTACGCCTTGCCGCGAACCGCATCAACAACCATCTTTGCAATGTTCCGATCAACCAATGGACGGTCTTCAGGCACGACCCGACACAGCCTCATCGTTTGATGTCCGATACGAATCGAGTACAGCGCGACACCCACACCCTGCCCCGCCCGGACGCCGACTTGCAGCAGAATATTCGACAACCAGGACTGGCTAACAGAATCGAGCATCGTCTCGGTGACCGTAGTAAAGGCAATGTTCCTGAGAATCATCTGATACAGACCCCAGCGTGCGGTGACCGATAATTTCAGCCCGTAAATCTCAGCGACTCGCTCAACCATGGCCGCATTTCTCCACGCCACCAGGAGCAGATCAAGCGCGGGATATGGGCTTGCGGCGATAAACACCCCTGTACGCGTCGATTCACGCTTTACCAGTTGTGCGGCCTGTGCATCCTGTACGCCATACCATCGGCTGAGGTGATCGGCGAGCTCCTTGGTGCTCCAGCTTTCGTCCACATCGGCCAGCCCTTGCCATAGTTCGTCACTGCGTGGACTGCGTCGATAGAGGTGTTTGATACGCTGCACCCATTCACTCATGCCAGCGTGCGCAGAATTGGTGCCGTAAGGATTGCCGATTGCTTGTTTGAAATAGGCTTGAATTCGGGCAATTTCATCGATCTGCCGCCTCGCCCGATGAGCCTGCCATGCCAGAATCAGGAACCCGACAACGATTGCACTTCCAATCGCAAGCAGAGCCACGCCCGCCCAAGGGCTGAGCGACCAGCCCCAAACCACGGCCTGACTCCAGACCACCCCCATCCAGACCAGCAAGGCCGTTGCGACCAAACGACTCAGCCAATGGCTACGGGCCGGGGGCAAAAGTGGTTCAGGCTCTTCTTCCGGTTTCGCATCCCTTCGGATTCCGGCCGCATCGACCGTGGGCACGTCATCGCCAACGGCATGTATGATCGTACGCAAGTCGTTGTGTTTTTCTTGTTCATTCATTGTCTTATCAAACTCTTATTCAGCCAGAAGAAAAGCAAGTAACTGGTCGATTCGACGTGCGGGGAAAGCCTGCACCCGATCGAGACCTTCCGGTGGTGAAAGTTGCGGCAAGTCCTCAATCTTGAGATTCAGGGCATGCGGTAGATTGTCTGGCAGGTGTGGCGGTGTGAAGCGAATACGTTCCCCCGTGCGTTTATCCCGACCAATCAGGCTTTGAGAATGATCTGCGGACTCCTGTAGCTTGGCCGATTGAACAGCGGCGATGGCCATCACATTGACTTCGATATCCTCCGCCGCCAGCCGCTGCACCGTTTCGTACAGATAGGATTCCAGTAAGGATTGCATCCGTTTCTGATCTTCGGGCAACAGATGATCGATCTTGGTTGCACAAACTGCCACACGACGAATTCGACGACGAAACAACCGTCCAAGCCAATGATCCTGCCCATAGCGGAAAGGCTGTAATACGCTGTCGAGCGCGGCACGCATGTCTTTGAGCGCTTCCTGTCCGGCAGTCATCGCACCCAACAGATCGATGAGAATCACCTGGGCATCAAGACTCTGAAAGTGCCGTTCGAAAAACGGTCGTGCTTCGTGATCGCGGTAAGCCCTGAAGTGATGCGCACACACCGCGCCCCATGATTGGGCAGGGAACTTGTCCGGCACCGCCCCGCCTGCCAAGTTAATGGAAAACAAAGGCACAAAAGGCTTGTCGCTAGGTGTGTAACCTGCACCGGACAGCAGAAACCGTCCCGGCAGATTTTGGCTGAGTTGGTGCGGCGGTAACCGGCAATCGGCGAGAAAATCCGCCCAGCGCTGTTGCAACTGCGAAAGATATGATCGATCCACGGGTTCCAAAGGATCAATGGCAGACAACTCCTGAATAAGCGCACTGCCCAATTCCAACCGCGGCGACTGACTGCACCATCCCCACAGGGCCTGACAAAACTGGGCGAAATCCCAGTCCAACAGGCTGAGATCCATGAGCCATTCACCGGGATAATCGAAAAGTTCGATAATTCTCTTGCGTGGTTTAGGGGAATACCAGGAGCGCGACATCGTGAGTTCGATTCGAGCGATCGACCAGTCGGTGGTCGAAGCCGGCCAGTACGGCGGACTATGTGTGAGTGCCCGTAATCCCGCGTCATAATCGAAAGCATGGGGCGCATCCCGCCGCCACAACCCGTGCGCGACATCCGATAGAACCGATTGTTGGATAAGTGAGCCTCGGCGGGCATTTTCAAGATGATTGATGATCGACGTGATCAGGGTGGATTTACCGGCCTGAGAAAGGCCGGTAATGCCAATCCGAGTAGTTGTAGCGCTTGCAAATGGGAGTGGACTCAATTTCGATACCGCCTGTCGCTACCAGTATTTTCTCAAGTCGCCTCGCACGCTGAACCGACAATCGTCCAAATCATCAACACAGGTTCGAGGCCGCCAATGGCTCCATTCTATGACACTTGCAGTGACAGGGCGGGAATCGACTATTCCCGCCTAGAGGGAATCGCCGGCTTTAAACATCCAACCAGTTGATATCACAGCAAACGACTTTAATGCCATGATCTGGTGCATGCCCCCGACAATAAGACAGCGTGCGGCACAAATTCCCGCCCGCGACCGACAGATAGGGGCGACTGATCTGGACCATGCTGGGTTCGATCATGGCTCGACGGAAATAAGGACGCTTTGCCCAGCATGCGCCTTCGGCGTGTGCCAGAGGCCGAAACCGATTCTTGATCGAAACCGGTGCGAATGCACCGTGAATGGTTTCTGCCACCTGATAACCCCTTGCATCCAACACAAATACGCGGGCAACGATTGCCATGGACAACAAAGCACGTGAAGCATTCTGGAGTGATTCGCCCCGTTCCAGTGCAACCAACATATCCTCAAAACGCTCGGTGACTGAAACAATTTGTTGATGGAGGTTGTAATCGGCTCGATCCATTTCAAGCGAACTATCCTTCAACCCCTGATCAAGGAAATCACGATTAAATTCTTCCGTTTGCCCCAGCATGGCAGGTCTGGCCAAGCCAAACCCCTGCAGCAGATCGACATCGGAGCTCAGTGCCATAGCCAGCTGTTTTGGCGTTTCGATACCCTCCTGCAACACCATGCTGCCCGCTTCGTGGATCATGGCTACCAGTGAGGGCAAAGTACGCTGCGCACGATAAGAATGCTCGGATTCGACGATCAAACTACGGTCAAGTTTGACGATGTCCGCATTGATACGCCACAGGCGGGTGAACTGGGAGCCGCCCACACCAAAGTCATCAAGGGCGATCAGACAACCAAGGGAACGATAAAACTCGATGGACTCCATAAGCTGAGTTTCATCGGGTAGTTCCGACTCGACCACCTCAATAACAATGCGCCAACCTTCTATATTCAGTGTTTGCAAAAGCGGTGCGAAAAAAGAACCGAACTGATGTCCATGCATGGCTACGAGCGGATGCACATTAAGAAACAACCAGCGCGACTCAAGGTTGGCGTGCATGAAGTTCTTTAAGTGCAACTCTCGACAGGCGCGGTCTGCGCGAACCAGAAATTCGATATCAGTGATGGATTGGAACAAGTCTGCGGGCGAGCGTGGTGAACCATCGGCATCAAAAATTCGTGCCAGGCCTTCATATCCGACAATACGCTGGTGCGCTACGCTGACGATCGGTTGAAAGGCGGAACGCACAGTGAACTGCTCACACTGAGCGATTCTTTGCCCATCTGTCGTGGTTTGTATTCGTGGATACATAAAAGCCTCATTGAACAAATGCTCGCCTAAATTAGCAAAAAACGCGCCATATCTAGGTTTACAGAAAATCAAAACCTGAATCTTTCTGTGAATAGTCCACGCCAAGAATAAAGTAGCACCCTAGTTAATAACGAGCGAATTATCCAAAAATGCAAATGGTGGTGGTACTTGTTCTCATCATTCATATGCAAGACAAAATCCCAATCACGGTATTTTTCAGAAAAAAGAGCGAAGGGAATCACCCCGGATTCCACAAACCAACGACAAGAATGATACAATTAAATCAACAAGTTGTTTGCTATTTGTTTAGATCGGTCTAATTATTTTATTTAGGTAATGCCATGTCCCATCGGGAAGAGAAACTGCTGAGACGAGTCACCATTGCCTCTGTTGGAGTTGCGATCATGTTGATCGCACTAAAACTGGTGGCGTCGATCAGCACCAACGCGGTCAGTATGATGGCGTCCTTGATCGACTCGACGATGGATCTTTTCGCTTCTCTCGTCACCTTGATTGCAGTTCGAATCGCACTGCAACCCCCGGATGAAGATCACCGGTTTGGCCACGGCAAGGCCGAACCATTGGCAGCGCTGGCCCAGGCCACTTTCATTGCAGGTTCAGGTGTGTTCTTGTTGCTTGAAGCCGTTCAACGCCTGATTCGTCCCCAAACGGTAGAAACCGTCAACCTAGGCATTGCCGTGATGATCATATCGATGATGGCAACAGGTGTTCTGCTCCTATTTCAACGCCACGTAATTCGCGTCACCCAATCCCCTGCAATCAAGGCTGATTCAGCGCATTACGGATCGGATTTTCTGGTCAATGCCGCTACGATTGCGGCTTTGTGGCTGGCTCACCAAGGCGTGCACTGGATCGATCCTATATTCGGTGCGTCCGTAGGCGGGTTTATCTTGTTCAGCGCTTGGTTTGTCGGGCGCAAGGCGATGGATCAGTTAATGGATCGGGAGGTGCTCGATGGCAGTGAAGCTCGTATTCACGCCATTGCAGTCAGTCATCCTCGTGTGGAGGCGGCAGATCATATACGCACGCGCATGGCTGGACGCACCATGATCATTCAGCTGTATATCTACCTGCAAAATGATCTCGATCTAGCACACGCTCACGTCATCGGCGACGAGGTCGCAGAACAGATTCAAGAAATATTCCCCGGTGCCGATGTATTGATACACGAAGAGCCTTACCACGGCACGAATCAACAATCCATCTCCCACGGTCCAAGCACGCCCGAGGCCGGAGCATCATTTCAGGAGCCCACATGAGTAACGCTATTTCGAGCATTGCAGCACTGGTGCAAAACTATGCTCAGTCGACATCCCAGTCGCAAGTTCAGGAAGTGGCTCAGGTCGCAATGCTGAAAAAGTCACAGGACATCCAGGCTCAGAGCATTCTGCCCCTGCTGGATGCTGTAGTTCAAAACAGCCCCAAACCAGTTGCATCAGCTGGCAGTATCGGCAGCGTACTCGATGTAAGAGCTTGAATCCGACCCGACTGAGGGTTTGACGCAAACCGGTAAGCCAGGCAGTAATCGCCAGATTTCCGAGGTCAGATTTCTATGGTTTCTACGAATTGAGCCCCTTCCAACGTCCAGCGCCTGCTGTGTAGGTGACACAAACTGGAGCGATGCCCGACACTAACGACTGTCATTTTCGGATTCTGCGCGATCAACTGTTCATATAGCGTTCTTTCGCTGGACTCATCGAGGGCTGAAGTTGCCTCATCCAAGAAGACGAGTCGGGGTCGCTGCAAAAGCACACGAGCCATGGCGATTCGCTGTTGCTCGCCGAGTGACAAAATCATCGACCATGGCTCAATTGCATCCAGGCTGGGTTGAAGCTCACCTAACCCGACTGCTGTCAACACCTCGCCAAGCACTTCATCGCTCGTATCCTGAGCCGCTTGCGGGTACAACAGGGCTTCACGCAGACTACCGAGTGGCAAATAAGGCTTTTGTGGCAGGAACAAGGTCTTGCTCCCTTCTGGCAGTTCAATTCGCCCCTCACCGAATGGCCAGATACCAGCCAATGCACGCAACAAGGTACTCTTGCCTGATCCGGATCGACCCATGATCAATAGTCGCTCCCCCGCTCCCAGCGTGAAATCGACATGATTCAGCAAACGACGATCATCCGGCAAATAAATCGACAACTGATGAACACCGAGCACGACATCTTCTCCCGAACTCGGGCTGTGCTCGATTTTGACTTCGGTCTCATGCAACAACTCGACTTTCTGCACCAGACTCCGAAAGCCATGCAAACGATCGACAACCGCATGCCATTGAGCGAAATTGTCGTAACTTTGCGCGATGTAGGCGAACGAGCTCTGTACATTACCGAAGGCCGAGCTGATCTGCATCAAAAAACCCAGTGGAACCGCTTTGCTGAAATAGGCGGCCGCCGCGGCAAGAAATGGCAGGATCACAGCCACCTGACTGAAATAACTGCTGAACCAGTTGAATCGCTTCTGACGCAAAATCAAACGTTTATAGTTATCGAATACTCGATCGAAGCGGGTATGAAATTGTGCCTGCTCCTTGTTCTCGCCACCGTAGAAAGCGACAGCCTCACTATTTTCACGCAGGCGAATCAAGCTGAAGCGGAAATCAGCCTGCAGCCGCTGCTGGTTGAAATTAAGCCAGATCAGCGGGTTACCGACTTTAGCTGCCACCCAGGTCCAGACGACCGCATAGATCAAGGCCACCCAGACCAGAAACCCGGGCACATGATGCATGGCTCCGCCCCAAGGAATGACCACCTTCGAAGACAACACCCACAACAAGCCGATAAAGGCCACCAGATTGGCGACCGAACTCAAGAGACCGGTTAAAAGACTGGTCGTCAACTGCGAAAACAGGTTGAGATCGTCGGCAATTCGTTGATCAGGGTTATCCTGCCCACGCTGGAAAATTTCCATGTGGTAATACGTTTGAGCCGACAGGTAACGGGATAGATAATCCCCCGTCAACCAACGTCGCCATCGCAAGTCCAGCAGCTGGGAAAGATAGGTTTGGTAAACGCTGAGTGCAATGGCGCCGAAAGCCAGTAATGCAAATTCTCCCAGCAGCTTCCAGAAACCCGCCTGATCGTAATTTTGCAGTGCATTGTAGAAGCGGTTGTACCAATCGGTGATCTGGAGATTGATGAACACCAGCAGCAATGTGGTTGCAATGATGGCGATCAGGAATCCACGTGCCTTCCACCGATCTTCCGAATGGAGGAAGTACGGTTTCGCCAGTGCCCACACGGTAGCGAAGAAGGCCCGGTTGAAACGGCGTGACTGATTAGCCAGGGCCTGTACATCTGGTGTTAGATCATTGGGATCAGGTTGCATCGTGTTCCTTTAAATGATTTGTGCGGGCAATGCCGCTTTTGAGCAATGTTAACCGCTCAGGTTCCCAAAAGATCGATCAACGCCGCCTTCTAAGCCACGCCAACACCATCAATAGAGCGCCAAAAACAATTATTGGCCAGGATTGCAGCCGAAAGTACGGAGTATCGCCCGCGTATGGCTGGACACTTCCGACCAGGATTCCCTGCTCGTCCACACCGATGCGCTTTGTGACCTGCCCTTGCGTATCGATGAAAGCCGAGATCCCGGTATTGGTTGCTCGAATCATGGGACGACCGAATTCCATTGAGCGCACCTGCGCCATTTGGAGGTTCTGATGCGGCGCAAGGCTATTACCGAACCAGGAGTCATTGGAGACATTCACCAGAAAACCAGCCTGTGGCAACGTATGGCGGATGTCGCGAGCAAAATCGGCCTCATAGCAGATCGACGCCCCAACCTTGACCCCTTGCACTACGGGCAGTGGCTGATCGACGGTTCCCGGCGTCAGATCTGACATCGGAATATCGATCATCCCTGCAAACAGATCGACAATCGGACGCAAGGGCATGTACTCACCGAAAGGCACAAGATGGACCTTGCGATGTTGTCCGACCGTCTCAGGAATACCGACCAGACTATTGAAGTAATGCCCACTCGTGTCCTGAGTAAAGGCGCCCACAAGAAAGTCCTGATGTCGTTCGGCAGCACGAGTCTGCAAAAGTTTCTTGAACCAGACGAGATCATCAAGCACATCCGGTACGGCAGTTTCCGGCCAGATCACCAAATCGACATTGCCCATTTCCTCGGTCAATGTCATGTAGGTTTGCAGGGTTTTGGTCAGAAAAGCGGGGTCAAACTTCTGCATCTGCGGAACATTGGCTTGCGCCAAACCAACAGACAAAGGCTTTCCGCTTGGGTGCGTCCACTGCACCTTGGCAAGAAAGTGACCGGCAACGAGGAAAAATGCCAAGGACATCAGCAAAACCGAAAATGGCTTCCAATACTTCCTTGTGCGGTCGAGTAGATGATCTGCCGACAATGCCAGTGATCCGGCCAGAATCAGGACGATCATGCCGACTCCGTACTCGCCAACAATGGGAAAAAAACCACCCAATGGACCGGAAGTTTGGGCGATTCCGAGATCAAGCCACGGGAAACCGCTGAAAACCCATCCGCGTAACCATTCGAGGAATATCCAGCTTCCGGTAAAGGCCAGAACGTGTCGGGGTAGAAGGTGCTCCGTTTCCCCACATGAAATGCGCACGAGCACCATCGTCAACGAGGGATAGATGGAGATAGCGGCGACGAACAACCCGGTTATCAAAGCAGCCAGTGGGGCCACGGCACCGCCGAACAGCGTAAAGCTCTCGTACAGCCAACTCACGCCCACGCCAAATTGGCCCAAACCGTAGGCGAAGCCCAAGGCCATGGCACCGCGCCAAGATAACCCCGGTAGCAACAGAAGCAATAAAGCAGGACTAAGAATACTGAGCGGCCAGAAGCCTATGGGAGCGAACGCTAGCGGCAGCACCCCGCCTGCGATCAGGGAGATCAGTAATCGGAAGCGTAGACTCATTCGGTCGCGCAGTGCCGCGATCGAAGTCATCCGGTGTGATCCGGGGTGGATTCACTCTCGATCTGACTTGGAGTCATCACCGTGACCAGCAGTAAATGCAACCGTCGCTTGTCTGCTCCGAGAATCTTGAATTCATATCCGCCGACACAAACCACTTCCCCGCGACGCGGCAGATGCCCAAGTTCATGCGTGATGAAGCCTCCGATGGTGTCGTATTCATCATCAGAGAAGTCAGTACCGAAGTGAGCATTGAACTCATCGATGGGCGTCAACGCACGGACAGTGAATCGGTTGGCAGACTGCTCCCGGATATGCACTGGCTCGGCCGTGTCGTACTCATCGTCGATGTCGCCTACAATTTCTTCAAGTACGTCTTCAATGGTAACCAGACCCGCCACACCACCGAACTCATCCAGTACGATGGCCATATGTGTGCGCGTCAGGCGAAACTCTGCGAGGAGCACATCGAGTCGCTTACTTTCAGGGACATACAAGGCAGAACGAATGTGGTTTTTGAGGGTGAAACCTGCAATGTCCTCTGCAGAAGGAGTTCCCGCATAAAAATGCAGAAGTTCCTTTACCAGAAGGATCCCGGTAATTTCGTCCCGGTTTTCCAGAATGACTGGATAGCGCGAATGCCCGGTTTCAGCAATTTCGGAAAGAATTTGCGGCAAAGTGGATCCAATGTTGATGACATCCATCTGCCCCCGGGGGATCATGACATCACGTACGCGCGAGTCATGGAATTCGAGTACTGAATCAATCAGGCTTGCGGTGGAGTGCGGGATGATTTCCTTTTCTGCGGCCGCCTTGGCCACGGTCAGAATATCCGAGCAACTCTTGATCTGATTGATGCACCACTGTTGGCGCAGCCGAGCAAACCAGCTAGGTTCGTCGCTGCGCGAAGGACTCGAGTCTTCGTCCATGGTCTTGTTTGTACCTCTGAAAATAAAAGCCAAGAGTTAAAGTTTGGGCCAAATTCAACGGCCAGATTAATCTGCGATATAAGGGTTTTCAAATCCGAGTTGGTGCATGGCATTCACCTCGATCTGTTCCATCTGTTCTGCTTCGGCATCCGTTTCGTGATCGTAGCCCAGCAGGTGCAATACGCCATGTACGACAAGATGTGCCGTATGAATGGCAGGCAGTTTGTGTTGAGTTACTGCCTCACTCAGAACGACCGGCATGCAAATCACCAGATCACCGAGATAGGTGGGGTCGTCTGAATCCGCCAAGTCTTCAGGAAACGCTGGCTCTTCATAGGGGAATGAAAGCACATTCGTCGCATATTTTTTATGACGATACTGTTGATTCAGCGATAAACCTTCGTCCTCATCAACAAAACGGATGGTCAGCGCAACAGGCTCCTGATGATCGGCCGCATCCAGTGCTGCTTGTACCCAGGGCTGCATGCGAACTGCCGTCGGGCAACGAAGTACACTCGCCTTCTGACGAATCACCGTGACACGTTCACTCACTTCTTCTGCTCCCGCGCCTCATATGCATTGACGATGCGCATCACCAACGGGTGGCGCACCACATCCCGAGCCTGAAAGAAAGTAAAGGCAACCGAATCCACCTCACTCAACACATCAATAGCATCACGCAGACCGGACGTGATGCCGCGGGGCAAATCGATTTGCGTCACATCACCTGTGACCACGGCCTTACTCCCGAACCCGATGCGAGTCAGGAACATTTTCATCTGCTCGATGGTGGTGTTCTGTGCTTCATCGAGGATGACAAACGATTCGTTCAAGGTACGCCCGCGCATGAACGCCAAGGGGGCCACTTCAATCACCTGACGTTCGATCAATTTGGAAACCTTGTCGAACCCCAACATTTCGTAGAGTGCGTCGTACATTGGCCGCAAGTACGGGTCGATCTTTTGCGCCAGATCGCCCGGCAGAAAGCCCAGTTTCTCTCCGGCTTCAACGGCGGGGCGAACTAACACGATCCGTTGCACCGCTCCACGTTCCAGAGCATCAACTGCGCTGGCTACCGCAAGATAGGTCTTGCCCGTACCCGCTGGACCGATACCAAAATTGAGATCGAAATGGGCAATGGATTGCAGATAACGAATCTGCCTCGCGCCTCGACCACGAACGATACCGCGTTGGGTTCGAATCTGAATTTCATCCGCGGCCGCAGGGGCATCATCCTGCAAACCTGCGGCCTGAAGGAAAAGATTCACGCGTTCAAGATCGATGATTTCCGAAGCCGAGAGTTCGTATAAATCACGAATCGCTTTCTCAACCTGCTGGGTGGTTTTTACTTCGCCAATCACGGAGAAATCCGACCCGCGATGATTGATTTCCACGCCCATGCGGCGTTCGATTACTCGCAGGTGGGCATCAAAGGAACCGGCAAGATTGACTAATCGTTCATTGTCCAACCCGCTTTCCGGGTCGACGGCCAACGTGAAGTCAAGCCGGGCGGTACGTTGATCGATCGGCAACATACTTGAATCAGGCATCTGTGGATCGGCCATCAGGCAGCCACCAGGTTGCGGGCTTTAGCGCGCGTCAAATCCATCTGGTTGATGCCGACGAAGTCTGCGCGCAGCGAATTGGGCTTAACATCCGTGATGCGCACGTCCACGAACAACCCGGCCAATTCCGGGCGCGCCTTGAAAATAACGCTGCGGTTGTTCTCTGTCTTGCCCACCAACTCATTCGGATCTTTTTTGGATGGACCGGTCACCAGAATGGTCTGAACCGTATCGAGCATACCTTGGGAAATAGCCTGTTCCTGCGCAGTGATTTGCGCCTGCAAACGATGCAGACGTGCTTTCTTTATCGCTTCTGGCTGGTCGTCAGGCAGACTGGCGGCTGGTGTGCCCGGGCGCGCACTGTAGACGAAGCTGAACGAGTGATCGAAATGCATATCGGTCACGAGTTTCATGGTCGCTTCGAAATCTTCTTCGGTTTCTCCGGGAAAGCCGATGATGAAATCCGAGGACAATGAAATGCCCGGACGGGCGGCCATGAGTTTGCGCAACTTCGCCTTGTATTCGATGACCGTGTGCCCACGCTTCATCAACGCCAGAATCCGATCCGATCCCGCCTGTACCGGCAAGTGCAGAAACGCCGCCAGCTTGGGAACATTACGATAGGCTTCAATCAGCCGGTCGGTGAACTCAACCGGGTGGGAGGTGGTAAAGCGAATCCGGCCAATGGAATCGATTCGCGCGATGTACTCGATCAGCAGGGCAAGATCGGCAACCTGGCCATCGTGCATCACACCTCGATAAGCGTTGACGTTCTGACCCAACAGGTTGACTTCACGCACCCCCTGCTCGGCCAGCTCAGCCACTTCGGCAATCACGTCATCGAACGGGCGTGAAATCTCTTCACCGCGAGTATAGGGAACAACGCAGAAAGAACAGTATTTCGAACAGCCTTCCATAATGGATACGAACGCTGTGGGGCCTTCCGCACGCGGCGCGGGCAGATTATCGAATTTCTCGATCTCCGGAAATGAAATATCAACCACCGGCTTACGACTGGCCTCAACTTCCGCGACCATTTCAGGCAAACGGTGCAAGGTTTGTGGTCCGAATACGATGTCGACATAAGGTGCGCGCGTGCGAATGGAAGCCCCCTCCTGACTGGCAACGCAACCGCCAACCCCGATGATCAGATTAGGATTTTTGTCCTTGAGCGGACGCCATTGTCCCAACTGGGAGAACACTTTCTCCTGTGCCTTTTCACGGATCGAACAGGTATTCAGCAACAAGACATCCGCCTCGGCCGGATCATCGGTGGCGATGAAGCCGGAATTGGCACCCAGCACATCCGCCATTTTCGATGAATCGTACTCGTTCATCTGGCAGCCCCAAGTCTTGATGTGCAGCTTGCGGCCGGACATTGATGGGGTTGAAACGGGTACTTTGGGCGCCTCGTTTTGGGCTAAAACGTCGTAACTGGTTGTGCTCACGCAGAACTCCAAAACCTTGAAAATGATGCGAAAGATAGCAGAAAACCTGATGGATTTCCCGATAATCTCAAGTGTTTACCGGCACTTCAACCGGCTTGTTGATCTGCGGGGATATGGGGACTGGAGAGTCGCCATTCAAGCTCTGCACTGTCAACGGCATCCTGATCGGTAATCAAAGCCAAGGCTTCATCCAATACGTGGATATCGGTTTTGCGCCTGGGACCTTGTTCGGACAAATGCCGACGAAATGCGCGCGCGCCCGGCAAGCCATTGAACAGGGTCAACAACGGCTTGAGCAACGGGGGCATCGGGGTACCCAATTCAAGCGCCTGAACCATATATTCTCTATAGCCCCGCATCACGGCTGAACGAGTGGGAACGAGCGCATCGGCATCAAACAATGTCTTGTCGACAAACCTCAACCAGTCGATATGTTGATAGGCGGCACGACCAACCATAATGCCACCGGGAACCTGCGCCAGTTCAGTCTGCATTTCAGGCAGAGTTTCGAGTTTGCCGTTCAGAACGAAAGTCAACTCGGGATACTCATCTTGAATGCGATAGACAAAATCCCGACGCAGAGGGGGGATTTCACGGTTCTCCTTGGGAGAGAGACCATCGAGCCAGGCCTTGCGGGCGTGAATGATGAACACATCACAGCCACCCTGCTCCGCCACGACATCAATAAACCGGGCAAAAGCCTCAAAGCTGTCGCTGCGGTCGATACCCACCCGGGTCTTGACCGTTATCGGCACATCAACAGCTTCTCGCATGGTCCTCACACCATCTGCAACAATTTTCGGAGTCGCCATCAAACAGGCGCCGAATGAGCCATTTTGCACCCGATCGCTAGGACAACCGACATTCAGGTTGATTTCGTCATAACCGAACTCGACACCCAAAATAGCGGAAACCGCCAGATCAGCCGGATCACTGCCGCCAAGCTGCAAAGCAACCGGGTGCTCAGCTTCGTTGAATCGCAGATGACGGGAAACATCGCCATGCATTAACGCACCCGTAGTCACCATTTCGGTATAAAGCCGCGCATTTCGGGTCATCAAACGCGCGAGAAAGCGGTAATGACGATCAGTCCAATCGAGCATCGGGGCAATGCAAAAGCGCCATGGACTGTGCTCATGAACGGTAGGGATGGGGTGGGGTATTTGTATGGGTTCTGTCTGCATGGTTGTCGTCTTGCGACGTGGGGTATTCGATGTTTTGGGGAAGCCCCGGCAAGTCAACGGTTCGTGCTGAACAAGGTGCTAACGGTTGCGACATTCTACAGAAATTTTTCTAATCCGCCGCAATCAATACCTACCATGCAGTTCACCAATTAAAATCCAACTATCGGTAAATTAGATGGTTTTCATGCAAATCAACATAAAAAACGAAGCCCATCATTTTGTAACATCTTGGAACTTGCAGTCATGCAGCCATAAGCATAGATTATGGAACGACGGTGTAGATCGTTTGATCTGTGACCCGTTGGCCATCACTATTGAACGGGTTACGGTGGTCTTGGCGCTTCAGGTTGTTTAACCCGCTTTCTGTCAGGAGTCACACACTATGAAAAAGTTAATCTTAGTTTCGGCCTTGGCCATGTCTCTGCCATTTATGGTTGGCGGTTCCTATGCTGCGGATCAGGATCGTGATCAAATTCAGGATCGCCTCCATGATCAGGATCAACTCAAAGATCAGGACCGCTTGCGGGATCAAGATCGGCTGCATGATGGCACCCCGATTTACGGCAGCCAGCTAATGACACAGCAAGAACGCAATGAATATCGCGCAAAAATGCGTTCTGCTAAAACGGCCCAGGAGCGTGAGCGTCTCAGATATGAACACCATGAACAGATGCAAGAGCGGGCGAAAGAACGCGGCGTTACGCTTCCAGCTCAACCACCGACTCCCGGCGGTGGTGGCATGCGTAACAACGTAGCTCCGAACGGTGGTATGGGCGGTGGCAGCGGAATGGGCGGCGCTGGCGGCGCTGGCGGTGGTGGTGGTGGTGGCGGCGGTCGTTGATATTCGTCACAGCCTCGTGTCGTATCACGCAGAGGGTGTAACTTAAACCATGTCTCAGTCTGAGGGGGAGCGTTCTGCTCCCCCTTCTCATTGCCGCTTCCTGAAATGCGAATCCAGTTAGAAAAGCCAGTGAAATCGGCTGTTCGCGTCTCGCTGTTTTGCGGTTACAAAGACAGAATCCATTCAAGCTCCATGCTAACTTATGTCCTGTGCGTAGATCGGGCCCGCACGGCGGCCTACAATGGCCTAAGTACGTTGTGGATTGATATTCAGATACGGAATCATGTGTTGTGAACAAATCACGCAGTATTTTATGGGTGCGACTCATAGTCGTCGCTGCCTTGTTGGCCATTGTGGCCTGGTGGGCATGGCAGCAGATTACCCCACGAGTGTTGCCCGATGGCTTCGCTAGCGGCAACGGGCGGATCGAAGCCGTCGAGGTAGACGTTTCAACGACCACAGGCGGGCGAATCGAATCCATCAATGCAGATGAAGGCGACTATGTCCATGCAGGACAAGTACTTGCCGTCATGGATACACGCGCACTCGTGGCCCAGAAACAGGAAGTAGAGGCCTCACTATCGCGTGCCCGGGCGGATATCGAGACAGCCAAGCACCAGATCACTCAACGTGAAAGCGAGTTATCCGCCGCACAGGCAACAGTTGCGCAGCAGGAAGCCACACTTGGTGCAGCACGCAAACGACTGGCACGGACCGAATCTCTGGTGAAGAGCAAGATGATTCCCCAACAGACGCTGGACGATGATCGTGCACAATTCCTTACGGCACAGGCCGCCCTCTCCGCAGCGCAGGCGCAGGTTTCCGCTGCTCGGGCGGCCATTGCAACGGCGAAGTCATTGGAAATCAGTGCCGAGACATCCGTGCAAGCAGTGCAGGCATCTATCGAACGTATTCAATCCGTCATTGATGACAGTAGTCTCAAGGCACCTTGCAACGGTCGGATTCAGTATCGGGTTGCCCAACCGGGTGAAGTACTGCCCCCCGGCGGACGCGTACTGAATATCGTCGACACCAGCGATGTGTTCATGACTTTCTTTTTGCCCACGACCGAGGCGGGCCGTGTGGCCTTGGGTGCTCAGGCACGCCTTGTGCTCGATGCCGCACCAGAATATGTATTCCCTGCGACCATATCCTACGTCGCAAGCGTGTCCCAGTTCACACCCAAAACAGTGGAAACTGCGGCAGAACGGGTGAAGCTGATGTTCCGAGTCAAGGCGAAAATATCACCAGAACTCCTTGAGAAATATAGAAATCAGGTCAAAACCGGTTTGCCCGGCATGGCCTATGTCCAACTTGATTCCAAGGCACCTTGGCCCGAATGGCTACAAATCAAGCTACCGTGAACAAACCCGTTGCCCAGTTGCAGGGCGTAAGCCTGTACTACGGGGAAACTCGTGCCCTTGAGCAAGTCACTCTGGACATTCCATCGGGTGTCATCGTCGGACTGATCGGCCCGGATGGTGTGGGCAAATCCAGTCTTCTGTCGCTGATTGCCGGAGTGCGCATTATCCAGCAGGGTAGGGTCACCGTACTTGGGCACGATATGTCCATATCAAGCAGCCGCAACCAAATCTGCAAACGAATCGCCTACATGCCGCAAGGGCTGGGCAAGAATCTTTACCCCTCTCTTTCTGTCTTCGAAAACGTTGATTTTTTTGGGCGGCTGTTTGGGCATGGTCGAGATGAACGGCATCGGCGCATCAATGAATTGCTCACCTGGACCGGATTGGCGCCGTTCTCGGATCGAGCCGTAGAACAACTTTCCGGCGGGATGAAACAGAAGCTGGGACTCTGTTGTGCATTGATTCACGACCCCGATTTGCTGATTCTCGATGAGCCTACCACAGGCGTTGACCCCCTCTCGCGCCGCCAGTTCTGGGCACTGATCGACAAGATCAGAGCAGAACGGCCCGGGATGAGTGTGCTGGTTTCATCTGCCTACATGGAGGAAGCGGCGCGGTTCGACACCCTGATTGCACTCGATGCAGGACAGATTCTTGCAATCGGATCGCCCGCACAACTGCAAAAACAGACACATACAGACTCCTTGGAATCTGCATTTATCGCCCTGCTCCCTGAACAACGACGACTCAACTACCAACCAGTGATGATTCCTCCTCGATCGGATGAAACCGATGGCGAGGTGGTAATCGAAGCACGCGAACTCACCATGCGTTTCGGGGATTTCGTGGCCGTTGATCAGGTCAACTTCCGTATCTGCCGCGGGGAAATCTTCGGCTTTATCGGTTCCAACGGTTGCGGCAAAACCACCACGATGAAGATGCTGACCGGTTTGCTGCCAGCCTCTTCAGGCTCTGCCGAATTATTCGGCCAGAAAGTCGATCCACATGACCTGGCCGTACGCCGACGCGTGGGTTACATGTCGCAGGGGTTCTCCCTCTACTCCGAACTGTCGGTCCGGCAAAATCTGGTACTGCATGCACGCCTGTTCCATTTGCCGGAAGGAAGCATCAACGGGCGTGTGAGTGAATTACTTCACCGATTTGGTCTTACCGATGCTGTCGATAGCCTGCCTGACTCGCTTCCATTGGGTCAACGTCAGCGCCTCTCACTCGCTGTGGCCATGATCCATCAACCGGCTGTTCTGATTCTGGATGAACCGACATCCGGGGTCGATCCGATAGCACGAGACGATTTCTGGCGCATGATGATCGAACTGTCGCGTCGGGATGGTGTAACGATATTCATTTCGACCCATTACATGAACGAGGCGGCACGTTGCGACAGGATATCCCTGATGCACGGAGGCAAGGTTCTGGTAAGTGGCGTGCCCGGCCAGCTGGTGCAGGATTGCGGAGCCTTGTCTCTGGAGGAGGCCTTCATCGTGTATCTGGAGGGGCGCGATGCCGAAGCCTCATACGGACCCGCAACTGACGTATCGACCATTGGCACGCCTGCCCCGGATGACCCGGTCGTCTCTCCAGAGCCCTCAAGTCCATCCAGCGAGCGCACACACAAAGTCTTCGATCCTCAGCGCATGTTCAGTTATGCAAGACGCGAGACTCTCGAACTTCGACGAGACCCCATCCGTCTGATCCTCGCCCTGATCGGTAGCGTGATTCTTATGTTCGTGATGGGCTATGGCATCAGCATGGACGTGCGGGATTTGTCCTTTGCCGTCTTGGATCAGGATCAAACCACCACCAGTCAAAGCTACATACACAATCTGGCCGGTTCACGCTATTTCATCGAACAGGCGCCGATCACCAGCCACGAGGATCTGGATCGACGCATGAGGACCGGCAACCTCGCGTTAGCGCTCGAAATCCCACCTGGGTTCGCTCGTGATATCAAACGGGGGATACCCGTCACCATCGGTGCCTGGATAGATGGCGCGATCCCACCCAGAGCCGAAACGGTACTCGGTTATCTGCAGGCACTGCAAGCCGAGTGGTTGGCACAAAAAATTGCGATGAGCCAATTCGGCAGCACGATTCCGTTGGTTCAGGTTGAAACTCGTTATCGCTACAACCCGGACAACCTGAGCCTGGTATCGATGGTTCCCGCGGTCATTCCATTGTTGCTGATGCTGATCCCTGCCATGCTGACCACCCTGAGTGTGGTGCGCGAGAAAGAGTTGGGCTCCATCATCAACTTTTACGTGACGCCGACGACCCGACTCGAGTTTCTCTTGGGCAAGCAAATACCCTATGTGATACTGGCCATGCTGAATTTTTTGTTACTCACCCTATTGGCAGTCACGGTTTTTGGCGTTCCATTCAAGGGGAGCTTCCTCGCGCTCAGCTTCGGGGCGTTCTGGTACGTGATGGCGGCCACCAGTTTGGGCCTGTTGTTTTCCACCTTCATGCGCAGTCAGATTGCGGCGATCTTTTCAACCGCATTGTTGACGATTCTACCGGCCGTGCAATTCTCTGGCATGATTGATCCGGTATCCTCGCTGGAAGGCATGGGACGACTGATCGGCGAAGTCTATCCGACCAGTCATTTTCTCGTGATTTCACGAGGCACCTTCTCCAAGGCACTTGGATTCGGCGAATTGTGGACGTCCATGATCCCCTTGATGATGGCAACGCCCGTATTACTCGGCCTGGGTGTACTGTTCCTGAAAAAGCAGGCACGCTGAAATGAGCCTCAGAAACATTTTCAACCTGGGAATCAAGGAACTGCGCAGCCTGTGGCGCGACCCCATGCTGATGTTTCTGATCGTCTACACGATGACCTTTGCGGTATACGTGGCAGGCACGGCGATGCCTGAAACCCTGAGTCGCGCCACCATCGCAATCGTCGATGAGGATCATTCGATTCTTTCCAATCGCATCGTAGACGGTTTCTACCCCCCCTATTTCCTGCCACCGACTCTAACCACGCCTGCAGAAATGGATCTGGGGATGGACGAAGGTCGATATACCTTCGCTCTGACCATTCCTCCTGATTTCGAACGGGATGTGATTGCCGGACACAGCCCCCGCATTCAGCTCAATGTCGACTCCACGCGAATGAGTCAGGCCTATACCGGGAGTGGCTATATTCAGCAAATCATCAACGATCAGGTCGCCGCGTTTGCAGCCCACCATCGGGATAACCCAGCACCGAGTGTGGATCTTGCCGTGCGGGCGAGATTCAACCCAACATTGAGCCAATCCCTCTATGGTGGCGTGATGGAAATGGTAGGCGACATTACGCTGCTTGCAATCGTTCTGACAGGTGCGGCCTTGATTAGAGAGCGTGAACACGGCACGGTCGAACACCTGCTCGTCATGCCTGTGACGCCATTTGAAATCATGAGTGCCAAGATATGGTCGATGGTTCTGATCGTGCTTCTGGCTTCAGGCTTCTCACTGATCTTCGTGCTGCAAGGACTGCTGTCCGTTCCGATTGAGGGGTCCATCACCCTCTTCTTCTTCGGAACATTTCTTCAACTCCTGGCCACGGCTTCGCTTGGGATTTTCATGGCCACCATCGCACGTTCAATGCCACAGTTCGGATTACTGCTGATGCTGGTCCTGCTGCCCTTGCAGATGCTGTCAGGCGCAACCACGCCGCGAGAAAACATGCCGACCATCGTCCAATACATCATGCTCGCTGCCCCCGATACGCACTACGTCATGCTGACGCAATCCATTCTGTATCGCGGGGCGGGGTTAGCCGTCGTATGGCCTCAATTGGGGATGATGGCCCTACTGGCCGTGATCTTCTTCATGCTGGCCTGGTGGCGTTTTCGCAAGACCATCGCATCCATGGCGTAACCGACCAATCCATTGGGACGAGCCGCACTGGCCAGATTCAGCGCTTATTGCTATCCGTTTCCTTTACTTGGAAGTTCGAATTGTCGGGTGTCCCAGCTTGAAGGCATCAAGGTGGTGATGCAGCTGTGCGCTGGCACCTTCAAGCTGCGACATGACATCCATGACCGAGCCCATTTGCCCCTGCATGAGTGCGCTACCTTTTGAGACTCGTTCGATACGATCCGTCATGGCTACGGTGACGGCCGACTGCTCATCGGTCGCCAGTGCAATGTTGCGAATCATGTCCGAGACAGAACGCATGGAGACATCGATATCTTCCAGCATCTTGCCGGTGGATTCCCCTGAAGACACCCCCTGAGAGACCGCGGTGCGCACAGTATCCAATGTCTCCTGCACATTGCGGGTACTTCCCTGAATGGTATCGACGATACTGGTGATATCGATGGTGAGTGATTTTGTGCGATTCGAGAGCGCCTTGACCTCACCTGCCACGACCGCGAATCCACGCCCATGTGCGCCCGCACGGGCGGCTTCAATGGCTGCGTTCAGCGCAAGCAACGTCGTCTGTTCCGAAATGCTTTGAATGGCCTGCGTGACATTGGCGACTTGGCGAATGGCCACATCAAGTTGTCCCACCATTTGGGCGGTAGAATCGACCGTGTCGTTAATAGAACGAAGCGCAGCAATAGTACCCTGCCCCATCTTCGCCCCTTCCTGCACGGTTTGCTCCCCGTCTTCGGCCGTGTGCCTGGCCTGAGCAGACATGTCGATAACCCTCCGAAAACTGGCGTTCAACTGTTCAACATCTGTAACCATCTGTGTTGTTTCCTGATTCTGAGTCACGATATTCCGCTCTGCATCATGAGTAATTTCACGGAGGTGACTCACGACGTGATCACTTTGTGATGCGGCGTTATGAACCGCTCGCAGTGTAGCGACAAACAGATCAAGAAAACGGTTGACAGCCCGACCGATCTGGCTGATCTCATCGCGTTTCTGCTCGAGAAAGCGTACGGTCAAATCCCCATCACTGAGCTGTTGAGAGTTGTGCTGGAACCCTTGAACGGCCCGCGTCAAGGTCAAGGTAAACACCCCGGCCAGGATCAGGAGCACGAACGTTGTCACCCCCAGAGGAACCAGGATCATGAGCCGCTGTGTACGAATGCTCTGATCGATATCGGCCTGTAATTTCGCACCCTGCCCGAGTCCAAGTTCGATCGTTTCCTTAAAATCCTGCTGAAAGGGCAAAAAGTACGATTCGTAGACACTTTCGATCATGCCAATGGCTGATGATGGATCGGTTTCGGCCATGGTGAATAGATTCATGCTGTGCTTGTAGTAGTTATTCCAAGCAGATTCCGTCTTGTCCAGAGCGGCCAGAAAAACCTTATCACTCTTGCCATGCGTGGACTCTCGAGCCTTTTGGAAATTATCGAGCAGGTCTTGATTGACCTTCTTGAGCTGCGGCCCGGTATCCGGATTGATTGGATCAGCCTTGATGGTTGTCGTTGCCTCGGCCAATGTGCGTGCCAAATCAACATCCACTTGTGCAGACTGACTGAACTTGACTGCTCGATCCAACACCCGGTTAGCACCCAGGATGGACAAGCCACTGATAAACATAGCCAATAAGAGGGACACCCCTAACAGAAGCAGCACACGGGTACGGATGGACAAAACGGATCGCCTTATAGCTGTGTTGATATTGAGTGACCTGCATCCGTACAGCGGCATGAAATGACGTGTCCTGTCGTCACCTGCGCATAAAAACTATCAGCGATATATGACGATTCCGTGACTATATGACACCCTGAATGGGCGCTGGCAAGCCTGAAAATGATGGGTTACCGATCATCCGCTCGGAATCGAGCAGATCGGTTGCAGAGGGTCTAGCGGCGCTTGAGGCCCAAATACAGAAGAAAGACCCCGCCAGTCAGTGTGACCCAGCCCAGCGTGGGTAATTTGAGCCATCCGCCGGAATGAACGAGAACATCGGATTGGGTCAGAACAAAAGCCAGAATAAGAAGCCCGCCGATCAGCGTGTACTGATTGCGGCGGGACTGGAAAGTCAACTCGGCACGTAAAGCCACCAATTCCTTCTTCTGAGCAGCCAATTGCTCAGTCTGGTGCTCTGCATGCTTCAAGGCAGTGACCGTCAGGCGGGGCAATTCAGCAAAATGCTCCATAACGAATGGAAGCTCGTTCTTGAATCGTTTCAGGAATGCCTTCGGGCCGACTCGCTCACGCATCCACCGTTCAATGAACGGCTTGGCGGTCGCCCAGAGATCAAGATCGGGGTAAAGCTGCCGCCCCAGACCTTCAATTGCCAGCAGGGTCTTCTGAAGCAAGGTCAGTTGGGGCTGGACTTCCATGTCAAACCGGCGCGCCACCTGAAACAAACGGAAAAGGAAATGGCCGAAGGAAATCTCTTTCAATGGCTTCTGGAAAATCGGCTCACACACAGTGCGAATCGCCGATTCGAATTCTTCGACGCGCGTCGAGGAAGGCACCCAACCGGACTCGACATGCAATTCCGCTACCCGACGATAATCCCGGTTGAAGAACGCATGAAAGTTTTCGGCGATATAGCGCTGATCTTCCGGCATAAGACTACCCACAATGCCGAAGTCGATCGCCATGTACTTGGGTTGGGCCGGATTGCTCACATCCACGAAGATGTTGCCGGGATGCATATCCGCGTGGAAGAAGTTGTTGTCGAATACCTGTGTGAAAAACACTTCGACTCCACGTTCGGCGAGGGTTTTCATATCAACGCCCTCAGCCTTGAGCCGGTCGGTCTGGGCAATAGGAATGCCGAATATCCGCTCCTGCACCAATACATCGGTGCGGCAAAGATCCCAGTAGATTTCCGGCACATAAAGCAACGGTGAATGCTCGAAGTGACGACGCAGTTCAGCCGCATTGGCGGCTTCTCGCATCAGATCCAACTCGTCCATCAGGGTCTTGTCGAATTCTGCTACGACATCCACAGGGTGAAGCCTCGGCCCTTCCGACCAATACTTCTCTGCCAAGCGGGCAATGGTGTAGAGGATTTCAAGATCCTGCCGAATCCTTGGTTCGATACCGGGACGTACAATCTTGACGACAACCTCGTCACCATTCTTCAAGGTGGCAGCATGCACCTGAGCAATGGAGGCAGAGGCCATCGGCTCAGCTTCAAAGAATGAAAATACTGACTCGATAGGGAATCCCAGTGCGCGCTCGATCCGCTTCCTCGCCTGTTCTGCCGGAAAGGGACGAACGCGATCCTGCAAGGCAGAAAGCGCATCGGCATACTCCATCGGCAACAGATCCTTGCGAGTGGAAAGCATCTGGCCGAATTTGACGAAAATCGGCCCGAGATCTTCCAGCGCTTCGACCAGCCGCTGGCCACGGGATCGCTGACGATTATTGGATAGCCAATACCAGGGAGAGATGTACTTGACGAACCGAACCGGCCGTAGGAACGGCAGGGTAAGAACCAGCTCATCCAACCCGTGACGATAGAAAACATATTGAATGACGATCAGGCGCCAGATGACCATAAGCTTCATGAAGCACTCCGGTCATGCACGGTGCGTGTCGCCAGCCGTTCTATTCGCGCCGCCAGTCGATCCACTCTATCCCGGACAACATCAATTTCATCCAGCTGCGCTTGCATCACCTCAGGTTCGACCAGCCAGGCACGTTCGTAAACCATGAAGTCAGCGCCTTCAAGTTGTCGTGTACGACGCCAGATTTTAGCCTGGGAACGGATCCGATCGACCTTGCGCTCAATGAACCCCGCCGGCGCCACACCAATTTTTTCGGCCAGACTAGCGAAAGGATCGGAGTCGATTGCACCCAAAATATGCAAGAGTGATTCAGCTGCTGCCTGGTTGCCCTCGATCTGGATGTCACCGTTGAACAAGGCATCCATTTTGTGCTCGGTACGACTGGCACGTAAAAGCCCCAGGCTACTCGCTAGGATACGCGCATCAGCAATCCCTTCATGATGACGGAGCAGCAGGATGCCCTCGGGCGTCGAGGTGAGGAAGAAACTCAATGTCGGATCACGCAAAGCCACCTCGAAAACCAATCCATTGAGTTTTTGCAGGCGCTGCAAAGAGGAGGTATCTTGCTTAAGTCGCTGATTTAAAGTTTTTTCGACCATCAGCATGAGGGGCAATGGCAGTGTGGTTCCGATCATGGAGTGTCCATAGCAGGTGTGAACGTCATCCGGGCCGTTCCATCGGGCGGTTGCTTCGCCGATTCACGTCCGCACAAAAGATTAATCCGCAATCTTAGCAAATGCTTCATCTCAAGGTGTCAGGATTATCCTGACGCCACCGTCATTCGGAGCCTGTAACGTCATGTCGCAACGAATTACAAACATCAAGCAACTACACAAACCGGCAGACCAAGTCGCATGTCTTATTGTTCGAGATATAGCAAAGAACATGCGAAAGGCCCGTCAAATTTGGCTGGATCAGACAACAAACCCCGACTGCGACTCAGAGCAAGACACCGAAGCATTGCATAATTTCCGTGTAGAAATACGTCGATTACGGGTCTGGTTGCAACAGGCACGTGACCAGATACGAACACCATCACAGGCGCGCGTGCAATTGAAACAGTGGGCACAGGACAGCAATACCGGCCGCGATCTTGAGGTAATGCTCGGCTTACTGCGGCAAGCAAACACAGAAATCGACCCCAGTTTGCCTGACATCGCCTTGCCCGACATTGCATTGATTCAAGAGAATAAAAAGCTCGAAGAACTCATCTCTCAGCGACCTCTGACGCTCAAAACCAGAACGCGAACACGCGCCCAGCGAGACAAACGGGCATCATTCGCGACCTGGCTGGGGGAACGTCTGAGCATCGAACTTGAAAAGACATTACCGCTATTCAAGGAAGATGACGAAACACTGCATAAAGCCAGAATCCACATCAAGCACATGCGATACCTGACTGAGCCAGTTACATCATGCGGGCTTGATGCTGCACAACCCGCTTTGACCCAGCTCAAGGCGATGCAAACAAAACTGGGCGACCTACACGATCTGTTTGTTCTCCGGCAAAGGCTTCCAGGTTTGTTGTCCGGACAACTGAATGAGCTCTTGTCCAATCGGCTCCAGCAGCCCGGTATTCCGACGAGGGGGATCCAACAAGATTTCACCGCAACCCGCAATCAACTGACGCTCTATCTACGTTGGCAGTCGACAAGTTATGAGTCCGCGATGAAAGAGTGGAATTCGTCTTCAACACAAACCTGCCCCCGATTGGAAAGTGCACTGAATGATCTGATAAACGAATTAAGGAACACCTGACGTAAGAGGTTCCTTAGTATGGTCATGGGTGCATAATCCAACTCATCAAAAGGATTCTTCAACCACACGGAAACAAGATGAAATCGAACACAATTCCCACACACCAAGTCCCACCTGCAATCAAGAGCCGTCTGCTATTGATCGCATCATTGTTGCTCTGTGCACAATCGGCACACGCTGATTTTGGATCCGACCTGATCAAACAACTCGGCACGCTGGGAAATGGTGCCTTAACGGAATCACAACAGAAAACGCCCACAGTCACTTCGGGCTATGCACAAAACAATCTGAGTCAAACCGAGATTGAACGCGGACTGAAGGAAGCGCTCAGCAAAGGCGTGCGCACGGCCATCAATCAATTGGGAAGGAAGAACGGTTTCCTTGACGATGCCAGCGTGAAAATCCCCATGCCCGGTGTATTGGGCCAGGTTGAAGATCTGCTGCGCAGTGCACATCAGGAAGCCTTGGCGGACGAGTTCGTCAAGACGATGAATCACGCGGCCGAAAAAGCGGTACCGGTGGCTGCCACGGTTTTCTCGAATGCCATCAGGAAAATGACAATTCAGGACGTGCGCGGGATTCTCAATGGTCCGGACGATGCGGCCACGCAATATTTTCGCAGAACCAGCGACGCCGAACTGATCAAGCGTTTCCGTCCCATCGTGGCCGCCGAGACCCAGAAAGCCGGGGTGACCGCCGCGTACAAGAACATGATGAACCAGGCCGGCCCGTTGGCGCAGATGCTCGGTGGTGGCACCGATCTCGACGGATATATCACCGAAAAGGCGCTTGATGGTCTGTTCCTCAAGGTCGCAGAAGAAGAAAAGGCCATCCGTACGAATCCGGTGGCCCGATCCACCGCACTCCTGAAGAAGGTTTTCGGTTCAAACTAATCGAGAGAAACGCATCAGAACAGCAACTGAACCCCGGCAGACAGGGCACGTCCGGGTTTCGGCGCCAACAGACGCATGGTGTCAATGGTGCCAGCCGAGTACACGGTCCGATCGGTCAGATTGGACAATGCCACATACCACTGTCCTCCTACGCGCCCGCCACCAAATGGCGGCGTGAACTGCCGTGTCAGACGGGCATTGACCATGACATACCCCGGGGTTTCCCCTGCGGCATCGCTCGCGGGTACCCGTGTTTGCCGTGCAGCCATCGGTAACTCAAGTTGAGCCGTCCACAGGCCATACTTCCATAGCAGTGCAGGTGTGACCGCAAGCGGAGCAATGCGAGGCAAGGGTTCGCCGGCACTTCTATTTTCAGCACGGACAAAATCGGCAACCACGCGCGCATCCACGGAATGCCCGGCACGGGAAAACGCGGGCCACAACCCGCTGAACTCCAAGCCATAAATCCGAGCTCGAATACCGCTGTAATCGTACTCAGGAAGTGAATTTGCATCCGTGCAGGCCAACAGATTGCCATCACCGTCACGGCAACGATCAGTGCCGAGCAGGCCAATGTAATTCTGGTATTCGCTGAGGTAAGCCGTGGTTGAGAACTGCGCCTGCTCACGCTGCCAGCGCAAACCCAGTTCGAGCGTATTACTGCGTTCGGTCTTCAGATTCGGATCGCCGAGTTCATAAGCCCCGGTCGCATCGTGTGGGCCATTGGCGTACTGCTCATCAAAAGCAGGCGCACGTTCATTATGGGTCAACTGGCCGATCACAGCCCATAGCGGCAGGAATTGATAAGCCAAGCTCAGCGACGCGCTGACCGGTGTGGATTGATGCTCACTGAGCACGCCGAAGCGATCAATTCCCGTATCGGCCGTGCCGTCGGATTTCACCTGCACACGTTCGATGCGCGTACCGATACTGTATGTCCAATCACCGCTCTTACCATCCCCAACTGCAAACGCCCCCAAATTCCGCGTATGTGTTTTCGGCAAAAAGGACTCGCCACCCAATGCAGAGAAGTCGAACTGGGTGTATTGCAAACCGTACTGCCAATTCAATCCAAGCAGCGAACTCTGTAATGCGAAACGCACACTGTTGCCCTTGTTCAGGAAAGTCGTGGCGGGTATGCCATTGTTCAGTTCCTGATGCTGATAATCGGTGTGGTTGGCCTCGACGGTTATCTGCTGGACGAAACCGGGCAAGTTCCTTTGCTGCGCCTTCAAGTCATATTGAGTGGAACGCATGTCGATCCGAGTCGCGGGATCGACAATCACACCGTAGTAATCACGGCTCTGTCCAATGGAAAGACCAATGGCAGAATCAGTGCCCGTGAGACTGAATCCGACCGTACCACCGCGCTGCCGATTGGCCGAGTTCCGGATCTTGCCGTCCACAAGCGATTCACCGGCATAACCACCCGGTGCCGTGTAATTGCCCGAATTCTGCAGGAAGCCATCGAAATGCAAGGCGTAAAGTCCGTTACCCGCATCGACCGATGTGGCAGTGGAAGTGCGGCCATACCCCGTATCCCCCTGCAACTGCGCACGCCCCATCACGCCCTCAATGGGCTGCATGGCAATGGCCGAATTTTCGGTCTTGATAATGCCACCCGCCGCACCTCCACTATAGAGCAACGCCTGAGGCCCACGCAGAATCTCCACTCGATCCAATGACAGGGGGTTGATGGGCGCATTGTGATCGTAACTGACGGCAGAGGCATCAAGAGCAGGGAGGCCATTGCCGAATATCCCCACTCTGTGTGCATCCAATCCACGAATCACCGGACGGTTGCTGTTCGGGCCGTACCAGGTCGAACTCAGCCCAGGCAGGCTATCCAGCAGATCACCCAATGTGCTCGCATCCTGCCGCTCAAACAACCGAGGACCCTCAAGCACATCAGTGGGCCCATTAGGCATTCCGATGACAGTTGGCGGGGTCGTTACTGATATGGCACCCAAATCCACTGCATCACTCGCAAGGGCCGCATTGCCATTGCCGACACCGACACTCAAGGCACTCAGCACACTTAGCGATAACAACCGCAATGAGAGTAATGAAGGAGAAATTCGAATCAAATCGTGGTGGAACATGCGCTGTAAAATCCTATTTAGGAAGCAGTAGTGTATTGAATGGCGCTCATCAAGCTGGTCACAGAACAGAACGATGACCAAATGTTATAACATAACATATTGCACTCAAAGCGCTTCGGAATGATTCAGGACTTAAACACACCTGAGGAACGCCGGTAGAAAGGCCCATCGGATATTTCCATCACTGCTTGGTTGAAATATCAGACCAATTCAGTACAATTTAAACATTAACCAACGAGGCCCATCCATGCTCAAGATCAGTCGCATGAGTGATTATGCCATTGTGCTGTTGACAGCAATGGCGCGAACAGACGCCACGCAATACACCGCACGGGTTCTGGCGGACGACACCGGGCTTACCCTACCCACGGTCGGAAAGTTACTGAAAATGCTTTCTGCTGGTGGCTTGTTGCTTTCCCAACAAGGGAGGAACGGTGGGTATCGCCTCGCGCGCACTGCAAACGAGATCAGTCTGGCGGACATCATCGAGGCCATAGACGGCCCGATCGCCATGACGGAATGTTTTACGGTCGATCACGATTGTGACCGTGAAGCCAATTGCGGCCTGAGACCGCACTGGCAAGCCATTAATCAAAGCGTACGTCAATTACTGGACAGCACTTCGCTGGCGGCACTCATCGAGCCTGTACCGCAGGTGCCCGTATGGTTCAATCGTCGCCCGGCTGGCGCCATTGAATCGACGGGCAAGACACCGCGCCGCCAGGCCACCGCACAATAAGCAGGGTTTGAAGATCATGACCCGGAGGGATTTTTATGAGTGACCAACACATCACGGAGCAGCAGGAAATCGAACACCTGATGCAACGGGAATACAAATATGGATTCACAACGGACATTGAGCAGGACATCATCCCACCTGGTTTGAATGAAGATGTCGTTCGGCTGATTTCGTCCAAGAAGAACGAGCCCGAATTCCTGCTCGAATGGCGTCTGAAAGCGTACCGACACTGGTTGACCATGACGCCGCCAACTTGGGCACACGTTCATTACCCGCCGATCGACTATCAGGCGCTTTCCTATTACGCCGCGCCGAAATCGCCGGAAGAACTGGCCGAAATCGACGCAAACCGCCCCAAGAGCCTGGATGAGGTGGATCCCAAGCTGCTCGCGACCTATGAGAAGCTCGGCATCCCATTGCACGAACGGGCGGCGCTGGCCGGCGTTGCCGTCGATGCGGTATTCGACAGCGTGTCCGTCACCACCACCTTCAAGGCAAAACTAGCCGAAGCGGGGGTGATTTTCTGCTCGTTTTCGGAGGCCGTGCATAACCACCCGGATCTGATCAAAAAATATCTGGGCACGGTTGTTCCCGCAGGCGACAACTATTACGCCGCGCTCAACTCCGCCGTGTTTTCTGACGGGTCATTCGTGTTCATTCCCAAAGGCGTTCGCTGCCCGATGGAGTTGTCCACCTATTTCCGCATCAACGCCAAGAACACCGGCCAGTTCGAGCGCACGTTGATCGTTGCCGAAGAAGGGGCGCATGTCAGTTATCTCGAAGGCTGCACTGCACCGCAGCGCGATGAAAACCAGCTTCACGCGGCCGTTGTCGAACTGGTTGCACTGGACGATGCCACCATCAAATACTCCACCGTGCAGAACTGGTACCCGGGCGACGAGGAAGGCAAAGGCGGCATTTACAACTTCGTGACCAAACGCGGTGATGCGCGAGGAGCACGCAGCAAAATTACCTGGACCCAGGTCGAAGCCGGCTCGGCGATTACATGGAAATATCCGAGCTGCATCCTGCGAGGCGATGATTCGGTCGGCGAGTTCTATTCCGTTGCCGTCAGCAACAATTTCCAGCAGGTCGATTCGGGCACCAAGATGATTCATCTGGGCAAGCGAACGCGCAGCACGATCGTATCGAAGAGCATTTCGGCGGGCCATTCGCAGAATGCCTATCGCGGTCTGGTGCACATCGCCAAATCGGCAGATGACGCGCGTAACTACACTCAATGTGACGCGTTGTTAATTGGTGACCGCAACGGGGCACACACCTTCCCGTACATCGAAGCCAAGAATTCGACGGCTCAAATCGAGCACGAAGCCACCACGTCCAAAATCAGCGACGATCAGATTTTCTACCTGCAATCACGCGGTATCAGTGAAGAAAATGCGACGAACATGATCGTCAACGGTTTCTGTAAGGAAGTATTCAACGAGTTGCCGATGGAATTTGCAGTGGAGGCCCAGGCCCTGCTCGCGGTATCGCTCGAAGGTTCTGTAGGTTAATTCCCGTCAGCAAGTTCTGACGACCCATTTTAGAGAAACGACAATGAAACTTTTGGAAATCAAAAACCTGCACGCAAAAATTGGCGACAAACCGATCTTGCGCGGCATCAATCTCAGCATCAACGCTGGTGAAGTTCATGCCATCATGGGACCGAACGGTTCGGGCAAAAGTACGCTTTGCCAGGTGTTGGGCGGGCGCGAAGGGTTTGAAGTGACCGAAGGAAGCGTGACCTACGACGGACAGGATTTACTCGAACTTTCAACCGAAGAGCGTGCAACCGCCGGTCTGCTGCTCGGCTTCCAACACCCAGTCGAGATTCCGGGTGTCAAGAACATCTACCTGCTCAAGGAAGCGCTCAACGCTCAACGTACGGCACGTGGTTTGGATGAGATTGACACCTTCGCCTTCATGAAGCAGGTGCGCGAACTCACCAAAACCATGGGCATGGATGATGCGTTCCTGCATCGGGGCGTGAACGCAGGTTTCTCAGGTGGCGAGAAAAAACGCAACGAGATTCTGCAGATGCTGCTGTTGCAGCCGAAGCTGGCCTTGCTGGACGAAACCGACTCCGGCCTCGACATCGATGCGCTGAAAGTTGTATCCGAGGGCATCAACCTGCTTCGTGGCGCCGATCGCGGCATCGTGCTGGTCACGCACTATCAACGTCTGTTGAGCTATGTAGAACCCGACTTCGTCCACATCCTGTACAAAGGCCAGATCATCAAGTCCGGTGACAAATCGCTCGCCCTGCAACTGGAAGCCGAGGGATATCAGGACATTTTGGACGCCGCATCATGAGTCGCGCACCGCTTCCCGAGTGGCTGTCCAGCACGCTGGATCAGCAGGAGCCCGCGGCACCAAGGGAAATCCATAGCACAGCACGTGCTCAGGTCGCCCAGTGGGGTCTGCCCACGTTGCGTGACGAAGAGTGGCGCTGGACGAATCTACGCGCCCTCTCCCGCCCGTTGCCGATCTCGGAACAACTTGCGACGCCAGAAGGTTCAGGCCTGGCTACCGTCCTGCCGCAGGCCATCTACATCCGCTTTATCGGTGGCAAGCTCGCTGAATGCCCAGCCGATCTCCCAGAAGGATTACGACTTACCGCTTTGCAGGAAGCCGACCATGCTCAACGCGCCGCTGCTTTTTCTCCCAAGGCCGTCACCCCCGATGACGCACTGCTGGCACTGAATACAGCCACAGCATCTGAAGGTCTGGTGATTGATATCACGGAAAACGCCGATATCAGCCAACCCATCGTGCTCGAGTTTCTGGACGAACCTACCGATGCCGCCGCGCAAACACGGATTCTGATACGGTCAGGAGCTCACAGTCGCGCCACATTGATCGAAACGGCAACAGGTAACGATGGAGTCACTTCATGGCGTAATTCGGTGCTGGTTGCCGAACTGGCCGATAATAGTCAATTGACTCACCTGTCTCTGGGGTTGGACGGAGATGCGCGATTACTGACCGACCGCAGTTTCGTCACACTTGCACGTGATGCGCGCTATCGCTCCATCAACATTCAACTGGGTGGACAGTTGGTTCGTCGTGAAATCGACGCCCACATCACCGATACCGGTGCGCATTGTGATTTGTTCGGCCTGATGATGCCGCGCGCCAAGCAAGTACTGGACACCCACACACGGCTCACCCACGGCGCGGCACACACGACCAGTGACGAACGGTATCAAGTGATTGCTGATGAATCCGGACGCGGAATCTTCAAGGGCCGGATTCTCGTGGCGCAGGACGCACAGAAGATCGAGGCCTACCAAAGCAGTCGAAACCTCCTGCTCTCTGACTCGGCCGAAATCGATACCAAACCTGAACTCGAAATCTACGCTGACGACGTGAAATGCAGCCACGGCGCCACGATTGGTCGTTTGGATGACGAGGCACTGTACTACCTGCAAAGCCGCGGCATTTCAAAACAAAACGCACGCAAACTGCTGATTGCCGGTTTCGCCCAAGAGATTGTTGAAACACTGCCTATACCTGAACTTGTCGAATGGATGAGCGCGATCATCTCTCGGCGCCTCGAACGCCAGAAAGCGCAGTAGGAAGGCACACATGTCCGCCACCTCTTTCGACCTTGCTGCCGTACGAAGGCAATTTCCTGCTCTGGATCAAACCATCAACGGCAAGCCGCTGGTGTACCTCGACAATGCCGCCACGACGCAAAAACCAGAATGTGTCATTGAAGCGGTAAGCGCGTTTTATCGTCACGATAACGCCAACATCCATCGTGGTGTTCATACCTTGTCTGCTCGGGCAACGGATCAATACGAGGCCGCACGCGAGCGTGTGCGCAAAAGTCTGAACGCGGCTGCCACCGAAGAAATTGTGTTTGTTCGCGGCACCACAGAGGCCATCAATCTGGTGGCGTCAAGCTTTGGACAAACGCTCAAAGCTGGCGACGAAATCCTGATTTCGGCGTTGGAGCATCACGCCAACATCGTGCCCTGGCATCTGCTGAGAACCCGGATCGGCGTTGTACTGAAGGTAATTCCTGCCACGATTGACGGCGAACTCGATCTCAGCACTCTGCCAGCCCTGATTACCGAACGGACACGACTGATTGCCGTTAATCATGTTTCCAATGCACTCGGCACGATTAACCCCGTGGCTGAAATTGCGGCGATCGCAAAACGTCATGGCGTGCCGATATTAATTGATGGTGCTCAGGGTCTCCCACACGGCCCGGTAGACGTTCAAGCCATCGATTGTGATTTTTACACGCTCTCCGGACATAAAGTGTTTGCCCCTAGCGGCGTCGGCGTTCTGTACGCGCGCCGACCTTGGCTGGATGAGTTGCCGCCCTATCAGGGCGGTGGCGACATGATCGAAACGGTCAGTTTCGATGCGGTGATCTATGCACCACCACCAGCCAAATTCGAGGCAGGCACGCCAAATATTGAAGGTGCCATCGGCCTCAAAGCAGCACTTGATTGGCACGCAGCTCTCGATTGGCAAGCCATCAAGACACACGAAGCCGCACTGCTCGAACGAGCGACAAAATCACTGCAAAGCATCAATGGCGTCAGAATTATCGGCACGGCTAAACAAAAGGCACCGGTGCTCTCCTTCATTATCGAGGGAAGCCATCCGCACGACATCGGCATGCTACTGGATGCTCAGGGCATCGCCGTGCGTACCGGCCAACACTGCGCCATGCCTGTCTTACAGTTTTTGGGCGCACCACAAGGCACCGTGCGCGCCTCATTTGCTTTTTACAACACGCTGGATGAGGTCGATGCACTGGTTCGTGCCGTGCATCGCGCCCAGCAAATGCTGAGCTGAGAAATAGTATGGAACCCTTGGAACGCGTTCGACTGACTCGTGATTGTGTCGCCACTATGGTCCCTTCCGGCCAGAAGGTATTGGCCTCGAAGGATACGCCCGTCGAGATTATGCAGGCTCTTGGTGGCAGCTTCACCATCAAGGCACGCGGGCACCTGCTGCGGTTGGAAGGCAAAGATGCCGACGCGCTCGGTAAAGAGCCACCGCCAAAGCCGGAGTTACCCGAGAACGCAACTGATGCCGATATCGAGCAGATGGTATGGGAGCAGCTTCGTGGCGTGTTCGACCCTGAAATTCCGATTAATATCGTTGAGTTAGGTCTGGTTTATAAAGTCCGGGTTGAACCCTTGCCGATTTCTGGTCGTCGTGTCGAAGTGGACATGACCTTGACTGCCCCCGGTTGCGGTATGGGTGGCGTGATAGCGTCCGATGCTCATCAGCGCATCATGGAAATCCCTACCGTAGAAGAAGCTGCTGTCGAACTCGTTTTCGACCCGCCCTGGCACAGGGAAATGATGTCCGAAGCAGCCAGACTCGCCACTGGAATGTTTTAAATCAAACCGTTATGAGCTTTTTATAACATGAACTCAAACACCGCAGAACAACAAGAGAGCTGGCTTTTCGTGGCTGAAATCCGGGAATTGGCCGAGGGCGAACGGCGAGTTGTTGCCGGGCCAGATGAAGACATTCTGGTTGTTAATGCTGATGGCATCATTCTGGCCGTTACTAACCAATGCAGTCATCAGGCGTTGCCGCTCGACGAAGGTATCCTTGATGGCGACCTCATAACCTGCCCCTATCACAACGCCCAGTTCTGTCTCCGCACAGGCGAGGCATTATCGGCACCCGCCTACGAACCCATTGGCTGTTACGATATCAAGATCGAAAACGACCGGATCTATGTCGCCAGTGAGCCTCGTTCGATTTAAATCACAGGTCGCGCCCAACGGCGCCCCAGGAGATAAACAATGAATGCCGTTATCGACACTGCAGTAAAACAAGCGCAGCAGCGAACGCAGAACCTCCCAACCAAGGACCAGTTGCAAATCACACCCGCCGCAGCATCCCACATCCAACGTACACTGGCGGATCAGAAGAACGCCCTCGGTTTACGTGTTGGCGTTACCAAATCGGGTTGTTCTGGATTCGGTTATGTCATGGATTTCGCCCAATCGGTGGAACCGAATGACTTCGTATTTGCCACCCAGTCCCCATCTGGAGATGACGTACTCGTTGTCTGTGATGAATCCAGTTTTTCGATGCTCAAGGGCTCAACACTGGACTATGTAGTCAACGGGCTCTCGCGGATGCTGCAATTCAACAATCCCAATGTGGTCGCCAGCTGTGGTTGCGGTGAGAGTTTCACCATCAAAGAAGAGAATCCGACGCATGTCTGATACGCAGTCACCAACCGATACCATCCAGACGCTTGCAGATGAGTTCGCTTTTTTCGACGACTGGACCGATCGCTATCAGTACATCATCGACATGGGCAGGAAACTACCTGAATTTCCGGCGGATAAACTTGATGACGCACACAAGTTTCACGGTTGTCAGTCTCAAGTTTGGTTTGATCATGAATGGCGCGATGGCCGAATCCACCTACAAGGAACCAGTGATGCGGCCATCGTCAAGGGACTGATCGCCCTGCTTTTCCGCGTGTACGATCAGCGCACACCCCAGGAAATTCTGGCCACATCACCTGATTTTCTGGATGCACTCGGACTGAAGGCCCACCTTTCTGCCAATCGTGCAACAGGCCTGATGGGCATGATTCAGAAGATCCGTGCCATCGCACTGGATGCATCATAAGCCGAACAAAACAACAAAGACCATAATTTAATTTATAAATCAATATGTTATTACAGAAATTTGGGTAAATATCAGTGCACCAGTGGCATCAATACCTCGCCAAGGTAATAAAACACCAGTAAAACGAAGGACTTACCTAGCGGCGAAAACTCATAAAATCGAGTAATTCAGCCATTGCCGGCACATGCCGGCCGCTATTTGATCACTGCACGCGGCAAGGCGAACAGCGGGAAACCATTAATAACCCAGTCGACGACGCGCTTCACTGTGCAATGCCGGAGTAGCTGCGGCACAAACTGTCGTCGTATCCAGTCCAACCGGCTGACCATCCAGATCGGTAAACACGCCACCAGCTTCACGTACGATAACGGACAGGGCGGCGATATCAAGCACATTCACGTCGGACTCAACAACCAAATCAATCGCGCCACGAGCCAGCAAATGGTAATGATAGAAATCGCCATAACCCCGCGTACGATTGACTTCTCGCACCATGCTCGCCAAACCTGCCCAGCCTGTCGGATTGGCGGCCAGCGTCTTGAGATTGCCCACAGATAACGTAGCGGCAGCCACCGTATCAATACGGCTCACCCTCGCTTCTTTATCCATCCAGAATGCGCCGCCGCCCTGCTCTGCATAGGCATATTCACCAAACACCGGGGCACTTGAAACACCCAGAATCAGCTCATCTCCACGCATCAGCGCAATCTGGGTTGAGAAAAACGGGTATTCACGCACGAAGCTTTTGGTGCCGTCGATTGGATCGACCAACCAGGTGTACTCAGCATCGGGACGCGTTTTGCCCGTCTCCTCACCATAGAAACCATGATCAGGAAACTGCTTCAGAATGACCGCCTTAATAGCCTCTTCCGTTTCCACATCGGCAACTGTGACCGGCGAAGCATCCGCCTTGATGGTGATATCCACGTTCTGCTGCCAATATTTGCGAACAACCGTTTCTGCGGCGCGGGCGGCGGCCAGAGCCGTTTCTAGATAGATGCTGGGCATGGTTCCCCTCGGAGATAGCAATTAAATAGCCGCTAATTTACCCGAATCCCCATGGGATTTGTGAATTACCATCCAGCGCATCGACCATGACAACGAACAATCGCATTTCGTCGTTGACAATGATTTAAATACTGCCTAAGATTCGCGCCTCAAAGCCTAGGTGGCGGAATTGGTAGACGCACTAGTTTCAGGTATTAGCGAGTAAAATCGTGGAGGTTCGAGTCCTCTCCTAGGCACCAGACAATAAGATTGCGGTAGCAGACTGAGTTACCGTAGCGCATAAAAACCCAGGCTTGCCTGGGTTTTTTTATTCCAGGAGCATTCCGTCAAGGGAGTTGTTAAGGCGCCAGATGGCCTGATCCGGATAACACGGCCACTCCTTCCCACCCAGGAAATAACGGCACACGGACGTAGATTTTTTCCAAATAAATTTGGAGTTCTGCCGTGGTGTAAACGACCTAAAGTCGTGCCGCGAATTGTCGCAATCAACCAAAACCGGACATAAAGTCAGGAGATATGGCATTATTCCGAAATTACATTTTATGACCATGGGTAATCCCCTTCCCAGGACGCTTAATGACTAGCCACGCCATCCCGACTTTTCAAACGAATCGGCGTTTGGTCGCTCTGCTCATCGCCTTCCCTGCTCTCCTTCTTCTAACTGGCATTGTGCTAATTGAAAGAGATCGTGTTTATTTACTTAACGATCACTTTCGATGGTTGCTTGAACTGGTCGCACTGTGTTTTGTATTTCTCGAAGGCTTTGGTGTTTGGTATCTGCTAAAGAAGCGCTTGAGTGAAAGCCAAAACTTACAACGTCTAAACCGCGTTTACGCCTTACGCATCGACATGGATGATGTATTCGACCAGGAGGAGACAGAAGCGGGTCTCATGCAGGGTGTGTGCGATTTACTCGTTCGTTCGGCTGGCTTTTCAGTGTGCGTCATCGCTCGGCCAGAGCAGGGTCAGGGTAGTCCAACCCATTTCGTCCCGCAAATACTGGCTGGAAATGCTGCCGACCTGCCTTGCGCCTTGCCCTCCGACATCGCAAGAGAAGTATGGCAAACGGACATAAGCATCTTTTCCACTTGTACACGACCGAACCGGCATACCTACCAATCGACCAACTCGGAATCTGGACTGCGCCGCGCATCGGCTGTATTGCCGATTCGTCGCAGTGGACAGGTCTACGCCGTCTTGGGTGTGTATCACGCACAGGAAAAATCCTGCGATGTGATCATGCGCCAGTTCTTGCAGGAGTCCGTACATGACTTGAGCCGCCGTTTACTGGCGATCGACATCAAGCAGCGCAATGCCGAATTGAATACCGAACTCATGCGCATGCAGTCATACCACCAGGGTTTGTTCGAGCAAAATGCGGCATCCATGTTGATTGTTGACGCCACACGTCACATCCGTGATGTGAATCCTGCATTTTGTAGTTTGACGGGACACCCACGTTCAGCACTGATTGGCGAAAGCACGGCCATATTTTTACCTGATGCGCGAAGTTTCAAAAGATTGGGTGAGTATTGCCAGCAGGCATTCACTTCCAGTGAACCAATTCAACCAAGAGAAATCGTGATCGTTGATCGCGTAGGCAAGAATCATCCAGTTCAATTGATGGGCAACCGGGTCACGCTCCAAGACCAAACCATGGGCGTAATTTGGAGCTGGCTGGATTTAACCGCTGTCAATGAAGCCAAGGCGGCCCTTGATCATCAGGCCACACACGACATGCTCACTGGTTTACCCAACCGGCTGGCACTTCAACGCCATTTGGAGGGAGCAATCAAGCGCAGTCATCAGTCGCTGCGTGGGTTGGCAGTGGGTTTTGCCGACCTAGACGGCTTTAAGGCAGTCAATGATCAATGGGGCCATGCCGCCGGCGATGAACTCTTGCGCATACTTGCAGATCGTTGGCATCGGGTAACGCGAAGTGGAGACTTGGTGGCACGGCTCGGTGGCGATGAGTTTGTGTTCGTATTCGAGAATCTCAGCGTCGAAAACCCGGCGAACCATTTATCTCACATCCTCACCCGCATTGAACAGTGCGTGAACATGCCCGTTTTACTCGAATCGGGCCATGAGGTCCGTGTCGGCATCAGTATGGGCATTGCGCTGTATCCCGAGCACGGGGAAGATGAAGACACGCTGCTTCGGGTTGCCGACATGGCCATGTACCAAAGCAAGCATCAAAAAATTGATCGTAGGCACTGGTGGCAAATCGGCATTGATCTGGATCAAGATGAAGGCACGCCAACCGGCGAACTTGATCCTTTTGGCGTTGAGGCCAAGGACCTCCTGATCGAGTATCGTCCCACGATTGAAGCGGTTATCACGCTGTTCGTCGATGAGTTTTATACGACTCTGAGCCAAGAGATTGAATCGAAATCGATTCTGGCGACGCTTGATGCCACAGAACTTGAACATCTTAAGCACAAACAGGCCGAGCATCTGCGTTTTCTATTGGAACCGGAAACAACCGAAGTAGCCATCATTGCAAGAGGTACAAAAATCGGCCAGGTTCACGCCCTCATCGGACTCAACAATACCTTGTTGCTGCGTTCCCTGTCCCTTTATGAATCATTGCTGGAGCGCCAACTTGAGCCAGTCATTTCAACCCTGCGCGAACGCTTTACCATTGGTGCCATCATCTCCAGACGAATCATGCTGGACATCCATGCGGAAATGGATGCTCAAAACGCGACACAATATGCCTACGCCACCTACAGCACACCCCCGCTACCAACGGGAGAAGTGCGATACACAGATTTGCTCAACCAGGAGTTGAACTTGCTCGCTCAGTTGCCTGGTATGGTTGCCGTGGCATTGTTCCGGCCAAATGCCCAAGGTCAGTTGGTCGCCACGCAGGTCGCAGGCAAGCAGGGCGAAGGTTTGGCCGATCTTCTGCTCCAGCCGGAGTTTGAAATCAGTATCGATGCCAATCTGCCTCAGGGGCAGCGCAAATCAGCGATTGCATGGCGTGAACGGCGGATTCTAAGTGCTCCTGCCTATGCCCGCGATTCAATTTATCCTCACTGGCGCGAGGCAATTAATCGATTCGGTATCCGTTCTCATCTGGCAATTCCTATTTTCGATTTCACCCGTAACCCCCAAGCGGTGCTTTGTTTATACGGTGGGTTTCCAAATCAGTTCGAATCGCCATACATGAAGCAATTTGCTGATGCGCTTCAATATCGATTTGGCGAAATTCAGGCCCGATCAGCGAGTCAACATGTTCCGACCATCACACTTGAAGAAGGTCGTGAGTGGTTGCAAGCCCTCTTCACGGGCGGGTTGAGAATGTATGTACAACCCATCCTCGACCTGACACAGGGCCGCGTAACCAAAGTTGAAGCACTTGCACGCCTGCAACTACCGGATGGTCGCATCCTGTCTCCGGGACAGTTTTTACCGCTGCTCGGCGACAGTGAGCTGAACCGGATGTTCGTCATGGGTTTAGACATCGCATTGGGACATAGGACCGCGTGGGCCGCATCCGGCATTGAAGTACAGGTATCCGTGAACTTGCCCACACAGGCATTGCAAGAGCCCGACTGCATTCGATGGGTCGCCAAGGCTTTAGCGAAACACAAGACACCCGCCGCAGCACTCACGCTCGAACTGCTGGAAACAGGCGTTATATCGGAAGGAGGTATGGGGCAGACTTTGATGTCATTAAGACAAATGGGCGTCCAGCTGGCCATGGATGACCTGGGGTCTGGCTACAGCAGTTTGTTACGTCTAGCCGAATTACCTTTTGATTATCTGAAAATTGATCAGGGCATCATAAAGCGTGTACATCAAGCGCCGCTCGATATTTTTAGTGTAATTAGTGCCATCGCTCAGATGGGTGAAAACTTCGAGCGCTCCATCGTCGCTGAAGGGTTGGAAGACTACGGGATGCTTGAAGCCGCAGCCATACTTGGTGCCGAGTTTGGCCAGGGTTATTGCATAGCGAAACCAATGCCTGCTGAAGCTTTACGCGATTGGCTTGAGGACTTTGTCTTCCCGATCGATCCGCAGGGGAACATCCGTACTGCATTGGGTGCATTAGCCTACTTCTGGCTTAGTACGCGTAACGGCCGCCATCATCGGCAAATTCACGTCACCTCTTGTCGCCTGCACAGCTATTTACTGGCGCAGAACCTGCCCGACGATAGCGACCCCATGCGATGGCACCGCCTCACTCATGACGAGGATTCGGTAGAAGCAATTGCGGCCATGCTGCATTTGAAAAACTGGTTGAGCGAACAGGCACAAACGGAGAGGGCCGTTCATTGCCCCGTATCGTGAAACACGTCCTGCCCCTCTTTATTTCCATTAGTACAGAGAGATAGCAGGGAGATCGTGTATTGAGTGCCTCGAAGGTTTCGAGCCGAATGAGGTTGCCGCCGACGGACACGGCGGCAAGCATTTTGAATGAATGATCCCAGGCTTGTGCAGCCCCAGCTCTGACTTATGCCAACAGCGAACGCAACATCCAGGCGTTTTTCTCGTGAAGCTCCATCCGGCGGGTCAGCAGATCCTGAGTTGGTTCATCACTCGCCGCCTCGGCAACGGGGAACACCCCACGTGCAGTACGAACCACGGCTTCCTGTCCTTTGACCAGATGGGCGATCATATCGTTCGCAGCCAACTTTTCATCTGGGATCGTAAAGGAAGACAATTCCGAAAATCGGGTAAACGATGCGGGAGCAAACGCGCCCAGTGAACGAATCCGTTCCGCGATTTCATCCACGGCGGTGAAAAGCTCTGTGTACTGAGTTTCGAACATCAGATGCAGACTGTTGAACTGTGGCCCAGTCACATTCCAATGGAAATTATGTGTCATCAAAAACAGGCTGTAGGAGTCTGCCAACAGTCGGCTCAAACCTTCTGCAATGGACTGGCGATCCTTTTCGCTGATACCGATGTGGATCCCGTCGCTTGATGTCAATTCGGCGGTGATTTTTTTCTTAGCCATGACGTTCTGCTCCTGTGGTTTCAACGCACCCGATATGTGCGTGTCACCAAACATAGCCCTTTGACGAACAGGGAGCAAATGTCATATTTCAATGACTTTGATTACCTAAATCTATCGCTCCCTGACCGTCTTCGCCTATTGGAGAACCAGGCGATTCATCCATCAGAATCGAACATCCGATCACCTATCTGCGCATAAAATCCTTACAATGTCCGGATTGATTCTTCCCATATTCGAATAAGCCATCCAACCATGACCGAAACTTCACCATCCAGCCATTTTATCCGCGCCCGCATCGATGAAGACTGCGCCAGAGAAACCTACGGGCCGAAGGTAGCTACCCGCTTCCCCCCCGAGCCCAACGGGTTTCTGCATTTTGGTCACGCCAAGAGTATTTTCCTGAACTTCAGCCTCGCTGAGGAGTATCGCGCTCAGTGTCCTCAAAGCGCCTGCAATCTACGTTTTGATGACACCAATCCGACGAAAGAAGAAACAAAATACGTGGACGCCATCCGCGAAGACGTCGCATGGCTGGGATTCAACCCGGGATCACGCGTGTTTTACGCCTCGGACTATTTCGAACGTCTGTATCACTGCGCTGAATTATTGGTTGAAGCCGGACTGGCCTATGTGGATTCGCAAGATGCGGAGCAGATGCGCAGCATGCGCGGCACGCTGACACAACCTGGTCAGAACAGCCCCTTCCGGGATCGCAGCATCGAAGAAAACCTGAAACTGTTCCGAGCCATGCGGGCAGGCGAATTCCCGGATGGCGCTCATATTCTTCGAGCCAAGATCGACATGGCCTCACCCAACATGAATATGCGCGACCCGGCAATTTACCGTATTCGCCATGCTCATCATCATCGTACAGGCGATGTCTGGTGCATCTACCCGATGTACGATTTTGCCCATTGTGTATCGGATGCGATAGAAGGCATCACGCACTCACTTTGCACACTGGAATTTACCGACCACCGCCCTCTTTATGACTGGTTCCTGGAGCGGTTGGCTGAACTCGGCGAATTCACCCCGCCCTTGCCTCAGCAGATCGAATTCTCACGTTTGAACCTCACCTATGTGGTGCTTTCAAAGCGCAAGCTCATCCAGTTGGTGACCGGCGGTCATGTGGATGGTTGGGACGATCCACGCCTGCCCACGCTCAAAGGAGCGCGTCGTCGTGGTTTTACTCCGGAAGGCTTCAAACTGTTTGCCGATCGGATCGGCGTATCCAAATCGGATAGTCTGATCGATTACAGCGTGCTTGAAGACTGCATGCGTGAAGATCTGAATGAACATGCTGAACGCCGTGTCGCCGTGCTCGACCCGCTCAAGCTTGTACTGACCAATTACCCGGAAGGGCAAACGGAAGTTTGCCACGCACCGAATCACCCGCATCACGCCGAGTTGGGCAAGCGTGAAATTGTGTTATCTCGTGAACTCTGGATCGAGCGTGAAGATTTCATGGTCGAGCCACCGAAAAAGTTCTTCCGCCTGACACCCGGTGCCGAAGTTCGCTTACGTTACGGCTACATCATCAAATGTACCGGTTTCGATGAGGATGAGAACGGACGCGTCACCTGTGTGTATGCCGAATACGATCCGGACACCAAATCGGGCACGCCCGGATCCGAATCGCGCAAGGTCAAAGGTAACATTCACTGGTTGTCCTGCAACGAAGCGGTCGAAGCGGAAATCCGCATGTATGACCGCCTGTTCTCCGTACCGGCGCCCGGTACCCGTCGCCCGGATGATCCCGAAGACATGGAACGGGACTTCCTCGACGACATCAACCCAGAAGCCAAATCGATTCAGACGGGCATGGTCGAGCCTGCGCTCGCCGCCTGTGCGGCCGAATCGCGCTATCAGTTCGAACGGCACGGTTATTTCATCGCAGATCAACACGACCACAGCGCAGTGAAACCGGTATTCAACCGCACCGTCACCCTGCGGGATTCCTGGACAGCATAATAAAAAACCGAGCGCCCGATGGCACAGTCCATCGGGTATGCATCGAATTCGTCAGGTCAGATCAGCAGAGATCCCTTCAGTGGACCGGTTCACCCTTCTGATCGATTCGACACGCATTTGGCAACAAACAAAAGTCCGCTGACCAACCCCGCGCATAACAAGCCGATCAAGGCACCGCCCAGGACATCTGCGGGGAAATGCGCCCCCACGGCAATGCGAGACCAAAGCACCCAAAAGGCCAGAATCACCAAACCGATCTGAATGGGCCTTGAGGCACCGGGTGCGAGGCATCCCAACAGCAGAAACACAAAGGCCGTGTGCCCTGAAGGGAAACTGTATTGGAACTCGGGGCGACCAACCACATGGACGGCGGCTTCACCCAGAGCCGATATAGGTCTCGGGAAATCCAACAGGGGCTTAAGGCTGGCAATCACCCACCAGCTCAACAGATACCCCCAAAGCAACACGCCTACTCGCTCCGGGTTAATCCAGAGTGGGCGGGCGTAGGCAATGGAAAAGGCTACCGCCAGATAGACCGGATACCAGTGATGATCACCGACAAACGTCCCCGCTGCGGCGAGCGCATCACGCCCGGGCCATGTGGCGTGATTGATGAAGGCGAATATCGCCCGATTCAGTCCGAACCAGTCATACCAGATTACCGTCGGCTGGATCATGACATCAACCAGAAGGCATAGGCCCATAACCCCATGCCACCTGCCGCACTCAACAGACCGGCGATAAAGAGCCAGCGACGTCCCGTCAACGCCGTGATGGACGCCAGTGAAATGGCAATCTGAAAGAAGATCATCGCGATTTCCAGATCATGATGCGGGCGGTTGAGCTGTTGTGACTTAGCGTTCGCCATCTCCGACTCCTTATCAAGCGCGTCTGCTTGCTGCTGGATCTTGGTTTTCTGTTCCTGATACTTGGCTATTTTCTGCTTGAACTCATCGACCTGCTCCGGTTTGCCCAATAAAACCGCCAACTCCATCAGGTGAGCCTTGGTACTGACGGCCTGATAGTAGTTCCAGGCGTCCGTCGCATTGGCTTTCTTCAGCACAGCCTCGTTCTTGTAGAGCAGAACTTCATTCATCAGGTTGGTGCCTTGATAACTCACCATGGCACCCAATGCCGCGATCAGCGCGGTAAAAATAGCGACCCACTGGTTGAGGCTATGCCCTTTTTGATGTTGCGCGCCGTGCGCGGCTTCATGAACAGCTTCTTCGTGTGGCGCGTGGGTGTGTAGGCCGTGGGACATGAACGCAGAACTCCTGAAAGAATAAAGACCAAGCCGAAATAATGAGCCGAGCTTCGATGAAATCGTCAGTATATTGGTTCCAATGAACCGGGTTCCTAATCGAAATTTTCCGCACGCAGAACAGCCCTGACGGGCGCAAAGCTGGTCCGATGTTCGGGACACGCACCGAATTCAACAAGCAGTTCACGATGACGCGGCGTGGGATAGCCCTTGTGCTTGGCAAACTCATACTGCGGATACTGCTCATCCAGTACGAGAAGAAGCCTGTCCCGAGTCACCTTCGCCAGAATCGAGGCGCTGGCGATAGCGGCATCTCGACCATCACCCCCCACCAGCGCATGACATTCCATGCCACTCATCTTGGGACACTGGTTGCCATCGACATGAATACGATCCAGCCTCCGACCCTCAGCTCGCAAGTGGGTTTCAACTTCCATCACAGCGCGGCGCATGGCCAGAAGCGATGCCTGCAGGATATTCATCGAATCGATTTCCAGTACCGTCGCTTCGGCAATGGCGAACGCTTGCGCACGTCGTGTTATTTCATCGAACAATTTGTCGCGTTGACGTTCGGTCAGCTTTTTTGAATCGTTCACTCCGACAATCGGATCATCTGGATACAAAACGACGGCGGCGGCCACAACGGGACCTGCCAGCGGTCCTCGTCCGGCTTCATCTACGCCCGCGTAGATTAAGCCCGGCGTTTCCATCTCAAACAGTGGCAATTGCGGCATACTGCCCTCTTATTCAATCTTTTGACATATCCATAGCCCGGCCATGACCGACTTCCCTACTCCATCCGCCTCGCGTCCTCTGCACCTGTTTTTCGCTGCGGGCGAAGCCTCGGGTGACCATTATGCCGCCGAACTCTTCCAGCGGATAAACACACTGAGTCCAGGCAGCGTCGCCCAGGGTCTGGGTGGGACGGAAAGCCGTGCTGCCGGCATCGAAACCGTAGTCGATCTGAACACGGTATCCGTCATGGGCCTGGTGGAAGTCCTTCGTCATTACGGGCAACTCAAGCAGGCATTGAACACCCTGATCGACGCCATGGTGACCTTTCAGCCCGATATCCTGATCGCCATCGATTTCCAGGAATTCAATCAGCGTCTGGCCAGGGCAGCGCGCGCGCGCGGCATCAAGGTGTTGTTCTTCGTGGCGCCACAAGTGTGGGCATGGCGTCCGAAGCGGGCCGCAAAATTCTCGGACGTGGCAGACCACTTGGCCGTTCTATTCGATTTCGAAGTCCCCTTGTTTGCCCGGTACGGCTTGCCGACAACCCACGTCGGACACCCGTTGCGCGACATGATCCCACCCGAATCCTGCAAAACGGCCATAACCCGCGACGCCGTACAAGCAAAGGCGCGCCATTCACTTGGTATCGCTCCCGAACGCAAGCTGATCGGGCTGTTGCCCGGTAGTCGACGCAGCGAAATCAGCCGTTTGCTGTGCACTCAGCTTGCCTCTGCCCAACGCTTGCTGAATGCACATCCCGACTGGCTATTCGCACTGCCCATCGCCGACTCCATCGCGCAGGACTGGTTCGAACAGGAACTGATGAAATGCGCCATCTCACCGGATCTCCGTGCCGCGCTGACCTTGGTGAATGGCCAGGCCCGGGCGGTCATGGCCGCAAGTGATGCACTCATCATCGCGTCGGGCACGGCAACGCTGGAAGCGGCGTTGATCGGTACACCGATGGTCATCGTGTACAAGACGCACCCGATCACGTACTGGCTGGCAAAGCATCTGGTACACATCGAACGCATCGGTCTGCCGAATATCGTGTTGAGCCGAAATGCATTTCCTGAATTGATTCAGGATGAGGCTTCACCGGAAGCCATCACAAATCAAATCGTTGCCTTGATGATCGAAAACGAAGAACGAGAAAGCCAGAACGCGGCACTGGCAGAAATTCCCCAGCATCTGGGCGATCCGGGCGCTCTGGCGCATCTGGCAAAGTTGGTTCTGGAACTGACGCGGGAACCGCCCACCGCAGCAGCGCCGAAATGAAATTCAGCTTGCCACACAGCAGCGATGGATCAAGCTGCGCAGCATCCTGACGGTATCTTCCAAAGCAGATAGTTCGATATATTCGTCCGGCTGGTGCGCTTGATCGATTCGGCCTGGACCGAACACCACCGTATCGCACCCCAGTTCCTTGAAGAATGGGGCTTCGGTGCCAAACGCCACGGTGATGGGCGCTTTGCCGCTGATATCCGCCAACTCTCGCGCCAAAGTAGAGTCGTTGCCGCTGGAAAAAGGCTCGATACCAGTCATCAGCGAAGTCAATTCGAAATCGAGATCCGTATCGTCCAGTACGCGTGCAATTCGCTCACGCAGTTCCTGGCGTAATTCGGTTCCACTCATGCCGGGCAACGGTCGCAAATCGAAATTCAAAACACACTGCGGGCAAATCCGGTTCGGATTATCACCACCGCAAATGTGCCCGAAATTCATGGTGGTATAGGGCACCAGAAAAGCCGGATTGCTTTGCCGCTTCAACGATTCACGCCATGTAGATAGATCGGCAAGGACGCGCATCATGCCGTCGATGGCGTTGCGGCCCATTTGCGGGTCGCTTGAGTGCCCACTGCGCCCGGTCACCGTCAGCGACTCCATCATCACGCCCTTATGCATGTGCACAGGAGTCAGGTCGGTCGGTTCGCCGATGACGCAGTACTTCGCCTTCGGGCGCCCGAGACGGGTCAACAGCCGCGCGCCATCCATGGTGCTCTCTTCATCGGCTGTGGCAACGATAATGAGCGGATGACGCATGTCCTCTGGCTTCAAATCGCGTGCCGCCTCGATCGCCAGGGCCAAAAAGCTTTTCATGTCGGCGCTGCCCAGGCCATAACCGCGCCCCTGATCGATCGTCCAGCGGAACGGATCATGCTGCCAGCGTTTATCGTCCCAGGGGACCGTATCGGTATGCCCCGCCAGAATCAGGCCGTCATCGCCGGTTCCCAGTGTTGCGATCAGGTTGGCCTTATCGATGTGTCCTTCCAGCGGCAGAATCTCGACGCTGAACCCAGCCGATTCCAGCCAACCGGCCAATCGCTCGATCACCGCACGATTCCCCATGTCGAACTGGGGCGACACGCTGCTCACCGACGGTGTGGCGATCAGCTCATCCAGCATCTGCGTCAGAGGCGGAGCGGCCATCGGGATTTAGTCCTGCGCAGGGAAAAGGGCATCGACACGCTGGAACCCGCGCGGCAGAACACGCCCACGGGTGGCCCGTGCGCCACCATAGTTTTCGAAGTCGACTCCACGCAGCGTCACGCTACGTGCACCGGACTGAACCTTGAGGCCCTCACCTTCGGCCAGGGCGCAGGCAGCAATCAGAGTCACGCCGGATTTGAGCCCCATCAGCTTGTTACCACGGCCTTTGCTGAGCTGCGGAATTTCGGCACGTTCGAGAATCAGCACGTGACCATCGCTGGATGCGAAGGCGATACGCTGAACCTTGTCATCCAAACGGATCGGCGTGGCGAGTGTCGCGCCATCCTGCAGGCTGACAATGACCTTACCCGCACGCTGACGGCTGACCAGTTCTTCAAACGGCGTGATGAAGCCATAGCCGCTGGTTTGCCACAGCAGGACGGAATCGCGATCGTCGGCAATCATCAATTGGCCGAATTGCGCCCCTTGCGGCGGGCTGAGCCGACCGGTCAACGGTTCGCCCTGTCCACGCGCCGAAGGCAGACTGTGCGCAGCCAACGTGTAAGCCCGCCCACCATCGTCGAACAGGATGACCGACTGGGTGGACTTGCCATTCATGTGTGCGAGATAGCCGTCACCCGCCTTGTAGGACAGGGCCACCGGATCGACATCGTGCCCTTTGGCCGCGCGAATCCAGCCATTCTTACTCAGTACGACCGTCACCGGTTCGCTGGCGATCAGTGCGGTTTCCGCGAGTGCCTGCGCGGCACCTCGGGTGACAAGACGGGAACGGCGTACATCGCCGTATTTTTTCGCGTCTTCCTGAAGTTCGTCCCGCAGCAGACCTTTCAGACGGGAATCGTCTGCAAGCAAACCACGCAAGATTTCTGCTTCGGCCGCCAATTCACCCTGTTCTTTCTTGATCGCAATTTCTTCAAGCTTGGCCAGCTGACGCAGACGAATTTCAAGAATGGCTTCAGCCTGCCGCTCGGTAAGATCGAAACGGGCGATCAACTCGACCTTGGGCTCGTCGGCTTCACGAATGACAGCAATGACTTCATCGATATTCAGGAAAGCGATGAGAAGACCCGCCAGAATCTCCAACCGGTTCTCCACCTTGGCCAGACGCCACGTAATTCGGCGTGTCAGCGTCTGGCGGCGGAACTGCAACCATTCGGTCAGCAGATCTTTGAGATTCATCACTCTGGGACGACCATCGAGTGCGATCACGTTCATATTCACGCGATAACTCTTTTCGAGATCTGTGGTCGCGAACAGATGCGCCATCAATGCTTCGGCATCCACCTGCCGACTCCGCGGCACAATCACAAGCCGTGTTGGCGCCTCATGGTCGGACTCGTCCCGAAGATCCGTCACCAACGGAAGTTTTTTGGCGTTCATCTGAGCCGCGATCTGTTCGAGTATCTTGCTGCCCGAAACCTGGAATGGCAGCGCTGTTATGACAATTTCACCCTGTTCGACTTCATATCTCGCCCGCTGGCGAACCGAACCCGTACCGGTACGGTACATCTGCATGATTTCATCAGGCGGGGTGATGATTTCCGCTTCGGTGGGGAAATCCGGGCCGCGGAGATGGCGACAGAGGTCGTCCACAGTACTCTCCGGCTCATCCAGCAGAGCGATGGTTGCCGCGACGACTTCGCGTAGGTTGTGCGGCGGGATATCGGTGGACAACCCGACGGCGATCCCCATGCCGCCGTTAAGCAGGACGTTCGGCAAGCGAGCAGGCAGAAGCGTGGGTTCCTCCAGCGTGCCATCGAAATTGGGTTGCCAATCGACCGTGCCCTGCTCCGCCTCGGCCAGCAGGCTGTGGGCGTAGGCCGTGAGCCGAGATTCGGTGTATCGCATGGCCGCGAAGGATTTGGGATCGTCCGGTGAACCGAAGTTGCCCTGACCATCGATCAGCGGATAGCGATATGAGAATGGCTGCGCCATCAGCACCATCGCCTCATAACAGGCCGAATCGCCATGCGGATGAAACTTACCGATGACATCACCGACGGTTCGGGCCGATTTCTTATGCTTGGATGCCGCAGTCAGTCCCAATTCGCTCATGGCATAAACAATGCGGCGCTGCACAGGTTTGAGACCATCGCACACATTCGGCAATGCGCGATCGAGAATCACATACATCGCATAGTTGAGATAAGCCTGTTCGGAAAATTCAGCGATCGACCGTCGCTCGAATCCGTCGGTACTGTTCCCGCCCATGCCGTTCACAGGGCCGTGGTCAAACTCATCTAGACTCATGACATCCTCATCATTTTATGTCGTGGGCAGCGCCACCCGGCGCGCAGGATAAAAGCGCCGTAGGGCGTAAACACCCAGAAACGCAAAAAGTGTGGGCGGCACTGCCGCACTCAGGAAGGGAACGAACGGGTGCCCTACCCCATACACCGGTGCAAAAGCCGAAACGATCTGCACCAGAGTGAGATAGACCACACCGAGCACAATGGCGATAAACAGCCAGCGCCCGGCACCACCGCTGCGTTGCGGTGCAAACACGAAGGGCAAGGCCACAAACAGCATCACCAACACGGAAATCGGGGCAAACACCCGCGCCCAGAGCGCGGATGAATAGGCTGACGCATCCAGCTGATTTTTACGCAAATAGTCCACATAGGAATGAAGTTGCAAAATATTCATATGCCGTGGATTCAGAACGGCAATGTTGAGAATTTTCTGCGAGAACAAACGCACGTGATTCTGAACCGGCACGATTCTCACCTTGACGATGTTTCCGGGAACCTTCGTGTCGAGCGTGGATTCTTTCACCTCGTACAGGCGCCATAAATCTCCGCCCTCGCTGGTCGCGTAACTCGCCGACAATAGCTGGACAGGCTGACTTTGTGCGTTGACGGTGAACACGCGCACATGATTCAAACGCCCACCAACCACGGCTTGCCCGACGTTGATGAATCGTTCGCCATCTCTCAGCCACAAACCGGACTTGAGATTCACACTGACACCGGTTCCCTGCGCTTCAGCTCGCATTTCATTGGCTTTTTCCTGCCCCCAGGCACCGATCGTCTCTCCCATCAACATGCCGATCAGGGCGAGGATGGTCGCGCCGAGCAACACGGGACGAGCGAGACGAAACATCGACATCCCGGAACACCGCATCACAGTCAGTTCGGAGTGTGCCGCCAGATTGCCCAGACTGAGCAAGCCGCCGACCAGTACCGCTGCGGGATAAAAATCGTAGAGATAGCCAGGCGCTGTCAGCAGCACGAAGGAAATGGCATCAACCGCACTGTAACTTTCATTGACCTTCGGTAATTCATCGATGGCGCCGAAAACAATAATCAGTAATGCGAACGCGGCCGTGGAGGCCAAACCACCGACGACAATCGCTCGAATCAGATAACGATCAAGCGTACCCATGTCGTCTCCGGAACAAGCGTTGCCGCAATCTCCGCGAACCACCACTCATCCACCAGAGCAGTCCCAGCCATAGAAAAATGAACGTCCCGTGCGTCAAAGTAAGCCCTTGCCACAGCGTGAACTCACTATGGTTGATGGCGTTCTCCATCAGAGCGATCAAATTGAAATACAGGGCATAGAGCAGAAAGGCCCAGAAGAGTCGGCCATACCGGCCCGATCTGGGTTTGGCTTGAGCCAGGGGGACGGCAATCAAGGCGAGCACAAGTACAGTCAGCGCTTGCGAGAGGCGGTAGTAGAACTCGGCCTGATCACCGGGCAGACTCGAATGAAGTAGCTGGATGGATGATTTCCTGTTTTCCTGACTGGTTTCCGTATCCGCTCGTCCCGGCACAAGAATCTCATGGGTCTGATAATCAATGACCGACAAGTCATGCTCACCGGCCATCCCCTGAATTCTGCGTCCCTGTTCCAACACCACATACCGATGCCCGGCAGGGTCCGTAATCAGTTTCCCGAAAGGCGCCATTTCAACACCCGGTTTTTGGCGGGCATTCTTCCCATTGGTGGGCTCATTGAACGCAAAGACATCGGTATAGCCGTTTCTGGATTTACTACCGATATAAAGTACGGCCTTACCGGACGGCTCTTCGATAAAACGCCCTACCGGAAGTTGATTCACCACTTGCTGGCTGCGTGCGGAGTCAATCATCCGAGATTGTACTTGCTGCAAGGCGGGATAAACGAACAATGAAATACTGGCCGTCAACAGGCTGACTGGAATAGCCAACCAGAGTATGGCCAGGCTTAGATGCCTGGGCCCATAACCACAGGCGCGAAGGACAGTCAGTTCCGAATCCCGACTCATCCGTCCCAGGGCGAACATCAGTCCGATGAACAATCCCACGGGCAAAACATAAATCAACAGCTTGACAGCGTTGAAACCCATCATCGCGGGAATCAGGCTTGAAGGTAGAGAGCCGTCCGCTGCCGCAGAAAGCGAGCGAGCCAGCAGATTCGCCAGCATGATGAGCATGACGACCAGCGTCACCCCAAGGGTGGCCACACTCGCTTCGCGCAACAGATAACGATTCAGAATCGGCATGAATTCAGCCGTTAAGATGTTTGGCAATCAGACCATATTTCAAACGGTCTCCAAATGCCCCGGCGCCTTCAGGCAACTTGAGCCGAACTTTATAACCACCGCCCGGAGCTTCGGTCATAGGCGCACCTTCAAGCGTCTGCATATCGGCCAGTTGCTCGATACGGTTCCCGTCGGGCAGCATGAAGGTGACCGAATCACCTACGGCCAACTTGTTCTTAATATCCACTTCAGCCCAATCGCCCTGCACCGAGGTGATCTCGCCAACGAACTGCTGTTCGCGGTGTTTGGATACACCCTCGATGTAGTTCTGGTATTCCTTGGTGTGATGTCGTTCAAAGAATCCGTCGGTATAGCCCCGATGTGCGAGGTTATCGAGTTCGGCGATGAGGTTCGGGTCGAACGGACGACCGGCAACGGCATCATCGATGGCTTGGCGATAAACCTGCGCGGTTCGCGCCACGTAATAGTGCGATTTGGTACGACCTTCGATCTTGAGGCAGTCCACACCGATTCGCGTCAGCGCCTGAACATGTTCCACCGCACGCAAATCACGTGAGTTGAGGATATAGGTACCGTGCTCATCCTCTTCGATCGGCATCAACTCGCCGGGGCGGTTCGGCTCCTCAATGAAGTAGACATTATTAGCCTTGGGATGGCGGTTATCGCTTCCAGTCGGGCCGAACGATTCTTCGGCACCCGAGAAATCGAACCCTTCAAGCGCAGTAGCACCACCCACGGCATCCAGTGGGATGATGGACGATTCTGCTGGTCGATACACACCGGACACATCTTCCGTCGCTGCCTCGGTTTTGTATTCCCAGCGACAGGCATTGGTGCAGGTGCCCTGATTAGGATCACGGTGATTGAAATAGCCGGAAAGCAGGCAACGACCCGAGTAAGCGATGCATAGCGCGCCATGCACAAACACTTCCAACTCCATGTCCGGGCAACGATCACGGATCTCACTGATTTCATCCAGGGAGAGTTCTCGCGAGAGAATCACACGAGAAATGCCTGCGTTCTTCCAGAACTGCACGGTCGCCCAATTCACTGTATTGGCCTGGACAGAAAGGTGGATCGGCATATCCGGCCACTGCTGACGAACCATCATGATCAGACCGGGATCAGCCATGATGAACGCATCCGGCTGCATTTCCACCAGGGGCGTCATATCTTTGATAAAGGTTTTGAGCTTGGCGTTATGCGGCGACAGATTCACCGTCATGAAAAATTTCTTGCCCGCAGCATGGGCTTCATCAATGCCGATACGCAGATTATCTTCAAGAAAATCATTGTTACGCACCCGCAAGCTGTACCGAGGCAACCCTGCGTAAACGGCGTCGGCACCGTATGCAAAGGCATAACGCATCGATTTGAGCGTGCCCGCAGGCGACAACAGTTCTGGCGCTTTCATTCACATCGACCTATTCAGGAAAAATAATCGCGTATTGTAGCCTGTTGTGAGCTGAACGCTGGCAAAGTAGCCGCGAATTGTTGTTCTATTTCTTGATTCTCGAGCCGAGCGGATCAGCGGGACTCAATATCCTGATGCGCCTCTTGTTCAATCTGGTTCATGATTTCAAACAGCCGCTGACTATTCTTCTCCGCGGTGGCAAATGACGAAACGATCGAATCCTGAACGGCTCGACTATTGACCCAGTCCGATTCACTGGCGGTCTTGAGCGCTGCCTGGATATGGCCGTGAACCATTGCATGCGGTTCGGCCAATGCCTTATAACTGGCCAAGTGATGAAACAGCTCATGACCTTCGCCTGAGTCGTACCATTTGCCGAGCCGACATTGATGATGATTGACGCTCACCGCTTTGGCTTCTTCCGAATCCATGCCGTGATCAAACGCCATGTAGCCGTTTTGTTTGAAAATCATGTGATCGACCTTGATCGTCGAAGAGAAGCTACTGACTTTCACCTTCTGAATGGCCCGAGTCGCCACATCTGTCTCAGTAACAAAATAGTCGAATGTAGTTTTAAGTTCTTCCAGATTGCCTCTTAGAATTTCCGCGTTATCGCTCAGTTCACTTTGATTCGTCAGGATTTGACTGGAACTCTGTCTGAACTGCTGCACGATCGTACTGATTTCAGCCGTAGCGCCCTTGGTCTTGTTTGCCAGGCTGCGAACTTCGTCAGCCACCACGGCAAAGCCACGACCATGTTCACCCGCGCGAGCCGCTTCGATGGCGGCATTCAAGGCCAACAAATTGGTCTGGTCGGCAATCTGGCTGATCATGCTCAATACATTGCTGATTTCGCGGCTGGTCTGGGCCATCTCCTGTACCGCAATGTTGGCCTCTGTGGTGATTTCATGTGTTCGACCGAATGTGGATTGAATAGCTCGCATGTTCGACTGCCCACGCAATGCGCCTTCAGAAACGGCCGCAGTGACTTTTTCTATCTTGGATATCTCTTCACTCACCTTTACGGTGTCTTTTTGCGCCAACAACAGGTTCCGTTTGATATTTTCCGAACTCAGTTCCTGCATCGCTGCCAACAAATCATTCTTCAGTTTGATCTGCTGATTTGCGCGTGCAATAGCAAGGCTGGCATTAATGTGATCCAGGGAACTACGCATAATGCCGTGCTGACCTTGTGCTTGGGCGACACGTCCATAATCCGCGTTTGTCATGCGGGCAAACACCGTGTTGACCTCACGGAAATAGGTTTCCAACTGGTCGAACATCGAGTTCATTTCCCAGGCGGCCTGACCAATTTCACCTTGTCCCGGGATTTCGGTAATACGAGGTTTAAAGTCACCGTTCTGCGCCGACGACAACATATCTCGCATGGATTCGATGATCGACAACGGCTTTTTCAAACGCCAATAAAGGAACATGGAGAAAATGCCGTTGGCCACGAAGAAGAACCAACCCACACCATAGAGCCACACTTCCGGGTAGAACGCAGCCACCAGCAGGATCGCGGCAACCTCAAAATTAAGGGCAAAAAGCATCCACAGGAGTTTAGAGCGCCAAAATAAAGGCTTCATAGGAAGTCTGCTCCTTGTCAATCATTGAATTTAACAAGGCCAATGACCGCGCAGCAGCATCAGCGCCTGCGGGCGCCTGGCTTTCCAGAGCACGCATGGCTTCGTAGATCGGCTTTATCTTTTCGATTGCTGAGGGCTTGGGTTGCCGACGGCAGGAAAAATAACCGATGATCTGACCACGATCATCCAGTTCAGGCGTGATATTTGCCAAGACCCAGTAGTTATCCCCGTTCTTGGCGAGGTTGTTAACGTAGGCGAAACACTCCTGACCTTTCTGAATGGTTTGCCATAAATGGCGAAACACGCCTTTCGGCATATCCGGATGACGAACAATACTCTGCGGCTGACCTAACAACTCCGATTCGGAATAGCCGCTGATACGCATGAACATGCGGTTGGCATAGGTAATTCGACTCTGGGGATCGGTTTTGGTGACGATGAAATCATCATCCCCCAGATGGATTTCACGACCCGTCGGGACAGGGCGGTCAGGGCGTGTATCGGAAGCCATAAGAACACTCGCGTATGGGATTAGTTGGGGCTTTTGTCGGCATCGGACTCAAAAACTTGAGTCCGGAGGTAGGACGAAACACACACCTGAATTGAGGAATCTACCGAACCGACAGGCTGAATCTGAACGAGATCAGTTCCGTGAAATACTCAACCCACGACCTATCCCGTAATAGAGCCAATTGTCTTCGGCCAACCGCTTGGGATCGTAGACGTTGCGTCCATCGAAGATCAGCTTTTCCTTCAGCGCATTGGCCATCACATCAAAATCCGGTGCACGGAAGGCTTTCCACTCGGTACAGATAATCAAGGCATCTGCGCCTTTCAAGGCCGAATCACGCGTACCACACAGAAGCAGATCGTCTCGCTGACCGTAGATACGCTGGGTTTCCTCCATGGCTTCGGGATCAAAGGCTTGGACTTTGGCGCCGGCAGCCCATAAGGCAGCCATCACCTCTCGAGCTGGAGCGGCGCGCATATCATCCGTATTCGGTTTGAATGCCAAGCCCCACAGAGCGAAGGTTTTACCAGCCAAAGCATCTTGCCCCCCGTAATGGCGCGCGATCAGATCAAAGAGCCGCACCTTCTGGCGATCATTGACCGACTCGACTGCGGCCAGAAGTTCGGCGTTGTAGCCGACCTCACGAGCAGTACGGTGCAGAGCCTGAACATCCTTGGGAAAGCATGAGCCACCATAACCGCAGCCGGGGTATATGAAGTGGTAGCCGATTCGTGGATCTGAACCGATTCCGATTCGCACCTGCTCGATGTCGGCCCCCAGTCGTTCCGCCAGATTAGCCAACTCATTCATGAAGCTGATCTTGGTTGCCAGCATGGAGTTCGCCGCATATTTCGTCAGTTCGGCAGAACGCAAATCCATCACAATCATTCGATCATGGTTGCGGTTGAACGGGGCGTACAGTTCACGCATCCGCTTTTCACTCGCGGGGTTTATGGTGCCGATGATGATCCGGTCTGGCTTCATGAAATCATTAACCGCCGCACCTTCCTTGAGAAACTCCGGGTTGGACACAACATCGAAATCGATGGACAGCCCCCGTTCGGCCAGCGCCGTACTGATTTCTTCGCGAACCTTGTCACCCGTACCAACAGGTACTGTAGATTTGTTGACAACGATTTTTGTCGAGGTCATCGACTGGCCGATGGAGCGTGCTACAGCGCGTACATATTGCAAGTCGGCAGAACCATCTTCGTCCGGTGGTGTGCCTACGGCGATGAACTGTACTTCACCAAATTCGACCGCTTCGGCCGCACTGGTCGTGAAATGGAGACGCCCCTGATTGAAATTGTCACGGACGATGGTTTCGAGCCCCGGTTCGTAAATCGGGATAATCCCCTGCTTCAATCGCTCGATCTTGCTTTCGTCGACATCGACACACAGGACGTTATGCCCTACTTCCGCCAGACAAGCGCCCGTCACCAGCCCCACATACCCTGTGCCAAAAATCGTAATTTTCATCTATCAGCGTCTCTTCGTAATATTTTGTCAGGCACCGTGTCCGCTGGCCTGTTCGTCAGTCTGACTCAGGGTATCCCGCACCAGACGAAATAGTTCACGGAAATACCGGGACGGTTTTTGCTCTGCCCGCTCTTTGGCGACCTGACGCAACAGATGCCGCAAAGCCTGTATATCCACTTGGGGATAGGTTGAAATGAAATCCGTTATCGCAGAGGCATCATCCGACAATAAACGCTCACGCCAACGCTCACTCTCATGCTGCAAACGAATATTTTGTGGCGCATCGGGATCGATCCGGTTCAACTCGGCCTCAATGGCAACTACATCGTGTTGACGCATGAGCTTGCCGATGTATTGAAGATGTCGTTTACGGGCGCCGTGCGCATGGATATTCCGAGATTCGCCAATGGCCGCCAGCAAAGAATCGGACAGCGGGAAAGCCGCCAGTTGAGCATCACTCAGTACACAAAGCTCAGCGCCCAGATCGCGGGCGGCGTGCGCCTCGCGCTTGCGCTCGGTCTTGCTGGGCTCGAAGTCGGCATCTTCCGGCGCATCGAGTTGATGCGCTTTTTTTGCCGCGTAAAATCGACGATCACTCATAACACGGACTCATACGTTGGACTCATTCTACTGTGACCGATTTGGCAAGATTGCGAGGCTGATCCACATCGGTGCCTTTCAATACGGCGACATGATAAGCCAATAATTGCAGCGGTAGATTGAAAATGATCGGCGCAGATATCCTGCCAACATGGGATGTGACCGGCAATACATGCAAGCGATCTTCTGTGCGCAATCCGGATCGTTCATCTGCAAAGACGAATAGTTCAGCACCCCGCGCGGCAACCTCCGACATATTCGATTTGAGCTTGTCGAGCAGGTCATTCTGAGGGGCAATGGTGATAACCGGCATATTCTCGTCGATCAGTGCCAGTGGTCCATGCTTGAGCTCACCCGCTGGATAACCTTCCGCATGTATGTAGCTGATTTCTTTTAGTTTCAACGCCCCCTCCAACGCGATGGGGAACATCACGCCACGGCCGAGGAAAAGCGCATGCTGCTTATCTACCAATCGCTCGGCCAAGGCCATGATGGCCTCATCGTGTTGCAGTGCATCCTTGGCCAGATTCGGGATTTTCTCAAGACCGGCCACGATTCGACGTTCGTCTTCCTCGCTCAAAATAGCCCTGATACGCCCGATGGAAAGCATCAGCAAGGCAAGCGAAACCAGCTGGGTAGAAAAGGCCTTGGTTGAGGCGACCGAAATCTCAGGGCCGGCATGCGTCATCAATACGAGATCAGCTTCACGCACCAAAGATGATTCCGGTGCATTGCAAATTGCCAGAATAGGCATTTGAGGACTGCGCACTCGCACCATGCGCAAGGCGGCCAAGGTGTCCGCCGTTTCACCGGACTGCGAGAGCATGACCAGCAACGTCCCCTCTTCCAAGACGGGGTTTCGGTAATGAAACTCTGAAGAAACCTCGACTGCGGCCGGCATCTGCAGGACATCTTCAAACCAGTAACGCGCAACCATACCCGCGTGGTAACTCGTGCCACAGGCGACAATCTGGATGCGTTTGATTGTTTTAAACACTGCTTCGGCATTCACGCCAAAAGCGGCAGGAAGAACTCGCCCCTCACTGATTCTCCCTTCCAGCGTGTCCGCGATGGCACGCGGCTGCTCGTGGATTTCCTTGAGCATGAAATGCTTGTAACCACCGCGTCCCGCGCTATCTGCCCGCTGTGCCGACTCCACGATCGGACGCTGCACGACCTGTCCCGAGCGGTCAGACACTTCGAGACGATCGCAGGAAAGAACAGCCCGGTCGCCTTCACTCAGATAGATGAATCGCTGAGTTACAGGCAACAGAGCCAAAGCGTCCGAAGCGGCAAACAGCTCACCGATCCCGACCCCGACGACCAGGGGGCTGCCCTGTCGAGCCACGAAAATCTTGTTCGGGGCGTCCTTGATCAGAATCGCGAGCGCAAAGGCACCGTGCAACTGATCAAGCGTAAGCTGAAATGCCTTTTCTGGCGTCTGTCCCGCCACGAGATAGTGATCGAGCAAATGGGCGATCACCTCTGTATCGGTGTCTGAGCTGAAAGTCCGCCCTTCAGACAACATCTGTTCACGCAAGCTAGCATGATTCTCGATAATGCCATTGTGGACAACAGCCACACGCCCCGCGGCGATATGCGGATGGGCATTGCGTTCAGCTGGAACACCATGTGTTGCCCAACGCGTGTGCGCAATGCCTGAGAAACCGGGAAGCCCTTCCTCACCAATCTGATCGCACAAGGCCTGTACTTTGCCTACTGCACGAGCACAACTCAACCCACCTGTGGGGTCAAGCACGGCCAGACCTGCTGAATCGTACCCACGGTATTCAAGTCGTCGTAATCCTTCGATGAGGATAGGCCAAACTGGTCGCTGGGCAATGGCTGCCACAATTCCGCACATATTGATATCCAGATTTAATGAACGTTAAAGGAGTGCCCGTGACTCATTACAGCGCACGGAATACCTGCTCGGCATGGTGAATCGTTTCTTCGATGTCTGTCTGCGCATGTGCCTGCGACACAAAACCGGCTTCATAAGCCGAAGGCGCGAAATAGACGCCCGCGTCCAACATGCCGTGGAAGAAACGATTGAAGGCATCCGTATCACAACGTGTCGCCGCAGCAAAACTCGTCACTTCTTTTTCTTGCGTGAAAAACAGACCGAACATGGCACCTGCTTGCTGAGTCAGAACAGGCACGCCCGCAGCCGCTGCTGCCTTGTTCAAACCATCACAAAGCATGGTTGTCTTGGCAGTCAGGCGGTCGTGGAACCCAGGTTCCTGCAGCAGTTCGAGCGTGACGAGCCCGGCTGCCATCGCAACCGGATTACCGGACAAAGTGCCCGCCTGATAAACCGGGCCGAGTGGAGAGATGTGCGACATGATCTCGCGCTTGCCGCCAAACGCGCCTACAGGCATACCACCGCCAATGATTTTCCCCAGAGTCGTGAGATCCGGAGTGATGTTATAGCGCGATTGAACGCCGCCCAATGCGACACGGAAGCCTGTCATAACTTCGTCGAAAATCAGTACGGCGCCATACTCGTCGCATACGGTGCGCAAACCTTCGAGGAAACCCGGAACGGGCGGGATGCAGTTCATGTTACCGGCCACCGGTTCGACAATGATCGCGGCAATGTCATCACCCATCTCGGCAAAGGTTTCCCGCACTTGCTCGATGTTGTTGTATTCGAGCGTGATCGTCAGCTCTGCCAGTGCCTTTGGCACACCGGGCGAACTCGGCACACCGAATGTGAGGGCACCAGAACCCGCTTTGACAAGCAGCGAATCTGAATGACCGTGATAATTCCCCTCGAATTTCACGATCCGATCCCTACCGGTGAAGCCTCGGGCCAACCGAATGGCACTCATGGTTGCTTCAGTACCAGACGAAGTAAGACGTACCATCTCGATGGAAGGCATGATTTCGCAGATCTTGTCTGCCATATGGGTCTCGGCCACGGTCGGCGCGCCGTAGGACAAACCATTGAGCGCCGCGGCACGAACCGCTTCAATCACCTCCGGATGAGCATGCCCGAGGATCATTGGCCCCCACGAACCCACATAATCGATATATCGCTTGTCGTTCTCGTCCCAGAAATAGGCACCGGCCGCTTTCTTGACGAAAACGGGCGAACCTCCGACGGATCGGAAGGCACGCACTGGGGAATTGACCCCACCGGGAATGTGCTTCTGGGCGGCGGTGAACAGACTTTCGTTACTCGACATACATGCTCCTATAAAGTGATTCAGGCCACAGTGCTATCTGACTGCAGTATGAGGCCATCGGATATATTCGGGTCAACGGCTTATGGCCATAGCGTGGAAAACCCACGGGCCGCCGCTTCAATATCGGTTGTAGAAAATACAGCAGATATCACTGCCAACATATCTGCACCAGCGGTAATCAACACGGGTGCTGTCTCTTTGGTGATACCACCGATGGCACAGACTGGCACCGACAGTTCCTGTTTTGCCCGCGTCAACAACTCAAGCCCAGCAGGCACCGCCTCAGGCTTGGTACTGCTCGGAAAGAACGAGCCGAACGCCACATAGTCCGCACCCGCTTGCTCTGCATCACGTGCCAGTTCAAATGAGTTGTAGCACGATGCACCAATGACGGCCCCGGATCCCAATCGTGCTCGGGCTTCTTCTATCGCACCATCCTCACGCCCCAGGTGCACACCATCGGCGGCCACCGCCTCGGCCAGATCGAGATCATCATTGATCAAGAACAACACATCATGTTCGAGTGTCAGTGCACGAAGTGCCGAGGCCTCAGCCAGACGACGCTCTGAGTCATTTGATTTGTCGCGGTATTGAACGATGCAAGCACCGCCGGCGATAGCATCGGCCACGGCACGCACGAGGGCATCACGTGTGAATTGTACCGTATCGGTAATGACATAAAGGCCACGCAGACGATTTCGCATGTTATGAGTACCGACACATCAAGTTAGCCTGCGCGGCTTCAAGGCCAGAACGGCCGCGCCTTTCAGCGCAAGCTCAGGATCGCTGACCACCCAGACGGGAATTTGTTTCAGAAGCCCGGAGAAACGCCCTTTATCAAGGAATCCAAGCATGAACTCTCGCTGCATAAACGGCAGAATATGCCCGGCGATAGCTCCGGCGACGAATACACCGCCGAACGGTAAGGACTTGAGTGCCAGATTGCCTGCCTCGGCACCATAGATGCGGGCGAACAGACGGCAGACCATCTCACTGATGGCATCACTGCCCGCAACCGCTTGCTGGGTGATGAGCGCGCTGGGATCCTTCGCCTGGGCAAGTTTTTCGATCATGTGCGGTGATTCCTGCACCAATCCTTGATCCCGCACGAAGGCATAAAGATCGTAAAAACCACGCCCGCAGATAATCCGCTCATAACTGACATGGCCGTTGAGCCGAGCGCGGAGATACGCCCACAACTCAGCTTCGAGCGCATTGTTTGGTGCGAAGTCACCATGCCCGCCTTCGGTCGGCATAGGGTGATGGGTCTGCCCATCAAAGTAAAAAAGGGCTTCTCCCAAGCCTGTACCGGCCGCGATGACCGCTGCATGCCCAGTCGTCTGGTTCGCGGATGGGTTGAGCGGAATACGAGCGGCAGGTTTGCTGGCTATGGCAGCCGTACCGCTGGCGACAAGATCATTGGCAAATACGACGGGAACACCGCCGATCTGTTGTGAAATCTCCCGGCTATCCATCTGCCAGGGCAGATTGGTGGTCTGTACTTTCTGGGTGCCCTGCTCGCCCGTCACTGGACCTGCGATACCGAAGCCTGCGGCTGTAATCGCCATATTGGCAAAAGACGAACGCCCGACTTCGGCCAGAAAATCAGCGAGCAATTTGTCGAATCGATCTGCAGAGGCGCTCTCGAATCGCTTCTGGAAAAGAACGCGTCCGGTATCCACTTCATACAAAGCCAGCAGGGTTTTGGTACCACCGATATCTCCAGCCAGAATCATCGTTCATCCTCCGCGACCACTACTTCCTGAGAATCGTCCATGCCCAGCAACGTTTCCAACGCATCGGTGACATAGTAAGACACCAGATGCGGGGGTAACTGATAAAACGCGCTCCAAGCCTGATCGCGCACCTCATCATAACTGGCATGTTCGCCCTGATGACCTCGACACCAGGCCAACCTGACCGCATGACCAATCAACACATCAATGATCAACGCATCCTGCAATTGCAAACCAGGGTTTTTCTGTGTCACCAACATAAGGGCCTGCAGAGCCTCAATGACGAGGTGCCGATACTCCGGTGCCGCAATACGATTGAGAATATGTTCGACGGTCAGGGCGAAATTCTTTTCCCCTGCAGTGGACTGACTACGGAACAACGCACTGTCCAGTGTATTGCGAGGGTTATAACGATCACCGATAACCAACGAGGGAGTGTGGGCCAACACCTCCCACAAGCCACTGTAGAACGTGTCTGGCAGGCGACCGATCGCCCCCTCGATCATACGCCACTGTAGCCAATCGGATGCCGTCGATTCGGGATCATCCTCAGCTTGAAACTTCAGACCATCGAAATGTACGGAGCCATCTGCCAGACGAAGCGATTCCAGCCGAGAAGCACCGCCCCGCCATGTCAGTGCTGCACGCAGTTCGCGACTGATTACACTGGGTGGTTGCTCCATCAACCAATCGAAAGCCGCACTCGGAGCCAGGTTCTTTTCACGCGCGGTCAAGGCAATCAGTGTTTGCAACAAGGGGCCAATCCGCAGGGTAATTACGTCATTGAATAACGATGGTTCAGCACGGATTCGACCGCCCAGGTGAACGATCAGCTCCTGAGTGAGAATACGTTCACGCGGATCATCACCACAGAACTTGCGAATACGTTTGAGAATTTCAAGGTTGGATATCGGTTCTGAAATCAGAGCCTTACTGGTATAGGAACGACCAACCGCCAGACGTTTCTGTCTGACCAGCAGATCCATCAATGACACGTCGAGATAGGCATCCACCTTATCGAGCAATTCAGCACTTCTACGCATCGCGCCCCAGGCACGAACCTGCTGAGCAAGACGGAACACATCCTCGACCAGTTCACGCAGTACCCAGGAGTGTCCCGTCCGATCAGGGATCACGACATCCAGATTCTCATGCCGACTGGCAAGCTCCTGGGCGATTTTCATGCGTTCATCCGGTGAGGCGGGGATACGCAGCAGCTCGACAAGTCGAGCATCGGAATCTTCCGATGTCCAATTTATCCGCTTGCTCCTTTGCACTTCGGCTTCGACTTTCGGATTCAAACCTCGCGTTTGCGCCCGAACTGCCCATCCGGTCATTCTCCCTGCCAAACGAATGCGATGGCCGCGTGAAACGAGAGCCTCAACCCGGTCGAGATGCACCGGCACACCAAAGATCTCGCCTCGCATGACTTCATCTCGAAGGAAACTCAGCAACACACCGAAGTCCGGTGACATGAGCATCCATTCGCTGATCATGATGGTCAGAATCGGGCGTCCGGGTTGTTGCCAGAACTGATGCAGATACTGAATGGTTGAACGCAGCTCCTGAACTAGTATCCCCAAATCCTGAGTCAGATAAAATATATCCGTATCAAATAGTTGGGGAACAATAAGCCATTGCTGACCTTCAATTTCATACACCTTGGCCGTGCTCAGGCTCAGGATACGACGACGCGGCCGACCACTGAGCCCAAGACGCTCGTTTACGCCGAGATCGACGAGGTTTTCGATCAGCGAACGAACGGAACCAATCCGTACCCTCGACTCACCCAAAAGAGCATGTCGATCCGAACCCATTTCCACCAATGCCGAATCGACAGCTGGTGTTTCAGCGATGAGCGCAATGGAAACAGCCCGGGTTGTTTCCAGCCCTCGTAGTTGATGCCGACGGTTGATGGGATCAAGATCACTTTCATCGATAGCTCCGCAGAGCAGAAGACGGCCAAGCACCCACAGGCTCTGAGCCCAAACGAGTGGTTGGTTGTCATTGGGGGAACGATCGGTTGAGCCGGGATTGCGCCGCTCTTCCTCGATATCACCTGGCAGCACGAAATACAGTTCAGGTAGAAGCCAGACGCCATCGCGCTCGACTGCGGCACGCATCAGTTGTTGGTTTGTGGCCTCTGCGGCTTCGTGATTACCGGCAAACAGATGATTGATGAGTTGGTAGGTGAAGAACAGCGGCCATTCGGATTCGATGCCAGCGAACGTTTCCAGTTCTTCCGGTTCGTAATGCAACTTCAGCTCATCTTCCAACACCGTCTGATGCCCATCACGCAGAAAGCGTTTACAACCGAAACGCCCCGTTAGTTTCTGACGGATTGCTGTGTCGACGGTCTCAGCTTTCTGCCGATCACGCACTGCGAATGCAGGAAAACCTATGATCGACAACAGCGCCGCATCAACCTCTTTGGAACCGGATTCACGCGGCAAAATAGCATTGAGCGTCATTTCGGTACGAGCGATGTCGTCCGCGAGCACAAACACCCGGCTGTGATCATCACCGTCACCGCCGAACAGATCGAACCCGTTCACCGCCTCAAGCGCGGCCAGCACCATGCCAAGCGAGCTGGCATTCAGTTCTCGCTGGCCGTGATTGATCTTGTTACCCCGCTCCCAGATGCCGAAATCCGGCGTGGCATAGGCACGAGAAAGATACCAGACCAAGTTCTGGATGAAGTTGACTTCATCGCGAGTCGCAATGATTTTCAGACCGCTGAGTGTCATTTGTACCAGCATGAGGACAAACAGCGAGGTAGCATCCAGTTGCAGGTGCCCCCAGGCGTCATCCCCCACTACGGCCAATCCTGTAGCGGTATCGTATTTCGCATGGAGCGCATCAGTTGGTTGCTGACGCAATTTGAACCGTTCAACCCGGTCAGACTGACGCATCATCGCGGTCAATAAACCGCGCATATTTTTGACCGTAGCCTGCTCTAGCTCATAGGCACGGGCATCGGCGCTATCGACTCGACGGTAGGCAATGCCCAACCCCCAGGCTGCCAAAATACTGTACACATTATCCCGCACCCAGGCATCGGTGTAATCGCCATGCGCATTGACAGCCGTACTGGCTGGCAACAGCCCGCTGATCGGGTGCTGACGGTTCAGGATATTGATGCGTACTTCGTCGAATAACGCATTGAGATGCGCAATTCGATCACCCGGGTGCACAGTCGGCTTCATGAGGAGTTCCTAGTGCAGTGTGGAATCAGGTGGACTCACCGAATCATCCAGCAATAATTGCTCCACATCGACCGCATCAAATCGATATTTCGTACCACAAAATTCGCAGCGCACAGCCACATATCCGGGTTCATCTCCATCCCGCTGTGCGGCGTTCAACTCATCACGTCCCAAAGAGCGCAACATCGCACCAACACCCTCCCGTGAGCAACCGCAGAAGAAGCTGATCGGAGATATCTGGGTCAGTACCAAAGAGTCCTGATGGAACAGACGATGCAGGATGGTCGGCATGTCCGTGGATTGAAATTCCGTGCGTCCTTGAGGGGTCAGCAAGGTATCGGCCATGATCGATAAGTGATCAAAATCCGCATCGGCGGCAGCGGCTCGCACCATTGGAGTGCCCCCCTCGCCCGGCACTTGCTGGATCAGGAGCCCCACAGCACGCTTAGAATCGGCACTGAGCACGAGGCGAGTCGGCAGTTGCTCCGATTGCTTGAAATAGCCTTCCAGCGCTTCGGCAATCTGCACACCTTCAATCGGTACCAGAGATTGGTAACGCACACCTTCGTCCGGTTCGATGGTCAGCGCGAGCTGGCCAGCGCCGAACAGGGTCTGAATGGACTGATCCAACTCGTCACCCGAAAGCGATTCGGACCACTGTGCCGTAACGCGGTAACTCAGATCCGAACGCGCCTGTACAACGAGCAGCGAAACGGGGCCTTCTCCACGGAATTGCAGAATCAGGCGACCATCGAACTTCAAGGTAGCCACCATCGTCATGGCGGCTGCGACACATTGCCCGAGCAACTGCGCTACCGCAGGGGGGTAGTCATGGTGTTCGCCAGCCGTCCGCCAGCTCTCGTCGAGGCTGACCGCAACACCCCGGACCTTGCCGGAGGCAAGACCGAACCGATAAAGCTGGTCGGCAGTCAGTGCCGAACTCTCAGGCATGGATTCACTCATGAAGAACCCTCCGAAGGCCCAAGCCGCACTTTGAGCACCTCATTCAGTTGCTGTGGATTCGCCTTGCCTTGAGCGGCTTTCATCACCTGACCAACGAAGAACCCAAACAGTTTGTCCTTGCCACTGCGGTATTCGGCCACTTTGTCCGGATTGGCGGCCAGAATCCCGTCGACCATGGCTTCGATCGCCGAACTGTCGGTAATCTGCTTCAAGCCCCGCGCTTCGATAATCGAATCGGCATCGCCCTCGCCCGCCCACATCGCATCGAAGACTTCTTTGGCCAGCTTGTTCGAAAGCGTGTTGTCCGCCACGCGCAACAACAACTGCGCAAGCGCAGCGGCCGTAACCGGACTTTGTTCAATTCCCAACCCCGCCTTGTTGATCTGGGCGGCCAGTGCGCCAGTCACCCAGTTTGCACAGAGCTTGGCATCGGCAGCCGAACCCATGGCGCTGAGTGTCTGCTCAAAATAGGTCGCAATCTCGCGGGCGCTGGTGAGCACACCGGCATCATAGGGTGTGAGACCATATTCGCTTTGGTAACGGGCGGCCTTGGCATCCGGCAGTTCCGGCAGACTGGCTTTCCATTCGGCCAAGAGAGCCTGATCAATCACGACAGGCAGCAAGTCCGGATCGGGGAAGTAACGATAATCATCCGCTGCTTCCTTGGTTCGCATCATGCGGGTTTCATCCTTGTCCGGATCGTACAGCCGTGTTTGCTGTTGCACTTTGCCGCCGTCTTCGATCAATTCAATCTGACGGGTGATCTCGTAATCGATCGCCCGCTCGAGGAAACGGAACGAGTTCACGTTCTTGATTTCCGTGCGCGTGCCTAGCTTCGTTTCACCTTTCGGGCGCACGGAAATATTGGCATCCACGCGGAACGAACCTTCCTGCATGTTGCCATCGCAAATCCCGAGGTATTGAACGATCGCATGAACCTTGCGGGCATAGGCCACCGCTTCGGCAGATGAACACATTTCCGGCTCGGAGACGATTTCAATCAACGGCGTGCCTGCACGATTCAAATCGATGCCGGTCATGCCCGCGAAATCCTCATGCAGGCTTTTGCCCGCATCTTCTTCCAGATGAGCACGAGTCAGATTGATCGTCTTGCTGACGGCCTTTTCGCCCTCACCGGTAGTAATTGTGACCGAACCGCCGCTAACAATAGGTTGCGCAAGCTGGCTGATCTGATACCCCTTGGGCAAATCCGGGTAGAAATAATTCTTGCGATCAAACGTCGACTCCGGAGCTACATGCGCACCGATCGCCAAACCAAACAAGGCGGCCATGTGGACCGCTTCAGCATTCAGCACGGGCAATACACCTGGAAGCCCCAGATCAACCACACAGGCCTGGACGTTCGGCTCGGCACCGAACGCGGTCGATGCACCTGAAAAAATCTTGGATCGCGTGGCCAGTTGCGCGTGAATCTCAAGCCCGATGACCGCTTCCCATCCGTTCATGATGCTCATACTGCGCCCTCCCGATACGCGGCAGGAATCTGCTGATGCCAATCCGTTCGTTGCTGATACTGATGTGCCACAGCCAGCAATCGCCCTTCGGTGAAAGGAGAACCAATCAACTGCATCCCGACAGGGCGCGAGCCGGAAAATCCGACCGGTACAGACATACCCGGCAAGCCGGCCAAATTGACCGGGATGGTGTAGATGTCTTCGAGGTACATTGTGGCCGGGTCGCTCGTGTGCGCGCCAAGGTCGAAAGCCACCGTCGGAGCAACTGGGCCGGCGATCACATCACACGTCTTGAAGGCTGCTTCGAAGTTGGCAGCGATCTGCCGTCGAGCCTTCTGGGCTCGGCCATAAAACGCATCGTAATAACCTGCGGACAATGCATAAGTGCCAATCAAGATTCGACGCTGCACCTCTTCACCGAAACCTTCCGAACGGCTACGTTCATAAAGATCATTCAGGTCGCGAGGTTCGGCGCAACGGTAGCCAAAGCGCACGCCATCGAAACGTGAGAGATTGGAAGACGCTTCTGCGGGGGCGATCAGGTAATAGGCTGCCAATGCCAGTTCAGCATCCGGCAGATCAATATCAACCCGCTGCGCACCCATTGATTCAAGTTCAGTAATGGCTGACTCGATTCGTGCAGCGACGACCGAGTCCAACCCGGCGGTGAACCACTGTCGTGGCACACCTACCCGCAAACCGGCTAGAGGCTGATCGAGCTCGGCCACATAATCCGGCACAGGCTGATTCGCCGAGGTGGAGTCACGTGGATCGTGACCGGCCATAGCCTGCAGCATCAGCGCGCAATCGGCGGCCGAACCCGCGAGCACACCACCCTGGTCAAGACTGGAGGCGTACGCAATCATGCCGTAGCGTGATACACGACCATAAGTCGGCTTGATGCCGGTGATACCACAATAGGCTGCAGGCTGACGGATGGAGCCCCCCGTATCCGTTCCCGTAGCCACAGGAACCAACCGCGCAGCAACGGCGGCGGCGGAACCGCCCGAAGACCCACCAGGTACCGCGGCATGATCCCAAGGATTTTTCACCACGCCGAAGGCCGAGTTTTCATTCGATGACCCCATGGCGAACTCATCCATATTGGTCTTGCCCAACATAACGGCACCGGCGGCATTGAGTTTCTGGTGAACAGTCGAATCATAGGGGGCGACCCAATCACCCAGCATCTTGGAGGCACAGGTCGTGCGAACGCCAGCGGTACAGAAAATATCCTTGTGGGCATAAGGGATACCGAGCAATGGTGCTTTCTCTCCTGCAGCCAACCGTTGATCTGCCTGTACAGCAGCGGCCAGCGCGACTTCAGGCGTGTTCGTGATGAAGGCATTGAGCGCTCCATCAAAACGACTCACCCTGTCAAGAAAGTATTGAGTCAGTTCACGGGCAGAAAAAGCACCGGAATCCAGACCGGCCCGTAAATGACTTAACGATTGCAAATAATCAGACACAATTTATTTCTCATTCAAAAATATCGAACATCGTGGGCGCGCCGGGCTCGATGCACCGAAGCGGAGAAGGTTTAAACGTGAACGGCTTCACCCGTTCACGTTACTCAACAACCTTATTCAATAACCCTACTCAATCACCTTGGGCACCAGGAACAATCCGCGATCGGAGGCGGGCGCTCCCTTTTGGAGTATGTCGCGCTGGTTGGTTTCGCTTACGACATCTGCCCGCAAAGGCTGCTGCTGATCCAGAGGATGAGCCATGGGGGCCAAGTCATCCAAGCGACCATCCTTGAGTTGTTCTGCGAATGCCAGAATGGCATTGAGGTCTTGCACCAATGCAGGAATTTTCGATTCTTCGAGTGCGATGCGAGATAAATGCGCAACATGTTTCAGTTGCGATGGGTTCAGCGACATATCAATTTCCTGTGGCTTTAACGATCATCGGGCCATGCGCATGGCACACGTGCGACTACTGGGCGATTTTAACCTGTTTTGGTCGCAAGACGGCAGTTGATCCCGATTACATTTATGGAAATAGGCCTCGTGGCAGAACCTAATCAAGCTTTCCAAGGACCAAGCGAAGACCAGTCCCGGCAAATCAAGCACAAAAATGGCGCAAATAACCATATGATGGCTTGCTGGAAAATACACAGATTGGTATCGTGTTGCCTCTTTTTACACGGATGTCATGCAGGCGAAACAGTTTCAACAATCGACAACGGATCAGCCGATTATTTCACGCCATTCGCCGCAGGTGAATACATAAGATAATCAATCCCTTGAGCGACAAAGAACCGTCCATCACTCCGACCTTATTAATTCAGTTATACCGGTATATTTTATGTTCAAACGTTTCCGCGGCATCTTCTCAACCGATCTTTCCATTGATCTGGGTACGGCGAACACCCTGATCTACGTCAGTGGTCGCGGAATCGTTTTGGATGAGCCGTCAGTCGTCGCCCTGCGAAATGAAGGTGGTCAAACCGCCATCCAGGCGTACGGTCTCGAAGCCAAACAAATGGTTGGACGCACCCCAAAATCCATTCAGGCCGTACGCCCACTGCGTGATGGCGTGATCGCTGACTTCCACGTCACCGAAAAAATGCTGCAGCACTTCATCAAGAAAGTTCACGCCAGCCACTGGTTCCGCCCCAGCCCACGCGTCCTTGTCTGCGTCCCTGTCGGTGCGACCCAAGTTGAACGTCGTGCTATTCGCGAATCGGTATTGAGTGCCGGCGCGCGTAAGGCCTACATCATCGAAGAGCCAATGGCCGCAGCCATCGGAGCAGGCATCAACGTCGATGAACCACGCGGCTCAATGGTTGTCGACATTGGCGGTGGTACTTCTGAAGTTGGTGTCATTTCCCTCGATGGCATCGTGTACTCCTCTTCAGTGCGCATCGGCGGCGACAAATTCGACGAAAGCATCATCGCATTCGTACGCCGACACTATGGCATCCTGATCGGCGAAGCCACTGCCGAGCGTATCAAGAAAGAAATCGGTTCAGCCTATCCAGGTAAAGAACTGCTGGAAATCGACGTCAAGGGTCGTAATCTGGCCGAAGGCGTTCCACGCAGCTTTACGCTGAACAGCAATGAAATCCTCGAAGCCCTGAACGAACCGCTGTACGGCATCGTTCAGGCCGTGCGTACCGCTCTGGAACAGACACCACCCGAACTGGGTTCGGATATCGCTGAACGCGGCATCGTGCTCACAGGTGGTGGCGCCCTGCTCCGAGATATCGACAAACTGATCCGTGAAGAAACCGGCCTGCCTGTCGTGATCGCCGATGATCCGCTCACCTGCGTCGCACGTGGCGGCGGCAAAGTACTCGAACTCATCGATCAGCGCCACAGTTCGCTGTTTGCTGCTGAATAACGCCCTCGACCATTCGTGACCTTATTCGAGTCACATCGCCCCGGCATCACAAAACTTCTGGTTTTGGTGTTGCTGTCTGTGTTTCTCATGGCGCTGGATCGAGCTGGCAGCTCCTGGGTTAGGCACATCAATACCGGCATTGGCAGTCTGACCGATGGCGTCGCCCGTATCGTACATGCCCCCGCATCCTGGGGAGAAGACCTTTCCCTATTTCTTGAAAGCAAAACAGAACAGGTCAAAAAGACACGAGCACTTGAAGAGGAGAACCTCCTGCTCAAGGGGCAAATGCAACAGTTCTACGATCTGCAGAAACAACTGAACGAACTCAGAAAACTACTGCATGGCCAGAATACGGAAGTACCCAACGTTTTGCTTGCTCGTTTGATCGCCGTGAACGACAACCCTGAGCAGCGAACATTCACGATCAACCGCGGTATTCGCGATGGTGTTAAACCGGGCCAGCCCGTCATCGACGGCCAAGGGATCGTTGGCCAGATTCTCCGCAGCTCATTGACCGGCGCCGTCGTCCTTGAAGTTGACTCGCGCCTACATGCCCTATCCGTTGCTATCGGTGATACCGGCTTCGTTGGCATTGTCAAAGGAACTGATGCGCGTGAAGGCCTGACCATGAGACGTATTCCAGAGCGCTTCAATGTCAAAGTCGGCGATCTGCTGACCACTTCTGGCCTAGACGGCGTATTCCCTCAAGGCTATCCCGTTGCACGGGTCACACAGGTTCAGGACGAACGGAGTCAGGCCTTCGTCAACATTACCGCCAAACCCGTTGCCGATCTTGATCACATCAGCCAAGTATTGGTCCTGACCGATCCACCAGATGCCCCGCCAGCGCCCAATAGCAAGGTAGAGCAGGCTTCGGTAGTGTCGGTTCCCTCGCAACGGCTGATCGACTCGACTCAAGAAACCACTCCCCGTGCACCCAGCTTGCTTCCACCGAGCTTCAGCACACCCCCAGCGACTCAGGCCCAATCCAGGCCGGAGAAACCACATGCGCAGTAACCGGGCGATGATCCCGCTCAGCCTGCTGGTGGCGCTGATCCTGACGATTGAGCCCAGCGTGCCGCTGTACCAGCACTACGCCCCCCAGTGGCTGCTACTGACTGTTCTGTGCTGGTGTATACGTGAACCCAATTCGGTCGGACTGATCGTCGCCTGGGTCTCAGGACTGGTTCTTGATGTCGCGAGCGTAGGGTTACTTGGGGCGAATGCACTTTTGTTCACCCTAAGTGCCGCCGTGGTTCTGGGTTTGAGGCAGATGCTTTTCTTTACCGGCCCAGTCCAGCAGGCACTGTTCATAGCAGGGTTAAGCACTGTCTACTTGCTGTTATCACTCTGGATGCAGGGCGGAATTTCCGACCTGACCATGCTTTTGCATAATCTTGTGCGCGTGGTGAGCAATCTCGTTGCCTGGCCATTTATCTTGGCGATTTTCCACCTGCTCCGCCGACGTTATTGACCGGACATTGCAGCGCGGCTCGTTGCACGCAACCCCACTGGATCTAACTCGAAAATATCTGGGGCCATAGAATTAGTGCCCAGACCACAGTTGCCAACACGATAGAAAGAAAAACCGCTGCCGATCCCATATCCTTGGCTCTGCCGGATAATTTGTGCGGATCCAGCCCTACACGATCCACCACATTCTCAATACCCGTGTTCAAGAGCTCAACGATCAAAATAAGTAGAACCGAGCCAACGAGCATTCCCCTTTCTATTCCGGATTGCCCCAAGTACAGCCCCAAAGGAATCGCGAACAAGGCAAGCCAGGTTTCCTGCCGGAATGCCTCCTCCTTCCGATAAGCCACCCGGAATCCTTGCCAGGAATATTTGGCGGCCAGCATGATGCGCTTAACACCCAGATTTTCAGAAGCCATCAGCCCCCCTTAATCCAATTGTGCCTGATAGTCTTCCGGTGACATCCACTCATCCGGAGACCCCGACGGGCGAATGTGGAGAATCCAGCCTGTATCGAACGGATCGTCATTGATCAATTCCGGGGAATCGGAAAGTTCCGTATTCACAGCGATGACGACACCATCAACCGGGCAGATCACATCCGAAGCTGCTTTCACCGATTCCAGTGTGGCGCAGGCCTGTCCACGTTCAACATTTGAACCGACATCCGGCAATTGGGCGAATACCACATCACCCAGCAATTCCTGCCCCTGCTCAGTCACGCCCAGAACAAGCAGATCGTCTTCCAGCAAATACCACTCATGTGTCGGGCCATAACGGCGATCGGCAGGCACGGTCATGTCAATTTCCTCATCAATAAATCTGGCGAGCAGTCTACCTGTTCCGATACTTCAAATGTCTTCCGAGTAACCAATTTTTCGAATCGTCACGACCATAATCTATCTACACAGCCAACTCGCATATCAAAACACAGATTTGATAACAAAATGGTGAATCCAGAATGATATTGTCGATCACTGTCGGCCCCGTGGCCCGCGCAATAAAAAAACCGCCAGTGATTGGCGGTTTTTTCAAGCGGATAAGAAATGTATTTACTGAATAGAGAACTTCTTGAGCCGATACAAGAACGTGTCGCGAGACAGATTCAACAATCGTGCCGCGCGACTCTTGTTTCCGCCTGTACGCGCCAACGCCTGACGGAGCAGGTCAGATTCGACCGCTTCAAGATCGATTCCATTTTCTGGCAAATCGAAACGACGAGTGGTGACTTCCTTCGCTTCAGTCGTACGTAATTCATGTGGAAGATTATCCACGTCAACTGACTTACCCGCATGCAGAACGACCAAACGTTCGGCCAGATTACGCAACTCCCGAACATTGCCCGGCCATGGGTGGCGGCGGATCACACCACGTGCCTTTGAGGTGAGCCGAGGCAAGTGAAGTGAGTAACGCTCAGCAAATTCCGTCATGAATCGAGCCAGCAGCCAGTCGATATCCCCCTGCCTCGCTCGCAGTGGCGGCAATTCAATGGGCACGACCTGAAGTCGATAGAATAAATCTGCCCGGAAACGCCCCTGCTCAACCATCTGAGCCAGATCACGGTGCGTCGCGGCCACAAGACGAACATCGACCGGACGGCTCTGCGACTCACCCAGACCCAGCACCTCGCCCGTCTCAAGAAAACGGAGCAATTTGGCTTGCACGGGCAAACTCAATTCGGCAATTTCATCCAGAAAAAGAGTACCGCCATCGGCCGAACGAATCTGGCCGTCATAGTCGGTCTGAGCGCCGGTAAACGCACCCCGCTTGTGGCCGAACAACTGTGATTCAGCCAAAGATTCGGAGAAAGTGGCACAGTTCACTGCAACATAAGGACGACCCCGACGCCCAGAACCGTCATGCAGTGCTCGCGCGACCAGCTCCTTACCCGTGCCCGACTCGCCAAGAATCAATGTAGTGGCCTCGGTAGCAGCAACGATCTGAACACTTCTCAGGACCGATTCGAAAACAGGCGATTGCGTCCAGATTTGACTGAACAGAGAATGATCTTTCATGCCGAACCTACACTATTTTTTCAATACAAAAATTATACATGGCGGCGCGATAATTTACAGATTAATGACTTGAAGCGACCATCATGGGTTCATAAACTCGGCTTCGACGGTTATCATATTCAACCAACCCATAAAGAAAAGGTTATTTTCCATGCAAAACATGCCCGAGTGCCCACAATGCGGGGCCGACTTCACCTACATGGACCGAGGTCATTTCGTTTGCCCGCAATGTGGACACGAATGGACAGCCGATGAAACATCGACTCAGAATGACGGTCTCATCGTCAAGGATGCGAATGGCAATGTCCTGCAAGATGGGGACACCGTAACGGTAATTAAGGATCTGAAAGTTAAGGGGTCCTCCCTCGTGGTCAAGGTCGGCACGAAAGTGAAGAACATTCGCCTGGTGGATGGAGATCACGATATCGATTGCAAGATCGACGGCATCGGCGCAATGGGTCTCAAATCCGAGTTCGTCAAAAAATCCTGACGGATTGGTCTGAAAGACTCCGCTATTTTGCTCCGCTGGCAATCAAGGACTTAAGTTTGGAGATTACCTGCTTGCTGTGATCGTCTGGATTGACATCCATGAACATCGCAGCCAATCGTCCCTGTGGATTGATGATAAATGTATGCCGTTTGGCCAATTTCATCATCCCGAAGATCGAAAATAGCGAATCATACGCCTCTGCCACCTTACCATTGTCATCTGCGAGCAAAGTGAAAGGGAGATGGTATTTCTTCGCAAACCGCTCGTGGCTGCCGATGGTATCTTCACTGATACCAACAACAACCGCCCCCATAGCCTGAATCGAGGCAATATCGTTGCGGAAAGCACAGGCTTCGGTCGTACAACCCGGTGTCTCATCCTTGGGGTAGAAATAGAGCACCAACCACTTCCCCCGATAATCCGAAAGCGTATGAATCACACCCTTTTGATCCGACAAGTTAAACGATGGCGCAGCCTCATTCAACTTGAGTTCCGCGTGAGCAACGCTCGCCCAGGCCATGCCCAAAACCATGGTTATTGACATCAGTGAACGCAAGCCTAGCCCCATCTCTTATCACTCCAAATTAAATACAAACCTGAATAAATACGCTCTACTTGACACTTTCTCGTTGTCCGACCGGCGCGAACCCAACCGAGTTGCTCATCAAAACCTCAGCAAATATAGACCTGAATCGCACGGGAACACGGTTTGCAAATAAATTGGGCATGGCATAATCCATCATGCCTGTATCGGCCAATTCAAAAGGAAGGAAAGCAATATGTCACTGATTAAAGAGTTCAAAGAATTTGCCATGAAAGGCAATGTGATTGATATGGCAGTCGGTATCATCATCGGTGCCGCGTTCGGGAAGATTGTATCGTCCTTGGTCAGCGATATCATCATGCCCCCCATTGGCCTGCTGATTGGTGGCGTAGATTTCAGCAAACTGAGCATCGTGATCCAGGCCGCTCACGACAAAGTACCCGAAGTAGCCATTCGCTACGGACAGTTCATCCAGACAGCATTGGATTTCACCATCGTAGCCTTCGCCATCTTCATGGCGTTGAAGGTCATCAACAAACTCAAGCGCCCCGAACCCGAAGCCGAACCTGCGGTGCCACCCGCACCTCCGGCGGACGTCCAGCTTTTGACCGAAATTCGCGATCTGTTGAAAAACAAGGCCGACTGAAAATCGGCCAATCAGGCAGCCAGTTCGCCCCCCTTTCTTCTCAAGGAGTCGGACTAGGCCAACGTTGATCTATCGCGTCAATTTTCTCCATCAGAGAATCTGGCAACTGACAGCTGGCCGCGACGATGTTTTCGGTCAGCTGCTCCATATTCGTAGCACCGATAATGACCGATGTTGTAAACGATTTTTGCAGAACAAAAGCAATTGCCATTTGCGCAGGCGAAAGCCCGTACTCCTTCGCCAATTCGAGATAAGCCTGCACGGCTTCGTGTACATTTGGCTTTGCATCATAGCGTTGACCGAAACCAGGAAATTCCGTCATTCGTCCTGCCGTATTCGGATTCATTTCATACTTGCCAGTCAGCAACCCGAATGCCAACGGACTGTAAGCCAGCAGACCGATGCCCGTTCGTTCGCTTATTTCTGCCAGACCATCCATTTCAAAACGTCGGTTCAGCAAGTTAAATGCGTTCTGAATACTGACCACATGAGACAAACCCAGCCGCTCGGCTGCCAACTCAAAGGACATAACGCCCCATGGGGTTTCGTTGGAGAGACCGATCGCGCGTATCTTTCCCGCTTCAACCAGACGAGAAAGCGATTCGAGTTGATGTTCGACCGATTCGGCCTCTCGCTCACGACGGCTGTCATAGTAGCGATCGCCAAACAGAGGAACATTACGTTCCGGCCAATGGATTTGATACAAATCGATGTAATCGGTCTTCAAACGCATGAGGCTATTTTCGATTGCCGACTGGATATGCTCAGCATTCACCCTCGGTCCACCACGTATCCATTCCATGCCACGCCCCGGACCTGCAATTTTCGTGGCCAGAATCACAGCATCGCGCTGCTGACCAACCAACCACGACCCCACGAACGACTCTGACCTGCCCTGCGTTGCTGCCCGGGCCGGCACAGGATACATTTCAGCCGTATCAATGAAGTTTATGCCAGAAGAAAAAGCCAGATCGAGTTGCCGATGGGCCTCTGCTTCTGTATTTTGCTGACCGAAAGTCATCGTGCCGAGGCAGATGGTGCTTACTTCGATCCCCGAACGCCCCAATGTTCTGTGTTCCACCAGCAGTGTTCCTCCATTTGAATGATTGCGGCCCTTTAGCCTGATTTTTTCCGGTTTGTACTCGTAATGAATCACGATCGGATGGATGGTCAAATCGATGAGCATGCTCACCTCCTGCCCCATCATGTTCAGCAGGACATTGTCAAAGCCGATGTTCAATTAAGTGACTAGACGTTAAACATAGCACACAGGCCTGATTCAACCAGATCGCCCCACACTCCGGAGATTTCAACCATGCAAGAACCTGCCACTCAAATCTGCGCCGTGCATCAGGAGCTCATCACCACCGTGGCTGCCAGCAGACGAAATGACGAAATATCGGAAGCCACCATAGGAATGATTGAGCAATACCACAATGATGGCTGGGTAAAACTCGCTCACGTTCTCAACACTTGGCTTAATGGCGCTGAACCGGACATGGCGCTGCTGGATGAAGAAGATCAAGAAATCATAAGAGGCATTCAGCATGCCACTGAATACCCTGAGTGGCTTGACTCTCTGCCCGAAAAGGCGCGCGAAGAAGCGGCCCAGGGCATCGCTCAACTCATTTTTGCGGCGACTTGGGGTGATCACAGTGCGCTGGACGTAATATCGAACATGCGAGAAGCGGCACACGACGCGGGTGTCGAGCGATCAGCGGCACATGCTTTTGTAGCCATCGTGGAAGGCGAACGGGATGCTTCATCCATTGAGCGTCTATATCCGCAAGCAGATTCAGTATTGATTCGCCTGGTAATCGAGCGCTTGGAAAACCTGGAAAGCGAATAGTCGCCGCTCCTCATGACGGAGGCCAGAAAAGCGCCCAACACTCGCTTTTGACAATTGGGTACTGATAAAGTAGAGACTCACTCCTGAGATGGATCCGCAGTGAATAATCGTTTTTCACAAAATGTACTGATTACCCTGCTGCTTTATTGCGCTCTGGCTATTGCCTTTGTCGTTTACGTCCATGCAGAAAAATCCATTGATCGTGCACACGAACAGCGTCTCCACGCCATCAATCTAGCCCAGGAACTACGCAACTCGTCGGACGATTTAACACGCATGGCACGCTCCTACGTCATCACGGGGGACGCCAAGTACAAAAGGATTTATCAACATATTCTGGATGTTAGAAACGGTCTGGCACCCCGACCCAGTGACACTCTCCGTATTTCATCGGACTGGTTGATGACAGATCCTTCGCTCGCTCGCACAGACCAACAGCTTCCTGCGCAGCCTCTCCTCGACCGCATGCAGCTTGCTGGATTTTCTCCACAGGAATTACAACTCCTTAAACAGTCGAAAATATCGTCCGATAATCTGGCCCAGCTTGAATTCCATGCAATGAGCATGATCACGGACGGTGTCAACACACCTTTCAGTATCAAATTTTCAGCTGCAGAACAGTTATATAGTCCGGAATACAATCGTGCCAAGGAAGGGATCATTGGGCCGATTCTTGAAGTGAACCACATGATCGCCAAAAGAACGACCGCCGAAGTCGAATCTGCGGAGAGAACGGCCCTGATTTTGCGCTGGCTCTTTATTGTGCTGGCTATCGGCCTGATTCTCCTGCTGATTAGAACGTACACCAGCCTCAGACGCGTATTGGGCACATCACCACATCTACTCTATGAAAAAATCAGCTGCATTGGCGAAGGTGATTTTGAAACGCCCATCTCCATTTCGGCATCTCAGAAAAACTCAGTACTCGACTGGCTGGCTCAAACCCAGAGCCGTTTGGCCCAACTTGATCAAACACGCGCGCAACACGAACACAAAATCAACCGGATAACCAAGCTGTATGCGGCTTTGAGCCAATGCAATCAGGCCATCGTCCGCTGCAAGGATGAGCAATCTCTTTTCGAGCAAATCTGTGAAGACGCCGTACGATTCGGTGGCATGAAGATGGCGTGGATCGGCAAACTCAATACTGAAACTCTTCAGGTTGAACCGGTCGCCTGCTTCGGTTCAGGCTCGGACTACGTCAAAGACATTGATATATCCATGGATGAATCGAAGCCTAGTGGCCAAGGTCCAACCGGCATGGCAATGAGGTCTGGGCAACCCTTCTGGGCCCAAAACCTCAGCCATGACCCGCGATTCAAACCATGGCAAGAAAGGGGCAAGATCTATGGCTGGCAGTCATCTGCGTCTTTACCAATTTTCAGGGGAAAACAAGTAGTTGGGGCATTCAATATGTACTCCGATGACTATGAAGCGTTTGATGAAGCCGAACAAAATCTTCTATCGGAAATGGCCACGGACATCAGTTTTGCTCTGGATAATTTCCAGCGTGAATCGCAGCGGATCAAAGCGGTGGAGGCTCAGTCTGAAGCGCTCTCACGACTGGAGAAAATTGCCACTCATATTCCCGGAATGGTCTATCAATGCCGCCGACGCGCAGATGGCTCGCTCTCCTACCCGTTCGCCAGCCCGGGCGTATGGCAAATTTTTCATCTGGAACCCGCAGCGATTCAGCACGATGCCACAGAGGTGCTCAAAAAGATCCATCCCGACGATCTCAAGGGCGTGCTGAGCACCATTGAAAAATCGGCCACGGCACTGCGTCCCTGGCACCATGAATTCAGAGTGGTGGATGACGGCAAGATCAAATGGCTTCGTGGACTCGCTACACCCGAAAAAGAAGAGGACGGCAGTGTTTTATGCACCGGATTCATTTCGGATATCACCGAAGAGAAAAATACGGAAGATCGCATTGCCAAGCTGGCACATTTCGATAGCCTGACCGGACTGCCAAACCGTTCATTACTGGTCGAACATGCTGAATATGCCATCCAGCAAGCCCAACAGAAAAATCAGTCGTTGACTCTGATGTACATTGATCTGGATCATTTCAAGAACATCAACGAATCACTGGGGCACGACGTGGGGGATGAGCTGCTCATCGGTGTAGCCAACCGCATCCTTTCTCTGATTCGTCCGCACGATACGTTATCACGTCAGGGCGGAGACGAATTCACGTTGTTGGCACCCGCCTGTGATGCCGATCAGGCCACCCTGATGGCCACACGACTGATCGAAGAGTTCAAAAAACCATTCAACATTGACCCGCAAGAAATCAACATCACGCTCTCCATCGGGATCGTGCAGTATCCAGAGGACGGGTTAAACTTTGTGGATCTATCACGCCACGCCGATATCGCACTGTATCAATCCAAAAGTTCAGGACGGAACATTTTTCGGTTCTTTACCGATGAAATGCAGGCCTACTCTCATCGCTTGATGAAGGTTGATTCGGCCTTGCGCAAGGCCTTGCATGAGCAGCAGTTTCATCTGCTTTATCAACCACAGATTGATCTCAAAACCCGGCGTATCATCGGTGCAGAGGCCCTGATTCGCTGGACTCACCCGGAACTTGGCATCGTGGCCCCAAATGAGTTCATCCCCATTGCGGAAGGGAATGGACAAATTCTACCGATCGGAGAATGGGTTTTACGCGAGGCCACCGGGACAGTGAAAGATTGGCTCCAATGGGCGGTTCCGGACTTCGTCATCGCTGTGAACTTGTCTGCAGTGCAGTTCCGCCAGCAGCAACTACCCAGCATGATTCTGAATATCCTGCAGGAAACCGGGCTGCCCCTGCCCCATCTCGAACTTGAGCTCACCGAAAGCGTCGCGATGGAAAATCCCGACAAGGCCAAAATGATGATGGACACACTCCACCAGCACCATATCAAGCTTTCTATGGATGATTTCGGTACGGGTTATTCTTCGTTGAGCTATCTGAAACGGTTCAAACTCTACAAGCTCAAAATTGACCAGTCCTTCGTCCGTGAAATGACGACCGACGCGGAAGATCGGGCAATCGTATCGACTATCATCAATATGGCCAAGACGCTGGATCTGGTGACGATTGCCGAAGGCGTGGAGACCGAAGCACAGTTGAACCTGCTCACTGAACTCGGTTGCCATGAATGTCAGGGCTATCTGACCGGCAAACCGTTACCACCCGATGAGTTCCTGGCACTGCTGATTGCGCAAGCCAAATAATCGAATCCGATCAAGCCCATAACCCAGACCTCGGGTAATTCAGGGAATCAGGAAATTTGCAATGGGTACAGGTTTGGCCACACCGTAACCCTGATGATAGTACACACCGATCTGCCGCAACGTTTCCATCTGATCGATATTCTCGACGAACTCAGCCACGGTAATCGTGTTCATTTCGAAAGCGATGGCTTGAATGGATTCGACAATGGCCCGATCAATCCGAGACTCGGTTATGTGCCGCACAAACTCACCATCGATCTTCAGATAATCGAAAGGAAAACGCTTCAAGTAGGAAAAGGTCGACAGGCCAGTACCGAAATCATCCAGCGATATCTTGCAGCCGAGTTCTTTGATACCCAGAACCGCCTGCCTAGCTAGTGTCGTGTCGGCAATCACCATGGTTTCCGTGATTTCAAAACAGATCTGCTCCGGACGGCAGCCGGAGGATTTGAGTTGCTGTTCAATCTCGTGGATCAAATTGGGATCGGCCAGGCTCGCACCTGACAAGTTGATCGATACCTTGCTGATCTCGGCCATCCAAGGAGACTGGGCCAGTTGTCCCAACGCCGATCGCATGACCCAGACATCGATCGCGGCCATCAGTCCATAACGCTCCGCAATCGGCAAGAACTCAGAAGGTGGCAGCACGTTTCCATCGGAGTCTTGCCAACGCAACAATACCTCGAACGCCTTGACATCCGGATGGCGGGTATCGCGGATGGTCTGGGCAAACAGGATGAACTGCCCCGCCTGCGTATCGCCGACCAGAGCTGCCCGCATGTGCTGTACCCAGGTCAATTCCTGCACACGATGACTGAGCAGGCTTTCCAGATTATCTTCGACATGAACCAACTGGCTTCGATCAGACAGGGACAATTGGCACCCCGCGAGGACGGCTGAAGTCAGCAAACCCAGATCGCGTGTTTGAGCCTGATTGAATACCGTAAATCCGGCTCGCAGATAACGAGTGCCCGCGCCCATTTTCTTCCATTCGAACTCGATTCGATCCTTGAGCTTCTGAGCCACATCCGCGCCGCGCATGCCCATAACGGCCGATGTCAGACACAGAATAAACATACCCGGGCGTACCCGGGAAGCATAATCAGACAGCCCTTCCTTGCTTAGAATCCGGCTCAAACGCAGTTCGACCTGATTGCTTTCTTCATGCCCCATCAAGGCGTCAATCTGCTCGAGCTCGGGGATATGCACCCCGACGACGATCATTGGTTGCATTGCACCCGTTCTATCCTTGGGCCAGGATTGAAGTCGTTGGGATAACCCCAGATCGTTTTGCAGGCCTGTTAACGGATCACTGAGCAATTGCCGGGCCAAAGACTTCTCCGACAGACGGTACGCTTGCACCATTTCTATGGATATAACAGCCAAAAGCGCCGCAATGAATACCAGTGCCTGATCGCCCAGCAGCTCGGTGGAATTGAATCCATGCAATAGATTGATGTGAGCGTTGAACCAGATCCAGATCAGGATATAAGCCGCGATTGAAAAACGGGCAATCCTGATCGGTAGTGCGTGCGCAGCAAGCGTGAGTGTTACCAGACCAATCAGGCTCCCAGCACTGAATTCCAGACTGCCCCAGTGTCGGAGTGCGGCCATGACCAAGAGCGACAACACGGCAAACACCAACCACAAGTTCGTGAGGGAACGCCTGACAAAAAAGGCTTTCACTTCCGTGAATGCACGTTCACAGCTTTCATGCAGGCAACTCATGACCAGAGGGGTCAGCGCCAGAAAGGCAATAGATTCAGAAAACCAGTACAAACCAATTGTCTGATAATCATCAAACCATTGTGGGTTTTGCCAAATACCCAAAGCGGTTATCGAACTGGCCATCACCACTGAAGCCAGCGGAATCCCTAGAAGTCGACGACCGTAGGGGCTACTGATATTGACCCGCATGTAGCGTCGGAAAATCAGCAAAAGAACCAGACTGAGTACAAAGGCAATCGTGCCGATCAATGACTGCACCATCGTCAGCCCGACAAAAAACAGGTTCCAGGCAGCAACAACCAATGCCAAAGGGATGATCAGGCTATATCCCCAGATAAGCACAAAGCCCAAGGCAACCGCATCAGCAGGCCAGATTGCATAAAATCCCTGAGCGTCCAGTGAGGGGAAAAGCAACGCCGTCAATGCGGCTACCAGTACCCAGATCACGCTGACAGCCAAGCCGCGTTTGACCAGAGTCATTAAGTCAGGGACATTCTCCGGCGCGGGAGGGATAAACAAGTTCATTGACTATTCCATATCAAGAAAACGGTGACGGCGCCGATATCTTACCGATAATCCAGAGATGGGTGGCGCCAATTCAGAGTCAAAGGCACAATAGATTACCTCTACAAATAACGGGTAATACTTCCGACTCCCCGTTCACCCCAACTGTTCCAATCAATCAGGGTATCTGTGAGATCAATCTTATGCTGAAACCCTTGCTATTTCAGGTACCACCAGACACTCTGGACCGACTACCGGCCAGCGTTCTCATTGTGCTCAAAGAACAGATCATCTATGCCAACCCCGCTGCCTTGTCCCTATTGCAGGCAAGTTTTCCCGAACAAGTGCTGGGACACAGCGTTGAAGATTTTATTCACCCGCTGGACTATCAAAGAGCCATGGCCCGGATTCGTCGGGCGGAACGGACCCAATTCACCAATCCACCCACCGAATACCGAATCTACACCTGCGCGCGTGAATTACGCGTCATCGGGATGATGAGTACGACTTACATGGTTGATGGCCAACCGGGACTGCTCGCCGCATTCATGGACATGACTGAGCGTTCCGCCATGGAGCAGCGACTGCGTGAAACGGATGAGCAGTTCCAGCGCATGATGCACACCATGCAGGATGTTTTTTACCGTACGGATGCGGAAGGCATAACCCGTTATGTATGTCCTGCGGTCAAAGACGTACTCGGCTTCACGGCAAGTGAAATCATCGGGCGGCCGGCAGCCGATTTTTATCCCAACCCTCAAGATCGGGATAATCTTAAAAAGGCAATTCTGGAACATGGTTTTGTTCGTGACTTCCCCGGGCAAATGCAGCGCAAGGATGGTCGTATCATCGATATATCCATCAGCAGCACGGTCATTCTGGACGAGGAAGGAAAATACGCGGGGATCGAGGGAATCTGGCGCGATATTACTGAACGCAGACAGCTTGAGCGGGAACTGGAACGACTTGCCACTACCGATGAACTGACCGGCATCGCAAACCGTCGACAAATACTCCAGCAGCTCGATCATGCTCACAAGCGCTTTATTCGCCTGCATCACCCGCTGGTGGTTTTTATCCTTGATCTCGACTTCTTCAAACGCGTAAACGACCAATATGGTCACGTGGCGGGGGATGTTCTGCTCAAAGAGTTCATCTCACGGGTTAGGCAGCAAATACGCGAAATCGACTACCTTGGACGTCTGGGCGGAGAGGAATTCCTCGTCATCCTGGATGAAACGAGTCAGGATACGGCCGAACAGATCGGGCAGCGCATCCTGCAGGCCGTTCGGCAGACTCCGTTCAAAATTACCCCCGATGTCAGCGTGAATGTGACCGTGAGTATCGGCGCGACCTGTGCCAGGCACGTCGACACAAGCATCACTCAATTGCTGGAACATGCGGATCGTGCGCTTTATTCCGCAAAGGATAATGGACGGGACCAGCTCTGCTGGCATTGCGGTGTCCCCAATGAGCCCGCCTAGGAACTAGCGTCGCAACTCATCTGCGACGTGATAGACAGGGTCTTCCTTGATATTGACCACAACCAAATCCCCCGCCTTCTTCAGCAAACCGCGACATTCGGGCGACAAGTGCTTGAGATGCAGGGTCTTGCTCACACTACGGTATTTCTCGGCTAGGCTGTCTATTGCTTCCAGAGCGGAATGATCGACCACCTTGGAATCTGCAAAGTCCAGAAACACTTCATCAGGATCCGATCGGAAGTCGAAGGCTTCTGCAAACTTCGCAACCGAAGCAAAAAATAGCGGGCCCTTGACCCGATAAACCTTAACGCCATCTTCGTTGATTGCCGAGGTGATTTTCAAATCGGCGGCGTGCTCCCAGGCAAACATCAAGGCGGACACGATAACACCGGTGATCACTGCAATGGCGAGATCGGTAAACACCGTTACTCCAGCAACGAGCAGGCCAACGAAAATATCCTTCTTCGGTACCTTGCCGAACAGGTTGATCGAACCCCATTCAAAGGTACCGATCACCACCATGAACATGATGCCGATAAGTGTCGCAAGCGGGATCTGCTCGATCCAGGGCGACAGAAACAGGATGAACAGCAACAAGAACAACCCAGCAGACATCCCTGACAGACGACCGCGCCCTCCGGATTCCACGTTGATCATCGTCTGGCCGACCATCGCACAACCGCCCATGCCACCGAAGAAACCACAGGTGAGGTTACCAACCCCTTGAGCTACACATTCACGGTTTGGTTGGCCGCGGGTTTCGGTCAAATCATCGACCAGTTGCAGGCTCAGCAACGACTCGATCAGGCCAACCCCCGCCAACACGAATGAATAAGGCAATACCGTCATGAAGGCATCCCAGGTCAACGGGAAATCCGGGATGTGGAAACTCGGCAAGCCACCAGCTATGGAAGACAAGTCACCCACGGTCTTGGTGTCGAAGGTCGATGAAAAATGCACAAGACCAATCGCCAATAAACTGGTGCTGACGATCGCTACCAAGGCGGCCGGAACCGCTCGGGTGAATTTCGGCAGGAAATGCGTGATCAACATGGTGATGGCGATGAGACCCAGCATCACCCATAAAGGCTGGCCCGTGACCCAGTGCATCTGACCATCGGCACCCTTTTCCTTGAAATGCGGTAATTGCGCGAGAAAAATCACGATTGCCAGACCATTCACAAATCCGAGGAAGACCGGATACGGCACAATCCGGATATATTTACCCAGACGCAAACCACCGACAACCATCTGTATCACGCCCATCAGGATCACGGCAGCCAATAGATATTCCGCACCATGGGAGACCACCAGACTCACCATCACCACTGCCGTGGCGCCAGTCGCTCCGGAAATCATGCCGGGGCGCCCACCGATGGCAGCCGTAACGAAGGCCATGATGAAAGCGGCATACAGGCCCATCAAGGGATTGACGTGCGCGATCAGTGCAAAGGCGAGCGCTTCCGGCACAAGAGCCAAGGCGACAGTCAAGCCGGAAAGCACGTCCTGGCGCGCATTAGCTGGTCCGTGTTTAGCAAAAAAATGGAACATGTTTCCCCTTCAGATTTGAATTTCTTATATTTTCTCAGTATCGACGACCGTATGTTCGGATCAGTGAGCGAAGCGATCAAAGCCGATAACTTTCCGTTCTTGCTTGCGTCAGGTTGTCTGATCTTCGGCCCAAGCCTGACGGTAACGAATGACCTGCGTCGTCAATGGCTCTGAAGCCAGGTTACTGCCCTCGCACATGGCGGCCTGCTCCATATGCTGGAATCGCCGAATGAACTTCTGGTTGGTCGCCTCAAGCGCGGCTGCCGGGTCGATCTGCAAACGTCGGGCGAGATTAGTCAGGGCGAACAGGACATCGCCCAACTCTTCAAACGTATTGGCCGCATCCTGATTATCCAGTCCTTGCTCCAGCTCAATGAGTTCTTCATGGATCTTGTTGCGGATATCGCTGATTTCCGGCCAGTCGAAACCCACTGAAGCCGCGGCATCCTGTAATTGAAGTGCGCGCTCGAAGGCAGAAAGCGAAGCTGAAACCCCCGCAAGAGTCGAAGCGTTACTCATGAGCGAAACTCATAAACAATACTCACGCGCCAACTTGGGCCAGGGCAGCCAACCCGCCTTGATCGGCATGGTATGACGAGCGAACCATCGGGCCGCTGGCAACGTGCGTGAACCCCATGGCCTCGGCTTCGCGCCCAAGCGCGGCAAATTGCTCGGGTGTCACAAAACGATGTACGGGCAAGTGGTTCCGAGAGGGCTGGAGATACTGCCCCAACGTCAGCATATCGATACCCCGTGCCCGCATATCCGCCAATACCTCGCGAAGTTGATCATCTGTTTCACCCAGGCCGAGCATCAGACCAGATTTGGTTGGCACATCGGGACAACGTTCCTTCATGGCTTCAAGCAGGTTGAGAGAACCGATGTAATCAGCGCCCGGGCGCGCCGCACGATACAAGCTGGGTACGGTTTCAAGGTTATGATTGAAGACATCAGGCGGATCAGCGGCCAGAATCTCCAGTGCAATGGCTTCGCGACCACGAAAATCCGGGGTGAGAATTTCGATGGTCAAATTCGGGCAACGTGAACGCAACGCACGAATCACGGCCGCAAAATGCCCTGCCCCGCCATCACGCAGATCATCACGATCGACCGAGGTGATGACGACGTAGGACAACCCCATTGCAGCAACCGTCTCAGCCAGACGAGCCGGTTCTTCCGTATCCACGGGACGAGGCTTGCCATGAGCCACATCACAAAATGGGCAACGACGGGTGCAGATGTCACCCAGAATCATGAACGTGGCCGTCCCACCAGCAAAACACTCACCGAGATTCGGGCAATTCGCCTCCTCGCAGACCGTATGAAGCCCCTGTTCGCGCAAGACTTTCTTCAACCGTTGCACCTCTGCGCCACCCTGTGGCCGGGCACGAATCCATGCGGGTTTTCGTGGCATATCGATTGTCGGCTCAATCTTGACCGGAATGCGCGACACTTTGTCCGCAGAGCGCATTTCGGGCGTCGGCGGCGAATAGGCGGGCGGCTGTTCAACCCGTGGCTGCTTGGCTGAGGGCTCGGACTGGGAATGTTCGGACATGAGTATTCAAACCTGATCGGGATGGCTGGAAACCTGAATGACTTATGTGCCATTCAGGACTGTTCCAGTAGTATTTTTTGTAAACCTAACACAATTGAGCTGCCCGCTTGACGGTAATCGGGCATTTCATTGCTCTTGATGTTGGTGCAACGACGAAGATCGGTCACCGGCAGATTCGCCATGCCACACGGGTTGATACGTGCAAACGGTTCCAGTTCAACGTCCAGATTCAACGAAAGACCATGATAGCAGCGCCCTTGGCGGACCTTGAGTCCCAAAGCTGCAATTTTTGCACCACGCACATAGACGCCGGGTGCACCTTGCAGGCGCTCTGCATGAACACCAAACTCCGCCAGATAATCGATGACGACTTGCTCAAGCGCCGTGACCCACTCACGCACGCCAATCCCAGAGCGCTTGAGATCGACCAAGGTATAAACCACCAATTGCCCAGGACCATGATAGGTCACCTGCCCGCCCCGGTCGGTAGGCACGACCGGTATATCACCGGGGTCGAGTACATGCTGAGGTTGTCCGTTCAGACCCTGAGTAAACACGGGACGGTGACTCAACACCCAGAACTCATCTCGGCTATCTGCTTGGCGAGTCTGGGTGAACGACTGCATCTGTGCCAACAGATCGGTGTAATCGCAATCGGTACCGTAATCAATCAAGGGCATAAATCAGATTGGAGCGAGATCGGAGCAAGAAAGCACTCCGGTTAGACTTACAAACACATTTTAACGTCGGGATGGGCCGTAATCGCACGATAGAGTGCGTCAATCTGAGCCTTCGAAGTGGCGGTGAATGTCAGGGTCATACCCACGAAATTCCCCTTGGCACTGGGCCGTATTTTCCAGACGGAGGGTGGCAACTCCCCCAATTGAGCCACGACCAATGCGCGAATTTGCGCGTCGAATTCATCAGTGGCGGGGCCCATGATCTTTATCGGGAACTGGCAGGGAAATTCGAGCAGGGTCTCACGCTCCAGCGCAGCTTCTTCGGCTTTGACCTCTTCGCTGTGCTGCCGTTTCTCAAGCTCTTTATCGGTAAAAAATTCGTCCATCAGACATCTCGCTGGTGTTTGAGTTTTGTGAAGGCTTTAGTCAGTTCAGTCCAGATCGGACCAACTTTCCCCGTGCCGACCACATGCTCGTTAATACGGGTAATGGGCAGTAGATCACGGGTCGAACTGGTCATGAACACCTCTGTCGCATCGAATAGGCGATCAAAGGGAATTGGAGATTCGAGCAAAGGAATCAACCTTTGCTCTCTTACCATATCGACCAGACGATTCCGTGTAACGCCTCCCAGAATATGGGGACCGAGCGGCGCGGTAAGCAATTCACCGTCGATCACGGCGAACAGGTTCGAAGCGGCACCCTCAAGCGCAATACCCTCTCGCACCATGATAGCCTCAATTGCCCCGGCGTTCGCCGCCTGCTGACGCGCCATTATATTCGGCAACAAATTCACGCTCTTGATATCGCAACGTCCCCATCGAAGATCCGGTACGGTGATGGCTTTGGCGCCACGCAAACGAATATCTGTACTCAAGGGCGTAATGACGCTCGCGCTGGCCAGAACCGTGGGCGTCACAGGTGGATTGGGATAGGCATGATCACGCTTGGCCGGTGCGCCACGAGTCACCTGGATATAGATCGACACATCGTCACCTGGGCACTCGGATACCAGACGGCTCAATACATCCATCCACCGCACTCGCGTCAGTGGATCCTGAATTTCGATCTGCTCCAGGCTTCGCGTCAATCGATCGAGGTGCGCCTCGGTGCCAAAGAGGTGTCGGTTGAACGCCGGAATGACTTCGTAGACACCATCACCAAAAAGAAAACCTCGATCAAAAGCGGAAATTTTCGCTTCCTCGGGTGCAACCCATTGCCCATTGAAGTAGACAGCCCGCACTACTTGATCCAGAGACGGGCTGTATCAACCATACGCTTGAAGAAACCGCCTTCAGGAACCACGTTCAATGCGACAACATCACGGTCGGCAATAACCTTGTCACCGGATTTAACCTCCAGTTTGCCCACGGACTGATCCACGGCCAAAGGAGCTATGAGCTTGGGATTGATGGTCATGGACACAGAGAGGTTCTTGGCCTGATCCTTGGTTACCAACACCACCAGGTCTTTGTCCAAGCCGACAGGAACCTGATCTGCAGTGCCCTTGAACACATCGGGCGTGGCCAGCACTTGCTTCGCCTGACGAACAGGGACATTTTCATAGAAGCGGAAGCCGTAATTCAGAAGCGCTTCAGCCTCGTTGTTACGCGCATCATCACTAGGCGTACCCAGCACCACCGCAATCAAACGCATCCCGTTCTGCTGGCCGGAAGTAGCCAGACAAAATCCGGCTTCTTCGGTGTGTCCGGTTTTGCCACCGTCAACCCAATTATCGCGAAACAGCAGTTCTTCGCGGTTGTATTGCTTGATACCGTTCCAGGTAAATTCCTTCTGACGGAAAAACTCGTGATAGTAGTTAGGGAACCGCCGCACCAGGTCATTGAAAAGAATGCTGATGTCGTGTGCTGACATGACGTGGCCATCAGCCGGCCAACCTGTCGGATCTTCGTAATGGGTTTTTGTCATGCCGAGCTTCTTGGCAGTCGCATTCATCAGGGAAACGAAACTTTCCTGGTTGCCTCCCACGTACTCTGCCAGTGCAGTCGCTGCATCGTTACCCGACTGAACGATCATGCCGCGTAGAAGATTCTCGACGCTGACCTGTTTGCCGACTTCGACAAACATCTTGGAGCCCTGCATTTCCCAAGCTTTCTTGCTGATTGTGACCATGTCGTCCATGTGGATATTGCCGGACTTGAGGGCGCTGAACACAAGGTACGAGGTCATCAGCTTGGTAATACTTGCCGGGGGAACCGGTTCATCGGCATTTTTCTGGACAATGATTTGCCCTGTGTTGGCATCCAGAAGCACGTACGAACGCGCGGACAATACCGGTGCGCCTGGAACGGGCATCGCAGTCTGAGGCGCAGGAGGCACATCTGGAACAGGTTGCGGCTTTTGAAGGGAAACAGGTGTGGTATCAGCCTGGGCTGGTACAAAAAAGGGCGCGCCCAAACCAATCGCTAAAGCCGCGGCCAACAGGCGAGGCATTGGTCGTGCGCGAAGCGCAGAGCGTGTGTGTTGTTTCGTCATATCAGTACTATTGTTCTCTCTCATTGTTCCACTACCATCTGCGCATTATCGAAACCGATTGTTCTTAATTGATCCATGAGGTGGTCATAGTCCGCAAGCGATGCAACCGGACCGACTCGCACGCGATTCAACGACCCAAAGGTGGTGACTGACACAGTCGTGATTCCAGCCTGTGCAAGGCGCTGTTGCACGGTGGTCACATGACCCATTTCGCCGAATGCACCAACCTGGATGAATACATCCTGCCCCCAAATCGCATGCGGCAAATCTGCAGCCTTAGCAGTGGCTGGCGCACTGGCAACGGGTGCAGGCGCTGACGGCACTGGTGGCGTCCCGGACACGATACTTTGGGATGATGGAATCGGCGTATCCGGTGTGATCGAGCGCACATCCACCATGGCCGTCCCCCGACCGATCATGCCGATTTTCTTGGCCGCCGCATATGACAGATCAATGATCCGATTCGACACGAAAGGACCACGATCGTTCACCCGTACAATCACCTGTTTACCATTTTCCATATTCGTCACCAGAACATAGGAAGGAATCCGCAGGGTTTTGTGTGCGGCGGTCATTGCGTACATATTGTACTGTTCGCCACTGGATGTAGATTTGCTCTGGAAATTCGGCCCATACCATGAAGCCACGCCTTGAGCATCGTACCCGTCATTGCTTCCCAACACATGATAAGTACGCCCAAGCACGGTGTAAGACGGTGGATTAAAGCGAGATGGCTGCTGCTCGAATTGTGGAACTGCGTTGGTTGTTGCAGCCTCGCCGGGATTCACTCGATGTAGCGTTGAACAACCGGACAACAATGCGGTTGCCAGCAGAACCAGTACCAGCCATGGACCTGTCATATTCAATCGGATGCGGCTCAAGGGGTGGCAACCTCTTTTTTCGGTACAACCCCAGTCCCTGCATCTGAATTTGCGGTTGCCAATTCATCTCGCGCAGCCTGCACCGCTTGACTCAACTGCCAGACGGCCATCGCGTACAATGTGCTGTGGTTGTAGCGGGTAATCACATAAAAATTATCCAGTCCAACCCAGTATTCCACCTTATCGGGCCCTGTCAGCGTGAAGATCATGACTTTCTCATCCTTCGGCAGATAGAGGTCTTTCGGCAACGCGACACCAAGTGAACGCAATTCGCCAATCGTGATTTTCGGTTGCAGATCACGTCCGGTATTGAGATTGTCCACGACCGCGGCTTCTTGCTGCTTGTTGACGTCAATCGGGAAGCCGACCGGCGCACCCAGCGTCCAGCCATGCTCGGAGAAGTAATGCGCCACACTGGCGAACACATCCGCGTCGCTATGCCACAGATCACAGCGCCCATCGCCATCGCCATCCACAGCCAGATCGAGATAACTCGACGGGATGAACTGGGGCATACCCATCGCGCCGGCATAACTCCCCAGCGCGTCATTCAGATCGAGATGTTCTTTGGCGGCCAGTGAGAAGAAGTCGGCAAGCTGCTCACGGAAGAAGGCGCCACGTTTGGGATAATCAAACCCAAGCGTCGCTAACGCATCGATGACGCGGTACGTCCCCATGCGCTGGCCGTAGAAGGTTTCAACACCCAAGATGGCAATAATGATGGCTGGAGAGACTTTGTATTTCTGACTGATGCGTTCAAGTTCATCCGCATGGTCGTTCCAAAATTCCACCCCGGCTGCGATCCGCTTGGGTGTAATGAAAATCGGCCGGTACTGAGCCCAGGTTTTGGATTCGGCTGGGCGATTCATCGCATCGACGATACTTTGCTGATATTTGGCCGCATCCAGCCACTGTTGAATTTCAGCTTGCGGCAGACCGATCTTTTGCGCGGCTTCTTGAGCAAACTCGCGTACATCAGCACGTGCGGCGTAGTTCCCCGGCGCAGGCTGAACAACCTCTTCCGCCGCGAAAACAGACGAGCAAAATGCACTCATCACACCCAACCCCACAGCCATGGAAGCAAAAAGCGTACGCAACGTCATACCACCTCGACCGAAACGTTTGATCGCAGAATTCTTCAACACGCCACTACTCATCGTTCATGCCCCAGGAAACTCCGTTGTGTTCGAATACTCATCAGCATACCCAAGGCGATCATGATGGTCACCAGTGCCGTGCCGCCATAACTCATTAACGGCAACGGCACACCGACAACCGGTAGAATGCCGATCACCATGCCGGCATTGACAAAAACATAGACCAGAAAAGTCATGGAAATGGCTGCCGCCAGCATTCGGCCTGCGGTAGATTCCGCATAAGCGGCAACATAAAGCCCGCGCCAGATAACAGCCAGGTACAAGCTGAAGAGCAGAATCAACCCCATCAAACCGAACTCTTCTGCATAAACGGCAAGAATAAAATCGGTGGTTCCTTCCGGTAGAAAGTTCAAATGCGACTGGGTGCCTTGCAACCAACCCACCCCCCAGACACCGCCTGAACCGATCGCAATCATCGATTGGATGGTGTGATAACCCGCCCCCAGTGGATCCGCCATGGGATTGAAAAGGGTCAGTACGCGCTCCTTCTGATAATCGTGCATCACGTAAAACCACATCAATGGTGCCGCAGCCGATATCGCCAAGACAAAACCCAACACGTACCACCAGGATAACCCGGCGAAAAACAGCACGAACAGCCCTGCCGTCATGACCAGGATAGCCGTACCCAGATCAGGCTGCATCACGATCAGGGCCGTGGGTACCGCCACCAGAATCAAGGCAATCACCACATCCAGGAATTGCGGTGGCAGCGGTCTCCGGGCCAGGAACCACGCCAGCATCATTGGCATGCCAAGTTTTAGAATTTCTGCAGGCTGGAAGCGGATGAAACCCAGGTCCAACCACCGTTGCGCTCCCTTCCCGACATCGCCGAACAAATGCACTGCCACCAGCAACAAGACAACGACCCCGAACAACCACGGCGCGATGGCGAAAAAGAAACGTTGAGGAACCTGAGCAATGGCGAGCATCAGCAGAAAGGCCAGCGCAAAACGGAACGCACTCTTTTCAACCCAGACCACGCTCTGGTCTGAAGCGGAATAACCAGCCACCAAACCGATCGCAGCGATCAACATCAGGAAAAACAGCAGAACAGGATCGTAATTGATGCGCCGAACCAGAGAGAGAATCCCAAGGAAGAGCCACTGTGCACCTTCATGCTTACCGAAATCACTGCTTCGGTTCAGACGGTCAAGCACTTGTCCTCGCCCCGAGACGCTAGCTTTTGATTGCTCAGTCGCCATGCTTCACGAACTCCATCTGTACGGTCTTCTTGGGTTCGAACCCAAGATAATAGTCCATGACACGTCGGGCGACAGGGGCCGCAGTCCCTGAGCCGCTGCCACCATGCTCGGCCATTACCGCCACAGCAATCTTCGGATCAGCATATGGGGCGAAACCGATGAAAACAGCGTGATCGTGCAACTTCTTCGCCAGATCCTTGGCGTGATAACTCGCATTTTGCGCCACGGTGAAGACCTGGGCGGTACCTGTCTTACCGGCGATCAGATACGGGGCTGCAATCCTGCGGGCCGTGCCTTGCGGGCTGTTGATGACATCAAACATACCGTGGCGCACGTCGTTCCAGAAACTCGGGCTCTTGAGTTCTATGCTCGGTTCCTTGTCTTCATTACTGGCTACCAACCAAGGCCGATACCGTTTTCCGGATTCGGCAAGAATTGAGGTGGTTTGCGCCAACTGTAACACCGTGCTCAACATGTAACCCTGTCCGATACCGGCAATGACTGTCTCACCGGGATACCATGACTGATTCTTCGTTTTACGCTTCCACGCAGGCGATGGCACCAGACCAGATGACTCACCAGGCAGATCAATCCCGGTTTTCCGCCCCAAACCGAACTCCGTCAAGAACGTGTGCATATGGTCGATGCCCATGCGATAGGCCAGATCGTAGAAATACACATCGCAAGACTGCGTGATGGCCTGGTCCAGATCGACCCAACCGTGACCCCACTTCCGCCAGTCGCGGTAATGATGTTTATCACCGGGAATCTGGAAATACGGCCCGGCGAAGAATTTCTTGTTCGGGTCAAGGAAACCATATTGCATGCCCGCCAAGGCCATGACTGGCTTGATGGTCGAGCCCGGTGGATAGGTGGCCGTGATGGCTCGATCAAACAAGGGACGCTCAGGATCGTTCAATAACGCCTGATAATTCTTGTGACTGATACCATCGATAAACAGATTGGGATCGAAACTTGGACGAGACACCATCGCCTTGATTGCGCCCGTGGCCGGGTCCTCTGCCACCACGGCACCGCTATATGGGCCAAGAGCGGCCGCGGCAATCCCTTGCAAAGGCACATCAAGCGTGAGGTGGATATCGCGCCCGGCAACAGGGGGAACAATATTAAGCACCTTGACCACTCGCCCCACGGCATCGACTTCTACCGTCTTGAAGCCGGGCTTGCCGTGCAAGTCATCTTCATATTCCCGCTCGATGCCGGACTTGCCGATGTATTGGGTCCCTTGATACAGGTCGGCATTGATTCGTTTGAGGTCAGCCACATTGATGCGTCCGACATAACCAACCACATGGGCCAGGAGTTGCCGATAGGGATATACCCGTTTCAAGCTTGATTCCACGGAGACACCGGGCAACCAGGGTTGCAATTGGGCCAGTTTGGCCATTTCCACGGGTGTCAGATCCGATTTCACCAGAATAGGATCGAATGAACGACCGAATTTGATGCGATCTTTCAGATCATGCAACGTATCGTCATCGAGCTTGAGCACTTGCTGCAACATCGAGAGTTCTCGTTTGAGATCATCCGTATCCTCAGGAACAATTTGCGCCTGATACGTGGCCACATTGTCGGCCACGACTCGTCCGCCATCATCAAAAATGCGACCCCGCTCAGGCGGGATCACCAATGTTCTTGTGCGGTTGTTTTCCGCCATCTCAGAAAAATGAGCATGGCGATCCACCTGTAGAAAGGCGGCTCGCCACAGCAGAACGGTAAACACCAACAAAGCAATCAGCGCCGCAAGCAACACCCGACGTCGAAAAATCTGTCGACTGAGATGCTTATCATTAAGGCGGCGATCATGGGCACGATTCAGCTGCGAATCACGCATGACGTCACGAATACTCATGCTATCCGTGCCATGCCGACCCAGCCATCAACTGATCGAACCTTGAACTCATCGATGTAAACGCCCTGCACACATCGCTTGATCAGGCTTGCTGATAACGTGCGATGGAAGCTTCGATTTCGGCACAGGCCTCAGCCTTGTCAGCCCAGCCGTCAACGCGCACCCACTTACCGGATTCAAGCGCTTTGTATTGTTCAAAGAAATGTTTGATCTGAGCAAGCAGCAAGGCTGGCAGATCAGTCGCTTCCTTGATTTCGTCGTACAGCGGAGACAACTTCCCGTGTGGAACGGCAATGATTTTCGCATCCACACCGGATTCGTCCGTCATCTTGAGCATGCCAACAGGCCGCGCGCGAATCACCGAGCCTGGCATCAATGGCGTTGGTGCAACCACAAGCACATCAACCGGATCACCATCGTCCGAGAGTGTATTCGGCACAAAACCATAGTTAGCCGGGTAGAACATGGCTGTTGCCATGAAGCGATCCACTAACAGAGCACCCGAGTCCTTGTCGACCTCGTACTTGACCGGCGCGCCCTGAGCTGGGATTTCGATTACGACAAAAATATCTTCCGGTGCCGCCTTACCGGCAGGAATCTTGGCTAAATCCATGGTTTTCTCCTAAAAATTGTGAACAGGACATGATGAAAAATGGGGTAATTTAAAGGCATTCGGGTGATCAACAGACAATCTCGATACCGCGAGAAGCCAAAGTTTGCGTATTATACGGACTTTATTTTGGTCGCGCCGGTTCCGCCGACGCGGCATCACTTTTTGATGTTTTCTGGGAATATTCGTTCATGCGCATAGTTCTACTTGGGGCGCCAGGCTCTGGCAAAGGCACACAGGCCAAAAAATTGGTCGATCACTACGGCGTGGTTCAAATTTCAACTGGAGATTTGCTTCGCGCCGCCGTATCGGAAGGCACCCCACTGGGACAGGCTGCCAAAACAGCCATGGATGCCGGGCAGTTGGTCAGTGACGACATCGTCCTCGGCATGATCAAGGAACGGCTCGATCAGGCCGATACCAAGCGCGGCTATATCCTCGATGGCTTTCCCCGCAACATTGCCCAAGCCGAAGCACTTGACGAGATGCTGGGCGCTCTGGATCAGTCCCTTCAAGCTGCAATCGTCCTCGATGTCCCCTTCAAGGACCTGATGCAACGCCTCACCGGTCGCCAGACATGCGCCAAATGTGGTGCGGTATTCAATCGGTATACGCATCCAAGTGCTGAACCGGGTATCTGCGATGCATGTGGCGGCGAGTTGATGCAGCGTGCGGACGATAACGAGGCGACCGTCGAGAAGCGCCTCAAGGTCTTCGAAGAGCAAACTGCTCCGCTGATTGCGTTCTACGAAAAACAGAACAAACTAGCACGAATCGACGGCACACAACCCATCGACGACATCACCGAAGGATTCCACGACGTACTGGCCCGCATGGCCTCGTAAACAGGATCAGGATGCGCCCAATCTCTTCTCGCGCCCATATGATGCGGCACCCGAATCCACGACGGCTGGCCCTATCGCTTGCCGTTTCCTGCATCCTTGCTTCTGGCATCTTCTCCGTAGGCGCACGAGCGGAAGGCATTGCCCCTGCTGATCAGGAAACCAACAGCAAGTCATGCAGTCTCTGCCCACCATTCGGTCCGGATCGCCCACCGCTTCAGGTTCAACCACTCGACACGCCGATGCAGGCAACCGCTGACCATGCGCAGCTCGAACAGAACGGTACGATTCAACTCAAGGGTGATGCACGCATCGTGCGTCCAGCCGACCGTATCACCGGCAACCATCTCACGTATCAAAAGAAGCCTGTGGAACGCATTACGGGCACTGGCGACCTCTGGTACGAAACGCCAGACTTCACCCTCAATGCCGATCATGGCTGGCTTGAGCCGCAAGTGCATCAGGGCGAATTGAACGACACCCGATACTGGCTCTACAGCCGCCGGGCCTCAGGCACCGCAGGCAAGGTCGAACAACACAGCGAATCGACATACCAGCTGTTCACGGCCAACTACTCCACCTGTCCTGCTGCAACGCGGGACTGGGATATTTCGGCAAAACAAATCGACCTTGACCGCGAGTCCGGACGAGGCCAAGCCTATGACGCGGTCCTGCACGCGGGCGGCGTCCCGGTCTTCTATTTCCCGTACTTCAACTTCCCGATCGATAGCCGTCGACAAAGTGGCCTGCTCTACCCCACCTTCGGCAGCAGCACATCGGGTGGTTTTGAATACGTGCAACCGTATTACTGGAACATCGCTCCCAACATGGACGCGACGATCTCTCCGCATGTATTCACGCGTCGAGGCCTGGGTTTGGATACGGAGTTTCGTTACCTCCACCGCTTCGGCGGCTCGGGGTCGGGTTACGACCAGGTCAACCTGTTCTGGCTACCACATGACCGGGTTTACGGCGAAAAGCGCTGGGCCCTGAGGCTAAAAGACCAAGCGCAGATCACACCGAATCTCAACTACGCCCTGAACGTCAATCGAGTATCCGATCAGCAGTTTTTCCGCGACTTCTCCACAAACCTCAGCCAAGCCACTACAGATTATCTGCCGACCCAGTTCAATCTGAATGCCACAACGGGCGGTTGGTCGCTAGGCCTGATGGCGCTGCAGTATCAGACCGTGAACCCGCTGATTCCCCTGTCGGCCTATCCGTACCGAATCATGCCAAGAATCACGGCCAGTAGAAATTTTGATCTGGGACTAGCCGATCTATCGCTGGTCGCTGATGCCACGCGGTTCTCAAACCCTTATTCCAGTGCCACTACGGGCCAGCGGTTGCATGTCTCGCCGTCGCTCTACCATGAGTTCAGTGACAGTTGGTATGAAATCACACCTCGACTGACTCTTGATGCAACGGCCTATCAGTTAACGCGTGGCTTGAACGATCCTCTGTACCAAACAAGCGATCCCCAGGAGCACCTCAGGCGAGTGGTTCCGATCACCAGCTTGGACTCGAAACTGTTTTTTGAGCGGAGTTATGGCGAAACGGGCCGCTACCGTTCCGAAATCGTGCCTCGACTCTATTACCTGAATGTGCCCTATCGAGATCAGACGAACATCCCCTTGTTCGACACCGGCTTGACCAACTTGAGTTACAGCCAGCTGTTCACTGCCAATCGTTTCAGTGGCGGCGACCGCATCAGTGATGCCAATGCCCTCACTTACGGCGTCAGTTGGTCGCTTATCGATACAGTGCAAGGCACCGAGCCCCTGAGTCTGCGAATTGCACAGCGATACAACTTCAGAGAAAGTCGAGTCATCCCGACCATCAACAAAGGCGGCTCCACCGTGGTGGCCGAGGCGTACTCCGATCTCAATAGAAACTGGAATGGCTCCTTTACGGCTGAATATGATAGCGATAGCGGCCACATCGGACGCACGCAAACCCGCTTGGGTTACCGTGCCGACCAAGGTAGCGTGGCCAATGTCAGCTATTTCACAAAGCCGCAAGACACCACTCTGGCATACCGACAGGGGGATGTTTCGTTTGCCTTGCAAACCAGCCTCCACTGGCAGATTCTCGGACGCCTGGGTTACGATTTCGACCAGAACAAGGTTGTACAATCGCTACTCGGTGTGGGTTACGATTCCTGCTGCTGGGCCGCACGTGTCGCTTTGAAACGTTATGTTGTCAATCCGAATAGCATTGGCGTTGCCGCTACACCAAAATATTCCAACGCAATCTTGTTTGAGGTCGAACTCAAAGGGCTCGGCAACTTTGGTCAGAAGAACCGGTTCCAGCAGGAAATTCTCGGTTATGATCAATAAGCTGCGCGGGAGCCACCCATTATTGCCGCCTCCCGGTTACCGGCTGTGCCGCCACATCGCAGGCCGGACATCGATCACCCAAATTACATTCTAGATTCAGGAACACCGGATTTTCTATGACCATATCGCCACGCTCGTCTTTTTTGCACCATCTTTCTGCTCGTCTTACGCCCGCCTGGCTGACAACACTGGCATTGTCTGCCGGACTCTCTGCCAGCATGCTGTACAGCGCACCAACGATTGCAGCGGAACTCGCTCCAACCGCCGGTGAGCAGATGTTTGATCGTATCGTCGCCGTGGTGAACCAAAGCGTGATCACTCAACGGCAGTTGAACGACCGCCTCAAGCAGGTTTCCACCCAGATCAATATTCAGGCGCTGAGCCCTTCTGACTTCAAACAACTCGAAGAGCGTGTGCTCGATCGCATGATCACCGAAGAAATCGAACTGCAACGAGCCAAACAAATCGGCATCACAGTGGATGATCTGAGACTGAACAGCGCACTCGACGGCATTGCACAGCGCAACGGCATGAGCCTGGATCAGCTACAACAGGCAGTCTCGCGCCAAGGCGAAGATTGGAATGCCTACCGCGACTCCATCCGCAAGCAGATCATCATCGACGAACTCAAGCGACGCGAAGTCTATGAACGCGTTGACATTACCGACCGGGATGTAGACGAGTACCTCAAGCAATACATGGGAGCTAACACCGACACGACGGAGTACCATCTCGCCCAGATTCTTATCAGCGTGCCTGAAAATGCCACGCCGGCTCAGGTGGAAAGCGCCAAAAAACGGGCTGATGCCGTTTTGGCCGCGCTCAAGGCAGGTCAGGATTTCGCCAAGGTCTCGGCTGAACGATCTGATGCACCCGATGCGACCAAAGGGGGTGATCTTGGCTGGCGTGATATGTCTCGAATCCCCGGCTTGTTTACGGGTACCGTCAAAAGCCTCAAGACGGGTGAAATCAGTGACCTGATTCGCAGCCCCAATGGCTTCCACATCCTTAAGCTTTTGGGCGAACGCAAGCAGACAGGGAGCAATACCCAACTCAAGGAATATGAAGCCGAACATGTCCTGATCCAGGTCAATGGTAAGCGCGACGCTGCTGCGGCCAAGGCCGAAGCGGAAAAACTCCGTCAGGAAATCGTCAGCGGCAAAGCGAGCTTCAGCGACGTTGCCAGTCAATATTCCGATGACAAAGGCTCGGCGCAACAGGGCGGCATGTTGGGTTGGGTCAATCCGACCGATATGGTGCCCGAATTTGCCACCATGCTCGAACAGACGCCTGTAGGAAAAATCAGCCCCGTATTCCAGACGCAGTTCGGCTTCCATTTCCTTGAGGTGTTGAAAACCCGCGAGGTTCAGGTGCCAACCAGCAAACTGAGGGCCCAGGCGCGCCAGGCGATAGGTCAGCGTCGTGCAGATGAGGATCTGATCAATTACATCCGCCGCCTGCGTGCCGAGGCTTACATCGATAATCGCCTCACCGGCACCATCAACGACTCAGACACGGAATGACGCCAAAGTCGGTGGCCGCAGGGGCATCTGTGCCGCGACTGGCGATCACCAGTGGTGAACCGGCAGGCATCGGTCCAGATCTGCTGTTGGCACTTGGCGCCCGGCAGTCCGATGCGACCGATTTTCTCGCCAAACTCCCTGTCGAGCTGGTCATCTTGGGTGATCGCGGTGTGTTCGACGCGCGCGCCAGGTCGCTCGGACTGACATACGACTGGCCGGATTACGACCCCGCAACACCCGCCGACGCAGGCACTATCCGCTTTCTGAATCTGCCCACCAATCAATCGGTGCATGCCGGACGTCTTGATCCCCGTAATGCGACTCATGTACTGGCATTGCTTGATCGGGCCGCGGACGGTTGTGCTACCGGCGAGTTCATCGGCATGGTGACCGCCCCGGTGCACAAGGGCGTCATCAATGAAGCGGGCATCGCCTTCTCCGGACATACTGAATACCTTGCAGAACGCGTGGGCGGTCATCCGGTGATGATGCTTACCGCCGGGTCGCTCAGGGTCGCTCTGGCAACAACACATCTTCCTCTTGCAGACGTACCCGGTGCCATCAACCAACAGCTCATCACCGAGGTACTCGGTATTCTCAGCCGCGACCTTTCCGCATGGCTGGGTAAACCGAGGCCTTGCATCCTCGTATGCGGTCTCAACCCCCATGCGGGCGAGTCCGGTCATCTTGGGCGTGAAGAAATCGACATCATCGGTCCGGCGCTCGAACAGGCTCGCGTATCCGGCATCAACGCCATCGGGCCACTCCCGGCCGATACTCTGTTCACGCCCCAATACCTCGACCATGCGGATGCCGTACTGGCCATGTATCACGATCAGGGTTTGCCTGTGCTGAAGTTTGCCGGGTTTGGTGAGGCGGTGAATATCACCTTGGGCCTGCCCATTATCCGCACATCGGTCGATCACGGCACGGCACTTAATATCGCCGGACAGGGCAAGGCCAAGGGCGGCTCGCTACGTGCTGCGATCCTTTGTGCATTGTCGCGGGCAGGATTATCGGACTCATGAGCGATACCTCAGGCATTCAGGATGGGCACCGCGCCCGCAAGCGCTTCGGCCAGAACTTTCTGACCGATGAAGCCGTTATTGCGCGCATCGTTTCGGCCATTGCGCCCCAAGCTGAGGATCGACTGATCGAAATCGGACCGGGGCTGGGTGCCCTGACCTGTCAGTTGATCCAGCCACTCACGCATCTCACCGTGGTCGAGCTCGACCGGGACATCATCCCGAAACTCAAGGAACGCTGTAGCAAGCAAAAGACGACCGAGAACCAGTCATCACTAAGCAAGCTCACCATCCTGGAACAAGATGCGCTTACCCTCGATCTCGAACCACTGGCTACCGAAGGCCCCCTACGCATTGCAGGCAACCTGCCTTACAACATCGCTACGCCATTGATTTTTCATCTGCTCGAACAGTCGAAACACATTGTCGACATGACGTTCATGTTGCAAAAGGAAGTGGTCGATCGCCTTGCCGCCCACCCCGGCAACCGAGACTATGGTCGGCTTTCGCTCATGGTGCAGGCGGTGGCTGACGTCGAATCCCTTTTTGTCGTCCCGCCCACTGCGTTCAATCCGCCGCCAAAGGTCGATTCCGCTATTGTCCGCCTTGTGCCAAGAGCGCGCCCCCTTGTTCCGGATGATCTGAAACCGTTGTTCGGGGAATTGGTCAGCCTCGCCTTCGCTCATCGACGAAAAACGCTGCAAAATAACTTGAAACATCGCCTACCCACGTCAACAATCATTCAAGCGGGGATTGACCCCGGTACCCGGGCGGAACAGGTCAGTCTGGATGAGTTCATCAAACTGGCCCGTCTCGTAAAGGAACAGGCAACGGCAACGGACTCATCCACCCCGGGGAAATAAACCGATCACTTTTAGGCTCTATGCACGGATTGAACTCAAAACCTGGCGGTGAAGCGTGAACAACTCCCCGATCATTCCCAGTGTATCAGCGACCATCGACGAACTGGTCGCACAGTGCGGGCGCTATGTTCAGCAAAAGCTCGACCTTGCCATCGCTGAACGTGGTGTTGCACGAATGGCCCTGGCAGGTGGCAGCACCCCAAAAGCGCTGTATGCATGGCTCGCCAGTCCGACTCAAGCGTCACGGATGAATTGGTCTCGTGTGCAATTTTACTTTGGCGATGAGCGCTCAGTACCCCGGTCTCATCCCGACAGCAATTACGGCATGGCCAAGGCCTACCTATTCGATCCGCTGCGCATCAATCCAGCGCACATATTCCCGATGATCAGTGAGCCAATGCTCGATATTGTTGAAGAGGCAGTGCGTTACGAAGCTGTTCTCGATAGCTGGAGCGACCAATCATCCAGTAGAACACCACCAGCATTCGATCTCGCGCTCAATGGAATGGGCGCGGATGGTCACTTTGCTTCACTATTTCCAGACACGCCTGCGCTATCGGAAAACGAACACTGGGTCGTCGCCAATCCCGTAGCCAAACTGTCGACACAACGGATCACACTCACCTACCCTGTTTTCGAACAGGCCCATGCTGTTTGTTTTCTGGTTGCCGGTGCAGATAAGCAGGATGCACTGATTGCTGCCCAACAACCGGATTCCGAGCTACCCGTCGCCAGATTGATTCGTAAACGACAGACAGACTGGTTTGTTGACCAAGCCTGCATTAAAGGCATTTGAATGATATTCATGGATCAGTTCTCAGACCATCCGCTGGATGACGATGCCCATGCTCCATCCATCGAAATTCATCCTAAGGCCGTATTCGTACCGGAGCACTCCGACCCCAAGTTGAATCGTTTTGCTTTCGGGTACGAAATTCACATCACGAATCGAGGATTGCGTACGGTCCAGCTCATGAATCGGCACTGGCAGATCGACATGGGAAATGGCTGTATCCAGGAAGTACGGGGAGAAGGTGTGGTCGGTGAGCAGCCGGTTCTGGCACCGGGCGAATCCTATCAGTATCAATCCGGGGCAATCATCGAAACACCCGCCGGGCGCATGTGGGGCGATTATGGCTTCGTGAATGAAGACGGTGAAAAATTCCGGGTACCGATCCCCCTGTTCCATCTCTTGGCCCCCGGTCAATACCGTCCGATTCACTGAATTTTATGAGCTTGCGTCGAACCTACACCCTATGGGCTCCGATTTACGACCTGATGCTTAAACAAGCCACCCGTGCCGCACGAGCGCGAAACCTTGGAGAGTTGAGGTCAATGGGAGGAAAGTCACTCGCCATTATCGGCATTGGCAGTGGCCTTGACCTGGATTTATTCAACGAGCAAACCCAGCCCGAATACTGCGTGGGACTGGATATCACCCGCGCCATGCTTAAGCGTGCACAAGCCCGATGCGACTCCATCCCATTCCCAGTGCAGCTCATCGAAGCCGATGCCATGAACATGCCGCTCAAGCAGCAACAGTTCGATGTCGTCCTACTGCACCTGATTCTGGCCGTCGTCCCGAAACCGGAACGGGCGTTGGCCGAGGCCAGTCGTATACTCAAACCGAGCGGAAACATCCTTATTTTCGATAAATTCCTGCATCATCATCAGAAGGCGCCACTACGGCGGTTGATCAGCCCACTGCTTGGTATGCTGGCCACCCGAACGGATGTCGAACTCGAGCCCTTGCTGGAAGCTCATCCTGAACTGACACTCACTCGGAACGAACCGCTGCTGGCACGCGGATGGTTTCGAGGCATCACACTCATTAAAAAAGCCCCGAATTGAAGGAACCAGAATGGCTACCTATGCAATTGGCGACCTACAAGGTTGCCTGGACCCACTCAAATCCCTATTGGAAAAAATTGCCTTCGATCCGGCAGTAGACAAACTCTGGTTTGTAGGGGACCTGGTCAATCGAGGTCCGCAATCTCTCGAAGCACTCCGCTTTGTTCGTGACTTGGGCGACTCAGCCATCACGGTACTCGGCAACCACGACCTGTTTCTGCTCGCCTGCGCCTTCACCGACCGATCACCTAAACCGGGCGATACGCTGGACACAATCCTCAATGCACCGGATCGGGATGAACTCATCGACTGGTTGCGCAACCGTCCGCTGATCCATCACGATCACCTGCTTGGTTGGACCCTCGTTCATGCGGGCATCCCGCCAGAGTGGGATCTGGCCACGGCCTTGGCCCAAGCCAAAATGGCACAAAAAGCCTTGCGACAATCCGACCCTCTGCCCTTTTTCACCGCCATATTCGGGGAAAACCCGCCGTTCTGGCATGAAAAGTTGAGCAAGGCGCTCAAAATCCGCTATACCGTCAATGCACTTACTCGCATGCGGTATGTCACCCCGGACGGCCAGATCGATCTCAAGGAGAAGTGCCCCGTCGATGAAGTCGGCGGCAATCTGCTGCCCTGGTTCGAGTATCCGCGTCGCGCCAGCCGAAATGAGCGCATCGTGTTCGGCCACTGGTCGTCATTGGGTGACGCACGTGACCGAAAAAAAACCTGGTGCATTGACCAGGGTTGTCTCTGGGGACGGGAGTTGACTGCACTCCATCTCGATACCCGCCCAGCCACCATCATTCAGGTTCCGTGCCCCTGCTACAGGCAATTAAAAGTTAGTAGCAGTTAACTCTGTGCCAACACAACAATATTGGCGCACGGCATTCGCACTCTGTACGTCAGACTGATGACGATGGCGTCATCGACTTGAGTTGTTCGTACCACTTGGCGAACGCCGGATTGGATGCCTTGGCCAATGAAACCGCTGCCAAATCATCCGTAGAACGGAATATTCCGAATACGCTCAGGTCGGCCAGATCCGGGGTTTCACCGCCGTGGAATGTCCGCCCCGCCAAACCGTCATTGATCCAATGTGCCACCGCTTCGGTCAAACCCGCAGGTGCGTCTGTAATGCCGCGCTCACGCGCCTTTTTCTGAGATGTCTTAGACATCGCCATCGCACCGGCAAACCGGATCATCGTGCGTTTCATCACGCCGAAACCGGATGGTTTCAAAACCTGACCGAAGGTTTGCCACGCCGTGCCAAAGTCTTTGTAGATGATGGGTGGAATGAAATGAACCAGGGTGTTGTCAACCCACTCCCGCCACGCGTCCACCGTCTCATCATTCGACAAGTGGGCGTAATGTTCATTAATGTAATCCATGATGACGGACGACTCCGTCACAACTTTTTCACCATCAACCAGTACCGGCACTTTCTTCAAACCCAAGGGTTCAAGTTCTTTCGAGTTCATGGGATTGACCTCGACCGTCTTGTACGGGATTTTGGAAAAGTGAAGTAACGATTTGACTTTCCAGCAGAAAGGGCAAGATTCGAATTGATACAAGGTCAGCATGAAAAACAAACTCCTGTGGTAAACCAGTTATAAATCAAGATGAATAGTCACAAGGTGTGAGTCCCACGGTGGTAAAAAAATCCCTGGCGGACATCCCCACCAGATTTCCCTCCGTCGACCCCCTGCTCTGTTGTAAACTGTGCGACAAAATTTTTATTTGATAAAGCGCCATCATGACGACCCATATCCCAGCAGACGATCATACTCCACTCACCTACCGCGATGCGGGCGTCGACATCGATGCCGGTGAAGCGCTGGTGGAACAAATCAAACCAGCCGTCAAACGGACCACACGCCCCGAGGTCATCGGTGGTCTGGGCGGATTCGGCGGCCTGTTTGCCATGGGAAATAAATACAAGGATCCCATTCTGGTCTCCGGCACTGATGGCGTGGGCACTAAACTTCGCCTGGCGATCGATCTTGATCGCCACGATCACATTGGAATCGACCTAGTGGCCATGTGCGTGAACGATATTGTCGTCACGGGAGCAGAGCCACTGTTCTTCCTGGATTACTACGCCACCAGCAAACTGGATGTCCCGACTGCCACACGCGTCGTCAACGGGATTGCAGCAGGTTGCGAACTCTCCGGCTGTGCACTGATCGGTGGCGAAACGGCTGAAATGCCGAGCATGTACCACACCGGCGATTATGATCTGGCGGGTTTTGCCGTGGGCGTGGTAGAACGTAGCGAGATGATCGACGGCAGTAAGGTCAAGGCAGGCGATGTGATGATCGGTCTGGCATCTTCCGGTCCGCATTCAAACGGCTATTCGCTGATCCGAAAAATTATCGAACGCGCTAAACCAGATTTGCACACCGCAATGGCTGATGGACGTCCTCTCGTAGAACATCTGCTCGCCCCCACCCGCATTTACACCAAGAGCATTTTGTCCCTGCGTCAATCAGTTGCGATTCATGCATTGAGCCACATCACCGGTGGTGGCCTCACAGATAACCTGCCTCGCGTATACAGTGAAGACCTCACTGCAGCCATCCAACTCGACAGCTGGAAGCGCCCAGAAATTTTCGACTGGCTGGCAGAACATGGTCGAGTCGAACCCGCTGAAATGCGACGCACCTTCAACAACGGCGTCGGCATGGTCATCATCGTCGCTGCAGATGATGTCGATCAAGCACTTGCCGCTCTGAAGGCGCAAGGCGAGACTCCCTGGATTCTGGGAGAGATGTTGACGCGAGGCGATCAAGCCCCCGTCATCTATCGCTGAGCCCCCCCGAAGCATGACCGATCATGTCAGCCACAAAGCACGGCTGTGCGTGCTGATCTCGGGTAGTGGCTCCAATTTACAGGCCATCATGGATGCCTGTCACGGCCACATGCTCAATGCAGAAGTGGTTCAAGTCATCAGCAACCGCGCCAATGCGTACGGTTTGGTTCGGGCACAACATGCCCACATCCCGACCGAAGTTCTGGATCACACGAAATTTGGTGATCGCACCAGCTTCGATGCCGCATTAGCCGATATCATCGACCAGAGTCACCCGGATTACGTCGTTTTGGCAGGGTTCATGCGCATACTCACCGCCGGTTTCGTTGAGCGTTTTCTGGGCAAGTTGATCAACATACACCCGTCCCTGTTACCGAAATACCCCGGTCTCGATACGCATGCGCGCGCAATGGCGGCGGATGACCGCGAACATGGGGCGACGGTACATTTCGTAACCCCGACGGTTGATGCGGGACCGCCCATTGTTCAGGGTGTTCTAACTGTTCTGCCTGATGATTCCGTGGACACTTTGAAGGCGCGAATTCACCAGCTGGAGCACGTCATTTATCCCCACGCCCTCGATCAGCTCATCAAGGGGAACGTCCGTTACAGCCAACAACATGCGCACTGGGCCGATGGGCGAAAAGACAACACGCCCGATTTGATCCGCCAGTAAAGATCAATCAGGCGGTTCGGTAGACCTAGCCCGCCGGGAAAACGCCTGTAGAAAGATAGCGATCACCACGGTCGCAGATTATGGTCACGATGACTGCGTTTTCCTGCTCCGCAGCCACTTGCAATGCCGCAGCCATGGCACCACCGGATGAGATACCGGCAAGAATGCCCTCTTCTCGAGCCAACCGTCTGGTTGTTTCTTCAGCAGTCCCCTGATCAATATCAATGGTGCGATCAACCAGACTGGGGTCGAAAATTTTCGGCAAATAAGCCGCAGGCCAACGACGTATACCGGGAATCTGCGCACCATCTGCGGGCTGCACACCCACAATCTGAATATCCGGGTTCTGTTGTTTCAGATAACGCGCCGTTCCCATGATCGTCCCTGTCGTGCCCATTGCAGAAACGAAATGCGTAATCTTTCCTGCCGTATCCCGCCAGATTTCAGGGCCTGTCGTGGCGAAATGGGCGGCTGGATTATCCGCATTACTGAACTGATCCAGAACAATCCCTTCTCCTCTCGCGGCCATTTCCTGGGCCAGATCACGTGCACGCTCCATGCCTTCAGCCTTGGGCACCAGAATCAGTTCGGCTCCATAGGCAGCCATGGATTGACGCCGCTCCAGAGACATATTGTCCGGCATGATCAACGTCATTTTCAGGCCCATCGCTGCTGCGACCATCGCTAGCGCAATACCGGTGTTACCTGATGTGGCCTCGATCAGGCGATCACCCGTTTTGAGTTCGCCTCGCGCCATTGCCTGCTTCACCATCCATAAGGCAGGACGGTCCTTTACGGAACCACCAGGATTATTACCCTCAAGCTTGCCCAACAATGTGATTCCACGCGCAGCAAGATGCTGAGACAAACGCTCTATGCGCACCAATGGGGTATTACCGATCAATTCTTCGAGGTTATAAGTTTTCATCTGTCCGATTCTTCATCAAAATATGCACAAATACGTACACTGTCATCAAAACCCAGGTACGAACGAACCGCTGCCACTCAACGGATTGTCGCATACTCGATTCTCATTAACGCACGGGAAAAAAATGAAGCAGAGCCTAACGCCCCAGCCACAGCGGAACTTCAGCCCCTTTTCGCAAATTTGGCCCATATTGCTGGGATTGCTGCTAACCCCTTGGCTGCTTTACATTCCAGAGCAGTCCCCGGATCCTCACTTAAAATCACTGACCGTTCTTGGTCTGATCGGCCTGAGTCTGGGATGGACCGGACTATGGATCGGCGTAACCATTCTGGTTCAATTATTCTCCAAACGCCGGATCTATTTCAGCAAGGATCATGCAAGTGATGACACCATTTCATCTGGAGACCGTTCGGAAATCCCCGCACAGCAAATCGCACAGATCAACCAGCACTGGGTTACCCCACTCGGACACATTCGGGCCGCAACAGACGCTCTGGCCGAAACCAATGAAATTCCCCAGATCAATGAACGACTCACCCCTGAATTGGCTGTCATTCGCGCCGCCAATGCCGAACTCCGCCTGGCGATCGAAAATGTTCTGGATTATTACGAAGCCACAACCAACCGCCTCAGGGCGACCCCACGCAAAGCAGACATTCGCCTGCAAATCGAGGATGCCGTCGCCGAATGGCAAATTTCCGCCCAACACCGCGTTGGTTTGATCCAGTACATCTGTTTTCAGGATATACCCGGTCTGGTTGCGGTAGATATCCGTCTGCTGCGTCGACTGATCGACAATTTACTCGTCATCTTGATTCAGCAACCCAACATAAATGATTGCAGCGTCACTTTGCTGGAGGCTGACGCGACCGAAGAACTCGACCTAGAAACAAGCGATTCAAACACGGCAGGAAGTGAAACAAACTTCACATTCGACCTGGTCATTGATGGCAAATCATCGGGGCCACTGGATCACTTTGCTGAGGCACTGAGCCAACCGCAGAAACTCAGTCTACGCAAAGACACAGATCCGTTATTCATGGGCACGGAGCTATCAGTGTGGCTCATCGGTCAATTCTGCAAGCAACTGGACGCGACCCTGAATGTCGGTGAAACAAAGGAAGGACGTCAGGGTTTCCGATTAAAGTTTTCCGCCCCTGTTCTTGGAGCATATCAAGCATGGCAACCCTGGTTACGCGGCAGATCCTGCGCGGTGATCACACAGTCCGCCACCCATGCACAGGCCTGGCGAGGCCATCTTTCAGCCTTTGGGGCCGATATCATCCTTGACCCCAGCCGCGGGGAAATTGATTGCCTTTTTATCGACAATGAAAACTGGCAGAGGCTAAGCGCAGCCCCGCCATTTTGGTTCCAACATGTGAACAGACACAGCAGGATCATCGCCTTGTGTACGCAATTATCCCTGCGTGGGCGACCGATCGGTCAATTCGATTGGGCGGAAATCAGCCTACCCATGTTTATACGGCAACGCGTGCTGCAAACCCTGCTCCCAAGAATTTTGCAGAATGACAAGATCACTCCTGCACCACAGAAAAAACAGCCGATAACTGTCCGTACCCCACCGAATCAGTCAGTGCAAAGCCTCCCCTCATTTACCGGCAGAACAGCGCTGGTCATTGATGACGACAGGATCTATCAAAGTCATCTGGTCAATCTGTTGACTCAGATCGGCGTCACGACACTATCCGCTTCAGATGGTAAAAGCGGCCTGTATCAAGCCGAGCACGCCGACCTTGATCTGGTACTGACCGACATGCACCTTCCCGATATTCTGGGCACAGGCATCGTGCGCATGTTGCGCAAGCAGGACCGACATAAACACACACCAGTTATAGCCATTACTGCGAATATCCAAACCGAGGTGCACCAGTCACTACTCCATGCCGGAGCTGACATAGTCCTGACCAAACCGGTGTCTCTGGGCGAACTGATCAACGCGATCAGCCAATTCTTGCAACCGATCAATCCGGACCCACCACCATCTTGTATGGTTCACCCACGCGATCAGGTACTCGACACACTGCTTTGTGACGAACTGCCGATTTATCGTCAAAACCTCACGCAAATTGACAATAATCCAACAATGCTTCGCCATTTGGCCCACAAACTCCGTGGTGCCGCCGCCTGCTGCCAAGCCAAGTCACTCCAAACACATGCGGGCATACTCGAAGATCACTTGTTGAGCGATCCTTCGGATTACGAGCGTATCACTTTGCTGACCAAAATATTGATCGATGCCATTGATGAAACCATCACCGAACGCGGTTGCCTAGCAACCACCCATTAATATTAAAAGCCCATTAATAAAAAAATATACTCGGCTGGATGTAGACTTTGCCGGTATCCTTGGGTACAGATCAGACCAAGCTGCCGTCAGGAAATTGAAGCAAATGGATTCAGCCGAAATATTAGCTTCGCTACAGCATCCGGTTTTTGTTACCGATGCAAGCAAATCGCTGAGCTATATTAACGAATGCGCTAAGCACACACTGGGCCTTCCCCCATCCGGGCACCTAACGCTCGAAGATGTCCTACAGAAACTTATGACCAAAGAAGGGGAGCCACTCACCCGCGAAGCGCTTGGTAGCATCGCCCCCCTCCGTGTCAGCCTGACATCCGACAATTTCCTCCGAGTTGACGCTGTACTGAGTGCCCACACACTGAATGATCACTCAACCAGCTACGAACTCAGCCTGCTCCAAAGCGGCTCAGCCACGACTATCGACCCGCTTACCGGACTGATGGACCGGGGGCAAATGCTCAAACTAATCGGCACGAGGCGTCGCGAAGGTGTGGGCGCACTCATTCTGATCGATATCGATCGACTGAAAATCATCAATGATTTCCTGGGTTACGAAGCGGGTGACCATGTGATTCACGCCCTGGGGCACTCGTTCAGGCAGCAAACACATGCGTCTGTCAGCCTCGCGCGTTGGAGTGGGCATGAATTCATGGCTCTGGTGCCGGAAAATCTGATTGAACAAACCGCTCAGTTCGCTGAGTCGTTCAACACCATTGCTCGCGAACTGCCCTTGGCCAAATCCCTCAATTTACCGGGACGGAAACTGAGTCTAAGTATCGGTTATGCGCAGTTTGGCTCCTCAAACGTCGACAATCAGGATCCTCTGACCGAAGTCAACGCCGCAGTCTATGAAGCCAAGCGCGCCGGTCGGAATCGAGCCATAGATGCCCGACAGCTGACCAGGCCTTCAATTTACATTACCGGCGGCGCCTTGGAAACGGCATTACTCGAGGATCGAATTGTTGCAGCTGTTCAACCCATATTCGATCTGAAGACAGGCCAGATCGTTGCGGATGAGTCCCTCGCTCGAATGATCACGGAAGAAGGTGAAGTGATTGCGGCGGGAGAGTTCATAGCCGCCGCCTCATCATTACAACTGGCACATAGAATTGATCAAAGCATCATCAAACAAACGATCAACTATTGTGTCACCAGTCACTTCAGCACCCCGCGCGCCCATTTCGTTAATATTTCCGGAGATTTTCTCCACCACCCGGAGCTGATCGAAGAAACCATCGTTACGGCGATGAACGCCTGTGCATGCACCCACCCGGATCAGGCAAGCGCGCGCCAAACCAAACCTTTGGTGATTGAAATTACGGAACGCGAGTTGGTTGATGACACGCAGGAAGCCCTGCGCGCCCTGCAACCGTTGATTGATTTCGGCCTACGTCTGGCTTTGGATGATTTTGGTAGTGGTTACTCTTCCTACCGCTATCTTCTTGATCTCCCGTTCAGCTTCCTGAAGGTCGAAGGGGAGCTGATTCGGCACATCACCACCAATGACAAGGCACGGCGCATCGTCCAACATATCCAGCATATGGCTCAGGATCTTGGGCTGATTACAGTGGCAGAATTCATTACCGATCAGGCCACAGCGGATATGCTTGCGGAAATGGGGCTGGACTGGGGACAGGGTTTCCACTTGGGCAAACCAGAACTTATACAGAAAAACCATCTGCTAAAGAAGCCTAAAGCCTGGCACACGATCTGATCGATCATCAAGTTGACCAGAGTGATGGATATTTCTCAATGGCCGTCGCTTTAGATGATTAACCTTCTGAGTGACCATCGGTTAGGTCGGCATTCGTCCGGCATCTCCGCTATCTTTCTGAGATTGCAGCATTTGCTCGAATCTGCAAGCAGGCACCGGGCGACTATACAAATACCACTGGATTAAATCACACCCTTTATCTCTCAGCCATGCCGCCTAGGAATGCTCTTCGATTCCTTCCGCAACCAGCTGGAAATCAGCAGAGAGCCATGGGAGCCCATCTGGATCAAGGACCTACATTGACAGTCATTTGAAAAGCTTGCACATTGTCCGACACAAGCATATAAAAGAGATAATAATTTTGGTGTCGATTAAAAAGTGAAGCGCATGATAAATGTCGTTTTACACCAACGGCGAATCAAGCTATTAAAATAAAAACATTTTCAATTGCTTTCATCATGAATTAATAAATAAAACGGTGAGGACTAAAAGAGCATGACTCCAGACGCAGCATCACCTAAAGAGAACCGCAAATACGCACGCCTGACATTATCACTACCGGGTTGTCTGAAACTCTCGGGGGAGGAATATCGTGTGCATATTCGAGACATATCCCTCAAAGGCGCTCTGATAGAGCAGGAGCATAGTCAAAACGGCAGTACGGCCGCACTTGACCTTCAAAAGGATTCTTCTGGTCATCTGGTTATTTTAGCTGACCCGGAAGACATTCCACTGTTAGAATTAGACGTACAAATACTACGTAACCAATCTGGCATGGTTGGGTTGACTTGGCCAACCATTGATCTGGACAACTTGACTCAGCTACGTGAAATTCTTGTGGCCAATCTTGCGAATGAAGAACTTATTGAACGTGACCTTTTTGAACTATTCCGACCTGCCTAACTATATCTGGGCTTTAGGCGTGTGTCCTCACATGCCGTCAAAAGGATTTTGCAGCCATGTTTGATTACACTCACGATCATTCTCAATCTCAAGAGATCCTTCGTCTGGTACTCGTTGAACTGCAGACGTTGAATTTACCTCCCAACCCCATCTTCTTCACCCTATTCTATGAACGTGCGCTTAAAAGAGACGCCAGTCTGAACAAAGACATAGACGATGCCATCAACAGTGACGAAGGGCTTACCGTTGATATCGCTCAGGAGATTTTCGACACTCACGTACTGAACGGTGCCATCAAGGAGATGAGCAAAGCGCAAAGCGCACTGCTCCGCGTCATTCGAAACGTCATGATGCAAATGCTCAACACAGGCAATGAGTTTTCGAACTACGCGTCATCCTTAGGAGACTTTGTTCGCAGAATCGACCGGACAGATTCGGTACAAGACATCCGTATGCTCACAGCCGAAGTGATTGAAGACTCGCGCCAACTTGAGCGTACGTCCAAAGAAACATCGTCGCAGTTGAACGATGCAGGAGAGCAAATCACCCGCCTGAAAGAAGAACTTGAAGCAGCCAGAAGGGATGCGCGTACTGACCCGCTGACCGGTCTGGCCAACCGTCGCGGTCTAAACGAACTGCTGCTGCAACGCATCAATTTGTTTTTGCAGGAAAAGACTCCATTTTGCGTGATCCTGGCAGACATCGACCACTTCAAACGCATCAATGACTCTTACGGCCACTTGGTCGGCGACAAGATATTGCGCTTCGTGGCGCGCACCTTGATGGCAAACATCAAGGGTCAGGACAGTGTCATCCGATTCGGAGGGGAAGAGTTTGCGATTGTTCTACCCTATACCCAATATGAAGGTGGAATTATCGTTGCCCAGCACCTCAGACAGAAAATTGCTTCGTCAAGACTCCGATTGGCCGAGAGCGGTCGTGATCTGGGTGGGCTGACTATTTCCCTCGGCGTGGCAGCCGTTCACACTGATGACACACCTGATTCCCTCTTGCGCCGCGCCGATGATGCCTTACTCAAAGCCAAGGCCGATGGCCGTGACCGTGTGGTCGGCTTACCCTCGGAGAAACCTGCAGGCGACATACCCGAGATGCTTTGATATCCAGGAGCAGCTCACAGTGGGCTGAATCCTGAGCAGGCTACTTGGTTGAATGAATTCTATTTAGGGGCATCATTCCCTACCGCTCTACGAATATTCGTATTGGCATGGAATACCTCTCAAGGCTGAATTGCTTCATCAACAGGTACGCATCAAATGTTATCCATGGGATTCAATCCGTCCATCGACGTCAGACAAGTAACGAATAAAGCTATTGAACTTGGTTCACATCGTGCACTGCAATCGAAGACCGACCTCCAGGGCATCATCACTCACGCAAGTCGCTCTTTGGCAGACATCTCCGGTTTTACCGTGGATGAACTGATCGGCCAACCCCATAATATTTTGCGCCATCCAGACATGCCCGACGCCGTTTACTACTTGATGTGGCAAAAAATCCGGATGGGTGAAGAGTTCTACGGCATCGTGAAAAATCGCTGCAAGAATGGCGACCATTACTGGGTTATGACGCGTGTAGCCCCTGTGATTGAGAATGGCGTGCCCACGGGTTACACATCGGCCCGATTCACGCCACGCACTGAGCTCGTCCCTATGTGGGAAGAACTGTTCGCGAAGATGCGCGGAGCTGAAAATGATAGCGGCTTCAATGATGAACGCCGATTCAAGCCCGCACACGATATTTTGTGCAAATTGGTGCAACGAAAGGGCTATAAAGACCTGAGCCAGCTTGTGTTATCGCAGCGCGTGTAATCTCACTACAACACGACCTCTTCAAGCAAGCAGCGGCTGGATCGTTCCGGCATCCGGAGTCAGTGCTCGATAGACATCAACGCTGCACATTGCCGTCACAATAAACAAACCTCTTCAGCCCCAGACCAATGAGCCTATAATCCGCAGAGCGCAGCAACGCGGTAGTGCCGAACACATTCACGCTCAACTAAAACTAACTAAAACACGCCAAGCCTCGGAAATCACCAAACCCATGGCCAATCCTGCCGCGATGCAAGACAAGGAACATACCCGCCAGCTGGATCGATGGCTGAGAAGTCAGGCAAAAACGGTAAAACGCCCCCTGAATGCAGCCGTCATGCTCGGCAGTGTGAATGGTTTTTTACTGATTGCCCAATGCTGGATGCTGGCTCAGGTGCTGAATACAACAGCGATCGATCACCAACCGATTACTGACATCTGGGGTTATCTGGCGGGTATGATCGGATTTTTTCTGCTGCGTGCCGGCGTAAATTACGGTAGCCAGAGGTTCACCTTTGAGGCTGGTGCCCGCCTTCGTACCGAACTGAGAACCCGCCTTTTCGACCATATCCATGCACTCGGCCCGGCATGGAGTCGAGATCAACGCTCAGGAGCACGCGCAACCGAGGTGGTGGACGGCGTCGAGGCACTGGATAAGTATTTCAGTCTGTATCTGCCACAGATGCAGCTCGCCATCATTATCCCCGCGGCCATCCTGGTTTTCGTTTTCCCGTTCGACTGGATATCCGGTCTGGTTCTGACCATCACGGCGCCTTTGCTTCCCGTATTCATGATCATCATCGGGAACCAAACAGAAAAGCTTAACCGCACGCAGTGGCGCAGCCTGTCCAGAATGGGCGCGCATTTTTTCGACATGATCGAAGGACTGACGACACTCAAGCTGTTCAATGCGGCCCGGCAAGAAGCCCGTTTTATCGGTCAGATCGCAGAAGATTACCGCCTGCAAACCATGAAGGTGTTGCGCGTCGCCTTTCTCTCTTCGATGGTACTGGAGTTTCTGGCTGCCATCAGCATCGCCATGGTGGCTGTTTATGTCGGCTTTCGATTGTTGTACGGCGACATACATTATCTCAACGGTATTTTCGTGCTCTTACTTGCACCGGAGTTCTATCTCCCCTTGCGCAGCATGGGTACGCAATTTCACGCACGAATGGATGCACTGGGCGCCGTGGAACCGATCATCGAACTCTTGAACATGGAACCATCCACCAAGCCGATTGGAGAAATTGAGCTGCGACTGAAACACGCGCCTCAGATTACTTTTGCCCATCTCGACTTCGCCTATCCAAACCGGGACGCAGTCATACGAGATCTTAACCTCGATTTGCCAGCGGGCACGCACACAGCACTCATTGGTGCGAGTGGGGCGGGAAAATCGACAGTGGGGCAATTACTGCTTGGGTTTTTAACACCTACCGATGGCGAAGTCCTGATCGATGGTATGCCCCTCACGAAGATTTCACCACGCAGCTGGCACAAACTGGTGTCCTGGTTACCTCAGAATCCAACTCTTTTTCACGGCACCATCGAAGACAATATCGCCTTGAATCCCCGATTAAACGGGCACAATGATGTATTGCGCCAGGCTGCACAGAATGCTCATGCACTCGACTTCATCAACCGCCTGCCGCTCGGATTCCAAACGATTGTCGGGGAACGGGGCCAAGGGCTTTCGGGCGGTGAAATCCAGCGTATCGCCTTGGCACGTGCATTCTACAAGGATGCGCCTGTTGTGCTGCTTGACGAACCGTCCGCCAGCCTTGATCCGGAAAGTGAGCGTCTGATCACGGATGCCATAGCCAGACTGTCCTCAGGCAGGACTATGCTGACCATTGCACACCGATTGACCACCATCGAACGTAGTGATCGGATCGTGGTACTCGACGGCGGAGAGATCATCGAGCAAGGTACGCACGATGCGTTGATACACTTGAATGGTGCCTATGCCGAACGCTACCGGCAGTATCGGAGCGCCGGGCTATGAGTCGCAAACAAAATCACACGGAATTGCGCTGGCTTTATGAAATTAGCCGCCCGTACCTCGGCTGGATGATTGCCGGTGTTCTGCTCGCCACCACGGTCATTCTCGCCAATGTCGCGCTACTCGCGGTTTCCGGCTGGTTCATTACCGCCATGGCCATCAGCGGGCTGACTGCCGCCGTCATCAACTACTTCACGCCGGCAGCTGCCATCCGCGGTTTGGCGATTCTGCGTACCGTGGGCAGATATCTCGAACGATTGATCACCCACGAGGCCACCTTCAGACTGCTCGCCGGATTGCGCCAATGGTTCTTCGAACGTTTGGAACCGTTGGCGCCGGCTCGCCTTCAGTATTACCAAGGCGGTGATCTGTTGAGTCGAATTCGTGCCGACATCGATAGCCTCGAAAATGCGTATTTGCGCCTGTTCACACCGACTCTAGCCGCCCTGCTCTCCACTTTGCTGATGATTTTGTTCCTGTTGTGGTGGAGCCCCGCTATCGCACTTGCCAACTTCACTGGCCTGTTGATCGTCGGCCTGGTTCTGCCTTGGCTGGCACTATATCTAGGCATGAACAGCGGCAAGCAGATTGTCGAAGCACGTGCTGTCCTACGCCAACGGACCAGTGAAACCGTGCGTGGCCTCGCAGAAATCACCCTCTATGGCGATCCACAACAACGCATGGACCTCATACACGAGGAAAACAGGGCACTGGTCATGCCCCAGAGACAGCAAAACCGCATCGATGCTGGCAGCACGGCCCTTACGGGTCTATTCAGTCAACTCACCTGGCTTACCATGATCGTCATTGCCATTGGTCTGGTTCAAAGCGGCCTTCTCAATGGCCCAGAACTCGTTATGCTGGCGTTTTTCGGCATGGCTAGTTTTGAAGCAGTCGCCGCCTTGCCAATCGCCTTTCGAGCCCTTGGGGAAACACGCAGCGCCGCTCGCCGGATTCTGGATCTGGTCGATGCCGAACCTGCGGTAATCGAACCACTCACCCCAGCTGCAGCCCCACAGCAATTCGACATACGATTCGACGGGGTGTGCCTCACCTATCCAGGAAACAAACAACTCGCACTGCACGATGTCACCTTCCGTTTGGCGCAAGGACAGAAACTCGCCATCCGGGGTGCCAGTGGCTCCGGCAAAACCAGTTTGACCCAACTGTTACTCAAGTTCTGGGCGCCCGACTCCGGCCAGATCAGGATTGGCAACACAAATCTGAATGATTTAAGCGGCGACACTGTTCGCGAGCTATGCGCCGTTGTCAGCCAGCAAGTCCATCTGTTCAACACGACTCTGGCCGCAAATTTATACCTCGCCAAACCCGATGCCACGGAGGAAGAACTACTGAATGCCTGCCGGGCGGCCGCTATTCTCGACGATATACTCGCCCTGCCCGATGGCTTTGAAACGGAAATTGGCGAAGCCGCGGCACGACTGTCAGGTGGACAGATTCGGCGCATCGGCATTGCCCGCGCGTTATTGAAGGATGCCCCCATCGTCATTCTTGACGAACCCACAGAAGGGCTGGATGCAGCCACCGAACGGGAAGTCACCCACGCACTTGAGAAATTGTTGCGAGGACGGACCGCTCTGATCATCACCCATCGCCCTCACCTACTTACCCTGGCCGATCAGATCATGGTGATGGGTGCCGGACGTGTCACTGATTCTCGGCCGAATACAGACAAAAGAAACATCTGATTTTCAAAATCGTATCCCTTCAATCGTAATAGAAAGTCCCCGACAGCAAATACATCCATTCCCCTGCATAATGCAGAGTAAATCCGCATGTCATCACGGGATCAGTCGCATGCCCTCAAGTCAGAACGCAACTCAACGCCTGCGAAATAGCGTGCGTGTCTTCATTCATCTGGCACTCCTCTGGCCGACCGTATTGTGGTTGGCATGGATCGCATTGTCCCAGATCAATTTCTTCTACCCCGAGGATTACCGACTGCTCGATATCCCGGCGACCATAGAAAAATATGTGCCGCAGAATCGCCACGGCAAACAAAATTTCATCGAGACAAATTCGAAGGAACATGAGCGCCTGTTTGCGGCCATTACCCATGCAATCAACAATGAAGGACGCGGATTAGCCCAATTGCACTACTTCGCTCCAAACGGGCGGGATCTGGGTGTCTTTCTGACCACAGACGAGGTGACACATCTGACTGATGTGGCTCGGGTTGTCGACAAGGGGGATGATATCGGGCTGATCGCCCTGTTGGCTTGGCTCAGTCTGATCGGGGTGAGCGTCTGGAAAAGAAGCCCCCTGCCCAGCTTCATATCATTCGCCACAGGCACACTGATCACCTTGATCATCGCTACAGTGATCGTGCTAGCTGTCGGGCCGATGCGGGTATTCGACGACTTCCACCGTAGCGTATTTCCCGCCAATCATCCCTGGTTCTTTTATTTTCAGGACTCACTGATGACCACGTTCATGCAGGCCCCCAACCTATTCGGGTTGATCGTCATCTGGTGGCTAGCCGTGGCTGGCATGTTATTGCTCTTGCTCTGGAGCGGGGCGAAAGGACTGATTGCGCTTCGCAACCCTCCGCGAAATATTGAACAGTAATCGCGTCAAGGAGACGAGAGCCGGATAGCGCAAGGTCTTGAACGACGATATCCCCGGTTCGGCCCGTCTCACTGACATAGTCTGGATGAATCGCCAAGCGGCCAGATTAGTGCCCAGCCAATACCTCGGAAACCAGAGTCTTGGCCTCTTCCAGAATCCGGGCGAGATGTTCGCTGGAAATGAAGCTTTCGGCATAAATCTTGTAGATATCTTCCGTACCGGATGGACGCGCGGCGAACCAGCCATTCGCAGTTTCAACCTTCAGTCCGCCCAGCGGGGCCTGGTTGCCGGGCGCATGAGTCAACGCACGGACAATCTCTTCACCCGCAAGCGCGGTGACACTGACGGATTCGGCAGTCAACCCTTTGAATCGCGCTTTCTCCTCGGCACTGATGGGCGCATCCACACGAGCATAGAAAGGCTGGCCGTACCGATCAACCAACTCGTTGAAATATTCCCAGGGATCCTTGCCCGTCACCGCTAGAATTTCAGCGGCCAGCAGCCCCAATATCAGACCATCCTTGTCGGTCGTCCACACCTGTCCATCACGACAGAGGAAAGTGGCGCCTGCCGACTCTTCGCCACCGAACCCCAAATCTCCAGCAGTCAGCCCCGGCTGGAACCATTTAATGCCCACAGGCGTTTCAAATACGGTACGGCCCAGACCAGCCGCCACGCGATCGATCAACGAGCTGGAAACTACCGTTTTACCAATGGCAAGATGCTCACCCCACTGCGGTCGATGACGGAACAGATAATCGATTGCCACTGCGAGATAGTGGTTCGGATTCAGCAGACCGCCATCCGGGGTCACAATCCCATGCCGATCTGCATCCGTATCGTTTCCAAATGCAATGTCGAAACGATCCTTGATCGCCAGCAATCCGGACATGGCATACGGAGAAGAGCAATCCATGCGAATTTTCCCGTCATGATCGAGTGGCATGAAACGGAAGTCCGGCTCGATACGATCATTCACCACGGTCAAATCAAGCTGGTAACGCTCGGCAATCGGTTTCCAGTAAGGCAATCCGGCACCACCCATCGGATCGACACCAATTGAAATTCCCGCCTTGCGGATCGCCTCGAAATCGATCACCTGTTCCAGTTCCGCCACATAGGGTGTGACGAAATCATCAGCAATCACGAAGGGTTGTTTCAAGGCTTCAGAGAAATCCATCCGAGGGATGTCCCGCCATTGATCGAGCAGTTCGTTCGCACGGTTCTGAATCCAGCCCGTGGCGTCCGTATCAGCGGGACCGCCGTGCGTGGGGTTGTACTTAAACCCACCATCAGTCGGTGGGTTGTGCGATGGCGTGATCACGATCCCATCGCACAAGGCACCCGAGGAAGCTGCATTATTGGCGATGATCAACCGGGAAATGACCGGCGTCGGTGTTGGTTTGAAACCGGCCTGATAACGCAAAGGCACGCCGGCGGCCGCCAGAACCTCAATCGTAGTCACAAATGCCGGCCAAGAGAGCGCGTGTGTATCCGCACCGATCAGAATGGCGCCCGAAATACCCTGCCCCCGACGATATTCAATCAATGCTGCCGTGATGGCAGCGATATGCGCCTCATTGAAACTCGTGTTCAGACTCGATCCCCGGTGGCCGGACGTCCCGAAACTCACCTGTTGCCGAACCAGCCTGGAATCTGGCTGCTGCGTGTAGTAGGCACTGATCAGTTCGGGGATTTGAACCCACATATCCGGGGTGGGCAACGTACCCGCCAGGGCCGATTGAGACATAAACACTTCCTTCAAAAGTTGAACACGAGGTATCAGCGACAGAATGCCAAATCTCGACTAAACCTCAAAGCCAATTCAGACTTTCCGCCTGGACATGCCTAACTCCAAACCAACCAGATTGTCTTGAAATTTAGAGATAAATGACCAAGCAAACATTTGATCATTTCACTGAAACCGAGCAATCCCGTTGACATAGATAAAGCCCCGATTTTCGGGGCTTATCTCTTCAGACTGACGGTTTACAACACACGATTTGACAATTGATCCTGCTACTGGGCCTGCTCCACCTTGGCTACATAACGTTTCTGCAAATCGAGCACGCGCGTCACATAGTTTTGTGTTTCGTTGTAGGGCGGCACACCAGAATACTTCTGTACGGCGCCTTCACCCGCGTTATACGCCGCCACAGCCAGTTGCCGATCACCGTGGAACAAATCCAGCAAGAAGGCGAGATAGGCAACACCACCGGCAATGTTTTCTTCAGGGTTGAACCGATCGGCAACACCGAACCGTGCTGCCGTTTGAGGCATCAACTGCATCAAGCCACCTGCGCCTGCAGAAGACAACGCATTTGGATTGAATGCACTTTCAGCATGCATAACGGCACGAACCAGCGTCGGATCGACCCCGAACTGCTGGGCGTAATGCCTGATTTCATCATCATAGGTGTGAACATCCAGGCGGGGCAGTATCTTGAAACCATCATGCCAAGCCTTGGGCGCTGTCCATGCGCTCTTCTGAAACAACGTGTACCCCGAATGCTTTTGAGGAGTCACGTTAGTCAGATGTGCCACGCCATTGGCATCCCGAAGCACATACACATCCGCCTGCGCGGTGGAACAAGTCATAGTCATCAATAGACCGAAGGAAAAGATCGCTCCCAACCCTCGTCGGTTAAAACTAAATTTGATTTGGCAATCCATCATGCCCTAACCTCTCAAACCATCGCATCACAGACCACAAGACATCCGCGATACCCTGTATCCGCATTGTATGGCACAACACCGCTCATGAACACCAACACCCGAACCATCCCCTTCCATCGTTCAGGCACTTTCGACCACTTGATGGAAGCCTATGAGCAAAATTACATCCTCATGCGGCGCTTGTTCGGTAATTTGCAGCACCTCCAAAGTGGCGATGAGTGCCCGTGGAATGTGAATGTCACCTCGAAAATCATCGCCAAGAGCAAATTTACACTCGATGTCCAGTTCACGGACCAACTCGTCATGGGTAACAAGAAGCGCCCATTGAAGCTTAAAGTACGGGTGTATCACGATGCCCGAACCGCTGAATTACTCGACTCGGTTCACAGAGACCAATGCTTGCAGAACCAAGCCAGCAAGTGCACAGAACAGCAGTTCAAACGCAACCAGCTGCTTAAAAACTGGTTGATCAAACAACTGGATACCCTTTCAGGCGAGTAAAATACCTCTATTCCCGACCAAAATACTCGGCTATGATTGATTCAAGTCAATTATAGAAAGCAGAGGTATACACACCATGCGACTCACCACAAAATGCCGCCATGCAGTGACCGCGCTCATCCACCTCGCTAATCGATCCAATGAGCAGAACACCGTCTCACTGGCCGAAATATCAACCATACAAGGCGTATCGATTTCCTATCTGGAACAGCTCTTTTCAAAAATGCGCCAGGCTGAACTCGTCATTGGTACGCGCGGGCCGGGTGGTGGCTATCGCCTGAACAAACCAGCAGAACAAATCAGCGTCGCCGATATCGCCGATGCGATAGATGATCGTTGCCGGGAAGAACGCCTCGAAGCTTTCGAGAAACCCTGCCCGGACAGACGCAATTTTGCTCAGGACAAATGGAATGAGTTCTCACGAGAGCTCTACTTGTTCTTAGGCACGGTTACCCTGTCACGCTTCGTGGAAAATCACCCACCGATTCAAAACCGGTCACAAGGCAGCTTTGTCCAAGCCACAAGGTAGTACGGCGCAGGTCAACCCCCTCGCCCCCAGCGGAAGCAGTTTACAAAAACAAGAAACACCTCAAGGGTGATTGACAACATGCGCTCATCCATGAATAATTCCGCCCCTGTTTGCGGGAATAGCTCAGCTGGTAGAGCGCAACCTTGCCAAGGTTGAGGTCGCGAGTTCGAACCTCGTTTCCCGCTCCAAATTGGCTGGATGTCAGAGTGGTTATGTCGCGGATTGCAAATCCGCTTACCTCGGTTCGATTCCGGGTCCAGCCTCCACTAAAGATCAAACACTTAACCCGCCTAGAGCGGGTTTTTTGTTGCCCACATCAAACGTAGAACATACTCCACGAAAGCTCCACGAACGGCTCATCTACACTGGGAAGATCGCAACAGTAGCTAATCATAATCAGTAATTTTTACGCCTTTTCACAACCGTCCGTGAACAGGTGCAAAAAACCCCATGCAATGCCTAGTGGAATAAGTACTTCGTAAATTCCGTCTAACTAGGGACACATCGTGAGATGTGTACTTACTGCACCCGTCTGCGTGTGCGGTGCCCGCCTACAGCAAACGACAAGGGTACATAATCAATGAAACGAATTCTGGTATTGGCACTGGGGTGCCTGATGACTTTATCCGCCAATGCGGCCACTACAACGGTTTATGAAAAGTCGGCAAAAATGCCACTAGCCGAGGCGGTTTCTCATATGGAAAGTGCGCTTAAATCACACAAATTCCATGTCGTCACGGTCATACCCGTCAGCAAGATGCTGGCAAAACACAAGAAGGAAATGGGGGCAAAGTACAACCTCAGCCACCTTGATGGCATTACGGGCATCGTCTTCTGCAATGGAGGAATTGCCAACGCCGTCAGTAACGATGATCCGACACTGCTCGCCGCCTGCCCGCTGCACCTGACCATCACTGAGAAAGATGGCGTGGCAACGGCGCTCTTCGCTCGCCCATCCGTCATCGGATCTGGCGATGCAGCCGAACCGGTTCTCAGCAAGCTTGAGCACATGGTTACCGCAGCCATTGATGCAGGTATGCGTTAATCGCCTGATTTTTGTTGTGTGTTACATAGACAGTCAAGACCCGACCCGCTTGCAACGCCAACTCCATTGGGGATGCGCACGGAAACATTGACCTTTGCAACGCACAGATGGATTCCCAGTCTGACTGACTTGACCTCTTCTTCGTCCAGCGCACAGTGAATGCCTGAAAACCGATCAGTCAGATTTTCACCCAACCATGTCGAATCTTCTCACACCCATTCGTTATTCAAGACTCGAGAAGCGCGTGAAAACCCGATTCGAGGCTTTCATGACACCAACTGACGCAAATTTCATCATGCCGATGCGGGTGGATTTGTTGCGTCGGGAGAGTGTGTAGACATCGATTCAGTATGTTGCAGGGATTCTGATTCCGCTCAATCTGATTCCGCTCGATGGGTATCTCGCAGAAGCTTAAAATTCACGCTCGAGCATGCCCCAAGTAGACCAGCTGGTTGATCGATTACCTTGTTGCTTTTCTATTTGCTCACCCAGCGCAAACAACCATTTCGACCCCACGTGATAGGCGACTTGCGGCATTAAATAACCCTCGTAACCGCGTTGGCCATTAGCCATCACCAGCTGATTATCCCCTTCGACTTCGAGTTGCACCGCGTATACCCCATGAATGGCTCGACCAAGGCTGGTGTTAATAAACCAACCATTAGTTACTCCATTACCAACTTGTTGTGTGTACCCCGCTTCTCCCTGTGTAAACCACGGATACCAAAGCTGTGCCCACATGACTTGGGGGGACACCGAATTTCCTTCACCTGACAGCTTCTTTGGCGAGTACTGCCCTTCGACTTCAAAAGTAACCAGCGTTGCCTCTCCTTTTGCTGGATTACATTCGTGCAACGCGGCAAATTTCAAACCGAATGCAGCAGGCCCCAAGGCACTAGATCCTCGCCCCAGGGGGAAGTTTGCCGAAAACTCCGGCAAATCTAATTCCATACCAATCCGATCACTGAAACGACCTTCAATTTCTGGTGCCAAAGTTAATGAACTAGGCTGATCATGACTGGCTTGGGCGTATAGATAGCCAGAGTTTTCCAACCAAGACTCTTCAATACCGATGGGTTTGGTAATGAAGTCATCCACATCACAGTTCCAATCTTGTTGGCTGTAGGCCACTTGCGACCACAAGGCACTGGATAAGCATAGAACTGACAGCAAAGGAATGACCCGGAATTCCATAAGACGCACCCAGATTATTTTATAAATAGGAATGAATATTATTTGCACTTTTGTTTATCGTCAAGTGAAAAATTACCCTCCTTGATTTAAGGATCAAGAGATGGAAGTCATCACTCCTCTTTCAACAGGCAGTTTCGAAGCGTGTTCAAACTCCTACCGGCTGATTCCCAGACTAAGTTGATAGAAGAGAAGACTGACCGTTGTCGTTCGGGAGTCACATCAACGGGATTTTGTTGACCATGGGGGAAGGTTCAGTGGTCGCGTGCGCCACGGTAGTGGATATACAACGCGGGAATCAGATTGGTGGACAGTAGTGCACTCCAGAAAATGCCACCCAGAATCACGACTGCGAGTCCTTGTTCCGGGGCGGCGCCCTGCCCCCAACCCAAGGCCGTGGGCAGCATGCCGAGCATGGCGGTGATAACGGTCAGCAGAATGGGACGGAAGCGGATCGCGATGGCCTCTTCAACCGCCTGCTGTAGCGGCAAGCGGCGCTCATTACGGCGGATCCGATACAGAAGCACGATACCGTGGTTCAGACTCAACCCGATCAGCGTCACAAAGGCAATCAGCCCGGTGATATTCAGCCCGATGCCACTCAGGCTCAAAGCAAATGCGCCACCGGTCAATGCCAAAGGAATTTGCAGCATCAGTAACCCTGGTGCGAGCCAATCGTCAAATTGCATCAGCAAAATGCCCAACATCAAGCCAAAAGCAATGATCGCAACGATGCCGAGCACGATACCGGTGTGAATGAGTTCCGGATATAACCCGCCAACGGCGATCCGATAGCCACTTGGCATATTGAGGCTGCTCAGCACTTTGTTGATACCTGAAATTGCGCTGACGCTACTTGGCGTGGCCAGAATATCCAGTGCCCGCGCACCTTCGATATGCCTGATCTGATTGGGGGTCTGAATCATTTTAATTGTCGCGACCTGCCCCAGCGTGACGGTATGGGTCGCGCCGTCGGTTGTCTGGGGTGTGGTAAGCGGCAGAGCCGACAATTGGCGCACAGACCAATCCTGCACATCAGCCAGCCGTACATACAGTGCTAACGGTAAATTGCCATCGGGGATGGTCGAAACAATTTGTCCCGCCAGCAAAGGCTGAAGTTGGTCGTAAAGCTGTGACGGTGTAAGCCCATACAGGGTTATGGCATCAGGTCTGGGTGAAATATTCAGCTGATTGACGGGATAACCATCGTTATTGAAAACGTCATGCAGGCTTGGCACCTCCTCGCGCAACCTGTTCGTGACCTCGCTGGCGAGGTGATGAAGCGTATCGATATGCGGTCCGAATATCCGGATGACGAAAGGCTGCGGCAAACCCGAGAGGCTTTCCCCTACCCGCTCGATGGTCGGCGTATCGATACTGGTTTGCACGCTCGGGAGCGTACTCAAGGCACTCAGCCGAGCACCGATCGCATTCAAATCATTAACTCTCGTGTCGCCCCGCAACACAATCTGGATCTCTCCCGCGTAGGCCGGTTCCGTATAGGCCGTGCTGGTTGCCGATCCGATACGCGCAAAGACGTGGGCGACACTGGGATCCTGGCGCAAACGCTGAGTCATTCTGGCCACTATGGCCCGTGTTTCCGTCAATGATGTCCCGGGTGGTAATGTGAAGCTTTCCAGCATGACGCCTTCATTGGGTAGCGGCAAAAAATTAACCGTCACCCAAGCCATGCTCGCCAAACTGAGGAAAAGCAACCCCACACTTACGCTCAAACCGGCTCGCGGGTATCGCAATGCCACATGGAACAACTTCTGATTCACGTGATAGAGCGAGCTGATAGCGCGCGCGCCCGTCATTTTTTGTGGTAACGCCGTCGGCTTTCTTCGCAGATATCGATCGGCCTGCAAAACGCCCAGCCCCAAAGGGATCAGTGTAAGTGACACCAATAGTGAAGCCAGTAGCGCGAACGTCATGGCGAGGGCGAAAGGAAGAAAAAACAGACCAGCCAATCCGCCGACCAGCAGCAGGGGTAAAAACACCGCCACCGTGGAAAGTGTGCCGCTGGTATCGGGGCTGGCAATATCTCTCAGGCCGTGCCAGATACCCTCCCAACGCGCGTCGCCTTGTTCCCACCGATGAATGATGCTTTCCAGGACGATAATGGCATCATCGGCAAGCAGGCCTACCGCGACGGTGAGCGCTCCCAGCGTGAGTAAATTCAGGCTCTGGCCCGTGGCGTAGAGTCCGGCAATAGCCAGCAGCAATGAGAGTGGAATGCTCACTGCGAGCAGCCAGACGCCCCGCCCACCCCCAAGAAGCCAGAAGAGAACAAGCACCGCCAGTACCGCACCCAATAGTAGGTTTCTGGTCAGATCATTACCGATGATCCCGACCAGATGCCCCTGGTCATACACGCGCAACCACCGTGCTCCCGTAGGCAGCACGTGCTCACTTTGATCCAGCACATCCTGCACAGCTCTTGAAACAGGCAACGTCGATGCGCCGGGTTGCTTGAATACCGTCAGAGCAATGGTGGCGTGATTGTCCAGGTTGACCGCGCTGTGACTGGGGATGGGAGCCCGAACGACGCGCGCCACGGCACTCAAGGGAATGGCCCCCTGCTCTGTTGGAATGGTGATCTGACGGATTTCGGCGGCCTGACGGGGCAGTGCACGCACCTCGATTTGCACATCCTGGTACCCAAGAGAAACATAACCTGAGGGTTGCAGCAGGACATGCTGACTCAATGCCCGGGTGATCGCTGATATGCCAATGTGCCGTTGTTGCAATGCCAACAGATTAGGTTGAACCCAAAGAGCCTGTTCACCACCGCCGTACACATCGACTCGCTGCACACCGGGCACGGCCCTCAGCAAGGGCACAATATCGCTCTTGATGAGTCGCTGGGCTGCATCCGGTGCTACATGCGCCGGTAGAACCAGACTGTAGTCGGCGACCTCATTGATCGCATTTCCCATGATCTCCGCAAAGGGGTGTGCCATCGGCGGGAGTTGGCTGCGTGCCCGATCAATTGCCCCGTTGACCATCTGCAAATCAAGCATCGGGTTTGAGTGATCGGCAAAGCGAACATTGGTTTGTACCAAACCGTGCCCGATGGTTGAGCGGATACTCGTCACTTGGGTCAAAGCGAGCAATTCGTTCTCAATGGGTCTGGCTATTAAAGTTTCGAGTTCCTGAGTACTACTTCCCGGCAATGAAGTGACGATGCTGATCTGCGGAAAATTGAAACGCGGTAGCACCTCAACGGGGATATTGAGAAACGCAAACAAGCCATATGCGATGAGTGCGCCATAAACCATGACCCAAATCACCGGACGACGCAGTACCCGAACCCAAGAAGGCACTGTGCGGGAGGTATCTGTTGACACTGAAGAGGGAGTGGGTTCCATGCTCAATCCGGTTGTTGATAGCGCAAGCTGAAATCACGATGGAACTCAAGATAGGCCTGATCTACCAATACCCGCTCGCCGATAGACAGCCCCTTGATGACATCGGTGGTCTCGCCGTGACTTGTGCCGATCTCTACAGATTGGCGATGCCAGCCCCCCTGCTTCCTGATCAAAACCCACCACTGGCCCCGCTCAAGAATAAGAGCCCGAGTAGGAATGGGGATGATCGTCTGACTGTTTCCATTCAACACGATCGATCCCATGACACCTGATTGCCACTCGACGGGGATGGGCGTTGCATCTGGTGTTATCACGGGCCGGAAAATCACCGGCAAGGCACCATCATGCGCATCCATGGGTAAAACAGAGTCAACCTGAACCGCAATCTTCTGACGACTGCCAAGCGGCGTAAACCATCCGCGCATGCCTGGCCGAATTTGGCTGAACACATCGGCAGCTTGTGTTGGGTAAAAGTCAGCACGCAACCGTAAATCATCGATTGGTTCGATTTGCGCGATTGCCATGCCCGGTTGCACTCGACTACCGTTGATCTGCTCCACTCGCGTGACAACACCATGTGTTGGCGCACGCAAGACACGCTCCTGTTGCAGCGTATTCAAAGCTGACTGAGCACCATCCATATCTGCATTGGCCAGACCGAGCGCCAGTTCTGCGTGAATCAGGTTTTTTCTTGTACTGAGCTGATATTTGAGCGTATCCCGGTCAATATCGACCATGCGGGATGCGGCTTTGGCGCGCGCTGCCTCCTGAGCCAAGCGCGCCTTAGCCTGCTCGATTTGTGCATTGAGTGTCACTCCCCCCAAATAACCAACAACCTCATCGGCAGATACGATTTGGCCGAGTGTCAGGGTTGAGTTTTGTATTTGTCCAGCAAGATTCACCCGCAACGTCAATATCGCAGCGGGTAAAACCCGCCCAAGCCCGGAGATGGCCTCGCTGCGAACAACTGCCTGTGCGAGTACACTGTCTGAGACATGATTAGCATCTCGTTTGGTTGGCAATGTGACCGTCGTGGCTTGAACGGCGGTGGTAACAAATGCAAACAGGACACAGGAATACAGCAGAAAAAGACGGCTGAATAGTGGTCGCCGAACAAATGGCCAGACTGCTTTCATGTGATTTTCGCCTCCATGAACCAAGGGAGCTCCATCAGGTATCAGCGCAGTCTAAAATAGAGTTTCTGGTGAACACACAAGACCAACTTGATGCCGTTATCAGCGCTTCCCCCTCTTTAAACAGCAACATACGGATTCGTTACTTATTCCAGAGAGTAGAAGCAGATTTTTATTGCCGGATGAAGAAATTCCTCAACACGTTATCTGACAAGAAACCAGCCTTGGAAATTCCAATGCAATCACCGGATAGTGTGTTCATCGACAAACACTGCGATCCCAACAGTCAAATTACCGAATTATTTTCGCCAATAGACAACTTGGGGAGCGATAGATATGCATCGTAAGATCATCGCTGCGTTGATGGTTCTGACTTTTCTGGGGCTCGCATTTGTGCTCTGGTCCGTGTGGGAAAGCGGCGTATTCAGATCGTCATCCGACGAACTCGTCACCACTCAACAATCCCAACCACCTTCTCCTGAGCAGAACAACGACACCTTGGCTGCGCAAATCACTCATGGAAAATATCTGGCCAGTGTTGGAGATTGCATCGCGTGCCACACGACGCCCGGTGGCAAACCGCTTGCCGGTGGTCTGGCCATGGCCACACCTTATGGCACCCTGTACTCACCCAATATCACCCCAGACAAGCAATTCGGGATCGGGAACTGGACTCAATCAGATTTTTGGCGGGCGATGCACGATGGTATTGGCCCTGGAAACCAACTGCTCTATCCCGTATTTCCTTACGTAAACTTCACGAACGTCACTCGGAATGATGTAGACGCCATTTATGCGTATTTGCACTCCGTGGCACCCGCAGCAATTCCGAACATGACCAATCACATGGATTTCCCGTTCAACTATCGAGCAACGCTCGTATTTTGGCGCGCCCTGTTTTTTCGCCCGCATACATTCACACCGAATTCGGAAAAAACAGCGGAATGGAACCGAGGTGCCTACCTGGTCAAGGGTCTAGGTCATTGCAGTATGTGCCACACCAGCATCAATGTATTTGGAGCCACGACACGATCAGCCAGTTTCGCAGGCGGACTTATTCCATCCGAACACTGGTATGCACCTGCGCTCAATGCAAGCAAGGAACTGGGACTGGGATCCTGGACTGATGCCGATATCATCCAGCTCCTGAAAACCGGTGTATCTCATCAAGGATCGGTTTATGGCCCGATGTCTGTCGTTGTTCGCGACAGCCTACAGTATCTGGATGATGCCGATTTACATGCGATCGCCACTTATCTGCGCTCACAACCCATACGTGTTTCACCGACTAATAGAATCGAAGTGCAAGTCACTCCAAAGCAGGCGGCCTTACTGTTCGTGGAGGGGAAGAAGATTTATGAAAGTCGTTGTGCGGCATGCCATCAATTGAACGGCGAAGGCATCGGCACGACATTTCCGCCGCTAAACAAGAATCCATCCATCTCTGCTCAGCCGGGGACCAATGCGATTCGGATGGTTTTGCTAGGAGCGACACAACCGAAGACGGCGGGAAACCCAAATCCTTCTTCTATGCCATCATTCGAAAAGACACTTGATAATCAAGAGGTGGCCGCCGTGGTTACCTATATACGTCGTGCATGGGAAAATAATGCCTCAGCGGTAGCACCTCAAGACGTCAAGCATCTGCGCGGACTACCACCTTAGTAAGGCGCCCTTGGTCTCGACTATGCCCACTTACGCGATTCAACACAGAGCCTCCAGCGTTTATCATCGGTGAAACACAGTCCAAACACGCGTCAGAAGCCACAGAAGGTCGTTCACAGGCTAAGAAATGGCCATACAAACGGCAGCAAAGAAAAATAACCATTATTTTTCATATGGTTAAAAAACAGCCGATAAGTTAATCCTAATATGATTCATATCATAGATAGTGTTCTATATCGAGAATAGAAAATATCGACTGTTATTGATGATACCAACTCGGCATGATGCATTCCACGCGTCAGGCCGCTGGGGCATTTCGCGGATAACAGACCCCTTTCTGGAGGAACTCATGGCAGTTAAAAAGTACAACGCTGGTGTTAAAGAATACCGGCAAACCTATTGGATGCCCGAATACACCCCACTGGATACAGACATCCTGGCGTGCTTCAAGATCACCCCACAACCGGGTATTGACCGTGAAGAAGTGGCAGCTGCTGTTGCGGCAGAATCATCAACCGGTACCTGGACCACAGTTTGGACCGACCTGCTGACCGACCTCGACTACTACAAAGGCCGCGCGTATCACATCGAAGACGTACCAGGCGACGACACCTGCTTCTACGCATTCGTTGCATACCCCATCGACCTGTTTGAAGAAGGTTCAATGGTTAACGTACTGACCTCTCTGGTTGGTAACGTATTCGGCTTCAAGGCCCTGCGTGCACTGCGTTTGGAAGACATTCGCTTCCCGATCGCCTACATCAAGACTTGCGGCGGCCCGCCAAACGGCATCCAGGTCGAGCGCGACAGAATGAACAAGTATGGCCGCCCAATGCTGGGCTGCACAATCAAGCCGAAACTGGGCTTGTCTGCCAAGAACTACGGCCGTGCCGTATACGAAGTTCTCCGCGGCGGTCTGGACTTCGCAAAAGACGACGAGAACGTAAACAGCCAACCGTTCATGCGCTGGCGTGATCGCTTCGACTTCGTAATGGAAGGCATCCTGAAGGCCGAAGCTGAAACGGGCGAACGCAAAGGTTCTTACCTGAACGTAACTGCACCAACTCCAGAAGAAATGTACAAGCGTGCAGAATACGCAAAAGAAATCGGCGCGCCGATCATCATGCACGACTACCTGACCGGCGGTTTGACTGCGAACACAGGTCTGGCGAACTGGTGCCGTGAGAATGGCATGCTGCTGCACATCCACCGCGCGATGCACGCCGTACTCGACCGTAACCCGCACCACGGTATCCACTTCCGCGTACTGACCAAAGTACTGCGTCTGTCTGGTGGTGACCACCTGCACTCCGGTACCGTTGTCGGTAAGTTGGAAGGCGACCGTGAAGCGACTCTGGGCTGGATCGACCTCATGCGCGACGGATTCGTTAAAGAAGACCGTTCACGTGGTATTTTCTTCGATCAAGACTGGGGCTCAATGCCTGGCGTATTCCCGGTTGCATCTGGTGGTATCCACGTATGGCACATGCCGGCACTCGTGAACATCTTCGGTGACGACTCTGTTCTGCAGTTCGGTGGCGGCACACTGGGTCACCCATGGGGCAACGCTGCTGGTGCAGCTGCGAACCGCGTTGCACTGGAAGCTTGCGTCGAAGCACGCAACGAAGGCGTTCAGATCGAGAAAGAAGGCAAAGCCGTTCTGGAAAAAGCAGCTAAGAGCAGCCCAGAACTGAAGATCGCCATGGAAACATGGAAAGAGATCAAGTTTGAATTCGACACCGTCGACAAACTGGACGTTGCCCACAAGTAATGCCTTCACCTTGGGCTGGCAGGGCCAGTCTAGGGTAGCCACTAATTTTAGGAGTTATTTCCATGAGCGAAATGCAAGACTACAAATCACGTTTGAGCGATCCGGCTAGCCGCAAGTTCGAAACCTTTTCTTACTTGCCAGCAATGAGCGAAGACGAAATCAAGAAGCAGGTTCAATACATTGTTGATCAAGGCTGGAACCCAGCGATTGAGCACACTGAGCCAGAGCACCTGATGGACTCTTACTGGTACATGTGGAAGTTGCCTATGTTCGGTGAAACCGACGTAGACAAAATCCTGGGCGAAGCGAAAGCTTGCCACAATGCCAACCCAGACAACCACGTTCGTCTGATCGGCTACAACAACTTCACTCAAAGCCAGGGTGCTTCAATGGTTATCTACCGCGGCAAGACCGTGTAATTAACCTGATAAGAAAATAATTCAAGCAATTGAATTGACCCGCCCTCCGGGGCGGGATTTCCAGGAAAAACCCTTCCTGAACCACTTTTCCTGAACTGTCTGTATAGGGCATGGATACCAAGATCCATTGATCCCGGGCAACCGTCACCCCGAATGCCGACCCTTCAGCAAAAGTGATTCCGCAAACCAACAGGAGAGCCGTCATGTCTGATCTTATGGACCAATATCGTGTGCAAAAGCAGCCCTACTACCGTCCCGTTGCCGACGAGGTAGAACTGTACGAAGCAGCCTACTCCGTGCGGATGCCAATGATGCTCAAGGGTCCCACCGGCTGCGGTAAAACCCGCTTCGTGGAATACATGGCATACAAATTGGGCAAGCCACTCATCACCGTGGCCTGCAACGAAGACATGACCGCGTCCGATCTGGTTGGTCGCTTCCTTCTTGATGCGCAAGGCACACGTTGGCAGGATGGCCCATTGGCCATCGCAGCCCGTCACGGCGCCATTTGCTATCTGGACGAGGTTGTTGAAGCCCGTCAGGACACCACGGTCGTCATCCACCCACTCACCGATGCGCGTCGTGAACTGCCTTTGGAAAAGAAAGGCGAGTTGATCCATGCTCACCCGGACTTCCAGCTGGTCATTTCCTATAACCCCGGCTACCAGTCCCTGATGAAGGATCTGAAACAGTCCACCAAGCAGCGTTTTGGTGCTCTGGATTTCAACTATCCTGAACACGCAACCGAAACCGAAATCGTGGCACACGAAGGCAATGTCACCCCCGAAGTGGCCGACAAGCTTGTTTCGATCGCTGAACGTGCGCGTAACCTCAAGGGTCATGGTCTGGATGAAGGCATTTCAACCCGTATGCTGATTTACGCAGCATCATTGATTTCCAAGAATGTCCCCCCCGCATCAGCTTGCCGTGTTGCTCTGGTTCGTCCGATTACCGATGACCCGGATATGCGCGACGCGCTGGATGCGGCGGTATCGACCTTCTTCTAATCAAGAAGCCTCGTTCCCCCGAATATCGGTTCACACATACCGATACCTAAATCCCGGTCTACGGCGGTGCGGGTCCATACCAGTCAAACGGTACCCGCTTAGCCTCTTGGAGGAGCATCATGTCCATTCAACTGGATGAGTACGAGGAAGAACTCGGCGCGCTTTCCGAGCATTCCCGCGAAATTCTGCAAGCTTCATGGCAGGAAGCGTCACGTGTATTCAGCCCGCTCGGGTTGGATACGTATCTTGGTGGCGCACTGTCTCTGAAGAACCTTGGCCGCGGTCAGGAAATGGTCGCGACGTTCATCCAGAACGCGCCGGGCATCGCCCGGACCCTGGGTGAAGACGTTATCCCCGATCTCGTTGAATCGGCCATGATGATGGCTTCAAAAACGAGCGGCACTGTCATTGAGCTCGTTTTGGCAACCGCCCCCACCGCTGCCGAGCGTCTGGGCGATGCCGATCTGTTCAAGAAATATCTCCAGTTGCTAAACACCTTGGTTGCCACCGCGCCGCGCGGTATCCGCCCGATGCTGGAAAACCTGGACACCCTGTTTGCGCACCTCACCCTGGGTGGTCTTCGCCGCTGGTCGAGTTGGGGCGCCCAGGTACATCGCACCAACTATGCCGAGCAGATTCGTTACTTCGGACTAGAGTCGAAAGAATCGCTCGCCATGATGCAACAGGAGCGCAAAGGCACCCTGTTCGTCGATGTTCAGCGCCGTATCAACATGTATCTCCGCGCACTTTGGGCACGAGACTTTTTCATGCGCCCGACTTCAGGCGACTTTGAAAAACGTGAAGGCTACAAGCCCTACATCGAAGACTACCTGCTGCATCTTCCCGACGCATATGATGATTTCATCATCGAAGGTCAGGAACCGATTTCCGGGCTCACGCTTTATCGCGCTGCGGCTGCCCATTCGGCTGCTCACGTGGTCTACACCCAGCAGCCGATCTCTGCAGAAAACCTGAACAATCTGCAAATGGCGGTGATTTCCGTATTTGAAGATGCGCGTGTCGAACAACTGGCCATCAACAAATTCCCTGGCTTGCGCCCGATCTGGTCCCAGCTCCACACCATACCTGCCACGCAGGGCAACACGCTCGGGGACTACCTGAACCGTATCGCCCGCGCCCTGCTGGATCCCGAGTTTGTCGATGATCATCCGCTGGTGGCACGTGCTCGTGAACTGTTCGCCGCTGAGCAGCACCGCCTGGAAGACAATCAGTTCTCATGGGACAACGGCGTTATCCTCGCTCATGAGTTGATATCCTTGCGCATTCCGTTCCAGCAACGGACCGACGTACTCACTGCCCCGTACCGTGACGATAACCGTTACTTCTGGGCGTTCGAGGAATTCGATTTCGACAAGGCGGCTGAGGCTGGTTACGACAAGGTTCAGACCGTCCGGAAACAAGTCTCCGTCATGGAGATGGTCAACGAGATCGACAGCGAACTGATCGACGATAACCCGCAAGAAGTCTGGGTTCTGGGCACCGAACTGTTCCCCTACGAAGATCACGGCATCAGCTGGAACGAGATGGAAGGCAAGGAACCGGTTTCTGCGCCCTACCACTACCCCGAATGGGATTATCAGATTCAGCATGAACGGCCGAGTTGGGCTACCGTGCTGGAAAAGCGCCCCAAATACGGTGAACTCGAAGTCATCGACGATATTGCTGCACGCTACAAGCGCGAGATCAGCCGCATGAAGTTCCTGCTGGATGCCATGCAACCACAGGGCGTTCAGCGCATTCGCAAGCTAGAAGACGGTGACGAGGTCGACATCAACGCCGCCATTCGGGCCATGATCGATATCCGCATGGGGAATCAACCCGATCCACGCATCATGATGCGTTCGGTCCGTAAAACCCGCGATATTTCCGTAATGGTACTGTTGGATTTGTCTGAGTCGACAAATGACAAGGTCGCCGGTCAGGATCACACCGTGCTCGATCTGACCCGTCAGGCCTGCGTGCTGTTGTCCGATGCAATTGCCAAGATCGGCGACCCATTTGCCATTCATGGCTTCTGCTCCGATGGGCGCCATGATGTCGAGTACTATCGCTTCAAGGATTTCAACGAGTCCTATCACGACGAAGCAAAGGCCAAGCTCGCGGGGATGACCGGTCAACTGTCTACCCGTATGGGTGCAGCGATCCGCCATGCCAGCCATTACCTCAAGCAGCAACGCTCTACCAAGAAGCTGATGCTCGTGATCACCGATGGCGAACCCGCAGATATTGACGTCCGTGATCCGCAATACTTGCGGCAGGACACCAAGAAAGCGGTTGAAGAAGCGGCGCGTAGTGGCGTAATCACCTACTGCATGAGCCTTGACCCGCGCGCGGATCAGTATGTCTCACGCATCTTCGGTGCACGTAACTACATGGTGGTCGATCACGTCGAACGACTGCCGGAGAAGCTGCCGTTGCTGTATGCTGGCCTCACGCGATAAAACGTACCCGTTAATTCATCCTGCGAGAGACGCATGAACCAGAACACCTATGTCGGCATTTATAACGACGAACAGGGCGGTATGACCCATATCGCCAAAGTGATCCGAGATGCGTGGGTATTTGATCTGATTCCTGAAACAGAGACCTGCGAGGGCTGGCTACCTGCGCAGATTCAGGTTTTATACGAAAAAGTTTATGCTGCCTGGGAACCCTACGCACACCTTCCAAGCCGCCTGCCGCCAGAGCTGCAAGCCAAATTCATGCGCATCAATGAAGAAGCCATTGCACGCGGTCGCAGCCACGGCTGGGATCCTGAACTAGGAGATGATGACTGAGTCGTTGCCCTTGTTCCATAGTCGAGCACACGTGCCAACATGTGATTCGTTCTGGGCGCAACTTCCCTCCTAACTTGCTTCTTTGCCCCTGAAAGGCAGCACATCTCCCTGCTTCTTCTCGAATTGCATCCGATTGACCTCCTGAAGCAATGCTTCATGCATGGCCGATTCAAGGCGCGACATCAACTCCGGGCTTTCCTCCGTATAGAACATCGCTTCAAAAGGCACCGCATCATCAATCGCTGTGCGTGATTGGGGACGGAACTTCTGCCAGGCAACCTCAATCAGATGTTTCTTTTCACCGTCGACGAACACCCACTCTTCGTCATCGAGAATGGCTAGAAATTGCATACTGCGAATAGGTAGAAAGACCACACCATCGGGATTTTTCGCCAACAGGATATGTCCCATGTTATAGGTTTGCGCCCGCAAAGTTCGTGACTCGGACGACACGGCGTCATCACGATATAAGGAGATTTCCATCACACGCCCTCCTGCTCAGTGGTCATCCAATCCGGATATGAAATGCACATGCTCGAATAGCCAATACCTGTTAGAGTTTAGCCCGAAATTTACGCCAGAAAATGGCCCCAACAGAGCCTCTTCATGCTGACTTACCCCAATATCGATCCCGTCGCACTGTCCCTTGGTCCACTGAAAGTACATTGGTATGGATTGATGTATCTGGTGGGCTTTGTCGGTGCATGGGCTCTTGGGCGCTACCGCGCCGCCAAACCTGATTGGCCACTGAGTCCATTGCTGGTAGATGACCTGGTTTTCTATGGCGCGCTTGGGGTCATATTGGGCGGGCGAATCGGATACATGATGTTTTACCAAACACCAGAGCTGATCCACCACCCCTTGACCATTTTCCAGGTCTGGGACGGTGGCATGAGTTTTCATGGCGGCCTGATCGGCGTAATGACCGCCTCGGCGCTGTTCGCACGCAAATATAAACTGCACTTCTTCACATTGATGGACTTCATCGCGCCACTCGTACCAATTGGCCTATTCGCAGGCCGTATCGGCAACTTCATCAATGGCGAATTGTGGGGCAAAGTCACTACACTGCCATGGGGTATGGTTTTCCCGACCGGCGGCCCTTTGCCACGACACCCATCCATGCTTTACGAGGCTTTTGCCGAAGGTATTCTGCTGTTTTTGATCCTTTTCTTCTTTTCAATGAAGCCACGGCCCCGCATGGCGGTTTCAGCCATGTTCCTGATTTTCTATGGCACATTCCGTTTTCTGGTTGAATTCGTGCGCGAGCCCGACCCCCAACTCGGCTACTTATGGGACGGCTGGCTCACCATGGGGCAGGTTCTCTCATTGCCAATGGTTCTGATCGGCCTTGCCCTGCTGTGGTACGCCTATTCCAAATGCATCATGGATCGGCCACTCAATCCGCTTACTGTTTCGGAGCAAAACACATGAAGCAATACCTCGATTTACTCCAGAAAGTAATGGAACACGGTGTCGATCGGGGTGACCGAACCGGGACGGGCACGCGCTCCATATTTGGACACCAGATGCGCTTTGACCTCGGAGCGGGATTTCCGGCGCTGACCACCAAAAAACTGCACTTGCGCTCGATCATCCATGAGCTTCTGTGGTTTATTCAAGGCGACACCAATATCCGTTATCTTCAGGAAAACGGAGTACGAATCTGGGACGAGTGGGCCGATACGGAAGGCAACCTCGGCCCAGTTTACGGCAAACAATGGCGCTCCTGGGCCACTCCGGATGGCCGCACCATCGACCAGTTGAGTCAGGTTATCCACGACATCAAGACAAACCCGGAATCGCGCCGGCTGATCGTGACAGCATGGAACCCGGCCGACGTACCAAATATGGCGCTACCGCCCTGTCATCTGCTGTTCCAGTTTTATGTCGCCAATGGCAAGCTTTCCTGCCAGCTGTACCAACGCAGCGCAGATATTTTCTTGGGCGTACCATTCAATATCGCAAGCTATGCCCTGCTCACCCTTATGATTGCGCAGGTCACCGGCCTGAAACCCGGCGAGTTCATCCATACGCTGGGCGATGCACACATCTACCACAACCATTTTGAACAGGCGCGCACCCAACTCGAACGTACACCGGGCGAATTACCGATCATGAAAATCAATCCGGAACGCCACTCAATTGAGTCATTCGTCTTCGATGATTTCATGCTTGAAGACTATGCTCCCTTGCCTCATATCGCGGCTCCTGTTGCCGTATAATCAGGTCATAATCAGAGCGAGGCCATAAGATGTCGGGTTTATCAACAAGTCATAAATTCATAGAAAAGCTCGGAAACGAACTCAATAACATTGCCCACGTTTTGCTCTTGTTCGTTTTGTGGGTGGCTGTACTGTGGTCAACCACATCATCGGTCATCGACATCCTGCATAAGGGCACACCGTCTCTCGACGACCTGCTCCTGTTCTTCATTTATCTTGAAATCCTCGCGATGATCGGGATTTATTTCCAGACCAAGCGCATGCCGGTGCGGTTTTTGATCTACATCGCCATCACCGCAATTACCCGCGTACTGGTAGTCGATGTCAAAACCATGAGCAACATCACCATCATTACCTATGCAGGCGCCATCACCGTGCTGGCCATCGCCATTCTCGTCATCAAGTACAGTTCCGCTAAATTCCCCGGCGGATCACCGGATCAGTCATGAAAATCGGATTAGTCGCTGCACTTTCACGTAATCAGGTCATCGGGCGCAAAAACGCCTTGCCGTGGTCTCTGCCGGCCGATTTGCAGCGCTTCAAAAAGATCACAATGGGCAAGCCGATTATCATGGGGCGCAAGACCTATGACTCCATTGGCCGCCCGCTGCCTGGGCGAAAAAACATCGTAATCAGCCGTAATCCTGATTTTCACGCCGAAGGGGTTACGGTCGTCGACAGTCTGGATGCAGCCCTCGAAGCAGCAGATCAGGCCCCCGAGGTCATGGTGATCGGTGGTGCGAATATCTATTACCAGTTTCTGCCACGTGCGGATCGACTCTATTTCACGCTGGTACACACCACCATCAATGATGGCGATGCCTTTTTTCCAGCTTACAACCGTAGAGACTGGCGTCTGGTTATCGAAGAAAATCATCCCGCCGATGCAGACAATCCCTTTCCGTACAGTTTCATGACCTGGCAGCGCATCACCACGCGCAAGAATCAATCCGAGACGCCTGAAGCGAACCCTATTTAGTGCAGTCAATTCAATGTGGCAGTCGCGCTCTGCATGTCATATCATCGTGTCATATCAGCTGTCACAGCCGCCAAGCGCCAAAGAAGTGCTAGGAGCCGCCATGTTCGATTTACGCGATGATTTCAACTACCAGCCGGAACTGATCGAACGACTCAACCGCATTCATGCCGTCGTCCATCAGAACCGATATACGTATGCCTCGTTCATGGCGCTTGCAGGTGGTTTTTTCCTGATGCAATGGTTGCTACTGGCCGATCAAGCCTCAGGTTATCCGTGGCTTGGCATTCCCGTCTTGATGGCAGCGATCTGGTTCACTCTGACACCGGCAGAAAGCATAGCCAAGACACTGGCGTGGTCAGTCCGGTTACAAAACGGTTTTCTGTCTTTCCGGGATTTGAACTGGATGCAGGCCATGACCAAAAAGCACCCGAGCCTACTTCCTGGCGCGGAGCGTTATCTGCAGTCCCCATCGCCTGTGCCTCTGGATGCATTGCGCCAGTTCTGGCCTGCGTTGATTCGCGCCGAAGAGCAAAACCCTTCGCACTGATTATTCCCCGCGTCGGGGTACAGGAAGATTCCACACCCGACGTCACCCCAATAAACCCTCTAAACGACAACCAGTGTCCAGGGAACTCTGTGGTGCTGACAAAGTTCAGGGTTGACTGAATTCCTGCAGTGCCGCGTCAATCCGTTCGATAAGTTCTTCAGCATGTTCAGCGTGCACGGGTTGTTGCAGGCTGGCGGGGTTGTTTTCAATCAATTCACGCGCGATATTCAGCGCCGCGAGCACTGCAATGCGCTCGGTGCTGAGAGATTGACTGTTCTTTTTGACCAGCGCCATCGCCTGATTAACGTAATCGGCAGTACGAAACAGAATTGCCTGCTCTTCGGGAGGACAGGCAATCCGGTAGTCCTTTTCAAGAATACGAACGGTGAGTGGTTTTGAAGAGCTGTTCATACGGTCTATTCTTCCATCTGCCTGATCTGCTCGACCAGTTGTTGTATTTGCTGCTGTGTATGCGACAAAACGCGCCGGAGTTGAGTATTTTCTTCCGTGAGTCGTTCGGCGGTTTCCTGATATTCCCTCCGGCGACGATCCAATGTCTTGCAGGTTTGAATCAGACGTTCAACTCGCGCAGTAAGTGGATCGGCCGACGCGCCGCCAGCCATCGAATCGGCAAGGTTGTTGTTATCGACCAAGGTCTGATCAGATGAGTCGGCGGTGGCGGCTGACATGCACATTTCCCTGAATAGTAAAGTATGGATAATCCGTTCTGAACCCAAGTGACGTTCTGATGCGACTTTTCTGACGGGAAAAGCCTGAGCAGGACAAGTTGAGGGCACACGAACAGGTTCAGTCTATCATTTTGTCTTCAATGCGCTGACAATATCCCTTTCCCAAGAACTCATCCAGTGTGCTGGCGAATTTTTCTAGCGAGTGTTTATGCCTGTCCATTACCCCCAACTCAGAGACGATTTACATGATATCGGTGCGGTGCTCAGCCCGAGTGAAGCGCAAGGCACCTTGATCGGGTTATGGCTTGGCAAAGGGCATGCGTCAGAGTCTGAATGGTTGTCTGAATTATCAGACGAGGCATCACCGAACATCATGCCTGCGAGTCTCAAGGCCATTTACACCGAGGTCATCGATCAGATCACTTCCGCAGACAATCTCGGCCTGAGCCTGATTTTCCCGGAAGACGAACAACCCTTTCGTGACCGACTGATGGCACTGATTGAGTTCGCACAGAGCGTACTGTATGGCTACGCTGTCGGCAAAGGCCCCGACCCGGCTCAACTCTCGCCCGAAGCCAAAGAAGTGTTCGAAGATCTGCAAGCCATCGCCGCGCTGGATGATGAAGTCGATAATACGCACGATGATGAAGAAGATGAGATCAATCTGCACGAGATCATCAACTATCTGAGCGCTGCCCTGATCGTGATGTACATCAACATACACCCCCCCGTACCCAGTGGTGGCGCCGCGGCACGTCCACACTAAAACTAAGGAAGATCACATGGCCGCCAATACTTTGAGTGCTTTGGATCAAGCTGAATATGGCAAGCGTCGGCGGCGCCTGTTGAAAATGGTTGGCCGCAAATCAGCAGTCCTGGTACCTGCAACGACTGAGATTATTCGTAATAACGACAATCCCTACCCGTTCCGCCAATCGAGCGATTTTCTTTACCTCACGGGGCTGAATGAACCGGACGCACTACTTGTGCTTCGCCCCAAGCGGCCGGAAGGTGAGGTAATCCTGTTCGTGCATCCATACGACCCCGAACGCGCACGCTGGGATGGCCCACGCGCCGGACTTGAAGGTGCGAGACGCGTCTACGGCGCCGATCAGGCTTTTGCGCTGGATGAGCTTGACGATGTCCTTCCAGAATTGCTTGTTGGCTATGAGCGCCTCACGCTGCCCTTCTCTGATCACGAACTGATGCTCAGTGCGCTTGGATGGCTGGACACCCTGCGCAAGAAATCCAGAAGTGGCGTCGTCCCACCACAAACCCTCAAGGATCTCGCCGAACCGCTCCACGAACTCCGACTAATCAAATCGCCCGTTGAAATTGCCAAGATGCGCAGGGCCGCGAGTATTTCCGCACAGGCACACCGCTGCGCCGCCGGGGCCATTGCCGAGGACATGTACGAATACGAACTGGCAGCCGACCTTCAACGTATTTTCCACCAGCATCATGGTGAAGCTTCCTTCGCACCGATCGTCGCCAGTGGCGCCAACGCGTGTGTGCTGCATTATCGAGCCAATATGGCCCGGCTTGAGGCCGGGCAACTGGTTCTGATCGATGCTGGTGCAGAAATCGAACACTATGCTGGCGACATCACCCGCGTCTGGCCCGTGGATGGCAAGTTCACGCCGCCACAGCGTGCAGTATACGAGTTGGTTCTGGCAGCCCAGATGGCCGCCATTGATGAAATCCGCCCCGGAGCCAGCTTCGATGCTCCTCATGAAGCCGCGGTACGTGTGATCCAGCAAGGACTCATCGAACTGGGTTTGATCCCGCAGACGGTAGATGGTGCACCCAACATTGATGGTTACAAACGCTTCTTCATGCACCGCACCGGCCACTGGCTGGGGCTGGATGTACACGACGTGGGGCGGTATAAAATCGATGGTAAGTGGCGTGAATTCGAACCCGGCATGGTCGTCACGGTCGAGCCGGGCATCTATATTGATGCAGCAGAGGATATTCCCAAAGCTTATCGAGGCATAGGCATCCGCATCGAAGACGATGTATTGGTCACACCAAAAGGAGCCGATATATTGACGCATGAAGTACCCAAGACCGTGGAAGACATCGAAGCGTTCATGAACGACTGCAAAGCACGCCACCGCTTGGACGCGTGACAGGACGCACCTGCTGATCAAATTTAGAACTGACGCACACGAGATCACCCCATGACACATCAAACCCGCTTCGATTCCAGTAAACAGGACATCATCATTGTTGGCGGCGGGATGGTCGGTGGTGTGCTTGCTCATGCTCTGAAGCTGGATGGCTGGCGTGTCACTGTGCTCGAAGGCGCACCAGAAGGTGCATCGAGTAGTTTCGATGCCCGACTGACAGCACTTTCAGATGCGTCCTGGCGCTACTTCGATGCCTTGGGCCTTATTGACGAAGCGACAGCACGAGCAGCTCAAGCCATCAATGAAGTTCGTGTGGTCGATAGTGGGCACTTCGGCATGACGCGCATCACCAAAGCCAACAATCAGGGGGTTGTGCTAGGGCAGGTCATCGGTAACCGGGCCATCGGCGCGGCAATCGAACGTGCCGAAAAAGACGATCAAATCACTGGTACGGGTACCGTGCAACGTCTGCAGCCAGCACGCTATACCCACCATAACTTGATCAATGATGGTGCCGAAATCGAAGTACAGTTCGATTACCACGGCACACCTCATACCCTTCAGGCACGCTTGCTCATCGCTGCCGACGGAGCGTATTCCAGTGTGCGCGCCGCTATCCAGAAGCCAGTCGAAAAATCCGAATATGGACAAACAGCCATCGTCTGCACCGCAAAGCCTGCACGCCCCCATCACGGTACGGCATTCGAATGCTTTACCCGAGGTGGCCCTCTCGCGGTTTTACCGGCCCCGGCAGGACGGGTATCGCTCGTCTGGGTCAATCGCGACGAAGACGTCAATGAACTGATGGCTCTCGAACCGGAAGCCTACGCTAAACGACTAGATGAATTGTTCCGTCACCGTCTCGGTGGATTTACCGAACTGACGCCACGACAGGCCTACCCACTCAACCTGATCACCCTACAGGATCTGGTGGACGAGCGTCTTGTCATCCTCGGCAATGCTGCCCATGCACTGCACCCGGTCGCCGGGCAAGGTTTCAACCTCTGCCTGCGCGATGTCCGAGACCTGACCGCCGCACTCCGCGCAGATCGGGGGGAACCTGTCGACCCTGGTGATCCGGTTCGTCTCAGACGGTATGCGGACGAACGCGTCGACGATTACCGTCGGACTATTGGCCTGACAGATCGACTCGTCCGGGGTTTCAGTCTCGACCTACCCGGTGCAGGGATCGTTCGGGGTGCGCTGCTGTCACTTAGTGATGGCATCTTCCCATTCAAAAATCGGCTCGTGCGCCTGACTCGAGGCATCTGACCATGACAGCCAGCCCCAACAACACTACTCCGGATCAACCTTTTGACGTCATCATCATCGGCGGTGGCATGGTGGGTGCCGGCATCGCATTGGCTCTTGGTCAGCAAGGCTGGCAAGTCGCCCTTGTCGAAGATCACCCGGTACCCGATCTACCCGACATCAGCACGCCATTCGACGTGCGTGTCTCCGCACTGTCGCCCGTCAGTATCGAGTTTCTGCAGCACTTAGGCGTATGGCACCGTATCCGTCATACGCGAGCGGCACCGTATCGCAGAATGCGCGTATGGGATCAAGCGGGCACGGGTGATGTCACCTTCGATGCGCGCGATATTGGTCTGCCCGAGCTGGGATACATTGTCGAAAACAGCCTGATTCAAGCCGCGTTGTGGGAAGGTGTTCGAAACGTAGACACCATCACTCCCTTTACCGACAGCCACCCAACCCAATGGCGAGTGGAAGGTCGACAAGTGTGTGTCTGTCTCAATGATGAACGGACACTGACCGCCTCGTTGATTGTTGGAGCCGATGGCGGCAAATCGTGGGTACGCCAGGCCACCGGTATTGAAGAAACACATCAGGATTACGACACTGCCGCGCAGGTGTTGAGCGTTATTACGGGTTACCCACAGCAGGACATTACCTGGCAGCGATTCACCGCATATGGTCCCCAGGCATTCCTGCCCTTGGCTGGCGCCCGTGGCTCGATCGTCTGGTACGATCAGGTCGAAGCAGTCAAAACCCGCCACACATGGAGCGATGAAGAAATTCTCTCTGCTCTGGCAACCACGTTTCCAGCCGAACTCGGCGAGATCAAGGCGATTGAGCGCCGGGGTTACTTCCCGATCCGCAGGATGCACGCCCAGCGCTATACCGCTGAGCGAACCGTTCTGGCTGGCGATGCCGCCCACACCATTCACCCCCTGGCCGGACAAGGAGTCAACCTCGGCTTTTATGACGCCATGGCGCTGATCGATTGTCTCAAGGACAGCGACGACCTCGGTGCGCCAAAAGCGCTGGCACGCTATGAGCGTATGCGGCGTGCGGACAATTTCATCACCCAATCGAGCATGGATCTGTTCCATCATGGATTCCGCGCGCACAACCCGCTTCTGGTTGGAAGCCGCAATCTGGCGCTTTCCACCGTTTCGGCTTTCGAGCCATTACGAAAAATGGTCGGTCAATTCGCCAGCGGGCAACGCTGACCCATCAAGTCTCAAGGAAAAACCACCGTGATTGTCGACCGGTTCGCCAAACTGGTCGGTGAAGGAGTCAACGCTCGAAGCGCTCAATCAGTTCGTGCATCCGTAGTGCCGATTGCACCAGTTCCTGTGCAATTTGGGCGGATTCCTGTCCCGTTCGCGCGCCCTGCTCCGAAATATCCTGCACGGTGCGCAAGCCCACATTCACGTTTTCCGTCACCTGCAACTGCTCTTCAGCAGAAGCCGCAACATGCTCTGTCAGACGGGAGATGTCAGTAGCAGCCTCTGAACTTAGCCAATAGTTCTGCCAAAAATGACGGCATAACCCCTTACTCGTTTAATCGAACTCCTTTATTAAAAAAACAAACCCGAATCCGTTAAAATGAACCGGGCACGCGCAATACAAGACCAATGTGTTACTTGCCGAGCAATATTTCTGCTCCCAAACCGAACCAGGACTCCAGATGCGTCTCTCTCTTGATGATTCCGGCCAACGATTTGTCATCCGTGGTTTTACCGAGACCAGCGTGCGGGTCAATCATAAGGAATACTCCCGAAGCTTCCTGCTCACGCCAGAACGCATCGTCTCCGACCTGCCGTTCAAAACCGTATCTGAACTGGAGCCTACGGCACTGAATGCACTGATAATCGATGACCCTGAAGTGCTCATCGTTGGCACTGGTCCACGAACACTGCGCGCCAGTGCCGCTGTTCAAGCTGCTTTTTTACGCGCGGGCGTTGGTATCGAATTCATGGATACCGGTGCTGCCTGCCGCACTTTTACCGTTCTTGCCAGTGAATTGCGCCGAGTATCCCTGCTGGTGCTGTTCCAGGAGAATGAGCCAGAGAACAGTCCCGAAAACACATTCGATTCTGCCCACGCCTAGAAGGAATTATTCATGTCCGAACATACGTTTATCACCGGCAAGGACGCGTCCCTGGAGGACACCATTGCACGTGTGCACGGACAACTGGCTGCACTGGGTTTCGATATCGAAGAAACACGCTGGCTCAACCCGGTGCCACACTGCTGGTCTGTTCATATCCGCGATAAAAACTGCCCGATTCTGTTCACCAACGGCAAGGGCGCAAGCAAGAAGGCAGCGCTGGCCTCGGCGCTGGGGGAGTTTGTCGAACGACTGGCTTCACAGTATTTTTTTGGCGATTTCCACTGGCATCGTGAACAAACGACGCATGATGGACTTCAACAAGGTGTACATGATCCTCGCGAACGCTGGTTCACGATTGATCACCCCGGTGTTCGGCCAGAGGGCCTGCTAGACGATGCCTTGTGGCGGCATTACTTGGCCGACGAATACCGCATCTCCACGCAAGACTGGGTGGATTTCAACAGCGCAGTCCCGGATGCCGTCTGTGCCCTGCCCTATACTCGAATCCGGGATGGCGAAACCCTGTATTTCCCGGCCAATGTCGTTGGCAACCTGTATGTCAGCAATGGCCTGACGGCGGGCAATACCGTATTCGAAGCCCGCACGCAGGGGCTTTCCGAAGTGTTCGAGCGCTTCGTTAAAAACCGTGTTATTGCCGAATGCATCGCCCTGCCGCAGATCCCGGACGACATTGTGGCCCGCTACCCGACCATTGCCACGGCGATTGCCGCCCTGCGCTGTCACGGCTTCGGACTGCGCCTGCTGGATGCTTCGCTGGGCGGGGAATACCCGGTGATCTGCGTGACACTGATCGACCCGCAATCAGGGGGTGTATTCGCATCATTCGGCGCCCACCCGAATTTCGAAGTCGCTTTCGAGCGCACGGTAACTGAACTGTTGCAAGGCCGCGCGCTGGACGACCTGCACGCCTTCCATCCACCAACTACCGATCAAGAACTGGTCAGCGACCCGCAAAATCTCGAATTGCACTTTATCGATTCCTCGGGTTGGCTGTCCTGGGACTTTTTCCGTGACACCCCCGATTACCCCTTCGTGCATTGGGATTTCACCGTACATAAAGACGGCGCGCTGGATAACGAAGCGGGTTTCATTCGGCTGTGCGACATCGTTCAGGCTGAAGGTTATGACGTCTATGTCGCAGATTACCCGCATGTCGGGTTGTATGCCTGTCGCATCATCGTACCGGGCATGTCGGAGATCTATCCCGTCGATGAACTGTACGAACGGAACAACAACGTTGGTCTGTCGCTGGTTCCTTATGTTGAACGGCTGGATAAGCTCACCGCCACCGAATGCGCGCGCCTGTTCGAAACCATGGACGATATGGACATGGACTGGCTGATGCCCATGACTGATGTCATCGGCCTGGCCATCGGGGCAGACCATCCCTGGGCCAGTCTGCGCTTCGGTGAACTGCGCGCGCTGGCACTCTTCGCGTCCGGCCCGAATGACGATGAGGATGAATGCGAAGCGCTTCTGGACTGGCTGGCTACCGTGCCGCCACTACCGGATGAGCGAAGAGTCATCTACCGCGCCGCACTCACACGTCATCAGTTGAGCGTTGCGGCCACCGCTCCGCTTGCCCGTTATCAGGAAACACTGGCTGCCATGTACCCGCCGCAAGCACTGGCGACCGCCGAGGCACTGATGCAGGGCAAGGCCGGTTTCCTCGATCTCTCCGGCCTGGGCGCACACTTCGGACAAAGCGCACTACACCGTTCGCTCATATCGGCTTTTGAGCGCGCCTACGCAGCCAAAACGCGACACGAACAAGCGTCATGAACACCCCCAACCCCCAGATGAACCTATCTCCAGCACACCAGCCGCAGGCACTTCAAGCGGCGGCGCAAAATCTGATCGAACGCACGGCGCGCGTTGTTCTCGGCAAAGAGAACGTCATCCGTCAGGCACTGTGCAGTATTCTGGCGGGGGGGCATCTCCTGCTGGAAGACTTGCCCGGGCTGGGAAAGACAACCCTGGCGCATGCATTGGCACGCGGGCTTGGATTGAGATTCCGTCGACTGCAATTCACGGCAGACATGCTGCCAGCGGATATTCTGGGTGTTTCTATCTTCGAACCGCAAAGTCGTGAATTCCGTTTTCATCCGGGGCCGATTTTCACCGAAATTCTCCTCGCCGATGAAATCAACCGCGCCCCACCCAAAGTGCAGAGCGCCCTGCTCGAAGCAATGGAAGAACGCCAAGTCACCATTGAAGGCAAACGCTACCCGCTACCTGAAGCCTTCTTTGTGATCGCGACCCAAAATCCGTTGCACCAACAAGGCACCTACCCGCTACCTGAATCGCAATTGGATCGGTTCGCTTTGATCCTCGGAATGGGTTATCCGGCCCCGGAGGTTGAGCGTGCCATGCTCAAGGGCCAGGGCGGACGCACTCATATCAACGATATCGAACCTGTCCTGGATGCCCGCGGACTTGCCCTGATGCGCCAGGCTGTACGGGGAATCCACGTTTCCGATGCCGTGATTGATTACGTACAGAAACTCCTGCAAACAAGCCGTGAAATGCCCGAATTCAGCATGGGTTTATCTCCACGCGCAGGCTTGATGCTGCTGAATCTTGCCCGTGCCTGGGCCTATATTGACCAGCGGGATCACGTACTGCCCGATGATATTCAGGCCGTATTCGCCGGTCTCGTCGAACATCGCTTACCCACGAATGGCACGCGTCAAAACCAAAGTAGTGCGGAACGGCTGCTTGCTGCCGTCAAAATCGCATAGCGCACAAGCAGCTTCCTATCCTGTTAATTAGCAAATAATTATAAACTAATGATTAGGCTAATTTTTCCATGCAATACCTTCTACGCCCCAAACTTGTGCGTATAATCGCGAAACCCTGGAGGAAAGGACTCCCCGCTTAGGGTTTGCTTTGCGGTTTACAACCGCATCTCGCCAACGCTGGACGAGAGAAGTGCCAGTCACAAGCCATGAAGAGCCGAGCTGGCAAAATCGACAAAAATATAATTGGGGAGCCTTATGAAAGCAGACTTAGCCGAACGGATCGCCAGCGATCCTGATTTCCAACACTTGATCAAACGCCGTACGGGGTATGGCTGGATGATGGCTTTCATCATCATTGTGGTGTATTTCACCTTCATCATGCTGATCGCTTACGATCCACAGTTACTGGCAACAAAAATATCTGCCGGATCAACTATTTCCGTAGGCATTGTCGCCGGCTTCCTGATCATCATCTTTTCCTTCGTGATGACCGGACTGTACGTGCACAAGGCGAACTCACAGTTCGATGAGATCACAGCTAAGATCAAGGAATCCCACGAATGAAAAACCCACTTCTCATGTTGGCCGGCCTCGCAGCCCTGGCCACAGCGACTCTATTCTCTACCGGCGCCTTCGCCGCGGATGCCGCACAAAAATCAATCAACGTACCTGCTGTCAGCATGTTCGTGATTTTCGTGGTACTAACCCTGTTCATCACCTGGTGGGCAGCGCAACGTACACGCACCACCAAAGACTTCTATGCAGCCGGCGGTAACATCACCGGTTTCCAGAATGGTCTGGCTCTGGCTGGCGACTACATGTCTGCCGCCTCGTTCCTCGGTATCGCCGGTCTGGTGTACGCGAACGGTTTCGATGGCCTGATCTACTCCATCGGCTTTTTGGTCGGTTGGCCGATCATGCTGTTCCTGTTGGCGGAAAAACTGCGTAACCTGGGCAAATACACCTTTGCCGACGTCGCTTCGTACCGCCTCTCACAGATTCCGATTCGTAGTGTCGCCGCCGTATCATCGCTGATCGTCGTAGCCATGTACCTCATCGCCCAGATGGTCGGTGCCGGTAAACTGATCGAAATCCTGTTCGGCCTGCCGTACCACTACGCTGTCGTCATCGTTGGCGTATTAATGATCCTGTACGTCACACTGGGTGGCATGCTTGCCACCACCTGGGTACAAATCATCAAGGCTGTGCTGCTGCTTTCCGGAGCCACCTTCATGGCTCTGGCCGTGCTGTATGCCTTCGGTTTCGATTTCAACGCGATGTTCGCCAAGGCCATCGAAATCAGCCCCAAACATGAAGCGATCATGGCCCCGGGCAGCTTGATCCATGACCCGATTTCCGCCATCTCCCTCGGTCTGGCGCTGATGTTCGGTGTAGCTGGCTTGCCTCACATCCTGATGCGTTTCTTCACCGTTACCAATGCGAAGGAAGCACGTAAATCCGTATTCGTCGCTACCGGGTTCATCGGTTACTTCTATGTGTTGACGTTCATCATCGGTTTTGGCGCCATCATCATGGTATCCACCAACCCGGCATACCTCGATGCGGCCCAGAAACTGATCGGCGGCAGCAACATGGCGGCCATCCACCTGTCGCACGCCATCGGCGGCAACATCTTCCTGGGCTTCATCTCAGCAGTTGCTTTTGCCACCATTCTGGCGGTGGTATCCGGCCTGACGCTGGCCGGTGCCTCAGCGGTATCACACGATTTGTATGCCAGCGCCTTCCGCCACGGTCGTGTTGACGAGAAGACCGAAATGCGTGTTTCCCGCTATGCCACCATCACGCTTGGTATTCTCGCCATATTCCTCGGTATCGCCTTCGAAAAGCAGAACATCGCCTTCATGGTCGGTCTGGCCTTCGCCATTGCGGCCTCCGCTAATTTCCCGATCCTGTTCCTTGCGATCTACTGGGAAAAACTGACCACCCGTGGTGCCGTCATGGGTGGCTTGGGTGGCCTGCTGACTGCCGTCATCCTGGTTATTCTCTCCAAGAGCGTGTGGGTGGACGTGCTGGGCCATACCGAAGCGATCATGCCGTACAGTTACCCGGCTATCTTCTCTATGCCGGTTGCGTTTGTATTCGCGTGGTTCTTCTCGATTACCGATCGAAGCCCGCGTGCCGCTGAAGAACGTGCTCGCTTCCATGCTCAATATGTGCGTTCGGAAACCGGTATCGGAGCTGAAAGTGCAGTCAAGCACTGACCCTACCTAACTCGGGCTTTGCCAGATGCGGGGTGAAATCACCCCGCCATTCCAGCAAAAGTCGTGATTCATATAAAAATACCTGCGAAAGCAGGTATTTTCTATTTCAGATCAATCAATCGAAATACCCGAAAGCAAACCGACCCAAACGACATTTCAAAAACAATAACCCTGATCCAGAACATAATAATCGCTCAAGAAGTTCCCAGATCAATAATAATGAGCTTATAATTGCTGTGGTAAATGAAGAACTCGGACAGAGTTATTCTGTACCACTGCTGTTCCCAAGCAAACCAAGGATGTATGCCTGCATGAGTTTTTCCCGATATGCCAACAGTCTAGTGGCACGCATCATTGCGTTCGGAATACTCCTCGTCTTGATCGGCACGGTAGCGCGTTATTTCATTCTTGCTGGGTATATTCGCGATAATCTCATTCAGATTACGTCTGCCCAACAATCCTCGCTGGCAGAATCCGCCGCCAGAAATCTGGATGACAAACTGAAAGACCGCCTCACGTTTCTGAATCGACTCGCTGACACATTACCACTCGATCTCATACAACAACCCGCTCGCTTACATGAATGGTTAAAAGAGCGCGTCGGATTGCTGCCCCTGTTTTCATTGGGGTTGTTGGTAACAGATCCAAAGGGCACCGTAATTACCGACTTCCCCTCGGTACCGGGGCAGTCTGGTCTGTCTCTGGCTCAAAACGCGGACTTAGGTCGCGTGATGGAGGGGGGCTCAGGGATTGGGGCTCCAACCGTTGGCACCCTGACACATCAAATACTGATTCCAATCAGTGTTCCTGTTAAAGATGATAAAGGAAACATTCGCGCCATCATGATCAGCCTAACGGCCCTCTCTTCTCCGGGCTTTCTCGATTTCCTGAGTCAAGGACAAAACAAAGAGGCGAGCGACTTCAGTCTTATTGCACCAATAAGCAAACTGGTCGTTGATTTCAGTGGCCCCACTGCCACGCTGGAACCAATACCCGCATTGGGGGTAGATCCATTTCTTGATCAAGCGTTGAATGGCTTTCGCGGCAGTGGCATCACACATAGCGCCAAGGGCACCGAGGAAATCGCGGCGATTGCCCCCGTATCGAATACGGACTGGTTCATCATTGCCCATGTGCCCACATCGGTAGCGCTTGCCGCCGTTGACCGAACAAAATCCTATTTGTTTTGGCACCTGTTCCTCCTCATCGCCATTGCCCTTCCTGCCATTGGAGGGTTTGTGACGTGGATATTGCGCCCCCTGTTCCAAGCAGCTGACAAGGCCGAAAAAATGGCACGGGAAGAAATCCCGCTTCAGGAGTTACCCGTCGTCCGAAGCGATGAAGTGGGGCACCTGACTGCGGCTTTCAACAAACTGATATCCAAGCTGGCCAGTAGTCAGGATGCACTTCGGCATATGGCTTATCACGACACACTGACGGGCCTGCCCAATCGCAGTTTGCTGGTTGATCGCTTGCGTCAGGCACTGGCACGCTCAAGGCGGAATAATGCGAGACTTGCCGTCCTTTTTCTGGATCTCGACGGCTTCAAACTCATCAACGATACGATGGGACACGAGGCTGGCGATGAGGTTTTGCGCGTCATAGCCCAACGGCTTTCCTCCGTTGTCCGGGAAGTGGATACATTGGCCCGCATCGGCGGTGACGAATTCATACTTTTGGCTATTGATCTAGCTGACGAACCGGATCATGGCATCGGAAAAATCGCAGACAAATGCATCCAGATGGTTACCGAGCCGCTAAAGATTCAAGACGTCGAGTGTAAACTCAGCGTCTCAATCGGCATCGCTCTATGTAGTGGTAAATGTGACCCGGAGTGTTTACTTGCCGCCGCCGACAAGGCCATGTACGAATCCAAGCAGATGGGGGGTGGTTGTTACCGGATCACCTCTTCCTGCGAAAGTTTTTGTGAAGCCGAAACCACCACCCCCCAATTCATGGAGGGCGACCTCAGGCGGGGCTATAAATAAATCACTTCGCCACCGCCCGAGCTAATTGCCGGATATCGGTCGTATAGGCCGGTGAGTGAAGGTTGCGCTTCATGGCCCAGGGCTGCGCGAACCCTTCTCCCGCCAGCTTGACCGCATGCCTGCCCACCCGAGTGTTAATGGCATCCATCACCTGCATCAACTGATCTGCCCGCTGGTCCTCGAGCGTGTCACTGAACAAATCCACCATCGCCCCCTGCCCTTTGGGCTGGATATCAATCAACACTACTCCGACCTTCTGGTATTCGAAACCTGCTCGATAAATCCGCTCCAGTCCCTGCTGGGCAATTTTAACCAGCGCGCGGGTGTCGTCGGTCGCCGCTGCCAGTGGCAGCGTGACACTCTGGGCATCAAAAGGTCGGCTGCTGAACGGATTGGAGCGGATGAACACCTGTACCGCCTGCGCCACGCTACCCTGAGTTCTGAGCTTTTCAGCCGCACGGCTCATATACGCCGTCACCGCCTGACGCAAATCGGGCAGATACCACACCGGCTTGCCGAACGATCGACTGACAATGATTTGCTGCCGAGGTGGATGAACCGATTCAAACGACAAACAGGCGATTCCCCGAAGCTCTTGTACCGTTCGGGCCAGAACGACCGAGAATCGCTGCTGGATAACTGCCGGATCAGCCCTTTTCAAATCAAGCGCCGATTCGATCCCAATCGCCTTGAGCTGTTCCTTCAGCTTCCGCCCGATACCCCAGACTGCCCCGACATCGACGCTCCTCATGAGCCGATCCACAACCGACTCATCCAGTGCCGTCAAATCACAAACGCCTTGCCAATAAGCCTGCTTCTTGGCCAGATGATTGGCCAGCTTTGCCAGCGTCTTGGACGCGCCGATCCCGATCCCCACAGGAATACCGATCCACTGCGCCACCCGCTGTCGCATGGTGCGGGCCAACGCCGTCAAATCGACATCCATCCCCCCCAGATCCAGAAAGCATTCATCGATCGAATACACCTCCTGACGGGGCGCAAATCCGGCAAGAATCCGCATCATGCGGTTACTCATGTCCGCATAGAGTTCATAGTTCGAAGACAAGGCGACCAGACCATGCGACCGCGCCATCGACCGGATCTGGAACCACGGTTGCGCCATTCCGATCCCCAACGCCTTGGCCTCCGCCGAGCGCGCCACGGCACAGCCATCGTTATTCGACAACACCACCACCGGTCGACCTTCCAATGATGGATTGAATACCCGCTCGCAGGACACATAGAAATTATTGCCATCGACCAGTGCAAAAACTGGCTTACGCCGCGTGCTGTCCAATCGGGGGGTACCTGAAACCGACATTGCCTCAACCCACCGCGTGGATCACATGGATTACCACACCCCAGATCACCAGTTCCTGCTCCGTACCGATCTCGATCACCGGGTAATCCGGGTTTTCAGGCAACAGGCGAACCATGCCCCCACTGGTCGATAACCGCTTGACTGTCAGTTCACCATCCAGCGCGGCAATCACAATCTTGCCCGACACCGGCTCGATGGCCCGATCAACAATCAACATATCGCCATCGTGAATGCCGGCATTGATCATCGAATCCCCCTGCACACGCAGAAAGAACGTGGCCTCCTTATGCCGGATCAGGTGGCGATTCAAGTCGATTCGCTCCTCGACATAATCATCGGCCGGAGAAGGAAACCCCGCCGCAATCCGGTAGCTGAACAACGGCAACGTCAATGCCGATGACACTTCTGACGGTCGCAGAGGCAGCAATCCCGATGCCGCCAGCAAATCGGACCAGGCATCAGGTGAAAGCGGTTTCGTACCGGTTGTCGTCCGGGCAATGGCTGGAACATCGCCCACTTGATTTGCGTTCTTTTGGCCATTGCCATTCAGGACGGGCAACGTATCCAGCAAAGCCTTGACTACAGCCACCCTGCTTTGCGGCACCCGAACCGGCACCGTGGGCTCGCCCCAACGCCCCTGCCCCTTGGGCCGCCCAGCCCCCGAACGCGCACCGCCATGCCCGTTGGAATCAGCACTACGCTTTTTGGGGGGTGATGAACGATCAGATGAGTCCACAATATCTCCTCTTGAATAGAGTTACACTATTCAAACAGGATAATTCATGGCTGGAGCAAAACGCAATAACTGGAACGACTATGGGTGATCTCAACCACCCGGATGGCTGGAAAAAAGATAGGCGGTCAACAGGAACCCCAGTATCGCCACAGCCAGATTCGTCAACACACCCATATTGACCCAATAACCTTGCGGCACCTCGTTCGGATTCAGTGTGCGCAACACCTTGCGATATTGCATGACGGCCAGAGCACTTGATGCGGCACCCAGGCAGATAAACGCCATGCCGATCCAAAACGACAAACCGTGATCCATGGGTTTCTCCGGCAACCGGGCCAGCATCGTCACGAACAGATCGAAGCGCTCGATCACGAAGCCGAAGGCCATCAGCGTCAAACCGGTACGGTTCCACGCCATCAAGGTGCGTTCAGCGGCAAAAAAGACACGCGGGTCATTCAGATCGGACATGAACACTCCTTAAGGCAAACCGGGACAATCCGGCCGACAACACAGCACGGCGATGTATGCGGAAGAACAATATCGCCGGAAATGGAAAGATCAAGAGCCAGCGGACAGCCTACCCATTGACAATCGGAAGCGCCCCACGTAAAACTAACGAACGTTAGTTAGTAAAAGAAAAACAATTTCATGGGGAGAAAAATCATGCGTATGCCGGACAAGATCTGGATTTACTGGCTCATCACAGACGTGCTCCTGATCATCGAAGCCATCCTCGGGCACACCGGCCTGATACTGGCCATTGGCCTCACCGCCGTTCAGGTCGTGCATTTCTATGCTGAAGAACGATCCATTCGCGGCTTTGCCACCCAGGTCCGCATTGCCTATCTGCTGCTTCTGTTGCTGGCGCTATGGCATCCCATGACCTGGTTGATCTACCCCGTCATTCTCGGCACCAGTGCCATGGTGCTGCTCAATTACTGCTTCCTTGCCCGCTTCATGTCGCTGATGCCATGGAACCATCGTGAGGTCTACAGCGTCTCCATGATCCTCAACACTTTTTTCAGCAAACCCGTTTCGGGTTCCGTGCAAAAGAACAGGAGCGCGCAATGAGCACATTCAAGAAAACATGGTTCAGAGACACCGGCGAGCCCGATCTGTTCATCAACGAGAACGCCGTACGCATCCGGGCCGGCATAATGATGTTCATCCCGTTCTTCATGGTGCTGACCTTTTTCTATGTGTTCTACACCTCGCCCTGGATCGTTGATCCGTCAACGGTGAAAGACACGTACGACCTGGATGCGGCGTCGAACATCATCTATTCGGGGGATATGAAGATGCGCATCATCGACTACACCCCGCAGACGCTCGTGCTGGTCTATGCGCTGTTCGAACTACTGGCCAGCATGACCGTCTGGAGTTCGCGGTTCTCTCCCACCATTCAGTTGGCGGCGTTCCTGTCGCGCAACCAGCCGCCCGTATGGAAACCGCTGGCACCCAAGCGCTTTGCCTGGGGGCTCGGCCTGTTCCTGGCGAGTTTCTGTCTGGTGTTCTTCAATCCCGATGTATTTGCCCGATGGGTCAACACCCTCTTCGCGCATCACATCCTGCCGACAACGGTCAACTACATCCCCTACCAGATACCGGTTGCGCTGGTTTGGGTCTGTCTGGCCATGATCTGGCTGGAAGCGGTGATGGGTTTCTGCCTTGGGTGTAAAATCCACTCGTTGCTGGTGCGGCTCCGCCTGATCGAAGCGCCCTGCTACGCCTGCAACAACATCGACTGGGATGCCATAAGAAACAAGAAACAGGACCAAACAGGTTGAGCAGCACTCGGGACACCATACTTTCGACCGCAGCCGAGCTTTTCGCCGCCCGGGGATTCGATGCGATCTCCATGCGCGATATCGCCAGCGCCTGTCAGATCAAGGCGCCATCGCTCTACAACCACTTCGCCGACAAGAAAACGTTGTATCAGGAAACCCTGAGCTTTGTATTTGAAGAGCACGGCACCAGCCTGATGGGCTGCCTGAAGGAGGACAAGCCTGCGGAAGAAAAGCTCAGCAACTTCATTCGACTGATCTGCCACCAGCTGAATGAAAAGCCCATGTTCCGTCAGTTGTTCATGCGCGAACTGATCGAGCAGGACGAAGAGCGATCCAGGTTTCTCGTGAACGTCGTCATGGCCGAAACCTGTCATGCCCTGCACGACATCTTTCTGGGCATCAACCCCGCCTGCGATCCGCACTTCCTCACCACGAGCTTGGTCGGCCTCGTGATTTTCCACTTCCAGATCAACCCGATGCGACCCTATCTGCCCGGCGGCAGCACAGAAACGCAATCGGAAGATTATCTGGCGACGAACATCCTGAAACTGATGTCACAGGCGCTTGAACAGCCGCGCGAATAGTACTGAAGTGTATATGCATGCAAATACTGATCAGCAAAGGAAATTTAGTCCGCCAGACGTTCCAGCTCGTCGGCAAAACATAATTGATCTCCATCGAGTGATGTTTGGCGCGTCATGTGGGCTACGCCAGTCCAACCACCATGCTTCAGTTGGGATACTGGGGCTCAGGCAACGCCTCAAATGCTGGCCTCGAGAACAAATAGCCCTGGTGCAAGAAAACGCCCAAGTCTTCGAGGCATGACCACTCTTCAAGCGTTTCAACCCCTTCTGCAACCACGCCGATACCCAATTCCTTGCACATGCTCACCGTTGCACGCACCACAGCTTGCCGACCCGCATCACGGTCAATATTGCGTATCAGATTCAAATCCAGCTTGATCACATCCGGTCGTATCTCGATCAGGTGATTCAAACCAGCATACCCTTCACCAAAATCATCAAGCGCGATGGTAAAGCCTTCTGTGCGATAGACCTCGATGATGCCCATCAGATGTTTTCGATCAACAATCTGATCCGCCTCAGCAATTTCAAAAATCAGTCGCCTCGGATCCAGATGGTAAAGGCGTGCGGCCTCGAGCGTTGCACGGATACAGGTTGAGGCGCGATAAACCGCGTTCGGCATAAAATTGATACTGAGCTTGGTGTCCTGATCTCCCGAGGGAAGACCCAACTTAGATGCCAAGCGGATTGCGGTAACCCGTGCCGCCTGGTCGAAAAAATAGCGATTATCGGTATTGATCTGGCTCAGCACCGACAGAGCAGGTTCCCCAGCAATCCCCCGAACCAGTGCCTCGTAGGCGTATACACGCTTGGTCGCGGTGTTGACGATAGGCTGGAAGGCCATGGATATTGGAATATTGAATTGGCCGTCAATGCAATCTTTGCAAGTGACCTGCCTTACCCCATCAGGGAACATAATTCCTTTTTGATCTGGCATCGTAGGCTCCATTAACGTGTTGAGTTTTAAGCGATATTCGGAGATTTCAAGGTGGGGGCTTCAATGCAATCGTATTTACAAAGACATAGCTGGTCGCTCTATCATAGGCTAGTGATGGTTCTTTGAAGGGTTACAAATACCTGAATTGCGCTCAGGGTTCTGTACCAGACTAGACGGTCGGCCTCGCCTTGTAGAACTGGATGGGCACGGCCTGGATTGCTGTAGTCTCGGCCTTGGCCTTGGATTGAGCCACGCCGCGCTTGAGTTTGCCGACGACGTGCATTTCGCAGGGTTTGCAGTCGAACACCAGCTTCAGTTTTTCACTGCCGTTCACCAGCTCCAGCGGTTCGGCCTTGATGGTGCCGTGGACGCCGGTGACGCCGCGGGTCTGTTTGGGGCAGAGGCTGAGTGAATAACGCACGCAGTGCTTGGTGATCATCAGCGAGACTTCGCCCTCTTCCTCGTGCGCCTCGAAAGCGGCTTCGATCAATTTGACGCCATGTTTGGCGTAGAAGTCGCGTGCCTTGTGGTTGAACACGTTGGCAAGGTAGCTGAGGTTGTCTTCGGGGTACGGTACCGGCGGTTCCACCGGTTTGGCGCGTGGCAGGCGTTGCAGGGCGGCCTTGCGTGCGGCTTCCAGCGCATCGATACCTTCCCGACGCAGGTTGTTGACGAGTGAGGCGGGAACGAACCAGGGTTGGCTGAGGTTGAGCACGATTTCAACGGGATTGAAAATCGTGGTGCCCAGCTTGCCGAGGTTCTCGCGCAAGCTGGCTTCGGCGCGGTATTCGTCTTTGGCGGGTTCCTTGGCGATGACGAGTGAGGCTGTGGCACTGAGGCCGTCTTCATCAATCAGGTTCAGCGTGAGGCCATCGGCGGTTTCATCCAGTCGCAGGCGAAGGTCGATGCGGCGCTCGGCTGATTTCTTGTCCATGAGCCGCTGCCAGTTCATGTCGCGGTTGCGGTTGAGTTCGGTGCCGATTTTCAGGTGACGCAACTCGGCAATCGGATCCTTCGGCACGACGCGCCAACGGCCTGCGTTCAACTGTTCAGCTGTATTGATCGCCATGCCGACCAGTTCCTTGTGCAGGTCGAAGTAGCACAGGCCGTCACCGTTGTTGAGCAACGTGTCGGCACCGGTTTCGATCTCGACCGAGTCCTTGTTGATCTTGGTCACCCAACCAATGCGGCGGCCGGGATTCTTGGGCGAGTCGAACGAGCCGATGTCTTCCTTGCGGCCTTGCACGAAATAGTCGGTCGCGTCGCGGTTGAAGTTCTGCGCCGGATCGGGCGTGAAATGGAAGGTGCTGTGACCACTGGAGGTGTGGCTCAATTCGGTGCGCTGTTCGAGGATGCCATCCAGCAACGTGCGGTAATGGGCGGTGATGTTTTTCACATAGCCCATGTCCTTGTAACGACCTTCGATCTTGAAGCTCTGGATACCCGCATCGATCAGCGCGGCGAGGTTCGCGCTCTGGTCGTTGTCTTTCATCGACAGGACGTGCTTGTCGTGGGCGATGATGCGGCCCTGCGCATCGCGCACTTCATACGGCAGGCGGCAGGCCTGGTTGCACTCGCCCCGGTTGGCGCTGCGCCCGGTATGCGCTTCGGAAATGAAGCACTGCCCCGAATACGCCACGCACAACGCGCCGTGAATGAAGAACTCCAGCGGAACGGTCGTCGCGGCCCGGATTTCCTTGATCTGTTCCAGAGTCAGCTCGCGCGCCAGCACCAGCTGCGACAGACCCGCATCCTGAAGGAAACGGGCCTTCTCGGGGGTGCGGATATCGCATTGCGTGCTGGCGTGCAGCTGGATGGGCGGCAGGTCAAGTTCCATCAGCCCCATGTCCTGAATGATGAGCGAATCGACACCGATGTCGTAAAGCTGGTGCGCCAGCTTGCGGGCCTGTTCGAGTTCGTCGTCACGCAGGATGGTGTTCAGGGTGACGTGGATGCGCGCATGAAAACGATGCGCATAGTCAACCAGACGGGCGATGTCGGCCACGTCGTTATCCGCACTTTTACGCGCACCGAAACCGGGACCGCCGATATAAACCGCATCGGCGCCATGGTTGATGGCTTCGATACCGATATCCGCATCGCGCGCGGGGGCCAGCAGTTCGAGTTGACCGGGTTTCATACTTAGCCTCGCATCCCGATGCCCTTGCGGAACAATCGCATGGTGTAGGCGAACAGGATCATGATCGTCACCACCAGAATCAGGTAGGTGGTGTAGACCGGCACGTCGCTGATGCCGAGCATGGCGTAACGGAAGCCATTGATGATGTAGAGAATCGGGTTGAACAACGAAACCTGCTGCCAGAACGGCGGCAGCATGTGGATGGAATAGAACACGCCACCGAGGTAGGTCAGCGGTGTCAGGACGAAGGTCGGCACGATGGAAATATGATCGAAGCTGCTGGCGTAGATCGCGTTGATCATGCCGCCAAGCGAGAACAGCGCCGACGTGAGCAAGGCTACGAGCAACAGGGCAAGCACGTCATGCACCTGCAAATGGGCGAAGAACAAGGCCACCACGGTGACCGCCGCACCCACCGACAGTCCCCGCGCCACGCCCCCGGCGAGATAACCCAGGATAATGAGCCAGTGCGGCATCGGCGACACGAGCAGTTCTTCAATGTGGCGGGCGAACTTCGCGCCGTAGAACGACGACACCACGTTGGCGTAACTCTGCGTAATCACAGACATCAGGATCAGGCCGGGCACGAGGTAGTTGATGTAGGGCACGCCATCAATTTCCCCGACACGCGGACCAATCAAATGGCCGAAGACGACGAAATACAGCGAGGTCATGATCATCGGTGGCAGGATCGTCTGCACCCAGATTCGGCCGAAGCGCAACACTTCGCGCGTCAACAACATCAGGAAGGCGTTGAACATCTGGCGCGCATTCATGCCGCCGGATGTAGCTGGAAATTCGCCTGAGATCGGTAATTTTTTTTGCGGGTTCATGTTGTCCGCTCCGTACTGTTCTGTACCAGTTTCAAAAACAGCTCTTCGAGCCGGTTGCTCTTGTTTTTCATGCGGTTGACCTCGATACCGTGGCCGCGCAGGACGTCGAACACTTCGGTGAGCGACTGGTCCTTGGTGAGCACCACTTCGATTACATCGCTCTCGGTGATGCGTGCATCCATCGCAGGCAATGTCGGCAGCGACGCCACCGGCGCATCGCAATACAGCACGAAGGTTTCCTGCGCCACGGTGTCGAGCAGCCGACGCATGTTGGTGTTTTCGATGATGCGCCCTTCGTTGATGATGGCGATGTTCCGACAGAGCTGTTCGGCTTCTTCCAGATAATGCGTGGTAAGGATGATAGTGGTACCCGCCTCATTGATTTCGGTCAGGAACTGCCACATGCCGCGCCGCAACTCGATATCGACTCCAGCCGTCGGCTCGTCGAGAATCAACAGGCGCGGTTCGTGCACCAGCGCACGGGCGATCATCAAGCGACGTTTCATACCCCCTGAAAGCTGGCGCGACATGGTTTTGCGCTTTTCCCACAACCCAAGCTGTTTGAGCAGCAGATCGCTGCGCTCACGGGCCTTCTTGCGCGTAAGGCCATAAAACCCGCCCTGGTTGATGACCACTTCTTCCACCGGCTCGAACTGGTTGAAGTTGAATTCCTGCGGCACGATGCCGATCTGCATTTTCACCCAGTTGCGTTCCTGATCGAGATCATGACCGAATACCTTCACCACGCCATTGGTCTTGTTCACCAGCGAGCACAGCACGCCGATGGTGGTGGATTTACCCGCACCGTTCGGCCCGAGCAGGGCAAAAAAATCGCCCGGCTCGATGGTGAGATCAATGCCTTTGAGCGCTTCGGCACCGCCAGCATAGGTTTTGGTGAGGTTATGTATTTCGACAGCAGGAGTCATAAGTCTCGACTTAAACGTTAGGGGTATCAGGCGAACGAAACAAAATTACGGTAACGCGCACCCGGCACCCGTTTTTGAAGACCAGAAGCTCAGGCGCTACGCGCCGTTGGCAGATGCCAATGATAGACGATGCCCAGCGCGCGGACGACCAACGCCACAATAAATCCGAGAATCAGAGCCCAGACCGGTTGATGCAAGACCACGCCAAACAGCGCATAGACCACACCACCCAACAGCGCAGCGCTGGCGTAGATTTCGCGATGCAACAACAAAGGGGGCTCGCCCGCCAGCACATCGCGGATCAAACCGCCGAACGCGGCGGTCATCATGCCCATGATGATGGCGATGAACGGATTGGTGCCCGTGCTCAGGGCAATCTGCACACCCAACACGCTGAACGCGGCCAAACCCACCGCATCCGCCCACAGCAACCAGGAAAAGCGCCGACGGACATGGTGCACAAAGTAGAACGTGGCGATGGCTGTCAGCACGCAAATCACGATGTATTCCCAATGCGCGACCCAGAACACGCTGCGCGCCAGAATCAGATCGCGCAGCGTGCCGCCGCCAATCCCCGTGACCGTTGCCAGAATGGCAAAGCCCATCAAGTCCATGCCTTTACGAGCCGCCACCAGCGCACCGGAAATGGCGAAGACGACCGTGCCAAAATAATCCAACCCGCGCAACAAATCGGCAATCACCACAGATGCTTTCTCCGCTTTAATTTAATGAAGGCCGTCATCAACCCGAACCCACCGGGGCTGCTCGAATTTTCCGAGAAAAACACTCAGACGAATTAATGCGCCAAATCGGCTATTGTATGCGATTGCTTAACCGGACACATCCGAAGGCCCTTGCTTTAGCTGTGAGAACACGATGACTATGCCGCAGACCGCTCCCAACGGACTTTTCGACCCCGACCTGATTCGCCGATACGACAAATCCGGCCCGCGCTACACCTCCTACCCTACTGCCGTGCAGTTTCACGACCAGTTTGACGAGTCGGCCTATCGGGCGGCGGCGGAACGCTCCAACAAGGTCGGTGGCCCACTGTCGATTTACACGCACATCCCGTTCTGCGACACGATTTGCTACTACTGCGCCTGCAACAAAGTCATCACCAAGGATCGCAATCGCGCCCAACCCTACGTGGATGATGTGGTTCAGGAACTGGCGTTGCAGGGCAAGCTCTTCGGCGAAGGACGTGCGGTCGATCAGCTCCATTGGGGTGGCGGCACACCGACCTTTTTATCCGACGAACAAATGCGTCAGATCATGGAAGCGACCGGTCGGCATTTTGAACTGAAGTCCGATGATACGGGCGAATATTCCATCGAAATCGACCCGCGCGAAGCCGATGCCGGAACGATTGCCGTGCTGCGTGACCTCGGCTTCAACCGCATCAGCCTGGGCGTACAGGATTTCGATGAACGGGTGCAGGAGGCGGTCAACCGCATTCAAAGTTATGCCGAGACCAAGGAGGTGGTGGATGCCGCCCGCGCGGAAGGATTCCATGGCGTCAGCCTGGATCTGATTTACGGCCTGCCCTTCCAGAGCAAGGATTCGTTCATGCGCACACTCGATACCGTGATCGAAATGGCGCCGGATCGGCTGTCGATCTTCAACTACGCGCACCTGCCGACCCGCTTCAAACCCCAGCGGCGCATCAATACCGAAGACCTGCCGAACGCCGCCGAAAAACTCCACATTCTGGGCGGGAGCATCGAACGGTTGCAGGAAGCCGGTTATGTGCTGATCGGCATGGATCACTTCGCCAAACCGGACGACCCGCTAGCCATCGCTCAACGCAACGGCACGCTGCACCGCAATTTTCAGGGGTACTCCACCCATGCCGAATGCGACATGGTTGCCGTGGGCGTGTCGTCGATCAGTCAGGTTGGCGGTGCCTTCAGTCAGAACACCAAGGATCTGGTGGCCTATCACGAGGCCGTCAGTGCGGGTCGGCTGCCCATTGAACGCGGCTACGTGCTCACCGATGAAGATCACCTTCGCCGATTCGTCATCAGCGAAATCATCAGCCACTTCCGACTCGATTTCGCCCAGGTGGAACAGAAATTCGGCATCTCGTTTGCATCGCACTTTGCCGAGGCGCTCTCCGAACTCCAGCCGATGGTGGCTGACGAGCTGCTTCGACTCGGCAATGATCACCTGGAAGTACTGCCCCGAGGCCGCCTGCTGATTCGCAACATCTGCATGGCGTTCGACGAATATCTCAATCCCGAAGGACTACAGCGTTTCTCAAAAGTGATTTGATTCACCCAGCGAGGCAGACAGCACGGCTTGGTCATCTTCGGACAGTGAGATTCTTATTGCGTGGCAAACCAAACTAGTGAGAAGATCAAATCCCGCATTATTTGAAAGGGATTTATAATGTCTGAGATGATTTTGACCGAAAATGAACACGTTTTGTTACGTTCCGACATCATTTCCAGCCGTACTGACAATCGAGGCATCATCACCTTTGTCAATCCGACCTTCCTGAAAATTACCGGCTACAGCAAGCCGGAAGTGCTGGATCAACCCCACAACATTATTCGCCACCCCAGTGTCCCTCGCGCTGTATACCGTGTGATGTGGGAGGTCATCAAGGCCGGCAAACAGTTTTTCGGCGTCACCAAGAACCAATGTAAAAATGGCGATTACTACTGGACACTTGGCTACTTTCAACCCGAATTCAGCGACAACCAGGACATCAGCGGCTACCGCTCGACACGACAAGGGCTGCACGACGAGCAGCTCAAGCAAGAATTCGATGAACTTTATACCCAGGTACGCCAGACTGAACTCAACTATCCGCATAGTGCCGAACAAGTCCTGGCTGGCGTAGCCTGTCTTACCAAGCAGCTCAAGAAGCGCGGCTACGACGACTATCAGCAATACGCCAAACGCGCGCTCTAAACGTCGCATCACCTAGTCATGAGTTAACTCCGAATCGACGGAAATACCCCATCACCCGATCCGACAAACCGGCCAAGAGCGGCTTGTCGGACTTGGCGACCGCGTGACGTTGACGCACCTCAGGCTGGGTTTGCAGAATCCGGTGGTAGTCGAGCGCCGACTGCATGTTCTTGACGAAGGTACCGATGTGCCCGGGTTTCGGGTGAAAGCGGAACACCTGCCCTTGATTGATCAGTTCGACCAGTAGTTCGTAATCGCGCAATTGGGTCAACACGATGGTCACCAATTGCGGATGGGATTGCTTCAATGCCTTGATGGCGCCAACGTGGCTGGCCTGCCCATCGAGCACATCTGCCACCAACACGCCAATGGCATGCGCACTGAGCAACTCCAAGGCCTCATCCATGTGGCGCGCCCAATACAGCGGATTGCCCTGTGGCGTCGCGCGTTTAACGAGTTCATACGCCATCGGGTCCTGATCGAGCAACAGGATGCCGGGCCGTGAAACAGGCTGCTGCGCCTCATCGACAATCATCTCATTGTTACGCCGGGCGGCAGCGGCAAAACTGAGCTCGGCCACTTGCGCCGCCGCTCGAACGTCCGCACGAATCTGCTCGGCATCCCAGGGTTTCTGCAGGAACCGGAAAATCTCGCCTTCGTTGACCGAACCGATGACCGCCGCCAGATCGGCATATCCCGTCAGCAGCAAACGCATGGTGTTGGGCGAAACCTCACGAATGCCACGCAACACTTCAACACCGGGCATGATGGGCATGCGCTGATCGGAAATGACCACTGCGACCGGTTGAGTCCGGGCAATTTCAATCGCATCGTGTCCGTTATCAGTCGTCAACACATTGAATTCATTGCGGAACAGCATCTTGAGCGAGCGGGTGATACGAGTCTCGTCATCAACCAGCAACAAGGTGGGTTTGGTATTCAGTTCATTCATCTTTTCTGCTCCTTTCCGCGTTCTGGTCAACTTCACCCATTCAGATGGGGGTTGAATTCAATCAGTTGGTATTCTGTGTTTGAAGCACTTCAACGATGTCCGCAACTTGCTTACCACTGGCGTCCGAACTGGAATCTGTATTCACAGGTCGCTTGATTGGCAGGCTGATCTCAAAGCGCGTGCCAACCCCAAGCTTGGTAGCCAAACGGATGTCGCCGCCATGATCCTTGATGATGCGATAGCTGATCGACAACCCGAGACCGGTCCCCTCACCGACCTTCTTGGTGGTGTAGAACGGTTCGAAAATGCGCGATACGTGTTCCGTCGGGATGCCGCTGCCATTATCTTCCACGCTGATGCAGACGAACTCGCCACGGGTGTAGGTTCTAATGAGCAGCCGGCCTTGTTCGTGATCGATCGCCTGAGCCGCGTTGGTCAGCAGGTTCAACAAGACCTGGTTGATTTGCGAAGGTGCACACGGTACGAGCGGTATCGGTTCGAAGCGTTTTTCGACCGTGACTCGATTCTTTAGGTGGTGATGTCCGACAGTCAGGGCCGTTTCGATGTTGTCGATCAGATTGACCTGATCGGTCGCTGCCCGATCGACCCGCGCAAAGTTCTTCAGGCTCAGTACAATCTCGCTGATCTGCTTCAAACCGAAACGGGCATCGGCAAACAATTCGGTCAAATCGGCCAGATCACTGACGGCATCGAATTCCTGGCGCATGGCTGCAATCGCCTGGATTCGCGCTTCTACATCGGATGGCTCGGCAGCGGGGTTGAGCAGGTTTTCGAACAGGCTGTCGTATGCAGCGACCAATCCGTGAATTTGCCCCAGCATTTCTTCGGCCATCTGCACGTTGTTACCGACGTAACCAAGCGGTGTGTTGATCTCGTGCGCGACACCCGCCACCATCTGCCCCAATGCCGCCATCTTTTCGGACTGCACCAGATGCGCCTGTGAGGCCTTGATCTCCTGATTCGCCTGCGCCAATGCATGATTGCGCTGCCCTAAACGCTCCTCAACCAGCTTCAATACATCGGCGACATAACCCAACCCGGCATAACTGCCGTCGGCTTCGGTAAAGATGAAGTCTTCGATGATCGGCGTGCGGATCTGCGCGGTAACGGTCGAAATGACGGTGCTGGTCGATTCAGCCAGCGAGACAATGACCGGCTGCGTGTTCATGAAATACCGGATAGGACGTCGACCGTACAAATCGCGGGAATATTTGTTCAGCAACAATTCCATAAGCGCATGGCGACTGATCAGACCCACAGGTTGCCGGTCTTCATCAACAACCGCCAGCGACAACATACGATCGAAACCACCTTCCTGAAAGCGCTCCGTGACGGCATCAAGCGACATATCTGCCGACAATGGAGGAACCGCATCAAGCAGGGCACGCAGGGATGAAGACATCGCTAACTCTCAGTCAAACCAGGGAACGGATACCCTAGCGATCGAGTGTGACACTATTATGTTAGCGATTGCTAATAGATCTCCAGGCGAATGGCCATTGGCGGTCGCGATAGGCGACAACCTGCCCGGATTCCACTTCGACCGCTCCCTGATCAGATGTCAGGAATATCGGAATATGTCGCTGCTGATAACGTTGCAGCACAACCGGATGCGGATGACCAAAGGAATTGAACTCACCGGCACTGATCACAGCCACTTCTGGCTGAACCGCAGCAAGGAATGGCGGCGAAGATGAAGTTTTCGAACCGTGATGCGGCACATAGAGCACATCTGATTTCAACTCAGTTCCACCTGAGTGAGCACCGATAAGTGCCTGCTCGGCCTCAGCTTCGATATCCCCAGTCAACAGCAGGCTCCCCGCGCGGCTCCGAATGTGGAGAACGCATGAACGATTGTTGTCGCTTCGACCATCCAATGAAGCCTGATATGTGGTGAAGTCCACTCCATCCCACTGCCACTGCGCACCATCACGGCACGGGATGTTATCAATGCCGGGCAGCGGCTCCCCGCTAACAATCGGGACATGAGGATAAGCCGCCAACACACTGGACAATCCGCCCATATGGTCGCGCGCATGATGACTGATCACGATTTGATTCAGGAATGAGATATGCAGTGTGCGAAGCACGGGCACAACCGTTCGCTCTCCCGCGTCACTCCCACCAAATGTCGGCCCCGCGTCGTAGAGCATCGCGTGGTGCGCGGTATGGATAACCACAGCCAATCCCTGCCCCACATCCAGAAACCAGATATCGGCCTGTCCATCCGGGATGGGTTCCGGCCGATATAACACAGCCGGTAAAAACAGCACCAGTCCGAGATACCGAGAAGGCCAGTATTTGGGCATCAACATCCAGGCCACACCGACCGCCGCCAGCAGCAATGCCCATCCGGCAGGGGCAGCGATGTGGCTATCCGGCAGCGTCAGTCGCAACCACTCCAAAAAGCCGAACAAGCCATACGCCATGGCGTTGATCGGCCACATCAGGAGTGCCGCCACCGATGGCAGAATACTGACGAACGCCATGACCAGAAGGGAAAGCGGCGTGATCACGAGCGTGATGACCGGTACAGCCACGATATTGGCGGGTAAAGACGACCAGGCCACGCGGTCGAATAGCCCCCAGACGATGGGCAACAAGGCGAGTGTGAGAATGATCTGCAGGCGGAATCCATCGCGCCAGAACGCGAGCGCCGGGCGATACTGCAACCAGAGCAGCATGATCAGCACCGCGCCAAACGAAAGCCAGAACCCGGCAGTGAGCGCATTGAACGGATCTAGCAATAGCACGCCCATCAAAGCGACCAGCCAAAGATCGAGCAACCGCCATGATCGCCCCAGCAGCAACCCGGCCAGCAGAATCGTGATCATCAGTGCCGTGCGCTCGGTAGGTACAGACATCCCAGCCAAAAAGGCGTAGCCCCAGGCTGCAAAAACCGCCACTCCAGCAGCCACACGGCGGGCAGGTAGACGCTCGCACCATCGCGTGCGCGACCAGAGCCAGGCCGCGAGCCAGGCGAACAAACCGGAAACCATGCCCACGTGCAAACCGGAAATAGCCAACAGATGATTCGTGCCAGTAGCCAGCAGCATTTCCCAGTCGTCTTGACCAAGGTAGTCACTGTCACCGATGGTCAACCCCAGCAGCAGGCCCCGCCCACGGTCCGGATTCCCATCGGATTGGGAAACATTCAGCAACTGCGTGCGCCAGTGTGATCGAACCGATAGCAGGTGGGCAGCGAATCCATCACCTTGTTCGGCCACCAATGCGGGCTTGCCATGAACCGATCCAGTTGCCGCGATGCGCTGGGAAAATAGCCAGCGTTCATAGTCGAACCCGCCGGGGTTCGCGCTTCCATGTGGCGGTTTCAAATGCAGATCAAATCGCCAGACCTGTCCACCTTGATAATCGGGCGGGTAACGATGGTAGTCGCCCACACGCAAACGATGACCGGGAAAGTAGGACCGGCAAGCCACATCTGCGCGGGCTCCTTCAACCCTCACGACTCGCAACATCAATTGGGTCGCGTGCGGCGCCGGACGAGGCAAGGCATCAATCATGGCCGTCACAGAACATGATGAAGGCGTGAGCGATGCGGCCGGCAAGGTCTGCACAAACTGGCTGATGGCGGATAATGACCACAACAAACCGCTGAACACTGCAAAGGCAGGCACGGCCGCAATCCAGAAACGGGCAATATGTGCCGATTGCTGTAACCGCAGAATCAGAAGAACCAACAGAACCAGAACCAAGATGGCAACTGATGGGCACAGCACATCATCGGCTAACAGGATTGAGTGCAAAGAACCGGAGACAAGCGAGGTTAACCAGACCAGTGACTCGGACCAGCCGCCAGCTGTCTGCAGAGGCGCCCACGGCAACAACCAAGCGCCCAAGGCACCAACAGACCACGCCATCAGCCATAGTGAACTCAATCGCGACGAGGAATACCGATTACGCAGAAACGTACTGCTCATGGGGCATATTCCAGCCTGTAGGCGCATTTAGAACGAAATAGGCAACAACTGGAAAATGTCAGCTTTTCAATCGGAAAGCCATGCCGCCGCCCGGCAGCCGTTCCACACTGAAACGGTCGCTCAATTGTTGAGTGGACTCGGATGCACCGAGAATAAGCACGCCATAAGGCTGGAGAGAATTGGCGATCTGTTCGATGATCTGAGCCTTGGTTTCCCGAGAAAAATAGATCAACACATTTCGACAGAAAACAATATCAAAGCGTCCCAAACCAACCGGCGGATCGAGCAGATTACCGACTTGAAAACGGACACGACGCCGTACCTCAGGGTTGATTTTCCAACCTTGTCCCACAACATCGAAAAATTGTTGTTTACGCGCCGCAGACAAGCCGCGCCCAAGCGACAACTCATCGAAAACACCGGAGTTGGCCTGCTCCAATACACGCGAGGACAAATCGGTACCGATAATATCAACCGTAAATGGCGGTTTGACCTCGCTGACGAGCATGCTGATCGAGTACGGCTCCTGCCCCGAAGAACAAGCCGCCGACCATATGCGAAGATTTTGCTTTTTTTGCGCAGCCGCCTCAGGGAAAAACACATCACGCAATGCGGCAAAAGGGTACTCATCTCGAAACCAGAGTGTTTCGTTGGTGGTCATCGCCTCGATAACCGCCTTGGTCAGGGCAGGTTCGCGACCATTGAGCAATCGCCCCATAAGCACGTCGATGGACTCGATCTTCTGATCGCGCAACACGCGACTCAACCGGGTTTCCACCAGATAACGCTTATCAGCCCCCAGAAGAATGCCGCTGCGCTTTTCGAGCAGCTCGCAAAACCTCTGGTATTGCTCAGCCTCCATTCCTACTTCGTCTCGACCATATGTTCAGGCCGGTTACGGAGAGCCTCTGCAACGACCTTGGCTAGATCGTCAGGGTGGAATTTGGCGATGAATCGATCCGCCCCGACATTTTCGACCATGGCTTCGTTGAAGACACCGCTCAACGACGAGTGAAGGATGACATAAAGCGATTTCAGACGAGGATCCCGACGAATCTGAGTGGTCAGTGCATAGCCGTCCATGATGGGCATCTCGATATCCGAAATGACCAGAGCGATCCGATCGAGTTGCTCGGGGGAATCGTCTGCCCAACGGCGCAAGATATCAAACGCTTCCTTGCCATTGGTGGCCAGCACCGTGTTAAGCCCCATCTGCTTGAGTGTATTGCGCACCTGATTCCGGGCAACCAGCGAATCATCGGCGACCAAGGCGATGCTTTCCTTGGATGCCAGCCCGCTCACCTGCTGCAATACGTCAGCGGAAATGTCTTCACGAGTACCGACCACCTTGGAGAAAATCTGCTCTACATCAATGATCTCGACCAGCGATTTATCCACACGGGCCACAGCGGTCAGGAAATTGGAGGTGTTCGTGCCGGTGGGCGGTGGCATGACTTCCTTCCAGGAAAGATTAACGATGCGATCGACCGAATTGACCAGGAAGCCCTGAACCGCCCGGTTGTATTCCGTGATGATGACGAATGCCTCTTTCACATCTTCGGGGCTCATCCGCGGCCCGCCGATGGCATCGGACAAATCAATGATCGTAATGGTATGCCCCCGCACGTCCGCGATGCCGCGCACCGATGAGGCCGCCTTCGGCACGTCAGTCAACTTGGGGCAGCGAATCACTTCGCGCACTTTGAATACGTTGATTCCGAATCGCTGGTCGTCAGCGAGACCAAAAATCAACAACTCAAGTCGATTGTGACCGGCGAGCTTGGTCCGGGAATCAACCGATGACATCACATCTTTTTTCACGGTGATATTCAACCTTATTATGTAATTGGCGCAGTTTAGCGCTTTCCATCCACGATCACAGCGTTGTGCCGGGTGACTCAAGCAGTATATCGGCTAAAAACGAATCTTCTTTAATTCGGGCCCGACTCCGGCGCCATGCAAAGATGAGTTCGACTCTGGCTTTTTCATAGCCAAACCATGAATTCGACTCATTCTCTCTCATATTGCCCCATTCGATCCAGACTGGATTTCTCTCGCCAACATTCCTTGGTTGCCAGTCGCCCGTTGTCAGAAAAATGTAACAGCGAACACGCATGATGGGGCAATTCCGGCTATCACGATCCACTGTTTCTCACGATCAATCCGATTATTGCCGTTATTCCTTTTGAGACCTGCTGCCATGTTGAAAGAGATCCGCTGCGCCGGTGACCTGGTGATTGAAGCGCGTGCCATTTCACCAGACTTCAGAAATGAAGAGGTATTGGCATTGTTCGGCCAGCAATCGAGCTTGACTCATCTCCCCGTGCTGATGACGGATGGCCGCCCCTTGGGCCTGATCAATCGGAACATCTTCCACAGCATGATGACCAAGCCCTTCTATCCTGAACTATACAGCCAGAAAAGCTGCATCACATTCATGGATAAGGGCCCGTTGATTGTTGAAGCCAACCTGCGAATCGAACAGTTGACCGCTCTGGCCGTCGAAGCGGGGGATAAGGTCTTCACCGACGGCTTCATCATCGTGCAGGATGGCAAATACCTGGGCATCGGTCAGGTACTCGACCTGATGCACGCCATGACCGAGCTTCAGGCGCGACAACATCGTCAGCTGGTCGAAAGCATCGAATACGCCAGCGTGATCCAACAATCGCTGCTCAAACCTTCTGAAATCGCACTGGAACAAACTTTACCGGACAACCACTGGCTGATCTGGCAGCCGCGTGATGTTGTTGGCGGGGATATTTTCCACTTCAGTCAACGGGAAGACGGTTTTCTGGTCATTTTGTTCGATTGCACCGGGCACGGCGTGCCGGGCGCATTCATGACCCTGATTGCCGAATCAGCACTGGAACAAGCGCTCAATCAGCTTGGAGACCGGGATCCTGCCGCACTGATGGCCGCAATCAATCAGCACATCAAACACGCACTCAATCAGCATCAGGACGGCAACAGGGAAAATTCGGACGATGGTCTCGATGGCCTCATCCTCAGATATGAGCATAGTCAACGACGAATCACCTATGCCGGCGCGCACAGCGTTCTGTATTGCCTAAGTATCGAAAACGATACCCCCATCACATTGCATACCGGTGACCGCAAAGGTGTGGGTTACGCCAGCACGCCGCTCGATTTCAAATGGCACAACCACACCATCGCCGTCGACGAACCATCACGAGTTTTCATGCTGACCGACGGCGTGATTGACCAGATTGGCGGGCCGAGAAAAATTGCCTTTGGCAAAAAGCGACTCACACATTTCTTAACCGAACAGCGACAGGTTGGAATGTCATTGCAGAAGCAGCGCTTCCTTGAAACGTTCGGCCAATATCAGGGCACTCAAACACGACGAGACGATGTCACCCTGCTGGCGCTGAACGTCACGCCGTCATGAATCCTTAATGCTGAACAGAACCACACATAACCGCAGCTCCATAAAACGTAGGAAGAAGCAGGAACACGCCTCATGACGCAAGAACTCGATGCCCCCTTGAACACGCCCTGCTTTCCGGGACTGGCTGACAACCTGATCTTTTTTTACGCGGGATATTTTTCTCAGAACATCATCAATGCCATCGGTGATGCCGTCCGGTTGCGCATGGAACAATCGGAAGCCTCAAGCAGCGTACGACGCAAGATTTTCTCCACCTTCATCGAGATGGCTCAGAACATCGTGCACTACTCGAGTGACACCCTCACACCACCCGATCAGGCAACGCTGGAAATGCGCGCCGGTTCGGTGATGGTGACGCACTCCGATGGTCGGTTCTACATCCTCTGCGCCAATCCGGTCGATGCCGAATTCGCAGAACACCTCAAACCACTGTTGGACCCTCTGCGCGTCATGACGACAGAGCAGATCAAAAACGCGTATCGGCAAACGCTGCGCAGCAGTGACAGTGCAGAAAACAGCAAAGGTTCGGGATTGGGCTTTCTCACCATCGCCAAGGACAGCTCCGCTCCGCTTGAGTACGGCTTTACGCCCGCTGCCCATGGCATGTTGATGTTCACGCTCAAGGCCACCATTTAACTTTTCACGCATCAGGATTCCGAACAATGGAAAAATTTTATCTCGCGGCGACAAGCAACACCCCGGAGGTGGATTTTGATTTTCCGCAACGGCGGCTCTCACTCAAGGGCGAGTCGTACCCGGAGAGTGCCGCCGCCTTTTACGGCGACATTCTGACGAAAACGACCGAGTTCCTGCAGACGCTTGACGATGAAAAAATCGACGTCAGCATTCAGCTCTATTACTTCAACAGCTCCAGCACCAAGATGCTGTTCAGCCTTTTCGACTCTCTGCACCAGGCGGCAGAATCAGGCAGTTCGGTGACGCTGGACTGGTACCACGACGTGGATGACGAAACCATTCTGGAATTCGGTCTGGAACTGGCCGAGGACTTCCCTTCCATTGAATTCCACGCCCACGCCGTTGAATGATGATGAACAATTCCTACGAGTACGCACCGGACCTGTTCGAACGTGAAAAAACGGTTCTGAACAAGGCGATACAGGCGAAAGCCAGTTCATCAACTGACGCCTCTCATTCAGCATTATCGGAACTGATTCACGAATATGAACGCGTTATCCGCGATATGCGTCGGGTCATCGGCCATTCGGACAGAACTGAACGTGAACTCAATATCGCAAACCAGCGTTTGCGCGAACTGACCGAGGCGTTGACGTTCCAGAACCGTCACGATGGCCTGACACGGCTGTTGAACCGAACGACACTCATCAGTGAAGCGGAACAGCTACTCAAGACTACGGACACGGCTCTGATCATGATCGATATCGATCACTTCAAGCAGATCAATGATCGTTACGGCCATCCCACAGGCGACAGAGTGCTCGTCGGGTTGGCAGATACGCTACGCTCGATAATTCAGTCGCCAGCGCTATGTGGACGTCTCGGTGGGGAAGAGTTCGCCATCGTCATACCGACGAATCAACTCGACAACGTCATCAGCCTTGGTGAGAAAATCAGCGAAGAGATCAGAAATCTACGTTGTGAAAACGAAGTTGGCCTGCGTGTGACTGCCTCTCTCAGCATTACATTGGCGGAGCCCGGAGTGAATTTCGACACGCTCTATCTCTGTGGCGACGACGCCTTGTACCGTGCCAAGCACGATGGTCGAAACCGGATCGAAGTCGTACCCCATCCGCTCAATTCCGCTTGATGATTCCGGAGAATTCGAGACTCAGTGAGAGGCGCCTTCCCTGCTAAGATAGGCGCTGCTCCCACGATGGAATACCGTCATGAAACGTGCTTACTGGATTCTTACTTCAGCGGTGTGCCTGTCGCCCTTGGCACACGCGGCAGACTGGCAGGAATGCGTATCAATCACTGAGAATAATGCCCGTCTGGCTTGCTACGACAAACTGGCCCGATCGCAGGCAATGACAGCCACGCCTCCACAGGTAACGCCTGCCTCAACCGAGGCACAAACCACGGCCCAGCCTACCCCGCCAGCGACAGACCAGGCGCTCAATAATCGCATCGTCAATGAAGAAATCGCCAGCGGAAATCCTTTCTCGCTCAGATCCTTCAAGCCGACCTACATTTTGCCGATCACATACACCACGAACCGGCTCGATAGCCCGGTATATGACTTCAAGCCACAACATGCGGAAGCCAAGTATCAGATTTCCTTCCAGTTCAATTGGTGGGATCAGCCTTTGGGGCCGAATACGGCCTTCTACTTTGGTTACACACAATTGTCGTTGTGGCAACTGTACAACTCGTCGGCCTCGTCGCCCTTCCGTGAAACGGATTACGAGCCTGAAGTTGGTCTCGATCTCACCACAGATACGCATTTCGCCGGCCTCGACTTTCGCAAGGTGCGCGCCAGTTTCATCCATCAATCGAATGGGCAAGGCGGTTTACGCTCCAGAAGCTGGAACCGTCTGGCGCTGCAAACCACATTCGGCCGAGGTAATTTTGCCGGAGCACTACGGGGTTGGTACCGGATTCCCGAATCCCGGGAAACCGATGACAATCCCGACATCACCAACTATCTGGGATACGGCGACTTGATTCTGGCCTACAAATTCCCTACCGGCACCCTTTCCGCCACGCTGAGAAATAATCTCAAGTCGGATAATCGCGGCTCAATCGAAATTGATTACAGTTTTCCACTCAACAAGCATATCAAGGGCTATGTTCAGTATTTCAATGGCTATGGTGAGTCTCTGATTGATTACAACCGCTCCATCAACCGCATAGGCATCGGGATCGCGCTGACAGACTGGCTGTAAGAACCACCGGGGTGGACACCAACCCACGACCAGAACGAACACCATAGATTGGCGAGCGGGACACCCTAACCGAGGGCGCACCGCGTTAAAACCATATTTTTCATGCGGATATGAAAAACCAAGTCCAGTGCAGCATCAAAATCAGCACCACGCAAAGTCTCTTGTTCCCACTGAGTAAAAAACTTATGAAAAAAACGTTAATGTGCTATCTTTATTCGAGTTCGCTGGCTTTTAATTAGCCTGCTATCAACCCCCGTTCTCAGAGAAATGTGGGGTTGTCGTCGTTAGGACGCGATAAACCGGGCCTGACCTGCTAAATATAACGCGGCGGAACATATGTTCCCCGTGCGCGCCAAAAGCCACGTTTGCTCCGGGCAGTAGTGATAATGAGAATTCGACATTTTTCTGGGAGCCTGCAATTTCATGCATGATTTAGCCTGTTGGCGTGATCGTTTTTCCGCTCCAATGCTGAAATTGGGCACGCTGCTATCATTGACAATGCTTGCCGGCTGTTCAGCCGTCGGGCCTGATTTTGTTGCGCCCACCGCACCGGATATTCCCGGGTACACAGCGCAAACCATACCCAAAAGCACCCAGGCAACCACCGGTATAAAACAAGGTGAAGCGCAGTCCTTCAAGCAAGAAGTGTTGAGTCAGGGTGCCTGGTGGAAGGCATTCAACTCCACCGAGCTGAATAAGCTGATTGAACAGGGCATGGCCGCAAGCCCCACGCTTGCCGCTGCCGAGTCCAAATTGGAGCAGGCCAGGCAAACCTATGCGGCACAATCCGGTTCAACGGAAGTACCCCAGGTTAATGGCAAGCTCAGCGGCCAGAAGCAGAAGACCAACAACGCGGGTATTGGTCAGGAAGGGAATGGTCACGTCTTCGGTCTGTACAACGCGAGTGTCACCGTCAGTTATAACCTGGACCTGTTCGGTGCCAATCGCAGAGCGTTGGAAGCGTTGGCCGCACAGACCGATTACCAGAAATATCAGCTGGATGCCGCACGACTCACCCTGGCAGGCAACATTGCCGTAGAAGCCATGACGCAAGCGATGCTGAACGACCAGATCGCAACGACCGAGAGCATCATCAGCAATCAGGAGGAACAACTTAAGCTGGTACAGTCGCGCCTCGAGTTGGGCGCCGCGACCCAAAGCGACGTGCTCACACTGCAAACCCAACTGGATCAGACACGCGCCACCCTGCCTCCGTTGATGCTCAAACGTGATCAAACCAACAATTTGCTGGCGACACTGGTCGGACAACCGCCAAGCACGGTCATGCCTGTGTTCAGCTTGAACGATTTCACGCTGCCAGCGGAACTTCCCGTCGTCGTACCATCGGAATGGGTTGCCTCACGACCAGACATTCAGGCCTCAACGGCATTACTGCATGAGGCATCGGCTCAGTATGGTGTAGCCGTTTCGAACATGTACCCGCAAATCAATCTATCGGCCACTGTGGGTTCCCAAGGGTTGACCCCGGCTCGACTTTTCGATGTCAATTCGGTTATCTGGAGCCTGATTGCCGGGCTTACCCAGCCTATTTTCGACGCCGGCCTGAAAGCAGGTACCAATGCGGCCAAGGCTGCGCTTTCTGCCGCCGCGGCCAATTACCAACAGGCAGTACTCACCGGATTGCGCAATACGGCCGATGCATTGCGGGCAACAGCCATCGATGCTGACACCCTGACCGCCCAGGCGGCGGCGGAACGCTCCGCCCAAGCTTCGCTCGACCTCACGGAACAGCAAATGAAGCTGGGTGCAGTGAATGCGCTCCAACTGCTGACGGCACAGCAGCAAGTCGCACAAACGCGACTTGTGACGCTGACCGCACGCTCGCAACGACTTACAGATAGTGTCGCCTTGTATCAAGCCATGGGCGGTGGTGTACCCGTATCAGACCCGAATCAACCTCAAACCCTGTCACAAAATCAAACAGCCAAGCCGGAGAAAAATACACCATGAAGAAAGGTACCCCCATCCGCATGATCATCATGCTGCTGCTGGTCGCACTGGTGTTCGGCGGCATTTACGGCTTTCAGCAATTCCGCAATCAAATGATTGCCAAGGCCATTCGTGGTGGCGGCATCCCGCCACAAGCAATTTCCACCACGGTGGTCGAGAACGCTGTCTGGCAACCGAACGTAGAAGTGATCGGTTCACTGCAGGCGGCTCAGGCCACTAATCTTGCCACCGAAGTCAATGGACTGATTACACAAATTCACTTCAAATCAGGTGAACACGTGAAGGCGGGCGAAGTCTTGCTGAAGCTCAATGACGCACCACTCCAGGCACAACTGGCACAGCTCAAAGCATCGGCAGCGCTGGCCAAGCAGAACCTCGACCGTGATCGTGCACAGCTCAAGATCAAAGCCGTCAGTCAGGCCGTTGTCGATAGCGACATGGCGACACTCAAAGGTGCCGAAGCGCAAATCAAACAACAAGAAGCGCTCATCGATCAGAAAACGCTCAAAGCACCGTTCTCTGGCAAGCTCGGTATTCGCAAGGTCGATCTCGGGGAATATTTGCCGGCCGGTACTGCCGTTGTCAGCCTGCAAAAACTCGATCCGATGTACCTCGACTTCACGATTCCACAGTCCGAACTGTCACTGATCGAAGTAGGCAAGAAAATATCCATCACCACCAATGCCTTCGCTCGCAAGACGTTCGAAGGAAAAATCAAAGCAATCGAACCGCAGGTTAATACCAGCACACGCAACATCACTGTCCGCGCCGAAATCGGCAACCCCGATGGCCTGTTGCTGCCTGGATTGTTTGCAACAGCCAAAGTCAACCAGGGCGAGGAAAGACAATACCTGACACTCCCAAGCACCGCCATTGCGTACAACCCGTACGGGAGCACCGTGTTCATCGTCAAAGACGAAGGCAAGGACGACAAGGGCAAGCCCAAACTCACAGTGGAACAACGAGTCGTCACCACGGGAGCAACCCGTGGTGATCAGGTTGCCATCCTCAGCGGGCTGAAGGCAGGCGAAACCGTGGTCACAGCAGGCCAGCTCAAGTTGCGCAATGGTGCTCCGGTGTTCATCAACAACGCCATTCAGCCTTCAAACAACCCGCACCCCGAGGTTAAAGACCAATGAGTACGGCGTCTTCGAAAACTCCAAAATTCACGGATATCTTCGTCTCCAAGCCCGTCTTGGCGACGGTGATTAGCTTGGTGATTCTGGTTCTGGGATTGCGCTCGTTTGGCCTGTTGCCGGTGCTGCAGTACCCCTTTACCCAAAATGCCGTGGTCACGGTAACTACGGCCTATCCCGGTGCCGACGCGAATCTGGTATCCAGCTTTATCACGACTCCGTTGGAGAATGCTATCGCACAGGCCAACGGTATTGACTACATGACCTCCAGCAGCACGCAGGGGGTGAGCACCATTACCGTCAACCTCAAGCTGAACTACGAACCGGACAAGGCACTCACCGAGATCAACACCAAAGTAAACTCGGTGCTCAACCAGCTGCCCCCACAGGCTCAGAAGCCAACGCTGTCGGTTAGTATCGGCCAGACCATTGACGCCATGTACATCGGTTTTTACAGCGATGTACTCAAACCAAATCAGGTCACCGATTACCTGACCCGTGCAGTTCAGCCAAAACTGCAGGCCGTTGATGGAGTGCAAACCGCAGAAATGCTCGGCGCCAAGAACTTCGCGCTGCGAGCATGGCTTGACCCGAACAAACTGGCTGCTGTCGGCCTGACCGCCGCCGATGTCTACAACACCATGGCAGCCAACAACTATCTGTCTTCAAGTGGTCAGACCAAGGGGCAGATGGTCCAGATCAACCTGAACGCATCAACCGCCCTGAATTCTCTTGATTCATTCAAGGACATGATCATCAAGGAAAACAAGGGCTCCATCGTACGATTGAAGGACGTGGCCAATGTCACACTGGGTGCGGAAGATTACGACTCCAGTGTTTCCTTCGATGGTCGTAAGGCGGTCTATATCGGCATCAAGGTCGCACCCGGCGCCAACTTGCTGGACGTGATCAAGAATGTGCGCGCGGTCATGCCGGGTATCGAAGCCCAACTGCCAACCGGTCTGAAAGCCAACATCGTGTACGATTCGACTAAATTCGTACACTCGTCCATCGACGAGGTCATCAAAACCCTGAGCGAAGCGGTATTGATTGTGACGCTAGTGGTATTCGTTTTCCTGGGATCCCTGCGCTCCGTACTCATCCCGGTCATTGCGATTCCCCTGTCACTGGTCGGTACATTCGCAGTCATGCTGATGCTGGGGTATTCGATTAACCTGCTCACCCTGCTGGCCTTCGTACTCGCCATCGGTCTGGTGGTCGATGACGCCATCATCGTGGTTGAAAATATCAGCCGTCACCTTGAGGAAGGCGAAACACCGTTCAATGCGGCAAGAATGGCGGCACGCGAGCTCGCATCGCCAATTATTTCGATGACCATCGTCCTGATTGCGGTCTACATTCCCATTGGCTTCATGCAGGGTCTGACAGGGGCATTGTTTACCGAATTCGCCTTTACTCTGGTCGGAACCGTGACCATCTCTGCCATAGTCGCACTCACCCTATCGCCAATGCTGAGCTCGAAAATCCTTCGTGCCCCCAAGGAAGAAGGCGGTGGGTGGCAGGATCATCTCGTGCTCTGGCTGGACAAGCAGTTCACACGCCTGCACACGGCCTATCAGCGAAAACTCAGCGGCGTGCTGAATTTCCTGCCCGTAGTTTTCACCTTTATTGTCCTGATGTTGGGCGGGATTTATTTCCTGTATTCGACCTCACTGACCGAACTGGCACCTCAGGAAGATCAGGGTGTACTGATTTCGCTGGCATTCAACTCGCCGACAGCAACGCTGGAGCAGCGTGAGATGTACGCGCATCAGGTATTCAAGGATTTCGAGAAATACCCGGAAACGGCGCACGTGTTCCAGCTCAACACACCGACGCAAGTTATCAGCGGCATGGTGCTCAAGCCGTGGGATGAACGCAAGCAAACGGCGACACAACTGCAACCTCAGGTACAGAAGGACCTCGCTCAGATCGCCGGCACGCAGAATGCCGTATTCCAGCCTCCTTCCCTACCGGGTGCGCGCGGTTTCCCGATCCAGTTCGTGATCACCACGACGGAACCGTTCGACAAACTGTTCACAGTCGCAAATGATTTCCTGCAGAAGGCGCTCAAAACAGGTGATTTCATCTTCCTGCAATCCGATCTGCGTATCGACTTGCCGCAAGCCACGGTGGTTATCGACCGAAACATGGCCTCACAACTCGGCATCAACATGCAGGATATCGGTTCCGCGCTCTCGGCCATGCTCGGTGGCGGTTACGTGAACTACTTCGAATTGGACAACCGCTCATACAAGGTTATTCCACAAGTTGCGCAGGCCTTCCGACTGAATCCGGATCAACTCAAATCGTACTATCTCAAGTCCGCATCCGGGAAGATGATTCCGCTCTCCACAGTGGCGCACATAACCACGCATGTGCTGCCTGAAACGATCAACCACTTCCAGCAGGAAAATGCGGCCACGATTCAAGGGGTCAACTTCCCGACGATACCGCAAGGTGTTGCACTCGAAAAACTGACCCAACTGGCCAAGGACACGCTCCCGACCGGGTACAGCTACGACTACTCCGGCCCGTCACGTCAGTTCGTTCAGGAGTCGGGAGGGCTTGTACTCACTTTCTTCTTTGCCATTGTGATCATTTATCTCGTACTGGCAGCGCAGTTTGAGAGTTTCCGCGACCCGCTGATTATTCTGGTATCGGTACCCATGTCGATTGCAGGCGCATTGATCTTCATCAATCTCGGCATTGGTAAGGCCACCCTGAATATTTACACGGAAGTGGGCTTGGTGACATTGATCGGCTTGATTTCCAAGCACGGCATCCTGATTGTTGAATTTGCGAACAATCTTCAGAAAACCGGTTTTGCGAAACGTGACGCCATCATCGAAGCCGCTGGTTTGCGTCTGCGGCCAATTCTTATGACCACGTTCGCAATGGTCATCGGTGTGGTGCCACTGCTGACGGCATCAGGTGCTGGTGCGGTAAGCCGTTTCGACTTGGGACTGGTGATTGCCAGTGGTTTGGGCATCGGCACGATCTTCACACTGTTCGTCGTGCCCAGTGTGTACATGATGATCGGTCACGATCTGAAAAAACACAGTGCAACTGAACCTGCAGAAGCGAAACAACCCCAGGAGGCCGTATAACCCCCATTCGGGTGATCGAATCCAAACTGTTTTGGATTTGCTCCATCTGAAAGCAGTGATGCACAGGTGGACTGGCATCTTGTGATGCATCGCAAACAAAGGGGCCGCTGTACAAATACAGCGGCCCCTTTAATTTTGAATGTCTTGTTGGAACCAGATTTGAAGTCCCCTCCAAATAACAGGAGGACAAACGACAATAATTACATTACTAGGTACCCGTCATCAAAACAGGATCAAGCAAGCGCTTGAGTTCTTCTTCGGAAAGATCCGTCATTTCCAGAGCTAGCGCCAACACACTGCGACGCTCAGCATAAGCTCGCTTGGCAATTTTCGCCCCTAATTCATAACCAATCACCGGGTTCAAGGCCGTGACCAGGATAGGGTTCATGCCAAGAGCAGCTTCAATGCGCTCCCGATTGACCGTGAAACCGGCAATTGCCTTATCTGCTAACAAACGCATGGCGTTTGACAACAACTGAATGGATCGCAACAGATTATTGGCGATCAAAGGCAGCATGACATTCAGCTCGAACAAGCCGGACTGTCCAGCAAGTGCGACGGCCATATCAAATCCCTGCACCTGAACTGCAACCATTGCGACCGCTTCAGGAACAACAGGGTTGACCTTACCGGGCATGATCGAACTTCCGGGCTGCAAGTCAGGAAGGTTGATTTCACTGAGGCCGGCCAACGGTCCCGAATTCATGAGCCGAAGGTCATTAGAGATTTTGGTTAACACAATAGCCAGGCTGCGGAAGGCAGCTGACATCGCAACGGGCTCATCCTGCGCAGCTAGGCCTGCAAATGGCCGAGGCATGGAACGATACGCACCACCGGTTTCGTCGTTCAGAGCGGCGATGAATGCAGCAGAAAATCCTTCTGGCGCATTGATGCCTGTCCCGACAGCCGTGCCGCCTTGAGGCAGGGCCTGCATCCGATCAACAGCCTGCTCAATTCCCAGGCGGGCACCATTGAGGTGATCGACATAGGCCATCAGTGTCTGATCGAAACGAACAGGCATTGCATCCATCAAATGCGTCCGCCCGGTTTTTGTCACCCCGGCCAACGCCTGTGCCTTGTCTTCAATGCACTGCTTCAAGTAGCTGAGCGCGGGCAGTAACTCACGTTTGACCGCCTCTACCGCTGAAACACGAATGGTTGTGGGAATCACATCATTCGAACTTTGGCTCATATTGACGTGATCATTCGGATGAACGCGAAGATCAGTATTTCGAACCAGATCATTGGCTAAACGCGCAATGACCTCGTTCGCATTCATGTTGGTGCTGGTGCCCGAACCAGTCTGGTAGACATCTAGGGGGAAAGCATCCGCGCATTGCCCGGCCGCTATCGCACGGCTTGCCTGCACGATGGATTCGCCCAATGCAGACGGTAATGCGCCCAAGGTCATATTTGCCTGTGCACAGGCTGTTTTAACCTGTGCCAATGCCCGGATGAATTCGGGAGGCAACGGAACACCACTGATGGGGAAATTATCGATAGCACGTTGGGTCTGCGCGCCCCACAATGCATCGGCCGGTATGTTTACCGGCCCGATGCTGTCGTGCTCTGTACGGAATTTTTGGGTTGTCACGAGGAAATTACTCCACTGGTCTCAGCGCGTGATGCCTCGCTCGCTTCCTTTGATGAAGTCGAGCATTTGCTGCAAGGCGGGTTCTGTTTCGGCGGCTTGTTCGAATTCCGCCCAAACCATCTCATCACCCTGCTTTTTAACCAATTGACGGAAACAACGATTAAGTAAAGCGATGGTATCGGCATCGAAATGCCGACGTTTGAGCCCTTCCTTATTCAGGCCGATTGACCGGGCACGAGCACCATCAGCCATGACGAATGGCGGCACATCTTTTGACAGCTTGCTGAAACCACCGATAAACGCATGGGCGCCAATCCGGCAAAACTGATGTGCCACGGCAAAACCGCCAAAGATGGCATGATCACCAACCGTGACATGCCCGGCAAGCGAGGCAGCGTTGGCGAGGATGACATGATTGCCGATCTGGCAGTCATGAGCGATATGCGCATAAGCCATCACCAGAACATCGGAGCCAATGCGGGTTACGCCCCCGCCACCTTCGGTACCGCGATGAATCGAGGAAAATTCACGAATCTGATTCCGATCACCGATTTCAAGTGTTGTATGCTCGCCGTGGAATTTAAGATCCTGCGGAACTTCACCCAATACGGCATGGCTGTAGATATGATTGTCCTTACCGATCCGGCAGGGCCCCTTAATCACAGAATGGCTGTCAATCTGCGTTCCCGCGGCGATCTCGACCTTACCTTCGATGACCACATATGGTCCGACGACCACACTGGGATCCAGGCTCGCCTCCGGCGAGATAATGGCTGTCGGATGAATCACTCGGACACTTCCTTGGCAACACATTTGATCAGCGCCTTGGCAGCCAGTTCACCATCAACATGGGCTTCACATTGAAAAATACCCATGCCACGAATCAGACGTTTCAGTTCAACGCGGATAATCAATTGATCACCCGGTTCAACAACACGTCGGAACGTGACTTCGTCGAGCCCGACAAGCATGTAGAGTGAATTAGGATTTGGTACTACGCCCTGACTACTGAAGGCCAATACGCCAGTCGCCTGAGCCATCGCTTCTGTAATCAGCACACCCGGCATGACAGGCCGAACAGGGAAATGCCCCTGAAAGAACGGCTCGTTGAAGGTTACATTTTTGACGGCCACCAGATATTCATTCGGCGCCCAATCCAGAACACGGTCGATCAACAGGAAGGGAAATCGATGAGGCAGAAGATGCATAATCTCTTGAATCATGATTGTTTTTTTTGTTGTGTTCACAGATTTTCCTCATCTTTATTTCGCAGTGCGTTCAGATCGGATTCAAGTACCTGAACACGATGCACGATTCGTTCGAGTTGTTTGAAACGAGCGGCGTTTTTATGCCAGTTCTCGTTTGTGTCCAATGGCGTGCCAGCCGAATAGACGCCAGGCTGACGGATGGAACGTGTGACCATTGACATGCCAGTTACATGCACACCATCGGCCAATGTTAGATGCCCTGCCAGGCCGACACCACCACCCAAGGTGCAGTACTTGCCCACTACGCTCGAACCAGCCAGCCCAGCACAGCCGGCAATAGCTGAATGTGCGCCAATTTCAACGTTATGGGCGATCTGAATCAGGTTATCCAACTTCGCGCCGTTATCGATGCGCGTGTCATCCAGCGCGCCTCGGTCGATCGTGGTGTTGGCACCAATATCCACATCATCACCAATCACGACGCGCCCCAACTGAGGCACACGTCTCCATCTTCCCTGTTCATTGACGAGGCCAAATCCATCAGAACCGATCACGGCACCTGGTTGAATGACACAACGCGCACCAATCACACATTGATTCATCACAGTCACTCGTGCGATCAATTCGGTATCCGGACCAATCGACACACCTTCACCCAGAATACAACCCGGACCAATTCGTGCACCCGAGTCAATATGACAACCGGAACCAATCACGGTATGAGGACCCACGGTCACATCATCCGCCAGATGCGCATCCGGGTGGATATATGCACTTGGGTCAACACGCTTCGATGCGTCAGGACGGGGGAACAACCACTCCAACACATCGACAAAAGCCGACTGGGGGTTCGATACCAGAATCAATACAGAACTCGATGGAAGCGCGTCCTGATCTTTTGCCTGGCAAAGCACCACTCCGGCTGACGTCTTGCCGGGTTGAATGCCTCGTCGGCTTCCATTGAAATAGGCCAGTTCGGAAATCGTTGCACTAGTCAATGAGGCAACGCCACTGATCAGCCGGTCAGCATCTCCGCGTACAGAAGCCCCCAATCGTGCGGCCACATCGGCAACACGGACGGCATCTGTAGGGATCGCGGGCATTTCGCTTAAAGCCGATCAGAAACAGGTCGGCCTGTCGTTACTTCCCGGCACTCGCGTCTTGCTTGAGTTTGGCAAGCACATCGCTTGTTATATCAACTTGGGGAGCGGCATAAACAACGCCTTCGGCCAAAACCAGGTCATACCCTTTTGTTTTAGCCACATCTTTAATAGCGGCCAGCACAACACGCTGCAACTTACCCAATTCCTCGTTTTTACGCAGATTCAGGTCATCACGGAAGTTACTCTGCATACGCTGCAGGTCACGAAGCTGGCGATTGAGCTCCTGTTCCTGCTTAGACCGGTCGCTGTCGCTCATGGTCACTCCGTCGCGATTCAGCTTGGTTTCCAAGGCTTGGGCAGTTTGCTGCGCATCACGAACTTCCTTTTCACGAGGAGCGAATTCTTTTTCTAGCTTCTTCTTGGCTATATCGGCCTGAGGCGCTTGCTCGAGCAAGGTAGAGGAATTGACAAAGGCAATCTTGATATCCGCAGACTGAGCCGTCGCTGCAAAAAACAAAGCCAACATAGAAACTAAAGCCAATGCAATGCGGTTCACGCAAACTCTCCTAAAAAAAACAAAGCAAAACCGGAGCCAGATAGCCCCGGCATTATCTCACAAGTGATGGCCTTCGAGCGCCCCCAATCAAAAGCTCGTACCAACAGTAAACTGGAACACCTGCGTCCGGTCACCAGGCTTGCTGTTCAAAGGCTTGGCCACACTGAACACCAATGGACCGACCGGTGAAATCCAGTTAAATCCGATACCAACCGACTGACGCAAATCTCGGGCATTGAAATCGTTATAGCTGCTGTACACATTGCCCACATCCCAGAACATGGATAAGCGCACAGAGTTCGCCTGACTTGTCAAAAAAGGCATCGGCGCAATCAACTCAAGCCCACCGGAGGTCATGAAGGTACCCCCTATCGGGTCTCCGTTCGAGTCGACGGGTCCCAGCGAGTAATCCTGATAACCACGGACCGACTGTATACCGCCTGCATAATAATTCAGGAATGGTGGCACACCATTATAATACTGGCTGACACCGCCATAAGTGGATTGCGTCTCTCCATACGCTTTAATCAGATCGACCTGACCATGGGCAGAGAGTGTCGCGTCAGTCCAGAGCGGGAAGTAAATACGGCCTTTGTAGTCGCCCTTGTAGTACCTCAACTGACTGCCCGGCACGGCCAGTGTGGCGGAAACGGTCTGCAACACACCCGAGGTTGGAAAGATGGCCTTGTTGCGCGTGTCGTACTTCAAGGTAGGAATCAGGCTGAAGGTATAGAAATTCTTGCCATCAAACCCTGGACCCGGGAGATCGTAGCCATTAACACCCAATGGGGTTACCGGATAACTCCCTGTAGGAACAACAGGTACACCTGTAACCCAACTCGGGGAGTAGCTGGTGGATTTGATTTTCTGGTTCTGCAACTGGAAGGCGATAGACGCATAGGTATTTTCGGACAAAGGCACACCGAAATTGATGTTACCCCCGATCGAATCGACCAGATATCGGGAGAGAGACAACTGTGCCGCATTCTGCTTGGAATAGAACAGACCAAAACCCTGACTTACGCCATCGACGGTGAAATACGGGTTGTTGTAGTTGAACTGCACGCCCGTCTGGTACGAACTGCGCTGCAAATTGATACCGACCGATTTGCCGGTACCCAGGAAATTTGACTGGTTCAGGCCCAAATTGAAAAGCACACCTTCTGATTGCGAATAACCGACCCCCGCCGTGAACGAACCGGACAATTGTTCTGTGATGTCGTAGTCGACATCCACCTGATCAGGCACACCTGAAACAGGTTTGACCTTTTGATCCACGTGCTGAACGGAGGGCAGCCGCTGGAGGCGCTCTTTGGAACGGTCCAACTTATCAGCCGCATACCAACTGCCTTCCATCTGACGCATTTCACGGCGATAGACCTCTTCATTCGTATTGAAGTTACCGGTGAATTCCACATGACGCACGGTGACTCGGTCACCGGGTTGTATATTGAAATCGATGGCTACAGTTTTATTGTCTTCATCGATCTTGGGCATAGGTTGGACGCGGGCCAGTGCATAACCATCGTTACCTAACCGCTTGGCAATGGCATCCGAAGTGTCTATCACATCCTTGCGATTGAAGTATTCACCTGTTTTGACCTTGTCAAGCGCATCCAGTGTAGCCTTGTCCAAGAGGAGATTTCCGGAGAATGTGACACCGCTGACCTTGTAACGCTGCCCTTCCGTGATGTTGATCACAATGGCCATGTGCTTGCGGTCAGGTGTAATAGTGACCTGTGAGGAATCCACTGCAAACTTCAGATAACCGCGATCAAGATAGAAAGACCGCAGGCTTTCGAGATCGGTAGCCATTTTCTCTTTGGAATATTGATCTGCGCTCGACCAGAAAGCCCACCAGGAAACGGGATGCATCGCGAGTTGAGACAAAAGTTCGGATTCGGAGAAGTCATGATTCCCGATAATGCGAACCTGCTGGATGCTGGCCGGTTTACCCTCGTAGATATCGATGGAAACGAAAACACGATTATCGTCCAGTTTCTGCACATGAGTCTGAATCTGAACACCGTACTGCCCCAGGCTGTAGTACACGCGTTGCAATTCGGTCTTCATTTTGTCGAGTGCCTGTGGATCAAGGACGTGCCCCTGACTCAGGCCGATATCTTTCAGCGCCTTTTGAAGCTTCTCGGTTTCAACTTTCTTGTTGCCTTTTACTTCGATTGCAGAAATGGTCGGGCGTTCCTGCACCTGAATCATCAACACATTGCCGACATGCCCTACATTGACGTGGCTGAAAAAGCCGGTTTTATACAGCGCATCGATAACATGGGTACTGTCGCTCGCTGTGAAATCATCACCCACGTGATAGGGGATATAGGTAAAAGCCGTGCTGGGGGTGACGGTACGCAAACCTTCTACCTTGATATCCGAAATCACGAATGCATTGGCCAGAGTTGGGATGAGCAGCAAGGCGCCTGCGACAGGCGCCAGTAAGAACCGAGTAAATGAAGTCATGCTTGAAGAGGGATCCCAGAGATTCGGATAAAAGTGTTTAAAGTAAATTTCACAGCCCGTTAAGGTCACTGATCGATTCCGTCCGGCCATCAAGCCAGACAATCAAACGAAAGAGGCCAAGTATGTGCACAAAGCTCAGCGCACTGCCTGCCCCCATCAACAATCGGGCTATTGTCGCTGACTATGCCTAGTGCAGCAACCGTGAGATGTCATTATAGAAAGCTAGCGCCATCAAACTCACAAGAAAGGCCAACCCAATCTTGGTCGCCATAGCCTCCAGTGCCGCTTCCGCCGGTTTCCCTCGTATGGCTTCCACCATATAAAGCACCAAATGACCACCGTCCAGCAAGGGGATGGGAAGCAAATTCATGATGGCAAGCGACAGACTGACCAATGCCATGAATCCCAGGAAAGTGGAAAAGCCGATGACCAGACTCTGCCCGGCATATTCAGCAATCGCCACCGGCCCGGATAGATTTGACAAACTCGCCTGACCGGTGAGCAAACCACCGAACACATTAAAGGTTAGCGTGGTCATGGCCCAGCTACGCGTTACGGCCATTGATAACGCCTCAACTGGATTGTATCGTTCCAGAACCAGCATCTGTACCCCATCAGCCTTCGCGCGTGCCACGGCATCAGGCACCAGACCCAACTGGGCACCGATCCGCCCAACTGAGGTTGTTTCGCCCTCGACGTTGGTCGATGTTTCGGTCTTAGGTATCACCGTAATCTGTTTTGTACCCCCATCACGAAGCACGGTCAGCGTGACGGGCTTGCCAGGAGAATGCTCAATGCGGGAAATCAGAACCCAGGGATCCCGGTACGTCGAACCATTAATCTCCTGAATGACGTCACCTTTCTTCAAACCTACTCGCTCGGCAGGGCTGGCTGCCATCACCTTATGGATGAGTGCATCACCCTTCGGCGACCACAACCGGTAGCCAATTTCCCTCAACACGTCCGTAGCCGGGCCCTGATGTTTGCCCTGAAGTGGTTTGAGCTGGGTAAGATCAAGCGTTCCGGTGCTAACGGCGCCCCGGTGCTCATACTCAATCGGCACTTTGACCCCTGCCACGCCCCCTTCCAGCACAGCTAGTCGCAGATCGGACAGGCTGTGAATGGGCTGTCCTCCGACCTGAGTAATCACATCACCATCCTGAAGACCACTGCGTGCCAGCACAGAATCGGCAGGCACTACGCCAACCTTGGGCAGCACACCCTGAACGCCCACCATGAACATCAACATCCAGAGCACAAGTGCAAGCAGAATATTCGCAACCGGACCGGCAAGAACAATCAGAAAACGCTTCCAGACGGGCTGGCGATTGAATGCCCGATGCTGCTCAGATGGATCGACGGGAGCTTCGCGCTCATCAAGCATTTTCACATAGCCACCCAAAGGAAAAGCGGCAATGCGGTATTCGATAGCATCCGGCCCCTTACGGGTGGACCATAACGCCGGACCGAAGCCAAGTGAATAGGTCAACACCTTGACCCCAAGCTTACGGGCAACCCAGAAATGGCCGAATTCATGGAATGCGACCAACACTGCGATGGTGATCAGAAACCCTAACAGACTCATTAAAATATTCATGTCATCAACTGGTCCAAAAGAGTACAGACAAGCCCATAACGGGCAATGAAGCGATCAGCCACGTGAATTTTCGAAACGAACGACAGCCGCACTCGCCAATGCACGTGCCCACTCGTTCTCGTGTAACACCGCCTCTATGGACTCTGGTGCGGCCGTCCGGGTTCCAGATTGAACCGAGTTCATGACGTCCTCAATCAACTGAGGAATATCGCTGAAGGCGATACGGCAATCCAGAAATGCGGCCACGGCAACTTCATTGGCGGCATTCAGAATCAGAGGCGCATTGCCTCCGCTTTCGATTGCCGTATAGGCAAGCCGCAAACAAGGAAAACGTTCAAAGTCAGGAGCATGAAAGTGCAACCCACTGAGGGTGCTGAAATCCAGAGGAGCCACACCTGATTCGATTCGCTCGGGCCAGGCCAATGCATGCGCGATGGGTGTACGCATATCAGGCAAGCCCATCTGAGCCAGCACCGAACCATCCGCGAATTGCACCATGGAGTGGATCACGGACTGCGGATGCACGACCACGTCAATCCGCGATGGTGGCATACCAAAAAGCCAGGATGCCTCGATGACCTCAAGCCCCTTGTTCATCATCGTGGCCGAATCTACCGATATCTTGCGACCCATCGACCAGTTCGGATGGCGACAGGCTTCCTCAACGGTAATCTGTGAAAATCGCTCGAGGGGATGGGTTCGGAATGGTCCGCCGGATGCGGTTAGAATGAGTTTATCAACGGCTTTGGCAGGCTCCTCTCCAACAGGGAGGCACTGGAAAATCGCGTTGTGCTCACTGTCTATGGGCAGAAGCATCGCACCGGATTCGGCGACGGCAGTCATCATGATTTGCCCTGCCGCGACCAGTGACTCCTTGTTGGCCAGTAATACCTGCTTGCCTGCACGCACCGCCGCCCAGGTCGAGGCGAGACCCGCCACACCGACGATTGCAGCAACAACGGTGTCCACGGAATCGTCGGACGCCAATTCAGCAATTTGCTCTGGTTGATCAATGATCTCAGGACGCTGCGCACTATCTGGCATTTGCGTCGCAATTCGTTCACGCAGTCGGGCTGCGGCAACAGGATCGGCCACACCGACCTGACGTGGAAAAAATTCCTGAATCTGATCCCACAAGACATCAACCTGTGAATTCGCCACCAGGCTTTGCACCCGATAGCGCTGCGGGTGCAGACGAACCACGGCTAATGTGCTCTGGCCGATGCTACCCGTTGAGCCGAAAATCGCGAGCGACTTCACTTCAAGTCACCCATCAATTTAAGCCACAACGAACAGGTGCATCTGGACAAGCGCCAGGAGCCAGATAGGCATTGCCGCCAATTGGCCGTCGAGCCGGTCAAGCAGGCCACCATGACCGGGCAGTATCCGCCCGCTGTCCTTGACTCCTGCCTCACGCTTCAAACGAGACTCTTCGAGATCACCCGCAACGGAATAAATCGCCACCAGTATGCTCCAAACCGCCAACTCCCAGGAAGGCACAGCCTGAAACAAGGGCAACATGGCGCCTATCGCAGCGAGGATACCCACGCCGACCAAGCCGCCAACCATCCCTTCAATCGACTTTCCAGGGCTAAGGGCAGGCGCCAATTTGTTTGTGCCCCAAGCCCGACCGGCAAAATACGCCAACGAGTCGGCAACAGCCACAATCAAAATCCCGAACAAGAGCAACCAAGGCCCCTGCTCCTGACGATGAATCGTGACCACGGCGAACCAGAATGCGGGCAAGATCAGGATGCCGAGCAACATCCGGACAGACCCAGAGCGAACAGGCCCGGCAACACTGCGGTGAAACCAGAGCCCCAGGATTAATCCCGCCCAGCCCAGCACAGCAAGGGCGATCAACCCTGGAACCAATTTAGTTGGCAAGAACTGAAATAATCCGGCCCCCAAAGCCGCTGCAACGATCAGGGCGATCCAGCGCCAACGCAAGTCGGTTGTACTTAGACGGAACCACTCATAACCCAAGCCAAGCGAGAGCAACGCAGTAAAACCGACAAAGGCATATTCAGGCAGCGCGAAAATGACGAGCAGACCGAGCGCACCCAGCGCAAGTGCCGTCAAAACTCGCACCTGGGTCCCGCTCATGGTTTTGCTTCCTGTTCTCGTCATCATTCTTCAACACCGCCAAAGCGGCGCTGGCGAGAGGCAAACCAGTTCAAGGCTTCCTGAAAATCTTTGTCCGCGAAGGAAGGCCACAGGCGTGGCGTGAAATAAAGCTCGGCATAGGCGGATTGCCAGAGCAGGAAATTGCTGATGCGCTGCTCCCCACCCGTGCGGATGAAGAGATCGACAGGCGGCTGATTGGCCGTGGAGAGGTTGGCTTCAAAACATGCACGAACCGCAGATTCGTCATCAAGATTCACCGCGCCCTGCTCTGCCGAACGGGCCAAATGGGTGGCCGCCTGAAGAATGTCCCACTGTCCGCCGTAGCTGACGGCGATCATCAAGTGCATCCCATCGTTGGCTGACGTGAGTTCCTCCGCCTGCGCCATCGAAGTACGAATACCTTGAGGCAGACGCGCACGATCTCCAATGAACTGCACACGAATGCCATTGGCATGCAGGTCCTTGATATCACGCTCCAGCGCGTAGGAGAACAAACGCATCAACGCATCCACCTCTTCAGCGGGACGCGTCCAGTTCTCGGAAGAAAAAGCGAAAACCGTGAGAACCGGGATATTTGCAAGCCGAGCCGACTCGATCAGACGACGAATCGCCCTACGACCACGCTGATGTCCCAGACTTCGCGGTAGGTGCCGCTCCTTAGCCCAGCGCCCATTGCCATCCATGATCACAGCCACGTGCTGCGGGCCGTTGGATGTCGAGACAGCAGGAGAAGCCGCCGGAGACGTAGACTCTGTATCCGATGCCTTCACGCCGAATTAGACTTCTAGTAATTCTTTTTCTTTTTCGGCGACGAGCTTATCGATTTCAGTGACGCACTGATCCGTCAATTTCTGAATCAGGTCCTGACCACGACGCTCATCATCCTCGGAAATTTCTTTGTCCTTGAGCATGTTCTTAAGGTCGTTGTTGGCATCTCGGCGAATATTACGCACGGCCACCTTTGCATTTTCACCTTCGGTACGCACCACCTTGCCCAGCTCCTTGCGACGCTCTTCCGTTAGCGCAGGCATAGGAACCCGGATCACCAAACCGGAGGTGGACGGATTCAAGCCCAGATCAGAAGTCATGATCGCTTTTTCGATTTTGCCGACCATTTCCTTTTCCCACGGAGTTACCGTCAGGGTCCGAGAGTCTTCAGCCGACAGTTTGGCGACCTGGGACAACGGCACCATGCTGCCGTAATAATCCACCGACACATGATCAAGAATGCTGACGTGTGCCCGGCCTGTTCTGATTTTCGTCAGTTCGGTTTTCAGGGCATCGATGCTCTTGTGCATCCGCACATCACAGTCTTTTCTAATATCTTCGATCATTTCAATAAATCCTCGGCTGTCACCAATGTACCCACGGGCTCACCTTGAATGGCGCGCACCAGGTTATTCGGGGCATGAATATCGATCACCATCATCGGCATGTTCTGGTCACGACAAAGCACAATTGCCGTCGCATCCATGACTGCCAGACGCTGATCAAGGGCGTGATTATAGGTTAAGTGCTCAAATCGGAGCGCATTTGGATTCTTCATGGGATCCGAGTCATAGACACCATCGACTTTCGTCGCCTTGATCATAATATCGGCCTGGATTTCGATGGCACGCAAGCTCGCACCAGAATCAGTGGTGAAGAACGGATTACCCGTGCCACCAACAAGAATCACAATCCGGCCCTTCTCAAGGTGACGAATCGCCCGGCGGCGAATGAAGGATTCGCACACAGAGGGGATGGACACGGCTGACATCACCCGCACTTCCAACCCACGTTGCTCGATCACATCCTGCATGGCAAGGCCATTCATGACCGTCGCGAGCATCCCCATTTGATCGCCCGTGACCCGATCCATACCGGCCTTGGCCAACCCCTCGCCACGGAAGATATTACCGCCCCCGACGACAATCCCTACCTCAACGCCCATGGATCGCAAGCTGAGAATATCGTCGGCCAGACGATGAATGACAGCAGGATCGATACCAAAGGGGCTATCACCCATCAAAGCCTCGCCGCTTAATTTCAGCAATACGCGTTTGTATTTGGGCGTAGCAGGGTCAGTCATATAGTAGGCCTCTTGAGTTTTAATGGGAATCCAAGGAAGGTCTGTGAAGGCTCATCCTCAACCTTTCAGACCATAACAATCGAAAAGCACTATTCTCGATTGACACCATTTTCCAATACCGCACTAACATTGGAAAATGGAGGCACATACTTGTGCCGCAAATCCTCCGCACAAGCCAGAGGATCATTATCAAGCTCAAAAAAAAGCCGGAGTCGCCTCCGGCCTTTCAATCCGTATCAGGCGCCTTTGACTTGCGCCATCACCTCGGCAGCGAAGTCGGTGGTATCTTTTTCGATCCCCTCACCCACTTCGATACGAGCAAACTTGACGCAGGCAGCGCCTTTATTCTTGAGCAGCTTCCCAACAGTCAAATCGGGGTCCTTGACGAACGGCTGGCCAACCAGCGCCACTTCGGCAAGGAATTTGCGAATACGGCCATCTACCATTTTTTCGATGATGTCAGCCGGTTTGCCACTATCAGCAGCCTGAGCGATGAAAATCTCGCGCTCTTTAGCCACCAGATCAGCATCGACATCAGATTCGTTCACGCATACAGGACGCGTCGCGGCAACGTGCATTGCGATGTCACGGGCCAGAGCCACTTCACCGCCCTGCAGTTCGACCAGTACACCGATACGTTCACCGTGGCGATAGGCGCCAACAGCACCCGTCGTCTCGTAACGCTCGAAACGGCGCACTTGAAGGTTTTCACCCAACTTGGCAACTAGCGCCTTGCGCTTCTCTTCAATTGTCTGACCGTCAATCTGCAATGCCATCAATGCATCCATGTCGGCAGGGTTATCCGCCAATACACGATCGGCAACCGCCTGAACGAAACCGGCGAAATCCGGGTTCTTGGCAACGAAATCAGTCTCGGAGTTGACTTCAACCATTGCAGCAATATGACCATCGTCAGAAACTGCTACGCCAATCTGGCCTTCGGCAGCCACACGACCGGCTTTCTTATCCGCTTTAGCCATGCCGTTCTTACGCATGTACTCGATGGCCGCTTCGATATCGCCGCCGGTTTCAACCAAGGCTTTCTTGCATTCCATCATGCCCGAGCCGGTACGCTCGCGCAGATCTTTAACTAAGCTGGCACTAATCGTTGTCATCAGCGTTTCCTCTTAATTTTAAAATTCATTCGATAACAATAACGGGTCACTTGGGACCCGTTCTGTCGCTGCTCATTGGGCGATGGCGCCGAAAGTCGACACCACACCGATCAAACAGTCAATCAGGCCTGATCGGCTTCCGCTGCTTCAACAAAATCTGAAGGAGCAATCGCTGACGCGCCCTTCGCTTCCAGTACAGTTTCAGCTACTGCATTTGCATAGAGCTGAATTGCACGGATCGCATCATCATTACCAGGGATAACGTAATCGATGCCTTTGCTGCTGCTGTTGGTATCCACGATACCGATAACAGGGATACCCAGCTTGTTCGCTTCGATAACTGCGATGTCTTCATGACCGACGTCAATAACGAACAGAGCATTCGGCAGACGATCCATATCCTGAATACCACCGAGTGAACGCTCAAGCTTTTCGCGCTCGCGGGTCATCATCAGACCTTCTTTCTTGTTCAGTTTTGCCAACGAACCATCTTGTTCCATGGTTTGCAGCGTTTTCAGACGACGAACCGACTGACGCACGGTAGCGTAGTTGGTCATCATGCCACCCAACCAACGGTGGTTGACGTAGGGCATGCCACAACGTGCAGCTTCTTCGGCGACGGTGTCGCGAGCTGAACGCTTGGTACCAACGAACATGATGGTTCCGCCACCACCAACAACCTTACTGATGAAGTTCAACGCATCGTTGAACATTGGAACGGTCTTTTCCAGATTGATAATGTGGATGCGGTTACGCTGACCGAAGATATAGGGCGCCATGCCCGGATTCCAATAACGAGTCTGGTGACCAAAATGGACGCCGGCCTCGATCATTTGACGCATGCTAACTGATGCCATGATATACAAACCTTTTCAAATTATGGGTTGAGCCTCCGTTCAACCAAACCAATGCAACCTTGGGCGGCCTCTCGCCATCCCGCAGCACCCCGCATCGTTTTACCGTTGAACGTGTGAATTACCTCATACACAACCTAGGTCATGACAAGGCGCGCGTATTCTAGCGCCTCAGGCCGCAGAATGGAAGCTTGGGTACTGATTCAACACCTTTGCTGCGCACCGCCACTACAACCAGCATGGTCACCCGCAATCGCGTCAATCAAAGCATTGTGACGGGTATTTTATCCGCGAGCATCGCCATGAATCCTTATGAGATCACTCGTTCAAGTCGAATTCTGATGAAACCGCAAATAGCTGGATCGGCGAAAAAGGGGCATCCTGCGCAAATTCGATCGCGTGGGCCTTAGCCAGCTCAAGCACGGCAACCACACTCACGGCAATACCACCTCGCCCCTCTTCGGCTCGATAGACACGATCCAGCGTCACGGGGCTCCCCGTCTGTATCAGATCAAGGATGTCTGTCATGCGGGCACGAACGGACAGCGCCTCGCGACGAATTTCATGCGCCGCCGTCAGCTCACCCTGCCGCACCATGCCACGTAGGGCTGCCACCAGATCATTCAGGGAAATATCAGGCGGTAGTATGGTGTGACGGGGAAGCGTCGCGGTAATGGTCAATGGGAAAAAGTCCCGATCCACTCGAGGTAGCTCATCCAGCCAACGGGCTGCGTGACTCAGTCGCTCATATGCCAGCAAACGCTCAACCAGGGCAGCGCGGGGGTCTTCCGATTCTTCATCGTCTGTGGCTGGTGGCATCGGGAGAAGTAACCGCGATTTGATCTCGGCAAGCCAGGCGGCCATGAGCAGGTACTCCGCCGCCAGTTCGATTTTCAGCGATTGCATCAGATCGAGATAGGTCAGGTATTGCCGCGTCACCTCGGCGACAGGAATCGCAAGAATGTCGAGATTTTGCTTACGAATCAGATAGAGCAATAGGTCGAGCGGGCCTTCGAACTGTGCCAGCAGAACGGAAAGGGCATCGGGGGGGATGTATAGATCCAGTGGCAGTTGCGTGAGTGGTTGCCCGCCAATCTTGACCTGTATCTCTGCAGTCATCTTTTGACTTTACCGGCTCTCAAAGTAGATGGGCCAAACCATAAAACCAATTCAGCATAGCCAGCAGAACCGGCGAAATAATGTATGACAGTGCCCCGGTAAACAGGAGCAGGAGCAAAATGGGAAACCCCCATGGCTCAAGCATGGACAACCTGCTGGCCGCATGGGGCGGCAACAGCGCGACAAGCACACGCCCACCATCCAGCGGCGGCAAGGGCAACAGATTGAATACTGCCAGAAGAACATTCACAAGTATCCCGATACGCCCCATCAGCGCCAAGGGTTGGGCATACCAGGCGCCACTCTCCAGACCTGCCACACCAAGAGCGGTCAAACCAGTCCACGCAAATGCCATCAGAATATTCGAGGCAGGGCCCGCAATCGCCACCAGCGCCATATCTCGCCGAGGATCCTTGAAATTCTTCGTATTGATCGGCACTGGCTTGGCCCAACCGAAAACGAATGATGTCAGGATAAACATGACCAGTGGCACAACGATCGTGCCAATCGGGTCGATATGCTTGAGGGGATTCAAGGTCATCCGGCCCAGAAAGCGTGCCGTACCATCCCCCAGGTAGTTGGCAGCAAAGGCGTGAGCCGCCTCATGCACGGTCACTGCTAGCAAGATGGGCAGGATTCCGATGGCAATTTTCTGAATCAGTGTGAGTTCCAGCACGATTAATCCTCAAGCTCCGGCGGTATGCCGCCCAAACCTTCGCGAATGAGCACGAATTCAGCGCCCGTCATATCAATCACGGTAGACGGATTCTGTGCAAGAAAGCCCGCACTGACAATCATGTCAACCTGACGCTCTACCGCTCTGGGGAACAATTCCGGGTCTTCAAGTGGATCGGTGTGATCCGGCAAAACCAGTGACGCGCTGAGGATCGGAGCCGCCAATTCCTCAAGCACCGAGCGTAACACCATATTTTGAGGCACACGCAAGCCGATCGAACGTTTCTTTGCGTGCAGCAAACGGCGAGGCACCTCGCTCGTCGCTTCCAGGATGAATGTATAAGGCCCCGGTGTGTGCGCTTTCAGAAAGCGATAATGCTGATTGTCGAGCTTGGCATAAGTGCTGATTTCGGACAGGTCCCGGCACAACAACGTCATATGATGCGGTTCGTTGTCACGACGAATCTGTGCGATTTTGGCCAACGCCGTCTTGTCCTCCAGCCTGCAGGTCAGGGCATAACCGGAATCGGTTGGCAAAACCACAACTGAACCTTCGGTCAGGGCTTCAGCGACCTGAATCACCAATCGGGACTGGGGCGACTCGGGGTGGACTTCGAGAAGGACGCTCATAATATTTTGAATCTGAATTAACGTTTACAGGGGAACCAACCGGCAGGAAAAACACCTAACCAGCAAGAATTTTGCGGCAAATCTGATTAAGATGGCCGTCTTGGATTTTGAACAATCCGCTTTTCAGTGTACTCCGAAATACCTCATGAAGTTTTTATACGATTTCTTCCCGATCCTTTTATTTTTTGTAGCCTACAAAGTGGGCGGCATTTATGTAGCCACAGGTGTCGCCATGATCGCCGCCACGATACAGATCAGCTATGGCTGGTTCATCAAGAAGAAAGTCGAAAACATGCACTGGATTTCAGCTGGTCTGATCCTGCTGTTCGGCGGCATGACACTGATCCTCCATGACCCACTCTTCATCATGTGGAAACCCACCATCCTTAACTGGCTCTTCGCGCTCGCCTTTGCGGGCAGTGCCTTCATGGGTAGCAAACCGCTGGTGCAGCGAATGATGGAACACGTACTCACGGTGCCACACCCGATCTGGCGACGGGTGAACTGGGCATGGGTTTTGTTCTTCATCGTCTCCGGTGTAGCGAATATCTATGTGGCTTACCACTACTCTCAGGACACATGGGTCAACTTCAAGCTCTTTGGCTTGATGGGCATGACCTTCGTCTTCATGATTCTGCAGGGTATTTACCTTGCCCGTTACGCGGAAAGCACCGAAGAAGTCGTGGCTGAAAATGCCAACGATACGGACCAGATTCGCTAAATTCCACTTTTCAATAACGAACTATAAAGCAAGGATGTTGTCATGCATTTTGTCATTCACGCTATCGATCATCCCGACAGCCTCACCAGACGATTGGCTCACCGGGCGGATCATCGCAAACGGATCGAAGCCCTTTATAACGAAGGCCGACTGGTCACCGCGGGCCCTCTGCCAAACAAGGTTGAACCGGACCCACAGGTTTCCGGCTTCAGCGGCAGTCTGATCATTGCCGATTTCCCGAGTGAAGCCAGCGCACGCGCCTGGGCAGACACTGACCCCTACGTATTAAATGGAGTCTATGCGGAAATCCGGGTTTACCCGTTCATGCAAACATTCTCCGCCTCACCGAGCACTTCGGCTGAAGCGACCAACTAATTTTCATTGGCACACATAAGGAAGACACACCATGCAGAAATCGATCTGGCTGAAACCGTTCGCAATAACCGGTATTGCCTTACTGGCCTTCGCAGGCCTGGCAGGATGCCAAGGCAAATCGGATCACGCATCCAGCGCGGCCAAAACGCCACTGGGAAATGAAGCAGCCACACACCCCGCCATGAACACAGCAGATACCTCTGCCCAGGTAACCAGTGGCAAGATCATCGCCACCATCAATGGCCAGCCATTGTATGAAGAAAACCTGAAAGTCATCCAGGGTGCGCTGCCCAAAGCCATGCCGGAACAACACCTGGTCGAGCGCATGATTGAGTTACGTCTGTTGGCCAGCGCAGCACGCGAGGAAGGCCTGGACAAGCAGATCAAAACAAAGGCGCAGATCCAGAATGCAGTAGACAACCAACTCGCCAACGATTACCTGTCCAACTACCTCAGCAAGATGGATGTATCGGATGCCGTACTGAAGCCCGAATACGATAAATTCATCAAGGGTTATCCGAGCACCACGCAATACAAAGCGGCCCACATCCTGGTCAAAACCAAGGAAGAAGCAGAAGCAATCATCAAGCAACTCGACAGTGGCACGCCATTCGATCAATTGGCCAAAGACAAATCCCAAGATCCCGGCTCGGCCAAACAGGGCGGAGAACTCGGTTGGTTTGATGCCGACCAGATGGTGCCCGAGTTTTCTGCGGCCGTCGAAAAGCTCAAAAAGGGTGAGATCACGCAGCAGCCAGTCAAATCGCAATTCGGTTGGCATGTCATCAAATTGGAAGACACCCGACTCTCTCAACCACCGACATTTTCGGAACTCAAACCACAGCTTGAAACCCAATATCGTCGTACGGCCATTGAAGACCTGATCAAAAAATTACGCTCAAAAGCCAAAATTGACATCATGTCTATTCCCACCACTCCGGAAGCGAAACCGGCAGAAGCACCCAAACCTGCCGCAGAACCTGCGCCAGCAACCAAACCCTAAGCTTATTCACGCCGGATAACGACTCGAGCACATCGAGCGACACATCGGCAAAAGCGAGCCCACGAATACCACGGTCAAAGTGGTATTCGTGTTTCTGGGCTATAAAAAAATCCCTTGAGAGGATGATCAGTCAACCCCGATTCGCTCCTCTTCCAATTTGCGGCCTTGATTCGCAACTCGGAAATAACGCACAATCAAACCCCGTGCTCAGACGGGTATAATCAAACTTTCACTGCTCGGAACTCCAGAATGACCATCGAAGGCAGAAACCTGCAAGACACCATTATCGGCCGTGAACTAACTGCCGAACAATGCCAGACGCTGGCCTCTATTTGTGAGCAGCAGACCATCCCCAATGGCCAACTGCTCTTTGCAGAAGGTTCCAGTAACAACACGTTGTTCATCATCATGTCAGGGCGCTTTGCCGTGAGCAGGGATACGGGCCGGGGATTCAGTGATACGCTGCATTTGCTGGGCCAAGGTGAACTCGCGGGTGAGTCTGGGTTTCTGGATGGAGCGCCGCACAGTGCGACACTGCGCGCGGTGGGTGATGCCGTGGTACTGACTATCGAACGGGCACGACTTGAAGCACTGTTAATGGATAATCCCATCATCGTGTACAAGGTCATGCGTGCCATCGTGTACAGCATCCGGGAGATCAACCGTCGGATGAACCAGCAGCACATTCAGATGCTGCAATACATCAACCCTGATTGCGGTCGTTTCTAGACGGCATTTGAGCAGAGCTGTGTCCCAACCAAGTGAAAACTGGCGGGCACAGCCTTTCCGCCCGCCATCTGCCTACTCGATTTAGGCGATTCTTTCTGCCCAGTTGACTGCTTCGACATAAAGTTCGGGTGCACAGGCGTTCAGCTTGTCGGTAATTTCATCTCCATCAAGCCACATGCCGCGCTCATAGAATACGACGTATTCCAGCACTTCCCCGAGCACCCCCTTCCGACTCACCAAAGCCTCTGAAACACTGTCTGCGAGCGGTAATTCACTGACGATCTGCTCGATAGGCTGGTCATAAAAAGCATCCAATGTTGAGAACAAACCCACCATGAATGCAGACGAAGGGTTACCCAATCCAGTCTTCTTGCTGAGCAATTCTGCAAATCGGGCGCGAACCATCGCGGTGGTGATCAAAGCCGATGACTTCCCTGCCACACCCGTCAATGCCGAAAGGTAAACCATGCTTCGAATGGTATTGATGCCAAGCATGCGTACGGCGTCAGATACGGATTCAACCTTACGACGCATGCCGATGGCCGCAGAGTTGACCAACCGCAACAAACGGTAAGTCAGCCCCAGATCTGTATTTATCTTCTCCGAAATCGCATCAAGAGTGACATTTTCGTCCTGAAGCAGGATCAACATACTCAGCAGATGGGCCTTGTTTGCCCGGATGGTCTGACGAACAATCATTTCCGGACGGGAAAAGAAATGCCCCTGGAAATAATCGACGCCTGCGGCTTTCAGTGCCTCGTAATCGCTCCATTCTTCAACCTTTTCAGCGATTACCTTCAAACCTGCTTCGTGCGCACGCTCAACCACTTGTGCGATTTTATCGACGCCGTCGGATAGCACGTCCAGCTTGACGTAGTGCGTACTCTTGACACAAGGCTGACCGATGTTGTCCACCGGAAAATCATCCAGTGCCATACGAAAACCAAGTTGTTTTAACGTGGCCATCGCTTCGGCAGTCGATTCATTGCATTCGACCGTTTCCAATATTTCCAACACCAACTGGCGAGCCATAATGCCTTTCAGGACATCGTTGAACAGCAATTTCAGTGGCACATTGATGAATGCCTGTTGGGTACCCACCAGCACATCCAAGCCAATTTCCGTTAATGCGTTGATCACGACCGAAGCGGTAGCCTGGTTGGAATTACTGATACGGGCAGATTGATCCGCATCCTGCGCACGGTAGAGCAGCTCATATCCGATGGTATTCAATTCTCGGTCTACAATCGGCTGGCGAGCCAAGCGGATATGTTGAATCAACATGGGTGTGGGTGTCATCAGTATTCCCTTAATATCGGGCAAATAGCCTCGTCGAATCACATAAACCAAAAGACGTCGCGCTCATTAAAGCGAAAAACACCATCCCATGCTAGCCGAAGATGATGACAAAACTCAGTTTTATCAGGCAATAACAGGATTGGCACTCGGTCAAACGAGAAAACCCGCAGATCGCGAGACACGGGGATGGTGTCTCATCCCCGCCTGACGACACCTCGCCCGAGAATGGTACCGATTGAACGCATACGACTACAGTAGGTTAGCCGTAAAAGCTCGGGGTGAGCCTTTTCAGTCGGCCGCCGAGGCGTCCAGGCCCTTCATGGTCAGGCGCATGCGACCTTGTTTATCCAATTCAAGCAAAAGTACGCGAACGGAATCACCTTCCTGAAGCTTGTCTGTCACGCGCTCCACACGCTCATCACTGATTTGAGAGATATGCAGCAAGCCATCCTTACCCGGCAGGATATTCACAAAAGCGCCGAAATCGGTGATCCGCACCACCTTGCCTTCATAAATCTTACCGACCTCAGCCTCAACCGTAATTTGCTCGACGCGTCGACGCGCTTCTTCGCCCTGCTCAGCGGAGGTCGCGGTGATGGTTACCTGACCATCATCTGAAATATCGATCTGCGTATGGGTATCGCGGGTAATCCCCTGGATAGTCGCCCCACCCTTGCCAATCACCTCCCGGATCTTGTCCGGGTTAATCTTGAACTTGATGAACTGGGGCGCGTTCGGGGCAACGCTCTTGCGCGGCTCGGCAAGTGCCGTGTTCATGATCCCCAGAATGTGCAGACGCCCACCTTTGGCCTGATCGAGCGCCTGACTCATGATTTCACGGGTGATGCCGTTGATCTTGATGTCCATTTGCAGCGCCGTAACACCGTCGGCAGTACCGGCAACCTTGAAATCCATATCGCCAAGGTGATCTTCATCACCGAGGATGTCGGAAAGCACGACAAACCGATCGCCTTCCTTGATCAGTCCCATAGCGATACCGGCTACCGGCGACGATATTTCCACACCGGCATCCATCATCGACAAGGATGCGCCACACACGCTGGCCATGGAACTTGAGCCATTGGACTCTGTGATTTCCGACACCACACGCAGTGTGTACGGAGAGTTGTCCGGATTAGGAATGACGGCCTTAACACCACGACGAGCCAAATTGCCGTGACCGATTTCGCGACGTTTTGGCGCACCGAACCGTCCGGTTTCACCCACGCTGTATGGGGGGAAGTTGTAATGGAAGATGAATGACTCCTTGTACTCACCAACCACCGCATCGATCAATTGCGCATCGCGAGCCGAACCGAGCGTCGTCACAACCAAGGCCTGAGTTTCACCGCGGGTAAAGAGAGCCGAGCCATGGACGCGTGGCAGTACACCCGTTCTTACGGTAATCGGGCGGATGGTTTTGGTGTCACGACCATCGATGCGTGCTGCGCCATCCAGAACGCGACCGCGGACAACAGATGATTCCAAAGATTCGAGAAGAGTGGAGACCAACTTGGCAGGCACAGCGACATCATCCGCAAACTGGGCGATGGCTTCTTCACGCAACTCGTTCAAACGCAGGTAGCGTTGCTGTTTTTCAGCGATTTGGTACGTCTCGGCAATAGAATCACCAAATGCCACACGGATTTTGGCTTCCAGCTCTGGATGCTCAACCGGAGGCGCCCAGGCCATGGCCGGACGGGCTGCATTGGCAGCAAGACGACGAATCGCCGCAATAGCCGACTGCGCCGCCTCATGACCGAACATGACCGCATCCAGCATCGTGGCTTCCGGCAACCGATCCGCTTCAGATTCGACCATGAGCACGGCTTCTTCGGTACCCGCCACCACGAGTTCAAGCCGAGAATCGGCCATTTCCGAGTGAGAAGGGTTCAACACGAATGCATCATTGATATAACCAACGCGAGCCGCTCCCAGATGCGCATCAAAAGGCAGACCAGACAAAGCCAAGGCCGCAGAAGCGCCCAGCATGGCCGGGATGTCTCCAGGCACTTCCGGGTCGAGTGATAACACCTGGGCAATCACCTGAACCTGATTATAGAACCCCTTGGGAAACAGAGGGCGCAAAGGACGATCGATCAGTCGGGCAATCAGGGTTTCCGCTTCGGTCGACCGCCCTTCCCGCTTGAAGAAACCACCGGGAATACGGCCAGCCGCGTAAAACTTTTCCTGATATTCGACTGTCAGCGGCAGAAAGTCCTGCCCGGGCTCCGGTGCGCTCTCGACAACAGCAGTCACCAGTACCACCGTATCGCCCATCTGCACCATCACCGCACCAGAAGCCTGGCGGGCAATTTCACCAGTGGTCAACGTGACGGAATGACGTCCATAATCAAATTGTTCGGTAAAAACGGCCACAGGCATCCCCTTTTCTTATTTCAAAATCGAAAATGGATGCCGTCGGCACCCACATAAAACAATCCCGGCACAAGTCCGGGATGAAAATCACTTGCGGAACGACGCAATACCGTCGCCCTGACTGGTTACTTACGCAGACCCAAACGGCTGATCAGTTCCTGGTAACGACCCAAATCTTTGGATTTCAGGTAGTCCAGCAGTTTGCGACGCTGGTTGACCAGCTTCAACAGACCGCGACGGGAATGGTGATCTTTTTTGTGCTCGGCAAAGTGCTCTGTCAGGTGCACGATGCGGGTGGTCAGCAGAGCGACTTGCACTTCCGGGGAACCGGTATCGTTTGCACCACGGCTGTAGTCAGCGACAACCTGAGATTTCTGTTCTGTAGTTAATGACATGAGATTGCTCCTGTTTCACCTGGGAAAGGTTGATTAAAAATAACATCTGGCAAGAGCGAATCCGCGCCCTTTACCGATGCGTGGCGAGAATGGTCTAGACCAGCCTCACCGTTATAGCGCCGCAAACAACCGTCGCGGTGCCACTCGTCCGTCATCCAGAACTTCCCCCATTCCCAGGAAGAGGTCGTCGGGTCCGTAAATACAAAACCACCCGGTTTGTGGCGCTTTGGGCACAAACACCGGATGACCATGACGAATATGAAAGGCGCTGTCCGCATCCAGTTGAACCACCGGATAACTCTCCAACGCCGAATCGGTCGGCAGAATAGCATGATTTATCGCCATTTCCGCATCCGATTCATTGAGTTTGATTAATTCATCGAGTGTCCACATCTTTGCGGATTTTGCCGGGGCATCACCCGCGACCTCCGGCCACTCGGTCAGCCAAGGGCCGACACCGATTCGGCGCAACTTGGCAACAACCGCACCACAACCAACCGCCTCACCAATGTCTTCGATCAAGGTGCGGATATAAGCCCCCTTGCTCGAATGGACGAGAAGGTCGAAATCGCGACCGTCGAAATTCAGTAACTCGATATGGTAGAAGTTAATCGAACGGGCCTTGCGCTCGACCACCTCACCGGCTCGCGCCAACTCATACAGCCGCTTTCCATTAACCTTCAGCGCTGAATACATGGGTGGCACTTGCTCGACCAAACCACGAAAGGGCGTGAGATAGGTTTCAAGCTGCTCGGTCGTCAATTCAGGCACGGGGCGCTCTTCTACCACATCGCCTTCCATATCCCCCGTTTCGGTACGCAAGCCGAGTCGACCTGTGACACGGTAGGTTTTATCGGCATCCAGCAACAACCCCGAAACACGGGTCGCGTGACCAAAACACAATGGCAGCATGCCTGTGGCTTCGGGATCCAAACTACCGGTATGCCCGGCCTTCGCAGCCTGGAACAGATGCTTGACGCGCTGCAATGCCTGATTGGAACTCAATCCGATGGGTTTATCCAGCAGCAAAATGCCATTGATTTCACGACCACGACGGCGGCGACTCATGATGTCTTCCCATCCGGTTGGTCACCGGAAGGCGAGCTATCGGCATCGTCAGCCTGGACATGTTCGTCATCCTGCTTACGCACAGCAGAAATCAGCGCATCCATCTGCATACCACGCTCGATGGAAGCATCAAACTGGAAGCTCAGACGCGGCACACTGCGCAAACGCATCCGATGAGCCAGCTCAGTACGCAGGAAGCCCGCAGCCGAATCCAGCCATGCTTGTGCACGTTCGCGTTCTGAAATATTCAGCACGCTATAGAAAATCTTGGCGTAACTCAGATCGCGTGTAACTTCGCAATCGGTCACCGTTAGCAAACTAATGCCTGCCTGGCGGATTTCTTCACGCAAAAGATCAGCAATTTCGCGACGGATCTGCTCCGCCACGCGCTGATGACGACTAAAACCTTGTGGCATCTGGCCTGCCCTGTTGTTCTGAATAAAAACCTGCCACTTTTGCGTGGCAGGCTAAAAATGACTGCTTACGACAAGGTACGCTGAACTTCGACACGCTCAAACACTTCGATCATGTCACCGGTGCGAACGTCGTTGTAGTTCTTGACACCGATACCGCAATCAAAGCCCGCACGAACTTCCTGTGCGTCGTCTTTGAAGCGACGGAGAGACTCGAGCTCACCCTCGTAAATCACCACGTGGTCACGCAGCACGCGAATCGGGTTGCCACGGCGGATAACCCCTTCGGTAACCATACAACCAGCGATGGCGCCAAACTTCGGCGAACGGAAGACGTCGCGCACTTCGGCCAAGCCAACAATCTTCTCTTGTGTTTCCGTACCCAGCAAACCACTCATGGCGTGGCGAACATCATCGATCATTTCGTAGATGATGCTGTAGTAACGGATTTCAACGTTCTGAGCCTGGGCAAGCTTGCGTGCAGAAGCCTCGGCTCGGACGTTGAAGCCGATCAGAATCGCATTGGAAGTAGTCGCCAGATTTACATCCGACTCGGTGATACCACCGACACTGCTCATCAACACATTGACCTTGACTTCATCTGTAGACAACTTGTTCAAACTGTCCCGGATAGCTTCGGCAGAACCTTGCACGTCGGCCTTAACCAGAACGTTCAGGGTAGCCACTTCACCTTCCTTCATCTGATCAAACAGATTTTCAAGCTTCGTAGACTGCTGGGTCGCCAAACGGCTATCGCGGTATTTGCCTGCACGGAACAGAGCAATCTCACGTGCCTTGCGCTCATCTTCGACCACCACGAGATCGTCACCAGCCTGAGGTGTACCCGAAAGCCCGATGATTACCACTGGAATCGATGGGCCAGCGGACTCGATGGGGGCGCCGTTTTCGTCGAGCATGGCGCGAACACGACCGTATTCCGAACCAACGAGCACAACATCACCCTTGTTGAGCGTACCGCTACGAACCAGGACCGTCGCAACGGGGCCACGTCCTTTTTCAAGCGAAGATTCAACCACTGTGCCCTTGGCATGGCCTTCTACCGGTGCCTTGAGTTCCAGTACTTCCGATTGCACCAAAACGGCATCCAGCAACTGGTCAATCCCAACACCGGTTTTAGCCGATACCGGTACGAATTGTGTGTCACCACCCCATTCTTCTGAAATCACTTCCAGCTGGGACAGTTCGCTACGTACCCGCTCAAGGTCGACATTGGGTTTGTCGATCTTATTGATCGCCACAACAATCGGCACGCCAGCAGCACGTGCGTGCTGTACGGCTTCCTTGGTTTGCGGCATCACGCCATCATCTGCAGCGACAACCAGGATCACCAGATCGGTGACACTGGCACCACGGGCGCGCATGGCTGTAAAGGCTTCGTGACCGGGAGTATCGAGGAAAGTGATCACGCCGCGATTGGTTTCAACATGATAGGCGCCCACATGCTGGGTAATACCGCCGGCCTCACCTGCCGTGACTTTCGCCCGACGGATATAATCCAGCAATGAGGTCTTACCATGGTCAACGTGACCCATAACGGTAACCACCGGCGGGCGTGGCAGCGCCACGCCTTGTTCGATCGCTTCATCCAGTTCTGCTTCCAGCGTGGAATCGGAAACTGGAATCGGTGTATGACCCATTTCTTCAACAACAAGTACGGCGGTGTCCTGATCGATCATCTGATTGATCGTCGCCATCACACCCATGCTGAAGAGTGTCTTAACAACGTCCACACCTTTGACCGACATCTTCTGCGCCAAATCGGACACGGAAATTGTTTCCGGAATCGTTACATCACGGATGACGGGGGCCACTGGCTTTTCAAAGTTACTGGTCTGCTTGCTGGCAACGCCAGACCGGGCAGAAGACTTGCGGCCGCGCTTGGCGCGACGCTCTTCTGCGCCCGCACCCAGATGAAGTTCTGAACGGCCGGTTTTGACTTCACGTTCATGACGACCCTTACCACTGTGTTTGGCGCCCTTCTTACGTGCTGACTCTTCTTCGGCAGCCGATTTTGCTGGGGCTGGGCGGCCATTGGATGGCGCGCCTTCAGGTTCGGCAGTAGGCATTGCAATAATGCGCAATCGAGATTTGGGCCGCCCCGTCAACTCATCAATGGCTTGTGGCAGAACATCGGAAGCCGATTTCTCATCAGCCGATTCATCAAGGACCGTGTCGAATGGCTCAGCCACTGCAGGAGCAGCGGCATGGATTGGGGCCTCTTCTTTTTTGACCGGCGCAGTCTCATCCACTGGACTTTCGGCGACAACTTGCTCAGCTCCAACCGCCACAGCTCCCGTCTCATGAGTTGCAGGCGATTCTGCCGTCACAACCGGCGTATTTTCCACGCGTGGTTCAACAACAGGCTCAGGTACCGTCGCGGCAACAGGTTCGACCACGATTGGCTTCTCTTCGACCGGCTGTGCGGGAACTGCCTCACGGGCAACATAGGTTTTACGGCTGCGATACTCGACAGCAACTGTTTTGCCGCGAGCTGCGCCACCGCCGACCTTGATTTCTTCCTGCTTCTTACGTTGCAAGGTGATGCGATTGGGCTTGGTTTCACCGGCATCTTTGGCTGAATGTTGCCGCAAATGGGCCAGCAGCTTCATTTTATCGCCATCGCCAATCAGTGAATCCGCCGAACTTGCCTGCACGCCAGCCTCGGCCAACTGCACAAGCAGACGCTCTGGGGTGGAACCAACTGTTTTCGCTAAATCTTTAACCGTGACCTCGGACATGTGGTCTCCTGTGGTCGTCTCTTAATCAAAATTCAATACCAACTGCGCGTACGCGACTGGAACAGAGCCTATTCGCTACCGATTACAAAGTCGGTACAGCGCAAAACTATTTACCTAATCTTCAGGGCTGAGATATCAGGCAAACCACGGCGCACGCGCCGCCATAATTAACTGATGGGCCAATGCCTCATCCACGCCTTCGAAAGCGGTCATCTCGTCGACCGACAATTCGGCCAGATCGTCTGATGTGTGAACACCAGCCGCATTCAATGTGGCGAGCAGCTCAGGCGTCATGCCTTCCAACTTGGCGATATCGAGTTCTTCCGTAGATTCGCCGGCGTCGTCAGAAATGGCCTGTACCAACAGTGCGTCGCGAGCGCGGTTGCGCAGTTCTTCGACGATATCCTCGTCGAAACCTTCGACATCCAGCAGCTCCGCGGTAGGCACGTAGGCAATTTCTTCCAGAGAGGAGAAACCTGCCTCGACCAGTACGGCGGCCACGTCTTCATCGACGTCCAGATCACGCATGAACGATTCGGTGGCGCGACGTGTTTCGGTTTCTACTTTCGCGACCGCTTCTTCCTCGCCCATCACATTCAGGTGCCATCCGGTCAACTGGCTAGCCAGACGCACGTTTTGGCCACCACGGCCGATCGCCTGGGAGAGTTTTTCTTCAGTAACGGCAACGTCCATGCTGTGTCGGTCTTCATCCACCACAATCGACACGACTTCTGCCGGTGACATGGCGTTGATGACGAACTGCGCCGGGTTGCTATCCCAGATGATGATGTCAACGCGTTCACCGTTGAGCTCATTGGTTACCGACTGGACACGTGAACCACGCATGCCAACGCAGGTACCTACCGGATCAATACGGCTATCGCGTGATTCAACCGCAATCTTGGCACGCAGACCCGGGTCGCGGGCGGCACCTTTGATTTCAATCAGACCCTGTTCGATTTCCGGCACTTCCAACTTGAACAATTCAATCAGGAACTCCGGCGCGGTGCGGCTAACGAATAGCTGAGGGCCACGGGGCTCATGACGCACATCCGCCAGATATCCACGAAGACGATCACCGGGACGCACCGCTTCACGACCGATCATTTCATCGCGAGGAATCAGGGCTTCAACATTGCCCCCCAAGTCCAGGATCACATTCCCACGGTCAATCCGCTTGATCAGCCCCATGATCAGGCTGCCCTTACGGTCGATGTAGGCGTCTACGATCTGGCGCCGCTCTGCCTCGCGCACTTTTTGCACGATAACTTGCTTGGCGGCCTGAGCCGCGATACGACCAAATTCGACGGATTCGATTTCTTCCTCGACGAAGTCACCCACTTTGATATCGGGATCATCCATCTGCGCCGCTTCGAGAATCATTTCTCGCTCTGGGAACTCGGAAGAATCACCTTCAACAACCTGCCAGCGACGGAATGTGCGGTAATCACCCGTATCACGGTCGATTTGCACGCGTGTATCGATGTCGCCGCCATGACGTTTGCGAGCAGCCTGGGCAAGCGCGGCCTCGATCGCCTCGAAAATGACTTCGCGATCAACACCTTTTTCGTTTGAAACCGCATCGGCTACAAAAAGAATCTCTTTGCTCATAATGGTGGATATTCCCTTGAGTTACTTCGCAGAGCGACGTGCTTGACGATCATTTTTTTGACCGCCGAATTCAAAAACCAGATTGGCTCGCTCAACCTCCGCGTACGGGAAGGTGAACACATCTTCATCACCCTCGATGGACATGCTTATCTGCTCGCCTTCGACAGCTTTGACGACACCTTCGAAACGACGGCGCTGAGCCAGTGGCCGATGAAGGCGCACATGCACCTTCTGGCCGATAAACAGGGCAAAATCGCTGGCACGGAACATTGGACGCTCAACACCCGGCGAGGACACCTCAAGCCGGTAGAAACCCGGGAACGGGTCTTCGACATCAAGCACACCACTCAGGGCGTCGCTGACTTTCGTGCAATCATCCAACGTCACACCAGCTTCCGTATCAATGTACACCCGCAACAAACCATCCGGGCCACCCCGGAACTCACCGCCCACCCAAACACAACCGGCTGCTTCAACAACAGGTTGTAATAAGGTTTCAATGGATTCTGGGATTTTCTGCACTACGGATTAATCTCTAAATGGGACAAAATAAAAAAGCCCCGACTGGGGCCCGTTTTTCTTTTATCGTTGATCGCGGGATGCGGAATATAAAAAGGTTCTCGCCGGAAGTCAAATTTATCCGGCAATCACCGAACCTTGAGCATCGCTCAAAGTCCTGTTTTTTTAAGAAAAACAGTTAAAACCACTCACGCGACCCGCACAACAAAAATGTAATCGACCTACCGGGTTTTTTCACGGATCGTGTCGAGGACATTTCGCGTGGCTTCCTTGGTCGCATCCCAGGCGCTTCTGGCGGTGGATTTGGTTTTTTCCCATACCGCCGATGCTGCCTGCTTCGCTGTTTGCCACCAGCTGTTATCCACTACTGGATAGTGCGTCATGCCCGCAACCGATTCATGCAAGTACACGGTGTAGCGCACATCATCAAGGTGCGCATCCCGCTCGGTTTTCAATCGGAACGATCCGGTTTGCACGAACAGCTTCTTGCCGTCCATCTGTGAAGCTGAGTTATCAACATCAATCACGATGCCCGTGATTTTCATCTGTTCATCGACGATCACGTTATCGACCTCACCAATCGATTTCGAATGACCCTCGGCATATACGGGCGCATCCATGAGCGCCTTCATCGAATACAACCCTTGAGCCGCCTGAGCCAATGGCATGAACAGCCATCCACAGATCATTAACCCGAAGATCAACCCGTTTTTTGTCTTGCCTGTCATCACTTGTCTCCTGTTGAACACCAGCCTCGTTCCGACAACTTAACCTGCCGCCTTGACCTCTATTTAAAGACAGCGGACGAACTTGAGTTTAGTCCATCGAAGGACAATTAATCGGTATCAGCAAATCACGGACACCCATTACTCGCCACGCAAATCGTCAAAGAAGCTTTTAACCGAATCCAACCACGAACGCTCACGTGGACGATGCTGAGCAGGAATCTCCCCACCCTGTTCGCCGATCAGCGAACGCTCAAATGCCAGCAGAAGTTCCTTCTGTTCGTTAGTGAGCTTGACCGGTGTTTCGACGTGGACGGTCACGAGCATATCGCCCTTAGAGCCCCCACGCACCGGTTGCACCCCTTTGCCACGCAAACGGAACACCTTGCCCGTCTGGGTTTCAGCCGGGATCTTGAGCGAGATACGGCCATCCAGTGTCGGCACCTCAATCTCACCACCCAAGGCAGCTGTCACGAAGCTGATCGGCATTTCACAGAGCAGGTCAGCATCCTGACGCTGGAATATCGGGTGTGGTTTGACTTCGATCAGAACATACAGATCACCTGCCGGGCCACCCTGCTCGCCGGGACCACCTTCACCGCTATGCCGCAAACGATCGCCGGTATCGACACCCGCAGGAATCTTGATCGACAGGGTCTTTTGAGTTTCAACCCGACCCGCGCCATGGCAGGCATCGCAGGGATCCTCGATCACTTCACCCGAACCGCCACAGGTCGGACAGGTTTGCTGGATGGAGAAGAACCCCTGCTGGACACGTACCGCGCCAGCACCATGGCAGGTACCGCAGGTCTTCTTACCCGTGCCGGGTTTCGCTCCTGTGCCATGGCAGACATCACAGGGTTCCGTGCTTGGAATCTGAATTTCTACCGTCGTGCCGCGAACAGCCTCTTCCAGAGAAATCTTGAGGTGATATTGCATATCGGCACCGCGATAGGCGCGTGAACGCCCGCCGCCGCCACCGAAAATATCGCCGAACACCTCACCGAAGATATCTGCAAACCCTGCACCGCCGCCAAAGCCGCCGCCACCACCCATGCCCGGATTGACACCGGCATGGCCGAACTGATCATAGGCAGCCCGCTTCTGCGGGTCGGACAACGTTTCGAACGCTTCCTTGGCTTCCTTGAATTTCTCTTCGGCAGAAGGGTCATCGGGATTGCGATCCGGGTGGAATTTCATTGCCAGCCGACGATAGGCCTTTTTCAGCTCATCGCCCGATACCGTGCGTTCCACTTCAAGAATTTCGTAATAACAACGCTTCGCCATAATCTGCTCAAAAGTTAAACGGCAAGAATGCATATGCACCCATGCCGTATCAGAAACTGGATGCCTGTACAAAAGCCGCTCTCGCAAGGAGAGCGGCTAAGCGCACGGCTTATTTTTTGTCGTCTTTGACTTCTTCGAATTCGGCGTCAACGACGTCATCGTCTTTCGCTGACGTGGTTTCTGCACCGGCTTCCTGTGGTTGCGCCGAAACTTTCTGCATCAGTGCAGAGGAAACCTGGGTCAACGCTTCGATTTTCGCTTCGATGTCGGCTTTGTTGTCACCTTTCATCGCTTCGCGCAAAGCAGCAATTGCATCGGTAGCGGGTTGCTTGTCCGCATCGCTCAGGCCTTCGGTTTCCTTCATGGTTTTCTCAACCGTATGAATCAAACCATCGCCCTGGTTGCGTACGTCAACCAACTCGCGCAGTTTCTTGTCTTCTTCCGCGTGCGCGGCGGCGTCATCGACCATGCGCTGTACTTCCGCATCGGAAAGACCTGAGTTCGCCTTGATGACGATCTTCTGCTCTTTACCGGTGCCCTTGTCTTTCGCAGACACGTTCAAGATACCGTTGGCATCGATATCGAAAGTCACTTCGATCTGCGGCATACCGCGTGGCGCTGACGGAATATCAGTCAAGTCGAAACGACCCAGCGATTTGTTGCCGGAAGCAATTTCGCGCTCACCCTGAAGCACATGCACCGTCACCGCAGTCTGGTTGTCGTCCGCGGTTGAGAACACCTGGCTTGCCTTGGTCGGGATGGTGGTGTTCTTCTCAATGAGCTTGGTCATCACGCCGCCCATGGTTTCAATACCAAGTGACAGCGGAGTGACGTCCAGCAACAACACGTCGCTAACACTACCGGACAGTACGCCGCCCTGAATGGCCGCACCCACTGCAACCGCTTCATCGGGGTTTACATCCTTACGCGGATCTTTGCCGAAGAAGTTCTTCACCGCTTCACGGACTTTAGGCATACGAGTCTGACCGCCGACGAGGATGACCTCATCAATATCGCTCAACGATACGCCAGCATCCTTGATCGCCATCTTGCACGGCTCGATGGTGCGGGTAATGAGGTCATCAACCAGCGACTCGAGCTTGGCGCGGGTCAAGCGGATGTTCATGTGCTTCGGACCACTGGCATCGGCCGTGATGTACGGCAGGTTCACATCGGTCTGCTCGGTTGAGGAAAGCTCAATCTTGGCTTTCTCGGCACCTTCTTTCAGACGCTGCATGGCGAGCGCGTCGTTGGCCAGATTCACGCCCTGCTCTTTCTTGAACTCTTCAACCAGAAAGTCGATCAAACGGTTATCGAAGTCTTCACCGCCAAGGAACGTGTCGCCATTGGTGGAAAGCACTTCAAACTGCTTCTCGCCATCGATGTTGGCCACCTCGATGATGGACACGTCGAACGTACCGCCACCCAAGTCATATACGGCAATCTTGCGGTCCTTGTTGTCCGCCTTGTCGATACCGTAGGCCAATGCGGCAGCAGTCGGTTCGTTGATGATCCGCTTCACGTCCAAACCGGCAATACGACCGGCATCCTTCGTGGCTTGACGCTGACTGTCGTTGAAGTAGGCAGGAACGGTGATGACTGCTTCCGTCACGGTTTCGCCGAGGTACGCTTCAACGTCTTTCTTGATCTTCATCAGAACACGGGCAGAAATTTCCGGTGGTGCCATTTTCTTGCCATTCACGGAAACCCATGCGTCGCCATTGTCGGCTTTCACGATTTCGTACGGCATCAGTTTGATGTCTTTCTGAACGGCATCTTCATCGAAACGACGGCCAATCAAGCGCTTGACGGCAAACAGTGTGTTCTTTGGATTGGTGACGGCCTGACGCTTGGCCGGTTGGCCAACAATGATTTCACCGTCGTTGGCATAAGCAACGATGGATGGGGTGGTGCGAGCACCTTCGGCGTTCTCGATCACCTTGGCAGACTTGCCTTCCATGATGGCCACGCAAGAGTTCGTAGTGCCTAAATCGATACCAATAATCTTACCCATTATGTTCTCCCTCATGAGCCCCTTACGGAGCCGGTTTAATGTGTTCGTTCGGATTCGTTACCGCGCCCTGATCTTTACTTGGCGCGTTACGAAATCAGATTTGCGGTCATTTGCCCTGTTTTCAAGAGCCCTTTACTGATTTTTGGACACAACCACCAAGGCGGGGCGTACCAGACGATCGCGCAGCAGGTAGCCCTTTTGCATCACGCCGACCACATGATCGGCAGGGCCTTCATGCGGCTGCACGGAAATCGCCTGATGATGATCGGGGTTGAAACGCTCGCCAATGGGATGGACCGGTTGGACGCCGAATTTCTCCATTGTCTGCAGGAACAGGTTGAGCGTCATCTCGCTGCCTTCCCGAATTTTTTCCAGAGAAGCATTTTCGTTTTCGCTGGCCTGAATACCCATTTCCAGAGAATCGATCACCGGCAGCAGACCATCTACAAATCGCTCCAGAGCAAATTTTCGGGCATTCTCGATGTCGCGCTCCACGCGCTTGCGCAAGTTTTCCATCTCGGCATGCAAACGCAGAATTTCCTGGTCACGCTCTGCCAGTTTCTCTGCCAGAGCCTGAGGGTTCAGGGTTTCCTCCGTCGCAACGGATTGTTCCGCTTGATCTTCTTTGCTCATATCCTGGGTCATGTTTTCTTCGTTGGGTTGCTTGGATTGTTCCGTCATACGGTGATCCTCAAAATCAGATGAAGCCATTGAATGTCGTCGCCGACGCGAATACCGGGTAAATCTGGGGTGGCATCAAAATTTTTCAAGGCGGGAGAAGAAAACATTAAAGGCAAAAGCACGGTATATTCCTCTCTAGTACAGATACCCAAAAGGTTTTACTTGTGGCTGACCATGCAAAAGTCCGCGCGAAATCCGTGCAGACGCAATCTGATGAACCAACTTCCGACGTTTCGGACGCGCCGGTATTTCGGCGTATTGGCATCATCACCAAACCCTACGCCGACCAGGCGATCAAACGTGTATTCCAGAAACTGGTCAAACTGCTTGATCAGATGGGCATCGACTGGGCGCTGGAACAATCCTGCGACAATCCGGTTCATCAGTTGCCGGTGGCACGTTTCGACCGCGATCAACCGGACTGCGACCTGATCATCGTACTCGGTGGCGATGGCACCCTGCTCAATGCGGCACGCACGCTGAGTCAATGGAATATTCCGTTGATGGGCGTCAACCTGGGGCGACTAGGTTTTCTGGTCGACATACTGCCCAGCGATCTGAAGCTCTACCTTGAGGCCATGCTACGCGGCCATTACGTCGAGGATCGCCGCTTCCTGCTCGAAGGCACATTGATGCGCGGAGAGACCCGGCTGATCCACGCCATCGCGATGAATGACATCACCTTCAAGATGCGCGATCCTGCCCGTATGGTCGAATTCGACATGTACATCAACGGTGTTCTGCTCAACCATCAGCGCTCGGACGGCGTCGTGATCTGCACACCCACCGGTTCGACCGCCTATGCACTGTCCGCTGGTGGCCCGCTCATTGCACCTGACCTTCCAGCCATCGGTATTGTCTCGATCTGCCCGCACACACTGAGTTATCGACCAATCGTAGTCAGTGCACAGCATGTCATCGAAATCGCGCCCAAACCCCAGTCGCGTGGCGGCGGCGTGATGAGTTTCGATGGCCAGATCAACCATCCGCTCGATGTCGGTGACACACTGGTGATTCGTCGTCACGATCACGATATCCGCCTGATTCATCCCTGCAACCACGACTACTACGCCCTGCTACGCACGAAACTCTGCTGGGCGGAGCAAAACGGCTAACCGAACCAAGATGCTGACTTCCCTGACCATCCGCCACATTGCCCTGATCGACCAAATCGAGCTGCAGTTTGCCGCGGGCATGACCACACTTACCGGCGAAACCGGTGCAGGCAAATCCATCCTGATCGACGCCATCGGTCTCATTCAGGGCGAACGGGCCAATACGCAACTGATTCGATCCGGCTGCGACGAGGCGGAAGTCATCGCGGTGTTTCAGGTTACCCCGGGCTCGCCCGTGGCCGAATTTCTCGAAGAACAGGAACTGCTCGACGATGAACTCATCATCCGTCGCACCCTGAACCGGGATGGACGCGGCAAGATCTGGATCAATGGTCGCCCTTCCCCTGCCGCTACACTCAAAACGCTCGGCGGCCTGCTGATCGACGTTCATGGCCAGCACCACAACCAGAAATTGCTTGAAAAACGCTATCAGCGACTGCTGCTGGACAGCTTTGCCGGACTCACCGGACAAACTCAGAAGCTGGCGCACATTTCACGAGAACTCCGCCAGAACCAACACAAGCTTGAAGATATTCGCGTAGCCGAACAAAGCCGCGAAGACCGCCGTGCTCTGCTGGCATTCCAGCTGGAAGAAATCGATCAGATCGCGCCGGAACCAGATGAGTTCAACCACTGCCACCAATTGCTGACCCGCCTTTCCCGGCAGGATGAATGGCGCAGCGTGCTCGCCTCGCAGCTGGAACAGTTGTTCGATGGCGATGAAAACGTTCACGACCGAATTGGGCACGCACAACAAGCACTCGCTCGAATCGCGGGACTTGATGATGCACTCTCGCCTCTTATTGACGCACTGGAAACGGCTCAGATTCAGATCAGCGAGACCGCAGACACACTACGTGGCCGGCTCGATTCGGCAGAAGACGACCCCGAACAACTCGAACGAGTGCAGGCCCGACTCGAGCAACTGCACCAGCTGGCACGCAAGCATCGCATTCCACCGGAGCAATTGGATGACCTGATCTCCGGATTGCGCGAGGAAGCAGCGCGCATTGATCACGCTGAAGCAGACAGTGCCGCGCTCGAAGCCAGAATCCAGACCCAGATCGCTGACTACGACCAACTTGCAGACGAAATTTCCAGCAGAAGAAAAGATGCTGCCGAGAAACTGGCGACTGCGGTCACCGAGACCATCCGCCAACTCGGCATGCCGCATGGGCAGATCAATATCCCCGTCACCCCGGTGGCCGATCCGGCGCTACGCGGTGAACAGGGCATCGACGAAGTCGTATTCCTCATCAGTGCAAACCGCGGCCAACCACCGCAACCGCTCGACCAGATTGCCTCGGGTGGTGAACTGGCGCGCGTGAGCCTGGCGTTCAAGACTCTGACGGCCGCCTTCGACCCAGTGGAAACCTTCATTTTCGATGAAGTGGATACAGGTATTGGCGGGGCGATTGCCGAGATTGTGGGTCGTCACCTGCGCGCCCTCGGCCAGACCCGACAGGTGTTCTGCGTCACTCATCTACCCCAGGTGGCCGCGCAGGGACAACATCAGATTCAGGTGCAGAAGCACCATCTGGAAAGCGGAACCGTGACCGAGATCGTCCCGCTGGACCACGCGGCACGCATCGACGAAATCGCCCGAATGATTGGCGGCATCGATATCACCGCCCAGACTCGGGCAACCGCTCAGGAAATGTTGACTCGCGATTGAGCGGGCGGGTCAAAACGCCCGCACCCGACAGGCCGAACGCGGAGCAATGAGTCTTTGATCGGTTATGGTTTGAACGGCTTCGGCGCGCCGGTATCACCCAACAGAACACCGCTCACCTTGGTGCCGTACAGACTGTTCTTATTGTCGTGATACTTGGCACGCGTGGCTGCCGCACTGCCCTGCCAACGCGGATCTTGCGGGCGCTCATGTCCATCCATGAAATACGCCACATCCCATGCTTGTTGCGGCGTCAGGCTATAGCTCTGGCCGTAAGGCATGTTCGCGTAGATGAACTTGGCGGCATTCGAGATGCTCCCCATGCCCGCACCCCAGTTAAATGATTGAGGCCCCCAGAGCGGTGGAAACACCACCGAACCGTTAACGACCCGTCCTTGACCATCAGCCGCATGGCAAATTGCACAGCTGGCTTCATAAACGGTTTTGCCACGCGCGAAATCCGGCGCTTCCTTGGGCTCTGGAATATCGGGGTAGCCCCGACCCGCAATTTTGCTGTCACCCGTCGGCAAGCCTTTGGCCAACCAGTAGGAATAGGCAGACAACGCAACGAGCACATCACTCCCCAGCGGCGGCATCTTGCCGTTCATGCTGAAACGGAAGCAGCCTTGCAATCGGTCTTCGTAGGTATTCACCTTCTTGTTCTTGCTACGGTAGGCCGGATAGCTCACCCAAGCGCCCCACAGGGGTGCCGAGCCAGCCATCGCGCCGCCGTCCGTATGACAGTTCACGCAATTGAGTGCATTACCCACATACTGCGGTGCGTATTTCTTGGTCTCGAACATGATGTTTCGCCCCAGTTGCACCATCTTGCCGAACTCGTCGTTCGGAATGGTGGATGGATCTGGTGGCGTATAGGTTGAACCCGTCGAAACAGCCGCATTGAGATCTGATTTTGGCGCTGATTCAGCGGCGGCCATGCTGCTCAACGGCACAGCCGCGCCAGATACCAGTATGAGCGCAGCAGCCACGCGCCCCAAGCGGTGGTGGTACCGCTGATCTTGTTGTTGATCCTGCCTGCTCATTGCGCACCTCCGGAGTTCTTCTGCTTACCCACCACCACAGCCTCAGGCTTCTGAGCCGCCAACCAGGCGGTGACCGCTTTCGTATCGGCATCGGTCATACGCATGGCGACCGAGTGCATCAGCCCCTGGGGATCTCCACTGCGTGTACCGTTTTTCCAGGCAGTCATTTGCTGACCGAGATAGGTCGCCGATTGCCCGGTCAAAGGAGGAAACGAAGGTGGGACACCGACGCCACCGGGGCCGTGGCAACGAAAACAGGCAGGGATACCTGCCTTCCAGTCGCCGACCGTCGCCAGCTGCTTACCGCGTGCCAGCAGGTCGGCGGGAACTGTCTGCGCAGAGGCAGCCATGGATACGGGCAAGCTGGCGTAATAGTCGGCCAGCGTCTTGATCTGTGCCGCACTCAGTGGCTTGGCCATACCTGACATAATGGCGTTCTGGCGCTGCCCAGATGCGAACAAGTGCAACTGTTCAGCCAGATACGACGCTGGCAAACCGGCCAGGCGTGGATAGTTCGCTGCTGCCAGGCCCGCACCCTGAGCGCCATGGCAGGCCGCGCAACTGGCCGCTTCCGGCGGCGGAGCGGCCAGTGCCACCGTACTCACCGCAGCCATCATCGCCAGGCCGGAAGACAAGAACAGTGAACGCGATTGGAACACAGAACGTAACTGGAACATGGTGCAACTCCCCATTCAACATCGCCGAAATCTGGCGACCCAAATCAGACGGACAAGAGACCCAAGTATTATCCCGAGCCTATCAAGTCGGAAAACCTTCACGACTGATCCGACCAGTCGTTTGGAGCCACTGTTCAGAGGCCTTAAATCCGTTCGATGTGCAGGCCGAGCCCCTTCAGCTCGTCTTCCTTGGTCGGTCCTGAAAGCACGCCGATGGAAGCGGAATCCGGCTTCAGATAGGTTTCTGCCACGCGCTTCAGATCAGCTTCGGTCACATCCAGAATCCGGGCGCGCATCATGCGCTGCTGTTCAAGCGTGCGGCCATGCAGACCATCAAGGAAAGCCTTCTTCGCTTCACCTGCTGGTGAACCTGGCTTATCAATGCTGGAAATGACACCGAAAATCGCTTCGTCAACCGTGCGGCCTTCATGCGCGTTGTCCAGTAACCAATCGATGGCGCGATCGAAATCATTGAGCGTGTCGGTGAGCCGGGGATCGCGGTAGGAGTAGAAGCGGAAACTCGCCGATTCCGAGTCGTAACCCGCACCACCACCATAGGCGCCACCTTGCTCACGAATGGCACGGTGCAGATAGCCGTTGCGCAGGAAGCCACCCAACACGGCCAGCGCGGCAGCATCTTCATGCAAAGGGGGCACGGCGGCATGGGCCTTCGCGCAATAATTCACGGCAAGGTTGCCAATCCAAGCTTCGCGCACCGGTTGGTGCACCTTCGGCAGCTGGAAATGTTCGACCGGATTGCCATGCTGCATGGCACGATCCAGCGCCGGTTGAATATCCTCGAAATGGCGACGCTCGGCAATTACGTTGTACTGGCGTAAGCCACCCTTGAGTTTGGCGTGCAGGCGGGCAAGGCGATCAGCAACGTCGCTGATCGCCTTGGCTTCATCGAGGGCGTCATCCATCGCTTTGATGCGACGCACTCCGGCCACGCCGCCCGATTCATGGGTCAACTTAGCACGTGCTGACATACCGCTTGAAGCCAGATTCATGGCATGAACGTGACCAGCACCGGCGATGCCTTGCTCGCTACGGAATCGAATCTGGCTGATGAGATCCCGAATACGGCTGGTTTCATCGAAGCGTGCCGCGTTGAGGTGCTGATGGAACAGGTCGACCAGATCATCGGCATTGCGTACCAGCGCCTTGCCGCTCAACAGGAAAAAAGAGCTCAGATTATGCGCGTTGTCGAGATCCGGACGGATGGATGATCGGGCAGAAAACCCGCCCGTCCGTGCGGCGACAGCTTCGGCCATCTGCAGATAGTCGCGATCGCCCGCCCCCAGTTCAGTCAACACACCGCTGTAAATCGGCAGCAGATCGAGCTCATCATGTGTCAGTTGCGGCAAGTCCAGCGCGGCTTGCAGGTAAACCAGACCATTGGTGCTGCGATTGAACCAGATCGATGTGGCCGGATGGTTGACGGTCTTTTCCGGTGTTGGCAGGTCAATATGTTCGGGAATATCCTCGCGAGTAACCGTCGGCAGGATGCTGATGTCGTCAACCTCGGCCTGCCGCTCGGCCAACTCCTTGGCTTGTTCAACAACCGCCTGTTTCTCGGCGTCGGACATCGAGGCCTGCATGGCAGCCAAACGGGCCAGCTCCGCGGCCTGCTTGGTGGCCGACAAACTGGTATCCGGCTTGAGGACGACCCGTACACGGTGGGCGTTATCAAGCAGCAGTTTGCGGATCAGATTCGGGATGAATTGGTTATCGGCGGCCTTTTTGCGCAACCGTCCCAACGCAGGTTCCAGGTCCAGAACCGCAATCGGGTCGCCATCGTGAATCGCAGCAGGCAGACCGTGCAGGATCAGTTGCAAGCCATACGGCATGCCATCGCCCGTCACTTCGCGTTGGGAGAGTTCGATCTGGTGCAGAACCGAGTCGATCATTTCGGCTGGCACGCCATTCTGGGCGATCTCGGTCAAGGTATCGAGAACCAGAGTTTCGACGGCTTCGGCGCGATCCGGCTCGCTGCCTTCGACCCCGGCCACAAATACCATCTGCCGTTGCGAATCTTCCAACCCCAGAATGGGCGAGGGCGAACCGCCCAGATCGGTGGTTTCAAGCACGCGCAACAGCGGAGAGGCACTGTTTTCGAGCAGCACGCCCTCAAGCAGTTGCGCTTCCAGCGCCGCATCCAGATCGGTACTTTCGCCCAGCAACCAACCGACGACCACATGGGTCTTCTCGGCGGTGTCGGGCTCGTCGAGCGCGTAATTTTCCTCCACCGAGCGAGGGGAAGTCAGCGCCTGTTCGATGGGCACGGCAGAGTTGGGGTCGATACGGGTAAAACGTTTCAGCGCCTTCTCTTCGAACTGCGTTTGCAGATCGATCACCGGCAAATTGCCGTAGGTCATGAACACGGCGTTCGACGGGTGATAGAACCGCTCGTAAAACGCCTTCAATTGCGCATAAGTCAGGTTTGGAATATCGACCGGCTCGCCACCGGAGTTGTAGTGGTAGGTCGTCGTCGGGAACAGTGAACTCGTCAGCGTCTGCCACAGCACAGATGACGGGTTGCTCATGGCCCCCTTCATTTCATTGAACACAACGCCTTTGAAAGTCAGTGGTGTCGTCGGATCGTCGGGCGTGGTGAATTCGACGCGGTGCCCTTCCTGCCGGAAATCGCGCTCGTCAATGCGGGAGAAAAACACCGCATCCAGGTACACATCCAGCAGGTTGTAGAAATCTTTCACATTGACCGAAGCGAACGGATAGGCCGTCCAGTCGCTGGCTGTAAACGCATTCATGAACGTATTGAGCGAACGGCGGATCATCATGAAAAACGGATCGCGCACCGGGAAACGCTCCGAGCCGCACAACACGGTGTGCTCCAGAATATGCGCCACCCCGGTCGAGTCTTCCGGCACCGTACGCAATCCCACCAGAAAGACATTCTGCGGATCATCGGTTGCCAGATGGAAATGCCGCGCGCCCGTCGCATTGTGACGATACTCATCCACCGTGAGATTCAACGCCGCGATCGGCTGGGAACGAACAAAGGTAAACGCGGGGTGATGAATGCTTTCGCTCATTGAATAGTGCCCAATTCGGTAAAACGTGGAAGTCGATTAGTGTACCCCAGCCATCGCTGCAAAACAGGCGACAACATCCAGTGTATGAGCAAATCACGGAGATTTAATTCCCTGAGGGATGACGAACGCCGCAACTGTATTAGTCCAGCACATTCGCGATGTCCTATTGCCATGAAGCAGCCAAGTCGTTCAATGCGAAACAAGTTCATGCGGCTGATCAGATGATCGACTAACCTTCTCCGATTCAAATATTAATGAACACCCGAACCCGATTCACAGAGGAACACCCCATGCACATTGATCCCGCACAGCACTCGAATATGGACAACTACAAATTGCTGACGAATCTGGTCGTGCCTCGACCGATCGCGTGGATCAGCAGCCTGAGTCCCGATGGCGTTGTCAATCTGGCACCGTTCAGTTTTTTCAACGCCATTGGGAGCAACCCGCTTTATGTGATGTTCAGCGTGGGCAAAAACGATGCGGGCGAACCCAAAGACACGGCCCGGAATATCCATGCGAACGGTGAATTCGTCGTGAATCTGGTGACGGAAGAGTTATTCAACGCCATGAACATTTCAGCAGCGGACTTCCCTGCAGAGATCAGCGAATTGGAGGTCGCCAATTTGCATACCGCGCCATCCGAAAAGATCAAAGTTCCTCGCGTGGCGGAAGCCAAAGCCAGCATGGAATGCAGACTGTTTAGCGAACAACATCTCGGAGCAAATACCCTGATTATTGGGGAAGTCGTCATGTTCCACGTTAATGACGACTTGATCGATGAGCGCCTGCATATCAACAACTTTGCACCGATCGGACGCATGGGCTCACCTTCCGTGTATTGCCACACGACCGATCGCTTCGATATCGCACGCGTCTCGTATGCGCAGTGGCAGCAAGACCACTCGTGACCACGATCCGTGGTTTCGCAAAAGTACAGGACACCTGACTCGATTCAACCAAGCCCTGCGCCATGGCAAGGTCTCGGAGTGAACACGCTCAGGCGTTACGGATAACGATCCTGGCGCTGTCTTTCGTCTCGATCGTTATTGCGGCCACCCTGCCCTTGCTGCCGATTATCTCGCTGCGCGGCACCCTGACCTTGAGGTGCGCCACCACGCTGACCCGCTCCAGGTTGTTGCCCACGCCCTGACGAATCCTGCCGCTGCTGAGGTTGAATCTGCGGACGAGGTTGCGGCTGTGGTTGATATCGTGGCTGCATCTGCTGCGGTTGATATCGCTGCTGCATCTGCTGCGGTTGATATCGCTGCTGCATCTGTTGCTGTTGCGGCTGTGGTTGCTGCTGCAGCATAGGAGCAGACGGATAGGAGCGCTGATACTCCATCTGCCGCTGATTCCGCTCCTGAGGCATCGGCTGAATTCGTTGCTGTTGCGGCGCCGGAACATAGCCTCGCTGCACAGGGGGCTGAGGTTGAGTCCTTATCTGTTCCCGTTCGCGCTCACGTTCCTGATAAAGCTGACGTCCCGCAGGGTCTTGTGGCTGGTAACGGTATCTCTCGGCACGCAATACGGGTTGCTGTTCCACCCGAGGATATTTCGAGCCGGAGTACTCACGCTGATAGTGTGGCAACGGCGCAGGTGCGGGGGCTGCAGACCGATTCCACTTATCCCATCCGTGACGATGCTGTTCCCACTGAGGCCCCCAGTGTTCGCCCCAACGCGGTGGCGCGTCCTGATGCCAGCCACGGAAATAGGCCGGAGGATAACGGTAATAACGAACAGGAACCCGCAGGATAAACAAAGGCACCATATCAGGAGAGACGTATACCCACGGCCCGTTATACCAGGTGCTCTGGTACCAACCGTCATCCCAGAAAACCCAGTAAACCCCATCGTAAAAGAAGTAGTTGGTAGCCACACCGGGAGCGTAATAGACGGGATACCCTGGAATCCGAACCAATGACGGATATACCGGTACATTGATGCCAATACTGACATTGCTCGAATGCACAACCCCATACCCCGAGTACATAGGCGCGCTACCGGGATAACCCGCAGCGACACAACCACCCAGCAACGGAACAGTAGCCAGACCCAACACAACGCGACCTAATCGGTTCATCGTATTCACCCCCTTCGTCCCTAAAACTAATTGGTGACAGTCACTACACACTCGTTCATCGAGTATTTACGCCTGCCTTGTGGCAACAATATGGGGGTAGCGGTTAAATAGTGCAAGAGGAGCAGCAACCGATACAGGCACAGATAAAACAATCACATGGCATTGAATTAAAAGACTTTTTAAAGAAATGCCACAAAAAACAGAACACCGGAATTCTGTATCAAAATGTAAATACCCTTGAACAGGTTGTTTCCTCACAAATAACTTTGCTTGAAAAGGCCGAAGCCCCTTACCAACCATTCTCCCCTCTTCCCCGACACAACAAACCCTGCTTCAATACCATCCTCATACTTGTCGCCGTATCATCTGAGGAGCCTATCCGATCGTGCGAAAACCAAAGTTGCCGAAGGGTGAATTTCAAGCCCAAATAGAATCCCTCACCCTCGAAGGACGTGGTGTCAGCCATATCGATGGCAAGGCCACATTTATTGGTCGCGCATTACCCGGCGAGACTGTGCGCTTTATCTACACCAATCGGAAAAAACACTTTGACGAAGGCGATACCGTCACCGTCGAACAGGCCTCACCGGATCGCATCACCCCACCCTGCCCTCACTTTGACCAATGTGGCGGCTGCTCCATGCAGCATCTCACCAGCGAAAAACAACTGGCCACCAAAGAACAGGCACTACTCGACCAACTGCAACGCATCGGCAAGGTCGTTCCGGAAACCGTACTGCCCGCATTGGCTCGGGCGAATTGGGGTTATCGCCGCAAAGCCCGGCTCGGCGTCAAATACGTACATAAAAAAGGACGAGTGATCGTCGGGTTCAGAGAACGACACACCCATTTTCTCTCCGATCTGGAAAGCTGTCGCGTGCTTGATCCCCGCGTAGGCGAACGACTGACCGACATCGGCGACATGATCTACGCCCTGGAAGCCCGTGAGTTCATCCCGCAAATCGAAGTGGCCTGCGGCGATGAGCGGGTCGCGCTCGTATTCCGCCACCTCGAACCTTTGAGTCAGGTCGATAAGGAAAAGCTTCGGGCCTTTGGCATACAGGAAGGATTCGACATTTACCTTCAACCCGGGAGCAACGACAGCATCCACCCGCTCGACAAGGCACTGGTCGCCCCGCTGACATACGCGCATCCCAGCTTCGATGTATTAATAGAATTTACACCACTGGACTTCATCCAGATCAACACAGACGTCAATCGGGCCATGATTGTGCAGGCACTGGAATGGCTGGATGTGCAACCGGGCGATCATGTGCTCGACCTCTTCGCCGGACTCGGTAATTTCACACTACCCATCGCCCGCAAGGCCGCCAAAGTAACCGCCGTCGAACTCGATGAACACATGGTCAAACGCGGTGCGCAATCGGCAGCCGCCAATGACATCACCAATACCGAACATGTCGTCGGCAACCTGTTTGAACCCGATCCGACTCATCCCTGGATGCAACAAACCTACGACCGCGTCCTGCTCGACCCACCACGCGCCGGTGCCGAAGCCATGATGCCGGAAATCGCCCGGTTCGCCCCCGAGCGAGTTGTGTACGTGTCCTGCCATCCGGGCTCCCTGGCTCGCGATGCGCACATCCTGGTACATGAACACGGCTACCGCCTGCTCGCAGCCGGCGTCATGGACATGTTCCCGCATACCAGCCACATTGAATCAATGGCCGTTTTCGAGCGACCAAAGGTATAAGTTTGTTTGCTAAAGCCTCGGACGATTGCTAGAATCCGCGCCACTTTCCTGCCCGTCTCTCATGACGAGCGAAAAACTGGAGCGGTGTCCGAGTGGTTGAAGGAGCACGCCTGGAAAGTGTGTATACGGTAACCCCGTATCGAGGGTTCGAATCCCTCTCGCTCCGCCATTTAATAAATTAAGCCCATGATTTCATGGGCTTTTTTAATTCAATCCCGCCAATGGTGTGCCATTCGGTATGCCATTTAACCTTGGCTCTGTTTGTTGCTGATTGGGCAACTTTGCACAACCATCGCCAGATGGTTAGGCAAAAGAGCCGAGAAATATCAGGTGTTCTGTTACCGCTTGCCCACCCCTTTCTGGACCAATTTCGCCCCGCCCAGCTCGATTACATTTCCACGCAATCCGTTTTGCCATGATTTACACATGCTGCTGATCGTGGCTTATGCGCGAAGAATAACAATCCACCAATGCATTGGGTCGGCATCTATGGCATCTTCTTGGTTCTGATCAATTGATGAGCTCACAGGGCGAGACGATGGACGAGGTTCGCAAACAATTTGACAGCGAGTTGGATAAGTTTATGCACGGCGGTCACCCTGGTGGGGATTACGTGCAAACACCAATGGATACGCTCATTAGGAGAAAGGTTGCAGAGCTTATCGCAATTGATGGCTTCATAGAGAATCCAGAGGCCGGGCTTGTATACCCACTTACTGTAGAGCCTATTGATGCCGAGTTCATAAACTCAAGGATCAAAGCCTTCGGAAAGATGAAACATTTCCCTGTAATAGAAAGCCTCGTCTTCAGGTTCAATGACCCTATCCTCAAAGAGGACCTCCATAAGCACGAAATCAAAAGTTTAACTGAGGCCACCCGAAGGATGGCCTATGCGTTTTTCCTGGCTGCTTTAAATGCCCGCGCCGATGGTGATGCACACTACGCCACTTTTGCATTTTCCGAAGGGTGCCTGAGACTGGGATTCCTGCTGGGCCTCGGGGAATCCATTGTTAGAAAAAACAAGAACAAGGTAAATGCGGCACGAGGTGGGATTGCGAAATCAATCAAGCAATACAAAGAGATTCACGACGAATTGGTGAAGCTTATGACTAGTATGAAGCCAGATTCAGGATGGCGCACAAAGGAAAATGTAGCTAGAACACTATCGCCAATTATATCCAAAACATCTGAGAAGAAAGAGTTTCAGGACGAAGAACACGTGTATAACATCATCAAAAGTGCACTCAAAAAAGGCCGAAAAAACACTAGGCATATCCATGAGTTATATGAAACTTTGCTGCCCAAAGACCCACGCCTGGCCCGTCGCGCGGATTCGTTTGATCGGTACGATTAGTGCGTGTTGATCGAAGCCGCCGACTGTTTTTTCATAGATCGATAGGGGGCCCTCGATCGATCACAAAATCGCATACCCGATACCGGCTTTAGGAAAAATGGCGTTCTCTGGGGTATCAAAAAATGTGTAATCAGCGATGGGCTTATCGCCGAGTCCCTCAACGCAGCACCATTGCTGTTTGATTCGAGATTGATGTTATTTAAGTCGACACTCGCTGCAAATTCTCGAACAGAAAAATGAGCGCTTCCTCTAAGAGAGGTTAAACGCCTTATCCACAAAAATTTGAGATCATTCGCTGCGCGTGTTGCTTGAGCTTTGTCTATGTCACGGAAAAGCACGGCGAAACGAAGAAAATAGCCAAAAACAGGAGAATAGGCTATTGACCAACCATACCCAGCATGCTCCATCTGGTTGATATTTAAAACAACTGTAGACCTGAATTTGTCATATTCCTCAAGTGAAGCTTTAGGCGAACACTGACCAAAATTTTTACGTGCCAAACGTTCAACGTCCTCGTGCGTGAGTTTATGAAAGAGCGTCAGATTAGGGGGTGTGAATCGCCCCGGTATTGAACTGACCCCCAGAAGTTGGACAAACTACAAGGGGGTTTTATGAAGAAATA
>CAZZMW010000002.1:0-278382 GCA_964655215.1 uncultured Halothiobacillus sp.
GGCCCGCGAAAATGAACATGTTGGTCATCAACTGAGGACGCATTTCAGGCTGACGTGCAATGCCTTCCAGTGTTTTGGAGCAGATCAAGCCCCAGCCAATAGCAGAACCCAAACCGGCAGCGGCCAGAATCACACCAACGCCCACAGCTGTGTAGGCATAAATTGTCGCGAGCATTTCAGGGGTCATTTACATTCTCCTCAGTCGAACAGTTAAAAAACGAAACAAAAACAGAAACTAATTAATGCGAATCCGCGTCAATATGCGCCATACCCAGATACACGATGGTCAGCACCATGAAGATAAAGGCCTGCAACGATATCACGAGGATGTGGAAGATCAACCACGCCAGATCAAGCACCACCTGAAGCGGGAACCAAATCAGCAGGCTTGCGCTGATCGTGGCACCCATTGTCAACAGGGCGATCAGCATGAAAACGAGTTCACCGGCGAACATATTGCCGAAAAGTCGCAGGCCCAGGCTGATTGGCTTGGCCAGCTCTTCGATCAGGGTCATGACGATATTGACCGGAATAAAGAACTTCCCAAACGGGTGGAACAAGAACATCTTGATGTAACCACCAAAACCCTTGACCTTGAGGTTGTAATAAACGGTGAGCAAGAACACGACCAAGGCCATCGCCAGCGGTGTATTCAGATCAGTAGTGGGAACCACTTTCAGATGAGGAACACCCAGACCATGAGCAATGGCAGGGATGAGATCAATCGGGATCAAGTCCATGAAGTTCATCAGCCACACCCATACCAGGATGGTCAACGCCAGTGGCGCGATCAGCGCAGGTGCTTTGCCGCCAAATGAATCTTTGACCTGATTGTCTACGAATTCCAGAATACCTTCTACGGCATTCTGGAAGCGCCCTGGTGTTTCGGTGCGCAGGTTCTGGCCAATTTTCATGGCAACGAACAGAATCAGGCCACCTAACAGGAAACTGAAGATCAGGGTATCGATATTCAGTTGCCAGAACCCTTGACCCACCGATAAGTTGGTTAAGTGATGCTGGATATACTCAACCGAGCCGCCGCCGGTATTTTCTGTAGCCACACGAGTCTCCTCAATCCAAGTTTAAATCTGTTTTACTTTTCGGTCTGCCCGAGTCGCGCCCTCGAGAGGCAAGCACACCCACGATCATGACGCCGACAAAGCTCGCGACGGTATGCAGGGCCGACAACTTCAACCCACCCAGCGCGATGCCGAATAATACGAGAACCAATACAAACCGAACCACCGCACCGACATACATCACATTCATGCTGGTCTGAGGGGATTCAACCGCCAGTTCACTCGCTTTGCGCATGGTATACCCCAGCACAAGCATCAGAGTAATCGCGATAACGGAACCGCCAACAACCCCAAAAAAAGCTTCCCACCCGGAATACCAAAAGGCCAGACCTGCTGAAATTGCCGCCACAAGGAATTGGGCAATCAGCACCGTTCGGCCTCGCCGGGCGATGCCGTCAGACATTACGGTCATGGGAGCCTGCCTGCATGAGCCGATGCGCGTTACGCATGCCGCCGATGATTCCCAATAACCCGCCAACCAGCATGGCGATGGGCGCCACATCGAGCCAACGATCCACAAGAAATCCAAGCAGCAAGCCTGCAATTACAGTCGAAGCAAATACATTGCCGGCACCAACATTCATCAAGCCACGCAGCCGTATTGCGAGGTAGCCTTCCTGCTTGACGCCCTCGGGCTTTGCCCCTTGTTTTTGATCGGCCATGGCGCTTCTCTGTTTCTGACGGCCAAAATTCGGTGGGTAGTGTACCGGCATATTCAAACGCCAACAACTGTTGGCATAGCTACCTGAATGCAGCCGGCCGAAATTCACACCGTCATCAACCCTACTCTTGTAACAATCGGTTAAGAATGCGATCCAATTGATCCGGTTGGTCGAAACGAAGCTTGAGCAGACCGCCGCCGCGCGCGTTTTGCACCAGATCGACCCGCACACCCAACGCATCCGAAATCTGGCGAAGCAATAATGCCGTATCTGGGTCGGCAGGCTGCGGCACAGGCGGGCTCAAGGCCGACTCGTTCAATTTACGCACCATGCCCTCGACCTGCCGAACCGTCAGCGCCTTGGCCACGATCTTTTCCGCCAGCTGTGGTTGCTGCGCCATCGGCAATCCGGCCAACGCTCGGGCATGCCCCGCATCCAGTTGTCGATCCTGCAACAGTTGCCGCACCGGGTCAGCCAGATCCAGCAGGCGTAAGGCATTTGATACGACCGGGCGAGAAACACCAAGGATATCGGCGACCTGCTGGTGGGTCATATCGAACTCTTTGATCAGTCGCCGCATGGCTTCGGCCTGTTCGATCGGATCAAGGTCTTCTCGTTGCAGGTTTTCTATCAGCGCGAGTGCCGCAGCCTGGTGGTCGTCGATATCACGAACAATGGCGGGAATTTGCTGCAGACCGGCCAACTGGGCCGCGCGCCAACGGCGCTCACCCGCGATAAGTTCATATTCGCCAGAACGACGACGCAGGACCACCGGCTGAATGAGTCCCTGCGCACGGATCGAATCCGCCAGACTGCGCAGTGCCTCTTCATCAAAGTGGGTGCGCGGCTGAAAAGGACTGGGGTGAATCAACTCCAGGGCCACGTCGCGCAGCTGCGCGCCGGGATCGTCCTTCGCTTCACTCGAACGCAGCAAGGCATCCAGCCCTCTGCCCAATCCTTTCTTTTTGACTGTCATCTGATGCTATCCGTTCTCGAATCCGTTGATATTGACACTAGTGCCGGGCTCGCTGCTCGGCCCGTGTGGCCAATTCATGCGCCAGATCGGTGTACGCCTGTGCGCCCGCCGAGCCACGGTCATAATACAAGGCGGGCAGACCATGGCTTGGCGCTTCGGCCAGGCGTACATTGCGCGGAATGAGCGTGCGAAACAGCTGATCGCCGAAATGGGTTTGCAGCTGTTCGGAAACCTGCTGTGCCAGTAAGTTGCGGGCATCATACAGTGTGCGCAACACACCAGCCACGCCCAAAGCGGGCTGCAATGCCAAGCGCACCTGCTCGATTGTTTCCAGCAAGGAACTCAGCCCCTCCAGCGCAAAATACTCACACTGGACAGGGATGAGCACATCGTCTGATGCCACGAGGGCGTTGATGGTCAATGTATTCAGGGCAGGCGGGCAATCGATCAGCACGAAGTCGTAATTCGTCAGCAAGGGGGCGAGCGCCCGACGGAGCTTCATTTCACGCCCGATCCGACTGACGAGCTGGAACTCCGCACCAGCCAATTCAATATTGGAGGGCAGCAGGTCGAATCCGGCCGGCTCACTTGTGACAATGACCTCCGAAATGGGGGCCTCATCAAGCAGCACATCGGCCATGGTCTTATCCAGATCGGACTTGTCCTGCCCGGCGCTTACCGTCGCATTGCCCTGAGGGTCCAGATCGATCAGGAGTACGCGCTGCCCTATAGATTGCAGGGCTGCCGCCAAGTTGACCGCGGTGGTGGTCTTGCCCACACCGCCTTTCTGATTGGTGATGGCGAGCGTCCAGCTCATGATTCAGCCTCTCGTTGATAGATCAGTAAATGACGAGCCGCATCCAGCACGGGTATGTGCAAGGGGATGATTTCCCGACAGATGAAACCATCCGGGATGTCTTGCCGCTCGCGCTCATCAAGACGCCCTTTCATGGCAAGCCACTCCCCTCCGGGGCGCACGAGATGCTGCGTCAAACGAAGGAAGTCGGCAGTGGATGCGAAGGCGCGCGATATGGCCTGATCGAATGATGAAGCAGGCACTTCCTCGACCCGTGCACGCAGCACCGTCACATTTTCGATCGCAAGCTCGCGCACAGCTGCTTCAGCGAATCGAGTCATTTTCAAGTTGGAGTCAATAAGCGTCACGACCAAGGCTTCATCGGCCAGCGCCAATATGATACCCGGAATGCCAGGTCCGCTTCCGACATCGACCAAACGTCCCGCCAACTTCACCCAAGGGCGCACGGCCAACGCATCCAATACATGACGCACGCGCATGTCCTCAAGATTACGCACAGCCGTCAGGTTGTACGTTCGATTCCACTTTGCCAACAAATGGATATAGGCCGAGATACGCCGCGCACCGCGAGGGGATATCTCCTGTCCCATCGCTTGTACGCCCTGCCCGATTTGCTCGGCATAGCGCACAATCACTTCGTTATCGGGCGACAATGCAATCAAGCCGATGCTGCCAGCAGGCTTCGACGCTTGAGATGAACCTGCAGCAAAGAGATGGCCGCCGGAGTGACGCCGGGGATTCGCCCCGCCTGCCCCAGAGTTGTCGGCCGATGCGCTTCAAGCTTGCTGCGCACTTCATTGGAAAGACCATAAATCTGGCTGTAATCGAGATCGTCCGGCAACACCAGGGTTTCCTGCTTCACGGAACGACTCACCTCGTCTTTCTGACGATCGACGTAACCTGCATATTTCGCTTCGATTTCAATCTGCTCGGTCACCGCATCGGGCAACGGCAACTCCGGAGCCAGGCTGGGCACCTCAACCAGTTGCCGATAATCCATTTCCGGACGACGCAACAGATCAAGCGCATTGACACCTCGACTGATGACTCCGGGCAAACGCGCCACATCGGGGTGATCCGGATGAAGCCAAAGCGAACCGAGACGCGTTTGCTCACGAGCGATGGCTTCCATTTTTTCGTTGAACGCCCGCCAGCGCGCCTCGTCAACCAGTCCCAGAGCATGGCCAATCGGCGTCAAACGCTGATCCGCATTGTCTTCACGCAGCATCAGGCGATATTCGGCCCGACTGGTGAACATGCGGTAGGGTTCAAGGGTGCCCTGTGTAATCAGATCGTCGACCATCACACCGGCATACGCCTCGTCGCGACGCAGTGTCAGCGGATCACGCCCCAACACCTGTGCTGCCGCGTTGGCCCCGGCCATCAACCCTTGGGCAGCGGCCTCTTCATAACCGGTCGTACCGTTGATCTGTCCTGCAAAGAACAGCCCTTCGATCGCACGGGTTTCCAATGTCGGCTTCAATCCGCGCGGATCGAAGAAGTCATACTCAATGGCATACCCCGGACGGGTGATGATCGCGCGCTCAAACCCGCGAATCGAACGGACGTAATCCAGCTGAATATCAAATGGCAGACTTGTAGAAATCCCGTTCGGATAGATTTCGTTCGTTGTCAACCCTTCCGGCTCAACGAACACCTGATGGGAGTCCTTATCGGCAAAACGATGGATCTTGTCTTCGATGGACGGGCAATAACGCGGCCCCACGCCCTCGATCACTCCGGTGAACATGGGCGAGCGGTCCAAGCCGCCGCGGATAATCTCGTGAGTCCGCTCATTCGTATGGGTGATGTAACAATTGACCTGCTGTGGATGTTCCTTGATCGACCCCATGAACGAGAACACCGGCTCCGGCGTATCGCCTGGTTGGACTTGCATCACCGACAGGTCGATCGAGCGGATGTCGATGCGTGGCGGCGTACCGGTTTTGAGTCGGCCGACACCCAGAGACAGCTCGCGCAGGCGATCAGCCAACCGCTGCGCAGGAGGATCCCCGGCGCGCCCGCCCTGGTAATTGTTCAACCCGATATGAATCTGACCCGCAAGGAAAGTACCTGCCGTCAACACAACCGTTTTGCCCGAAAATTCGATACCGGCCTGAGTTCGCACGCCGGTTACCCGGTCGCCGTCCAACAGCAGGTCATCGATTGCCTGCTGAAACAGCATGAGATTCGGCTGGTTTTCGAGCATCTGCCGGATGGCTGCTTTATACAGAATGCGGTCAGCCTGCGCACGGGTGGCACGAACAGCGGGGCCTTTACGTGCATTCAGGGTACGGAACTGAATCCCGCCCCGGTCGGCTGCCAACGCCATCGCGCCGCCCAAGGCGTCAATTTCCCGCACCAGATGGCCCTTGCCGATACCCCCAATGGCCGGATTGCAGCTCATTTGCCCGAGCGTTTCGATGTTGTGGCTGACCAGCAGGGTATTCGCCCCCATGCGGGCAGCCGCAAGCGCGGCCTCCGTACCGGCATGGCCGCCGCCAACAACAATCACATCAAAAACTTCGGGATATCGCACTATGCTCTCCGGAAAAACGAGCAGGAATCTAACATTGCTTGCCGACCAGTCGAATCGGACTGGCCGAATTTTACGCGCAAGCGGGGCCAAAATCGAGAGAAACCCCATAATTCAAAAAAATAATTGTGGAAAAACAGCCTGATAGAGGCCATCAACACAGATCCACCATCACCAAAAATCATGCACTCGACCTTCGGGCAGGCCTTTTCGACAGGCCCGATGGCCACTAATCCACTTCGGCCGGGCACTTTAATGACTACTCACTTTCGTGCAGAATGATCGGTCGGCCGACAAACCGCCAACCGACTCCCTCGTGGGTGGCAACAGCCCGAATGAACTACCCCGCCGAACCAGCGGGTTTACGCCAAATTGGCACGAATAGCAAAACACAATCAATCACTTGAAACTTACAGGCAAGAATGAACACACTGACTGAATCTCGAATTTTTTCTACTCTCGTCGCCTTCGGCGCAGCATTAATCACGGCTCTGGCCATCACTCAAATCCAATCCGCCCAACTCATTGAATCCAATCTGCTGCGTTTTATCGCAACCGCCGCCATTATCTTTATCGTTATTCTGCTGAGTGGGCTACTGCCACGCAAATCCGTTTCAGGCACTGAAAAACACGCCGAAGCGGAACCCGTTCGCGAAGTCGGCCACGTCAAATGGTTCAATACCGACAAAGGCTTCGGCTTTATCGTGCGCGAAAATGGTGAAGACCTGTTCGTCCACTTCCGCGCGGTAGGCGATGGCTCTACCCTGCAACTCGTCGAAGGCCAGAAAGTCGAATACCACATCGGTCAAGGCCGCAAGGGACCTCAAGCCGAACAGGTCGTGGTTCTGGATTAATACCCATCAAATAGCGGTACAACAGGCGGGAATGTGCTCCCGGATCATCTCGCAAAGCAAATCCACCGCCGCCGCCCGGGCAAAACGGGTTCGGCTGGTTACGGCCACGTCCCGATAAGGCACGGGCTCGGTGAACTCGAGATAGCGGATCAAATCACCTGCATTTCCACTTTGCGAGATATTGGACGAACACGGCAGGACGGTAATTCCTGCGCCGGAAGCGACCATCATGCGCATGGTTTCCAGAGAGCCCCCCTCCAGAGTTTTCTGCAAGCGCCCCGTATTGGCAGGCTGTGAGCATTCCGGACACATGCTTAATACCTGATCCCGAAAACAGTGCCCTTGCCCCAGCAGCAACAGATCCTGCGCAACCAGGGCCTCTGCCGAGACAGTGTCGGCAGAGGCCAAAGAATGATCTCTCGGCACCGCCACGGTGAACGGTTCTCGGTACACCGGGCGGACATCCAGCTTCGATGCCAGGAAGGGCAACGACAACACCACGGCATCCAGCGTCCCCTGTTGCAAACGATGGACAAGATCATGGGTAAAACCTTCGACGATCTCGATCGGCATGCGCGGCGCCCGCTTATGCAATGCCGGAATCAACGAGGGCAACAGATAAGGCCCGATGGTGTAAATCAACCCGATTCTCAAGGTACCGACCAGTGGATCTTTTGCTGCATCGGCTATCGCCTGAAGTTGCTCAACCTCCTGAAGTATCCGCGTGGCCTGCTCGATGATGGCTTCGCCGCGCGGAGTGATCCGTAATTCCGTGCGACTTGCGCGCTCGAAAATCTGCACATCCAACGCTTCCTCAATACGCTTGATCCCGACACTCAAAGTGGGCTGACTCACAAAACACGCCGCCGCCGCTCTACCAAAATGGCGTTCGCGCGCCACGGCCACCACGTATCTCAGTTCGGTTAGGGTCATGCGCGTTATCTCAGGTGTGGGAAAATGACGAAAAACATCGGAAGAAATCGCAGTTAAAACTTGCAAAGCAACCTCACCCCATGAACAATTATCGTCCATGGCGCATCCATGATCTATATTCGTGGGCAATCATTGACACCAAGGAGTATCACCGTGAGCGACAAAATCGCCTATGTAAACGACAGTAATTTTGACGAAGAAGTCCTGAAGAGCGACCTGCCCGTACTGGTAGATTACTGGGCTGAATGGTGCGGCCCCTGCCGGATGATCGCCCCAATCCTTGATGAAGTGGCTGAGCAATACGAAGGCAAGGTCAAGGTTGCCAAGCTCAACATCGATGAGAATCCGGAAACACCTCGTCAACACGCCATTCGCGGCATCCCGACGCTGATGCTGTTCAAAAACGGCAAGGTGGAAGGCACAAAAGTAGGCGCCGTTTCCAAATCACAGCTCACTGCTTTCATTGACGGCGCACTGTAAGCCCGCGTGATCCGGATTAGTTTCGGCCCCGCCTGTTGGCACCGGGCCGAAACTGTGCCACAATCAAGCATAATTTTCCCAAATTGCGATCAATTTCGCGTTCCTTCGGCGGCTCCGCCAAACAAGACTCTTCCCTCACTCGAGCTTTCCCAAGCTTACATTCATAGCTGAATTAATCTAAAACCGATGAATCTCACCGAACTCAAAGCAAAACCCGTTGCCGATCTTCTGGCCATGGCAGAATCAATGGGCATTGAAAACATTGCCCGTACCCGTAAACATGACGTGATCTTTGCGCTGCTCAAAGCCCATGCCAAAACGGGAGAATCCATCTTCGGCGATGGTGTACTTGAAATTCTGCCCGATGGCTTCGGATTCCTGCGTGGGGCCGACAGCTCCTATCTGGCGGGGCCTGCGGATGTTTATGTCTCACCCTCGCAAATTCGGCGCTTCAACCTGCAAACCGGCGATACCATTGCCGGTACCGTACGGTCACCGAAAGACGGCGAGCGGTATTTCGCACTCCTGAAGATCGACACCATCAACTTTGAGCCGCCAAATATGGCCAAAGGCAAGGTGCTGTTCGAAAACCTGACACCCCTGCACGCCAATCAGCGGATGCGGATGGAGCGCGGAAACGGTTCGACCGAAGACTTGACCGCACGGATCATCGATATCGTATCCCCGATCGGCAAAGGCCAGCGCGGCTTGATTGTGGCGCCACCCAAGGCCGGTAAAACGATGCTGTTGCAGAACATTGCGCAGAGCATCAGCGCCAATCACCCCGAGTGCGATCTGATCGTATTACTGATTGACGAACGCCCGGAAGAAGTAACCGAAATGCAGCGCACCGTGCGTGGCGAGGTAGTTGCCTCCACCTTCGACGAGCCAGCAACCCGCCATGTACAGGTTGCAGAGATGGTCATCGAAAAGGCCAAGCGGCTGGTCGAGCACAAGCGCGATGTAGTCATTCTCCTCGACTCCATCACCCGTCTGGCGCGAGCCTACAACACCGTTGTCCCTTCATCGGGCAAAGTGTTGACCGGTGGCGTGGATGCCAACGCCCTACATCGCCCCAAACGCTTTTTCGGTGCGGCACGAAATATCGAAGAAGGCGGGTCACTCACCATTCTGGCAACGGCGCTGATCGATACCGGTTCGAAGATGGATGAAGTCATCTACGAAGAATTCAAAGGCACCGGCAATATGGAACTGCACCTTGATCGCCGAATTGCCGAGAAGCGTGTTTACCCTGCCATCAATATCAACCGTTCGGGCACACGCCGCGAAGAGTTGCTGACGGACGCGGAAGAACTCCAGAAAATGTGGATTCTGCGCAAGTTCCTGCACCCCATGAGCGAACTCGAATCCATGGAGTTCCTGCTGGACAAACTCCTGAAGACGAAGACAAACAACGAGTTCTACGACTCCATGCGGCGCGGATAATCCGCTCACCCAGCATGAAAAAGCCCCGCCAGACTTGGCGGGGCTTTTTTTCACCTGCTTCTATTCCAAGAATTATTGCACCAAGATAATACCCACTCGAGAGTGGCTCCAGATATTGGGTGATATAAGCCTCAATCCCGACATGATCGGCATTACAAACGGTGCTTGCAATGAACCGCTCGCCCAGTGGCGTGACGCACGCACCTTGATTAGGAATCCGCGCGGGCTCAGCCCGCCGCTTTCTCTCGTGCCGCGGCACGCCAGCCGATATCATCCCGATAGAATCCACCATCAAAGTGAATCGCCTTGACGCCCGCGTACGCGGCAGCCTGGGCCGAGCGCACCGAATCCCCCAAGGCAGTAACACACAGCACACGACCACCGGCCGTCACCACATTTACCCCATCGGCACGCGTACCTGCCTGGAACACTTTCACCCCGGCCGGTACGGCATCCAGACCACTGATCACATCCCCGGTCCGCACGTCAGCAGGGTACCCTTGAGCAGCCATGACCACCCCGATAGCCGTTTGCTGATTCCACTTACACCGCACCTTATCCAGCTCACCAGCAATACCCGCCTCCAGTAGATCGACCAGATCGCTATCGAGCCGCATCATGATGGGTTGGGTTTCGGGATCACCGAAGCGACAGTTGAACTCCAACACACTGGGCCGACCCTGTTCATCGATCATCAGACCTGCGTAGAGGAAACCCGTGTAAGGAATTCCATCGAGCGCCATGCCTTTGACTGTCGGCTCAATAACGGTTTCCATCACCACGTCAGCGATTTCCGGCGTGACCACCGGCGCCGGAGAGTAAGCACCCATGCCACCGGTATTCGGGCCGGTGTCGCCCCGGTCGCGAGCCTTGTGATCCTGGCTGGTCGCCATCGGCAGGATATTGCCACCATCAACCATAACGATGAAACTGGCTTCCTCGCCGCTCAGGAAGGCCTCGACCACGACACGAGAGCCGGCAGCACCGAACTGCCCGCCCAGCATATCGTTGATGGCCGCCTCGGCTTCCGCCACAGTCTGGGCGACAACCACCCCTTTACCGGCAGCAAGACCATCCGCCTTAACGACAATGGGCGCACCATGTTCGCGCACATATTCAAGTGCAGGCGCCGCCTCAGCAAACACGCGATACGATGCAGTGGGAATGAGATGACGGGCCAGAAAATCCTTGCTGAACGCCTTTGATCCTTCGAGCTGGGCCGCTTTCTGTGTTGGTCCGAAAATCGCCAGGCCGGCATCACGGAAGCTGTCGACGACCCCCAGAACCAGCGGCGCTTCCGGTCCGACAACGGTCAGGTCGATCTTTTCACGTCCTGCAAAAGCGAGCAGTCCGGTGATATCGGTTGCGGCAATCGAGACATTTTCACACTTGGCCTCGGCCGCTGTTCCCGGATTACCAGGGGCAACAAATACCTTGGATACGCGCGGCGACTGCGCCAGCTTCCATGCCAGGGCATGTTCCCGTCCGCCGCCACCAATGACTAAAACTTTCATATGTGCCTCGATTCGAATCTCAAACGCGATAATTGGACGACATTTTGCCACAGGCACAGGATAATCCCGCCCCATGATCGACATTGTTTTATTTGAGCCGGAAATTCCACCAAACACCGGCAACATTATTCGTCTGTGCGCTAACACGGGCGCGCGGCTGCATCTGGTCGAGCCACTGGGCTTTTCAATGGACACCAAGGCACTGCGACGGGCCGGTCTCGATTATCACGAGTTTGCGGAAGTGACCGTCCACGCGAACTGGGCCGCTTTACGCGAGGCATTGAACGGCCATCGGCTATTCGCCCTAACCACGAAGGGCAGCACCCCTTTTCACGGCACTCGGTTTGCCGAGGGAGATGTGCTGGTTTTCGGGCCGGAAACCCGGGGCCTGCCGCCCGAAATCCTGGCCGCGTTCGAACCCGATTCCCGCCTTCGCCTGCCCATGAGGCCAGGCTCCCGCAGCCTGAACCTATCGAACACCGTAGCCATCGCCGTATATGAAGTCTGGCGGCAGCTGGATTTCGTCGGTGCCATGGATACTGATCGGCCATGACGTCAAATACCCTTGAACTCACCCCCGTCGCGACGATTCAAAGTCCATTCAAGAGTCGCTTCGGCATACCGCGGCAATCTGGGCTGGTGCCAGACGCCATCGGCTGGATCGAGCCTCACTCACCCTGGCATCGTGCCGAAGCGTGGGCAGGAATCGAGCAATACACGCACCTCTGGTTAATCTGGCAGGTGCATGATCGACCACACCAACCAGTATCCAGCGTGCGGCCGCCCCGATTGGGCGGTAATGCCCGACTCGGCGTCTTCGCCACGCGCTCGCCCGCTCGCCCCAATCCTTTGGGGCTTTCATTGGTGCGTTTGCTCGCGGTCGAACAAAATGCAGGCCGGGTGCGGATTCGTGTCGGCGGGCTGGATTTGCTCGACGGTACCCCGATCATCGACATCAAGCCGCATATCGCATTCACCGACTGCCCGGCCGATTCACACAGTGGATTTGCTCAGCACGAACCCGAGCGGCTGCGGGTGGAGTGGTCCACCTTGCCGAGTGATGAAGTGCTCCGGCTCACCGACCATAAGCGTCTGGTGATCACGCAAACCCTGTCGCTTGATCCACGACCGGCGTTCCATGACGATCCCTCACGGGTTTATGGTTGCCCGTTATTTGAATTTGATGTGCAGTTTCGGGTCGATAACGGTACTTTGTTTGTACTTGGTCTAAACCCCTTGCCCTGAACGAACTGAAGTCCCTCCCAAGCCAGCTGCGCCATGAATAGACCTAATGGTACTTTCTAGATTTCTTGATTTCGGGGTTCACGAGCCAGAAGCTGGCTGACGGCCTCTCGCGCCAGAACCCCTTCGTAAAGCACTTGATGCACCGCGTGCACGATCGGCATATCCACCTGAAAACGCGCAGCAAGACGCTCTCCTTCGGCTGCCGCCCCGATCCCTTCGACGGCCTGGCCGATGGCGGCTACGGCCTCCTCGCGGGTGTACCCCTGTGCCAACTTAAGTCCGAAGCGGCGATTTCGGGACTGATCGTCGGTACAGGTCAGCACCAGATCACCCACGCCAGCCAACCCCATAAAGGTTTCCGTCTTGGCGCCCGCCGCCGCGCCAAGACGCATCAGCTCGGCCAGGCCACGGGTAATCAGCGCCGCCCGCGCATTGGCACCAAAACCAAAACCATCGGCCACACCCGCCGCGATAGCCAGCACATTCTTGAGGCCACCGGCGATTTCGACGCCGATGACATCCTCGGTCGGATAGGTGCGTAGCGTGGGATTGCGTAGCGTGGCGGCAATGCGTTCGGCAGCCTGGGGCTGCACGCTTGCGACGGTAATGGCGGAGGGTTTTGCCGTCGCCACTTCGTGTGCGAAGGTCGGGCCGGACACCACAACAAAGGGGTGCTGTGGAAGGCAGGTTGAAACCATCTGACTGATTTGCCGCCCTGTTCCCTGCTCGAACCCCTTGGAAGCGTTTACGACGATGGCATCAACGGGAAACTGTGTCGCATGGGCACTGAGAAAGTCAGCCAGCACCTTGGTCGGCAATACCAACCAGACCTGCTCGGCATCTTTCAACGCGAGCGGAAGATCAGCGGTGATCAGCAAGGATGCGGGAAAGGGGCAATCCGGCAGATAGCGGGCATTTACGCGGTCCTGCTGGCTGCGCTCGGCCAACCCTGAATCACGCGCCCATAGGGAGACATTGTGCCCGTTCTTGGCCAACACAATGGCCAGCGCGGTGCCCCAGGAGCCTGCGCCCAGTACCGCTATCGACGCCTGCGCGCTCATTGCGGAGACCTTACTGCGGGCGACCCTGCACCTGCTCGAGTTGCTCCTGCAAATGCTGCGCATACAGTTGATCGAAATTGATCGGCTGCAAGACGAGTTGCGGGAATCCGCCTTTCATCACCAGATCGGAAACCGTTTCGCGGATATAAGGCTGCAACAGGTTGGGGCAGTACGCGCCCAGAATCTGCTGTGTGTTGGCATCATCAAACCCAGCCACGGTAAAGATCCCGGCATACTGAACTTCGGCCAGATAAATGGTTTCTTCATTGTGGGCAGCCGTAGCAGTGATGGTCAGCGCGGTTTCAAAAACCCCTTCGCCCAACTTGCGCGCGTTGTTGGCCACTTGGACGTTGACCTCTGGCGACCATTCTGTCGCCACGAAAATATCCGGCGCTTGCGGGGATTCGAACGACACGTCCTTCAGATAAATCTTCTGAATCGCAAATTGCTGTTCTACCGCACCTTCCTGCGTGGCGGCATGATCGTTATTGGTCTGTTCGGTCATGAAAACAACTCCCTATGCATGAGAAAAAATAAAACCGTTATACCCGGCTGTTATGCCAACCGGATGACAAATGAAATCCAGGATTAAAGAACGCCCTGCTGTTGCAGCCAGCCTTCCAGCGCCTGCAACGGCATGGCACCGGACGTGCGAGCAATCTCCCGACCACCCCGGAACAGGATCAAGGTCGGAATACTGCGAATTCCAAAACGAGCCGCTGTTTGCGGTGCCTGGTCTGTTTCCAGCTTGCCGACCCGTAGCCTGGTTTTCTGGCGACCGGCCAACTGCTCGAACACAGGTGCCATCATCTGGCAGGGGCCGCACCATGTTGCCCAGAAATCCACCAATACAGGCAGATCATTACGACTGATCTGGCGTGCGAAATTCTGATCATTCAGGGTAATGGGTTGACCTGAAAACAGTTCAGCTCCGCACTTGCCGCATTGGCCACTGCCTTTGCGTTCATTAGGAATACGATTCACCGCGTCACATTTGGGGCAAACAACATGTAGGGAAGAAGTTTCGCTCATCGCCTTACTCCATCGATTCAGGATTACTTTTGTATGTTGGGCTGAATGTGGGGGCGGTTGCGTTCATTTTCCAGTAGGGCGGGCAATTTTCCTGCGGAGACGAGTGCAGCAAGGTCATCATATCCACCCACATGGGTCTGACCGATGAAGATCTGGGGTACGGTTTCGCGCCCGGAACGCTGCTCCATTTCAGAGCGGCGGTCGGAGTGGAAGTCCACGGAAATCTGTAAAAACTCGAGACCTTGCTCCTTCAGGAGTCGCTTGGCGAAATGGCAGTAGGGGCAAAAGGCGCTGAGATAGACTTCGACGATGGGGGCGTCTGACGAAGTGTCTACAGAAATTCCTGTCGGCTCACTCACAGCGACAAATCCGATGCTATTTGCGGACAACGGGGAATTTTTCAGCCTTCCACGCCGTAATGCCCCCGGCGAGATGAGCCACTTGCGTAAAGCCCGCTTTCGCGAACATGTTGGCAGCCGAAGCGGATCGGTTACCGGAACGGCAATACAGCAGAATTTGATCTGCCTTGTGCTTTTCGAATTCCGACAGCTTGCTTGCCACAGTTCCCAGTGCGACATGACGAGCGCCCTTGATATGCTCACCGCGGAACTCGTCTGTTTCGCGCACGTCGATCAGCACCACGTTCTCCCGACCGATCAGGCGGGCAAATTCGGCGGCGGTCATGTCGCGGAATTTTTGCAGGCCCCGCGTCATTTCATTACCCAACAGCATGACGATCAGCACCACAGCAGCCAGAGACAAGGCCCAGTGCCGCATCAGAAAGTCGATATATTCGTGCATCATTTACCCTTAAAACAGAACTCGAAGCGTGTGAAAGCCAGTCAAGGCCGGTTATTGAGCGCGGCGCACACCCAACTTGACCAGAATCGAATCCATTGGGCAAAAACGGGTAATGCCACTCTGGAACAGGTTCAGGCCAACAAACGCGGTCAACCACAGCCAGCTTGGCTTCGCGAGATCGGCTTGTCCGGTAACATGAGCCAATATCAACGAGAGGAGAATCATCAAACCCGCCATGATGCGGACAATACGATCAGTCGTCATGTCTAAACCTCGGAATCGGAACACGCGCACCAAAGCCTTCTGGCACGCGCTTGCATTATCAATTAAAGGGGCAAAACACTTCCTGCATCATGCTGATCAAACGGAGTGTGCGGGCATCGGATACCCGGTAGAAGACGCGGTTGGCATCTTTGCGGGAGGCCAGAATACCTTTGTCGCGAAGAATGGCCAGATGCTGAGAAATATTGCTCTGGGTCGTGCCGACCGCATCAACGATTTCCTGAACATGCAGTTCACGATCGCCCAGCACACATAGAATCTTCAAGCGCAAGGGATGCGACATTGCCTTGAGCGAACGCGAAGCCCGGTCGATGTCTTCCGTCCGAGCCATTAAGCGTTCAGTGCCACAATCATTCATTTCGAGGATCATTCGCGGTTCCTGGCAAAAATAGTTTCATTTTTCGATATGCTACCAGACTGGTGGCGCTTTGGAATTCAATCGCCCTGTTATGGGGCGATTGAAACACTCGCCAACAACCTGTTATTGAAAGCATACTAACTATTTTCGATGCTTCTGTCGTGGAAAATTGGAAATTTAACGCCATTTTGAGCAACAACCCAAGCAATGCCTTATTTTTTCCGATTTAAATTACCACCACGTCACCTGGGAGCATCCTCATTCCGGGTCAGAGCTCACGTATTCATTTACCTTGCCCCCTTGTTTCTCGGGCTGGTTTGCACCCCCGGCCTGAACGCCCACGCCGACAGCCCCAGCAAGTTGAAGCAGGACATTGACCAGCAAAAATCCGCACTGAATAAAACTCGTGCCGCTCAAGACGAAATCAAAAGCCAGCTTAAGGCCACCCAAACCCAGCTGGATCAGACTGAAAAAGCACAAAACGATATCGAAGACCGCATCGAGGCAATCGAAGCACAGCAATCCGACTTGGAAAAACAAACCACACAACTCGCCGATGAAATAGAACACCTCAAGTCACAGATTGACGACAGCCTGAGCATGGCCTACCTGTTGGGCAACCAGGCGCCGATATCCACGCTGCTGTCACATGATGACGCTCTTTCCTCCGAACGTTACCTGTACTACATCAAAACTCTGGTCGCGCAATCAATCGGGCAACTGAAAGCGCTAAAACATACCGAACAGGCTCAAGAGGAGAACAAAAAGGCACTTGAGAACACACAAGCCGAACTGAATCAGGCTGAAATGCAGCTGGCCGCCGCCCTTACCAAGCACCGGACTCAATTGGCCGCACAGAATCAACTGCTGCTAACACTCAGCCAGCGTGCCGACACGCAGTCCCATCGACTGGCTGAGCTGCTTGCGCAGAAAAAAGAGCTGGATACCCGGATTGCCGAGCTGAATGCTCAAGCGGCAAAAGATCGGGCAGAGCGAGACCGCCGACGCATCGAAGCCCATCAGCGCAAATCAGCACCACCTGCAGACGACACCAAACAAAGTCCGAGTCAATCAACCGCCTCGGGGGAAGTCGTCCACGGCGGTGTTCCTATTACTGGCCGCATTATTCGCCCCTATGGCGCGCCCATCGCCGAAGGCGATATGCGCTCACAGGGCATTCTGTTCTCCGCCCCCTCAGGCACACCGGTTCGGTCCGTCGCATCGGGCAAGGTTGTCTTTGCCGACGGCATGAAAGGGTGGGGGAACCTGGTCATTCTCAGGCACGCCAATGGGTACTTGTCGCTGTACGCCCACAACAGCGAGCTTAAGGTGCATACTGGCATGGATGTCCAAAGAGGGACGGTACTGGGCCTGAGCGGGCAGATCGAAGGCCATGAAACAGGTATTTACTTCGAAGTGCGCAAAGGGAACGACACCGTCAACCCGCTCCGCTGGGCCCCCTACCGATCACTCAAGCGGTAGTCGGCGCTGTTTCACCGGATGACAAAATTGGGATCTGGCCGCCTCTGGAACAAAAAGCTTGCTATGCTTTTGCGAACCTGACGTGCGCGCGGTTGAACGCATGACCCGTTCAGCAGTCTCAGGCATGGTTTTCTGTATACACGGGAATGGATTCCGCGAACCATCACGTTTGATGTCGCTCCCGTTTGTTTTTGTTTTGGAGTAAGAATTATTATGGCTCAGTGGTTACGTAAAACTTCTGCCCTCGGCGTTGCCGCCGTTTTCGGGTTTTCTGTGGCGATTGCCGTTAACGCGCTTGCAGACAAGGATCAGGCCACTGATTCAACCATTCCGCTGAACGAATTGCGCACATTCACCGATGTTTTGACGCGCGTGAAAGCGGACTATGTCGACAACGTCACCGACAAGACCCTGATGGATAATGCCATTCGTGGCATGATCGATCGTCTCGACCCACATTCGAATTATCTCGACAAAGCCGAGTTCAAGGATCTGCGGGAAACTACAACAGGCAAATTCGGTGGCTTGGGATTACAGGTCGGCATGAAGGACAAGGTGATCACTGTCATCTCGCCTATCGACGACACACCGGCCCAAAAAGCCGGCATCAAGGCGGGCGACAAGATCGTCAAGATCAATGGTGAGTTCACGCAGGGTCTTGATCTCGAGAAAGCGGTGAAACTGATGCGTGGCGATCCAGGCACGAAAATCACGCTCACACTGGTACGCGATGGCGTCGACAAACCGTTTGACGTAACGCTCGAACGCGCCATCATCAACGTCAAGTCGGTCAAAGCCCGTATGCTCGATCCGAACTTCGGTTACGTGCGCATCGCCCAATTCCAGTCCGACACGACCGAGCAACTGCATGATGCGCTCAATCAACTGATCAAAGACAATGACAACAAACCGCTCAAAGGTCTGGTGCTGGATCTGCGCAACAATCCCGGCGGCGTGCTTCAGGCAGCTGTCGGCGTAGTGGACACCTTCGTCAACAAGGGTCTGATCGTATACACCAAGGGGCGCGTCGAAGACGCCCAGATGAGCTTCAAGGCACATGAGGGCGATATGCTGAATGGCGCCCCCATCGTGGTGCTGGTTAACGGCGGCTCGGCTTCCGCCTCCGAAATCGTATCGGGTGCCTTGCAGGATGATGGCCGGGCATTGATTGCCGGTGAACGCACCTTCGGCAAAGGTTCGGTCCAGTCCATCATGCCATTGACCAATGGTGGTGCACTGCGCCTGACCACGGCACGCTACTTCACGCCTTCAGGCCGCTCGATTCAGGGCGAAGGCATCAAGCCGGATGTTGAAGTGCATCAGCTGAAGGTTGCCGATATCGACAAGGTTTTCTCCATCAAGGAAGCCGATCTGGCTGGTCATATCAGCAACCCCACCAAACCGGATCAAAAATCGGCCACCCAGCCGATCAAGCAGATGATTAACACCGATGGCAAACCGCTGGTGGAAACTGATTATCAGCTTTATGAGGCGCTTAATCTGCTCAAGGGCATGTCCATCGTGGCTCATCGCGATCAGGAATCAACGCACTAAGCCTGGATGCCGAGCAATCGCGCCGAGCAGGAATTGCTTCCTGGATAATTCTTCTGACTATTTATTTTCGGCCCGCCTAAAGGTAATTTAGGCGGGCCGAATTTTTTAGCCTTCTTTTGGCACCCCCTCTGTTTTTACCCCACATGGAGAATCCGCATGTCCTTAAAAGCCATGATCCTGTTGGCACCGGGCTTTGAAGACCTCGAAGCCGTGACCGTGATCGATCTGCTGCGTCGTGCAAAATTCCAGGTTGCCGTCACCAGCCTTCGTGAAGATGAAGTAACCGGTACTCGAGGCACCCGGATCGTTACCGATGGCAACATCGCGTTGCTCGAGAAACAGAATGTATTCGACCTCGTCGTGCTCCCAGGTGGGCAACCCGGTACAGACAATCTTGCCGCCGACCCTCGCGTGATCAGTCTGCTCAAGGCTCAAGCCGCGGCAGGGCGCTGGGTGGCCGCGTTGTGCGCAGCGCCCAAGGTATTGGCTAAGGCCGGTCTGATCAAGGACAAACGGATCACCCATTACCCGGGTGCGTTGACAGCGGCAGAACAGCAAGGCGCAACCGTCACCGACAACCCGGTGGAAGTGGATGGCAAGCTGATTACCGGACGTGGCCCGGGTGCGGCCATGGACTTCGCCCTTATGCTGATCGAACAACTGAGCGGCGCCGAACTTCGCCAAAAAATCGAAGCTGATCTGGTGCGCTAATTAAGCGTTCTCGCCAAACCGCGAACGAAAAAATACCGGGCGATGGTGCAACCATGGCCCGGTATTTTTTTGACTGCTGTTCTTTGGCAGTTCTTTGATTGCCCTTTATGCATAAACGCTTGACCGCGTCCGGCACTCGGCCGGAACAGGCGTCACGATCATTGATCGTGCCTATCGGACTTGAAGTCAAACAATCAAAACGACGGGCAAACAAAAACACCCGCTTTCGCGGGTGTTTGTTATCTATCTATCTGAAGGGATCGGCGTTAATTAAACGCGCTCGCCATGCTGGTTGATATCCAGACCCTCGGCTTCTTGTTCTTCAGTGACCCGCAGGCCAATCGTTACTTTCAGCACCATCAGGATGATGAAGGTAACCACCGCATCGTAGATGATGGTGAAGCCAACGCCTTTAACCTGAATCAGGAACTGGGCCAGGATGCTGCCATTTGCGGCGGCATTCAAACCTGCACCACCGAAGGCAGCAGCAGAGAAGATGCCGGTCATCAGGGCGCCGACAATACCACCGACGGCGTGAACACCGAAGGCATCAAGAGAGTCGTCATAGCCAAGCATGCGCTTGAGGTATACCGCAGCGAGGAACGGGATGATACCGGCAGCGATACCGATTGCGAAGGCACCGATCGGGCCAACGAAACCAGACGCAGGGGTGATGGCAACCAAGCCAGCAACCGCACCAGAAGCCATACCCAGCAGAGTTGGTTTGCCACGCATGATCCATTCGATCAGCATCCAAGCCATTGCAGCTACAGCAGTTGCGATTTGGGTAACGGCCATTGCCATGCCCGCAGTGCCATCGGCAGCCAGTTCAGAACCGGCGTTGAAGCCGAACCAACCCACCCACAGAAGGGCAGCGCCAGCCATGGTGTAGACCAGGTTAACCGGTGGCATGGCTTCGGTGCCATAGCCTTTACGCTTGCCGAGTACCAGAGCAGCTACCAGACCGGCAACACCCGCGTTGATGTGAACAACCGTACCGCCAGCGAAGTCCTGTACGCCGTCACCGCCAAGCCAACCGCCGCCCCACACCATGTGGGCAATTGGCGAGTAGACCAGCACAGACCACAGGCCCAGGAAGATCAGCATGGCAGAGAACTTCATGCGCTCAACGATCGCGCCGATGATCAGTGCAGGGGTAATGATGGCGAAGGTCATCTGGAAGGTCATGAAAACGCTTTCCGGAATGGTGCCTTGGAGGTTGCCATAGCCCATGCCTTTCAGGAAGAGGGCGCTCAGATCACCCACGTAGGCTCCGCTGCCCTTGAATGCCAGCGAGTAGCCGATGACAGCCCAGATCACGCTGATCAAGGCAGTCGTTGCAAACGTAGCAGCCGCTACGGACAGGAGGTTCTTACGACGAACCATACCGCCGTAGAACAAGGCTACACCGGGGATGGTCATCAACAGAACCAAAGCAGTCGAGGTCAGCATCCATGATGTGTTGCCCGAGTCCAACTTGGGTGCATCCCCTGCCATGGCCGCCGTCGAGAACAGCAACCCAAGCACCGCCAACATTCCCAGCCCGAAGCTGGGTTTGATTTTCAAATTACTCATGTTACCTGCTCCTTAAAGCGCTTCTGGGCCGGTTTCACCGGTACGAATGCGGATGGCCTCTTCGATGGTGGAGACAAAAATCTTGCCGTCGCCAATCTTTCCGGTGCTAGCCGCTTTGGTAATGGCATCGATCACGGGCTCAACCGTTGCATCGTCCACGACCATCTCCAGTTTCACTTTAGGTAAAAAGTCGACCACATATTCCGCGCCGCGATACAGCTCGGTATGCCCCTTTTGACGACCGAAGCCTTTGACTTCAGTCATCGTGATACCTTTCACGCCGATGGTAGACAGTGCTTCACGCACATCATCGAGCTTGAAAGGTTTGATAATTGCTGTAACCAGTTTCATAAAAAACCTCTCAGAAAATTGGTGCGGAATTAGAAGCTCTTACTCACGCTCAGCACCGCTGTCGGGCCAGCAATCCACTTAGAGGTCGAGCCATCGCTATTCGAGGTCATACCCCAGACATCTTTTTTCGCATTAGTAGAGATATAGGCCAAGCTAACAGCCCATCCTGGGGCGAATGAACCTTCAGGCATGGTATAGGTGGCGCCCAACAGCCAATCGCTGTAGTTCATACCACTGTTACTTGTACCATCCAGTGCTGAACCCTTAAACATTTGGTGCCCAATATGCCCATCCAAGGTCAATGCATCGGTCAGAGGATAATGCCCATCCAACTGGATGTAGGAAGACCCTTTGGTATCGTATACGCCGTAGTATTTTGTTACGTTCACATTGTACTGTGCGGTCAACCACTTGTAGGATGCAGCAACGTGTACTTCGCCAGTGTTATAGGTTGTTGCGCCAGCTGCCAGATTAGCTGGGTAATAGACGTAGATACCACCAACATCAAAGGACACATCGTCATTCAGCTTATAGTTGTAGCCGCCAAACCAATCCGTTTCTAAACCTGCAGTATCCTTATATTCCACGGCAGAAATACTGGAACCCCAGAAACCGGCATAGAAACCAGCAGGCAGACCCAAGTTAATACCAACTTGTACGGCAGGTTTCTTATACGATTGTGAGAAACCGCGCCAGCGATAGTCACTCACTACGGCAGCGCTACCAGATACGCTAACTGCTGGCGCATCGGCCGCGTAGGTAGGCATAGCAAATGCAGACAGGGAAGCGACTACAGATGAAGCAATCAGGGTCATTTTGAATTTATTCATGGATCCATTCCTCATAAAAAGGTGAGATTGTGCGAGTTGCCTGTTAGCATTAACAGGAACCGTGCCAATCACGCATCCATTTGTTTTTAAAACAAAAACAAATCCTGTCGAAATCATCAGCTCATATGGTCGCACCCGATTGGTGCGTCATCTATGTCGCACAAGCCCGAAAACAGTGCGGCCGTTGTGGCCTTAAAACGACAACCCTGCCAAGCCGTCACGATGTCTTCATATAGGGCCTGTATTCGCGGACGATAAAATTAGGCGTCCGAACGACACCACAGGACACCGGAATAAAGTGTCCATTTCGATGCGGCGATAGCAGTCGCCCGTGGAACATGAGTTGTATCCAGGCCTTGTGTTTTGGAGTTCTTACAACAGATGGGGATCCGCATCGGTACATACGCTGTCCAATACGGTGCTCCCGGTCAGTCCACCGACCTGCTGAAGTAGTTATGGGATTGCATTTCCACCAGGCGGCTCAGAACGCGCTTGAACTCGCCATCAAGCAAGTCGGCATGATCAAAATGCGCTGCGGGTGCAGCATCGGGGAAAATCAACTTGACGCCGCGATCGTAAAATTCGTCGACAAGCCACATGAAACGACGCGCCTGTGCGAGCGAGTGTTGATCGAACTGAAGCACGCCGGAAAGACAGATTGTGTGAAACCGATTGGCCAATTCGATGTAATCGGCCTTGCCTCGCGCACCGGTACACAATTCGTGGAAATCGAACCAGGCTGCGCCATCGACAAGGCAACGCGCCGTTAGGGAGCGCCCTGCAATCTCAAGCGGGACATTCTGCCTCTCCTGCCCGTCGGCGGCCGCCCGGAATGCTTCTGGCAGGGTCGTGACGTCCCTGCACGGGGAAGCGAAATTATGACGGTAATCCACCTCGCTATCGAACGGCACCATCTCCATGTTTTCCTTGAGCAGCGCGATGGTGGGCAGGAACCGATCGCGTTGCAGGCCATTGAGGTAGAGGTCATCCGGCGGTGTATTGGACGTAATGACCACCACGACGCCACGATCGAACAGCCCTTGCATGAGCCCGCGAATCAGCATGGCATCCGTGATGTCGGCAACGTGGAATTCGTCCAGACACAGCAACCGGACACCGCGTGAAATATCCCGTGCGATCTGAGTCAAGGGGTTCTCCCGCCTCTTCAGTTCGGCAAGCCGCGCGTGGACATCCTCCATGAAATGGTGGAAATGCACGCGCTGCTTCTGGGCCTGCGGCATACAGGAGAAGAAGGCGTTCATCACAAAACTCTTGCCGCGCCCGACACCGCCGTACAGATAAACCCCTTTGACGGGAGTGACCGCGGGGACGGTTCGCAGCAATCGGCGCAACAGCGGCGCGGGAGGAAAAGGCGATGCTCGCTTTAAGCGCAGCTCATACACGGTCTGTAGAACGGAACAGGCGTTCAATTGCGCGGCATCCAGCGTGAAACCACGCTCTTGCGCCTCGACCTGAATGCACTGCTTCAGCTGATCGCTCGACATGAGCTGCCTCCGTTCACGGCTGGCGACTCATGGGGCGACGCGTGCAAAAGAGTGAGTGCATTGTCCCGTTCATATCTCAACAGACGACACAGCCGCGTAATAGCCGCTCGACGGTCGAATCCGCCGCAGATGTGGTGGTGATATGTTGCCATAGCTCCTGATCTTCCAGGCCGACGAGCCGCTCGAATTCCTGCTGCTGGAATGTCGTGAGTTGGGCGATGTGTTCATCCAGAAAACGGGCCAGCACCATATCGAGTTCCAGCATGCCGCGTCGGCAGTGCCAGCGAAGTCGGTTGATATTCACGCCACCGATCGGTTCACGATCCGTGTGCTCGCACTCCAGCGGGGACGCGGCGGTCATACCGTCCGCTTCACCAGCAGCGATTTGATCTTGCCGATCGCCTGCGTGGGGTTGAGTTCCTTGGGGCAGACGTCGACGCAGTTCATGATGCTGTGGCAGCGGAACAATCGGTAGGGGTCTTCCAGATCGTCCAGACGCTCGTTGAGGGCCTGGTCGCGGCTATCGGCAATGAAGCGGTACGCTTGCAGCAACCCGGCCGGGCCGACGAACTTGTCCGGATTCCACCAGAACGAGGGGCAGGAGGTCGTGCAGCAGGCGCACAGAATGCATTCATACAGGCCATCGAGCTTGGCGCGATCTTCGGGCGACTGCAGGCGCTCGACGTCCTGACCCGGCTCGTCCTTATTGATGAGGTAGGGTTTGACGGATCGGTAGTGGTCGAGGAACTGGGTCATATCCACTACCAGATCGCGGATGACCGGCAACCCGGACAACGGACGCAGCGTGATCGGCTGCTTCAATTCGCTGAGGGGCGTCACGCAGGCCAGCCCGTTTCTGCCGTTGATGTTCATGCCATCCGATCCACACACGCCCTCACGACAGGAACAGCGCACGCTCAGCGTCTCATCCTGTTCCTTGATCATCAGGATGGCGTCGAGCAGCATGTTGCCTTCCGGCTCGATATCCAGCTCGTAGTCCTGCATGTAGGGCTTGCTGTCGGTATCGGGGTTGTAGCGGTAGATGGAAAAGCGCATGACGAAATCCTGATAATGACGGAGCTTGGTGAACGTTCAGCCTAGTAAACGCGGGGCTTGGGTTGGAAGGCATCCACGGTCAATGGCTGCTGACGAACCGGCTTGTAGTCGAGACGATGGCCGTCGGCGAAATAGAGCGAGTGCTTCATCCATTCGGTGTCGTCGCGCTCGGGGAAATCATCGCGTGCATGTGCGCCGCGACTCTCCTTGCGCGCTGCAGCCGAAATCATCGTGGCCAGCGCCACCGCCATCAGGTTCTCAAGCTCCAACGCTTCGATACGGCCCGTGTTGAATACCTTGCTGTGATCGCGCAGCACCACATCGGGCAATTTCGCGGCGATTGCCTGCATTTTCCTTACGCCTTCCTGCAAGACGGCTTCCGTGCGGAACACGCCGCAATGCTGCTGCATGGCCTTGCGCATCTCTTCGCGCAACTGCGCCACGGTGATGCCTTCGCCCTTGCGATCCCAACGCGCCATCCGCGCCGAGATGCGCTCCAATGCTGCGGGAGGAACGGGGCGCGCCGACGGGTTTTCACGGCAGTACGCAATCACGTCGTTACCGGCGGCCCGACCGAAGACGATCAGATCAAGCAGGGAATTACTGCCCAGACGATTGGCGCCATGCACCGATACGCAGGCGCATTCGCCGATGGCGTAAAGGCCGGGAACCGCTGTCTCCGTGCCGTCACCCGATGGCTTCACCACACGGCCGTGCAGGTCGGTCGGAATGCCGCCCATCATGTAATGCACGGTGGGCACGACCGGAATCGGGTCCGTGGCCGGATCGACATGCGCAAATTTCTTCGCCAGTTCGCTGATCCCCGGCAGACGCTGGTGAATGACCTCAGGCCCCAGGTGATCGAGTTTGAGCAGCACGTGATCGCCATGCTCACCGCACCCTCTCCCTTCGAAAATCTCCACCGCCATGGCGCGGGAAATGACATCCCGGCTGGCCAGATCCTTGGCGTTGGGTGCATAGCGCTCCATGAACCGCTCGCCGTTCTTGTTCACGAGGTAACCGCCTTCGCCGCGCACCCCTTCGGTCACCAGCACACCCGCGCCATGAATACCGGTGGGGTGGAATTGCCAGAATTCCATGTCTTCCAGCGGGATGCCTGCGCGCAGCGCCATCCCCAGGCCATCGCCCGTGTTGATCAGCGCATTGGTGGTAGCAGAGAAAATGCGACCGGCGCCGCCGGTGGCGAGCATGGTGGCGCGCGCCTCGATGAACACCGGTTCACCGGATTCGATGCCCATGGCCACCACGCCCAGGGCATGACCCTGTTCGTCCATGACCAGATCGATCGCGAAGTACTCTTCGAAGAAATGCGTGTCGGCGGCGATATTCCGCTGATACAGCGTATGAAGCATGGCATGTCCGGTGCGATCGGCCACCGCGCAGGTTCGCACCGCCGGCGGGCCGCCGTACTCCTGAGTCATACCGCCGAACGGGCGCTGATAGATCTTGCCGTTATCCAGCCGGTCGAACGGCATGCCGTAATGCTCCAGTTCGATCACCGCCTCGTTGGCGTTGCGGCACATGAACTCGATGGCGTCCTGATCGCCCAGGTAATCCGAGCCTTTGACCGTGTCGTACATGTGCCAGTGCCAGTTATCCGCACTCACATTGCCGAGACTGGCGGCAATGCCGCCCTGGGCCGAAACCGTGTGCGAGCGGGTGGGATACACCTTGGAGACCACGGCTACCTTGATGCCCGATTCGGCAAGCTGCAAAGCCGCGCGCAGGCCCGCGCCACCGCCACCGATAATCACCGCGTCGAATGTTCTTTTATCCATAGTCATTCCGGAGCTCATGAGTGGCTCCATAAAATTTGTACTGCCCACGCGGCGTATGCCACCAACGCCAGAATCACAAGTGTATGCAGGCCGAGCCGGATCAACGTGGGGTGGACGTAATCCATGAAAATATCCCGCATCCCCACCCAGGCGTGGAGAAACAGGCTCAGAAGGAAAATCAGGCTGAACAGGCGGACGGGCAGGCTATGAAACAGCATTTGCCAGTCGGTGAAATTCGATACGGGATGCCACAGCAGAAACCCCGTCATGAACAGGGTGTACACGACCATGACGACGGCCGTCAGCCGCTGGACCAGCCAATCCCTGATGCCGTAACGGGCACCACTGGGAACGCGGCTCACCATATCAACACCCCGATCAAGAGCGTGAGCGCCATGCTGACGACGAGCACCAGCTTCGCGGTGAGTCGCGCCTGCGCCAGATGGACGCCGATATCCAGGTCCAGCGCCAGATAACGCAGCCCCATGCAGAAATGATGCAGATAGGCCCAGACCACAACCAATAGTGCCAACTTCGCCAAAGGCGAGTGGAACCAGGACTGCACTTCTGCGAACCTTTCGGCAGAACCTAACGACAGCTGGAGGACATACAGCAGGACCGGCAGCAGCAGGAACAGAAACGCCCCGCTGATACGGTGCATGATCGAAACGATACCCGGCAAGGGCAGCCTGATCTTGAGCAGATTGAGGAAAACCGGTCGACTGGCTGCCACGATTACTCCCCTGCCCGCACGGTCAACAGCCCAACCAAAGAACACGCAGGAGAGGCAGTTTCTTGGTCGCCTTGAACAAGGGCGGAATGTGGCATCGGCTGGTACATAACGGTCCTAATTCAACTCGTCGAAATAATAGTGGTGCTCGGTGTTCACATAACTCATGCGCCATTCCACCGGCTGGTTCTTGTAGGTGAACGCCACCCGTTCAATGCACAACAAAGGTGCGCCCACGGTCACGCCCAGCAGTTCGGCCACGCGTTCATCGGCAAGCGCGGCGCGAATGCGTTCTTCCGCTGAAATGATGCGAATCTGATACTGCGTTTCGTACAACGAATACAGCGTGCCCTTGTGGGCATTCACGTGCTCTTCGACCATGGCGCTGGAAATGCCTTTCAGCAACGCTGCGGGCAGGCGGATGTCGTCGTACACCACCGCTTTGCCCGACAGGGTCAGCACCCGCTGAATCTGCACCAGCGCACTGCCGCCACGAATACCCAATCGCCGGGCCACGGTCGCATCGGCCTTGCCGCGGCCGAAGCCGATGAAGGCGCTCTGAGGATAGGTCTGTTCGCCAGCCAGATTGCGTAAATGCAGAAAGCGGTACGTCGTGCCGTCGTCGGCATGGGTCGCCACGAAGGTACCCTTGCCCTGGCGTCGAACCAGCATGTTCTCGGCCACCAGTTCATTGACTGCTTTGCGAACCGTGCCCTGGCTGACCTCATAGCGCCGCGCCAGCGCCATTTCACTGGGAATCATGGCACCAGGCTGCCACTCTCCATCAGAAAGGCTCCGGGTGATCAGCCGCTTGATCTGCTCATACAGCGGCAAGAAACTGGGGGTTTGCTGTTTCATTATCATGGCGAAAAATAATACATCACAATATTCGGACAAGTCTATGTTGTCTTATATAAGACATAAGATGAAGCAAGGGAACGAGTGACGGCGGAAGAACCACCGGAATCCTCAGAACGAAGGCGGGCTGCACGAGCTGACGAGTGTGCAGGGTTCCTTGCCAACATTGCGAAAGCGATGCGGCTGGCGACTGTTGAAGTAATAGGCATCGCCCGGTTTGAGCACGCGTGTCGCCTCGCCCACCGTCACTTCCAGCTGGCCGGACAGGATGACGCCGCCTTCCTCTCCTTCGTGGTGCAGCATGTTCAAGCCCGTATCCGCACCCACGTCATAGTGCTCGAAAAGGATTTGCAGCACGTGACCGGCACGAGCCGAACCGATCTGCCGATAGGAAATCCCATCCCCCCCACTGATCTCGGTCAGTTCCCCCGCACGGTAGAAAATCTCGCTTTCCGCAGGCGGCAGTTCGTCGGAAAAGAACTCGGCCAATGTCATCGGAATACCCGCAAGAATCCGCTTGAGCGCACTGACCGACGGGCTGGTCCGCCCCGACTCGATCAATGAAATGGTGGCGTGCGCCACCCCCGTTCTTTTGGCCAGCGCACGCTGTGACAATTGGTGCCGCAACCGTACCAATCGAAGCCGAAAACCGACGTCTTGTTCCATAAATTTCCCCGCCGTGAGATGTGGCTGTTATGAGTGTTAATAATTCAATAACAGTACACCATAACAGAGCAATAAAATCAGCCATTTAAATAGATAAAAATACAGTCTTGACGGCAGATAATGAACACCACGACACTCGCCACATCTTCCACCGAGGTAACAACCGTGTCCGACCTGCCCAATCTTGATCATTACTGGCTGCCCTTCACCGCAAATCGGCAATTCAAAAGCATGCCGCGCCTGTTCAAGGCCGCAAAAGGCAACTACTACACCACCATTGACGACCGCACGCTGCTGGACGGCACCGCCGGGTTGTGGTGCGTCGCCGCTGGCCATGGCCGCGAGGAAATCGCCAGCGCCGTCGCACACCAGCTGCGCACGCTGGACTACGCACCGGCCTTCCAGAACAGCCATCCGCTGGCCTTCGAGGCCGCCGAGCGTCTGGCCCAATACATGCCGCCCGGCCTGGATCGCATTTTCTTCACCGGCTCGGGTTCGGAATCTGCCGATACGGCATTGAAAATCGCACTGGCGTACCACCGTGTGACCGGCAATCCGCTACGCAACAAGTTGATCGGACGCGAGCGCGGCTACCATGGCGTCAATTTCGGCGGTCTCGCCGTGGGCGGCATCGCGGGCAACCGAAAGGCATTCGGCAACGGTTTGACCGGCGTCGATCACATCCGTCACACGCTGGATATCGGCCAGAATGCGTTTACACGCGGCCTGCCGCAGGATGGCGGCGTTGCGATGGCCAATGAATTCGAACAGCGCATCACCACCCTGCACGATCCGGCCACCATCGCCGCGCTGATCGTGGAGCCGATGCAGGGCTCGGCTGGCGTCGTACTCCCGCCGGTGGGTTACCTCAAACGCCTGCGCGAGATCTGCGACAAGCACGGCATCCTGCTGATCTTCGACGAAGTCATCACCGGATTCGGCCGCCTGGGCACCAAGTTCGCCTCGGATTATTTCGGTGTCGTGCCCGACATCATCACCTGCGCCAAGGCGCTGACCAACGGCGCCGTGCCGATGGGTGCCGTCGCCGTCAAACGCGAAATCTACGATGCCTTCATGGCCAACAGCCCGGCCGGCGGCATCGAGCTGCCACACGGTTACACCTACACCGCGCACCCGGTCGCGTGCGCCGCAGCCATCGCCACGCTGGACATCTTCGCCAACGAGAAACTCGAAGACCGTGCCGCTGGCCTGAGCGCGCACTTCGAACAGGCGGCACACAGCCTCAAAGGCCTGCCGTTCGTTAAAGACATCCGCAACATCGGCCTCGTGGCGGGCATCGAACTGGAACCGATTCCGGGCAGACCAGGCGCGGCCGCGTTCGCGACCTACCTCAAGTGCTACGAGATGGGCGTACTGGTGCGCTACACCGGCGACATCCTCGCCATTTCGCCGCCACTGACGATCGAGAAAAACGAAATCGACCGCATTTTCAGCTCCATTGGCGAAGCGCTCACTACGCTGGCCGCCGAAGGTGAAGCCGGGCTGGATCCGACCCGCTACCTCAAGAACGAGCAGCAATGGGCCGCCCATCAACAAGAAATTCAACAACAACACGTGATTTTGGAGCACACCGCATGACCTCGCCGGAACAAACCATGCCGACCATTGGCCACTACATCAACGGACAGAACATCCCCGGCACAGGCGAGCGCACTGGCGACGTATACAACCCGGCAACCGGCGCAGTTCAGGCGCAGGTTCGCTTCGCTACGGAATCGGAAGTTCAGCAGGCCATTGCCGCCGCCGCCGAAGCCTTCCCGACCTGGTCTGCGACCTCGCCCCTCAAGCGTGCACGGGTCATGTTCAAGTTCAAGGAATTGCTCGAGAAAAACAGCGATGCGCTGGCACGCGCCATCACGCTGGAACACGGCAAAACCGTCAGCGACGCCCACGGTGAAATCATCCGCGGCCTCGAAGTGGTCGAATTCGCCTGCGGCATTCCGCACCTGCTCAAGGGCGAGTTCAGCGATCAGGTGGGCACCGGTATCGATACCCACAGCCTGCGCCAACCGCTTGGCGTCGTGGCAGGCATCACGCCGTTCAACTTTCCGGTCATGGTGCCGCTGTGGATGATTCCGATGGCTCTGGCGACCGGTAACACCTTCGTTCTCAAGCCTTCGGAACGCGATCCCAGTGCGAGCCTGATGCTGGCCGACCTGCTCGCACAGGCGGGGCTACCGACCGGCGTGTTCAACGTGGTTCAGGGCGACAAACTGGCGGTGGATGCCCTGCTGAACGACAAGCGTGTGCAGGCGATCAGCTTTGTCGGCTCAACGCCCATCGCGGAATACATCTACACCACGGGCACGGCGAACGGTAAGCGGGTTCAGGCTCTGGGCGGTGCAAAGAACCACCTCGTGGTCATGCCCGATGCCGATCTCGACCAGGTCGCCGATGCGCTGATCGGTGCGGGCTTCGGCTCGGCGGGCGAACGCTGCATGGCCATTACCGTGGCGGTTGCCGTGGGCGACGTCGGTGGACCACTGGTGGACAAGCTCGCCGAAAAGGCGCGCGCCATTCGCGTCGGCCAAGGGCTGGACGAAAACGCCGACATGGGCCCGCTCGTTACCCCGCAACATTATGCGAAGGTCAAATCCTACGTGGATTCCGGCGTGCAGGAAGGCGCGGAGCTGGTGGTTGATGGCCGTGGCTTCAAACTTCCAGGCCACGAGAACGGGTTCTTCATCGGCCCGTGCCTGTTCGACCACGTCACGCCCGACATGACCATCTACAAGGAAGAAATTTTCGGCCCCGTGCTGTCCGTCATGCACGTCAGCGATTTCGAAACCGCACTGGAACTGGTCAACGATCACGAGTTCGGTAACGGCACGGCCATCTTCACCCGCGACGGCGGTGTGGCGCGCGAATTCTCTCGTCGCGTGCAGGCCGGCATGGTAGGTGTGAACGTGCCGATTCCGGTGCCGATCGCCTTCCACAGCTTCGGCGGCTGGAAACGTTCGCTGTTCGGCGACCACCACATCTACGGCCCGGAAGGCGTCCGGTTCTACACCCGCATCAAGACCACGACGACACGGTGGCCTGCTGGAACCCTGCTCGCCGCCGAGTTCGTCATGCCCACCATGAAGTAAGCCGGTGCGAACGCCGTCGCCCGACCCGGGGTTTAACTCGGGGGGCGGCGGTTTTTTATGGATGCCTACTTATTGAAACATTCCCGCCGCTATATGATGTGACGCGCTGAGCCGTTGCCCACATCATGCGGGATTTGACCAACGCTTTTCCGCTCAGCACTGAGGTATCTTCTCATGACTGGTTTTGCCTCCGGCCGGATCGCGGCCCAAACCACCCTGGTGTCCGTCGCATCCTATCTGGCTGGTTTTTATTTCACGGAGCTGTTCCACTCCGCTTCGGCCAACATGGGCGCGCTCTGGTCTGCCGTGTCGGGAATCGTGGTGTTGCAGGCGACGCGACGCGATACCCTGTCGTCGGCCTCGCTACGCATCTTCGGCTCGCTCATCGGCGCGATCATCAGCGCCATTTACCTTTCCTTCCAGCCGTTCAGCCCGTTCGGGATGGCTGCGTCCATCTTCGTGACCGTGCTCCTCTGCCATGTCGCACGCATCCCCGATCACGCCCGTCTGGCCGCGATAACGGTCGTCGTGATCATGGTCATCACCAGCATCGACCCTTCCTTGAATCCGATCGGCAATGCGGCATTGCGGTTCAGCGAGTCGTTCATAGGCGCGACGATAGCCGTGTTTGCGGCACTACTGTGGCCGGGGCCAAAGGATATGCCCAGTGCGCCGGTTGCAGGCACCCATGATTAACGGCCAGGGGACTGATAGATAGAGGACTGACGGATAGACAGCCGTCGGCTGAAACGGGGATTGTTTCAGTCGACTGCCGTGTGAGAGAACAGATTGATCACGATCACCCCGGCCATGATCAGCCCGATGCCGACCATGGCTGGCGTATCCAGCATCTGTTTGAAAAAGACGGCACCGATCACGGCGAGCAGCACCATGCCGACACCGGACCAGACGGCATAGACAACCCCGACCGGAATGGTCTTCAGGGTCAGTGAAAGCAGGTAGAACGACAAGGCGTAGCTGACGACCACAATCACAGAGGGCCCAAGTTTCGTGAAGCCCTCGGCGGATTTGAGCGCACTGGTGCCGATGACCTCCGTGACAATCGCGACCCCCAGATAAATCCAGTACAGCGAGTCTTTCATATCCATTACGGCCAAGTCAGATAGCGCCGGTATTCCCAGTCGCTGACCGAGCGGCAGTACTCGATCCATTCGGAACGCATGGTTTCAATAAACCCGGCCACGAGGTCATCGCCCACGGCCGAACCCAGCACCGTGTCCGCAGCCAGTGCGTCCAGCGCCTGACCAAGCGTTTGCGGCAAGGTCGCCACACCGCGCTCGGCAAAGCGGGACTCCGGCCATTCATACATGTCCTCATCGATCGGCGCAGGCGGCGTCATGCCACGCTCCACACCATCCAGCATGGCGGCAAGCGCCGATGCCAGCGCAAGGTAGATGTTGCAACTGCCGTCGGTCAGACGGAATTCAAGCCGCCCACCGGTCGTCCGCACCACGGTGGTGCGATTGTTGTCGCCCCAGGCAATATGCGCCGGAGCCCAACTCGTGCCGGACAGCGAACGTCCCACCACCAACCGCTTGTACGAGTTCACGGTGGGGGCGTGGAAGGCGGTCAACGCCGGACAGTGCGCCAGCAAACCCGCCACGCACTGCCGACCGACGTCGGAAAGACCGTGCGAATCCGACGATTCGGCCATGACGGCCCGACCCTCGTTATCCCGCAACGACAAGTGCAAGTGCAGCCCGTTACCGGGACGGTCGGCAAAGGGCTTGGGCATCATCGTAAAGACTAAGCCAGCGTCCTCGGCGATGTGATGCGCCGCCATCTTGAACAGGACGAAACGGTCGGCCGCCGTCAGTGCATCGCTGTAATGGTAGTTGAGCTCGTACTGCCCGCTGGCATCCTCGTGATCGATCTGGAATACGTCGAAACCGCAAGCGTCCAGCCCTTGCTCCAGTCGGCGCAGCACATCGCTGACACGTGCCATGGCCTTGAAGTCGTAGGACGGTTTGTCCAGCGTATCCGCCGCATCGGCCGGAATCGGTCGGCCCGCCGCATCCTGATGGAACAGGCAGAACTCAGGTTCGATGCCGACGTTAAGCGTCCAGCCCCGCTCGGCCAGACGCGCCATCTGCCGTTTGAGCAGATAGCGTGAACACCGGCCGTGTGGCTCGTCGAGCACCACCCCGTCGCAGGCGATGCGGGCATAGCCCGGCATCCAGGGCATCGCCTGCAACGTGGTCAGATCACCTTGACCATAAAACTCGGCCCGGGGGCCATGACGCGGCAGCCCTGTTCCGTTGATGGAGGGCGACCCGAAGCCCGCCCCCGGAGAGACGATGTCTTCCAGATGAGCGAGCGGAATGTAGGTCCCCTTCACTGCGCCATGAATGTCCACAAACTGCGCGATGACCGTGTGAACGCCCTCCGCCGCCAAATGCTGTTTGGCCGCGGCAATCTCCGTATTGTTCAGTTCTGAGGTATTCATGATCACGCCTTGGCCAGTGCCCGGTCGAGGATATCCAACGCCTCGTCAAACACCGCATCTTCGGTGGTCAGCGGGTAGAGGAAGCGGATCACATTCGCGTAGACGCCGCAGGTGAGCAGGATCAGCCCTTCTTCCAGCGCCGCCTGCTGAACGCGTTTGACGGCATCGGGCGAGGGCACGCCGGTGGTCGGGTCGAAAAACTCGGCAGCGACCATCGAACCCAGTCCACGGATTTCTTTCAGCGCGGGCACGGTGGCTTGCGCCGCTTTCAGGCGCGCCATCAGTTTTTCGCCCAGCAGGTTGGAGCGCTCAACGAGTTTTTCCTTCTCCATGACGTCGATCACGGCGTGCGAAGCGGCAATCGCCAACGGATTACCGGCGTAGGTGCCACCGAGGCCGCCCGGCGCTGGCGCATCCATCACCTCGGCCCGACCGCAGACGGCAGACAGGGTCATGCCGCCCGCCATGCTCTTGGCCATCGTCATGATGTCCGGCAGAACGTCGTAGTGTTCGGTGGCGAACAATTTGCCGGTACGGCCGAAGCCGGTCTGGACTTCGTCGAAAATCAGCAGGATGCCGTGCTCGTCGCAAACCTTGCGCAGGCCACGCAGTAGCTCGGGCGGCGCAATATAGAAACCGCCTTCGCCTTGTACCGGCTCAATGATGATGGCCGCGACACGACTTGGTTCGATGTCGGCCTTGAACAGGGTTTCCAGCGCGTACAGCGAATCTTCCACCGTGACGCCATGCACGTCCATCGGGAACGGCAGATGGTAGACCTCGGAGGGGAACGGCCCGAAGCCGACCTTGTAGGGCACCACTTTGCCGGTCAGGGCGCAGCCCATCATCGTGCGGCCATGGAAGCCGCCGGAGAACGCGATGATGCCCGCCCGGCCGGTGCTGGAGCGGGCGATCTTGACGGCGTTTTCCACTGCTTCCGCGCCGCTGGAGAAGAAGGCCGTCTTTTTGGCGTGGTCGCCGGGGGCCAGCGCGTTGATACGCTCGGCCAGGCTCACATAGCTTTCATAGGGCAGAACCTGATAGCAGGTATGCGTGAAGCGCTTGAGTTGCTCCTCGATGGCCGCGACCAGCGCCGGATGACGATGGCCGGTATTCAACACGGCGATACCGCCGGCGAAATCGATGTAGCGTTTACCTTCCACGTCCCACACTTCGGCGTTCTGCGCGCGATCAATGTAGAAACCGGCCATGACGCCGACCCCGCGCGGGGTGGCCGCCAGCCGACGATCCTGCAGGGAGGCGTTCTTGGATTGATCTGATGATGTTGTCATATCGCTTTTCCTTGCCTGCCGTATCAGGTCAGGCTGATCCACGTGGTTTTGAGTTCGGTGTATTTTTCGAGGGCGTGCAGCGACTTGTCGCGACCATTGCCGGATTGCTTGAACCCGCCGAACGGCACGGTGATGTCGTCTTCGTCGTAGCAGTTGACGTGCACGGTCCCGGCGCGCAGGGCGCGCGACATCAGGTGTGCACGTGAAATGTCGCGCGTCCAGACAGCTGCGGCCAGACCATAGCTGGTGTCGTTGGCGATTCGGATCGCTTCTTCCTGCGAGTCGAAGGTGATGATCGACAGCACGGGGCCGAAGATTTCTTCGCTGGCGATGATCATTTCATTGGTCACGCCGTCGAAAATGGTCGGCGCCACATAGAAACCGCCGGTTTCCGTGCGAACCTGCTCGCCGCCGCAGCACAGGGTCGCGCCCTGTTTCTTGCCCGCTTCGATGTAGCGAAGCACGTTGTCCATCTGCATCTGATCGACCAGCGCACCCATGGTGGTGTTGGGGTCGAGCGGGTCGCCCGGCATGTGCTTGGGCGAGTACAGCTTCAGTTTCTCGACGAATTCATCGCGGATGGAACGCTCGACCAGCAGGCGCGACGGCGCGTTGCAGCTCTCGCCCTGGTTGTAGAAGATCGAACCGGCGGCTGCGGCCACGGCACGGTCCAGATCGGGGCAATCGGCGAAAACGATGTTGGGCGACTTGCCACCCAGCTCACACCACGCGCGCTTGAGGTTGCTCTCGCCTGCCATGACCTGGATTTTCTTGCCCACCGCCGTCGAACCGGTGAAGGCGATGCAGTCGATATCCATATGCAGAGCCAGTGGCGAACCAGCCTCGGGACCAAAGCCCGGCACTACGTTCAACACGCCCGCCGGGATACCGGCTTCCAATGCCAGTTCGCCGAGACGCAGAGCGGTCAACGGCGATTTTTCCGACGGCTTGAGGATGACGCTGTTCCCGGCAGCCAGTGCGGGCGCGATCTTCCAGGAAGCCATCAGCAGCGGGTAGTTCCACGGCACGATGGCCGCGACCACACCCACGGGTTCACGGGTAATCAGCGCCAGGGTGCTGTCGTTGGTTGGCGCGATCTCGTCGTAGACCTTGTCGATCGCTTCGCCGTACCAGCGCAGGGTGTTCGCCGTACCGGGCACGTCGGTGCTCATGCTCGCGGAGATGGGTTTGCCCATATCCAGCGTTTCCAGCAGCGCCAGTTCCTCGCAGTTCGCCATCACCAGATCGGCGAAACGGATCAGGGTCGTTTTGCGCTCTCGTGGCGACAGACCGGCCCAACGCCGGTCTTCGAACGCTCCGCGCGCCGCCACGACAGCCTGCTCGACATCCGCCGCCTTGCAACGCGCCACATCCGCCAGTTTGCGGCCATCCACCGGAGACAGGCACTCGAAGGTGCTGCCATCTGCGGCATCGACGCGCTGGCCGTTGATCAATGCGCGACCGTCAATGGTGAGTGCCGCCGCTCGGGCATGCCAATCAATCGTATTCATTTCATAACCTCTTTACTGTGCTGGCCGGGCGCCGTACCCGGCCACGTTTTTCGCCGACGGTGCTTACAGACCCGCCATGGCGACATATTTGATTTCCAGATATTCGTCGATGCCGTGGTGCGAGCCTTCGCGCCCCAGACCCGACTGCTTGACCCCACCAAACGGCGCCACTTCATTCGAGATGATGCCGGTGTTGACACCGACCATGCCGTATTCGAGCGCTTCGGCCACACGCCAGATGCGTCCGATATCGCGGCTGAAGAAGTACGAAGCCAGACCGAATTCGGTGCGGTTGGCCAGCTCGACCACTTCCTCGTCGGTCTTGAAGCGGAACAGCGGCGCCACCGGGCCGAAGGTTTCTTCGCTGAACACCATGGCGTCCGGGCTCACGTCCGCCAGTACGGTCGGTTCGTAGAAGGTCCCGCCCAACGCATGACGCTTACCACCCGAAACCAGACGGGCGCCCTTGGCAATCGCATCGCCGACATGGCTTTCCACCTTGGCCAGCGCCGCTTCGTCGATCAGCGGGCCTTGCGTGATGCCGTCGGTGAAGCCATCGCCGACCTGCAACTGCGCCACGCGATCGGCCAGTTTCTGCGCGAAGACATCGAACACGCCGTCCTGTACGAACAGCCGGTTGGCGCAGACACAGGTCTGACCCGCGTTGCGGTATTTGCTGGCGATAGCGCCTTCCACAGCGGCATCCAGATCCGCGTCGTCGAACACGATGAACGGTGCGTTGCCACCCAACTCCAGCGACAGCTTCTTGATGGTGTCCGCACTCTGACGCATCAGGATGCGGCCCACTTCGGTCGAGCCGGTGAAGGACAATTTGGTCACCACCGGGCTGTCGCAGATGGCGCCGCCGATTTCACGCGGATCGCCGGTAATGACCTGGAACACGCCGCCGGGAATGCCCGCTTCTTCGGCCAGTACAGCCAGCGCCAGGGCGGACAACGGGGTCTGCTCGGCGGGCTTGACTATCATGGCGCAACCGGCCGCCAGCGCCGGACCGACCTTGCGGGTGATCATCGCGGTCGGGAAGTTCCAGGGCGTAATGGCCGCCGTGACGCCGATCGGTTGCTTCAACACCACCAGTCGACGATCGCCTTGCGGTGCCGGGATCACTTCGCCGTATACCCGCTTGGCTTCTTCGGCGAACCATTCGATGAAGCTGGCGCCGTAGGCGATTTCGCCACGGGCTTCGGCCAACGGCTTGCCTTGCTCTGCGGTCAGAATCCGCGCCAGATCTTCCTGATGTTGCATGATCAGTGCGAACCAGGTTTTCAACCGTGCGGATCGATCCTTGGCCGTCAAGGCGCGCCATGCCTTTTGTGCTTCGGCAGCAGCGGCGATGGCGCGCTCCGTTTCGGCGCGTCCCATCAGTGGCACTTCGGCAATCGGTTGTGCTGTAGCCGGGTTCGTGACGGTCAAGGTTGCACCGGAATCGGCGCCAACCCATGCGCCCGCCAACCAGGCTGCGCCTTGTTTGAGGAGTGCCGGATGCTTCAGTTGGATAGACATAAAATCTCCAAATTTGGTGTACAGCTGAGCCTCCCGGCCAGGCTGTAGGGTTGCTGCAAAAAGCGATTAGTAGGCTGTCGGCATCCCTTCACGGATGGGTGCCGCTTCTTGTATCTGTTTGTTGATCGATCGGCCGCGCGGCCGATCGGTCAATTCAGTTCCGTGTTCGGGCCAAGAACCCCGCCCGGAAACGCAGGAGGGATGGGGTTCAGGCTTGAGCGAGCGCGTTCAACCTTTCCCTTGGGCGTACGCGTCAGCGATTTCACGCTGTCGTCGTCGTTCGGAGCGGAGTTGATACAGGCTGGACGTAATCACCCCGATACTGACAACCACGATGATGAGCGAGGCGACAGCATTGATGGAGGGGTCCAGACCCAAGCGGGCTCGCGAGAAGATCACGAGAGGCAGGGTGGTCGATCCCGGCCCGGAAAGGAAGGCGGCAACCACGACGTCATCAAATGACAGCGTGAAGGTAAGCAGGAACGCGGAGACCAGCGCCGACGCGATCAGCGGCAGCGTGACCAGGAAAAACACCTGGAGCGGCTTGCACCCGAGATCCATCGCGGCTTCTTCGAGTCGAAGATCGATTTCACGCAATCGGGAAATGATGACCACGGTGGCGAACGAAGTCCCGATCAGGGCATGCCCCAACAGGATCGTGGGAATACCGCGCTCGGGGAAACCCAACCATTTCTGCAGGGCCACCAGCATCAGGAGCAGCGAGAGACCCACGATGACGTCCGGCATGACGAGCGGCGCGTTGGCCATGGAGGCCATCAGTCCCCGACCCTTGAAGCGACCGTACCGCACCAGCACGAAGGCCGTGAACGTACCGAAGATCACCGACAGGGAGGCGCTCATGAACGCCACCTTCAGCGAGATGATCAAGCCGTCGATCAGCTCGCGGTCATGCGAGGCATCCACGTACCACTTGAAGGTGAACCCGGTCCAGACGGTACTCAGACGCGAATCGTTGAACGAGTACACCACCAGCGTGACGATCGGAATGTACAGAAAGATAAAGACAGCGATCAGCCAGGATCGACCAAAAAGGTTCTTCATGACTTCTCTCCCAGTTTGGTTTCATCGTTGTAGCGATTGAACAGGGCCATGGGCACAAGAATGAGCAGGATCATGACGATGGTGACGGCAGATGCCATTGGCCAATCGTTATTGCTGAAGAACTCATCCCACAGGACTCGGGCAATCATCAGTGTGCGCGCACCGCCGAGCAGCTCAGGAATCACGTATTCACCGAACGCCGGGATGAACACCAGCAGCGAACCGGCAATGATGCCGCGCTTGGTCAGTGGCACCGTCACCAGCCAGAAGGTCTTGAGCGGGCTGGCGCCAAGATCGGCCGCCGCCTCAAGCATGCGCCCATCCAGTTTCACCAGCGTCGCGTACAGCGGCAGCACCATGAACGGCAGATAGGCGTACACCATGCCGATGGTGAGCGAAAACGAGGTGTGCATCATGTGGATCGGAGAGGCAATCACGCCGAGTCCGATCAACCCGTTGTTCACGACACCGTTGTCTGCCAGCAGGGCTTTCCACGCATAGATGCGCAGCAGGAACGATGTCCAGAACGGCAGCATGACCAGCATGAGCAGGATCGTGCGCAGATGCGCCGGGGCACGCGAGATGAAGTACGCGAACGGATAACCCACGACCAGACAGTACAGGGTGGTCAGCGCCGCGAATTTCAGCGAAGAGACATAGGTATCAAAATAGAGCGAGTCCTGGCCAAGGTACAGGTAGTTGCCAAAGTTGAATTTCAGCGTCAGTTCGTCATCGGCCCACTGCCACAAGCTGGACACCGAGGTGACGTTCATGTGGGCCAGACTGATATCCAAAACGAGCAGCAAGGGTGCGGCCGCTAGGGCGAACAGCCAGACCATCGGGATGGCGATCACCAGATTGCGAACGGTGAAGAACCCGTGTAGCCAGGGCATTATGGATTTGAGTCTCATGATTTCCGCCCTCTTTAATCCGTCAGCACAACCATGGCGTCGCGGGTCCAGTGCGCGAACACACGGTCGCCCCAGGTCAGATCTTCAGCCGTTTTCCGGGTCAGGTTGGGCTGCTGGACCTTGAGGACCATGCCCGTAGCCAGTTTGAGGTGGTACGTCGTGTGCGGCCCCAGATAGGCGATTTCGATGATCTCGCCCGCGCACCAGTTGTGGCTCTTGTTCGGTTGTACCGAAGACAACTGGATTTTTTCCGGACGCAACGCGACGGCGACATCCATGCCGGGTGTACCGGTGATGCCGTGACCCACGTAATGCGTGCACTCGGGGCAGATGACGGTGATGTGATCGGGCTCGTCTTCGTCGACCTTGCCCTCGAAGATATTGACGTTGCCCACGAAACCAGCGACGAAGCGGCTGTTCGGGGTCTCGTAGATTTCATCGGGCGTCCCCACCTGCAGGAAGTAACCCTCATCCATGACGGCGATATGCGAGGCCATGGTCATGGCTTCTTCCTGATCATGGGTCACCAGAACGCAGGTCACGCCAACCTGTTCGATGATGTTGACCAATTCGAGTTGCGTGGTTTCGCGCAGTTTCTTGTCGAGCGCACCCAGCGGTTCGTCGAGCAGCAGCAGGGTAGGGCGTTTGGCCAGACTGCGTGCCAACGCCACCCGCTGTTGCTGACCGCCGGACAGTTGATGCGGCTTGCGTTTGCCGTATTTGGACAACTGCACGAGGCTGAGCATGGCATCCACGCGCTCGGCGAGTTCGGCCCCCTTCAGGCCATCGCGCCGCAAGCCGAATGCCACGTTGTCCCACACGCTCAGGTGCGGGAAAAGGGCATAGGACTGGAACATCATGTTGACCGGGCGCTGATAGGGCGTCAGATCGGTAATATCCTGACCGGAGAGATAGATCCGTCCACTCGTCGGCGTTTCAAACCCGGCCAGCATCCGGAGCAAGGTTGACTTGCCACACCCAGAGCTGCCCACCAGTGCAAAAATTTCCCCCTTGAACACCGTCAGGGAAACGTTATCAACCGCCTTTACGACACCGTCGAAGACCTTGCTGACACCATCAATCTTCAATAACACTTCTCGATCTGTATTGGCCGTTACAGGTGCCATACCTATCTCCTCATAGGGTTCAACTTTTCTAACCAATCAGCAAGCCGGGCTGGCCGCTTGGGTAGAAAAGCACTCCGCCCGATTGTATCGAGCGGAGTGTGGGGACATTAAGAGCCTGTCTTGAACTTGGTGTACAGACGAGTCATCAGACGACGGGTTTCGCTATTGACGGCCTTAGGGGTAACCAGTTTCTTCAGATCGGCATCGGATAGGAACACTGACTTGTTGTTTGCTACGGCAGGAGTAACAAACGGCAGGGAATCCTTGTTGGGGTTCGCGTACAGAACTTCGTTGGTCAGAGCCGCATCCACCTTCGGTTGCAGGATGTAATTCATCCACTTGAGTGCATTTTCCGGGTGCGGCGCGTCAGCCGGAATAGCCATGCTGTCGAAGAATGCAAGGCCACCGTTTTCAGGAATCAGAACCTCGATTTTCTGACCGTTCTTGCTATCGACCGCACGCTGAGCCGCCTGGCTCATGTCGCCGGACCAACCGAGGGAAACGCAGAGTGAGCCGTTTGCCAGGTCGTCAATGTAGCTGGAAGATGAGAATTCCTTGATGTACGGACGGATCTTCTCGATTTTCTTGAATGCCGCTTCGTAATCGGCCTTCTTGTTGGAGAACGGATCCATATTCATGGAATGCAGGGCTGCAGGCAGGACTTCATAGGCCGAATCCAGAACGGAAATACCGCAAGACTTCAGCTTACTCGCGTACTTCGGATCGAAGATCAGATCCCACGCGCTCTTCGGCATCGGTGTGTCGCCCAGTGCAGCTTTCACCTTGTCGACGTTGATACCAACGGTGGTGTAACCCCACAGCCAGTTGACGAGGTACTGGTTGCCGGGATCGACTACAGCCAGCTTCGCAAGAATGTTCGGATCGATGTGTTTCCAGTTCGGCAGTTTGCTCTTGTCGAGTTTCTGGAACAGGCCGCCCTGGATTTGCAGCTCGGCCCAGTTGGCAGACGGAACGACGATGTCATAACCGGTATGACCGGCAACCAGTTTCGCGTGGAGCGTTTCGTTGCTGTCGTAGTTGTCGTAGTTGACCTTGATGCCCGTTTCCTTTTCGAAATTCGAAATGGTGTCCGGAGCAATGTAATCCGACCAGTTGTAGATGTTGAGGACCTTCTCCTCTGCAGCGCCTGCAACAGGAGCCAGCCCGGCGGTAAACGCTACGGCGATCATGCCGCCTAGCAATTGTTTCTTGAACACTGATTTCATGCGAAGTTCTCCTTCAGGGTCATTGGCAAGTTCGAAAAAATACATCCAACACAGATACATCCAACAAAGGGTCACATACGGCGACCGTTACCGGCATAACCTCTGCAAACCGTTTACAAGCGTTGCCGCTCTCTCATGCAGTCACTTCAGCCGAGTGCGCTGCATCCATCCAGCCTCGCGACTGTATGTCCTTGAGGGTGGCATCAAGACAGATGCGAACCCGTTTCATCATTTCGTCAATGTCTGATTTGGTGCATACCAAGGGTGGAGCGATGATCATCCGATCACCCACCGCACGCATGATCAAACCGTTGGCAAAGCAATGATCGCGACAGATCATGCCAACTTCCAGCGAGGCGTCAAAGGCCAGGTTTTTGGCCTTGTCCTTCATCAGCACGAAGCCGCCGACCATACCTAAAGTCTCGGGTGCCGCGACCAACGGGTGGTCGGACAATTCGGCAAACTGCTCGGCCAGGTAAGGACCGGTGAGATCATGAACCCGCTCCACCAGACCTTCGCGCTCAATAATATCTAAATTGGCCAGTGCAACGGCACAGGCTACAGGGTGCCCGGAGTAGGTATAGCCGTGGTTGAACTCACCCCCTTTCTCGATCAGCACCTCGGCCACGCGCTTGCCGACCACGACGCCACCGAGCGGGATATACCCTGAAGTCACGCCTTTGGCAAAGGTAATCAGATCAGGTTTCGCGCCCATCATTTCCGAGCTGAACCACGCACCCAACCGCCCGAAGCCACAGATGACTTCATCACAGATCAGCAGAATCCCGTACTTGTCGCAGATTCGCTGAATCTCGGGCCAGTAGGTTTCCGGCGGGATGATCACGCCACCCGCACCCTGCACCGGTTCGCCGATGAATGCGGCGACCTTTTCCGGGCCGACTTCCAGGATCTTCTGCTCCAGCCAACCAGCCGCCTCAATCCCGAAGGCATCCTTGTCCTGATCCGGTGCAAGCCCGAAATGGTAAGGCTGTTCGATGTGTACGATACCCGGAACCGGCAATCCACCCTGAGCATGCATGCCCGCCATGCCGCCGAGGGAGGCACCACACACCGTCGAGCCGTGATAGGCATTTTTCCGGCTGATGATGATATTGCGCTCCGGGTGACCCAGCGTTGCCCAATAATGGCGCACCATGCGCACATTTGTGTCATTCGATTCCGATCCAGAAGAGCTGAAAAACACATGAGAGAAACGGTCCCCGGCTAGGCTGACAATTCGCTCTGCCAATTTTGCCGCAGGTTCGTTGGTCGTCTGGAAAAAGCTGTTGTAGTACGGCAGCACCTGCATCTGGTGCGCTGCGGCATCAACCAGTTCCTTGCGACCGTAGCCCACGTTGACACACCACAATCCGGACATGCCATCGAAAATTTCGTTGTCTTCTGAATCCCAGACATACACACCTTCGCCACGGGTGATTACCCTCGCCCCTTTACTCGCCAGTGATTTATGGTCGGTAAAGGGATGCATGTAATGTGCCGAATCCAGTGCTTGGATTTCATCGGTCTTTGCACGGGTCGTAGCCGACATGGTGTTCTCCTCGTTTTGATCCTGTTTTCTTGTTCAAATCAAACGTGCATCAAGAGATGCTCACGCTCCCACGGGCTGATGACGCGCATGAATTCTTCATGCTCGGTTTCTTTAACCGCCACATAAACATCAATAAAGTTGTCGCCCAACACCTCACGCAGGGGCTTGGATGCATCCAGCTGGCGCAAGGCTTCCGAGAGTTCTCTGGGCAATTGATAGTTCGAGTCGTAGGCGCTACCGGTTGTCACGTCGCTTGGCTGTAATTTCTCGACAATACCGAGATAGCCACAGGCAAGTGTGACCGCCATGGCCAGATAAGGATTGGCATCGGCACCCACGACCCGATTTTCGACGCGTCGCGCTTCCGGCCCGGAATGAGGCACCCGGATACCGACGGTACGGTTGTCGTAACCCCATTCGATATTGATGGGAGCGGCGCCACCGCGCACGATGCGGCGATACGAGTTCACATAGGGAGCCAGCAGCGCCATGGCGGCGGGCAGATATTTCTGCAGACCCGCGATGTAATTCTGGAACAACGGGGATTCGCTGCCATCCGGATTGCTGAAAATATTCCTGCCCGTCTTCGTATCCAGCACGCTCTGGTGGATATGCATTGCCGAGCCGGGTTCGTTGGCCATCGGTTTGGCCATGAATGTGGCATACATGTTGTGACGCAAGGCAGCCTCGCGCAGGGTGCGCTTGAAGAAGAACACCTTGTCGGCAAGGACCATGGGGTCGTCGTGCAGGAAGTTGATTTCCATCTGACCGGCACCGAATTCGTGAATCAGCGTGTCGAGCTCCAGCCCCATGATGTCGCAGTACTCGTAGATTTCCTCGAACAGCGGATCGAATTCATTCACTGCATCGATGCTGTACAGCTGACGACTGGTTTCTGCGCGACCACTCCGGCCGATCGGTGGCACCAGCGGTTGGTTGGGATCGGTATTCCGCGCCAACAGGTAGAACTCCAGCTCGGGGGCCACGATTGCCGACCAGCCCATGCTCTTGTACAGCTCCGTCACCTTGCGCAACACATTGCGTGGTGCAAAGTCTACCGGTGTGCCATCGTGGAACAGGCAATCCATGATCACCTGAGCCGTGGGATCAACTGCCCAGGGCACCAAACGAACCGTGCTCGGGTCGGGAACCAGCACCATATCCTTGTCGGTAAAGCCGAACACATTGTCGTAAGCCGGCCGGTTTTCGGGTGACTCCCCGGTCACCGTCACACCCAGCACCGCTTCGGGGAGGCGCATGGCGCGCTCAGCGGTGAACTTTTCCCGTGGCAGGATCTTGCCTCGAGCAACGCCTGTGAGATCGGGAACAAGACATTCGATTTCCGTGACATTGTTAGCGGCAAGCCACTGATCCATATCCTTGTGAGAAAAGTCTTTATGCTCAATCATATAGTTCTCCGTTCAGTCTGTTTTATTACTTGGCACAGCGGGACTCGGCACGATCCCGGCAGGCTGCACCAAAAGCATGGAATATGGATAAATAAGGTGGGTTGTTCAGCACATCCCACTCCGGATGCCACTGCACCGCCAGTGCGAACGCTTTCGCACCGGAAATACTGATCGCCTCGATCAGGCCATCGGGCGCATACGCCTCGGCGACCAGACCAGCACCTAGACGCGCAATGCCCTGACCGTGTAGCGAATTGACCATGAACTCGCTGCGGCCCGTAATCTCGGCCAGCAGGCCGCCGGGCACGGTCGACACGAGATGCTGAGGGCCATACTGCTCTTCCGGCAGCGTGCTATCGACTTCCCGATGATCGGCAAACCCTTCGGTGTCATGCACAGCCTGGTGCAGGCTACCGCCAAACGCCACGTTGATTTCCTGAAACCCGCGACAAATCCCCAACAGGGGAACGCCCGCCGCCACGGCGGCATCAATTAATCGCAGGGTCGTACTGTCACGCGCCGGATCCAGCGGCAGGGCCGGGTTCAGAACCTCTTCATCAAAATGAGACGGATGCACATTGGATACCGCCCCCGGCAACAGAATGCCGTCGGCCAATTCCATCAGGGCCTCAAGTTCACTATCAGAGCCCAGTGCGGGAATTGCCAGCGGCACCGCTTGCGCCGCCCGGGCAACCGCCGCAACATACTTATGGCCGACGACATGAAACGTTTGACCGTCGATCTGCCTGCTGTCCGCGGCCATCAGTACGACCGGCTTACCGAGATGAGTCATTTATCGAACCCCTTCTTCATTTGGCGATCACTGGCCTTCCGCGTGCCGAATGGCACCCTATACGGGCCAAATCAAAGTGGATCGCCAAAATACCAAAATTGGAACCAAAAACAAAAACAAATAACGCTTTGTTTTTACAAAACTTTTTTTGCACAAATGTTTGCAATGGGTTTATTCTTATCTCAAAATGGCAAACCAACAAGAGCCATTTATTGAATCTGCGTGGAACCACTTTGAAAGAGGAGACAGTCCGTGGAATCTTTAACCATTTCGGAATGGTTGCTCACCGAGCTCAAACAAGGGCGATTCCCACCACGGATGCCAACGCATCGCCGTGTCTACGAGGCCATACGTCGCGCCATTGCCACTCACCATCTGATGCCCGGCGCCCGATTGCCGTCCACACGCAGCCTGGCGGAAGAACTCGGCCTGTCCCGAAACACCCTGCTGGCCGCATTTGAGCAGCTGCATGAAGAAGGTTATGTCGTATCTCAGATCGGTAGTGGTACGCGCGTTGCCACCACGTTACCGGAAAGCTTTGTCTCAGCACGGGCCTCCGATACAACCGCAGAAGCCGAGACGGCAAGAAACACGACTGGTCTGTCCAAACGGGGCACCATCGCCGCCGGACCATCGGATCAACCCAGTTATGAAGTGCAGCCTTTTACGCCCGGGGAGGATGATTTCTCCGCCTTCCCGACCCAGATCTGGCGACGCCTGCTCAACCGCCAATGGCGCGATCCTCAGCCCGCCTTTCTGGACTATGGCCATGCCGGTGGCCATTTGCCGCTCCGGCATGCCATTGCCAACTATTTGCGCATGTCCCGCACCGTCAACCTGACGGTGGAACAGGTTCTGATCACCTCGGGCACACAGCAATCCATCGACCTGTGCGCCCGCATGCTCACCGATTATGGAGATCGTGTTTGGGTTGAGAATCCCTGCTACTGGGGCGCGCGACGCGTTCTGGAGGTCAATGGCCTGAAACTTCACCCGGTTCCCGTGGATGATGAAGGAATGGCACCAAGTAATACCGATTTTCGAAATCCACCTCGCCTGATCTACACCACGCCATCCCACCAATATCCCAAGGGCGTCGTCATGAGTTACGGACGTCGACGCCTGCTTCTGGATTACGCGGCCAGCAGAGGAGCCTGGATTCTCGAAGATGATTACGACAGTGAATTCCGCTTCGAAGGACGGCCGCTGTCCTCACTGCAGGGCATGGATCAAAGCGGTTGCGTGCTCTATATGGGTACCTTTTCCAAGGTGATGTATCCCGGCATCAAACTGGGTTACATCGTGGTGCCGCCCGATTTGGCGGAAAGCTTCAAGCGCGGGCTTTATGAACTGCAACGCCCCGGTCAGGTCGTGATTCAGGCAGCCCTCGCCGACTTCATCGAAGAAGGCCATTTCTCAACCCATATTCGTCGCTTGCGGCAGATATACAAGGAACGGCGCTACCTGCTGCAAAAGGCATTGGCACCCGTGACCAATGTCGGGGCTCGCCTTCCGCCCGCCGGATCCGGCCTGCACCTGGTGGTGGAACTCCCCCCGACGTGTGACGATGTGCGGGTTGCCGAATTGGCCGCAGAACAAGGACTGCGCGTTTACCCGCTATCCCATTACAGCGTGGGAGACAAGCGTGAGAAAGGACTGATTATCGGCTATGCCTATGCGTCCACGGATCGCATCACGACCTATGGTCGCATCCTTGCCGACGTGATTCAGGCGGCACTGAGCAACTAGCGCAGCCTTTGTTTAACGGGGTGCGCTTAACCCAGCGCGTCGCGCAGTCGATACCACGCCATGCCCAGAACGAGCGCCGGCGTACGTAACAGCTTGCCTCCGAAGAAGTCGTGGTGTGGGATACGCGCCATGAGGTCGAGGCGTCCCGACTGACCACTGATGGCTTCGGCGACCATCTTGCCCGCCATGCCGGTGAGCGCTACGCCATGACCTGAGAAACCCTGCAGATAGAACACGTTCGGCTTGATCTGGCCGAAGTCCGGTGCACGATTCATGGTGATGTCCACAAACCCGCCCCATGCGTATTCCACCTTGGCATCGCCCAGTTGGGGGAAGACCAGTTGCATCCGCTTGCGCATGTCTTCCTTGAGGTTGGGCGGCGTCATGGTGCTGTAGCTGACCCGTCCGCCGAACAGCATGCGGTTGTCCGCTGAGAAGCGGAAGTAATCCAGCACGAAGTTGGAGTCGCAAACCGCCGATTTGGTGGGGATCAACCGTGAAATCAGGTCCGGATCCAATGGCTCGGTGCCGACGATATAGGTACCGACGGGCATGATGCGGCGCGAAAGCGCGGGTGCCAGCTTGGGCGCCACTTCGGGCAGGTACATGTTGCCCGCCAGCACGACATAACGTGCCTTGACACTGCCCTTGTCCGTATGGAGCACGGCTGGCTCGCCCTTGGTCATTGCGCACACCGGCGTGTGTTCGCAGATCCGCACACCCAGGCTTTGCGCCGCGCGCGCTAGGCCGAGCGTGTAGTTGAGCGGATGCAGGTGCCCCGAACGGCGATCGTAATACCCGCTGTGGAAGCGCGGGCTATCGATCCACTGATCCAGGGCATCCGCGTCGATCCACTGGGCATCCGAATCGTAGTTGTAACGCTTCGCCATGGTCTCAAACCAATCGCGCAACGCCGCACCCTTGCGTTTGCCGACGGCCACGCCAAGAAAGCCATCGACCAGATCGCAGTCGATATCGAACCGCTTGACCCGCTCGCGCACCAGATCAAGCGCTTCGATGGTGATGCCCCAGGCCTGTTGCGCGGCCTCGAAGCCCAACGCCTTTTCGATCACGGATTGATCGCATGCGAGACCAGCGATGATCTGACCGCCATTACGGCCACTCGCCCCCCAGCCGACGTTTTCCGCTTCCAGCACGATGACTTTGTAACCGCGATCCGCAAGCTCGATTGCCGCAGACAGGCCTGCCAGACCGGCACCGACGATGCACACATCCGCTTCGGCATCTCCATCCAACGGAGGGTAGCTCGGATGGGCGTTTGCACTGGCCGTGTAGTAGGAGTTCTGAATCAGTTTTTGTTCGCAGGCGAGCATGGTGTTATTCCGTTCAAGTTGATGCGCGTGCGGCCAGACGACCGCACAACCAGGTCCAGATCATTGTCGATGCCGCATTGCTGGTCAGCTCGGAGTGATCGTACGGTGGGGCCACTTCGACGAGGTCCATCCCCACCCAATTGAGATCGTGCCAGCCTTCCAGCAGGGTCATGGCTTGCGCGGTGGTCAGTCCGCCCGGCTCAGGGGTGCCCGTTCCGGGGGCGAAGGCCGGATCGAAGACATCGATATCGAAGGACAGATAGACCGGCGGATTTCCGTTCTGCGCCAGACGTGCCCGTACCTCGTCGATGACGTCCTGTAAGCTGGCGCCATCGCGCCCGCGCAATTCGCGGGCGGTATAAATGCGACCGCCCTGATTGTTCACGAATTCGCGCGCCTCGCGCACGCCCGACGAACGGATGCCAACCTGAACAAACGCTTCCGGTATGACCAAGCCTTCGTTGAAGGCCTCGTACACCCAGGTGCCATGCCCTGAAGGTTCGCCGAAATGATCCATCCAGGTATCGCAGTGCGCATCGAAATGGATGCAGGCCAACGGTTGGCCGAAATGCGCCCGATAGGCACGCAACAACGGCAACGTGATCGAGTGGTCGCCGCCGAGCCAGACCATTTCATGACGACCCAGCAGTGCGCTCACTTGCGGCATCAATGCGGCGCGCATGCTTTCCAGACTCGTGTTGGGGAGCAACAAATCACCCAGGTCGACCATTTCATCCAGCGGCGAGGTGTCGAACAGCGGGTGGGTCGCGTCGCACAGCATCCGGCTGGCCTGACGAATCGCGCTGGGCCCGAGTCTCGATCCGGGACGATTGGTCACACTGCAATCCCAGGTCACACCGGCCATGGCAAATGGTTTGCCAGACTCGGAAGAGGGCGGCGCATCCGGCGTAATCGGCAACCCGAGATACCCGCCGGCAGACAAATAGGCAAACGTATGATTCATGGTGTCACTCCATTCGGATCGCTCAGAAACATCCCACGCGCTGCCGCTCCCACGCACATTCTTCCCCGGCCCCGTCCTAACGGTGTCGACCGCGGTTTCCTATCGAAAAATTTGTTATGGGGCGCGTTAATTTAGGTAGGATACTAACTCAGACATTGGTCCGATCAACAGGGCCATTTTGAACAAATCAATGGGGCCATTTGTCCCCGACAAAGGCCCGACATGCATTCGACCAACGATTCACTGATTTCCAATGCAGCACGCCTGCTGAAAAGCGAGCGCGAACGGTACCTGCAACTGCATCCCACTTCGGCACGATTGGCTGACGAAGCTCGCCAGCATTTCCTGTACGGCGTGCCCATGCACTGGATGAACGACTGGGGCACACCCACGCCTTTGTTTGTTCGTGAAGCGAAGGGTGCGCACTTCACCTGTGCCGACCATATCGATTACACGGATTTCTGCCTGGGCGATACCGGCGCGATGTTCGGTCATAGCCCGGAACCCGTTGCCCGCGCGCTGGAAGAACAGGCGCGGCGCGGCTTCACCACCATGCTGCCCGGCGTAAAAACGCCCGATGTGGGCGCAGCGCTGGCCGATCAGTTCGGCCTGCCCTACTGGCAACTGGCGACCACCGCGACGGACGCCAACCGTTTTGTGCTGCGATGGGCACGGGCCGTCACCGGACGGAGCAAACTGCTGGTATTTGATGGCTGCTATCACGGCACGGTGGACGACACGATGGTCGATGTCGAGGAAGGGAAGACCGTCAGCCGGGCCAGTCTGCTCGGGCAAACGGTCGATCTCGGGCTGCGTACCGTGGCGGTGGATTTCAACGATCTGGCGGCGGTGGAACGCGAACTTGCCACCGGAGAAATTGCCTGTCTGCTCACCGAACCCGCACTCACCAACTGCGGCATGGTTCCGGCCTTGCCGGGGTTCATCGCCAGCTTGCGCGAACTGACAAAACGCTACGGCACATTGCTGATTCTGGACGAGACCCACACCATTTCCAGTGGACGCGGCGGCTGGGCGCGCAACGCCGGTATCGAGCCTGATTTCATTGTCTTCGGCAAACCGATTGCCGGTGGATTGCCCGCAGCGGCCTACGGTTTCAGCGAGGCACTGGCGAAACGCATGCAGGCCGCCAAGGATGCGGCGCCATCGGGGCATTCCGGTATCGGTACGACCCTGTCCGGCAACATGATGACCCTTGCCGCCCTGCATGCCACACTCACCGAGGTCGCCACACCTGCGGCCTACGAACACATGCTGACGCTCGCCGCGACCCTCGAACAGGGATTGAATGCCTTGCTGGAACGCCATGCCCTACCGTGGTGTATTACCCGGATCGGCGCACGGCTTGAATTGCAGTTCTGTCCAACCGCACCCGTCAATGCCAAAGAAGCCCGTGCGGCCCAGCATGACGATCTGGAGCACGCGATTCACCTCTACCTGCTCAATCGCGGCGTGCTGCTGACCCCGTTCCACAACATGATGCTGGTCTGTCCCGAGACCCGTCAGGCGGATCTAGACACACTACTAAAAGTGCTCGACGAGTGTTTGACAGCGTTGACGGCTAAATAAGCGGCGCTGTCAGCAACTCTTTGTCGCGTCGCGGCATGAAGGGCGCTTAGAGGTTCTCAGGCGTCGGGTAACCGATCCAGCTGATCACCCCGGCGCGTCAGGAACAGCAGGTACCCGCTCAAGGCAACGCCTAAGGCGCCCACCAGCCAGATCAGCGCCTCGCTGGTGAAGGATTTCATGACGACACCGGCAAGCAGTGGCCCGAAAATGGCACTGAATGTGTAGGCCATGGAAATCAACCGGACATTGACGGACAATTCCCCGTGACTGGCTTTGGTCGAAGCGACGATCGCCAACGTCAGGTAGCCGGTGATCGTACCGCCCATGACAAAGAAAGTGACGGCCAGACCACTGAATCCCAGCGGAAAACTGGTCAGAATCGCCATCAGAATGGTCATCCCCGAATTCACCAACATAGCGAACACCAGGCCGCGATGATCGGCAAGCCAACCCATCAGGTATTGCAGTAGCAACCCGCCGAACCCGAAGTAGGTCAACAAGGTCACCATCTGGTCTGCACTGAGATCGCGCCCGGCGCCGAAGATGGGGAAAAGGCCCGAGAACGCGGCTTCCGTGATGCCGCCGATTGAGGCCGAGGCCACACCCAAGGCAAGAACGATGTTGCGTGGCGAGAGGCCTCGACGCGGGGTTCGCTTGACGTGCTCCGCCGTGGCTTTCGGCGCCACACCTGCAAACGCGAGCGGGATAAAGGCCATGCCGGTGAAGACCAGGCCCAGCACCAACGGCCCGGACCCCTCGATGCCAACCCGATTCGTCATGAAAGGTGCCACGATGGGCGCGATGCCGATCATGGTTTCGTGGAATCCGACCAAACGCCCCCGCCCGTGCGTGGGGGTAATCCCGTACAGCCAAGGCTCCAGACCGATCCAGCGCAGGCCCATGCCCAGCCCGATCAGCACAACCGCGGGCAGCCAGAGGTATTGCCCCAAGGTCAGCATGGCCACGAAGGCAGCCATCGCCACCAGCAACCCCATGGCAATGACCTTCGGATGCCCGAAGCGAACATTCAGGCGAGGCGCGATGGCCAGGCCGATCAGCATCCCCAGCCATTCCGCGGACACGAGAATACCGAGTTGGGTTGCATTGAGCCCATGCTGTGCCAGCCAAACCGGCAACACCACGAACCCGATACCGAACTGCCCCAGTTGCGAGAATATCGAGACCACATTGAGCGCGGCCACAGTACCCCAGTCGATGGGGCGTTCTTGATTCATGTGATTCAACCTGCCGTTAGAAGAAATGCAAAAGCCCGCTCGGCAATACGGCGGGCAGTAACACGCAGACTACGGCAATCAGCGTTTCCGGAAATGATGGGGAGCACGGTATCTTCTACAGCGTAAGCCCGGGTGAATCAGGCTCTGGGCTGCCAAATGGTATAGATCTTTTTCACCGGCTCAAGCGTATCCCACACGCCGGCGAAACCGGCGGGAATCACGAAGGCGCTGCCCGGACCGAATTCCTTCGAGGCACCGTTGATGTCCGTCAAGCGGACGCGACCTTCCAGGATGTAGCACAGCTCTTCCTCGGTGTAGGCCACCTTCTTCGCGCCGACGGTCGAAGACCAGATGCCGGCAAAGAACTGCTCAGTCGGATCGGTGTAGTGGTTCCATGTCGTTGTCCGGCTCGGTTCGCCGGAAACCATGCGCTCCGCGGCAACTACGTCTTCCTCGGGGGTTACGGGGTTGGTCGCGAAATCGCGCAGTGCGTCGATCAGTTTGGGCGTAGTCATGCCGCGTCCTTTCCTGTTCAGGCCAATGAAACGATGGCTTCGATTTCAACCAGTACATCGCGCGGCAGACGGGCAACCTGCACGGCGGAGCGTGCGGGGCGGTGATCGCCGAATGCGGCTTCATACACGCCGTTCATCGCGACGAAATCCTGCAAATCCTTGAGGAACACAGTGGTTTTGACCACCTGGGACAGCGAGCCACCCGCCGCTTCGATCACCGCACGCAGATTGTCGAACACCTGCTGGGTTTGTACCTTGATATCGCCCTCAACCAGAGTGCCGTCGGCACGCAACGGGATTTGCCCCGAGGTGAACAGCATCGTGCCGACCTGAATGGCTTGTGAATAAGGACCGATCGCTGCCGGTGCATTTGAAGTTTGGATCTGCTTCATATCTTCTCCTGATCAATGGGATTGGCCCGAATACTCGAATCGGGCCCGTTTAACGTTACATAACAATTCATAGGCGATTGTACCGACGCAGGAGGCCACCTCGTTTACCGGTACCTGATCGCCCCATAATTCCACGCGGCTGCCTATATCCGCCTGCGGGAGATGAGTCAGGTCGACCGTCAGCATGTCCATGGACACCCGACCGATCAGCCGGGTCAACTGACCGTCCACGGCAACCGGTGTGCCGGTCGGCGCCGGTCGGGGATAGCCGTCCGCATAACCGCAGGACACGACGCCGACCCGGGTCGGACGATCGGCGACAAACGTACCACCATAACCCAGCGGCTCGCCACGGGAGATGATGCGCACCGAAATGATCCCGCCCTCGAGCTGCATCACCGGACGCAGCTGCTCGGCAATCGACGCGCCCGCCTTGGCGACGAACGGATCGGCGCCGTACAACATGATGCCCGGCCGAGCCCAATCGGCATGCGCACCCGCCCAACCCAGTACGGCGGCGGAATTGGACAGGCTGACCGGTGCGTCAATGCCCACCTTGGCGGCATGGAATGTTTCGACCTGCTGCAGCATATGCCGGGACTCCGGCTCATCAGCGCGAGCAAAATGACTCATCAACACGATTTGTGCAATAGAGGGATGGGCCTTCAGGCGTTCATAGGTTGCCCGATACTGATCCGGCGCGATGCCCACCCGATGCATGCCGCTGTCCATTTTCAGCCAGACCGTGATCGGGCGCGACAGATGCTCGGCCATCAGGGCATCAACCTGCCAGGGGTGGTGCACCACGATCCAGAGGTCGTGAACCTGGATGTTGAGCAATTCGGATACGTCAAAAAAACCCTCGAGCAACAGGATGGGGGCGGTGATACCCGCCTCGCGCAATGTCAGGGCTTCTTCGATCATGGCGACCGCAAAGCCATCGGCCTCATTGGCGATGGCACGTGCGCATTCGACGGCGCCATGACCGTAGGCGTTGGCCTTCACCACGGCCAAAGCGCGGCCACCATGCGCCGCTTTGGCCAGACGATAGTTATGACGGAACGCATCCAGCCGGATGCGGGCGACAAGCGGACGACTCATGAACCTACGACCTCACCCCTGATGATCCTAACGCGTGAGATTTCGGCGCGAGGTGCACCGACTTCGCTGGCGTGGCCTGTTTGCCGCCGTAACGAGACAATCCCAGATCATCGGAGGCGATTGCCGTGGGGCGCCCGGCCAACAGATCCGCCAGGACTTGGGCCGATCCGCAGGACATCGTCCAGCCCAGGGTGCCGTGGCCTGTATTGAGCCACAGATTGTCATAGCCGGTCGCGCCGATGATGGGCGTGCCGTCCGGTGTCATGGGGCGCAATCCGGTCCAGAACGTGGCGTCCTGAACATTTCCACCCTGCGGGAACAGATCGCTAACCACCATTTCCAGCGTTTCACGACGGCGTGGATTGAGACTCAGATCGAAGCCCGCCAACTCCGCCATGCCGCCCAGACGGATACGGTCGTCGAAACGCGTGATCGCGACTTTGTAGGTTTCATCCATGACGGTGGAAACCGGGGCGGCGTCGGCATTGGTAATCGGCACCGTCAATGAATACCCTTTGACCGGGTAGACTGGAATGTCGATGTTCAACGACTTCAGCAGCTGGCGTGAGTAACTGCCCAGTGCGACGACAAACTGATCGCCTTCGATCCGTTCGCCTCGGGGCGATTCGATACCGGTGATCCGGTTATTCGTTTTAAGGAGTCGTGAAATCGGGAAGTTGTAACGGAACTCGACGCCCAGCTTGCGGGCTTCCTGTTCCAGCGAGGTGGTGAACATCTGGCAATCGCCGGTTTCATCGCCCGGCAGGCGCAAACCACCGACGATTTTTTCGCTGACCAGACCCAATGCCGGCTCTGCCCGGGCGCAACCTGCCCGATCCAGCAACTCGTACGGTACGCCGCATTCTTCGAGAACGGCGATGTCCTTGCTGGCCGCGTCGAGTTGTTTCTGGCTACGAAACACCTGCAAGGTTCCCTGGGTCCGCTGCTCATAGGCAACGCCCGTTTCATCGCGCAAGTCACGCAGACAATCCCGGCTGTGTTCGGCCAGACGCACCATGCGCGACTTGTTGATGGCGTAGCGCTCGGTGGTGCAATTGCGCAGCATCTTGCCCATCCATTCCAACTGATACAAGGTGCCATCGGGGCGAATGGAGAGGGGCGAATGGCGCTGGAACAGCCATTTGGCGGCTTTCAACGGGATGCCCGGCGCCGCCCAGGGGGCGGAGTAGCCCGGAGAGACCTGACCGGCATTGGCAAAGCTGGTTTCCATCGCGGCGCTGGGTTGGCGATCGACCACCGTCACCTCGAAACCCGCGCGTGCCAGATAATAGGCACTGGTCACCCCCACTACGCCGCTTCCAAGCACTATGACCCGCATCACCCACCTCCAGAACATAAAAGCAAGAACAGAATGAGGAAATTCTATTGATCTCGCGAAAAACGATTATCTGTAGATGTGGATATTTACAGGATAAAAAACTATATTTTGTAAAAATGTATTTACTTTTTTCCGAAAATATCCTCTGCACCTAAAGAAGGCACAAGTCATGCGTATTCGCACCCATTCGGTTCGAGAACTGGACAAAATCGACCGCAAGATTCTGGGCATCCTGCAAGAGGACGCCCGCATCTCGGTCACTGATCTGGCCGAACAGGTCGGTCTGTCCGTCACCCCCTGCGGCGAGCGGATCAAGCGCCTGGAAAAGGAGGGCGTCATTCTCGGATACCACGCCCGGCTCGATCCACAGGCGCTGGAGTTGTCGCTGCTGGTATTCGTGGAGATCAAGCTGTCGGCGAAATCCGGTGTGATGTTCGAAAACTTCAAACGGGAGATCATCAAGCTGCCCAGCATTCTGGAATGTCATCTCGTGTCAGGCGAGTTCGATTACCTGATCAAGGCGCGGATATCGAAGATGTCCGATTACCGGAAATTGCTCGGTGAAATCCTGCTGACCTTGCCCGGTGCACAGGAGTCGAAGAGTTACATCGTGATGGAAGAGGTCAAGGAAACGCTCGCCTTGCCACTGGATGATATGGGGGGCAAAAAGTAGCCCCCGAAAACGGACGACGTTTTCGTCAATCGGTCGAGGATGTCAGAACCAGGTTTTCTTGATCCAGAGTGGGTAATCGCAAGGTATCGATGTCGTCCTTGATCTCCACACCGGTGCATTTGCGTCGAAGCGATAGCTGACCTTGTGTGTCGCCTGTGCGTAGGACATACCCGCTGCCTGAATGGTCATGGTTCAACGAACCTTCACAACCACACTGACCCGTTCCAAAACGGAATTCAGTAGAGACCGGTGTCAACAAGAACCTTACAAAATACATATTTGGTTGATATTCAATGTTTTTTTGTTTTAATGGTCTTGGAAATAGAATTTTTTACTTTTATTTTGTGCCTCAACAAGAAAAGCAATGGATTAAAGTGGTGCGTAACTGCGGCTTGCAAGCACAGCGATAATCCCCAAGAATTCGACCCTTCACACAGGAGGTTATTCCTATGTCTATTGCCCATGCGATCGAAGAGATGTCCCAGCGTATTGAACAGGCTTTACCCGAGGGTCTGCGTCAAACAAAAACGGAGATGGACAAGACCATTCGTCAGGCCGTGATGAATGCCTTCCAGAAAATGGAACTGGTGACGCGCGATGAATTCGACATCCAGACACAGGTTCTGGCACGCACCCGGACCAAACTCGAAGCGCTCGAACAGCGCGTAGCCGCTTTGGAAGCTGCATTGAATAACGAGACGGAAAGCAAATAACCCGTCTTCCCCCTTTTCTGAAACAGCAGATATTTAAGCCGGATTCGTTCAACTGATTTTTCATAACGCGCCACCACAACGCGCGTTCGAACAAGACAAGGAATGTCATGTCCATCGCCAAAGTTTACAGCCGTGCACAGGTCGGCATCGATGCGCCGTTGGTGACGGTTGAAGCCCATGTGACCAACGGATTACCCGCCGTAACACTTGTTGGTTTAGCTGAAACAGCCGTCAGGGAAAGCCGGGATCGCGTGCGTGCGGCCATTCTGTCTTCCGGATACGAATTTCCGCCCAAACGACTGACGATCAACCTTGCACCCGCCGATTTACCCAAGGAGGGAGCTCGATTCGACCTCGCCATTGCGGTCGCCATTCTGGCCGTAACCGGACAGATCCCCGGGAAAAGTGCCGAAGATGCATTACAACAACTCAGGAACTACGAGTTTCTGGGTGAATTGTCTCTGGACGGCGGCATTCGACAGGTCACCGGAGCACTTTCTGCCGCCATCACCACACGCGATGCCAATCGGATACTGATTTTACCCAGAGCCAGCGCGAATGAGGTATCGGTGATCAAGGATGTTCACGCCTTGGCAGCTGGTCATTTGACGGCAGTCATCGCCCATCTTGCCGGACAAACGCCGCTTGATCAGGTTATCCAACGAAAATTGGAACCCATCGACCCGGCTCTGGATGGAGATTTGTTCGAAGTACGCGGACAACCCAGGGCAAAACGGGCCTTATCCATTGCCGCGGCCGGCCAGCATAATCTACTGCTCATCGGGCCACCCGGAGCGGGGAAAAGCATGCTGGCTCAACGATTGACCGGCATTCTTCCCCCCATGACCGAAACAGAGGCCATTGAATCGGCACGGATTGCATCGATTTCCAGTGCGGGGTTCACACCGGAACGTTTCGGCCTGCGGCAGTTCAGGAATCCTCATCACTCCGCCTCTTCGGTGGCTTTGATCGGTGGAGGTTCAAACCCGAAACCGGGAGAAATTTCCCTCGCTCATCAGGGGGTCTTGTTTCTCGACGAAATACCGGAATTCGATCGCAAGGTGCTCGAAGCTTTGCGTGAACCGCTGGAAAACGGAAAAATAACCATCTCCCGTGCGGCGCAGCAAGCCGAATTCCCCGCACAATTTCAGTTGATTGCCGCCATGAACCCATCGCCGCAAGGTGTGGAAATCGATTCGATCGCGGCTCAACGTTATCGGGCAAAACTTTCTGGGCCGCTCCTGGATCGAATCGATATGCATCTGGAAATTCCAAGGGTTCCGGCCACCGAGTTCAATTCGCCATCAGAGGAAGAAACGTCCGCCGAAGTGCGTGCTCGGGTGGTCAGGGCAAGAGAAATCATGCAGCAACGTCAGGAAAAACCAAATGCCCAGCTTTCATCAAGCGAACTGAACGCGGTGGCTGTTCTGGACGCGAAAAATCAGCTGTTTCTAAATCAGGCCATTGAAAAACTGAAGTTGTCCGGCCGTGCACGAAACCGGATTTTGAAGGTGGCCCGGACGATTGCCGATCTGGATGGCAAACCGGAAATCGATACGCCCTGCTTGAGCGAAGCCATGGGTTACCGAAATCTGGATCGCTTATTCAGGATCGGTTGACCTTCTTCGCCACAAGAATCGCCCGCAGTGGGGCCGGATAACCTTCGATCGTTTTGGAGCGATCCTCCGGATCAAGAAAATCGGCCAGCGAGGGTTTGAAATCGGTCCAATCCGTGGCGCGCTGCTCATCGAGACTGGTCGATTCCTGATTGACGAGCCGTATCGATTCGAACCCCAGACGGGCCAGCCACACGCTCAGCAAAGGCACGCTGGGAATGAACCAGACATTTCGCATGCCGGCATAGCGGTCATATGGTGTCAGGACGTGCTGCGCATCTCCTTCGATTACCAATGTCTCGAGTACGAGTTCACCTCCCGGCTTCAGGCATTCGGCCAATTCCTGCAGGTGACCCAGCGGACTTCTTCGATGATAGAGAACACCCATCGAAAACACGGTATCGAACAACGGGGCCCGGCTTAAATTTTCCAGCGTCGTGGGGATAATTACGGCCCGACGTTCACCAAAAAGGTGTGCCACCGCATAGAATTGGGCGACAAAACTCAATGTCGGTTCAACGCCCACGGCGAATGCTGCCCCGTCGCCCAACATCCGCCAGAGGTGATACCCGCTGCCGGTACCCACGTCCAGAATCCGTTTGCCCTGGAGCGGGCTGATGTGCGATTGCAACCGTTGCCATTTGAAATCCGATCGCCATTCGGTATCGATAAACACGTCATACAGGGAAAACGGTCCCTTTCGCCAGGGTGACAATTGGCGAAGTTGCCGCTCCAGGGATTCTCTTGCTATGTTCTCGTCTTCGTTATCGGATTCCACATTGGAAGCACGAACCGCAACCACCGGCTGATCCAGTGTCACAACCCGTTCGGCAGGAATCTCGGGCAATTGCGCGACAACCTGACTCCATTCTTCCCAGTGTCCGTGATTGATGTCATCGAATCGCGTGGCGTGTTCCGCCAACCATTGGGCAAACGCTGCCGTATCGTTTTCGGAATCCCCAAGGGCTCCAACCTGAGATGCCATGGCCAGAAACCGACCTTTGATCGTATTTGGTTCCGTGGTCATGCTATTTGAGCGCCAGCCATGAGGCAAAAGCGTAGTGTTTGCCGAGCATTATGGTTTTGGTAAATCCGGCATCGCTGAAACGCTTTTTGTGCGCTTCCTCGGTTTCCGTTCTCAATACGTTTTCCAGTGCCTGTCTTTTTTGGGCGATTTCGAGTTCGGAATAACCGTTTCGACGCTTGAACTCGTGATGCAATTCCGTGCTGATGGCTTGCAGCGTGTCGTCTTCATCATGAATTTTCTCGACTAGAATCAACCCGCCGCCCGGATTCAATCCCACATGGATTTTTTTCAGCAGATCCAGCCGTTTTTCCGGTTCGATGAATTGCATGGTGTAGGCCAGCACAATCAAGGACGCATTGCGGTATTCATGCGTCGTGATATCCCCGCAATGAAGAACGATCGGGACGCTGGCCTGGAATGCGCCAATGTGTTCTTCCGCTCGCGAAATCATGGCTTCTGATGAATCGATCGCATGAATCGTTACCGAACCGGCGTCGATCCCCGAGGCCAGAACGCCACTCTTCAGCGCCAACGTGATCGCGCCGAGCGAGCAGCCCAAATCGTAGACATTGCTGTTTTCCCGGACGAGCAAACGCGCGACATCCTTGATCAGATCCAGAGTGAATCCGTATCCGGGTACCGATCGTTTGATCATGTCCGGGAACACGGCAGCCACTTCCTGGTTGAAACAGAAGGGTCCCGGTTTTTCGGGGGTGTCGAACAGATTGTCTTTTCCACCCTGGATCGATGCGGAATGGTCCAATTCGTTGTTGTTCATAGATCACATGTTGAAAACCACCAGTCTCGGATTTCAGGTTCAGTACCCTGAAAAACGATGCGGTGCTTTTTCTTGTTGATTTGATAGTCGTACATCGGGTCGTAGTAGCCGACCAGCAATTGCTCGATCAGCGATTCGATGCCGATTTTATCGCCTGTTTCGAAATAGTGACTCAATCCCGTGAGCGCCAGGGCGGATAATTCCTTGTGTCGCGTATGGCCCAGCCGTTTCTTGATGGCGTCCAGCGACTGGAGGATGTTTGTCCGTAATGTGTCTTCGGCTAGTTCACGCCCGGTCATTTGAATGAGTCTTTGATATCGGCTGGTGATGTAATCCTCAAACACCTGATCGATTCGTTCTTCGACGGGTGTGTGCAAAATCACCAATGGCGCCTTTTGCATGGCGTCCCACAAGGCCAAGGGTACGCGGCGAGCGCCGATTTTGGATCCTTCGTCTTCCAGCATGATTGGCATATCCGGCCGGGCCACCCGATTCCTCATCAACTGAATGGCGATCTCGTTATCGATGCTGATTTGCGGCGGCTGAGCTTCCAGTTCCTGTCCGAAGGCCGAGCCCTTGTGATTGGCGATGCCTTCCAGGTCGACAAAGCGTTGGCACTGATTCAGTAACACCGTTTTTCCGGTGCCGGTTCGTCCGCCAAGAACGATCAGTTTCGCTTGCACCGCATCGGCTTCAAGCCGATCCAGCAGAAAACGGCGCATGGCTTTGTATCCGCCAACGATTCGAGGAACCGTGATCCCGGCCTCATCCATGAGCATGCGTTGTGTCAGACGTGATCTCAGGCCGCCACGAAAGCAATAAAGCATGCCGTTCGGGTGCGTTTGAAAAAATTCAGCCCACTGGGAAATACGCTGTTGTTTCTGGTGTTCGTCTACTAGTTGGTATCCCAGGGCGATTGCAGCATCTTGCCCCTGAGTCTTGTAACGGATACCGACAAGATGACGCTCTTCATCCGTCAATAACGGGAGATTGGTCGATTCAGGGAAAGCACCCGCGTTGAATTCAACCGGCGCGCGGACATCAAGAAGCGGGATGTTTTCCAGAAAAACCCGCTTCAGATCCGTTTCCTTGGGTGCGAGGTCAACCATCAGAACTGGCCAAAGCGGATGGTTTTTTCGTTGGGTTCGGCGGCAACGATTCGACCAATGGGTTCGGCATGCTTCCCTTGGGCTTGGAGTAACGCTCGAACTTGATCAACGGCGGATTCTGCAACACTGATGAGCAAACCACCGGATGTTTGCGGATCGCAGACGATTGCCTTTTCCTCGTCCGTCATTTCAGCCAGGTGTTTTCCGTAGCTGGCGAAATTACGGTGCGTGCCGCCCGGTGTCTGTTTTTCCTTCAGATAGACATCGACATTCTTGATTTTCGGTAGACGTGCCAGATCGATCAGGGCGGCAGTTCCACTGCCCTGACACATTTCCAGCAGATGTCCGCCCAATCCGAAACCGGTGACATCCGTCATCGCATGTATGTCACTCATTTGACCGAGTTCATAGCCAATCTTATTGAGCTGACACATCAGATCAGGTGCTGTGTTTCGATCTTCATCGCGTAACACACCAGATTTTTGTGCGGTGGTCAAAATGCCGATACCCAATGGTTTGGTCAAAAAAAGGTAGTCGCCCACATGAGCCTGATCGTTACGCTTGAGGTGATCGAGTGAAACGCGACCGGTTACGGCCAAACCGAAGATGGGTTCTGGTGCATCGATGGAATGTCCACCGGCTAGTGGGATACCTGCATCGTGACAGGCTTTTTTCCCGCCATCGATGACTTGCGAGGCGACGTCGGCCGATAGCTTATCGATTGGCCAGCCGAAAATGGCAATCGCCATCATGGGTTGTCCACCCATCGCATAGATATCGCTGATGGCATTGGTTGCAGCAATTCGACCAAAGGTGAACGGATCATCCACGATGGGCATGAAAAAATCGGTTGTACTGATGATGCCGGTACCGTCACCCAGATCCATGACGGCCGCATCGTCCTTGGAATCGTTACCTACGATCAGATGGCTGAAATGGGCTTTTTCAATGGTGCTGGTATGCAGAATTTCATCGAGCAAGGCAGGAGATATCTTGCAGCCACAACCGGCACCATGACTGTATTGAGTTAAACGAATAGGTTCTTTGGATGTGTTTTGCATGGTTTGGTCGGCTGGGTCGTGACTGATTAATTTAAGAATGTTTTAGTTCTGTTGTTAGTGATGATGATTAGTGACGCGGTATATCGGGGTCAAGGTCGAATTCTTCATTTATTCAAACAGGTTATCTTTCTTGTAACTCGGGTATAGATTGAAGGGCCTGTTGTGGATGAAATTTTATGTTTTGTGGATAACTTGGTTTTCCCGAGTTACACCCAGCTTATCCGCAGCTTTCACTTTGGCGGGCCGTCTATCCCTAAAATTGAAAGAAAATCCACCTTGATTGATATGTTTAATGGGCATGGCTGCGTTACTTGCCGATGCAGAAATTGCTGAAAATTTCACCGAGCAGATCGTCCGCAGTAAACTTGCCAGTAATTTCATCCAATGCCAACTGAGCACGGCGGAGCGATTCAGCAGCCAGTTCGCCGGCAAATTGAGCCGTTAACGCATCGTGAGCAGAGAGAATCTCTTTTTGAGCACTGAGCAAGGCATCCAGGTGTCTTCTTCGGGCGATGAACTGACCGCCTTCAGTGGATTGATATCCCATGATTTCCTTGAGATGTGCGCGAAGTTCCTTGATGCCCGCACCTGTTTTCGCACTGATGCCCAAATGGGCTTTTTCCTCATCGAATCCGGCTTGACGACCGGTCAGGTCGATTTTGTTGAATACCTGAATGGTGTGTTTGTTCGGTAGCATGGCCCGGATCTTTTCATCTTCTTCCGGGTTGTTGCGGCGGTCGTCCTGTAGAAACAACACGGCATCGGCCTGTTCCACTTCCAGCCAGGCGCGGCGAATACCTTCGCGTTCAATCGGGTCGTCACTTTCACGCAAACCGGCGGTGTCGATGACATGGATCGGGAGGCCATCGATCTGAATTTCGGCACGTAACACGTCGCGTGTGGTGCCGGGAATGTCGGTCACGATGGCACGATCGTCTCCTGCCAATTGATTCAGCAGACTCGATTTTCCGGCGTTTGGCTGACCAACGATCGCTACGCGCATGCCCTCGCGAAGGAGTACGCCTTGCTGTGTTTCAGACAGCAGTTCGGCGATTTCATCGACCAGCTCCTGTGATTGGGTAATGAGCCGGGCATCGGAAAGAAAATCAATTTCTTCTTCGGGGAAATCAAGGGCTGATTCGATGTACATGCGCAATGCAATCAGCTGCTGTGTGACGCGATGAACCCGTTCGGAAAATACCCCTTGCAGGGCCTGACTTGCAGCCTGTGCGGCAGCCTGACTTCCAGCATCGATCAAATCGGCTACGGCCTCGGCTTGTGCCAGATCCATTCGCCCATTGAGAAAGGCGCGCTCGGTGAATTCACCCGGACGTGCCAGTCGTGCACCCAGTTGAAGAGTCAACTGCAACAGATGATCCAGTACGACCGGGCCGCCATGGCCTTGCAATTCGACCACATCTTCACCGGTATACGAATGAGGGGATGAAAATACGAGGCAAAGCCCGTCATCAATGTGCGCGCCGGTATCCGGATGCTTGAATGGGACGTGCCGCGCGTAGCGGATGGGGGGCAAGGTCGAGACAATTCGTTCGGCAATAGCGTGCGCTTGTGTGCCGGATAAACGAATAATGCCCACGCCACCGCGTCCGGGTGCGGTGGCAATGGCAGCAATGGTGTCTTGTGGCGAATGCATGACCACGCCCGAGGAGTTACTCGGACTTGATCAATGCCATCTGCTTCTCGATTTTCCGCGTAATGGTGTACTGCTGGGCGATGGAAAGCAGGTTGTTCACAAACCAGTACAGAACAAGACCCGCCGGGAAGAACGAGAAGAAGACGGTAAAGATGACCGGCAACCAGGCAAAGATTTTCTGTTGCATCGGGTCAACCGGTGCCGGGTTGAGTTTCTGCTGGATGAACATGGAAATACCCATGAGCAACGGCAGCACGAAATACGGATCCTTCTGCGACAGGTCATGGATCCACAAAATCCACGGTGCCTGGCGCAATTCAACCGATTCGGCCAATACCCAGTACAGTGAAATGAAGACGGGGATCTGAATCACGATGGGCAGACAGCCGCCCAATGGATTGATTTTCTCCCGTTGATAGAGCTTCATCATTTCTTGAGAAAGCTTCTGCCGATCCTCGCCGAATTTTTCCTTCAACTGTTTCATCTTCGGCGTGACGGCACGCATTTTCGCCATGGAGCGATAGCTGATGGCAGAAGGCCAGAGGAAGAAGAGTTTGATGACCAGCGTCACCAGCACGATCGACCAGCCCCAGTTGCCTACCCATTCGTGGAAGTGCTTAAGCAGCCAGAAGATCGGATCGGCGATGACGGTGAAAATACCGAAATCGATCGTCAGGTTCAGGCCTTGTGCGAGCGGGGCGAGATTCGCTTGAATCTTCGGACCGACATAAAGCGTGGATGACAATTCACCCGAGCCACCGGCCGGAATGGTCTTGACCGGTGATGACATGCCGATGGTGTACAGGGTCTGATTGTTCTTGTCTGACACAAGCGTATAGAAATGGTTGACCTGCTGGCGATCGCTCGGTACCCAGGCACTCATGAAGTAGTGCTGGATGATGGCCACCCAACCACTGCTCAAATCCTTTGAAAGCTTGGTTTTCAGCATTTCCTCGAACGGAATCTTTTCATAGGCCAACCGATCTTTCGAGCCGGGTACATCACCTGCGTAAACCGTACCGGTATAGGTGTGAACCAGCTGCGTGCCCGGCGTGGTTCCCAGTCGCGTCAACTGACGATATTGGCTGGCAGCCCAAGGCGTTTGGCTGGTATTGTCGATCTTGTATTCGACCTGAACCGTGTAATCACCGCGTTTGATGATGATCCACTTGGTGATCTTGATGCCGTCCTTTTCCCAGGAAAGCGGAATGCGCAACTCATTTTCACCCGGAGTCAGCGTGTATTCCGTCTGCGGGGCGGTGTATTCAGCATAGTGGTCTGGTGCCGGTGCGCCCTTTTCTCCGATCAAACCCGATTGCGCCACATAGACGAAGCCATGACTATCGGTCAGCAGTCTGACGGGGTCAGCCTTGTCCTGTTCTTCAGGGTATTTGAGTAGATCCGCTTCATCAATCACGCCACCTTGCAGGCTGATTTTCAGAGCCAATACATCTGTTTTGATGGTAATGGTTTGCGCGGCTTTAGCAGAGGTAGATTTGGCTGCCGGGGTGCCGGGTAAGGCGCTTTGAGTCTGGTCACTGGCAGTGGGTGCCGGAGTTGCGGGTATGTCCTGGGCTGCAGTTGGCTCTGCCGGGCTACCCGGAATGGCCGCATTCTGCATGGTGGCCGCCGCCTGTTGAGCTGATTGCGATTGGTCACGCGTCCAGGCTTGCCAGAGCGAAATCAAAACAAAACCAAGAGCAACGACCAGAATTAGGCGGCGATTATCCATCTTTAAGACTCAATCAATTAGGTGGGTTAGTAACGTTATGCCCCGGGTTCTTTTTACCTGGGTGCGCGCAATTATTATCCGCGTCAGCCGGGTAATGATCGACAGATGAAACCGGCGTCGGTTCCTTGTCAGTATCAGGCGTACAGCAGTTTACAGGATGATCGTGACATCTGCGTGGCGCGCTGACTTCTGATCCGGATTTGCCTTCAGCTACAGGATCGAACCCGCCTTCGCAAAATGGATTGCAGCGCCCGATGCGCCTTAACGCCATCCAGCCGCCCTTAAGGGCACCATGTTTTTGAATCGCTTCGATCGCATACTGTGAGCAGGTAGGCTCGAATCGGCAGCTCGGCGGGAAAAACGGGCTGATGAAAATCTGATAAAACCGAACCAGCCGAATCAGGAGCCAACGCATCGCGCGGCCACCTTATCGAATAGCTGTTTCATCATGATCTGTAATTCGGGGTTGGATACGTTTTCGATACCGGCTTTGGCCATGACGACACAATCAAATGATGGCCATTCGGCTTGATGACGGCGAAAACATTCACGAGCGATTCGTTTGACCCGGTTACGTTCATGCGCCAGACGTGTTTGACGCTTGGCGATGGCCAGACCCAATCGAGGGGAAGCGGTTTGGTTCGGAGTGACCACCGCCATCAGCAGTTCGCAATGAACGCGCTTACCCGATGTCAGTGTTCGCTTGTACTCGTCGGGGCGACGCAGGCGAACATCAACAGGAAAACCAAACCGTTTTGGCGAGGCCATCATGGTTCGGTGGATCGAAGCTTTCGGTTAAACGGCTAAACGCTTACGGCCTTTGGCGCGACGGGCGTTGATAACAGCGCGGCCGCCACGGGTAGCCATGCGGGCACGGAAACCGTGCGTACGGGCACGATGGATAATACTGGGTTGGTACGTTCTTTTCATGGCGAAAATTCCTGTAAATTTATTTACTTGTGTCGCACGGGGTCATTCTTGTCCGCGCTTCTTGGCGGGGACTCAGCACTCGGCAGAACCCGCCCGGAAAATCAACACAAGCCAAAAGGCCGAGCATTAGACTGAAAAAACGCCGTGTTGTCAATCAGTAATGTGCTTCGAACCAAGGAGTTTCGTTGGTGTTTCGTGTGCGGGTAGCGGTGGCGCCGGTCTAAATTCTTGTTCGGGGGATACTGCGATTCGGTAGGGGTCGGTGATACACTGCCCTATTTCCTGCAGGCTCGTTTTACCCCCTATGTCGACCATCACATCAGAACTGTGGCAGCAATGCATTGATCGGTTGTCCGAAGATTTGCCCGTTCAGCAGATCAATATGTGGATCAGACCGTTGCAAGCAGAGTTGAAGGCGGAGAACCATCTGATCCTGTGGGCGCCAAACCGTTTTGTCATGGACATGGTCGCGCAGCAATACAAGTCGAAAATCCTCGAACAGGCGCAAATATTGCTCGAACGTCCGGATTTACTACTTGGTCTGCAAGTGGGCAGCGTGCCTTCCGAGCAGCCTGTCGATGTGCCTGCAACCGCAACCCTGTCGTCGAAGACCGGCTCATTGCCTTCAGGGGCGGCATCGCGCATCGAACCGACTGCGGAATTGGTCGAATCAGATACTGGCACCAAGGAATTTGTCAGCCACATCAACAAAAAATTCAATTTCGATAATTTTGTCGAAGGGAAATCGAACCAGTTGGCGCGTGCGGCTTCGCAGCAGGTCGCCCAGAACCCGGGCATCGGCTATAACCCGCTTTTTATTTACGGTGGCGTGGGGCTGGGGAAAACCCACCTGATGCAAGCCGTCGGTAACGCGATCTTGGAGCGTTCGCCAGATGCCAAGGTGGTTTATCTGCATAGCGAGCGTTATGTGCAGCAGATGGTCAGCTCGATCAAGAACAACACGATTGAGGAGTTCAAGGACTTCTACCGTTCCGTAAATGCATTGCTGATTGACGATATTCAGTTCTTCGCCGGAAAGCCGCGCAGTCAGGAAGAGTTCTTTCACACATTCAATGCACTGATCGAGCAGGGTCAGCAGATCATCATGACCTGCGATCGCTATCCCAAGGAAATTGAAGGCCTCGAAGAGCGCCTGAAGTCACGTTTTGGTTGGGGGCTTACCGTCGCGGTTGAACCTCCTGATCTGGAAACGCGAGTAGCGATTTTGCAGAGCAAGGCCGAGCAGTCGCAAATCTCGCTGAGTACCGATGTGGCCTTTTTTATCGCCAAACGCGTCCGGGCGAACATTCGCGAACTCGAAGGTGCGTTGCGGCGCGTGATTGCGACCGCGCAGTTTACAGGCCGACCGATTACGGTGGAATCCACTAAGGAAGCGTTGAAAGATCAGATCGCAGCGCAGGCCAAGTTGATCACTCTGGAAAACATCCAGCGCACGGTTGCCAAGTTCTACAACCTGAAATTGACCGACTTGACCGGGACTCGTCGTTCCCGCTCCATCGCCCGCCCGCGGCAAGTGGCGATGAGCCTGGCGAAGGAGCTCACGAACCATAGTCTGCCGGAAATTGGCGAGGCCTTTGGCGGGCGAGATCACACCACGGTGATCCATGCCTGCAAGAAAATAGAAGAATTACGCGAGATCGAGCCCAAGCTCAGTGACGATTACAACTTGTTGAGACATACGCTAAATATTTGACATCCTCCCCTCCCTGACGGAAGAGGATTCCCTGATCAAGCCGTGACTGGCTTGATTGGGTTGGTTCCTGTTGCTGACCGCCTGTGCCCGTGCTTGTGGCTTGGGCTTGGCAGTTCACTTGGCAGGCGATCCCCGTGTGTCCCACGGTTCTTATCTGAACTGAGAATCTGCATTCCCCGTTCAAGGATATTCAATGCGCCGACACGATCGGCATTTTCGGCAAAGCCACATTCAACACAAACGAAACTGGATTGGGTCAGCCGATTCTCTTTCGAGATATGGCCACAGCACGGACAGGTCTGACTGGTGTGATGGGCGGGAACCGCCATCACCCAGCCACCAAGCCAGTTCTGCTTGTACTCCAGTTGGCGGCGAAACTCACCCCATCCCTGATCGAGAATGGAGCGATTCAATCCCGACTTCTGCCGAACTCGGCTGCCGGGTTGATCCACCGTACCTCTGGCACTTCTGCTCATGGCACTGACATTCAAATCCTCGATCACGATCATCGCGTGGTTTTTGCTGATGTCGGTCGAGGTCTTGTGCAGAAAGTCAGTACGCGCATTGGCTATGGTGCTGTGAATACGGTTGATTCGCTGCTTCTGTCTCTGCCAGTTGGCAGAGAACTTGGTCTTGTGCTTCAACCTGCGTTGAGCTGTGGCCAACTTCTTTGCCAGCTTCCTGAAGCTGTTGATGGGATCGATCACCTTGCCGTCTGACAGAGTGGCAAAGCGTGAAATCCCCACATCCACACCGACGGCACTGGTGGCCGGGTGGTAGGGTTGAACCACTTCCCGTTCTGTCTGGACGGATACGGTGTACTTGCCCGCCTTGCGGCTGACGGTGACGTTTTTCACCGTACCTTCGATGTTGCGGCTGTTGCGGTATTTGACCCAACGGGTTTTAGGTAGTTTGATGACTGCATTCCCCTGATCCAGAGCAAATCCTTGGGGGTAATGGATGCCCGCTTCGTTTTTACCCAACCGCTTGAAGTTGGGGAGTCGCTTGTTCGGCTGGTTCTTGTCGAACGCATCCTTGAATGCCCGATCAAGCGCCTTGGCGGTTTGCTGCAAGGATTGGGCGGGGGCAACAGATAGAAAACCGTATTCTTCAGACTGTTTCCAGAGCGTGATCCACCACGCCATCTCCTGATACCAGAGCAACGGTTGCCGTTGTTCCAGTCGAAACAGGTTCATGGCCAGCAACTTATTCCAGACGAACCGGTTGGCACCCAAGGATTGATTCAGGTGTTCCGCTTGTTCAGGTTTCGGTGTCAGCCGGAATTGGTAGCCTTGCATGCGTTTCATGATTCAATCATATCAGCTGCTTTTCCAGTGCCCATTTCCCCTGCGCAATTATATCCCCACCCTGAACGACGAGGTTTTACGGCGCTTCTGATAAGATAAGTCAAACTTTTCCTGATCGGGGCTTCCCCCGTGCGTATCTATTTTGAGGATATCCGTTATGCAGTTTGCCGTTGATCGAGATCGATTCAGCAGTGCCATCAATCAGGTGATCGGCGGGGTCGAAAAACGCCAGACCATGCAGATTTTGAGCAACTTGTTGCTCGAGGTGGCCGATGGTCGTCTGACACTGGTGGCGACGGACCTTGAAATCCAGCTGCGTACCTCGGTTGAAATCCTGATGCGCACTCCGGGAGCGACAACCGTCAATGCCCGTAAACTGGCAGACATCGTCAAATCCGCATCGCAAGATGCGGAGATCGTCTTGACGCAAACCGATGGTTGGCTGGAAATCGATATCGGCACCGGTGTGTTCCGATTGGCCTCAATCGAGGCATCCAGCTTCCCGCAAATGACGATTGATGCAGCGACGCAATCGACGGTGTCCATATCCGAAAAGAACCTGTATGCGTTGATTGATAAAACCCAGTTTTCGATGGCACAGCAGGATGTCCGCTACTTTTTGAATGGCCTGTTGCTGGAAGTCAAACCTGGACAAATGACGGCCGTTGCCACAGACGGTCATCGTCTGGCTTATGCCAATCTGAGCGATGAGCGACTGACCGAGAACAAACGTCAGGTCATCGTGCCGCGGAAGATGGTTTCCGAAATGCTCAAGGCACTGGATCGCGACAGCGATGAAGAAGTTTCTCTGGCGTTCCGCGATAACCAGATCGAACTCCTGATCGGTGAAAACTACCTGATCAGTAAATTGATCGATGGCAAATATCCGGATTATTCGCGCGTGATGCCGCAGGCGAACAGCAAGATACTCATCGTATCGAAAACGGAACTGAAGCAGGTGTTGCAGCGCGCCAGCATCTTGTCCAGCGAACGGTTCTCGGGTGCGTATTTCCACCTCAGTCCCGGGCGTTTGATGATCGAATCAAGCAACGCGGAACATGAATCTTCCAAGGAAACCATGTCTGTCGGATACGATGCGGGTGATCTGAAAATCTCTTTCAATATCAGCTACCTTTTGAATATTCTGGCCGTCATAGAATCCGAGGAAGTCTGCATGGAACTCGAAGCACCTGAGTCCAGTGTGCTGATCAAACCAGTCATGACCGATGACATCGACAGCAGGTATGTCCTCATGCCAATGAAGCTGTAACACATAGATGTGATTGGATTTGACCCACCTTACGTCCCTATCGATCACCCATTTCAGAAACTTAACGATTACCGATTGCCCGCTTTCTGCGGGGTTCAATCTTCTGGTGGGTGATAACGGCGCCGGCAAAACGAGTGTGCTTGAGGCAATTTACTATCTCAGTACGCTCAAATCCTTTCGAACCCAAACGCACAATGATCTGATCGCTCGCTCCCAGGGATGTGCTGTGGTGCGAGCGGGCGTGCATCAGGACGATCATGATTTTTTCATGGCACTTGAGCGCTGCAAAGATCAGTTTCGTTTGCGGTTAGGTCGAGAGGAGGTACCGCGAGCCAGTTTGTTTGTAGAGCACCTGCCCGTGCTGGCACTGCATGCGCAATCGGACGATCTGGTCCTAGCTGGGCCGGAGTTCCGGCGCAAGTTCATCGATCGCATGGCGTTTTACCTGTTTGCCGATTTCGTTCCTGTTTACGCTCAATTTGCGCGCGTGCTCAAGCAGCGCAATGCGGCGTTGCGCACGGGCCAATCTACGGAAACCTGGGATCCATTGTTCGTTCAATATGGCGAGCGGCTCAACGAGCAACGGGTAGCCGCGCTCGATTTGCTGAAATCGGTGCTGCCTCAGGTCTTCGAGGCCCTTGCGCCCCAACTGTCCGTAGATATTCAGTTTCATCCCGGGCACAAGTCCGGCTTGGATTTATCCGAAGCTCTTGTTCGGAACCGCGAACGGGATCAGGACATGGGGCAGACCATGATCGGCCCGCAGCGTGCGGATATTTTGTTCACACTGAACGACTACTCTTTTAAGTCCTCCGCCTCACGCGGGCAAATCAAGTTGTTTACCGCCGCATTGACATTGGCTACAGCACAGATATGGCAGGCGCAACGCGGCAAGCGGGCCGTATTGTTATTCGACGATTTCATGTCCGAGTTTGATGCCCATCATTCTTCTGCCCTGTTGAACTATTTGTCGAACATGGGGCATCAGGTCTTTATCTCCGCAGTCGATCGACAGCAGATCGATTTCCCATTTGATGCGGTTTTCAGGCTGGATGCCGGGCAAATCTCAGCCGTGGTATAATTCCCCGATTGTCTTGGGCCAAGACGATCCGGCTTTGCTGGATGGGTGTTGTGTCCCGAGAAAACGAGGGTTGCCCTGTGCTACGAGCAGGAGTAACGGCAGCCCTACTTGGCTTGCAACGTGCCGATATCGGCTGCTCGCCCCATTTTCTGTGTATCTGGAAGCCCTCTCATGAGCGATAACACCCAAAACGACACAAGCTACGACTCAAGCAGTATCAAAGTCCTCAAGGGCCTGGATGCCGTTCGTAAGCGCCCTGGTATGTACATTGGCGATACGGACGATGGTAGCGGCTTGCACCACATGGTGTTCGAGGTGGTGGATAACGCGGTCGATGAGGCGTTGGCCGGGCACTGCGATACCGTAACTGTCACCATGCACGCCGATGGTTCCGTTTCGGTTTCGGACAATGGCCGGGGTATCCCGGTAGATATTCATGCCGAAGAAGGCGTTTCGGCGGCGGAAGTCATCATGACGGTGCTGCACGCGGGCGGTAAGTTCGACCAGAACAGTTACAAGGTTTCTGGCGGCTTGCATGGCGTGGGTGTTTCGGTGGTTAATGCGCTTTCCGATGAGTTGGAGCTGGATATTTATCGCGGCGGCCATGCTTATCACCAGTCGTATCGTCTGGGGGTTCCGCAGGCTCCTCTGGCCGAAGTCGGTGCGACAGAGAAATCGGGTACATCAATCCGGTTCCTGCCCAGTCCGACCATTTTTACGGATGTCGTTTTCCACTATGACATTCTAGCCAAGCGCCTGCGCGAACTCTCCTTTCTGAACTCCGGTATTCGGGTGTTCCTGAGCGACGAGATTTCGGGGCGCTCCGATACGTTCTACTACGAGGGCGGCATTCGCGCTTTCGTTGAGCATTTGAACAAGGGCAAAACCGTTATTCATAAGAATGTTCTGAGCTTCTCTGGGCAGAAGGACTCGGTGCTGGTTGAGTTGGCCTTGCAGTGGAATGACTCCTATCAGGAAAATCTGTTCTGCTACACCAACAACATCCCTCAACGCGACGGCGGCACGCACTTGACGGGCTTCCGCGCGGCGCTGACACGTACCTTGAACGATTATATGGATCGTTCGGGCATCCTGAAAAAAGCCAAGGTTTCCACTTCAGGCGAAGATTGGCGGGAAGGCCTGGTTGCGGTCATTTCCGTGAAGGTGCCGGATCCCAAGTTCTCGTCGCAGACAAAAGAGAAACTGGTTTCGTCCGAGGTTAAATCTGCGGTCGAGTCGCTGACCGCCGAACGGTTGGCGGAATTCCTCGAGGAAAATCCGCAGGAAGCCCATCTCATCACCAACAAGATCATCGAAGCGGCACGTGCCCGCGAAGCTGCGAGACGTGCGCGTGAAATGACGCGTCGTAAGGGCGCGTTGGACATCGCGGGCTTGCCCGGCAAGCTTGCCGATTGCCAGGAAAAGGATCCGGCCCTGTCCGAAATTTACCTGGTGGAAGGTGACTCGGCGGGCGGTTCCGCCAAGCAGGGCCGTGATCGCCGCACACAGGCGATTCTGCCGTTGAAAGGCAAGATCCTGAATGTTGAGAAAGCGCGTTTCGACAAAATGCTGTCTTCGGCCGAAGTCGGTACCCTGATCACCGCATTGGGTTGCGGTATTGGCCGGGAAGACTTCAATCCGGACAAACTGCGTTACCACCGCATCATCATCATGACCGATGCGGACGTCGATGGCAGTCACATCCGCACCCTTCTGCTGACGTTCTTCTATCGCCAAATGAAGGAGCTGGTCGAGCGTGGGCATATTTATATTGCCCAGCCGCCTTTGTACAAGGTCAAAAAGGGTAAGCAGGAGCAATACCTCAAGGATGATCTGGCGCTGAACCAGTATCTTCTGCAATTGGCTGTCGATGGCGCAGCGCTTCAGGTCAACGCCGATGCCCCGCTGATTTCCGGCCCCGCGCTGGAATCCATGGCACGCGAGTATCTGGTTGCACAGGCCGTGATTGATCGCCTGTCGCACCGTTACGACCCCGCTGCGCTGAAAGCCGTTCTGCATCTGCCGAAAATGACCTCTGCTGAGGTCACCGAAGATAACGAAGCGTTCAAAGTTTGGTTGGGTCGCTTCACCGAGTCAATGAATCAGTTTGCCGATCACGGTGTGCGCTACGAATCCGAATTTGCCAACACAACAGAAGGCGTGGCCGGCATCCAGATTATTCGTAGTCAGCACGGTGTTTCACATGAAACATTCCTGCCCGCCGGTTTCTTTTCGACAGCGGATTACCGTGTGTTGGGCGAGTTGGCAGCCCAGCTCGAGGGCCTGATTGGCGAAGATGCGCGTGTCCTGCGCGGTGAAAAGAGTGCGCCGATCACCCATTTCGAACAGGCGATTGACTGGCTGATGCAGGAAGGGCGCCGTGGTCTCGGTATTCAGCGCTACAAAGGTCTGGGTGAGATGAATCCGGATCAGTTGTGGGAAACCACCATGAATCCGGAAACCCGACGCCTGTTGCAGGTTCGCATCGAAGACGCGATTGCCTCAGATGAAATCTTTACCATATTGATGGGTGATCTGGTCGAGCCTCGCCGTGATTTCATTGAGAAGTTCGCCTTGTCCGCCGTCAACATCGATATCTGATAAGATCGATCTGCGATGTAGCCGCGGAGCGAAACAGAAAGTAACCCGGCCCGATTGGCCGGGTTTTTTGTGGCGGTTTTAGGCGCCGATGGCGTGTTCAATATAAATATCAGATAGGGATTGAAGGGAGCGAGCATCATGGGTGTCACTATTTCGGTTTTGTTGTTTTTGGTCGCCGTGATCGTGATCTGGGCGATCATCATGTATAACGGCCTCGTGGTGCTGAAGCACAATGTTTCACAGGCTTGGTCGAACATCGATGTGCTGCTCAAGCAGCGGCACGATGAGTTACCAAAACTGGTTGAAACCGCCAAGCAGTACATGCAGTACGAGCAAGAAACCCTTGAGAAGGTGATGCGCGCCCGCTCGGCTGTTCGTGGTGCGCAGGATCGTGGTGACTTGGATGCCCTGGGGACGGCCGAAGGGCAGTTGCGCGCCGGTTTGATGGATTTCTATGCCGTAGCCGAGGCCTATCCCGACCTCAAGGCCAATACGAGCTTCCAGCACTTGCAGCAACGGATTTCCGGGTTGGAAAACATGATCGCCGACCGTCGTGAGTTTTATAACGCGTCCGTTAATATCAATAATGTTCGCATCGAACAATTTCCCGACGTGCTCATTGCGCAGTTGTTCCGTTTTCGTCCCTTCAAACTGCTTACATTCCGTGAAGATGAAATCAAGGATGTGGATCTCAAGTCATTGTTCAACAATTGATCGAGTAGTCTGGCAGTGGCTTGGTATGCAGCCTGGATTGAGGGCTTGAGCGCAGACGAATATCGTTATCTTCTGATCGGATTGATTGTACTTACCCTGGCAGCCCTGGTTGCCGGGGTGTTTTTTATCCGCCGGACTTACTGGATCATCAATACGCCGACCTCGAAAATCGCTTCCGCGCATCAGGGGTATATCGAAATTGAAGCGATAACCAAAAATATTGACATGGTGCCTTTGGTTTCGCCGCTCACGGGAACGGCCTGCGTCTGGTATTGGGTTTCGGTCGAGCACAAAGAGAATGTCATGGGGAACTCGCAGAAATCCGCGTGGCGTCGCATTTATCAACATGAAAGCGAAAGCTTGATCGCGGTGGAGGACGATACCGGAGAGTGTCTGGTCGATCCCGAATCTGCAAGCGTGCATCCGAATGTGAGTCGCCAGTGGTATGGCAACTCCGAGCGACCAACGGGATTGACCACCAGTGTTGGCGGCCAGTTTTTTGGTGATTACCGCTATACGGAAAAGCTGTTGCTCCCGCATCGCAGCGTTTACGTGCTGGGTTGGTTCAAAACTATTGCACATGACCCTCATGTGGTCGAACAAGAGTCGGTTGCCTCCTTGTTGCGCGAATGGAAGTCTGACCCCCTGAAGATGAAATCATTCGATCTTGATCGCAGTGGTTCCGTTGATACGAAGGAATGGGATCTGGCACGAGAAGCGGCGCGCAAGCAGATATATGCACAGCAATTGAAGGAAATGGAGCGCCCACAGCAGACGCATCTGATCAGTGCTAATCCACAAAGCCGACGCCCATTTTTCATCTCGGCCGACGACCAGACGGCCTTGGCTCGCCGTTTTCGGCGCTGGGGCTTCCTTCTTTGGGCGGGCAGCGTTCTGACATTTTTCTTCTGGGTAACCGCGTACTATATTCGGCCCTGAGGAACCCTGATCAGTTCAGATCATCCCCAAATTGAACGTAAATTGAGCTCGCCACTAATGAAAATCGCGACCTGGAATGTTAACTCTCTGAATGTGCGCAAACCACAGGTGCTCACCTGGCTGACGCAGCAGCAACCTGCCATTCTGGGCTTGCAGGAATTGAAGCAGGTGAACGAGGCCATAGATAGCACCGAGTTCGCCGATCTAGGCTACCGTATGTTGCTCAATGGGCAGAAAACCTATAACGGTGTGGCGCTCATCTACCAAGACGCGTTAGGGGAACCCCGAGATGTGCGATGCGACATTCCGGGGCTGGAAGATCCTCAGCGGCGAGTCATTGCTGCCACGCTGGGGGAATTGCGGGTCATCAATGCCTATGTTGTGAATGGCGAATCCATCGAGTCTGAAAAATACGGCTACAAACTCAACTGGCTTGAGGCGTTTTCCCGGTGGTTGGCGGCAGAAATCACCCAGTATCCGAAACTCGTGGTGATGGGGGATTTCAACATCGCACCCACCGACGCCGATGTCTATGATCCCAAGCGTTTCGAGGGCGCCGTGCTGTGCAGTCAGCCCGAACGAGACTATTTCAATGGTCTGTTGTCCATGGGGTTTACCGATGCGCTGAATCGCTTTTCAAACGAGGAGGGCAACTTTACCTGGTGGGATTATCGCGGCGGTGGATTCCGGAGAAATCACGGATTGAGGATCGATCATATCCTGACGAGCCCGGCGGTACAGGCAGAAGCGACCGCGTGTCATGTCGATCGGGAGCCCAGAGGATGGGAGCGTCCATCAGACCACGCGCCGGTGGTACTGACCCTGGCGTGACTTGGTGTGGTGGTTCATTGGCCTCGCAGTGTCAGTGCGGGCGGCGGTGATAGAATGCGACGCCCCAGATAGGGGACAAACAGCGCGGCAAGTGTGACGCCCGAAACCAGGCCATAGGCGAGTAAGCGCCAGTCCATTTCCCAGGGCAAATCGAACAGTTTTAGCGCCAGCAAGGCACCGAGTCCCCCGGCGGCGATCGCGGCGAGAAGCCCGGAAAGCAGTCCGATTAAGATAAATTCAAACCACAAACTACCCATGATCTGTCGATGGCTGGCTCCAAGCACACGAAGCACGGCGGTTTCCCTGATCCGTTCTGCCTCCCCTGCGGCAAATGCGCTGAGCAATACCATCAGCCCCGCCAATAATGTGAACAAAAAAACATACTGAACGGCTTGGCTTGCCCGAAGGATCAGTGTGCGGACCTCATTCAGAATCTGACCCAGGTCGAATAACGTCAGGGTCGGAAATGCTCGTAACAGCGCCTTTTGTTGCTCAAGGTTAGGTCTGGGGAGATAAAAACTGGTAATGAACTGTGCCGACTGGCGTGAAAGCAGATCAGTGGCGCCCAGCACGAAAAAATTGGGTCGCATCGAGTCCCAGTCCACTTTACGAATACTGGTGATGGCCGCGGTAACGGAAGCGCCGTTCACCAGAAAGGTGAGCTGATCACCGAGCCGCCAGTGCAGCTTTTCAGCGATGCCCTGTTCGACCGACCAGCCCGCATCCTTGGCTGAAGGTTGCCACTTCCCGGCCACAACTTGATTGTCAGGTGCCAGATTGGTGGGCATGACGGACAGATTGAACGCTCGCTCCGCCAGTCGCTTCGCCTGCCCCGTGAATCGGTCGACGTTCACGGTCTTCCCGTTGAGCGCTGTCCAGCGTGCGCGATGCATGGCATAAAGTCCGGCGTCGTCGATATGGTGTGCAGTCAGAAAGCGGGTCAGTTCAGGCACTTGGTCTGGTTGAATGTTGATCGCGAAGAAATTGGGTGCATTGTCCGGTATTTGAGTTTGCCAGGTTTCGACCAGATCACTGCGCACAACACTGAGCAGAAGCAAGGCGGTCAATCCCAACGTCAGGGCAGCGATCTGCATGGCGCTGGTCCAAGGGGATCGCGCCAGACGAGCCAGGCCGAAGCGCGCAACACCACGGGCGGGATAGCGTCTCAGGGCCTGCAAAAGTAGCCAGACGATACCGATGAAGATGGACAGGCTGATGAGCAACCCTCCTGTGACATAAGTCGTGAGCAGGGCATCCCGAGCCTGTAGCCATACCAGAATCCCGATGGCGAGCAGGCCGGCGCCGAAAAGTATGACTGCGGCAGTGGGTGGTGGTGCAAGTTGCCGATTCAATACCCGCAGTGGTGACGTATCTTGCAGTCTGATCAGCGAAGGAAGTGCAAATCCCAGTAATGCGACAAGCGCGATGCTGACGCCAAATCCCACTGGAACCCATGTTGGCGGTGGCAATTGAAAATTAAGCATGGTGCCAAGCAGGACGGAAAGGCCAAACTGAGCAAACCATCCCAGCGCAATGCCGGGCACCGCGGCCAGCAAGGCCAGGAAAACCAGCCGTAATGTGTACAAATAAAGAATATGGCGGGACTGCACACCGAAGGCGCGCATCAGCGCAGCTGGATCCTGTTGCATTCGATTGTACTGTTGAGCGGCAAGCATCAGGGCAGCACCAGCCAATAAAACGGCCACCATCGCAGCCAGTCCCAAAAAGCGGGCGGCACGATCGAAGGCCGTTTTGAATGCAGGCTGGCTATTCTCCGGGCGTTCCATGCTCAAGTGGGCGGGTAGAGATTTCGCCATCGTGTTCAGCTTGGTCGCACCCATGCCGCTGGGTACCGCGAGAAGCAGGTAGTGCGTGACCCGACTGGCGGGCGTTACCAGTCCTGTGGCGGGAATATCTGCCAGATTGATCATGGCGCGCGGGGCTGCTTGGGCCAGAAAATTTCCGATGTCCGGTTCGCGTTCCAGGGTGGCAGAAATGGTAAATGTTTTCTGACCGATTTGGACCGAGTCGCCGACTTTGAGGTCGAGCAATGCAAGCGCACGCGGTGCCAGCCAGACATTGCCCTCCCCCGGTCCATGCCGGATTTGTTGGTTCTGCGTGGCAGCCGAAACGGTCAGTGTGCCCCGAAGCGGATAACCTGAACCTACGGCCTTCAAGCTCACCAACAAGGTGTGTTCACCGGAGAGTATGACGGTGGGGAATTCCAGCGTTTGGGTGGTCGTGAGCCCGAGTGCGCGGGCTTTCTGTTGCCATGCGTCCAAGGTGTCGGGTGACTCGATTCGTCCATCTGCTGCAAGGAACTCGGCGGCCTGTACCCGCATGCCGGCATCAACCCGATCTGTAAAGAATCCGACGGCAGTAACGGCGGCCACCGCGATCACCAGTGCCAGGAACATGGTGATCAGAGCTCCGCTCCGTAGCTCGCGCCATAAACCGCGCCAAGCCAATGAAATTAAAGGAAACAGCCCCAATCGGGGTGCTGGCCTAGCTCGAACTCCTATTGCCACGGCTTTAATCCCCCGCCCTGCAAGGTGTAGCCACGATTGCAACGGGTGGCTAAGGCCGGATCGTGTGTTACCAGTATCAGGGTGGTTTGATGGCGATCGCGCAGGGTGAAAAGCAAATCGATGATTCGCTCACCGGTTATGGTGTCGAGTGAGCCTGTCGGCTCATCGGCAAAAAGGATGGCGGGTGTTCCGGCAAACGCCCGTGCCAAGGCAACGCGCTGCTGTTCTCCCCCGGAGAGTACTTTGGGAAAATGTTGCAGGCGGTGACTCAAACCCACTTCCTCCAACGCCGATTTGGCACGCGCGGTACTGTTGGATACGCCCTGCAGCTCCAGTGGTAACGCTACATTTTCCAGGGCCGTCAATCCATCGATCAGCTGAAATGATTGGAAAACAAAACCCACCCTGCCAGCGCGAACGGCTGCACGTTCATCTTCGTTCAGGTTATTCAGGGTAAAACCAGCGAGTTCAACCTCACCGCTCGTCGGAGAGTCCAGTCCCGCCAGTAAAGCCAGCAGGGTGGATTTCCCGGCACCTGATGCCCCCATCAAGGCCACTGCCTCGCCTGCGGCAACTGTTAAACTCGCTTCATGAAGAATGGTTAAGGGTTCGTTCTGAGGCGCTGTGACGGTTTTTGTGACTTGTCGTGCACGCAAAATGATGGCGCTATCCTCCGGCAATGTAGCGTCATAAGAAGCAGTTTGGGATTCAGGAGGCATCGCATGAAATTCCGTTGGTTATTAACATTGGTTTTACGGGGACTTTTACCTGCACTCATAGCTTGTAGTGCATCGACCGCGTTTGGGCAAGAAACCCCGCACGAAACATTGGCCGCAGAGCGGTCACATACCGTCTTGGTGCTGGGTGATTCACTGTCTGCCGCGCATAATCTGGCAGAAAGTCAGGGTTGGGTGGCCTTGATGCAAAAGCGCCTCGCTCATGTCGATACCAGCGCAGGGACAACGAAGACCTGGTCGATTGTGAATGCCTCCGTCAGCGGTGAAACCACTTCCGGTGGGCTGTCGCGTCTGCCTGAGTTGCTCGACGTCGTTCAACCTGGCTGGGTGCTGCTGGAGCTCGGGGCAAATGATGGATTACGCGGTCTGCCTTTGACGTTGATCCGTGAGAATCTGCAAAAGTTGATTGACCAAAGTGTGCAATCCGGCGCGCGCGTCGTTCTGTTGGGCATCATGCTGCCGCCCAATTACGGTCCGGCCTATACCACGCCCTTTACCGCTATGTATCAACAGCTTGCCGAAAAAAATGGCTTGCCGCTTGTGCCATTTTTACTGAAGGACGTGGCCACGAACCCCAAGCTTATGCAGGAAGATGGCCTGCATCCAACCGCCCAAGGAGAACCGATCGTTTTGGATAATGTGTGGTCGGTAGTCAAACCTTTGTGGATTCCGCCTTCAGTAGACCATTGATGTGTTGAGGAGTGGGTGCGGCCCCGCGTTCTAGCCAGCGCGCCACCCATGGTCTTTCTTTTTAATTCAGGGATTGGTTTTCTGCTGCGCGGCCAGATCCTTCTGCAATTCCTGCTTCAAATGCGCTTCGCCATCCTGATAGAAGCCGGCGTTGCGTAGAATACGACGATGAATCGCGGGCATGGACCAGCCGTGAATGTCGTCGAGTGAGGATGGCACTTCATTCAGTAATTTCAGCGCCAATACCGGATCATTTGCACTGGCCAGCTCGGCCGAAAACAGTAAGCGAGAGCCCGGTTCCGCGCCGGGTAACAGTAAGGCCTTTTTCATGTCTGCAAAGGCGTTTTCCGGTACCTTTTCTTTGAGCCAATACAGTGCGCGCCGATGTAACAGGCTGCGTTGCGCGTTATCACTGTGTTCTACCGAAGGGTTTAGCAAGGCGTCATCAATCAGCTGCATGCCGAAGTTGGGACCAAATACAGTGCAGTCTGTTTGCAGGCGACCCAAAAACGTATCGAATTGATAGCCGGTGACGTTCTGAGCCAAGTCACCACGTTTGGCCAGATTCAGCAATGCTGTTTTAAGACCGGCTGGCGCCGAGTTCATATCGCAGGCAACAAACGCACGATTGGCGAGCACGAGCAAATCATCAGGATGCTTTTTAAACGCCCCATCAAGTAGGCGCTCCGCCTCCGGATAGTTGCCCGTCTGCTCCCAGAAGTTGGCAAGATAACTCTGGGCTCGAGCCGAATCCGGGTGTTGATGTGCCCAGCTCAAGGCTTGAATGAATGGTTTGCCCCAGACATCGGCGCGCTTGGCCGCCAAGAGCGCGAAGATGGCCAGAATCGCGACCGCTGTCCACATAGGCCAGCGTTGTGTGGTATTAGCGTGTTGGTGTTGTACGAGGAACATGGCCAGCGGCAAAAACATCAAACCGGCGGGCAGATAATTACGATGCTCGAACATCAGCTCCAAAGGCAGCCAGGTCGATTCAAATAACTGTCCCGCAAAATAGAATGCGATCGCCAGGCCAACGGCACGAATCCATGGTGTGCGTGCCATTCGTGTCAACGCAGAAATCATGATCAGCAGCAGGATGCCCAACGCAGCGAACAGTGTTGAAATCGGATGGAGCAGGCTCGTTGAAAGCCGAATATCATCATTGAACAGACCGCCATCATGCAGCCCGGGTAACCAGAGCTCTCGTAGATACGTCCACACAATCCGTGTTTCAGTCAGAAGGCGCTCCCAAGGCGTGAAATCGCGGCCATAAGTCTGCCCCGAAAGCAGCATGGGCAATTGATACGCCATATAAGCCAGTAAGACGGCACTTGGGAGATAAATGAAAACCCGCCGCCACCAGATAAAACGCTTGCCACAGCGATCAAGTGCCCGGTTGTCGGCATCGAATATGAAGGCCTCGATCACCCAGGCGAACAAAGGCAGCAAAGCACCGTTTTCCTTGGAGAAGGTGGCGAGTAATGTGCCGAGCCCCAGCCCAAGACTCATCCATACATAAGCGCGTATGGGGTTGCCCGCTTGAAGTTGCAGTCGCCCGTGCGCATAGGCCCATAGCCCGGCGAAGACAAATAAAGCCGCCAGCATCGCCATGCGTTGAATGATATACAGCGTGGTACTGACCCAGAACGGGTGAAGTAGCCAGAAAGCGGCAGCTAATAGTGCCACCCATGCAGCACGGCGAGGAGAAACACCAAGGCCGCGTGCCAGTGCATGGCTCAAACCAGCCAGTAAGACGCCATTGATCAAATGGATGAGAACATTGGTTTGTTTGAATATTTCAGGCGATGCGGGCCAAGTATTGGTATCCAGAAGAAAACTGGCAAGTGCAATAGGTCGTCCTGTCGGCCCGGCGAAACCGGAGGTGATCCACGCCAAAACCTGCCAAGCGTGGTGGATTGGGCCATTTTCACCAAGTGGGGGCAAGTTGCCAAAGTCATCGAATAGGAACGCACCAGGCAAACCAGCTGAATAAATGATCCAGCTCAACCCGTAAATGGCAATTGCGGTCACAAAATATGGCACATATTTGTTTTGTGTGAAAAGCGTGGAAAGTAATGAACGACTCACCTTATTGCCCCATGTGCTGAGTGTTGGCAGACGCTTCCTTTTTGGTCAGGGTTCTTTGTAGTTCAATAATGGTGGGGTCATTGATACCCATGGAGTTCAATTCACTCATTCGTTCGATGCCATTTTGGGCATCAGAGAAGAAACCAGCCGCGGTTTGCAGCGTGATTAGGTTTTTCCAATATTCGGGGTTCTTGGGACTGAGCGCTACAACGGTCTGCGCCAACTTATAGGCGAGAGGGTAATCGTTTGTGATATTTGCGGAATAATTTACGTAAAGGGTAAGAAGCCCGGCTGATTTTGGGTGGAGCTGTACGGCAAACGCCAGTGTCTTCCCTAGTTGAGAGATGTCTTCGGGTGAATAATGACACACAGAGTTGATCCCGCAGTTGATCAAACTAAATAGCGCGCCAATATCTTCGGTACTTATGGGTTGTCGTACCATCTTCATGCGGATTGAGACCCACCAAGAGGGTTTGGCAGGGATGTGGTTCTTTGCCGCCATGAAAATAAGCGCTTGATCGGCTTGCAAACTGGCACCGGGCAATTCGGAGGTGTTTTCCATAGCCTTCATACCCACGTGGAATAATGGACTATCAGGCCCGGTTGAAGTAATCATCATGAAGCGGGCTAAATCGTAATTGGAGCGAGGTGACTCCGGATGTGTGGTCGCTTCAAAGTATGCCAGCCGGTACGGGTTGCCCCATGTTTGCGCACGCAGGGTGGTAAATCCGCCATATAGCGCAATTAAGGCCGAAACGCCGACTATTGCAAGTGTTCGTATGGTGTCTCGTTTGTGAAGAGCCTCAGGTGCTCGGGTAAAAATCAGTCCGAACAGGGCGATGAAAACGCCCCAGCTCGGCAGATAATTGCGATGCTCGTACACCAACTCCAATGGTATGTATGTGGAAACTAGGGATTGACCGGCAAAAAACCACAGAACGCCCAGCGCAAAGAGAGGCGCCTTATTCCTCAACCAAATAGCGGAACCGATTAACCCGATAATAACGATCCAGCTGGCAAGGGTCGTCCAGGGGCTCAACCATCCGGTAGATAGATGGATATCATCGTGGTAAAGGCTTAGTGCATTAAGCGGAGGGGCAACAATCCAGTGCAGGTAATCAATCATTACCCTGCCTTCCGTCAATAGCCTTTGTATTAGGTCGAATGGCCTTGTGGTATAGGCGCTACCGTTGAGCACGCTGGGCACCGTGTACATGAGCCCGGCTATTGCGGGCAAGAACAATACAAAGATATAGAGCCAGATGAGTCTGGGATCAAACCCCCACGCCGTCCGTCCTCGCAATATCAGCCATTCCAGTAAAAAGGCATATACGGGTAGCATTACGCCAGATTCTTTGGTAAATACTGCTAATACAGTACCTCCGATTAACCCGCTGAGAATGCGCCACCACCCGCCACTTTGCCCGCTCATCAAGTGCATCCGGCCTTGCCAGTACAGCCCGAGTCCCGCCAAAACGAAAAAGGTGGAAAGGCTCTCCATTCGCTGAATCACATATAGCACCGCAGTGAGTTGTATGGGCGCTAAAAGCCAAGCCGCAGTTACGAATAATGCGAGTGCATTGGGGGTAGTCAGCCAGTTCCTTTGGCTCAATCTATCAAAGACAAAACTGAATAAAGACCTCGAGAGATAGAAAACTAACAGGCTGTTGCCCAAGTGGATCAGGACATTCACCAGTTTGAGCGGCCGCGGTGCCAACCCAGTGAACCATGCCTGTATGGCGAAAGTCAGCATTGAAATGGGGCGATCAGTAGGTCCCGAACCGCTCGACCAAACTGAGCCCCAAAAGTGTGCATGTACCGCATCTGGAGCGAAGGCAGCGTTGTCTACCAAGTTCCCAAAGTCGTCGAATACAAATCCACCTGACAAGCCGGGCCAGTAGGCGATTACTGTCAGGATAAGGAGAAGAACCAGGATCAAGCGTTCGCGAATGGTGAGGGTAGATGGGGGCATGAACTAGCCTTTGTTGGAAAATATTTTTCTTGCGAGATATTTTCATTATTTTGAATGACTTGAAGCGCTAGGAGCCTAACATAAAACAAGCATGGATGGATAAACACCACCATGGTTAGCGGTGCTGTGTAACGAATTGAAATTAAAAATATTTATCTCAATTTGTGAGATGGGTGGTGCGCGATCATTGGCGCCCACTAAAGAACCGTACTAGTGAATTTTCTGAAATAAAAAACCCCGCCGAAGCGGGGTCTTCTTGTACATCAAACTAACCGATTATGGGCGGCAGTTGGAAGGCAAGTAACGTGGCAGGATGCCTGAAATCGCTTTGCATGTCCAATCAACGGAACCTTGCTTGTCAATAGCGGACAGCGCCAATACGCCACCAGCAACTTTGGAGTTGACTTTGGGGCCGCTGTAGGTGATTTGAATTTGACCTACGGTAGTTGCAACATCGACGGCAGACACATATTTCCCTGCAATGGAGCCTGCGGTAGCTAAGCCAGCAGAAAGGTTGTTCAGCGGGAAGTGACCGTAGTTGTTGTAGAACTCGGCCATGGCCGTCTTCGCGCCATCACCAAGTGACAAACCTTCAGAAACCTGTGCGCGGATGGTGTAATCCTGGTACGCAGGGATTGCGATGGCGGCCAGAATACCGATGATCGCGATAACGATCATCAGTTCGATCAGGGTGAAACCCTTTTGCACAGACTTGTTCATTTGCTTCAGCATGACATCACTCCTTTGTGACATAGATAGGCGAAGTTGCCCGGTGCAAACAATAAGCAATCCGTGTGCCAGTGTTGCTGGAGGTTTGTTTTTATTTGAGCCGACAACGGCCAGATATCCTCTCGATGGCGTGCGGTGCTCTTGGCGCGACGCGATTTTAGGCACTTAAAAACGTTGATTGTATGGGGCTGCCGCGGCGGCTTCTTCCGTCAGTTAATGGGAGTTTAATTCCGGTGTGGTGTGTGGCGACCCAGGACATTAATGTCACTTTTTGACAATTCAACGTGTATTTTTGTCAAAAAATGACAGGACGGCTCTTTTGTCCACCATCCAGAATCGGTCTTCGGGCTGACTTATGGTTGCAGGTTGTTTTCGTGTCTGTGCTTGCAGAAAGAGCCGACGGCATCTGAAGATGCTGTCGCCGTATTTGCGCTGCGGTATCTAGGGCGGGCATCGCGTTAGCGTCGATGCACTTATGCTCATCTCCCGGCATGTCTTAATGGTGTTGACCGCTTATCCGCCGCAACGAACCGTTCACGGCGATGCCTCTTGGCTTGTGCGCGTGCGCGTGCTCAGATGAGTCTGCATAAAAGGACGAACCTCCATGAAGCCAAACATCCAAAACAGTTCACGATCAAGTTATCCGTCAAATGAGCGGTTGCGCCTTCTTTCACGGAGCAGAAGTAGCGGGTTCACGATAATTGAGTTGATGATTACGTTAACTGTAGCGGCCATTCTTCTTGCGATAGCGATACCCAGTTTTAATTACCTGATGGTCAGCAACAAGCTGACCACGACGGCAAATGATGTCGTGACGGCAATCAATACGGCCCGGATGACGGCCATAAAGCGTAATACCGATGTTTCTGTGTGCACTGATGCGACATGCTCGGTGAATGTGGTCGCAAAAGCGGCGCAGGGCTCAACACCCGCCGTGGCGGCAGAGGTGGTTCGCGCCGGGATTACGGGCGTTAATCTGCCTATTCAGATGACAGCGCCTACCCCGCTTTTCTTTAGCGGGTTAGGAATAGGCCGAGCTGCGGTGGGTACCACAGCTCCTTATGATGGACTGGTGACCCAAGTGTTCACCGCTCAAATCTCTTCTAATAACTACCGCTGCATATATCTCACAACAGGCACGATTGTTCAGACATGCACAATGAGTGCGGCGTGCCCAGCGGCCGTGCCGAACCCATGTACCAATTAGGATAAGGACCAGGAAAGCCATGCTTATGCATTCACTAGATAAGAGGCAAACGGGCGTCGGGCTGATCGAGGTTCTGATTGCTGTTTTGGTTTTGTCGATCGGATTTCTGGGTATCGCCGCGCTTCAGGCGAAATCGCTCTCCACCAACAACAGCTCCATGTCTCGGACGCAGGCGGTCATTGAGTCCTATTCAATCCTTGATGCCATGCGTGCAGACCGCACCAATGCACTGGCGGGGGCCTATAACCAAACTGTGACGGCAAATAATTGTCCGGCACTGGGCGGAGGGTTGGTCTCGGACCAACTAAGTTCCTGGTGCACGGAGCTTGGTAATAATGGTCTGGGCGCCACGGCCAACACAACCGGAAACGTGACCTGCTTAGCAACCGGGGATTGCACGATTACCATCCAGTTCGACGATAGCCGGGCGGGCCTAGGTGGATCAAACGTACAGAAAGTCATTACCAGGGCGATGTTATGAATATGAAGCGTCAATCCATGAGAAATAAATATCATCAAGGGGCGGTTCAGGGCGGATTCACCTTGGTCGAGCTTATGATTGCCCTCGTGTTGGGTTTGGTGGTGATTGGCGGGGTGATCAGCGTCTTCTTATCCAACCAGCAGTCATATCGCACAAATCAAGCCCTAGGTGAGATACAGGACAATTCGCGCACCGCGTTTGAATTTCTGGCTCGGGACATCCGCAATGCGGGCCTGACAGGTTGCGGTAATCTGGATCGCGTAGCGAATGTGCTGATGAACAGCCCCGCGGGGGGCGGAGCGGATTGGTGGGCGAACTGGAGTAACGCCGTACATGGCTACGATGATGCCCAGGCAGACCCAGCAGTCTCAACGGGGACAGCCACTACTAATCGGGTTGCAAACACTGACTCTATACAGGCGCTTGGAGCAGGAGACTCTACTTATACAGTCGACGCTCCAAATTCTACTACGGCCCAGTTCAAGTTGAACGATTCCAATTCAGACTTGGCAGATGGAGACATAGTTATCGTTTGTGACCCGAATCAGGCAACCATCATGCAGGTGACCAACTACAACGTTGCGAATGTAACGGTAGTTCATAACGCTGGCTCTGGCTCCGGCACTCCCGGCAACTGCACAAAATTCATGGGGTACCCGACGTTAGTTCCGTGTTCGGTTGCAAATGGTACCCCTTATACCTATGCCAATAATGCACAACTAGCCAAGCTTTCCGCCGTGGATTGGTACATTGGCAACAACCCGGCAGGTGGGCGGTCCTTGTATCGTGCAACGATAAGTAACATTGCGGGCGTACCTACCTCGGTGTACCAAGAAATGGTCCGCAATGTGACCAATATGCAAATTACTTATTTGGTCAAAGGCGCGCCCTCGTATGTTGCGGCATCGTCGGTCGCTTTGACCGATTGGTCCAATGTAACAGCAGTTCAGGTACAACTAACGTTCCAGAGTACAAACCAGCGCGCAGGTACTGACGTTCAACCGTTGCAGCGCAATTACACCACGACGATCACGCTGCGTAACCGGGTGGATAATTGATATGAAAACAGTGAAACCTAATTCTTATGCTCTTGCCCTGAGTGGCGACAGCCTATCGATTCATGGATTGAGTTCTTCGATGAGGAAGCGTCAGGCGGGTGTCGCTTTGGTGGTTGCTTTGGTTCTGCTGGTGCTTGTCACGCTGGTCGGCCTCGCAGCTATTCGAGGTACGACCATGCAGCAAAAAATGACAACCAATTTTTACGACCGTGAACTGAGCTTTCAAAGTGCTGAAGCTGCTCTGAGCGCAGCTAATGCGGCGATTTTGACCAATGCTGCCGCAATAGCCCGGAACTGCGGTCCGGGTGGTGTGACGTGCTTGGCGAATCCGTTTACAGACAGCACGCTTCCGGCGAACAGTATTCAAACGGTAGTTGCAGGAACCGGTGCCGGACAGTTTGATCCGGGTGCGCTCGGTGCCGGTCAACCTCAGTATGTGATTGAAAACATGGGGGCCTACCCTGATCCAAATTCAAACACGGGGTTTGGTCAGACCGCTAATTCTGCACAGTATGGCGCTCAGGGTGTTTCGACAACAGCCGTGTATTACCGCGTTACAGCACGTAGCGGTGATCCTGCCGTTTTGGGCGACCGTTCGGTGGTGACCTTGCAAGCGATGGTGAAACAGTAATGAACATTTCCATCATGCCTTTATCGGGGAGTTCTGAAATGAAACATTCAGCATCAATTCAGGCGGGAAAATCCCAACTCGGGTCGTGGCGTGCTCGACTCCTGACAGGAATAACTGCTGCGTTATGCGCCTTGGCGTTCACTGGATCCGCTTTTGCGGCCGTGCCAGTCGATCAGCAGCCGTTGATTGTTTCACAGCCATTGCCGCCGAATATTGTGTTGATGCTGGATGACTCCGGGTCGATGGCGTGGGATTACATGCCGGACTGGGGCTATTTATCGAGTACTTCGGGCAATGCCCCCGTGTCGTCAGCGGTGAATGGTGTTTACTATAACCCGACAATTAAATATACCCCACCAGTGAAGGCAGATGGTACCAGTTACCCTGGGTATTCGAATACCTTTCCTAACGCGCCGTTAAATGGTTTTAATCCACCTGCCAATACATCATCGTACACAGACATTACTAATTACTCGTCACCTACCGAGAGTTTCAAGTATTACTACAGTCCAACATCTTCCGAAAGCGGTTCTAGTTGTCAAAGTAATACTTCACCCAGTAGCAAGTACAGTGGCTATTGTTATTCAAGCAATGGGAGCCTGAGTCCTGCTTATAAGTTTTACGATGATAGTAATGGATATTACTATTACAGTGCGATTTGTTCTTTGGGCGCAGGCCAGTGCATTACGGGGAATGTATTTCGTTATGGTGTTGGTACCAGTACCTATTATGTTTCACCCAGTGGCTGTGGTTCGCTTGCAAATTGCGTTACCTCGGCAAATGCGAGTGGTACTGCCGCACCTGCAGGCATCCAAGCCGGTGTGAACGTGGCAAATTGGTTCGCCTATTATCACACCCGCATTTTGATGGCGAAATCCGGGCTGATGAATGCTTTTTCTACTCTTGACCCAAAATACCGATTTGGGTTTGCTTCCATTAATGGGCGCAATACAGCGGGTATTCCGTCACCCACATACACATTTACCACCAGCACAAATTCGAATAATAAGCTGGCTGAAGTCGAGCCCTTTGGTGACGGCACATCGGGTACTCAGAAAGATGAATTCTGGACATGGCTGATTGGTGAAACACCGAGTAATTCAACGCCTTTGCGTGGTGCATTAAAGGCGGTCGGTCAGTATTACTCTACGGACCAGCCGTGGGAAACAAGTAGTAGCGACACCACCAAATACGCATGCCGTCAATCCTATGCAATTCTTACTACGGATGGTTTTTGGAATGGCGCTAATCCTAATGTGGAGAATGCTGATGGTACTTCTGGCGATGTGAATGGCGGTGCTATTACCGGACCAAACAGTAAGTCTTATACGTATAGTGCGGTGGCTCCTTATAGTGATAGCCAAAGTAATACATTGGCCGATGTGGCGATGTATTACTGGAAAAATGACTTACAGACCGGTGTGTTGAACGAGGTGCCCACCAGCACCGAAGATCCTGCATTTTGGCAGCACATGACAACATTCACTGTGGGGCTTGGGTTTGATCCAACGGGTATCAGCCCATCTGGAACCACTATCGACCAGATATTCAGTTGGGCAAATGGCGGTGCTGCTATTTCAAACTTCAGTTGGCCAACACCGAGTGCCGATTCGATTAATAATATTGCCGATCTGGCCCACGCAGCCGTTAATGGGCATGGTGGTTTCTATTCGGCAAAAAACCCTCAGGATTTTGCTACCGGGATTGCTGATGCCCTCAAGCGTGCGTCTGAGCGCGTGGGGACCGGCGCCAGCCTCGCCGCCAATAGCACGAAGCTGTCGACAGGTACGGTGACTTATCAGGCGAACTATTACACCGGCAAATGGAAGGGAGATTTGAAGGCCTACGCGGTGAATCCCAACACAGGAGCTGTTGCCACTACGCCAACATGGACGGCTGTCACGGCATTACCAACCGCTGCGAATCGTAATATCTGGACGTATAACCCGAGTGGCAATAACGCCAACAGTCGATACATTGCGTTCAAATCTAGCAGTACGTTGTCGAACGCCGAATATACAGCGCTGGGTGGCTCCACTACCCCGAGCGCCTCAACTAACATGATCAATTACTTACGTGGTGATGCGACCTACGAAATCAAAAATGGAGGCACATACCGTAATCGGGATACGCCATTGGGCGATATCGTCAATTCGCAACCGGTCTATGTGGGTGCTCCAGATCCGAACCTGTTCTCTGGTCAAAGCTTTACAGGGTACAGCGATTACGCGACCTTTGCTGCCAATGAGTCCACTCGTTCGGGGCAAATCTATGTAGCTGCAAATGATGGCATGTTGCATGCCTTTGACGCTGCTACGGGGGCTGAGACGTTTGCTTATTTGCCCGCAGCAGTAATCACGAGTGGATTGTCTACGTTGTCCAATAAAGATTACGGGACGACGACAGCGGTGCCTCATCAATTCTTCAATGATGGAGAGGTTACTGTTTCGGATATTTATGTATCCTCAGGAACTGGCAAGGGGTGGCATACCATTTTGGTCGGTACCACAGGGCGCGGTACGGCCAAAACTGTTTATGCGCTGGATGTAACTGATCCTACAAGTATCCAGTTTCTGTGGGAGCGCTCAGCAGGTGATGGCAAGACCAATTCAAACTATATTGGCCAGATGAGCGGTAAACCCGTGATTGCTCAGACAGCGGACAAACAATGGCAAGTGTTGATGGGGAATGGCTATAACAGTGCCAGTAACACGGCGGTATTACTTGAATTCGCACTGACCAGCGCATCCGGTTCGTGGGATACGAGTGGCACATTGACAGCCATTACGACGAATTCAACAGTAAACAATGGCTTGGCAGCACCAGTGACCTGGATTGGTAACCCCACAAATGGTATTAGCACGGTTGCTTATGCGGGGGATTTGTTTGGAAATGTCTGGTCGTTCAACCTTGCCGGCAATACAAGCACCAAGTTGTTTACAGCAACGGATACCAACGGTAATGCACAACCGATTACCGCTGGTATGCTGGCAGGTATGGATCCAGCCACAAAGAATGTGTGGTTGTTCTTCGGAACGGGCAAGTATCTGGGTGCTGCGGATCTGAATGATATGAGCACGCAGTCCTGGTACGGGATCATTGTGCAGAGCGGGCCGGGTCAGTTGACCAGCCTGGTATCGAACCTCCTTAATGGGCGGAGTAGCTCGCTGGTCAACCGAAGCATTATTGCCGAAGTGCCGCCGACGGCGGGTGATCCGACGGCCACGCCGCCCGTGCCGCCCACGCTGGGTTTGCGTGCCTTTACGATAAAACCGACAACAGATGATATGACGGGCAAATCAGGCTGGTATATTGATCTGACCTCTCCTGTTAACGGAGCGGAAGGCGAGCGGATGGTGACACCCAACCAGTTCCAAGGCAGCCTGTTGATCGGCACCTCACGCATCCCGCAGGCGGCAGATGTGTGCAACCCCACTGGTCGCGGCTGGATTATGGCGCTTGATCCCTTTACGGGGACAAACCCGGCATCTAACTTCTTTGATACCAATGGTGATGGGAAATTTGACGCTACGGATATGGTCTTAGTCAGTCTTTCTGATGGTACTACACAAAAGGTGCCTGCCGGTGGAGTCGGATTCTCATCATTACCCAACAATCCGATTTTTGTGGGTAACACAATGTTGGTGAGTTTTGATGACGGTTCCACATCCAGTATTGCTACGGCGGGTAGTGTCGGTTCACTGAGCCGGACGTCCTGGCGTGAAATTGTGAATCAATGAGGGAGCGAGTAATGAGAGCTAGGACTAATGCGGTGAGTAGTTCGTTTTGCCCGCGTGCATGGGGGCAGATGCGGGGGTTTACTCTGATCGAATTGATGATTGTCGTGGCGATCATCGCGATCATCGCGGCGATTGCCTACCCTTCCTACATCAACAGCGTGGTGAAAACGAAGCGAGCGGCGGCCGAGGGGTGCATTTCCGAGTATGCCAATTATATGGAGCGCTATTACACTACCAATATGCGTTACGATCAGAATTCTGGCGGCACGGCGAACAACCCTGCCGTTGGCAGCCCCGTCCCCGCTGTCGGCTCGCTTGATTGTTCTAGCGCCGCTAATTCAGGTGCGGATTACACATTTTCGATTACCGTCACCAAGCCAACCGATACACCACCTAATACCTACACAGTGACGGCGACTCCCATAGGAGCACAACTCTCGCGGGATACGAAGTGTGGTGCGGTGAGTGTGAATCAACTCGGCACGCGAGCAATAAGTGGTTCCGGTACAGTTGCGGATTGTTGGTGATAAGCCGCGCGATGTCATAGTGCGACATTTTATGTAGTCGCTTCATTCAGGAAGCGGGGGACGGCCATGGTATTGGCTTGTATTATCCTCCGCGAATGGCAAAGGAGTTGCCATGGCTATTTATTGCAAGCCGGCTGACTCGGTATGTGACGGGTCGGCAGACACGCCTTTGAACACCGCAGCATGTAGCGGTTTTACCTCAATCGAATTGATGGTGACGCTCGCGGTGGCTTTGATCCTCGTGGGCATTGCCGTGCCTGCTTTTTCTCATATGACGGCTCAAAATCATCTGGCGACAACGGCCAACAATTTTGTTTCTGCTTTTGCCATGGCGCGCCAGTCTGCGGTGCAGTTGGGCGCGCCCGTCACCTTGTGTGCGGGGGATGAAACAGGTTGCTTTGATTCTGCCGATTGGTCCGAAGGCTGGGTGGCTTTTACAGACCGCGATAGAGATGGCGCGCTGGATGCGAATGAACGGGTGTTGTACACCGGCATCGCCCGTCGCGATGATGTAGACGTCGCAGGAAATCGGCCCATGCAGAAACCGGTGATTTTTACTCCGATGGGATTCGCAATCCAGCCTGGCGGTGCCTTTATGGCCGGTACGCTGCGGGTATGCGTTACTTCGCCAATTGAAAATAATGCACGCAATCTGGTGTTATCGAAGTCGGGCAGGCTTCGGGTCGAACAGGCCGACTTCGAAGGCGACTGTCCCGCACCTTGATGTTTTGGTCTACCAGCCTGTCGGACTTACAGGAAATCGGTTGAAAATCTGTCGACCGGTGCTTATTTCGCCGTACTCGCAGGGCAATAGAGCAACTATTGCCCTGCAAAATCGACCCTCGCCCACCCGAATTTTCGCTTCGATTCTTCGAGTCCGACAGGCTGCCAGGGATGTGTGTGAAGCACAGCTACCGTGTGTTCAACAGCCGTTTCAAATACTTGCCTGTGTGTGATCCCGCTACTTCTGCCACGGTTTCAGGTGTGCCGCTGGCGATGATTTTCCCACCGCCGCTACCGCCTTCGGGGCCGAGGTCGACAATCCAGTCGGCGGTTTTAATCACATCCAGATTGTGCTCAATGACGACCACGGTATTTCCTTGATCGCGCAGGCGATACAGCACACTCAGGAGTTGTTCGACGTCGGCGAAGTGCAGGCCGGTGGTCGGCTCATCCAGAATATAAAGCGTGTTGCCAGTGTCGCGCTTGGAGAGCTCCCGTGCGAGTTTGACGCGCTGGGCTTCCCCGCCCGAGAGGGTCGTTGCGTTCTGGCCGAGCGTCAGGTAGCCCAATCCCACATCAAGCAGGGTGGTGAGTTTGCGGTGCAGGGCGGGTACAGCATCAAAAAAGGGTGCCGCATCTTCTACCGTCATGGCCAGCACATCGCTGATGGTTTTGCCTTTGTAGCGGATATCCAGCGTTTCGCGGTTGTATCGCTTGCCGTGGCAGACATCGCAAGCGACGTAGACATCCGGCAGGAAGTGCATTTCGACCTTGATGACACCGTCGCCCTGGCAGGCTTCACATCGCCCCCCTTTCACGTTGAATGAAAACCGCCCCGGTGTGTAGCCGCGTGACCTGGCTTCCTGCGTGCCCGCAAACAATTCACGAATAGGCGTGAACAAGCCGGTATAAGTGGCGGGATTGCTGCGCGGGGTTCGGCCAATGGGCGATTGGTCGATGTCGATTACCTTGTCGAGCTGGTTCAGATGTTCGATGCGCTCATAGCCCGCCGGACGTGTGCTGGCGCCATTCAGGTCGCGAGCGGCGATGAGGTACAGCGTGTCATTGATGAGTGTGGATTTCCCCGAGCCGGAAACGCCGGTGATGCAGGTGAGGAGTCCCAGCGGGATTTCGAGCGTGTCGCCCACGAGGTTGTTGCCACTGGCGCCGAAGAGTTTGAGCCAGCGATCCTGACTTGGTGCGGCGCGGGAGGGCACAGCGATTTTTTTCTTGCCGGAAAGATAGGCGCCGGTCAGTGAGTTCGGGTTCGCGGCAATTTCGGCGGGTGTGCCCTGAGCAACAATCTGCCCGCCATGCACACCGGCGCCCGGGCCGATGTCGAGCACAAAATCTGCGGCACGGATGGCGTCCTCGTCATGTTCAACCACGATCACGGTGTTGCCGAGTTCGCGCAGATGATTGAGGGTGCCGAGCAGACGATCGTTATCACGCTGGTGCAGGCCGATAGAGGGCTCATCAAGAATGTAGGTCACACCGACGAGACCGGAGCCGATCTGACTGGCGAGGCGAATACGCTGGGCTTCGCCGCCGGAGAGCGTTTCTGCGGATCGGTCGAGAGACAGGTAAGTCAGGCCCACGTCGTTCAGGAACCCGAGTCGGGCGCTGATTTCCCGAACGATACGGCCCGCGATCTCACCGCGCGAGCCCGGCAGGTCGAGCGTTTTGAAAAACTCCAGCGCCTCGCTGATCGAGCGATGGGTAATGGCGGGCAGGTTTTCGTCTTCGATAAAGACATTCCGTGCAGCCAGATTCAGGCGCGTACCACCGCAACTCGGGCAGGCACTCTCGGAAATATATTTGGCCAGCTCTTCCCGCACCGCCTGCGAATCGGTTTCCCGATAACGGCGATCCATGTTCGGCAGTACGCCTTCCCAGGGGTGATCCTTGGTGGTGGTTTTCCCTTTCGGGTCGATATAGGTGAACGTGATTTTCTCGCGGCCACTTCCCTGCATGATTCGGTTTTGAATCTCTTCCGGCAAATCCTGCCAGGCCACATCCAGGTCAAAGCCGTAGTGTTTGGATAGTCCGAGCAGGAGCTGGTAGTAATAGACATTGCGCCGGTCCCAGCCGCGAATGGCGCCCGCTGCCAGCGAGAGTTCGGCATTCACGATCACCTTGAGCGGGTCGAAAAACTGCTTCACGCCCAAGCCGTCACACGTCGGGCAGGCACCTACGGGGTTGTTGAACGAAAACAGGCGCGGTTCGAGTTCGGCCAAGGCATATCCGCATATTGGGCAGGCGTGCTTGGCGGAAAAAGTGTGTGTGGTGCCATCGTCCATATTGACCACGAAGGCGCGGCCATCGGCCATGCGCAACGCGGTTTCGAAGGATTCGGCCAGACGCAGGCCGATATCCGGGCGAATTTTCAGTCGATCGACCACGACCTCAATGGTGTTCTTGCCTTTCGGGTCCAGCGGCGGAATCTCGTCGATTTCATAGACCGTGCCGTTGATGCGCACACGCAAGAAACCCTGCGAGCGCCATTCATCGAAGAGCTTGTGGTGCTCGCCTTTGCGGTTCTCGATCACCGGCGCGAGCAGCAACCAACGTGAATCTTCCGGGAGTTCCAGCACATGATCGACCATCTGCGACACCGTTTGTGCGGTTAAATCGACCCCGTGTTCCGGGCAGCGAGGAATACCCGCTCGGGCGTAGAGCAGGCGCAGGTAATCATAGATTTCCGTCACCGTGCCGACGGTCGAGCGCGGATTGTGCGACGTGGTTTTCTGTTCGATTGAAATGGCGGGCGACAGGCCTTCGATGTGATCCACATCCGGCTTGTCCATCATCGAAAGGAATTGCCGCGCGTAGGCCGAGAGCGATTCCACATAACGGCGCTGGCCTTCGGCAAAAAGCGTGTCGAAGGCCAATGACGACTTGCCGGAACCGGATAACCCAGTGATCACGATCAGCGCGTCGCGCGGCAAATCGACATCGATGTTCTTCAGGTTGTGCGTGCGTGCGCCGCGAATGCGGATAAACGGATCGGCCATGGGAATCCAGAAAGTCAAAAGTGAATGAAAAGGGCAAGTGATTTATAGTACGGACTTTAGCGCGTTGCCGAAACTGTCGGTGCGTCGCAATTGTAATCGCAAGAGGAAAATACGGATGGCCAGTCGTGGAATCAATAAAGTCATCGTCCTGGGCAATCTCGGGAAAGACCCGGAAGTGCGCTACATGCCCAGCGGCGGGCAGGTGACGAATATTACCGTTGCCACATCGGAGACATGGCGGGATAAGGATACCGGTGAGCAAAAGGAAGCGACTGAATGGCATCGCATCGTATTTTTTAACAAGTTGGCTGAAATCGCCGGGCAATACCTGAAAAAAGGCAGTCAGGTGTATGTCGAAGGCGCGCTTAAAACGCGCAAGTGGCAGGGCCAGGACGGGCAGGATCGCTACACCACTGAAATTGTTGCCTCGGAAATGCAGATGCTGGGTGGTCGCGGTGGTTCTGTCGGTGGCCAGCAAGAATCAGGTGGCTATGAAGACGATGGCTACAGCAGCGCCCCGCCTGCGCGTGGTGCCGGCCGTGCCGCTGCTCCTGCTCGCCCGTCAAGCGGCAACCGTGACAGTTACGGCGCACCGCCTCCGCCTCCTCGTGCCCCGGCTAAATCCGAGCCGAACTTTGTGGATGACGACATCCCATTTTGACCTTTACCACTTAACTAAGTGTTACAAATAAGACTCAAGCCAGTGTAAAAACTGGCTTTTTTGTTTTTTGCTATGTTGCATTTGACGTTTTGGATCTTCAGTAACCGGCGGCCAAACCTGCCGGGCGGCGGCGGTCGTTGGCGCCTTCGAGCAAACCGCTCTTCGGGTTGACCAGAATGGCCTCGTCTGCGCCCCAGGATGTCATTTCCTTGAAGGAGTAACCCATGTTTGCCAATGTTGACCGGGTTTCCGGTGTCAGCAGTCCCTGTTCGACAAATACGACGTCCGGATACCACTGATTGTGCACGCGGGGCGCGTCGACGGCCTGTTGCATGTTCATGCCGAAATCGACCACGTTGAGGATGCTTTCCAGCGTGGTGGAGATGATGGTCGAGCCGCCGGGGCTGCCGGTGATCAGGAACAGTTTGCCGTCTTTCAGCACGATGGTCGGCGACATGGAGCTGAGTGGGCGCTTGCCGGGTTCGATCTGATTGATCCTGCCCTGCACCAGTCCGAAGGTGTTGGGCACGCCGGGCTTGGCGGTGAAGTCGTCCATCTCGTTGTTGAGGAAGAAGCCAGTGTTGCCGGCGATCTGGCCGAGGCCGAACAGGTAGTTGATGGTGAAGGTGATGCTGACCGCGTTGCCCTTGGCATCGACCACGGAGAAATGAGTGGTGTGCTGGCCCTCGGCTGCACCCAGACTGCCCTTGATCTCGCTGGATGGGGTGGCCTTGTCGGGCTGGATGGTGGCGCGCATCTTGGCTACGTGTTCCAGTGAGAGCAGCTCGGCAATCGGGTTTTGTGCGAACGCAGGATCACCCAGATAGGTGTTTCGATCGGCGAAGGCGCGGCGTTCGGCTTCGACCAGATAGTGGATGGCATTCACCGAACCGTAGCCCCACTTATCCATGGGGTAGGGCTTGATCAGTTGCAATATCTGGCAGATGGTTGTGCCGCCGGAGCTGGGCGGCGGCGAAGACATGATCGTGTAGCCGCGATATCCGCAGGAAACCGGTCTGTCCCAATTAACCGTGTAGTCGGCGAAATCCTTCATGCTCAGCAGTCCGCCGTTTTCCGCACTGGCTTTTACCACCGCTTGGGCAATGCTGCCCTGATAGAAGGCGCTGGTGCCATCTTCCGATATCAATTCCAGCGTGTGCGCCAGTTGTGGCTGAGTCAGCCGGTCGCCGACCTCGTACGGTTTTCCATGGTTGAGGAAGATATTCGCTACGTTGGGGTGTTTGGCGAAGTCCTCGCTGCGTGTGTGCAGGATGTTGACGTCGCCTGCCTGTAGCACGAAGCCATCGCGCGCCAGCTTGATTGCCGGTGCCATCACCTGTTTCAGGTTCATCGTGCCGTAGGTTTCGAGCGCGGTGTTCAGACCCATCACGGTACCCGGCACGCCCACACCCAGATAGGTGTCGGTGCTGCGCCCCTTGACCACGTTGCCCGCGGCATCCTGGAAAAGTGCTGGCGTAGCTTTCAGCGGTGCCTTTTCGCGGAAATCGAGAAATACCGTTTTTCCCTGTGCCAGATGCAGCACCATGAAACCGCCGCCGCCGATGTTGCCGCAGCAGGGATGCACCACGGCCAGCGCATAGCCCACGGCTACGTCGACGGCGTTACCGCCCTGCTTGAGAATGTCCACACCAACTTGAGTGGCCAGATGCTGCGCGGTCACGACCATCGCATGTTTTGCCAGTACTGGTTTGGCGGCGGCCAACTGGGCACGCGTGGTCGTGGGTGCAGTGGCGTCCAGCGCCTGTCGGGGAATCGACCCCGCATCCTGTTGTACCGATCCGGCGTGCACGACAGGCATCGCTGCGAATATGAGAAGCGCGGTAAGGGCAATGAAACGACACCACAAGGCGGCGGGTCGGGTACGGGAAACTGGACTCAAGGAACCTCCATTCGGCCCGTCACGGCTGAAAACGGGGACGACACAATTCGATGTTTTCAACCAGAACATAGGCTTGGCAATTCGGGTGATTCTAGCCGCTTTATGGCGTTGGTTTGATCCGTTTGTTCTTGCCGTCGGTACCGACGTGCTGTTCATCTGCAGGGTCGAGTGCGGAGGCGATGGCCGTGCTCCATCCGTGAACAGCGTCCGTACAAAATATCGTGAAATAAGCGTATAAATGCTGGGGATAATTAGAACAATCATGGTCGCCCATCGGGTGTTGATTCTGCAAGTGAGGAGCTAGGGTGATGCACGGTGTTCAACGATTTTCTACGGGAATGGTACGGGCCGCTGTTTTACTGGGGATGTTCGCTTTTGGCGCGTGGTGGCAGACGGCACTGGCCGGTACGCCATCGGCAGAGCCTTCTGGCGGTTCGTTCGCACAGGATGGACGCATTTCATTGCATCTGACGCCAGCGGAACGTACCCGGTTTTTAGCGAGTATGCGGGTCATGTTGGGTAGTGTTCAGGGGATCGTGCAAGGCATTGGCACAGAGGATCGGGAGTTGATCATCAAATCGGCCCAAGCCTCCGGTAATCGCATGGCGCGCGCCACGCCGGAATCCGAACGCCAGAAGCTCCCGGCAGGTTTCAAGGCGTTGGGTGCGCCCACTCATTTGATGTTCGAGGAAATTGCCATCCGGGCGGAAACCGATGACATGGCCAGCTTGACCCGTTTGATGGCGAAAACCATGAATCAGTGCATGGCCTGTCATGCCGCATATAAGGCGCGCTGAGAATAGCGTGGCCGGGAACGGGCGCTTTTGATCCGAAGCAGAGAGCTAGATCTTTTTCTGCCAGAACATGGCCTTGCCCGTTTCCGGGCGAAGCTCGTAGCCGTCGAATCCGAATGCCCGATAGGCGGATTGGGCTACACGGTTGCCTTCCAGAACCTCAAGTGTCAGCTTGCTGCATCCAAGTTCAGTGGCTGTTTCTTCGACTTTTCCCAGTAACCGCTTTGAAAGCCCCCGCCCTCTATAGGCCGGGGCGACCACGAGGTCGTGGATATTCAATAACGGTTTGCAATCGAAGCTGGAGAAGCCTTCGATACATAGCGCAAGCCCGGCGGGGTTTTCATCCACGAAAGCAAGGATGACATGGATATTCGGGCGTTTCTTGAGCTCGGCAATCAGGTTCTGTCGGGTGAACTCGGTCAGTTCAGTACCTCCGCCCATGTCGTCCTTGGCGTATTCGTTCAATAGCCAAACCGTGGCGTCGGCATGTTCTTGAAGGGATAAGTCGGCAGAGAGGATGTGTTCCATGGGTATTCGCAGGTAGGTCGGTTGGTTGCGACAACAAGCGTCTATCGGTTCGGGTTACTTGGGGGGATTGAGCCAGCGAATCCTGCTTGGCGCGGAAGCATCCTGTTTGAGTGCGTCGTTCACGAAGTCGAGCACGGGCTGCATCAGCGTGTCGAACTGCCACGGCGGATTGATGATCAGCAGGCCGGACCCGGTGAGTCGATTGCCCGGCTCTTCGGGAAGGATGCTGTTTTCTATTGTCAGCACCGGTCGTTCGGTGAGTTTGGCCATGCGGTTGAGCCATCGATCGAGATAGGGGCGTTGCTTGATCGGGTACCACACGGCGTAGACGCCGGTTTCGAAGCGCCGTAGCCCTTCCTGCAGGGCGGTGACGATGTCGTCGCGTTCCTGGGGCTGCTCATAGGGCGGGTCGATCAGAATCAGGCCTCGACGTTCCGGCGGGGGCAAATCCGCTTTTAGCGCGGCCAATCCTTCGCCATCACGAGCGATGACCCTGCGGTCGGGAATGCGGTGCTCTTGTATGGGGCGCTGAGCGAGATTGCGACTCAACTCCCGGGCGACTTTGGGTACCAGCTCAACCCCGAGATAGCGATCCTGCGCACGAAGAACGGAGGCAGCCAGCAGAGGGGAGCCAGGGTAGTGGCCTAAATGAAGGATGGGCCCGAACCGTCCGATCTGCTCGAGGTAAAACTGAATCAGATCGGGCACCGTACTGGTGGCTTGTGTGGCCTGCATGAGTCGCCCGATACCGCCTGATGCTTCATCACTGCGACGAGCTTCGGACGCTTGCAGGTCGTACAGACCCGCACCGGCATGGGTTTCGAGCAACAGAAATCCAGTCGGCTTTTGCTGCATCAGCTCGATGAGCTGTAACAGCACGAGGTGTTTCAGGACATCGGCATGATTACCGGCGTGGAAGTGATGTTGGTAATTCATGGTTTCTACCGGGCAGGGGTTCAAACGGGCATACAGATTGAAGAAGGTACTCATCATACGCGTTGCAGGTGATTTCATGGCATGGAGCCATTTTGTCTATCCGCTATAAGGAATCGATAAAAGGGGGCGGATAGATGACAGATTTTCCCGATCACACCATACTGTCGATGATCCCGAGTAAAACGCTGGGGATGTCACTTGGGATGACGTGACGTGCTTGCCGGAGTACTTGATGGAACGCGCGCTGCCGTGCAGGGTCATAAAAGTCGCTCGGGCAAAAGCAAATCAACTACAGGGAGCCTTTGTGGATCTTGAATCACATGCATCGGTTTGTGTCGGGATTATTTCCGATACGCATGGTGCCATCGAGAATTCTATCCTCGCACTCATGCAGCAGTGCGATGTCATCGTGCATGCCGGTGATATCCTGAATCCCGATATTTTGCGCCGTGTGACGCCGAAAACAGGCCATGTGATTGCCGTACGCGGTAACAACGATACGGTCGAACAATGGCCGGTCGGTACGGCTGATCTGCTCGAATCCCTACCGGAAGTGGCCACGCTGAGGTTGCCCGGAGGCGTGCTGGCCGTTGAGCACGGCCATCGGGTCAATCCGGCCCATCAACGGCACGAGAAGCTGCGCGCACGCCATCCGGAAGCCCGTGCCGTGGTCTACGGTCATACGCACCATCGCATCATCGACACCAGTGAACCGATCTGGGTGCTCAACCCGGGAGCGGCCGGCAAGGTGCGTGCATATGACGGCGCCGGTTGTCTGGTGCTCCATGCCACGGCCGAGCGCTGGTGGGTAGAAGAAAAAACCCTGCCCATCGCCCGCACAGGTTCGGCATAATCTGTCACCCCGAAACACACAGCCGCGCTTGCCTCGTCACGCTCGCGCCGCCTAAGGAGTGATCAACGAGATGGCGAAGATTCTGGGTATTGGTATTGCGACTCTGGATATCATCAACGAGGTCGATGGTTATCCTGTGGAGGACAGCGAGCAACGCGCTCTGGCGCAACGGCAGCGCACCGGAGGAAATGTCACCAACACATTGACGGTGCTGCGGCAGTTCGACCATGACTGTGCGCTCGCCGCCGTACTGACCCCGGATGCCGATGGTAGTCAGATCCAGGAAAAACTGGCGCAACGGGGCATCGACCTGAATCCCGCCCAAGTCCTGGGGTTTGGGCATGCTCCCACCTCGTACATCACCTTGAATCGCCAGAATGGTAGCCGAACCATTCTGCATTACCGCGATTTACCTGAATTCGATCTCAACGCCTTCCTCAAGATTGACCTCGCTCCGTTCGACTGGCTGCATTTCGAAGGCCGCCATTGCATGGATACGGCCGCCATGTTGGCGATTGCACGCAGAGAGGAGGGCACGAAGATACTTTCCCTTGAGGTGGAAAAAGAGCGTCCGTACCTCGATCAGTTGTTTCCTTTTCCCGATGTGGTCTTCTTTTCACGTGCCTTTGCGGAACAACGGGGATACGCAGACCCGGAGGCCTTTTTGAATGCGGCGCATCAATGGGCGCCACAAGCCGTGCTGGTACTGGGCTGGGGTGCGGTCGGTGCCTATCTGAAGGAATCATTGAATGACCCCGTGCAGATTGTGCCCGCACAGCCTGTGCCGAGCGTGGTCGACAGCATCGGCGCAGGCGATACGCTGATTGCTGGTGTCATTCATGCCCGGGCGAATCAGGCGACTGCCGATTGGCGTGCGGTCGTTACCTTCGGCGTACGGTTGGCGGAGCGGAAAATCCAGCAATTCGGCTTTGATGGGTTGGCGGAAGATCCGGATGCCCAGAATCAACCACTCTGCCACCTGGATGATTTGGGCCCGGAAGACGCCATGGGCGTGCAACCGGTCGATGGTGTTCCCAGCGTCATCGTGGTTCGAGACCATCGCACGATCCGCGCGTACCGCAATGTGTGCCCGCACAATGGCTCGCCCTTGGCCAAGGGCATTCGCGGCTATCTGGCCGATAAATCAGATGGGTTATCTGATGGTTTGTCGCTGCGTTGTACACTCCATAATGCGTATTTCGAACCGCTGACGGGGGCCTGCACAGGCGGCCCCTGTCCGGGTACACATCTGACTCCAGTGACCATTCGACAGACCGGCGAGATGATTTATTTGGATGATCTGGATGAAGATTCCCATCCGACCGGCAAATGACGCATTGAATCCGTGAGATTATCAGTCAGGATTTAGATATGCTGTTGTGCTGATGAAGTCATGACGACCCAGGTATAAGGATTCGGTAAAAGGATTTTTAGCATGTTGTTTCCCCTCCCACTGCACTGCGCTGTCGAGCGGCCATGAACGTAGATCGAGTTGGTCTCACGTCTTTGCCGCAGCGCCCATGCGATTATGCTGAGGCTTGGTTGTGGGTGGATGTGAATGGGCAGGGCGCGCTCACGGCGACGCAAGCAATTACGTCGCTGGATGCCATTACGCCTATTGATCAAATTCTGGACTCGTTGTCGCAGAGCGATGCGTGGCGCCAGCCCATTGCGCAAATTGGCCCCATGGAAAACATCCGCGACTGGACTTGGCGGGCACGCTGGTTAAGCGCCGACCGACTCGATGGTTCGCCCGCACCTCTTGCTGAGGCCAGCCTCCAGAGAGTCACTGGACGGCGTTTGCTGCACATCGCGATTTACTCGCGCATGTCTGACAATGCCATCGGTTGGCTCGATAGCCTCCCGGATTGTGTGATGGGTCGTGATGCGAATCAGGCGATCGTGTACCGCAACCGTGCGGCACAGGCGTTGAACAACCCCTCATTGCTCGAGCAGCTTAATCAAGGTGTGCCTGCCCAGTGTGCAGAGGGCGTGATGGAAGATCAGGTGTCGGTCAATGATCATGGCCGCCTGCGACATTTCCAGCGGTTGCTGATCGGTGCGCCGTCCCCCGCTTCGGATGTCAAAGACTTTCTGGTGCTTTATGAATTGACCGCACCCAAGTCCCTGACCAAGGCGGAGGGTGATTATGGCCAGTTGATGCAGTTGTTGGTTGAAGCGACCCACGATCTTATCGTGATCAAAGACCCCGAAGGCCGCTGGTTGTTCGCCAATGCGTCCATTGTTCACAGTCTTGGACTGGAGCATGTCGTGTGGCTCGGTAAAACCGACCGGGAGCTGGTCGATCAGGCCTCGCCCCTTGTTCGGGATGCCTTACAGTTTTGCCACGAAACCGATATGTCCGCTTGGCGCCATGGTCAGCAAATACGGCACTTGGAGACCATTCCCTGTGAGGACGGGCCCAGCATGATCGTTGACGTGATCAAGCAGCCGGTTTTCGATGAAGAGGGAAAACCGCGCGCCATCATCGTGGTTGGTCGCGACGTGACGGAACTGCATACCACTCAGGAGCAGTACCAGATATTGGCCAGCCAGGATGAGTTGACCGGCCTGCTGAACCGACGATTCTTCCAGGTCGAAGCACAGCGCTGGATCGACATGTTGAGTGACGATAGCTCGAAGCACTTGGCGTTGCTGGTTTTTGATCTGGATTACTTCCGTTCGATCAATGACAGCTACGGTCATGAGCGCGGCGATCAGCTACTGCAGGAAATGGCGCGCCGATTGCAGCACGAATGCGTCACAAGACCATTGCTCATTGCCCGAATGGGCGGAGATGAGTTCGCCATGCTGCTGGAAACGGACAACAACCCAGAATCCCTGAGTGCGTTGGGCGAACGGGTAAAGTCGTTGACAGCTCGCCCCTTCCAGATCGAACACCTGACCCTCTTCACCTCGGCAAGCACGGGGATTGTGATCTGGCCGGAACACGGTCGATCCATTGGGGAATTGCTGCACCAAGCCGATTCGGCCATGTATGCCGCCAAGGAGATGGGGCGAAACGGTCACGCCGTTTTCTCGCCGGAAATCATGGAGCACCAGAATCGGCTTTCGGTGCTGTTGACCGCACTGCGTCAGAGTCAGGTAGAGGGGCGATTCTCCCTTGTCTATCAGGTGCAGCAAAACGCGAGCAGCCTGGCCATCACCGGGGTTGAAGCCTTGCTTCGTTGGCAGGCGCCCTCGCCGGAACTGGCTGCCGGGCCGGATCAATTCATCCCTTTGCTTGAAAAATCAGGGTTGATTATCGACGTGGGCGGTTGGGTGCTCGATGAAGCCTGCCAACAGATCGCCCGCTGGCGGGAATATATTGGCGAACGGATTACCGTGGCGGTGAATGTATCCAGCATCCAGCTGCATTCGCCCTGCTTCATCGGGCGGGTACGTGCGGCACTGGAAAAATCCGGAATCAATCCATCCCTGCTGGAACTGGAGTTGACGGAAACCGCGCTCGTCAACGACCCCGCCAAGGCGGCGAGCACATTGATCGAACTGAAAAAGCTGGGCGTTCAACTGGCATTGGATGACTTCGGCACAGGCTACTCCTCCTTGAGTTACCTGACGCAGTTCGAATTCAACCGGCTTAAGATCGACCAAAGCTTTGTGCGCGATATCCTGATCGATCCCAAGGATCTTGTGATCGTCAAGGCGATTGTGGCGATGGGCCATGCCTTGGGCCTCGAGGTGGTTGCAGAGGGCGTGGAAACAGTGGCTGAACGTGATCTGCTCGATTCTCTGGGGTGTGATTCCTTCCAGGGATACCTTGTCGGCCGGCCCGGTAAGCCGGAAGAAATTTCCCCCATGCTGGGCGTCGGATTGTTATGATTCATCAACCTGATTAATCGAATGGTTTCATCATGTCTCGTTCCGAACGCATAAAAACCCTGATCGAAGATCAACTGGCTCCCGTCCATCTTGAAATAGATGACGAGTCCCATCTGCACGCAGGAAATCGGGAAGAAACACATTTCCGCCTGGTGATCGTCAGTCCCTTGTTCGAGCAGGAAAGCCTGCTGGCCCGGCATCGGCGCGTTCAGGCATTGTTACAGGCCGAGCGTGAAGGCGGGATGCACGCCTTGTCCTTGCATACGTTCACCCCAAGCGAATGGCAGGCCAAGGGCGCGTCAGCGGCTCCGTCTCCCGCTTGCGCGGGGCAGAATCTCTAGCCGCACCGGTCAATCAAAGGACTCGGCCATGTGGCAGTGGATTCGGCAACTCTGGGCAACCAAGCCCACGGCACCGCCCGCTCACGTATCGCGACCACGTCGGCGCGAGTACGGAGTGGCCGCAGGCAAGCCGGAGCCGATCTCGGACATTGTCATTCCAGATGCAGAACAGGCATCACTCCTTTTTTTCCAACGACTCATGAATGCACCGGAGCATCCCCCTGGTCATACGGATGCATTACGTCCGGAAGAAACCCGATGGCTTAGTGCACGTGCAGAAGATCTCAAACGTACGCCCACACAGCTGACGCAGCTGGTACCACGTCTGCCCAGCGTGTTGCCCAAGCTCATGACGGCGTTGAACAACCCGGATACCCCCATCCGTACCCTGACAGGTTTGATCGAGTCCGATCCCGTGATCTCGTCCATGGTCTTGCGGCTCATCAATAGTCCGGCCATGCGCGTTCGCCGGGAAAATATCGAGTCTCTGGATCAGGCGGTGATGCTGCTTGGTTTTTCGGGCATGCGCGAAGTCGTCTCGGCGGCCATGTTTAGCCCGATTGGACATTTGGGGCGCATTGAGGGAGCCAGCCCACTGCTGGTGCACGATATCTGGCCGATCAGTCTGCGCGCGGCCAATGCACTCCGGTTGGGGTTGAAAACGAGATCTGATCATCCGAGACCTTCTTTATCGTCCAACGAGGCGTTCGATCTGTATCTGTCCGTCTTGATCGAGCACACGGGGTTGATTGCGCTGTTGCGTCAAAAACCATTGACCGGGCCGGATACCAGCGCCGCCTATCTGGCGTGTTTCCGGGCGTTGGTGCCCGCCTATTCGGCTCGGATCGCGGAAGCTTGGGAGTTATCCGAAAACACCATACGGCTGATTCGTTCAGCGCCCGATGAACTTGAGCATCTTCGCGCGGAAGCACGTTATTTTTCAATAGCTTGTGCTTTGAACCGGCGAGGCGAGCTGGATCAGGCTCAATTCCTGCACCTGTGTCGGCAGCTGCCGGATTACGCAAGAAGGTGGTATGACTTGTGCGTCACGGCAAACGTCAGTGCAGATTAGCCAATCGGGCGAAAAGACAGAATCAACTCATAGATAGTCAGGCGAGTTTGTACTGACTATTTCTTCCCGTCAGGGGCGAGTCACCTTCACCACGTCCGGTACCTGTTTGATTCGGCGCATTACGCGCGCCAGGTGGACACGATCGGCTACCCGAAGGGTGACGGTGATGATGGTCAGATTGACGTCACGGTCATCAAATCGAACGTCGTCGATGTCAGCGCCGGTTTCTGCTGCGGCGCTGGCGATGCGTGCCAGACCACCCCGGACATTCTTGGCGTGGACCACAATCAGAGCCTGATAGTCGCCCAGGGCCGGGTCTGCCCAGTTGACCGCCAACCAGCGTTCCGGGTGTACTCCGACATCGGCCGCATTGCTGCAATCATGACGGTGGACGACAATACCGCGCCCCGTGCTCAAAAAGCCAACCACGGCATCGCCGGGAATCGGGTGACAGCACTTGGCAAAATCGACCACCAAGCCTTCGGTACCGCTGATGATAATGGGGGCCTGCGCTGAATTGATGCCAGCCGCCGTACCCTGAATCTCGGGTTCCGTCGGCGCGTTCTCGTCTGCTACGAGCAAGCGCGCGACCAGTGGCGCCATGCGGTTACCAAGCCCGATTTCACGCAACAGATCCGACAACCCCTCGTAGTGATATTCCGCCAACAGACGGTTGAGTCGGTCGGTCTTCATGTCGTTGAAATCGACCGATTCGGCATTCAGGGATTTGGCCAGCAAACGGTGACCCAGTTTGATGGCTTCTGAATCCTGCAGATTCTTCAGGTAGCTGCGGATATTGGCGCGAGCACGTGCGGTGACGACAAAGGACAGCCAGTTCGGGTTTGGTTCGGCACCATCTGCTGTGATGATCTCGATGGTCTGGCCGTTTTCCAGTGGCGTGGAGAGTGGGGCGAACCGGCGGTCGATCTTGCAGGCGACGCAATGATTGCCCACATCGGTATGGATGGCATACGCAAAATCCACGACGGTGGCGCGCCGCGGCAACTCGATGATCTCGCCCATTGGCGTGAAGACATAAACTTCATCCGGAAAGAGATCGACCTTGACCGATTCAAGGAACTCCTGCGGATTGCCCGCTTTCTGTTGGATTTCCAGCAGGTCGCGCAACCATTCGCGTGCCCGCGCTTGAGTGACCGTGCCCTGATCGTGACTTGATTTATAGAGCCAGTGCGCAGCGATACCGCTTTCGGCGAACTGGTGCATTTCGTTGGTGCGAATCTGGACTTCCAGCGGGATACCGTGCGGACCGAACAGAATGGTGTGCAGCGACTGGTAGCCATTGGCCTTGGGGATGGCGATGTAGTCCTTGAAGCGGCCCGGCAAGGGCTTGTAGAGGTTGTGGACGATGCCGAGCGCACGATAGCACTCGTCCACGCTCTGGACGACGATTCGCACCGCGAATACATCGAACACTTCCTTGAAGGTGAGGTGTTTCTGCATCATCTTGCGGTAGATGGAGTACGGGCGCTTTTCACGTGCGTCGATCTGTACTCGCAGGCCTTCTTCGCCGAAGCGGTGGATGAAGCGCTCCTCGATGCCCGCGACGATTTCCTTGCGGTTGCCCCGCGCCTTGCGCACGGCCTCACTGATGACGCGATAGCGGGTGGGATACAGGGCGGCAAACCCCATGTCTTCCAGTTCGTGTCGCAGTGAGTTCAGGCCCAGGCGGCTGGCGATGGGGGTGTAGATGTCCAGCGTTTCCCGTGCGATTCGTCGACGTTTGTCCGGGCGCATCACGCCCAGTGTCCGCATGTTGTGCAGGCGGTCGGCAAGTTTGATGAGAATGACGCGCACATCCTCAACCATCGCCATCATCATTTTGCGGAAGTTTGCGGCCTGTGCTTCGGCCTTGGATTTGAAGCGGATCTGGGTCAGTTTGGAGACACCATCAACCAGACGTGCGACCTCCTCGCCAAAGCGCGCGACAATCTCCTCGCGTGCGACGGCGGTATCTTCGATCACGTCGTGGAGGATGGCCGCCGTCAGAGTGGCTTCGTCCATGTGCAGGCCGGCGAGGATCTCGGCAACCGCTACCGGGTGACTGATGTAGGGTTCCCCGCTTTGGCGGGCTTGTCCGACGTGGGAGTTCGCACCAAAAATAAAGGCATCCCGCACATGCGAGATGCCTTCCGGATCGATATACGTTGCCAAGGTCATGGCCAGCGGCGCGAAATAAATTTCCGCTTCTGCCGCTTCTGCAACCAGAACCAGTTTTTCCGGTTGTGGTTGTGGTACGGAAGCCTCAGGCAAGTTAACCCTCGTCGCTGGTGGTGGCCGGGCGCCGCGCGCTTCCTTCGTCTTCGTCGGCAAACTGCGCGAGTTCCGCGCGAATTTCGGCTTCTGAAATTTGTGAACGCAGCACAACCATGTGCTCCTGAATTTCGTCGATGCGAGCCTGGTCTATCTTGCCTTCGCCAATTTCGCGCAGGGCAATAACGACTGGCTTTTCTTTACCCATCGGTACCAGTGGCTCGGCACCTTGTTCGATCTGTCGCGCACGGCGGGCTGCCATCAGAACCAGCTCGAAGCGGTTCGGAATCTTTACAAGACAATCTTCTACGGTGACACGCGCCATGATGATTTTTCCCAGGAAATAGATCGGTGAATTGAATTGAGCTGGGTAGTTTACGTTTTTTTAGGGGTATTCAGCAAATTTTCTAAGCGAACACGTTCAGTTTCGGCCTGACGCGGTGTACGCAGGCGTGCGTTCTCGAATATGCAGCGTAACTGGTTGAGCGCCTGTGAAAAATCATCGTTGATGATGAGGAAGTCGTAGTTCGGGTAGGCCTGCATTTCCCGCTCGGCCTCGGCCAGACGCCGGGCGATGACATCTGCATCATCTTGCCCGCGCCCGAAGAGGCGCTCCCGAAGTGCTTCCCGGCTCGGGGGGAGAATGAAGATGCTCTGCGCGTTCGGGAATAGCGGGCGTACCTGTTCGGCGCCTTGCCAGTCGATTTCCAGGATCAGATCCTGTCCCTTGTCGAGCACGGTGCTGACGGCGGCCTTCGATGTCCCGTAGTAGTTGCCGAAAACCAGGGCATGTTCGACGAAAGCGCCTTCGGCAATCATGGACTCGAATGTCGACTTGCTGACGAAGTGGTAATGCTGGCCGTCCACTTCACCCGGTCGCATGGGGCGCGTGGTGTGGGAAACCGACAGGCCCAGATCGGTCATCTGTTCCCGCAGTGCCTTGATGAGACTCGTTTTTCCCGCACCGGACGGGGCGGAAATGACATATAACTGACCTTGCGACATCGCTCTCTAATCTCTCTCTTGTTCGCTTAATGCGGCTCGCTCGGCCGCGCGCGTTGCCCGTCGACGGTTTACGAGCCAGAAGATAAAGCCGACCACCAGAATGACAACGGCACCGACATAAAATACATAGTGGCCCCATTGGTTGATTTGCGTGAGGATCTGTTCCGCCGCCTGACCAAACACCCAGCCCAACGTGATGAAAATTGTCGCCCAGATCAACGCACCGAGGGCGTTGAACAGAGCGAACTTCCAGGGGCAAAGGCCACTATGGCCGATCAATACAGGGCCTGCGGCCCGCAGACCGTACATGAAGCGCACCATGATGACGACAGGGGCGTGGTATTTGTGAATCCACCGATCCAAACGAGGTTTCTGGCGCGCCCAGCTCGGGAAGCGCAGCAGAATGGCGTCGCCTTTCCAGCGTCCCAACCAGAAGAAGATCTGGTCGCCCAGCCAGCCGAACACCACCGCGACGACGAATACTTGTGGCAGATGCAGCATGCCTTGATGCGTTGCCAGTCCGGCCAGAACCAGAACGGTTTCACCTTCGAGCAAACAACCGATGGCCAGCACCAGCAGACCGTATTGTGCCAGCAGGGCGGCGATATCTATTCCAAACAAAATGTGTACTCAATAGGTGATGAATCACGGGCTAAATGAAACACACCCTTTTCGCCGGGTGTGCGACGGCTCGGCAGATGCACGGGTTCAGCCAGCAGTCACGCGACTTGTGCCATCGGGTGCGGTGATGACCTGGACGCGTTGGCCGAGGGAGAATACCTGCCCCTCTGCGGCCTGGACGATCGATACCATGCGACCATCATCCAGACGCACAACGATTTCGACCCCATTTTGTTGGGTGACGCCTTCCTCGATGGCGGAACCGGCAATACCACCACCGATGGCGCCCCCTACCGTGGCGAGGTCGCGACCCAGACCGCCGCCCACGCCACTGCCGAGCAAGCCGCCGACCACAGCACCGCCGATGGCGCCGATGGGTGTTTTGGTTCCGGCAATGCGCACGCCGCGCAGGCTTTCAATCGTACCGTACTGAACCGTTTGCATCTGCATGGCGTTGTTGCGGCTGTACACGTCACCAGACATGGGCGTGACGCAACCAGACAGGGCGGCCAGCATGATCATCGGAACAGCCCATTTGATTGTGGATTGGGCGCGCATGGCGACCTCCTCTGATTTGATCAATTTACACAGTCTTTGACCGGAATTTTAGCCGAATGTTTGCCTGAACCATGAGTTTATCTTGAGGGTCTTGATGTTTTGGTCAGTCCGGGCGTTTCTGCAATTGGTGCAGAGATGCTAAATTGCATGGCATTCCGCGATAAAAATTACTGAGCCAAACTACGGGTTTTAACGATGATTGAACTGCTGCTTTCCCCCGAAACGTGGGTTGCCTTCGCAACCTTGACCGCGCTAGAGATCGTGCTCGGCATTGATAACATCATCGTGATCGCCATTCTGGTTTCCAAGCTCCCGGAGACTCAACGGGCGGCAGGTCGTTTTTTCGGCCTGGCGCTGGCGATGGTGACGCGGATTGGCCTGCTTTTTTCGCTGGTATGGTTGATGGGACTGACCGAGCCGTTTCTTCATGTCGGTAACCTGGCATTCTCCGGGCGTGATCTGATTTTGCTCGTCGGCGGTCTGTTCCTCGTCTACAAAGCCGTTACGGAAATGCACGACACCATGGAAACTGGTGGGCAGGTGGAAGCCGCCACGACGGGCGCCACGCTGAAAAAAGTCGGGTTGTGGACGGTCGTGACTCAGATCGCACTGATCGATATCGTGTTTTCACTGGATTCGGTGATTACGGCCATCGGTTTGGTGAAGCACATCGAAATCATGGTTGTCGCCATCGTGGTTGCGGTGCTGGTGATGATGGTTGCGGCCAAGTCGATCAGCGAGTTCGTGGAACATCATCCCACCATCAAGATGCTGGCGCTGTCATTTCTGATTCTTGTCGGTGTTTTCCTGATCGTCGAGTCGTTCGGGCAGCATGTATCGAAAGGTTATATCTATTCGGCGATGGCATTTTCGCTGCTGGTCGAGTCGCTCAATATCCGCATGCGGAAGAAACGCGCGCAACTCACGTCCGATGTGTTGGAATAGCCTCGGATTTTCAATCCCGGTAATCGATGATCAGCGGGGCGTGATCCGAGAACTTTTCGCCCCGATAGACGCTGGCCCGTTCAACCCGATCGGCCAGGTCCGGGGTGATGACCTGGTAATCGATTCGCCAACCCACATTGTTTTCCCAGGCATTGGCCCGGTTCGACCACCATGTGTATACGGCTTCGCCGGGGGCGACGAGGCGATGCGCATCCACATAGCCCAACCGGTCGAATAGCTCATCCAGCCACGCACGTTCATGCGGCAAAAAACCGGAGTTCTTTTGGTTGCTTTTCCAGTTCTTCAAATCCAGTTCTTTGTGCGCGATGTTCCAGTCGCCGCAGAGAATCAGCGGCTTGTGTTGTGCCTGCAGGTAGTTTTCCAGAATCGGCAGATACGCGGCGAGGAAGCGGTCTTTTGATTCCTGGCGATGGTCACCCGCCGAGCCGGAAGGTAGGTAGAGCGATGCCACCATTAGATTGGGATATTCGAAGGCACAATAACGACCCTCGGCATCGAATTCGGGCAAGCCCAGTTGAGTGATGATGGCGTCGGGCGGGCGACGCGCGTAAATGGCGACACCGCTGTATCCCTTCTTCTCGGCGGAAACGTACTGGCAGGTGTAGCCAGTGGGACAGAATTCGGGGTCGGCCAGTTGGTCGGTTTGTGCCTTGGTTTCCTGGATGCAGACAAAATCGGCGTTCTGTTCGCTCAACCAGTCAAAAAATCCCTTGCGTGCCGCAGATCGAATGCCATTGGCGTTGAATGAAATGACCCGCATGAAACCCCCGCTCCGTGTATGAATGCGGTCGAGTTTAGCAGCGTGATGTGACTGTAGAGAAAATGGGCGAAAAAAAGCCCCGTATCATTCGGGGCAATGGTTCATCCTTGAGGAGCCAGTACCTAAGATGGTGCGCAAGACTCAAAGTTCACCAGGTCATTCAAAAAAATTGATATTCCATCTATAAAATTGGCATTGGTCTTGTTCTGAAGAGGATTCGGACTTGCGTCCGTCTCATGTTTGGACAATCCCGAATTGGGTTGTGTTGATGTATTTTCGAGCCATTTACCGATGGCGAACTCAGGGTTCAGCATTGGAAAAAGGCGGCACGGGACGTGCCGCATCGCCTCTGAATTCATTCAGAGGCGGGGTGTGTCGACTTACTGAGTGCCGAGTTGAACCGCCATGAATAACGGTTGACCATCTCGCAACAGCCGGATTGCAATCGGTCGATCTTTCGGGGCGTTGTCGAGCGCCTTTTTCAGATCCTCGGTCGACTTCATCGGCATCCGGTTCACTTCCAGCAGCACATCACCCGGCGCGATGACGGACGAGAACGGCGAGTCATTTTTGACGGCGTTCACTTTCACACCATATTTGATGTTCAATTGCTGGAGCTCATCGGGAGACAGGGCCGAAACTTTCAACCCCATTTTTTCGATGGCTTCGCTGGTACCGGCTTCGGCTGCAAGCGCTTTCTTGTCCAGTTTTTCGACCGTGACGCTCACGTCCATCTGCTTGCCGTCGCGCATCAGGGTCAAAGTTGCCGGTTTACCGATTGGCGACATACCGACCACGATGGGCAGTTCGCCGGAATGTCGAATTTCCTTGCCGTTGAACTTGAGGATGATATCGCCGGATTGCAAGCCCGCCTTAGCAGCGGGTGTATTCGGCTCGACCTTGGCGACCAGTGCGCCTTTGGTGCTGTCCAGTCCGAAGGATTTGGCCAGATCATAGGTGACCGGTTGAATCAGCACGCCCAGATAACCACGCGTTACATGACCGGTTGCCTTGATCTGATCGACCACATTCATGGCGACATTGATCGGAATAGCGAACGAAATGCCCATATACCCGCCGGATTTGGTGTAAATCTGCGAGTTGATGCCGATGACCTTACCGTTGGCGTCAATCAACGGGCCGCCGGAGTTGCCGGGATTGACCGGCGCATCGGTCTGAATGAACGGTACATAGCTTTCATCCGGTAAATCGCGACCCAATGCGGATACGATGCCGTGCGTCGCGCTGTGATCCAGACCGAACGGCTCGCCGATGGCCAGAACCCATTCGCCGACCTGAATCTTGTCGGAATCACCGATCGGCGCGACCGGCAGATTCTTCGCATCAATCTTGATCAGTGCGATATCAGTTCGCTTGTCCTTGCCGATAACTTTGGCGGCGTATTCCTGCTGATCGGGCAGGCGCACCGTGATTTTATTCGCATCATCAACGACATGTGCGTTGGTCAGGATGTAGCCATCGGCGGAAATGATGAATCCCGAACCCAGCGAACGAATGGGCTCCTGATCCTGCTGTTGAGGCATCTGCTGCTCGAAGAAATGTCGGAACATGTCGCCTGCCGGTCCGGGTGGGAACGTCGGCATGTTGCCGCTATCGACCGTCGGTTGCGCCTTCGGTTTGCTCACGGTGCTGATATTCACAACCCACGGACTGGATTGCTTCACCAATTGCACATAATCGGGCATGGCGGTGTCGGCAACGCTGGCGGTGGGCGTCATTGCCATCAATGGCGCTGAAATCAACGCGGCTGCGACCAACAGGCGTCCACGACGCGGCAAGCCAGCACGAATAGCCTCAACAAGAATCTGGGTTCGCATACGTTACCTCTGCTGAATAAAACAACGAAAGATTCTGGATTCGCAACCGGTTCGACCCGCACCGACATAACGACGCAGCAGGCGGTTGCATGATGTTTCTGACGGGTATCCTCAAGATTAGTTCAGCGATTTTTGCAGATGTGCCGTTTGAGCGTGCGTGGATCAGGATTCGGATAATAGCTGATCCACTGCGGTCGTCACATCTGAAGCCAAACGTGTGCCTTCCGGAATGAGCCGGGCGTCGTCGGTTTGGAATTTACCGGTTTTAACGAGAATCGTCCTCAGGCCGACGGCATGGGCGCCGAGAATATCGCTATGCACATCGTCGCCGATCAGGGTGATGCGCTCGGGGGGAAAGTCGAGTGCGGCTATGGCTTGCCGGAAGAAAGGTGCGCCGGGTTTGCCCATGGCGATGGACGTTACCCCCGCCGCATTCTCAAGCAACCGTATGAAGGGGCCGGCGTCGAGTGACAAGCCGTCGGCTTCACGAAAATAGCGACTGTCGGACAGCGATATCAGGGTGGCCCCGGCCATGAGTTCACGAAAGGCCGCGTTGAGCGTGGTATAGGTAAAGCCCTCCCCCGCGTCGCCGACGATGACGGCGAGGGGGGCGGTGGTTTCAGTTCTCTGCCCGACCAGCGTGGTGGCGACGTCGGCAAAATCCGGCAGCAATCCAGGGTGAATCAGCAGGACGCCATGTATCTGGTGGGTTTGCAACCATTCGGCGGCGGCACGGGCAGGCGTGAGCAATTGCTGCGCCGACACGTCCAGCCCCGCCCTGTGCATGGCGGCAAGCAAATCGGCATGACTGCGACGCGTGGTATTGGTCAGAAGCAGGAAAGGAACTCCGGCCTCGCGTAAGCGGGCAAGTGCTTCGACTGCGCCGGGCATCGGCGTATTGCCATCGAGCAACACGCCACCGATATCGAAAATAACCGCGTGCGTTGCCGTGGTCTGCATGGGCTTTTCCTCCCGTAAACGGGCCTTTCAGAGGGTTCCTCTCCTCGGGCAACAATCTGGGACCATCACATTGGGTGGTGCTGACGTGTGCGCCAATCCGGGCGTTGGCTAGACCTGATCCGGTTCGGACATCGGCCGCTCGGACTGATGAGGCACATCAAGTGCATCAAGTTGATTCTGCAATGCTTTCATTGCTTCCGCAACTCGCGAGGACGTGCCCTTGAAGCCGAGCTCGATCAAGCGTCTTTCGCCTTGCCCTATCGGCAGGCTGAAGAGTTTGAGATCGGTGAATTCGGCACAGAGTCTGGTCATGAGAGGCAGCAGGTCGTTTTCCGATGCGCCGATGGTCCAGATCGCCTGCTCGCAGTAATCCGGGGTGCCGAGCGATTTCAGCGGATGTGCCAGAATCCAGTCGAGCATCGGATGGGCCATTTGCGGAAAGCCGGGCATGAAAAAGTGATTTTCCAGATAAAACCCGGCCACGTTGTTGACGGGGTTCGGGATCAAGTCAACCTGATCCGGGAAATCCGCCATATGCACCCGATGCGGGAAGGCAGCTTCGCCAAACTGGGCAATGATGCGGCGCTCGGCCTCGGGGTGGCGGGTGAGCGGGCGATCGAATGCCCGGGCGGCACAGGCGCGGGTGAGATCGTCCGGCGTGGCGCCAATACCGCCGAAACAGAAGACGATACTACCCGTCTGTCTGCTGTCGCGCAGGGTCTGTTCGATGCGATCCTCGTCGTCGCCGATCATTTGCGCCCAACTGGGTTGGCGCCCGTGCGGTGCCAGTCGCTCGATGACGGCGGCCAGATGGGTATCTTTTCGTCGCCCGGAGAGGATTTCGTCGCCAATGATCAGCACGCCAATTGGAATGGGCTTGCCGGATGCGACGCTCATTGTGTGGCGCCCATCGCGAGTGCATTGGCGCGCACCCGATCACGTTCCTGTGCGTCGGCCTGCGCATCGAAGCCGCTGTGCTCGATCCAGCCTTGTGTGTGGCGGCGAATCAGGTGAGTCAGGGCATCGAGATGGTCGTCTCGTTCGTTCAGCGCGGGAATGTAGTGGTAGGTTTCACCACCCGCTTCCATAAAGTATTCGCGGTTCTCCTGACCGATCTCCTCGATGGTTTCCAGACAATCGGCTGAAAATCCTGGGCAGATCACGGCAATGTTCTTGATGCCCTGGCCCGGCAGTGCTTTCAGGGTCTCGTCGGTATATGGCTTGATCCACTCCTCGCGCCCGAAGCGCGACTGGAAGGTCACCAGATACTGATCGGGGCCGAGTCCCAACCGCTCTGCCAGCAATCGGCCGGTGACGTGACATTCGCAGTGATAGGGGTCACCCGCCCGCAGATACCGTTCCGGCACGCCATGGAAACTCATGATGAGCTTTTGCGGCATGCCGTGTTCGGTAATGTGTTCACGCACACTCGCCGCCAACGCATCGAGGTAGGCCGGTTCCCGATGGTAATGATTGATGAGTCTCAGTTCGGGCATCCAGCGCCAGGTTTTGAGCTCGTCGAAAACGGCATCGAAGGTCGATGCCGTGGTGGCGGCTGCGTACTGCGGATACAGCGGCAAAACCACGATACGGCGAGCACCCGCGTCGCGCAGTTCGGTAAGTGCGCTGGCGACCGAGGGATTACCGTAACGCATGCCCAGAGCAACTGAGACGGGGCCGGCTATCTGTTGCGACAAGCGTTCCTGCAAGCCGCGTTGTTGTGCTCGGGAAATGGTGAGTAGCGGCGAACCCTCTGCGTAGTGATCCCAGACTTCTCGATAGGCAGCCGCCGATCTCTTGGGGCGGGTGTTCAGGATGATCAGATTCAGGATCGGCCACCATTTCCATTTGGGCAGCTCAATGACGCGTGGATCGGATAAGAATTGCTTCAGGTAGCGGCGCAAGGCGGGTGTCGTGGGTTCGTCGGGCGTGCCCAGGTTCAGGAGTAACACGCCCATCCGCTCGGCGCTGCCGTGGGCGTAATGGGGTTCGCCTTGATAAGTCATACCGCTGTCCTTAAATATGTTTGTGAATTGGCCGCGCCGCGCGTGGCGGCCTTGGATTTTGCAACGTATGATTGTAGGCAAGTTTTAAGCGCATTTGCGCCTTTTGTGATGATGAGGAGTCGATCATGTCTGAAGCCAATACCCGCCATGCCCGTTTGCTGATTTTGGGGTCGGGCCCGGCCGGTTACGCCGCTGCCGTGTATGCAGCGCGTGCCAATTTGAATCCAGTGTTGATCACCGGCATGGAAATGGGCGGGCAACTCACCACGACGACCGAAATCGAAAACTGGCCGGGTGATCCGGGCGATTTGACGGGGCCTGCGTTGATGGATCGGATGAAGGCTCATGCCGAAAAATTCGATACGGAAATCATCTTCGATCACATTCAAAGCACAAACCTCAAGAAACGGCCCTTCACACTCAAAGGCGATTCCGGCACCTACACCTGTGATGCGCTGATCATCGCCACCGGGGCGAGTGCGAAGTATCTGGGGCTGGATTCCGAAACCCAATTCAAAGGGAAAGGGGTTTCAGCCTGCGCGACCTGTGACGGTTTTTTCTATCGCAATCAGACAGTTGCCGTGGTCGGCGGCGGCAACACCGCGGTCGAGGAAGCCCTGTATCTCGCCAACATCGCATCCAAGGTGCATGTGATTCATCGCCGTGACAAGTTCAAGGCCGAAAACATCCTGATCGACCGGTTGATGAAAAAAGTGGATGAAGGCAAGGTTGAAATCCACTGGCACAGTGCCGTCGAGGAAGTATTGGGCGATAACACCGGAGTGACCGGGTTACGCATCAAGCATTCGAACAGCGGCGCGCATACCGATCTGGCGTTGACGGGCGTCTTTATCGCGATCGGTCACGCACCGAACACCGGGATTTTCGAAGGAGAGCTGGATCTGGCCGGCGGCTATATTCAGGTCAAGAGCGGTACGCATGGCAATGCGACGGCCACGTCGGTGCCCGGCGTTTTCGCCGCAGGCGATGTCATGGATCATGTGTACCGCCAGGCAATTACCTCGGCAGGAACAGGCTGCATGGCAGCGTTGGATGCAAAAACCTATCTCGAAGGCCTGGAATAAGGGCTCGGAATTAAGGCTCAGTAGGGCAGGCGCTTTTCCGCGCCGATAGGAGACAAAATGGATCCGGTGATCGCAGCCTATACGGTGTTACTCGCGGTAGCATTGGGGTTGAGCGGCTTTCTGCGCGGCGATGCGCGGCGACGTGGTCGTGGCTTATTGATGGCAGCGACTTTGTCGGGTTTCATCGTGGTGGCTGCGGCCGGTGCGCTGGTTAATGCCGTGTCGGTACCCGACTTGATCCTGACGTCGCTTGCCGTCTTTTTCTCCGCACAAGCCGCTACCACGGCGTTCTCCCTGCTGTGGCGGGAAATCTGCTCTACACGTCAAGCCCGCGGATCGGCTCCGGACTCTCGTGAGGACAAATCAGCATGAGCGTCGGTCTGCAGATCGATCTGGTCGGTTGGTTCGCGCTGGCGCTGATTCTGGCAGCGTTGTACGGTCTCAATAGCGAACATGGCGAACGGAGCGGCAACACCGTGTGGCACAAACCTGCCATCGGATTGTTATCCGCAGCGTTGTTGCTGATGTTGGTGTCGGTGTTCTGGACGTCCGACGGCAGCAATGTCCCGCTGGCCATTGTGATGGTGCTGCTGGGGATCGTTGCTGCGCCCTTGTCCTCTCGTTATCGGGCCGCGCGGGGCACTTCGCTCCAGCGAACGGTACGGGAGGGCATTCTGAGCGGCTTGTCGCTGATCACCATCGGGACCGGCTTGTCCGTCGCCCTGCTGGGACTTACGGGGTGGTTCGATACGGATCGCGATGCCTTTACCTGGGATATCCGGCTGGTTTCGGTATCCAGTGAATTCATCGGAGTCTGGACGTTCGCTGCGGGGCTCATGCTTTGGCTTCGGTTGAACGATTACCTGCCGCAGTCCAGCCCGGGCCGTCATCAGAAGCAGATCGGGCTGATCGTCCTTGTTCTCGCCGTGGGCCTGAGCAGCCTGTCCGTCATATACCCGGCCTATGCCAGCGCGCTGATGATTGTGGTGGCCGTACTGGCGCTGGAGTTGGGCGCCTTGTCGGCGTTGGGCGTGGCCGAAACGCGGGCCGCTCGGGTGCTGGGGCAGCACATGGGGCTGATCGGCGCGGCAATCGCGATGCTCGGCTATGTGCAGGCGAGCCTGTTTCTTCTGTCGTTGGGCGGATTGATCGTCGCGGCGGCCATCCACTATCTGCGCGGCGCGGTGGCGTTCAATCAGGCGCGTCGCCGCCGTACCGATTTTTGAACCTTTTCAATCGGCTGATTTGATCTAATCGTGACTCAAGTCATCCAGGGTCAGTGCAAATCCATCGACGAAATGTGACCGGAAGTAGGTGACGGCGGGCATGGTCTCCTGCATTTCTTCGAGCTTGGTCAGCAGGTAGCTCTCGGCCTTCTTGAACTCCTGATTGCCCGCAAAACCTTCTTCCAGACACTTAAGGTAGGCCGACATCGAATCGGCTGCTTTGACGACCCGTGCGACTTCCGGTTCGATCTGTGCGCTTTCGATGGTTGATGCGAAGGCCGAGCGTAAACGTTCGGGCAGCAGGCCGGTGAGTTTACGCTCTGCGTGCGCTTCGAGCGCCTTGTAGGAATCGAGGATGTCCTGTCGGAAATATTTGACCGGCGTGGGCAGGTCGCCGGTGATGATTTCGGAGGCATCGTGGTATAGCGCCACGGTGACGATGCGACCGATGTCGTTGGTCTCGTCGTACAGTTCGTTGCCGATCACGGCCAGCGCGTGCGCGATCATTGCGACTTGCAGACTGTGTTCCTGAATATTTTCAGTACGCGTGTTGCGCATCAAACCCCAGCGCACGATGTACTTCATGCGGGCGAGATAAGCAAAGAAATGGCTTTGTTCGGGTGTAGTTGATTCGCTCAACATCAGACTCCTGATGAGTGGGTCATGGTTTGATGATCATGGGTCAGTAAGGAACGCTCGGTCGAAAACCCGCCTCCTGAATTTGCTGCCAGGAGCGTACCGCAAAACTATCCGTCATGCCGGAGACCATGTCGGTCAGGAGTTGCGCTTCCCGGTAGCGTAGCGGCATGGGGTTGTTCGGCGATTCGAATACTCGGCGGTAATTTTCCGAAATCAACTGATAGAGATAGCTCGCCAACGGTGTACGGCGTGCGCTGGCGGGATCGAGTGGATCGACCCGGTCAGTGATCGCATACCAGAAGGCATCCATCAGGCCATGAATGACCTCAAACCCGGTCAGTTCGACTTTCAATACGGTTTTATGGCGATAGGCATGCTGCCAGTTGCAGGCCTTGAGCGTACGCAGCAGCGCGTGGGCCGGGGAGGCGGCGATCAGTTCCTGATTGAACGCGCCGGCGCTCATGGCTGGCAACTGGGCCAGAAACGTATCGGCGACGGCCTGCATGAGTGCACCGATGGCGCGGATGCGGAACGTCTGCATGGAAATATCGTTCAGCTCTGCGGGTGATAGATCGGTCTGACGGTAGCGCCGATGCTCCTCCTGTGCGGCATCGCAGACCTTGGCGACAACCGGGTCGCCATCGGCGGCATGGCGCAGAAAGGCAATGATGTCGGAAAATGAGAGCAGGCCTTTTTTCACCGCGTCCTCGGCGTCCAGCACCGAATAGGCGATGTCGTCACAGGCTTCGAGAATCCAGGTCAATGGGTGGCGCTGTCCGTCGGACAGGCCGCATTGTGACTGCACTTCAGTGACCAACGCCTGTTCCGATTGAAAGAATCCGTGCTTCTTGCGCACCACGAAGTTCTTGTCTGTTTTGTCGCTGCCTACGGGGTATTTGATCAGTGCGGCGAGGGTCGCCATGGTCAGGTTCAGGCCGTAATCGTCGTTGATCAGCTGCAGTTTGGTGAGCAGGCGCAGGGTTTGCGCATTGCCTTCAAAGCGCAAAAAGTCCTGCCGCATGGCTTCGGTCAAGCCCATTTCCGGGCCAAGAATAGTTGTTTCATGTCGGGCGAACCAGCGACCGATGGCTTCCTCGCCCTGATGACCGAAGGGCGGATTGCCCAAATCGTGTGCCAACCCAATGGTGGCGAGCAAAGCCGGCACATCGCGCAGAGCCTGTGGCAAACCCGCAGCCAGATTGCGGTTGAACACCAGGTCGAGCCCTACCGAGCGGGCGAGGTTGGCGACCTCGTGAGAGTGGGTCAGTCGCGTGCGTACGCTATCGGAATGATCCAGCGGGAAGACCTGCGTCTTGTCCGCCATGCGCCGCACCGGTGTGGAAAACAGCACGCGGTCGTAGTCTCGTTCGATTTCGGCGCGGGTTTCGGTGTGAAACAGGGCGGGACTGGTCTGGCTGGGTCGCCGCCGCGCGGCATTCAGCCAAAGGGGCCAGCTTGATTCTGTGCGCATCACATCCGATTCCTTCTGTGTGGATTTTTTGAACTCGATGTTTTCAGGCATCATCATGGCTCGTATTGTATTTCAACGGGCGGATTGTCATGAATATTGCAGTATTGGGTCTGGGATTGATGGGGCGGGCGATCGCCGAACGACTGGTCAAGGCAGGCATGACGGTACGCGGATACAACCGCAGTCCGCTTTCCTCGCCGCCGACTGGGGTGGCGATGAGTGCCTCGGTCGCGGCGGCGGTGGAACCCTCCGATATCGTGTGGGTCATGTTGGCGGATTTCGCCGCCTGCGAATCGGTGCTGCTGGCGGAAAATCCCTGGGACCTGTTCAAGAACAAGCTCATCATCAACGGCGCGACCATCGGCCCCGATCAATCCCGCGCTCTTGCCGAATCTATCGAGAAGCTCGGCGGTCACTATCTGGAGTCCCCCGTTCTGGGCTCCACGCCACAGGCCGAGAACGGCACGCTGCAAATTCTGGTTGGTGGCGATCCGGCCGATGTGGCTGTTGCCGATCCCGTGCTCAAGGCGCTCGGCAAGCCCACGCATTTCGGTGGCATTGGGCAGGGGGCGGCCGTCAAGCTCGCGATGAATCAGCTCATCGGTTCGCTGACTGCGGCCTTCTCCATGAGCCTGGGTTTGGTCGAGCGTGAGGGCGTCGATGTCGATACGTTCATGCACACCCTGCGGGACAGTGCCTTGTACGCGCCGACATTTGATAAAAAACTGGACCGGATGAGAACGCGCGATTTTGCCGCCGCGAATTTCCCCCTCAAGCATCTGCTCAAGGATATCCGTCTGTTCGCCGAGGTGGCCGGAACGCAGCAGATCGACGCGCGGATGCTCGATGGCCTCGCGCAGATATTGGCCGATGGCGTGGCCGCAGGGCATGCTGATGAAGACTACAGCACCGTGTTCGGCCAGATCGTGCCCAATATAACGCCGTAACTTTGAGCTCCATGACTTCAAAGGCTGTGACTTTATTGGATGGGGGAATGCATGGGCTTGTGTAAAATACCGCCCACTTCATTTTCTTCTTCCAGCGATTCAGCCGAAATTTAGGATCCCGCCCCATGAAAAATAACCGCACTACTCCGCGTCGCGCCTTGTTGAGCGTGTCGGACAAAACCGGCCTGTTGGCATTTGCCCAGAGCTTGAATCGGCACGGCGTGGCGCTGATTTCCACCGGCGGCACGGCCAGCATGCTGCGTGAAGCGGGCCTGCCCGTGACCGAGGTGGCCGATGTGACCGGTTTCCCCGAGATGATGGCGGGACGGGTCAAGACCCTGAACCCGAAGATCCATGGCGGCATTCTGGCCCGCCGGGGCGTGGACGAGGACGTAATGGCCGAGCACGGCATCGAGCCGATCGACATCGTGGTGGTGAACCTCTACCCGTTCGCCGAAACCGTCGCCAAGCCAAACTGCCAATTTGATGATGCGGTTGAAAACATCGACATCGGTGGCCCGGCCATGGTGCGTGCGGCGGCGAAAAATCACCAAGATGTCGCGATCATCGTTGATCCGGCCGATTACGGTCGTGTGTTGAACGAAATCGAGGCGGGCGGCATTGAGGCGCAGACCCGCTTCGAGTTGGCTGTACGTGCTTTCGAACACACTTCGCGTTATGACGGCATGATTGCCGACTATTTCGGCAAGATGGTCAGTGGCAATGCCTTCGCACCGACCTTCAATCTGCAACTGAAGAAAGCGCAGGATTTGCGTTATGGCGAGAACCCGCATCAGGAAGCGGCGTTTTACGTGGAACATAAGCCGCCGGTCGGCAGCATCGCCGCCGCGCACATGATTCAGGGCAAGGCATTGTCTTACAACAATATTGCCGACTCCGACGCGGCGCTCGAGTGCGTGAAGCAGTTTGCCGAACCGGCCTGCGTGATCGTCAAGCACGCAAATCCTTGCGGCGTGGCCGTGGCGGAAGATCTGACCGTGGCGTACGACCGCGCCTATGCGACCGACCCGACCTCGGCGTTCGGCGGCATTATTGCCTTCAATCGCCCATTGGACGGTCACACCGCGCGCACCATCGTTGAGCGGCAGTTCGTCGAAGTCGTTATCGCACCGGAAATTTCACCGGAAGCGCAAACCGAGTTCGCCGCCAAACCGAACGTGCGTGTGTTGACTGTCGGGCAATGGCCGAAGGTCAGCCCTGCCCGGTTGGACTTCAAGCGCGTGCATGGCGGTCTGCTGGTCCAGGACGACGACGCGGCGCGCATCACGGCACACGATTTGACGGTTGTCTCAGAGCGCCAGCCGACCCCTGACGAGTTGCGTGACCTGCTCTTCGCCTGGCAGGTCGCCAAGTTCGTGAAATCCAACGCCATCATTTACGCCAGTGGCGAGCAGACCATCGGCGTGGGCGCCGGTCAGATGAGCCGCGTGTATTCCGCGCGCATCGCGGCGATCAAGGCCGAAGACGCCGGTCTACCGGTCGCCGGTTCCGTGATGGCTTCCGACGCCTTCTTCCCGTTCCGTGACGGTATCGATGCCGCTGCAGCCGTGGGCATCAAGGCGGTTATCCAGCCGGGCGGATCGATGCGCGATCAGGAAGTGATCGACGCGGCCAACGAACACGGCATCGCCATGGTCTTTACCGGTGTGCGCCATTTCCGTCATTAAACGACGGTTGAATCCAGTTCATCCCTGATCGGGACAGAGGTCACCCATGGAACCATTCTTCGCGCAATTGCCCATTCTGTCCCCGGTATGGGCTTGGGCGGGGCTGGTGTCCACGGCGCTGCTCCTGTTCACATTGCTTTTCGTTTGGGTGTTGTTGGCACAGCGGGGCAGGCAGAACCGTCAATCGGCCGCGGAGGAAATCGAACGCCTGAACATGGCTTTGGCCGAGTTCCGGCACGAAGCCACCGAGCAGGAACTGGCCACCCGGCAAGCGCAGAGGGATTTGGCGGCGGCCTCGACCGAACTGGCACGCAGTCAGGCGACGTTGAGCGCACTGAGCGAACAATTGTCCGGTGTGCTGGCCGAGCGGGCGAACGAGCGCCAGCAATCCGAGCAACGGATCAGCGAGCTGTTGCGACAAGTGCAAACTCAGACTGCCGAGCAGGCCGAGTTGCAGGAGCGATTGGCCCAGGAGCGTCGTGCCGCAGCAGAAAAACTGGCTTTGATCGATCAGGCTCAAGTCCAGTTGCAGCAAGCCTTTCAGGCGCTTTCCGTCGATGCGCTGCGTGCCAATAACGAGTCCTTCCTGAAGCTGGCCCAGGAGAATCTCTCTCGTTTTCAGGCAGGTGCCGCGCAAGATCTGAACCAGCGCCAGGAAGCCATCGTTCAGTTGACCCAACCCATCCGTGAGCGACTGGAGCAGTTCGATGTGAAGCTCAATTCGCTGGAGCAGGCACGCACCAATGCCTATGGTGCGATGAACCAGCAAATCACGGATCTACTGCAAATCCACCTGCCCAAGCTGCACCGCGAAACCGCCGATCTCGTCCGGGCCTTGCGTCAACCGCAGACGCGCGGGCGCTGGGGCGAGGTTCAGCTCAAGCGTGTGGTCGAGCTGGCCGGGATGCTGGAGCACTGCGATTTCGAGGAACAGGTCAGCCAGTCCGATACCGCGGGCCGTTTGCGGCCCGACATGATCGTGCATCTTCCCGGCGGACGTCAGGTAGTCGTGGATGCGAAGGCTCCGCTGAATGCCTATTTGCAGGCGATGGAAGCCCCTTCGGACGAAGCGCGCTCCGCAGCGTTGCAGGATCACGCCCGTCAGGTGCGCACCCACATCAGTCAATTGAGCAAAAAGGAATACTTCGACCAGTTCAGCCCCACGCCGGAGTTTGTGGTGCTGTTCGTGCCGGGCGAAGTATTTTTCTCCGCCGCCCTGATGCAGGACCCGACGCTGATCGAGTTCGGTGCGGAGAAACGGGTGATTCCCGCGAGTCCGACCACATTGATCGCGCTACTCAAGGCGGTTTCCTATGGTTGGCGGCAGGAGGCGCTGGCGAAAAACGCGCAGGAAATGGCCGAACTGGGGCGCGATCTGTACGAGCGCATGGGCACGCTGGCCAGCCATTGGCAGAAAGTGGGGAAATATCTGGATCAGGCGGTGGGTGCTTTCAATCAGTCGGTGGGTTCGCTCGAGGGGCGGGTGCTGCCCACGGCGCGCAAATTCAGGGAGCTCGGTGCCGTGCGTAGCGATAAGGAAGATTTGCCAGCCCTGACGCCGTTGACCACGGAAACTCGACCGCTCACGGCTCAGGAGTTGACCGGGCCGGACTCGGCCGCCGCCGTCACGCAAAGGGATTAAACACCTCGTCCTTCTGTTTGCGGTGCCGCTTGAGTTCAAAAGAGAGCACCTGCACGATCTCTTCTTCATCCAGCGGTTTCGCGGGTTTGGCGCTGCGCTCGGTCAATTCGGCGGCAATCGCCTGAATCAACTGTTCGAGTTCTTGGGTGGACAGGGCATTCAGTTCGGTGTTCAAGGTCATCTTCAATGCAGTTAGCTCATCAAAACAGAATGGAAACGGGGTTGAGGCGTTAGATTGAATCGCTCCGTGCGAATGCGTAAGTCCCTAAAATGTGTGGTGACGGTTAATACCGGACCAAGCTCGGCAATAGACAAGCCACGAGCCGGCTGACTCTCGTAGGCACCGGTGTCGATCCATAACCGGTTGCCGGCGCGCTTGGGCGCGTTCAAGACACTATGGCCCTGAATAACCCAGGCAATACCACTGATGTGGCGATCATTATGTTCGCCGTTCATGAGTGATTGAAACTGTGTGCGACCCCAGAGGATCGATTCGATGCTCGGCTCATCGCGGGGTTGATCCCAGAATTTTACTTTCTTGATTCGTTCCAGTCGCGTGACGCTGCGGTTCCAGTCCCAGTCGGGCAGTTCAGCGTGGATGACGCCAACGGCCTCGGGGCCATTGCCGACCTGGATCATCAGCGGCATCTGGCTGATCAGATTCATGATTTCAGTAATCAGGTCGGCCCATTTATCTTCATTGAGTGAGTCATAGGCATCCAGCAGCCACTGTGCGCCGATGGTCACCATTTTCTGCCGCTCATCCTGGGTGAGTTGTCTCCGTGTGAGTGCCTGACGATGCTGGCTGATCATGCGTTCGTGGTTGCCGGCCACCGAAAAGAACCACGGCTCAGACAGCAGTCGCAGCGTATTCAGGGAATCGGTTCCGCGATTAATTAAATCCCCTACGGCAATCAGGCGATCGGACTCCGGCCGGAATTGATGATAATCCAGTACCTTTTCCAGTCGGGCCAAGTGGCCATGAATATCACCAACCACAAAATCCCGTCCATTCGGATTAATGAGGAGCTGTTTAAATAAAGTCATTAATAAAAATCAATCTATTGATTATCGCTCAGGCACGAAAATGGTCACGCAAGGAGGGATTAACAACGTTCCGCAGCGTTCCCTTCCGGTGAGTTGAAGAGGGATAAAGCCATGGAAGAACAACGGTAATCCGAGCCACAATACAAAGAAGAAGTGGCCAGCATGAAAAATCAGAGGTCTCCCGAGTATGGACGCTATATAGAAGCGCGTCAATAGCGAAATAAGCTTGATGAGGGTGTCTGAAATTGCGGTTGCTTCAATAGCGTGGACAGGCTCTATACTCGTAACTGTCTCACGAAATAGCCATGGCTAATGTCGCCAAGAAGAGGCGCAGATCCATCGCTGGCGACTTTTGCGACGATGACTTATCCGCCCGGGCTTGAATGAGATAAACCACCAAATCAAAGAAGGAAACTCAAATGAAAAAAATCCGATTGCTACAGTCCGTGTTTGTTTTGTTGATGATGGGCCTGTTGGGGGCACTGCCCGTGCAGGCACAAACCGTGAATGCCAAGGCTATTGATGCGGTGGGCGGCAACTCACTTGCCAAGCATCATATTGTTCTGCAGGAAACCGATAGTGACTTGCAGCGTCAGGGGTTGGTGTTGAATGTCGCCAGTAATTTGCTCCAGGCCTATGGTGATAATGCCGATATTGAGATTGTTGCTTTCGGTCCCGGTATTTCGCTGTTGTTTGCCAATAATGAACATGCCAAGCGGATCGAATCTCTGGCACAGCAGGGTGTGCGCTTTTCAGCCTGCATGAACGCATTGAAAAATGCGACCCAGCGGCTGGGATATGAGCCCAAGCTCAACCCCGTCGCGAAAAAGGTTCCCGCGGGTATCGTGCGCGTAATCGATCTGGTCGACGCCGGATACATTCTGGTTCGCCCCTGATATATGGCGTAATCGAGGAGATAGACGCTTCCATTCGCGTACTGGCCTTTCTCCTCGTCTTCAAATCGGATAGGCTGAAAGGTGTTTTTCCGAATCTGGCTTCTCGACGATGACTCATACCCCGCCCCCTGCAGACGAGACTTGCATGAGCCATGGAGACGTGGCTGACTTTATTGCAAATCATGTACCTGATCGCCGGGGTGATTTCGTTGCGCGCCCGATCCTGCTGCAAAAACTCAATGAGTTCGGTTCTCCCAGCTTGGCAGTGCTCACTTTCGAAGGTGAGAAAACACTCACCGTCGCCGGTCTGCTATCACTGAAGCCGAATGATGAAGTGGTGTTGTATGACGACAATGCGCCAGATGGCGCGCAATCGTTCTACGGTATTGTCGAGGAAGTGCGTGACGGGGTTCGTCCAACGGATGTGATTAAGGGTATGCACTTGTTCTACATCCATAAAATGGCATCGGATAAGTTGGTGGATCCCAGAGAAGCATGATTTTTTGACCCTGAACCAAGGCTGGGGTGACTAAGACAGGAGTGCGCTGCTCGCCGTCGTTCTAGCAGGTGGGATCATGCATTTCTGGCGCGCCCCGTTTCTATTGAGAGTCCGTCCATGATCGATCTGATCGAACCCGAAAAGCGAGCGCATATTGAATCCGTCGCTCGTGACGCAGGCGCCTCCGTCAGTCAGCTCGCCCAGCTTCGTGTGTTGCTCGAAGTCAGCCCGTTTGTCGCCGAAAACATCACGAAGCAACCCGACTTATGGCCGTTTTTGCTGGAACAGGTGAACCATGCCAATGGCCCGACAGGGTTGGCCGAGCGAATTGCGCGGCAATTGGAGGACAGCCCGATCGAGGATCTGGATCGTCGATTGCGCGACATCCGCCGTGCCGAAATGTTGCGTATTGCCTGGCGGGATGTGAGCGGACTTGCGCCCACGACGGAAACCCTGCGCGATCTTTCCGATTTGGCAGATCAGTGCGTGCAACAGGCGCTGACGGCGCATGAACGCGTGCTTCTGGCGCGTCATGGCATTCCCCGCAGTACTCAAGGTGCGTACCAGCAACTGGTGGTGCTTGGCATGGGCAAGCTGGGCGGGTACGAGCTCAACTACTCTTCGGATATCGACCTGATTTTCCTGTTTGAGGAGGAGGGCGAAACTGATGGCCCGAAATCCATTGCCAACAGCGAGTTCTTTATCAAACTGGGTCAACGGGTGATTCGTTCGCTGAATGAAGTCACGAAAGACGGGTTTGTCTTCCGCGTGGATATGCGCCTGCGGCCGCACGGTGATGAAGGGGCGCTGGCGTTGAGTTTTGATGCCGCCGAGCTTTATTACACGACGCTTGGGCGCGAGTGGGAACGTTACGCGCTCATCAAGGCGCGGGTGATTGCGGGCGACCAGGCGGCGGGTGCGCGGTTGCTGGAACTTCTCAAGCCCTTCGTGTACCGCAAATATCTGGATTTTGGCGCCTTCGCCCAGTTGCGCGACATGAAAAAGGCCATTGAACGGGAAATGAACCGTCGAGGTATGCACGACAACATCAAGCTCGGGCCGGGCGGGATTCGAGAAATCGAGTTCATTGGCCAGCTCTATCAGCTTTTGCGCGGTGGACGCGAACCGAAGCTGCAAAGCCGGAGCATCCTGGCGACACTGGAGGTGTTGCGAGGACTCCAGGAGTTGCCGTCGGCGATCATTGACGAGTTGCTGTCCGGGTATGACTTTCTGCGCCGTGCGGAAAATCGCCTGCAGATGATGCATGACCGCCAGACACAGACGCTGCCCCTTGATGATCTGGATCAGGCGCGTCTCGCATTGGCGATGGGGTATTCCTCGTGGGGTGATTTCATGGCGGCGCTGGATCAGCATCGTCAACGCATTCATCAATACTTTGGCGAGATTCTGCAAACCCGACGCGACAACGCGGACGACGTACCCATGCAGCAGATCTGGCTGAACAGCCTGACCTCGGAGGCGGCTCAGGGGTTGTTGCGCACGCAGGGGTTCGACGATCCTGAATTGATTCTAGATACGTTGTTGGCGTGGAAGCGTGGCTTGAGCCCGCTGATCAGCGATACCGTACAACATCGCTTGGATCTCCTGATGCCGAACGTGTTGCAGGAAGTGGCCGCCCACGGGGCCAGCGCCGAAACGTTGCGCGCGGTACTCGCACTGGTCGACGCGGTGTTGAGTCGGTCGGTGTATCTGGCTTTGTTGATCGAACAGCCGGCGGCACTCAAACATCTGGTGCAGCTATGCTCGGCCAGTCCCTGGATTGCCGAACTCTTGCGGCAGCAACCGATTCTGCTGGATGAACTGGTCGATGCGAACAGCCTGTACAGCCAACCGGATGTGCAGGCACTGTCACAGGAAATTGCCGGTTTCCTGACGCGTTTCCCCGATGACGAGGAGCGTCAATTCGACGAACTGCGGCGTTTTCGGCAGTTGGCCACGCTGCGGGTGGCCGCTGCCGATGCCATGGGTATTCTGCCGGTCATGCGTGTCTCCGATCAGCTGACCTGGATTGCCGAAGTGGTGCTGGACAAGGTGCTGCAACTGGCCTATCAGCAAATGGTGGCCCGGCACGGTGAGCCGCGTGCGGTCGATGAGCACGGAGCCGAGTATACCCCGGGATTTGCGATTATCGCTTACGGCAAACTGGGTGGGATCGAGCTGGGTTATGGCTCTGATCTCGATGTGGTGTTTCTGCATGATTCCACCGATACCTCGGCGATGACCACGGGCAGCAAACCCATAGAAAATCAGCTCTTCTTTGCCCGTTTGGCGCAGAAAATCATCCATATCCTCAGCATTCGCACACCGTCAGGCGTTCTGTACGAAGTCGATACGCGCTTACGTCCGGATGGGGCGGGTGGTCTGCTCGTGTCCAGCCTGCATGGGTTCGAGCAGTATCAGAAGCATCACGCCTGGTTGTGGGAAACGCAGGCATTGTGCCGTGCGCGATTCATCACCGGGCAGAGCCAGATCGCCGAGCGGTTCGCGACCATCCGCCGAGATGCGCTATGCGCGCCCCGCGATCCGGCCACGCTGAAAGAAGCGGTATTGGAAATGCGCCAGAAAATGCGCACCGAACACGGACAGACCGGCGCCGGCGAAACATTCCATCTGAAACGCGGGATCGGCGGCATCACCGATATCGAGTTCATGGTGCAGTACCTGTTGTTGCGCCATGCGCACGCGCACCCGGAAATCGTGGCGCATACGGACAATATCCGCCAGTTGCGGGCGCTGGCTCAAGCTGGTTTGCTGGATGGGGAGCGGAGCGAACAACTGGTGTCGGCCTATCAGCGTTTGCGCAACACATCGCATCGACGGACCTTGAACAAACAGTCGCTGGAATTGCCTTGTGCCGATTTCGCCGAAGAGCGGGCCGTCGTGCTGGCCGCATGGCAACAGATTTTCGAGTTATAGACACTTGCTGTACAACGGATCCTGGTTGAAACCAACCTTCGGTTGTTCGTCGGCACAATTTCAAATTTAAAAAGAGGGTGCAGCATGCATATCTGGGTTGATGCCGATGCCTGTCCTGTGGTGGTCAAGGAGATTCTGTTTCGTGCGGCCGCGCGCACGGGGTTGTCGATGACACTGGTGGCCAACCAGCCGCTGGCTATTCCGCGCGGCGCATCGACCGTGCGCTTCATGCAGGTGGCAGGCGGGTTTGATGTCGCTGACAATGAAATAGTGCGCCGGTTGTCGGCCGGTGATCTGGTCGTCACTCAGGATATTCCGCTGGCCGCTGAGGTGATCGAAAAAGGCGGATTGGCGCTGAACCCTCGGGGTGAGCATTACACGCCGGACTCGATCAAAAGTCGCCTCTCCATGCGTCATTTCATGGAATCCCTGAGGGAATCCGGCGTGAATACCGGTGGGCCGGCCAAGTTGAATCAGGCGGATCGACAGGCATTTGCCAACGCACTTGATAAAATTTTGTTGTCCCGTTCCGGTTCGGCCTGAAACCAAATACCCGGACGTAGATCCAATGAAGTCTGATAGGCTAACTTTGGACGGTTCCTCTCCCCTTGTTCGAGGTGGTGTTTTTTATCGTGAGTATCAGGAGTTCTGCTATGGGCCGCGCGGTGCGTTATGGTTTGTCGGTGCTGGTTTTTCTGTTCGCGGCGGCCACTCAGGCCGAGGTCTTGGCCGCGCCGCTCAAGGTGGGTTATGTCAATTCGGTAGCGTTGCTGGAGCAGGCGCCACAGGCGGATATCGCCAAGCATGAGCTGGAGCGGGAGTTTTCTCCTCGTGAGCGGGAGATTCGTGCACTGCAGAAGCAGGCGCAAACGTTGCAAGGGCGACTGGACAACGGTGGGCAGGGTATGGACGAGACCGAACGCAACACGTTGCGCCAGCAGCTGGATCAGAAAATTCTCCGCATTCAGCAAATGCAAAGCGATTTCCAGGACGATCTCAATCTGAAGAAGAACGAGGCGCTGGGCAAACTGCAGCAGGCCGTATTGCGGGCGATCAAGGATGTCGCCAAGGCGAATGGTTATGAACTGGTACTTTCCGATGGGGTGGTTTATGCCGCGCCTTCCGTGGACATTACCAAGCTGGTGGCCGAGCGCTTGAAGCAACTGGCCAAAGGTAAATCCTGATTGATCGTCGGTTGTTGCGGCAACCAAGCCAAATACCCGGCCATTTCGGCATATCGTTTAAGATTGCCGGATGAGCGAAAGCGAATTGCTGCAGTGACATGATTTGGAATCAATACTGCCCAGCTTTGATTGCGAGCGTTGCCACTGTGTTGGTGGCTATTGTTTTTTCCCTGCTCTACTTGAATGACACCCGTCATTTCCTGCAGCGGAATGAGTTGTGGGATACAGCGTGAGGGGAGCACTGCGCACCCAGTGCAGTACTATGTCGGGGCGGTTCCTGTTTAGCACCTGACATGGCGCAGACCGTATATCGCAACCCGTCCCCTTTGATTAAGAAAAAGATTATGGAAGCCATTCAACTGATTCGTGATTTTCTGCAGGAACGGACGCAGACAGATCCGGCGCTCGTCACTCCAGACGCGCGTCTCGAAACGCTTGGGATCGATTCTTTCACCTTGCTGGAATTGATTTTCGAGTTCGAAGAGCAATACGGCACCAGCATTCCGAACGATACTCAAACGCCTGGAACGGTGCAGGATCTGCTTGATCTCGTTGATCGCTTCCGCCAGCAAGCCGAAGTCAAATCATCGTGACGGGGTCGCATCGTGTGGCGGTAACCGGGTTGGGCATGGTCAGTCCGTTCGGTGGCGGCACGCAGGATTTTTTCACACGGATGCTGGCGGGCGAGTCGGCCGTTCGTCTCTATGAGACTGATGATGCACCGCGCGGGCTTTCGGTGCCTGCTGTGCGTTGTGCCGATTTTGAACCGACCGAGCGTATCCCAAAGCATCTGCTTGGTACGATGGATCGCTACACGCAACTGGGCATGGCCGCCGCCTTCGAGGCGTGGGCGCAGGCTGGACTCACCCCCGGCGCGAATGAAGAACGTCCCGATGCGGGTGTGGCCTGGGGGTCTGCACTCGGTGGCACGATGGCTTATGAAAAGGGCTATCGCGACTTGTGGCAGCACGGACTGGAGCGCATCTCGCCCCTGTCGGTCGTGAAGGGCATGAACAATGCTGCCTCGGCGCAAATCGGTATCGCACTGGGCTTGGGTAATTCCTGCCTCACCTACACTGTGGCCTGCGCCTCGGCGGCGGCGGCCATCGGTGAGGCATTCAATCGCATCCGTTACGGTGACGCGAAGATCATGTTGACCGGCGGTTCCGATGTACCGCTGGCCTATGCAGTCGTGCGCGCCTGGGAGGCCATGCGTGTCATGGCCACGGGTGATGCCGAAACGGCATACCGTGCCTGCCGCCCGTTTCACCCCGATCGTCGTGGCTTGGTGTTGGCTGAAGGCGCCGCCGCACTGGTGCTGGAAGATTGGGATCATGCCGTGGCGCGCGGTGCACCGATTCTGGCCGAAATGGTGGGTTATGGCGCCAGTTGCGATCACAGCCATCTCGTGCGCCCGGATGAGCAGGGTCAGGTGCGTGCCTTGCAGCAGGCGCTTGATCAGGCCAATCTGGCGCCGGAAGACATCGGTTATGTCAACGCCCATGGCACGGCGACGCGTGAAGGCGACTCGACGGAAATTCAGGCGCTGAAAACCGTGTTCGGCGCTCATGCCGAGCATCTGCCCGTGAGCGCGACCAAATCCATGCATGGTCATGTGATGGGCGCGACGGGTGCAATCGAAGCGCTGATTACCGTGCTCGCGCTTCAGCAGGATGCCATTCCGCCCACCGCCCATCTGGATACCATCGATCCGGCTTGTGCGGGCGTGCGGCATATTACTCAGGCAGAACACGGTAGCGACCTGCAGGCAGCGTTGTGCAGTTCGTTCGCGTTTGGCGGCAGCAATGCGGTTCTGGCATTCAAGGCGTGTCGAGTGTCTTAGAAGGGTGGTTCGGGTAACGATTCGGAAATCGACCGGCGAATCAACTTATAATCCGCCCCGAAAATACAAATGGATCAATTGAAATGACAGATGTAAGTCAAAAAAATGCGGACCAGGCGTTGGTCGAAGAACTGGCGAATCTGATTGTCGATGCGCTGAATCTGGAAGTCGGTGCGGCCGACATCGATGCCGATGCACCCTTGTTCGGCCAGGGCCTCGGGCTTGATTCCATCGACATTCTTGAAATCGCGATGATGGTGTCCAAGCGCTACGGTTTTGCCCTGCGCAGCGATGACGAGAACAACACGCAGATATTCTCTTCGCTCCGGCATCTGGCGCAGCATATTGCTGAGCATCGCAGCAAGTAAGTCGAATCATGTCGCGCGCCGGACTTGTGGGTCGAGTTAAGGCCGCTCTGATCATGTTCCTGCTGGGACTCGATCTGCTTCTGGCCAATGTTCTGAGTCCTCAAACCGAAGTATCCGCCTCGGTGGTCGTGCTGGCATTTATGCCGATCACACTGATTCTCCTGGATGTGCTCTGGCATACGTCGGGCAAGCGAATCGCACTGGCTGTCGCGGGGCTGATCGTGCTCGGTGGCACGCTGTTCTTGCCGCAACTCAAGGCGCAGATCAGTCTGATCTATCTGTTGCAACACCTCACGGCGAACCTGCTGCTGGGGATTTGGTTCGGACGCAGCCTCTGGCGCAATCGCCAACCGGTATGTACGCAATTTGCAGGCGTGCTTCATCCCCGTATGACGCCTTTGCTGGTGCATTACACGACGCGAGTGACTCAGGCCTGGACGATTTTTTTCTTCGTGATGGCGGCGACTTCGATCCTGTTGTATCTGTTCGCGCCCATCAAGACATGGTCCGTTTTTGCCAATAGCCTCACCCTGCCTCTGCTGGTACTGATGTTCGGGGTGGAATACCTTGTGCGTCGTCGCGTTCTGCCTCCGGAAGATCAGCTCGGCCCGTTGAGCGCCTTTCGTGCCTATCGCCGTTCAGTGCGGGCTCGCCACACTCTGGGAGGCGCGCATCAGAAAGTGAATCCGGACACCTCTATTTCCAAATGAACTCGTTGATGCAATCGTTGCCGCTGGTTTTTGCCGATCCCGATCAGATTCTGCTCTACCGTCAGCAGGGCGATAACGTGCACACCATCACCGCCCGCCAGTTCATGGCCGAGGCAAGGGCCTTGGCTGTCGATTTGGCTGCCGAGCCAGGGGCGCATCATCCCATCGTCAATCTCTGTCAGGATCGCTACCGCTTTATGGTGGGTTTCGCCGCCACGATACTCGCGGGGAAAACCAATCTGCTGCCCTCGACCTATACCGGGGAAACATTACGGCAGATTTTTGTCGATGCCCCCAATGCACTCTGTCTGCACGATCATGAAGACTGGCCGTTTCCTTATGCTCATCTTTTCTGGGCGCATCGCCGGTATCAGGGGCTGTCGGCAGATGGCCTGGGTGAATCGGGTCAGATTGGGGCTGGTTCGTTTGAATCGGGACAGATCAAACCCGAGCATGTGGCAGCACAGGTGTTTACTTCCGGTTCGACCGGCCTGCCGATGCCCCACAATAAAACCTGGGGCAAACTGGTGCGGAACGTCGAGGCCGCTATGCAACAGCTGGCGCTTTCCAGCCCCATGAGTCTGGTCGGCACCGTACCGCCGCAGCACATGTTCGGTTTCGAGTCGCTGGTACTGCTGTGCCTGATCGGACGCTGCCCGCTGTGGTCCGGCAAGCCGTTTTATCCGGCGGATATCGTGGCCGCGCTCGACGCCATGCCCGAGCCGCGCATGCTCGTCACCACACCGTTCCATTTGCAGGCTCTGCTGGATGCGGAAATCGCGCTGCCCAAAATTGACCGCCTGCTTCTGGCTACGGCGCCCCTTTCACCCGAATTGGCCGAGCGGGCCGAGCGCCTCACCGGTGCGCCGCTGTTCGAAATCTACGGCAGTACGGAAACCGGTCAGATAGCCACCCGGCGGCCGACGCAATCGAGTGCCTGGAGGTTGTTCCCGGGCATCACGCTTACCAAGGCCCATCCAGACGAAGACGATGAACTGTTCATCGCCGAAGGCGGGCATATCGAGGTGCCGGTTATGCTGTCGGATCGCGTACGACTGGAGGCCGATGGTCAGTTTCATCTGTTGGGGCGTGTCGCCGATCAGATCAACATGGTGGGCAAGCGGAGTTCGCTCAATTACCTGACGGCCCAACTCAAGGCCATCGACGGCGTAACCGACGGGGTGTTTTTCCTGCCCAAGCCCAAGAAAGATCGGGTCGGGAAGGATCAGGTCATCACGCGATTGTGCGCGGTGGTCGTAGCCCCCGATCTGAGTATGGCGGATATTCTGGCTGCCCTGCGAGAACGACTGGATCCGGTGTTCCTGCCCCGCCCGCTCATTCTGGTGGAAAGCCTGCCCTACAACGCGACCGGCAAGCTGCCGCAAATCGCCTTGCAGGCCCTGCTCGATCAACATCTTGCCACCCGTGGCCACCTGGCCAAGGTGCCAAACGATCAAACCCAATGGCACATCCCGGCAGATCACCCCGTGTTCGCAGGGCATTTCCCCGGCCACCCGCTGGTGCCGGGGGCATTGCTGCTGGATTGGGTGGTGGAACGCGTGGCCGCGCATTGGCGAATTTCTTCTACGGGCTTGCGCATCGAGCAGGCCAAGTTTCTGCACCCCGTGTTGCCGGATTCCCGCGTGGTGCTGGACTTGAAGGCCGAAGCCGATCGATGCCGATTTACGCTGAATCTCGTCGATGGCGAGACGAATACGGTCGCCGTCACCGGACTGTTGAGTCGCCCACCGCATGATGGGGCTGGCGATACGGGGGCGATGCGCGCATGAATGCATCCGCCAAGGCCGAATGGCAACAGCGCCCCGAGCGCGGCAGTCAGTTCATGCTGCGCGTGATGTTGTGGCTCTCGCGGCATCTGGGGCGCAGTGTGAGTCGGTTGGTTCTCTACCCCATCGCGCTGTATTTCCTGCTGTTCGTGCCCGCCGCCCGCCGCGCGTCGCGCCTTTATCTGGCGCGCGTGCTGGGTCGTCCTGCCCGTACGCTGGAGGTGTTTCGGCACATCCACTCGTTTGCCAGCACCGTGCACGACCGCGTGTATCTGCTGGATGGCCGTGATGACCTGTTCGAGATCGAATTCGTCAATCGGCACTGGTTCGATTCACCCGAAGGCGCGATTCTGATCGGGGCGCACATGGGGAGTTTCGAGGCCCTGCGTTCGGCGGGGAAAAGCCATGCCAAGCGGCGCGTCAGCATGCTGATGTATCCGGAAAATGCCCGGAAGATCAACGCGCTGCTGGCGTTGGTCAATCCAGAGGCCGCGAACGACATCATCCCCCTCGGGCAGGTGGATTCCATGCTCATCGCTCAGGAGCGGTTGGAAGAAGGGCATCTTGTCGGCATGCTCGCGGATCGCAGTCTGCCGCAGGATACCTTGCGCCAATGTCCGTTTCTGGGCGAGCTCGCCTCGTTCGCAATGGGCCCGTTTCGCATGGCGGCCCTGCTGAAGAAACCCGTCTATTTCATGGCTGGGTTGTATCTGGGCGGGAATCGCTACCGCGTGCACTTCGATCGGCTGGCCGATTTTTCAGATACCTCACGTGCCGAGCGCGATGCAGCCATTCTGGCGGCGCAAGACCGATACGTCGAAATACTCGAATCGCTCTGTCGGGAAGCCCCGTACAATTGGTTCAACTTTTACGATTTCTGGGCGGACGATTCCCGGTCCGAGCGCGTCCAGACGAACCCGCCCGATAAAGAGCCTGCCGCCTGATGCGTCGATTCCTTTTTCTTCTGTTCTTCCTGTTTCAGGGCCTGCCTCAGAGCATGGTCATGGTATCTGCCGCATCCGCCACGGATTGGACGCCGGCATCGGTACTGCGCGCGCTGGCGGATCATCGGGAGGGCGAGTCCCGGTTCACCGAAAAGAAATTCATCGGCGTGCTCGATACCCCGCTGCTTTCGGAAGGCACGCTCGCGTTCCGACCACCCGATTATCTGGAAAAACACACCACGTCCCCGCGCGATGAGCTCATGACCATCAAAGGCGACGTGCTCACCTACACGCGACAGGGGCAAACCTATACGCTGAATCTGGCCGAGCACCCGGAAGCCACGGCCTACGCCAACAGCATCCGCGGATTGCTCAATGGCAATGCCGCGCTGCTGCAACAGAACTACGTGCTGAAACTCAGCGGCGATCCCGCGCACTGGGTGCTGCTGCTCCTACCCACCGACCCGCGCATCCAGAGCCTGATCAAGAGCATCAGCGTGAACGGTTCGGGCGATCATCTGCAAACGATCGAATATGACCAGACAAACGGCGACCGCTCGGTCATGACGCTTCTGCCTGCCACAGCGCCCACGCCATGAATCGCCAGGCCCCCGAAAAAGTGAGTTGGACGGAACGGCGCGCGCCCGTCATCAGCCTGTGGTTGCTGGTTCTGATCCTGAGTGTCGCGGTCATCCTGAACACCCGTTTCACGGCGGATATGTCGGCCTTTCTGCCTGAGCATCCCACAGCTGCGCAGGCATTTCTGGTCGATCAGATCAAGGAAGGCGCCATCTCGCGCATGATCCTGATCGGTATCGAAGGCGGCGATGCCACCGCACGCGTCGAGGCTTCGCGGGCACTCGGCACGGCATTGCGGCAATCCGGTTTGTTTACTCTGGTGCGCAATGGCGACGCACCCACCCGCAGTCGGGATGAAGCCCTGCTGTTCGATCACCGGTACGTGCTGAGCCCGGACATCACCGCCCAGCGGTTCAGCGTGGCGGGCCTGCACGATGCCATCGCCAATGGCATCGATTTGCTGGCTTCGCCATTCGGATTGTTCTCGCAAAAGATATTTACCCGCGATCCCACCGCCGAAACCTTTGCCATCGTCGGCCAGCTCGGCCAAGGCAATAGCTCTAATCACGCCCCGCGCAGCCAGAGCGGGGTTTGGGTGTCGCCCGACGGCAAACGGGCGTTGATGATGCTGCAAACCCGTGCAGTTGGCGCCGATACCGATGCCATGGCGCATGCCATTGATGCAGTCCATGCGGATTTCTCGAGCGTCACCACGGCGCATCCGGCATGGTCATCGCTTCGCCTGCTGGTTTCCGGTGCGCCCGTATTTTCGGTGGATGCCCGGCAGTTGATCAAAGCCGATGTGCAGCGATTCAGCATCATCGGCAGTGTGGCCGTCATGTTGCTGCTCTTGTTGGTGTATCGCTCGGTTTCCATGCTGGTTCTGGGGCTGTTGCCAGTATTGACCGGTATTGCCGTGGCGATTGCGACCGTCAGCCTCGGCTTCGGCGCCGTGCATGGCATCACCATCGGTTTCGGCACGACCTTGATCGGGGAAGCTATCGATTACTCGATCTACTACTTCATTCAGACACAAAGCGCATCGAACGAGGGCGCAGCATCCCGATCCGCGAGTATGGACCGTTTCTGGCCGACCATCCGACTGGGGGTTCTGACGTCGGTCACCGGCTTTGCCGCGCTGCTGTTTTCGGGCTTTCCCGGCCTGGCGCAAATCGGTCTGTACTCGATTGCGGGTTTGGCGACCGCCGCTCTGGTGACCCGGTTCGTGTTGCCGCATCTGGGAACGGCGCGCCTCAACCGGCATTCGCTCGCGGGACTCGGTCGTTTGCTCGCACCGGTATTCCGCGGCGTGCAAACCTTGCGTTGGGGATTCGTTCTGTTGGCGCTGGCGGGTCTGGTCCTGCTGACGTGGCGCCACGACGCGATCTGGCAAACGGGGCTCTCTGGACTGAATCCCATTTCCGAGCAGGCAAAAGCCGTGGATGACGAACTGCGCGCCGACATGAGCGCCGATGATGCCCGATATTTCATCGTTGCCCAGGCATCCAGCCAGCAAGCTGCGTTGTCGGCGGCCGAACGGATAAATGCCGCCCTCGCGCCGCTCGTCAAACAAGGCGTGCTCACCAGTTTCGACAGCCCCGCCAAATTCCTGCCGAGCATCGCGACCCAGCGCGCACACCAGCAGGCGCTACCCGATCGCGCCACGCTCATCGAGCGCCTGGATGCCGCCGTGCAGGGGCTGCCGATCAGTGCGAGCAAACTCGAACCGTTCATTACGGCGGTTGAGCAGGCACGCCAGCAATCGCTCCTGACGCCTGCCGACCTGGATGGTACCTCGTTGGGCGTAGCCGTCAACGCTCTGTTGCAAGCGCAAAACGGCCAGTGGCTGGCCTTGATCCGCCTGTATACGCCCGCTGACGTCACACTCGACTCGACGCGCGTCACCGGTGCCCTCCGGGCCAGTGGCGTGCCCGATGTGCTGTTCGTGGACAAGGACGCCGAATCCTCCCGCCTGTTCAACGGTTACCTCGACAACACCATCGCACTGTCGCTGGCGGGGTTGCTCGGCATTGTCATCCTGTTGGGCGTCGCGCTGCGGCATCCGGCCCGCTTGATCCGCGTGCTGCTGCCCTTGCTGGTAGCCGTGGTGCTCGTGATGGCGGGGCTGAACCTGGCGGGCGAACAACTCAATATTCTCAATCTCGTCGGCCTGCTGCTGATCGTCGCCATCGGTTCAAACTACGCCCTGTTCTTCAATCAGAACAAGGCGCCGGACGACCAGACACTTGCCTCGCTGGCGCTGGCCAACCTCACCACCGTCATCGCATTCGGCACGCTTGCCTTCTCGCAGTTGCCCATCCTGCACGCCTTCGGTAGTACCGTCGCGCCGGGCGCTTTTCTGGCATTACTGGTGTCTGCGGCGTTCGCAAAATCCGAAAAACCGTCGGAGGCCGCATGACGCAGGTGCAGCCACAGAACCGGATGCTGGATCACGACGCGATCGCTGCGCGCATTCCGCATCAGGGTGACATGTGCCTGCTGGATCGCGTGATCGACTGGAACGAACAGAAAATCGAGTGCAGCGCGGTAAGTCACCAGTCGGCAGAAAATCCCCTGCGACGGAATGGCCGTCTCGGCGTAACCATCGGCATCGAGTACGCCGCGCAGGCCATGGCGGTTCACGGATCGCTGCTCGCTGAGCGGAATACTGCCCCGAAAAAGGGCATGATCACCCGCGTGCAACGCATTGCCCTTCATGCCGAACGGCTGGACGATTGCTCGGACGCGCTCCGCATTATGGCTGAGCGTCTGATGGGTGATGAGCGGGTGGTGCGGTACGGATTCGAGGTGCGCTGCGGCGATCGGTTGCTGCTCGAAGGCGAGGCCAGTGTGATTCTGGACGCCTAATCCTCAATACCTGGGGAAGGGGCGTTGGCCCTTGGTTCATGGCTATGGCTCATGGTGCTGGCGTCATTTCTTTCGTGTATGTGTTGTAGTCGGTATTCGCCTTATTCAGACAGCGTTCCCGCTCGTCTGCATTCGGTATCTTGAGGCACTGGTTCCGCTGGTAGGATTGCCCCGCCGCATACCATGCCGCTGACGAACATCCACTGAGCAGTGCAACCAGGCCGAGCACGCCTAAAACCACGATTCGTTGATACACGGAACATCCTCCCGGTTATGTGCGGAACTACCGGCGGACCCTATGCGTCGCCGTTTTGTATCGTCATTCGTTTCCCTTGCTGCGGTAGAGGGTAAACCAGTTTTCTCACCGTAATCGACCGAAAATCACCCGTTTCCCATCGGGGCTTGGGGGGGGGGGGCATAGCTTACCGTGCCGGTTTTGCGTTAATCTCGGCGTGTTGGTACTCGATACTTGTACTTTGTTCGCCCTCGTCATTTTCTCCCGTGATTTTTCTCGAACCACCCCCTTGGGCCATTTTCCCTTGGGCATTAGCAGGAGTTCACCATGCGTGTCGCCGTGTTCAGTAGCAAGCCCTACGACCAGGAAAGCCTGACCCGAGCCAATGAGGCATTCGGGCACGAACTGCAATTCTTCGAAGCAGCATTGAATGTCCAGACGTGCAGCCTGGCGGAACACGCGGAGGCCGTCTGCGTGTTCGTGCATGACCAGATAGACGAGCACCTGCTGCGCTGTCTGGCGGGGCTCGGCGTCAAGGTCGTCGGCCTGCGTTGTGCCGGTTTCAACAATGTCGATCTGCCTGCAGCGCGGATGGTGGGCATCGAAGTGGTGCGTGTGCCGGCGTACTCGCCTTATGCCGTGGCCGAGCACGCGGTGGCCATGATGATGACCCTCAACCGTCATACCCATCGGGCCTACAATCGGGTGCGTGAAGGCAATTTCGCGCTCAATGGCCTGCTCGGGTTCGATATGAACGGCAAGACGGTCGGTATCGTCGGCACAGGGCGCATCGGCACCGTGCTGGCGCGCATCATGATCGGTTTCGGGTGTACCGTGCTCGCATACGACCTGTATCCGAACGATGAGTGCAAGGCGCTGGGCGTGCGTTATGTCTCGCTGGATGAATTGCTGCCGCAAAGCGACATCATCAGTCTGCATTGCCCGCTCAGCGAAGAAACACGCCACCTCATCGGCTCGAAGGCGATCGGCAAGATGAAGCGCGGTGCCATGCTGATCAATACGGGGCGTGGTGCCCTGATTGATACCAGCGCGGTGATCGCGGCACTCAAGAGCGGCCGCATCGGGGCGCTTGGCCTGGATGTATATGAACAGGAAGAAAACCTGTTCTTCGAAGATCACTCCGACGAAATCATTCAGGATGATGAGCTCGAACGCCTGATGACCTTTCCCAATGTACTGGTCACCTCCCATCAGGGGTTTTTCACCCGCGAAGCGATCGACGCCATTGCACAAACCACGTTGAACAATCTCAAGCAGGTTGAAAAGGGCGAATCGTGCCCGAATCAGCTGTGACGTCTATCCTTCTCTTGCAAGGGCACTGACACCTACCCGGTCATAAAATATGGCGCCTATATCCCACAGCTATTGCTGCCGCGGGTTGTTGATAATCTACGCAAATGGACCGCGCAATACATTCCGCCCCCACCGGGCGCCTTGCCGTCAGTTGGCTTGGCCCAGCGTCTGTCGGAACCCAAATCCATTAGAAAAGTTAACGCAAATTAACCAAATGGGTTGTCGTGTTCTGCATCACTTTTGTGCCCCTGCTCCGCCAAATGGAATGTGAGCGGGATATTATTTTCCAAGTGCCGCAAAAAAGCCCCGAGGTTATCGGGGCTTTTTTATTCACCTTGAGTTTGACCTTACGCGGCGTTAACCAGGGTGGCCATCAAATCGTGAATGTCGGTTGCCTTGGGCTTGATGAGCCAGAACTTCGGCAGGAACAGTTCGAAGTGTTCCAGGATTTCTGCTGCCCGTGCGCTGCCGGTTTTAGCCAGGTGGGTTTCCAACGTGCTGCGCAGGTGCTGGCGATGGCTTTCCAGTTCTGCGGCTTGCAGACGGTTGATATCGATCAGTTCATGGTTGTAGCGGTCAACGAAGTCGTTGGCTTCATCCAGCACATAGGCGAAACCGCCGGTCATGCCTGCGCCGAAATTCACGCCGGTGCGTCCGAGAATGGTGACGATGCCGCCGGTCATGTATTCGCAACCGTGGTCGCCGCAACCTTCGATTACGGCAACGGCGCCGGAGTTGCGAACAGCGAAGCGCTCGCCCGCCTGGCCTGCGGCGTACAGTTGACCACCCGTGGCGCCGTACAGGCAGGTATTGCCGATGATGGGCGTTTCGAAGGCGGTAAAGGTGCTGTTTTTGGGTGGGTAAATCACGAGCTCACCACCAGCCATGCCTTTGCCGACGTAATCGTTGGCATCGCCTTCGAGCGTCATGTTAAGGCCGCCTGCATTCCACACCCCGAAACTCTGGCCGGCAATACCGGTGAATTTGAGGTGAATCGGCGCATCAACCATACCGAGGTTACCGTAGCGCTTGGCAATTTCGCCTGATACCCGGGCGCCAATAGAACGGTTGATGTTCTTGATGCTAAAGTTGAACTCACCACCGGTTTTGGCCTCGATTGTGGGCAGAATCTGTCGCACGATCTCTTCCGCGAGTTCGCCCTGGTCGTGCGGTGCATTGTGTGGTGACACGCAGCAGGTGGCGGCATCGCTAATCAGGCCGCCATCGGAAATCAGTGCATCCAGATTGAGGTTGGCCTGCTTCTCGGTTTGCGGTTTGCGTTGCTTCAGGAGGTCGGTACGGCTGATGAGTTCATCGATCGAGCGTACGCCCAATTGCGCGAGCAGTTCACGAACTTCCATCGCGATGAAGCGGAAGTAGTTCATGACCTTCTCAACGTTGCCCTTGAAGTGGTCGAGGCGGAGTACCTTGTTTTGGGTGGCTATGCCAGTCGCACAGTTGTTGAGGTGGCAGATTCGCAGGTATTTACAACCCAGAGCAATCATCGGGCCGGTGCCGAAGCCGAAGCTTTCTGCGCCCAAAATGGCGGCTTTGACGATGTCGAGGCCGGTTTTGAGGCCGCCATCGGTTTGCAGGCGAACCTTGTCGCGCAAGTCGTTGGCGCGCAGGGTTTGATGGGCTTCGGCAAGCCCCAGTTCCCATGGTGAGCCCGCGTATTTCACCGAGGTGAGTGGGCTCGCGCCGGTGCCGCCGTCGTAGCCGGAAATGGTAATCAAGTCGGCGTAGGCCTTGGCTACACCGGCCGCAATGGTGCCAACACCCGGCTCGGACACGAGCTTGACCGAAACCAGTGCTTCAGGATTGACCTGTTTCAAATCGAAAATCAGCTGGGCCAAATCTTCGATGGAGTAGATGTCGTGGTGCGGCGGCGGGGAGATCAGCGCAACACCGGGGCGCGCGTAACGCAGGCGACCGATGAATGCATCAACCTTATGGCCGGGCAACTGACCGCCTTCGCCTGGCTTGGCACCTTGCGCCACCTTGATTTGCAGCACTTCTGCATTGACGAGGTAGTGTGGGGTGACGCCGAAACGTCCTGAGGCGATCTGCTTGATCTTGCTCACCTTGTCCGTGCCGTAGCGCGCGGGATCTTCGCCACCTTCACCCGAGTTGGAGCGGGCGCCAAGTCGGTTCATGGCTTCTGCCAGCGTTTCATGGGCTTCAGGCGAAAGCGCACCGAGGCTCATGCCCGCCGAGTCGAAACGGCGGATGATGGATTCGAGTGATTCAACTTCATCGATCGGGATCGGCTTGACATCGTGCGACAGGTCGAACATGTCACGCAAGGTGGCGATCGGGCGGTGGTTCACATGGGCCGAATACTGCTGCCACAGCGAGAAATCTCCTGTGTTGACTGCCTGTTGCAGGGTTTGCACCACATCCGGGTTGTAGGCGTGGTACTCGCCGCCGTCAATGTATTTGAGCAGGCCGCCTTGACGTGGCTGCTTGCTCTTGAGCGTGGCTTCACGGTGCAGGATTTTCTGGTCGGCTTCGAGATCGACGAAACGCGCACCTTCGAGACGGCTGGTGGTGTCCTTGAAGCAGAGATTGACTACTTCGCTCGCCAGACCAATGATTTCGAACAACTGGGCACCGCGATAGCTGGCAACGGTGGAAATCCCCATCTTGGAGAGGATTTTCTTCAGGCCCTTACCCATGCCCTTGACGAAATTGCTGGTGAGCTTTTCGCTGGTATCAGCCGAAATCTGCTTCGTTTGCCGCATGTTTTCGATGGCTTCGAAGGCGAGATACGGATAGATGGCGGTGGCGCCATAACCAAGCAGAACCGCGCAGTGGTGCGGGTCCCTAGCGGTAGCTGTTTCGATCACAAGGTTCGCATCGGTGCGCAGACCATCGCGGATGAGGCGGTGATGCACGGCGCCGGTAGCCAGCAGGGCGTGGATCGGCAGGCGATCGGCGCTGATGCCACGATCGGACAATACGATGATGACCTTGCCAGAGCGAACCTGAGCGACCGCTTCGTCGCAGACCCGCTCAATTGCTGATTGCAGGCCTTCATTGAGCGGGTAGTTCAGGTCGATGCGGCAGGACGCAAAGTCGGGATCGGTTTGCTCCAGCAGTGCTTGAAACTTGGTTTCGCTCAGGATTGGCGTTTCCAGTTGCAGGCGATGCGCGTGCTCGGGGGTTTCTGCAAAGATGTTGCGCTCGCGTCCGATCAACGTTTCGAGTGACATGACGATGGCTTCACGCAGCGGATCGATCGGTGGGTTGGTCACCTGAGCGAATTGCTGGCGGAAATAATCATAAAGCGAGCGCTGGGTTTGGGAGAGTACGGCCATCGGGGCATCGTCGCCCATTGAGCCGATGGCTTCCTGGCCATCTTCCGCCATGACGCGGATGACCTGATCGCGTTCCTCGAAGCTGAGCAGGAACTCTTTTTCGTATTGGCGCAATGTGTCGATATCGAATGGCTGGCTGGTGAGCTGACCTTCGTCCAACGCGCTGGCAAGTCGCACGGCATGGGCCTTGAGCCAGGCGCGGTATGGCTGGCGACGTTTCATGAGGTCATCGACTGTCTCAGGTGCCAGTAGCTCGCCTTTGGCCGTATCGACGGCGACGATCTGACCAGGGCGAACGCGCCCCTTTTTCACGACATCGGAAGGATCGTAATCCCACACTCCGATTTCGGATGCGAGGGTGATGTGACGATCTTTGGTGATGACCCAGCGCGCCGGACGCAGGCCGTTCCGGTCCATGGCACAGGCTACGGTCTGACCATCGGTCATGACGATGCCGGCTGGGCCGTCCCACGGCTCAAGATGCATGGAGTTGTATTCGTAGAACGCACGCAGATCGGCATCCATGTGCTCCACGTTCTGCCAGGCGGGCGGCACGATCATGCGCATGGCGCGCAGCATGTCGACGCCACCGGCCAGCAGCGCTTCGAGCATGTTGTCCATGGAAGATGAGTCGGAGCCGGTCGTGTTGACGAGCGGGGTGACGAGACTCATGTCCGGGATCAGCGGTGTTTCAAATTTGGTTGAGCGTGCCAATGCCCAGTTACGGTTGCCACGAATGGTGTTGATTTCACCGTTGTGCGCCAGATAGCGGAAAGGTTGCGCCAAACGCCATTCCGGGAAGGTGTTGGTGGAGAAGCGCTGGTGGAACACGCACTGAGAGGAAGCGAGCGTGCTGTCCTGCAGGTCGAGGTAAAAACCGGCGAGATCGTCGGGCATCATCAGCCCTTTGTAGGAAATCACCTGGGCAGACATCGACGGCATGTAGAACACTGGATCGTCCGCCAGACGCTTTTCGGCTATGCGTCGGGCAATGTACAGACGAGTGTCGAATTCGCGCGCGGTCAGATTCGCCGGCGCGTTTACGAATACATGCAGTACATCCGGGCGCTTGGACTCGGAGATTGTGCCGAGCACGGAGGGATCGACGGGTACATCGCGCCAGCCAGCGACGGTCAGACCCTGGGCATCGAGTGTTTCGCCCAATGTGGTTTTGACTGTATTGGCAGATACCGCATCACGACCGACAAAGATCACGCCGACGGCATACTGATCGGCCAGCGTAAAGCCCAGCTTTCGTGCTTCTGCGCGGAAAAAGGCATCGGGTTTTTTGAGCAGAATGCCGCAACCATCGCCCGATTTTCCGTCGGCGGAAATACCGCCGCGATGAGTCATGCGCGCCAGTGCTTCGATGGCAGTGGAAACCAGTGTGTGGCTGGGCTGGTCGTCCATATGGGCGATCAGGCCAAAACCGCAGTTGTCCTTTTCGAAACTCGGGTGATACAGACCGGCGGTTGGGGCGCGATTCATCAGGCTAAAACCTCTTCTCATTCTTAAAATACAGACCCGAAACCCGTGTTCAAGGGTTGCTCCCGGGCTTGGGTGGGCGGCACGGCGAATTGGGCAAACGCCTGTCTAGCCGGCAAGCGAAGGTACCGAATCCATCCGGCGCTGTTCATTTCTTGTCAAAATATAGCATCTACCGCGTGTTTCACGGACAAAATGGGGCCGAATTTTAACGGCATGTGGCGAAGCTGGCAAATTTACGCCAGCTTGCAGGGGGATGTGAGCCGATTTGGCTGAGCGGTCAGGGCTTTAAGACCTCGCGGATGGAGCCGAACGACCGTGGGTACGGCTTGAGTTTTTGCAGGGCGGAAGGCAGCTGTGTTACGCCTTTGCGCGCTGCTTCCAGAGTGGCGTAGTCCCCCGCGGTGACGGTGTACAGCACTTGGTTGTTCTTGGTTTGGGAGAACACGTGCCAGTCGTTGATGTGTGCGCTCGCTGCGTGTTTTTTGATGAAGCCCAGAGCTGCCTTCTCATCGTTGAACGCACCGAACTGGATCGAGGCACGCTTCGGTGCGCGGGCGCGATACCACACGTTGTCCACGCCTTTGACGTCAACGTGCTTGACGGTTGGCTGTGGCTTGGTTGCTTTTGCGACCGGGGCCGCGGCTTTCACCCTTGGTGATGTTTTTTCCACCGGTTTCGTTACGTGCTCAACGGGCTTGTCCACCGGTTTCTGAGGCTTGGGGGGGATCAGGTGAGGAGGCTCACTCGCGATCGGGGCCGCTGTTTGCTCAGCGGTTTTGACGGTTTCTGCCGGAGCTGGTGGCGGCGTGGTCGCTTCGTGTGATTGGGGCGCGACCGGGGCGGCGTCTGGCTTTGTCGTCGTTGAAGGCATCGAGGTGACCTGATTGCCTTGGAGGTCTGGGGTGCTGGCTGCGCCGTCATTCGGCAACGGGTTGCCTGTTTGCGTCATGTCATTGCTGGCCAGTGATGGTGCCGTTGTGGCGGGTGTTTCGGTCGTTAGCTGCAAGGTCTGGGGTTTTGCCGGTTTGTCGGTGGAGCGGGTGAGTAGTGCGAAGCCGCCGAAGGCGATGACGGCAACGCTGATGCCGGCAGCGATCAGTAATGCCGGGCTGAACCGCTTGGTTGGTTTGAGGTGATCTGACGTATTGAAACTGCTGCCATCTTCCGGATCTTCGACGAACAGGGAATGGGCAGTTGTGGCAGCGGGCGCTTCAGCAGGCGTTTGTTCTGTTGAAGGCGGGGCTTCCCCAAGCAGTTGGCAGGGGTGCATATCACTCTGCATTTCGGAGAGCTCGGGTTCGAGCCGTAGCTGATCGGTCAGGCCAATATCGCCCGTTAACAGGAACAGCAGCTGGTTTGGTGCAAAGTCATGAGCCGCGCGCAGATAGCTGACCATCTCCGTCCATTGCGGGGTGTTGAGCCAGGCATGGGCATTTTCAATGACAACCAGAATGCGTTCGGATGCCGTGAGTGCTTCGTGAGCGGCGGTGGCCAGTTCTTGTGGGGACTCGATTCCCGGCGAGAGCTGCAGCGCTTCGGTGACCATGGTGACGATCGCCGCCGGGGTGGTGGTCGTGCTCGCCCTTAATCCGAGGATGTCGATGTGATCCGGCAGCTGGTCATCCAGCAGTTTGACGAATGCGCGTCGCTCCGGTTCGGATGCGCTTTCGATCAGAATGGTCCGATCGGCATATTTGATGAGTTGCGTGATCAGATTGGCTTGTTCGAGTGCGTGTTGCTGCGCGGTATTCATGAGGGTGTCCGTTCAAATCGAAGTCACGGTTAAGAGGCAGAAGCGTGCGTGTGCCGCAGGGTATCCATTAGGGTTTCTTCCGGGGCCTTGTCGGTAACGAGCGCCGAGCCCAGGCCGTGCATCAGGACCAGTCGAAGCCGTCCACCCTGTACTTTCTTGTCACTGTCCATGAGGCTGCGGATCGTTTCGACGCTAAGCTCGCTCGGACTGTGCGTCGGCAACCCCGCGGCGGCCACAATGCGATAAACGCGGGCCAGATCAGCGGCGCTGATCCATTCGAGCCGGTGAGATAGATCTGCCGCCATGCACATGCCCGCACCCACTGCTTCACCATGCAGCCAGTTGCCGTAGCCCATGCCGGCTTCGATGGCGTGGCCGAAGGTGTGACCCAGATTGAGCAAGGCGCGCAGGCCGCCTTCACGTTCGTCCTGATTCACGATATCGGCCTTGATGGCGCAGGATCGGGTGATGGCATGCCGTAAGGCGGCCTCGTCGCGTGCACGCAGCTTGGCGATATTGGTTTCGATCCAGTCGAGGAAATCCACATCCCAGAGAAGGCCGTATTTGATGATTTCTGCCAGCCCGGCCGACAACTCCCGATCGGGGAGGGTGTCGAGCGTGTGGATATCCGCAATTACGCAGCGGGGCTGGTAAAACGCGCCGATCATGTTCTTGGCGCGGGGATGATTGACCCCGGTCTTTCCGCCCACGGAGCTATCGACCTGCGAGAGCAGTGTCGTCGGAATCTGAATGAAGGGGACGCCGCGTTGGTAGCTGGCTGCGGCAAAGCCGGTGATATCACCGATGACCCCGCCGCCCAGTGCAATCAGTGTGGTCTGGCGATCGCAGCGCGCATCCACCAGTGCATCGAAAATCGTGCTGAGCACTTCCAGAGATTTGTACTGCTCACCATCCGGCAGCACGATCTGTTCGACTTTCTTGAATTCGCTCAGTCCGTTGATCAGCGTGTCGGCATAAAGCGGGGCAACGGTGGTGTTCGAGACGACGACTGCGGTGTCACCTGGAATGTGTCGGGCCAACAGCTCGGGCTGTTCGAGCAAATCAACCCCGATGTAGATCGGATAACTGCGATCAGCCAGATCAACAACCAGGGAAGCGGTGTTCGTTATCGCAGCTGCAGTATCTGGCATGGGGTCACCTTCGTTCATAGAGACAGTGAGTTGGACGGGTACGATCAGTCCTTGGGATATGGACTATATCAGGAAGATGTATGACGCGGCAGCCGCATCGTAGCGACGTCAAGAGGCATTATTTGCGCTCGACCGGCATCCAGCCGCTCGATCCCTTCAAGAGTTGTAAACGTGTGCGGTAGGTTTGCGTTTGTCCTTCCTTGAAATTACCGAACTGCAGCATCAAACCAATTTGCCCGACGGTGCCCAGCAAACTGCTGGCAGAATCGGCGTTTTGCAGTGCTTTGGCAACCTGTTCTGCACTTTGCTTGAAGGCCAGTGTGGCGATGACATCGACCGTCCATTTCTGGTCTTGTTCGGCAGCGTTGAGGGAGTCGATCCGTTCTACCAGGATGACTTTGCCGGATGGATCGAGTTGATCTTGCAGAATCTGTCGCACGGAGTCTTTGTCGGGGCCGTTGTTGAACAGGCAGCCGCCGAGTGACAAAAGCACCAGCAGAAAGAGACTACGTGTTAAAAAGGTCAATGGTCGCAAGGCGATGGCTCCTTAAAACAGAGTATGGACTTGGGTATTGAACGGGGCGGGATGGAATCTCGAGGCTGCGTTACAGACCAGCTGGCCGCGGAATGCCGGCCTTGAGGTTGTCCCAATGCGCCCAGTTCTGGCTTCCGGGCGGCATTTGAACATAAAACCCGAGCGTCGACAGATAGTGGCGGACAGTGGCCGCATCCGTTCTGGCCAGCGCACGATCCACGCTCAAATCCAGATGCATGACTTCCTCCAGTCGACCGAAGGGTGCCAGTACTGCCGCGTCTAGCGTATCTGGCAGGGTGCCCTTGGGGAGAAACAGGTACAAGTCGGCTTTTTTCAGGCTTTTGTAAATGGTGCAGTGCATGGGGTTGGTAAATCATATGTGTTCGGGGGTTAAGTTTATCCCAAATGCAGCGTAAACCGATTTTTCGTGCGAGGATGCGCGGCATGAATACCTCCTGGTTAGCCCCTTTTCGCCGTGTCCTGACCTCGCGAACCGAGCTGGCGGTTCTGTTGCTGGGGTTTTCCTCGGGACTGCCTTTCCTTTTGAGTTCCGGCACGCTGCAAGCCTGGTTGACGGTGAGTCACATCAGTACGTCCACTATCGGCTTGTTTGCGCTGGTCGGGTTGCCCTATACGCTCAAGTTTCTCTGGGCCCCTTTGCTTGATCGCTACAGCATCCGCTGGCTGGGGCGGCGTCGAAGCTGGATGTTGCTGGCGCAAGTGGCCATTGCATTGACTCTGCTGGCCATGGCAATCACTAAACCGGAAAGCCAGATCTGGCCGTTCGCTCTTTTGGCATTGATGTTGGCGACGCTCTCTGCCACGCAGGATATCGCCATTGACGCGTGGCGAACTGATACGCTCAGCCCGGAAGAGCGTGGTTTCGGTGCGGCACTGTTTGTCATGGCCTACCGCCTCGGGATGCTGGCGGCAGGCAGTCTTGCCATGATCTTCGCCCAATATTTCGGTTGGCCGCTTACCTACACGGTGATGGCCGTTTTCATGGGTATCGGCATCGTAGCCACCTTGATTGCCCCGGAGAAGAACACCTTGGAATTGGCGCCGCCGAGCTTGATGGCGGCGGTGGTCGAGCCTTTGCGAGAGTTTTTCGGACGACGTGAAGCTTGGGCCTTGCTGGCCCTTATTGTGCTGTATAAATTCGGCGATGCTTTCGCCAGCGCACTTTCAACCACCTTTCTCATTCGCGGCGCCGGTTTCAGTCTGGCTGAGATCGGTCTGATCAACAACGGATTAGGGTTGGTCATCACGCTGATCGGTGGTTTGTTCGGTGGCCTGTGGATGATCAAGCTGGGACTGTTCCGCTCGCTGTTGGTGTTTGGCGTCCTGCAGGCGGTGACGAACCTGGGCTACGCCCTGCTGGCTGTGGTGCCAAGCCTGGGATTGATGGTGCCGGTCATCGCGCTGGAGCACTTCACCGGCGGGTTGGGTACGGCGGCTTTCGTGGCTTTGCTGATGGCCGCTTGCGACATTCGTTATTCCGCCACGCAATTTGCACTGTTGTCGGCCATCGCCAGCTTGGGGCGTGTTTACCTCGGGCCGGTTGCTGGTCTCACGGTGTCTGCTTTAGGTTGGCCCAGCTTTTTTGTGATGACTTTTATCGCTGCTTTGCCCGGGCTTTGGTTATTATTTCGACTTAGGGCGATGATCCAGCAAATGGATCGTTCGCCGAATTGACACGGGAGGGTGTGCTATGCGCTTGAGAAATCAGATTTTGATGGCCGTTGTGGCAGGTATGTTCAGCGTGAGTGTCGGCAGCACGGTTGCCAGTGCCGATCCGCCTCCTTGGGCTGGCGGACAGGATCGATCGGACAGACATCACGGTGACGATCGCGATCGCGACGATGATCGTCGTGGCGTGCGTGCGGATCGTGGGCACGATCATTACCAAATCAGCACCCGCGAGCAGTACTACATCAACGACTGGTACCGCCGTCACGGGCGCGGGGATCGCGCGCATCGATTGCCTCCGGGGCAAGCTAAAAAACTCTATCGCGGCGCACCGTGGCCACCACCGTATGCCTATGCCCCGCTGCCTTACGAGGTCGTGCGCGGGCTGCAGCCATTGCCTCCCGGATACCGTTATTATCAGGTCGGTGCCGACGTGGTGATCGCCAATTTGGCCGGACAGGTCGTCACCGATGTGGTGTACGACTTGCTAAACCGTTAAGCTCCGCATCCTGTCTTCCTTTGTACTATGGCCAGTAGCGTTTGAATATGACCGAGCAATCTTCCCGCCCTACCGCTGATGCGGCTGATCAATCCCAACCCCGCGATCTGGCTCTTGATCAGGCGGGCTCCGTGGCATCGGCGCCGGACGCTGCTGCATTGGCAGAAGCTGACATGACTTCTGAAACACACGTGGAGCAGTTGGTTGAGCCGAGCACTGGCCCAGTGCAGGCGGATTCGGAGCAGACGGACTCGGAGCAGAAGGCGGATAAACCCGCCAAAAAGCGAGTTCCTCCTCAGGAAGTCATCGCTCGTCTGGTCGCTGCCTGGCCATTGGCTTTCTTTTCGGAGCCGCGCTCGGTCAAACCACTGACTATCGGTGTGTTGCAGCAAATCCTGGCTGATCGTCCGGCTGGACTTGAAGGTCTGAACAGTCATGCGATTCGTACGGGCATCAAATTCTATACATCTCGGCTGTCGTACCACTACGGTATGGTGCATAACACGCACCGCATCACACTCGCTGGAGAAACTGCCGAGGAAGTGGACGATAAGGCGCGCGAGTTCGCCAAGACTCAGATCGTTGCGATCAAGCAGCAGCGGGAGGCGCGTCAGGCTACCCAGAATCCATCGGATGCAGTCTCGGGTGAGCAGGCTACGGAGTCATCCGCAGAGGGCAAGAAACCACCCCGTCCCAAGCCGGCCCGCAAACCGCGTCCCGCCAGTGGGGTCGAAGGGAAAGGGCGTGATGGAGATGCAGGCGCACCATCAGGACGGCGCCCACGCCGTCCGCGCCGGGATCAGGCCCGCCCACCGCGAGCAGACATGCCAGCGGCTCCCGGTACTCAGGCAGCGCCAGCAACCGAGAACTTGAGTATGGAAGAGAAGCTCTCTCGTCTGGCTCAGCATTTCGGCAAGTCGGGTTAAGTCGATAACAGACCACCGTGTTCAATCAGACCGCTTAAGGAACCCTATGCCATGATGGCTTCAACCTCCCTCTCGATCATCCTCCCTGCCAAGAATGAGGTCGGGGCGGTGGGGAATACGGTCAGTCGGATTCGTCAGGCCTTTCCCGATGCGGAAATCCTTGTGGTCAACGATGGCTCTACCGACAATACCGCTCAGGTAGCGGAGGCGGCCGGGGCTCGAGTCATCACGCACCCCTATAGCATGGGTAATGGCGCGGCCATCAAAACCGGTGCGCGCCATGCCACGGGTCAGGTGCTGGTGTTTATGGACGCCGATGGCCAACATGATCCTGCGGATATCCCCCGCTTGCTCGCCCGACTCAACGACGGATTGGATATGGTGGTGGGCGCGCGGCAGTCGGGGTCGCAGGCCAGCGTGGGGCGAGGATTGGCCAACCGCTTCTACAATGCACTGGCTTCTTGGATGACCGGGCAGAAGATTGAAGATCTGACGTCGGGCTTCCGGGCGGTGCGCGCCGAAAAATTCCGCGAGTTTCTGTATCTTTTGCCCAATGGGTTTTCCTATCCCACAACCAGCACGATGGCTTTCTTCCGTGCCGGGTATGGTGTCGCCTATGTCCCGATCATGGCAGCCAAGCGCATCGGCAAAAGCCATATTCGGTTGTTCAAGGATGGCGTGCGATTTTTGCTGATCATTTTCAAGATCGGCACGTTGTATTCGCCGCTCAAGTTGTTCTTGCCGGTTTCCTTGCTGCATCTCATCGTGGGTTTAGGGTATTACCTGTATACCTACAGCGAATTTAATCGTTTGTCGCTGGCCTCTGTATTTTTATGGAGCGCGGCGATCACGATTTTCCTGATTGGGCTTGTTTCCGAGCAGATCACGCAGTTGATGTACAAGGACAGCGGTAACCGGATCGATCCCCAACGGGACTGATCACGTCTCGGCCCCATTTCCATTCCCCTGCTTTTTCTCACCGCGTTTTCCACGGTGTCTGGGCTACACTCGTTCAATAACCAAGATTGTTTGAGGTGAGCCATGTCTGAGTCCTGGAAAAGGCGGATCTGGAGGAGATTGGGCGTTTTGATCGGAGGGGTTCTATTTATGACGAGCAATATTCAGGCGGATAGCATCAGGTCAGAAAAGAATGGCTCCGAAGCCACCGACTCCATCGTATTGGGTATGGGGTGCTTCTGGGGGGCAGAGAAACGTATGTCCGAAATCCCCGGTGTGATCGATGTGGAGTCCGGCTACGCGGGCGGTGACAAAGCCCGTGTAGGTTATCGGGATGTGTTGAATGACGAGCAGGCCATCGAGCGTGGTGCTCTGAGAGAGCGAAATCATGCCGAGGTCATCAAGGTTACCTTCGATCCCGTCAAGGTGAGCCTGAAAACCATCCTCATCAAGTTCTGGGAGAACCACGATCCGACCCAGGGTGATCGTCAAGGTAATGATTTGGGCAGCAACTATCGCAGCGTCATCTATTACCATTCCGATCAGCAGAAAGCGGTCGCACTGGAAACTCGGGATGTGTACCAGGCTGCCCTGACCAAGGCGGGGCGGGGTGCGATTACCACTGAGATCGCGCCGTTGCGTAATTACAATACCGCCGAGGAGTACCATCAGGACTACCTCAAGAAGAATCCCAACGGGTATTGTGGTCTGGGCGGCACGGGCGTGGCTTACCCTGGCGCCGATACCCGTTCAGGTTCGGTTGCACAGGCACCGCAGTTGCGTGCGGCGGACTTGCATGCCGACCGCCAGCTGATTGTGTTCGAAGCTCATGATTGTCCGTTCTGCGCCCAGTTCAAGCAGGATGTGCTTGCAGACTGGCATTCGCCCGTACCTATCATCGCCACGCTCAACCCGAATCCACCAGCGGGCTGGGCGCTGGAAAAAGCATTGTTCGCCACGCCAACCATCGTGCTGTTCGAGCAGGGCAAGGAAGTTTCCCGCTATACGGGGTATAACGGCGACAAAGACCGGTTCTGGAGATGGCTGGGTTACTACCTGTTGACCCCCGAGCAACGGAAGATCGCGTTTGAGCAGGGTACCGAGCGACCCGGCACCGGATCTCATCTGGATGAGAAGCGCCCAGGCACGTTCGTGGACCCGATCACCGGTGCGGCCCTGTTTCGTAGTGACACCAAATTCCACAGTGGCACCGGTTGGCCGAGTTTCTTCAATCCCGTGCCGGGGGCCATTGAATTGAGAGAAGACAATTCCTACGGGATGCACCGTGTCGAGGTAGTCAGCGCCAGCTCGGGTATTCACCTCGGCCACGTGTTCGATGATGGTCCGCCCCCGACCGGTAAGCGTTATTGCATTAACGGTGATGTACTGAATTTCGTGCCGGATCGACCCTAGGGTTGGTTTCAAAGTTTGGATTGGCTATCTGTTTCCGGGGGCAAACGCAGTAAGATGAGCGGCGCTTCTTGTCAATGCCTTGATTTTTTTACTTCGAAGATTCCATGTCTAAATTATTGTTCTGGATCGTAATCATCCTCGGAATTGTCGGTTACGCGGTATACAAGCGCCGTGCGCGCTCGGCTCCGAGATTGCCTAGAGTGAAACCGCTCGACACGTTGGAAACAATCCGCTGTGCGGAATGCGGTGTGTTCACGGCAAAAAACAAGGCTGTGGAGCGAGATGGGCATTCCTTTTGCAGTTGGGAGCATGCCCAGGCATGGCATGATCGGCATTCCTCATGAGTTCACTCATGATCCAGAACCAATGACCCGACATCAATGATCGAGGCCTCATGATTCAGACTCGCCCCAACAGCAGATTTGGTGCCGAAGCCGACAACTGGCGCGGCATTCGTCTCGTCAATGCCTACCGTGTCTTTCTTGCCTTTGCGTTAGTCGCCGCCTCTATTTCCGGCCGGGGTCCACAGGTTTTCGGGCAGCAGGATCCCTACCTGTTCGGTTTTGTAGCCTGGGGTTATCTTGTCCTCGCAATGGGGTTCGAGTTCCTGCTGGAGCTGCATGTCCTGCCTTTCCGTCCGCAGGCGCATTTGCACGCGCTCGGCGACATCGTTGTCCTGGTTCTGGTGATGCATGCTTCCGGAGGCCCGGGCGGCGGCATTGCCTTGCTCATGATTGTGGCCGTCGGTCTGGCTGCGGTGTTGCTGGGTGCCTCGGCCGCCATTGGTTACGCCGCGTTGGCCAGCATCATGGTGCTGGGTGAAACCATGGTGTCTTCTCTGGTGGAGCATGCGGAGCGTCAGTTTGCAGCAGCAGGATTTCTGGGTTTTGCCCTGTTCGTGGTTGCCATTCTGGTGGCGACATTCGAGCAGCGTGTCCAGCGTGTGGAGCGTCTGACCCAGCGCAAGGAAAAGGAAATCCATTACCTGTCCACTTTGGCTGTCCAGATTATTGAGCGGTCGTCGAATGGCATCCTGATCAGCGATCCGGTTGGACAAGTGGACTATATCAACACGGCGGCCCGACAGTTGCTGGCGGCCCGCCGCCGAGGTGATGTCCAGAGTGTCGAGGGGAAACCCCCATCCAAATTGCGATTACGGGATGCGCATCCCGCGCTTGCGAATGCGCTGCAGGATTGGTACGACGGGCGAATCATCGAAAGTATCGAGTGTGACGAACCGAATCGATTTCGGGCTGAATTTCACGCGCTGGAAACCGAACTGGGACAGCGAGCACTGGTGGTGCTGGTGGATCTATCCGTCGAAGATGCCCGTGTACAGCAGAACAAACTGGCCTCGTTGGGGCGGCTGACGGCGAGCATTGCTCATGAAGTGCGGAACCCCTTGTCGTCCATCCGTCAGGCCAGTGAGTTGCTCGCCGATTCAACCTCGGAAGAGGAAAGAGCCGAGCTGATCCCAATTATCATCCGCCACAGTGCGCGCATAAACACGTTGGTTGAAGGCGTGCTGGATGTCGCTCGCAGGCCGCAGGTCCAACCGGCTCGGATTGATATCACCCAGTGGCTGGAAGAGTTTGTCGAGCTTCACCGACTCAACTGGCAAGCAAACTCGGTCGTCTGGCAGGCTCCTGGAAAAGCTGATGCTGCTTGCGCATTGACGTTTGATGTCTCACATCTTTGGCAGATTATGGATAACCTCGTCACCAATGCCGTGCGGCATGGTCGCAGTGCCGATGGTGTGGTCTATTTGTGCATTACCTGCCAGGTCGTCAAGCCGGATACGGTTGTGCTCAAGGTGTGCGATCGTGGCCCCGGCTTGTCCGACGCAGCCGCCAGTTCGTTGTTCGAGCCCTTTTTCACGACACACGTCGAAGGAGTGGGGCTGGGGTTGTATGTCAGTCGGGAGCTCGCCCTGTCCAATGGCGCGCAACTTTATGCCGAAGCCGCAGGAGCGGATACGTCCGCTTCCGGTTCGACCGGCACCTGCTTTGTTCTACGTTGTCCGCGCGCTGTATGATGGCGCTTCATGAACTGGGATTTTGTTTATGACCGCTTGTTTGATCGTTGACGACGAACTCGATATTCGCACACTGATCGCCTTGTCGCTGCGCCGTGAAGGCGTGACATGCCATCTGGCCGCCGATCTGGGCAGCGCGCGCGCGCAATTGGCCGAGTTGGGCCACACACTCAGTTTTTGTTTGACCGACATGCGCTTGCCCGATGGAGATGGGCTTGATCTGCTGGATGAGATCCGGCAGCAGTTTCCCGATTTGCCTGTGGCGGTGATTACGGCTCATGGACAGGTTGATGCCGCCGTTCGCGCACTCAAGGCGGGTGCATTCGATTTCGTGTCCAAGCCGATCGAGCAGTTGGTGCTCAAGCGCCTCCTGCGCGACGCACTCAAGGCGCGAACCTTTGATGTGGCCCTTGATGGTTCATCAATGGATGCTGAAGGGGCGCGCACGCTTCGGCAAGACGCAGCTCCGGCGGACGGTCAGCCAGATGCCGGTTTGAACGCGGCTGTCGAAGAGCAGGGTGCGGCCAAGTCTCCGTTGATTGGCCAGTCGCGTGCCATGCAGATGCTGCGCGAGACCATTCGAAAAGTGGCTCGTTCTCAGGCACCGGTGTTCATCTGCGGCGAGTCGGGCACGGGGAAAGAGTTGGTGGCACGTCAGATCCATGATCTCAGTGGTCGGGCCGATGGTCCCTTCATTCCGGTCAACTGCGGCGCCATCCCGGCTGAATTGATCGAGAGTGAATTGTTCGGTCACAAGAAGGGCGCATTCACGGGGGCGCATCAGGCGCATGAAGGGCTCTTCCGTGCGGCGGAAGGGGGGAGCCTGTTTCTGGACGAAGTGGCCGATCTGCCGTTGGGTTTGCAGGTCAAGTTGCTGCGTGCCATTCAGGAACGCAAGGTCCGGCCTGTCGGTGAATATGCCGAAGTCCCCATTGATGTGCGGATTATCTCGGCGTCGCATCAGGATCTGAATGCGGCGGTGCGCGACGGGCACTTCCGTCATGATTTGTTTTACCGTCTCAATGTGATTGAGTTGCGTGTGCCGCCCCTGCGTGCGCGACTGGAAGATCTACCTGCGCTCTGCGCCCATATTCTGGGTAGACTGGCCGAGCGGGAGCGCCGTCGTCCCCCGCACCTGACTGCGGATGCCTTGAGCTGGCTGGCTCAGCAGCCTTTCGAAGGGAACGTTCGAGCATTGGAAAATCTACTGGAGCGGGCCATCGCGTTGACCGATGGTGATCTGCTCGGAATTTCCGCGCTGTCCGACTTCCCCGACACCGGTTCGTATTCCCCGTCGGCCGAGCCGGGTGATAACCCTATGGGCACAGCACCGGTCGTCAAATCGACCTGGGGGGCCATGTTGCCAAGCAGTGCTTTGGAAGCGGAAGAACAGCGTCAGGTGTTGAGCGCACTGGAGACGACCCGGTGGAATCGGAGCGAGGCGGCCAGGCGCTTGGGATTGAGCTTGCGGCAACTTCGATATCGACTGTCCAAATGGGGCGTCGAATAAGCAAGCCGCATCTGCAGGTTATCCGTGTGTTTTGATGTGGCGCGAAACGTCATGGCTCGCTCGGTTCATGAGCGAATAACTAATTTAGTATCAACGAATTTACTTGGACAGCTCCGGGCGCTGCGCCGACAGTATGTCGTCTCGATTATGTGTCGAGGAAGCCTGGACGAACGAATAAGCCAGGCATCGGGCAAGAGGCCCGTGTACCAAGGTGATCGGCGGTGCGATTGGATTTGACGCCGGTTGTTAGGGAATCACCATGCTAGGAGGCGGTGAAAAGATGGAATTGTTTGGAGCAGAGTGGATGAATGCGTATCAACAACAATGGAATGAAGCACCTGAGGTTGCCGGGATGTTGGCCGACTCGGGTTTTTCGACGACGATCGGAGTAGGTTTTCCGGAAGATCCAGCACCCAGGGCTTATGTTCGCGTTGAACAGGGGAAGATCGTTTACGCCGGCGCCTATGACGGCAGCGAATTGCACTGGGACATGCGTGCCAATCCAGAGCAATGGGAGAAGTGGCAGGATTCACCGCCGGGCATGGTGGGACTTGGGTCCGCCGTGGCCTTGGGCCGTCTGAAGTTTTTTGTCGGCGATTACGCCACCATGATCAAGAACCCTGCCTTGGCGGGTCCGTTCATGAAAAGCTTTGGTCTGATGGGGAAAGTGGCGGCTTGACGCAACCGATTCATGATCTGACTCTAAATCAACGCCCTTTACTGGGCGTTTTTCATGTCTGTAGTCAGGGCGGGCGTATTGTGGCGTTCGGCGCGCGAGGCGGGGAAGGTGACCCGGAACACGCTGCCCTGATTGAGCTGGCTGGTAATGTCCAGCTTTGCATCGTGCCTCAGAATCACGTGTTTGACGATCGCCAGGCCAAGCCCCGTGCCCCCGCGTGTGCGCGAACGTGCCACATCGATTCGGTAGAAGCGTTCGGTGAGACGGGGAATGTGCCGCGGTTCGATACCAATGCCGGTGTCCTGAACTTCGAATACGGGTTGCCCTTTTGCATTCTGGTGCCAGCGAATCGTGATTGTTCCCCCGCCAGGAGTGTATTTGACGGCGTTGAAGACCAGGTTCGACAAGGCGGAGTGAAGCTCCCGCATGATGCCAACCAGCCATAACCCCGAGTCTATTTCCAACAGTATCTGATGTTGCTCTGCGCCGGAGAGCAGTTCCGCGTCGTGAGCGACGGTTTCGAGCAGGCTGCGCATGTCGATGGACTCGAAATACTCCTCGTCGGGGCGTGAGGTTTCCAGTCGCGAAAGTAGCAACAGATCTTCGACGATGCGACGCATACGCTCTGATTGTTGGTGCATGTTGGTGAGGATGCGGAACATTTCACCGTGCGTATCTTCTTCGCTATCGAGTAAGGTTTCGAGGTAACCCGCCAGCACCGTCAGCGGTGTCCGTAATTCGTGCGATACGTTGGCCACGAAGTCCTGTCGCACGCCCTGAAGACGGTAGAGCGCCGTAACGTCCCGGCCGATCAGCAGGCTGCGATCCTCGCCATAGGGCTCCATGCGCAGATTCAGCGCCCGTTGCTCATCGCCCGGTGACTGGAACTCCAGAACACGCCCCGAAGCGCCTTCCCCCAGCCAATTCACGAATGTGGGGTCGCGTATCAGGTTGTCGATACGCAGGCCCAAATCGTTCTGCGTCAGGTTCAGCAGATCGCAGGCGGCATCGTTCAACCACTCGATTTCACGCAATGGTGTGAGAACCACCATCGCATCCGGTACCGACATGGCGGAGCGATGGTATCGCTTCAATAAATCGACCAGCTTGCGCTGTCGCCGAACCCAGGAGGCGCGTACACGACGTTGGCGATCCTGAATCAGGCCGGTCAGCCCGTAGGTTGTCTGACCGGTGAACTGACGCCGGACGCTGCGCGCCAGCCGCATCAGTCGGTACAGCAGTGAGAGGGCGTAACAACCAAACGTGAATGCGATGGCCCAGCTGATTGCGCCGCCAAACATGAACAGAACCCCGCCCGGTAGTGCCGAGAGCAGGAGTAACAGGAGTTCCTGTCGCCAGCGCGCTGCGCTCAGGCGCCATATCCGGTCTTGATGCCTGTATCGGGCGGTAGGGGATCGATCTGGCCGTTTGACGGTGTTGAGTATTTTCTGCGGCACGATCGATCAGGCTTTACTGGACAACCGGTAGCCGACGCCGCGCACCGTTTGAATCAGCGCATCGAACCCGCTGGGAACCAAGGCTTTGCGCAGACGCAGAATATGGACGTCGACGGTGCGCTCTTCAACATAGGCGTTCCGGCCCCAGATGCGGTCGAGCAATTGCGTCCGGCTGAATACGCGCTCCGGGTGTGTCATGAAGAAGGTCAGGAGACGGAATTCGGTCGGGCCGACATCGATATCGACACTGCCGCCCGTCACCCGATGGCTTTCAGGGTCAAGCCGCAAACCCGCCACTTCGATCACGCCGCCTTCGCCATCGGGCGATACACGACGTAGCACGGCCTTGATTCGTGCCATCAGTTCACGGGGTGAAAACGGTTTGGTGATGTAGTCGTCTGCACCGGCTTCGAGGCCGCTGACCTTGTCTTCTTCCTCGCCTCGCGCAGTCAACATGACGATCGGCACGTCCCGTGTGAGTTCATCCCGCTTCATGCGCCGGGCGAATTCGATGCCGCTGGCACCCGGAAGCATCCAGTCCAACAGGACCAGATCCGGCAGTTTGTGCGACAGTTGTTCGAACGCTTCGGATACATCGCCCGCTTCGATCAGATCGTAGCCCGCGCGTCCGAGGGCGAACGCTACCATTTCCCGAATGGGTTTCTCGTCTTCAACGATCAAAATTGTTTTGCGTGCCATGATGAATGCTCGTGTTGCAGGGTGATGACTATTTGACCGCAAGGGAATGACACGATTATGACAATATGACAAACCGCCCGATTCTCCAAGTGATGGATAATCGGGCGGTTTGTGTTTGGGTGATGGCCATCGATCCGGCCTAAGCCGATGACGGTCGGGTTGTTGGCGCTAACGTGATCCTCAGAGGCCGCACTTCTCCATCGGGCTGTTGACGATGGCGTCCACTTCAGATTGAGGCAGAACCTGAGCGGTGTAGGTGCCGGTCATCAGCTTGATCTGCCCGGCAAAGCTGCGCAGGTGATTGCGGGAACCGCACATCAGGTTGGCGTATACCGAATCGGTGTAGGCCTGCTGGCTCAAGTCGATGCTGTGCTGCAAATCGATCATGTCGACTTCTTCAATCAGCCCGCCAACTTTCAGTGCTTCCAGTTGGCCTTGTTGACCTTGTGCAACCAGCGTCTGGTAGAGTCCTGCCAGCTTGGGGTTCAGGAAAACACCTTGGGTTTCGGCCGAGTCGACGGGATCCGTCAAGCCATAGCAAGCGAGCACTTCGGCCATTTTGTTCATATGCGTCTGCTCGGACTGTGCGATATTGCTCATGATGGTAACGACGGGAACATCGCCTACCTGTGATTGCCAAAAGGAAGAGAGTCCAAGGTAGACGTCACGCGCTACTTTTTCCTCTTCGCGCATATACAGAGCCTCATCCACTTCAGGTTGAGTCAATGGTGTAAAGGATGTCGGGCAGCTGGCGGTGGCTGCAGAAGCTGTTGTGGCAACGCCCCCGCCGATTAAGATGGAGCCGATGATTGCCAGGGTCGACCAACGGTTTTTCGTAATTGTCATCTGTTGCATTTCATTTTCCTCACGGGTAAATGCCTAGTGATAGTGGCATCAGAAAAATCTATGACACGGCTCCACTATGAACCCAAGGTTTTACCCAGGCGTGTCTTATGTGTGACAAAACGTTTCAATCTGTGTCGTCGAGCTGATGACGTCCAGTGCGGCGCGCTGGCCTTCATGGGCGCCGAACGGTACAGTAAGCGCCCTGAAATTCCGGAAAATTTGAAGTGATGATTGACTCCCAGCAGATAGCGGATGATGTAACGCGCGCGCTGACCGAAGATATGGGCGGCGGCGATGTCTCTGCGCGGCTCATTCCGGCCGAACAGATGATGCAGGGGCGGATCCTGGCGCGAGAATCGTGCGTGTTGTCTGGCACAGCCTGGGCAGAAGCCGCGTTCCGCCGTGTATCGAATCGTTCACTGGTTCAATGGCTGTACAGTGATGGCGATACCGTCCCGGCAGGTAGTGTCATCTGCACGCTCGATGGTCCGGCGCGCGCGCTGCTGACAGCCGAGCGCACGGCCTTGAATTTTCTGCAAACCCTGAGCGGCACGGCGACAGTAACTCGCGCCTTTGTCGATGCCATCAGCGGGACATCCGCGCGCATTCTCGATACCCGGAAGACGATTCCCGGTTTGCGCATGGCGCAGAAATACGCCGTCACCTGTGGCGGTGGCTTCAACCATCGACTGGGTTTGTATGACATGGTCTTGCTCAAGGAAAACCACATCATGGCGGCGGGTTCGATCACGGCTGCGGTGCAGGCAAGTCGCGTGATCAATCCCGACGTGCCGCTTGAGGTAGAGGTCGAAACCCTCGACCAACTCGAAGAAGCTCTGGCGGCGGGCGTTGAGCGGATTCTGCTGGATAACTTCGACCTGGATGGGTTGCGTACCGCCGTGGATTTGAACGACGGACGGGCAAAGCTGGAAGCATCGGGCAACGTCGACATTGCCACCGTGCGCGATGTCGCGGAAACGGGTGTGGACTACATCTCGATCGGCGCGATTACCAAGCATGTCCGTGCGGTGGATCTGTCGTTGCGTTTCGACCCGCCGACAGATCGGCTGGCGGTTCCTTAACATTTTCGAGCGGTCTCACCGGCGGCGAGTCTCCAGAGACGGGCACTTCGAACCAGGCTACTCAAATTGGTAGTAGTTCTGGTTCAGATAGATTGAGACCGCACTTACCTCTTCGTCGAACCACGGCAGGTTGAAGTGGTTGGCGCAGGACTGGACCATGGTGTGCAGGCTATCGGAACTCTGGATCTTTCCGCCGCGTCGAGATTGATAGAAAGCGGCATTATGTGGTGCCGAATGGCAACCTGCGCAGTGTTCCGTGTGCAGGCTGGCGCCCCACTTCGGGTCATGTGATTCGGCCGCCGCAGGCAAGGCAGCCGCGCAGACCAAGGCCGCAAAAGTCAGGCCTAAAGCGAGTTTTGTCGGGAATGGCGTAGAATCCATGGTGGCTCCTCAATGAAATCTGGCTGATGTGGACTTCCAGCAAACACATACAGGCCCGTGGCGATTTATTTGTATCTTCCCGATCGTGTTTTTATCCGGGTATATTTCTATTTCATCCCGCTTCAAGTGTAGCCACCGGCGGATACGGCGCGAATCAAACTTATCTATCCCGACCAATACGAATCACTTACTCTGCGTATTAATTAACATGATGACTTTATACGGAATTCCCCAATGCGACACCGTGAAGAAAGCACGTGTCTGGCTGACCGATGATGGCGTGGATTACCAGTTCCATGATTACAAGAAGGCCGGTGTGCCAGAAGACCTGCTGGATCGCTGGCTGGGTGAATTCGGATGGGAAACGGTGATCAATCGTCGTGGCACGAGCTGGCGCCGTTTGCCGGAAGCTGAGCGTAACGCGATGACCACGGCCACTGCACGTGCCGCGGCTTTGAGTAATCCCAGCCTGATCAAACGACCGATTCTGGTTTCGGGTAAAGCAACGCTGGTCGGCTTCGACCCGGAACAATGGCAAAAGGCCTTAAAATGAAGGTGTTGGCATGAACGATTCCTTGCATCCCGATCCCACCATCGCACTGGCGCAGGACCTGATCCGCCGTGCTTCGGTCACGCCAGATGATGTCGGCTGTCAACTGTTGTTGGCTGAACGCCTGGAGGCCGTAGGCTTCGAGATCACGCCCTTGCAGTTCGGCGATGTCGACAACCTGTGGGCGGTACGAGGGTCATCCGGCCCGTTGTTCTGTTTTGCCGGGCACACGGATGTGGTGCCGACGGGCGATGTCTCGGCCTGGAGCCAACCTCCGTTTGCCGCGAATATCGTCGATGACGTTCTGATCGGCCGCGGTAGCGCGGATATGAAAGGCTCGGTCGCCGCCATGGTGACGGCCATCGAACGTTTTTTGCAGACGACGCCCGAGCCGCCGTTCCGCATGGCTTTCCTGATCACCAGCGATGAAGAAGGCGTGGCCGTCGATGGCACGGTCAAGGTCGTCGAATGGTTGAGTGAACGCGATGAGCGAATCGACTGGTGCCTGGTGGGCGAGCCCTCCAGCCGCGAGCGGTTGGCCGACGAATACAAGATCGGCCGTCGCGGGTCGATCACGGGCAATCTGGTCATTCACGGCAAACAGGGTCACGTCGCCTATCCGCATCTGGCCGATAACCCCGTGCACCGTGCTGCGCCGTTTCTGGCTGAACTCACGGCCATCGAATGGGATCAGGGCAATGCGCACTTCCCGCCATCGACACTGCAAATCGCCAATATCCATGCGGGCACCGGCGCGAACAACGTGATTCCCGGCGAATTGCAGGTGCAGTTCAATCTGCGCTTTAACACCGAAAGTACGGTGGAGAAAATTCAGTCCCGCATAGAGGCGTTGCTGGTAAAACACCAATTGCGACATACCTTGAGCTGGTCGATTTCGGGTCAGCCTTTCCTCACGAAACAGGGCGCGTTCGTTCATGCCGTCGAAGCGGCGGTGGCGTCCGTGACCGGTGTCAAACCGTTGCCGTCGACGGCGGGCGGGACGTCGGATGGCCGATTCATCGCCCCGACCGGTGCCGAGGTGATCGAGCTCGGTCCGTTGAACGCCACCATCCATCAGATCGACGAGCGGGTGCCCACGGCCCACCTCATCGATCTGTCGCGCATCTACGAAGCCCTGCTCGTCCAGTTGGCGGCGAAATCGTCATGACCAGAACAGCACGGGTTCGGTGATCGGCCATCATGGGGTTGCTTCGTTCCACCGCTCTGATCAGCAGCATGACGATGATTTCGCGCGTGCTCGGTTTCGTGCGCGACATGCTGCTGGCACGCGTGTTTGGCGCCAGCCCGGCCACGGATGCCTTTTTCGTGGTGTTCAAGATCCCGAATTTCCTGCGGCGCCTGTTCGCGGAGGGCGCATTCCAGCAGGCCTTCGTGCCGGTCTTGTCGGAATATCGGGAAAAGAACACCCGGGCAGAGCTGAAGGATTTCATCGATCACATGTTCGGCACGCTGGCGGCGGTGCTGATTGTCGTGGTCGGGCTGGGAATCACGGCGGCACCGTTGGTCATTACGCTGTTTGCACCGGGTTTCTCGGATGATCCCGCTCAGCGCACGCTCGCCGCGCACATGCTCTGGATCACGTTCCCGTATCTGTTCTTCATCTCGTTGACGGCCTTCGCCGCGAGCACGCTCAATTCCTTCGGACGGTTCGGCATGCCCGCACTGGCTCCCATCTGGCTCAATATTTCGTTGATCGCCGCCACGCTGATTGCCGCGCCCTGGTTCAAGGAACCGGTGATGGCCCTGGCGTGGGGCGTGTTTTTCGCCGGGATTCTGCAACTGTTCTTCCTGCTGCCGTTTCTGGCTCGGCTGGGTTTGTTGCCACGCCCGCGATTCGGCCATCACGCAGGTGTCCGCAAGACCATCCGCTTGATGGTTCCGGCGATGTTCGGTGCCTCGATCACGCAGATCAATCTGTTGGTCGATACCATCCTCGCTTCCATGCTGATGGTGGGGAGCGTGTCGTGGCTGTACTACAGCGATCGGCTGGTCGAACTGCCGCTGGGCGTGTTCGGCGTGGCGATTTCCACCGTCATCCTGCCGAAGCTTTCCCGTGCCTACAGCCGCACCGACCACGGTGATTTCTCCGGCACGCTCAATTGGGCAATCAAGTTCACCGTACTGCTGGGGCTGCCGATCTGTGCGGGACTGGTAGTTCTGGCGCAACCGATGCTGGCGACACTGTTCGAATACGGCTCGTTCAACGCGTTTGATACGCACATGGTCGCTTTGGCGATGTCGGCCTATGCGCTGGGCTTGCCCGCCTTCCTGCTGATCAAGATGTTCGCGCCGGGGTTTTATGCGCGGCAGGATACGAAGACACCGGTCAAGATCGGCATGGTCGCCGTCGGGGCGAACCTGGCCTTCAAGGCCATCATCGTGTTGCCATGGATGTTCCTGCTCGGAGGGTATGCGGCGCATGCCGGTCTGGCGCTCACCACCGCGATGGCGGCCTGGGTCAATTTCGGATTGTTGGCGTATGTGCTGCGAAAGCGCGATGCCTGGAAACCCGACCCGGCCCTGTGGTTGTTCTTGCGACAGGTATTGGCGGCTACCCTGATGATGGCGGCGGTGCTGATGTGGCTTCGCCCCGATGCGATGCACTGGACGCACGCCCATGCGTTGACTCGAATCGTCTGGCTGGTGCTGCTGATTGCTGGCGGCATACTCGTGTACGCCGCCAGCGGCTGGTTGACGGGCCTGCATCCCCGCCGTGTCTGGCAGCATCTGAAAAATGCCAACTGACCGACTTCCCCCCACGGCATCACCGCTGGTACTCATCGGCTATGGCGATATCGCCCGGCGCGTGGCCGAGCGGCATCTCGATCACCCCATCACGTCGCTCGCCCGACATCTGGCCCCGCGCCCTTCGGGTCATCGAGCGACGTGGGAAGCAATGGCTTTCGATCTGGATCGGGACGAACCGTCCGCGACGTTGCCGCCGAATGCCATCTGGCTGTATTTCGCCCCGCCGCCCAACGATGGTGTCGTCGATACCCGCGTGGCGCGGTGGTTGGCGGCCATCCCGCCGACGCAGCAACCGCGCGGCGTGATCTACGCCAGCACCACCGGGGTGTACGGCGATCATCATGGGGGATGGATCGACGAGCAGACCCCGGCGACCCCCGCTCATGATCGAGGCCGTCGCCGACTCGATGCCGAAGCGCGCTTCGACGATTGGTGCCGTGCCCGATCCATCCCGCTGACCGTGTTGCGCATCACCGGCATCTACGCCTGCGATCGCCTGCCGCTGGAACGTATCCGGGCTGGCGCGCCGGTTGTGTGCATGGATGAGTCGCCGTGGTCCAATCGAATCCATGCCGACGATCTGACCGATATCTGCGCCCGATTGATTGCCCGGCTGGAACAGGGCGCGCCGGTTTCGGGGCTGTTCAACATCAGTGACAACACCCCTCGCCCGATGACGGAGCTGTTTCTCGCCACGGCGGCGCATTTCAAGTTGCCGCCGCCCCCGTGTCTGCCGTTGGCGGATGTACTGGCGCAGTCCACGCCGATGACCCGTGAATTTCTGACCGAATCCAAACGTATCGACGCCAGCGCGATTCAACGCATACTCGATTGGCGACCGCGTTACCCCAGCCTGGCGGCCACTCTGGCCGATTGCCAGGATGAGAATGTGGCTGATGGCCAACCCATCAGTTTGGCCCCCCGTCGTTGACGTACGGCGTTCCGTATCCTCAGCACATTCCCTTCAATCCCTTCTGTTGTGAGTCAATCATGACCCTGAATTTAACACCTGTGCTGTTTGAGCAGCTCGTCGATGGTCTCGTGGAGAGAGGTTGGTTTGAATGGCCTCATGCCGTGACTGACCCGCTCTGCCAGGCCCTGCTGGAGGAGGCCGAGTACCACGATGCCGAAGGGCATCTGGAGCGCGCTGGGGTGGGGCGCGGCGAGATTCATCAGATCAATTCGTCGATTCGTCGCGACGAGATCAAATGGCTCGATGGGCGAACGGCGGCGCAGAAAGCCTATCTCGACCAGATGGCCGAGCTTCAGTTGCAACTCAACCGCAGCCTGTTTCTGGGATTGTTCGAATACGAATGCCACTTCGCGCTCTACAAGGAAGGCGGGTTCTACAAGAAGCATCTCGACAGTTTCCGCGGGCGGGCAAGTCGAATGGTCACGACCGTGCTGTATCTGAATCCGGACTGGCAGGCAGAGTGGGGCGGCGAGCTGGTGATTTACGCGGAAGATTCCGATGAAAAGCTGGCGGTGATTACCCCTGAAATGGGCAAGCTCGTCATCTTCATGAGTGAGCAGATACCCCACGAGGTGCTCCCGACCCGTAAACCCCGCGCCAGTATTGCGGGCTGGTTCCGCTGCAACGCCAGCGTGACGGGGAAAATCGACCCGGCACGGTGATCCGGGCGTTCAGGGCGCGGTGCTTTTCCGTGTTACGCGGCGGAAGGGGTGAAGTGTCGAAGCGCATGACCCTCGTGCTGCAAGCGTTCGAGGATCGCGCCCAGATGGCGGGCGGTGACGGGGCGAATATCGTGGAAAACCAGCAGGGCGGGTTCTTCGCCGGGTGCGCGCAGGATGCGCCTGATCTGTCGTTCGATGGCACGAAGCCCATAGCCGGGTGTCGCGTCGCCCACAGTTTCTCCGCCGACGATCCGGTACCCGAGCTCGGTCGCAGCGGCGGTCATGGTCGGAGTGTGCAGCAGGTAGGGCGCTCGGAACAGGCGCGGGGCGCTCGTGGGGTTCCAGCCAGCCGCTTCGGCATGCGCTTCCCAGCCGCGGATTTCTTCGCGAGCCGCCGAAAGTTGGCGGAATGCGGGCCAGTGCGCCCAGACGTGGTGGGTGGTGTGGTTACCGACGACATGCCCTTCGGCCAGCGCGCGCGCCACCAATTCGGGATGGCGGCGCATGCTGCCCTTGCGCCACCACACTTCGTACGGGGCGAAATAGCGTCGCCCGGCCAGGAAGCGCTCCGGCGCGTCGCCGACCATGAAAAAACCGGCCCGCAGCGGTTCGCCGTCTTCACCGCTGAATTGGCTCAACGCATCCAGCACGGCATCGGTTTTCCCAGGCATGGGGCCGTCGTCGAAACTCAGCATGAACGCACGGCGAGCTGCCGCTGGTCGAGACATATCGGTTGCGTTCATCGGGTTTTGAATCACGCCATGCCGCCATTGATGGAAATCACCTGGCCGGTGATGTAACTGGCGCGATCGGAGGCCAGAAAGGCCACGAGATCGGCGACTTCGTCCGGTTTGCCCGCCCGCGCCATCGGTACGAGTTGGCGAATCTGTTCCGGTGGAAACACGGATTCGATCATGGGGGATTCGATGATGCCGGGCGCGACGGCATTGACGAGCACGCCACGCGAGGCGCATTCCTGAGCCAGCGCCTTGGTGGCGCCGATCAGCCCGGCCTTGGCGGCGGAATAATTCACCTGCCCGCGGTTGCCCATCACGCCCGCGATGGAGCTGATGTTGATGATGCGGCCCCAGCGTGTACGGATCATTGGCAGCAGCAGGGGCTGGGTGACGTGATAAAACCCGTTCAGCGAAATATCGACGACACGGTGCCAGCGTTCGGCGGACATGCCTGCGAGCGGCGCATCGTCGTGGATGCCTGCGTTGTTCACGAGGACCTGAATGGGGTGATCGTCGTCCATCAGTTCGGCGATGGCCTGATCGGTCGCGGCGAAGTCGGCAAGATCGAAACACACGGCGCGCGCCGTTCCGCCGGCTGACTGAATGCGTGCAACGACGGCCTCGGCCCGCCCAGTGCCGCTGTTGGCATGCACCAGAACCTCAAAACCGTCGGCGGCAAGGCGTTCGCAAATGGCCGCGCCGATGGCGCCGCTGCCGCCTGTGACGAGTGCGCGCTTCATGATATCCCCTTCATCGATTCGTTCCCGTTGGCGAGCGGAGTAATGCCCATCGTCAGTACCCGCGGCGCTACATAATCGAGCGTGACGGTTTGCTCTGCCGTTTCCCCCCGGGCTTGCACGGATGACATGTTTGCCAGTGCGGCGAGCAACGGTAGTGTCCTTGCCGCAGCGACGCCGGTGCGCAGTGCTTCCAGTACAGGATCGGACAGGGTGTCCACATTGGCCTGATCGGCAGATGCCAGACTCAGCGAGAGTCGGGCCAGGCTTCGATCCGTTTGTTCCGGTCGGAGCAGAAAACTCATGCCGAACACGGTGGCAATCGGTTCTGCGGCGTCCAGCGGTGGTGGGAAGGGGATGTCGTAAATCACCAGCAGGACCGGCGTGTGTTCGGTCACGACTTGCGTGACGGCTTCGAGCAGGCCCGCACTTGCCGTCAGGTTGTGCAACGCGACCGCCGTGGTGGGCTGGCGATTGCCTTGGGCGATGGTCCAGTAGCCGGAGGCGGCGTTATGCACGGAATTGTGAAAACGCATCGGTGAAATCATCCGGTCGTCGGTGGCGAGCGCAGCGCAAATAGCTGTCAGCACTTCGGTGTCGCCGCTGGTGGAGGCGAACACGGCGGCGGGTTGCGCTGGATCGATCTGTGCGGCGTGTACGGCCTGTGCGGCCAGATCGACGGCCAGTTTGACGGATTTGCCCGCGCGACGGCGCTCCGTGCCGGGCAGATCGGCGACATTGAACGGCGGTAGATCGGCGTTCAGGTCGAATGGTGCGTCGCCTTTCAGCATGGCACAGGCCTGCGACCAGTCGGCGATGCCGGGGCCGAATACGCCGATGCCGTCGAGATAAATCGCGGCGAGAGCGGGTGTGTTGTTTGCGGAGTGCTTCATGTGTCGAGCCGTCCTGAATGTTGGCCCGAAAGTCGGCCCAGAATCAGGCTGGTGTTGTTGCCGCCAAAGCCGAACGAATTGCTCAGCACGCGCTGCACCGGACGGGTTTCATTGTCGAGCACGATGCGGCTGGTGAAGTCGGGATCGACGTGCCGGGTGTTCAGGCTGCCGGGAATGAGGCCGTTTTCGATGCACAGCAACCCGATGATCGCTTCGGTGATGCCCGCAGCACCCAAGGTGTGGCCTGTCCAGCCCTTGGTGGAACTGCATGGAACCTGTGTGCCGAACAGGCGGCTGACGGCCTTGTCTTCGGCACTATCGTTGGTGCGCGAGGCGGTGCCATGCAGGTTGATGTAGTCGATGTCGGCAGGAGCCAGGCTAGCGCGATCGAGCGCGCGCTGCATGGCCAGTTCCGCACCGAGTCCTTCGGGGTGGGGAGTGGACATGTGATGCGCATCCACGCTTTCGCCGTACCCCAGCAAACCCAGTGCCGCATCGGGTGCATTTTCCCGCCGTTCCAGCAACGCGAACCCGGCGGCTTCACCAATGGAAATGCCACCACGTTCGGCATCTGCAGGACGGCAGGGCTCGTTCGCCACCAGTTCAAGCGACGAGAATCCATACAATGTCGTCAGGCACAGACTGTCGACGCCCCCGACAAGCACGGCATCGCACAGGCCCGTTTGCAGCATCCGCCATCCGCTGGCAAATACCTTGGCGCTGGAAGAGCAGGCCGTTGAAATCGACAGTGCGGGGCCGGTCAGTCCGAAATACTGCCGCACGAATTCAGGCGCGGACGAGAGCTCATGCGTTTCGCGGTAATGCAGGGGGGCGGGCAGCGCGTTTGTGGCGGGGTCGCGTTCGCGAAATGCCAGTTCGGTATGCAGAATGCCCGAGGTGCTGGTGCCGACGATGACGGCCACGCGATCCGCGCCATAACGCGTCTTGGCCGCGTGAACCGCCTGTTCGAATCCATCCTGCCGCAACGCGGCCTGGGCCAGGCGATTGTTGCGGCAATCGAAGGCTTTGAGGCGATCGACAACGGGCCGGTTTTCCAAGTCTGCCGTCCGGCCGATGTAGGTATCGAGTGTAACGTCCAGAAAATCACAGTGCGTCAATCCGCTGCGCCGTGCCTGTAATGCATCGAGTGTGGCGGGCTTGCCGAATCCGAGTGCATTGCTCAGGGTGAAGTGGCTGATGGCCAGCGGGCTTATCGGAGCGAGCATGGGGGCAGGATCGGGCATAGTGGAGAAACAGGAATCATTTATGTGGGGGTGTCATTGTACGTGGCCCCTCCGGATTTTCATGCCGCATCAGCAGTCGCAATGACCAGATCGCGCCGATGGTGCCCAGCACGACGCCTGCAGCGGCATCCAGAAACACGTGTTGTTTGGTGGCCATCGTGGAGTAGACGATCGCCACACACCACAGGACGTTGAACAGCAGTAACCACGATGGCGCACGGCTCAGTCGGAGCAAACGGTGTAGCCAGAAACCTGAAAAAACAGCCGTGGCCACATGCAGGGAAGGACAGGCGTTGCCGGTGCCGTCCACATTTTTCAAGGCGCCAAAACCGGGGAACCGTGCCCAGTCGATCTGCGGCGTGGGTACGGCCGTAGGCCATAACCAGAAAATCACTAACCCGATGATACATACGATGCCGATCGACAGGCCGTAACCGAACAGCACTTGTTTTGACTTAATCAGCGCGGGTGCCAGAGAGACATATACCCAGAGCGTGAGGTAGATCACGAGGCTCCACGGTTCGAATCCGATCCAGCGATCGATGGGCGTTAGCGGCATCAGTGTGACCGTATTGACGGGGTGATGGAGCAATTGCAGATAAGCGATGAAGAACACCGTCATGAACACGGTGGTGCCCACAGCCTTGTAGGGCATCAGCGTGATCAGGCGTTGGCCGATCTCCACCATCCAATCGGGTGTCCCGGTCCGCGCGCCGACGACAAGCGCGGAGCCCATATCGGCCAAGGTTTGTCCCCCTTCATCGGGTCTGTCTTCGATAGGAGTTGAATCCGGCAAAAGAGCGCCCCTGTTGTTGGTGTCATCCCCGGAAATTCTACCGGAAGTGTTTTGCTACGCTGTGTACTTGAACCAAGTCTGCACAAATCCGACGGGGAATCCATCCGTAATTTTGCAGACTGTTGAGAACACACGGCCTATCTTCGGGGCAAAAATCCTTGTATTTGACAGATTCTGTGGATGCGGCAATCCATGAACCGGGAAATCGGGCGGTGATATGATGCGAGTCAATGGACATTCATGGCAGGCGCCGCCTACGTCACATTCCGTGACCGGTCGAGCACTTGCTGCCGTACTCATATGAACAGGAGCGCATCCACGTGCAGTCGGTTTCTTCAGAAGTGCGTTCGCAACATTGCGACGTGCTGGTCATTGGCGGCGGGCCTGCGGGTGCCACCGTCGCTCCGTTACTGATTGAGCGCGGATATCGGGTGGTTGTGCTCGAAAAAGCGCATCATCCCCGTTTCCACATTGGCGAATCCTTGCTGCCTGCCAATATGCCTCTATTTGACCGCTTGGGGGTCGGCGATGAGATCCGCGCCATCGGCATGGAAAAATGGGGTGCGGAATTTGTATCCCCGCATCATGCGCACAAGCAGGTGTTCAACTTTGCCGAGGCCTGGGATAAGTCCATGCCGATGGCCTATCAGGTGCCGCGAGCCCAGTTTGACGAGATTCTGATTCGCAATGCCAGACAAAAGGGCGCGGAAGTGTATGAAGGTTGCCGCGCCAAGAGCGTGGAGTTTCTGCCGGGCGACCCTCCCGGTAACGGTGGGGCTCGTGTCACCGCCGTGATGGATGACGGAACGCAAACCGAGTGGCAGACGAGGTTTCTGGTTGACGCCTCGGGGCGCGACACGTTCCTCGCCAACAAAATGCAAACCAAGCACCGTAACCCCAAGCACAACAGTTCGGCGGTGTACGGCCATCTGCGTGGCGCGATGCGCAACGCAGGCAAGGCCGAAGGCAACATCACGATCTTCTGGTTCGATCACGGCTGGTTCTGGTTCATTCCGCTGATGGACGGCATCACGAGCATCGGCATGGTGACCTGGCCGTACCATATGAAATCGCGAGGAGACCGCAGCCTCGAACAGTTCCTGCGCGACAACATCGAGTCCTGCGCGCCGCTTGCCGAGCGTTTGCGTGGTGCCGAATTCGTGAATAACGTCGAGGCGACAGGTAATTACTCCTATCTGTCGGATCGCACGCACGGCCAGAACTACGTGTTGCTTGGTGATGCCTTCGCCTTTATCGATCCGGTCTTTTCCTCCGGCGTCCTGCTCGCCATGCAAAGCGCCGTCATGGCAACCGATGCGATTGATACGGCCTTGCAGCACCCAGCCAAGGCGGCTTCGGCGCTGAAGAAGTTCGACAAACAGATGCGGATGGGGCCGCGTGAGTTCTCGTGGTTCATTTACCGTGTGACGAACCCGGCGATGCGGGATCTGTTCATGGGGCCGCGCAACATTTTCCGTGTCAAGGAAGCACTGCTTTCACTGCTGGCGGGCGATATTTACGGCAACACGCCCATCTGGCCCTCGCTGCGCGTGATGAAGGTGATCTATACCGTCGCATCGCTCCGGCATCCTGTGCGTGCCTACCGGGCATGGCAGGCGCGGCGGCACAATATCCGTCCTGTCGCCGAAATCTGATGCTCAGTTCACTACGCGGTTGGCGACCTCAATCAGGTTGCCGTCCGGGTCGCGAAAGTAAATCGACAGAATCGGTCCGGTCGCGCCCGTCCGTCGGACGGGGCCTTCAATGATCGTGACGCCGCATGACGTGATGTGTTCGATCACCTCCGGCAGGGGGGTCGATGTGATGAAGCACAAATCGGATGAGCCCGGTTTCGGGTATTGCGCCTTCGGTTCGAACTCATGACCGGATTCGTGGAGGTTGATCTTCTGCGTGCCGAACGACAAGGCCGTGCGCCCTTCACCGAAGGCCACCGTTTCCATCCCCAGCGTTCGGGTGTAGAAGTTGGTCGTGGCGCGAATGTCCGCGACGGTCAGAACGAGATGATCAAGGCTGTCTATTTTCATGTGAATGGAGGGTAGTGGGTTCTGCAGAGTCAGTCATTCCGGTGAGTGGTGAGTGTTTCAATCTGCCGATCCTGCCATCGGGACAGGGTCAGCAAGGCCGATAGGGCACCAATTAACGCGAAGAACATGTCCGCCTGCGAATCCCACTCATCGCCTTGTGTGCCCAGAAACTCATCGGCACCCTGGCCCATGGCCAGTGCTGCCGCCCATTCGATCAATTCATAGGTCGCACTGATCGCCAGCACGATGCAGACAACAATAAAGAACAGCATCTTCCGGCCATTCACATACGCACCGCGAATCAGGATCTCGCGGGCCACGAGGGCGGGAACCAGTCCCTGAAAGAAATGGCCGATCTTGTCGTACGGGTTTCGCTGGAGGCCGAAAAGCGCCTGTAGATCGAAGCCGATGGGTACGTGCGCATAGGTGTAGGCACCGCCGACGATGAGGATCAGCGCGTGCATGGCAATGAGCAGGTAAAGCAGGTGGGTCAACGGGAATCGTTGGTAGGTGAACCAGAGCGCGGGGTACGCAATCATGACGGGCAGGGTTTCCATGATCCACGTTGCCCGGTCGAACGGGGCGAGGCCGGACCAGAGCAGTGCCGCCATAACGAGGACAGAAGTGACGGGAAGTACGCTGTTTCTCAGTGAGATCGGCATAGGGCGCCCTGGAAATCGAATTTAGTGTCGTGGGTGTGCTGGCACATTTTGTCTGCCCCCGATTTTCTTGAGTCGCCAGATTACACCATGATGGTTCGGAGAAGTTTTGCTTGTTTGCGGTCCATTTTGGTCAAGAGGCAGAGGGATGTATCGATAATGCAAATGCAGGTCATGCACCCTTATGTGGTGTTAATTCAAGGTAAGATGATCGATCGTAATGTCGTTCTTTTGCCCCATGGTTGTGATATTTGGCTGTGACCTTTGAATGTTGATGAATAACCCGGAATCTTCCTGCGCCCATAGCCTGCGTTTCACGCGCCTTTTTGCAGCGGCGTGTCGTGATGAGGATGGTTTTGAGCGGGCGCTGGGTGTGGTCTGGTTTGGTGAGCCGCCCGCTGACTGTTCGTCAGAGATGGTCGATGTGCCGTTCATGTCCGTACCCATGCCCTTGTTGCAGAGCGCCCATTTGTTTTCTGGGGCGGGGACTGGCGAGCTTTGGCAGGGCGGGGCGGTATCCGAGACGAAGGAATTCGAGGGTATTCGGTACCGTGCGGATGGCGATGTGCTGTTCGGAACGTTGACCATCGGCGGGAAAGACAGCCACATGGCTGTGGATAGTCAGTCGGTATATGAGCGTATTTTCCGTTTGCTCGATCGGACCGGATATCCGTATTTATGGCGTACCTGGAATTTTCTGTCGGACATTCATGGCAATGATCAGGGGCTTGAGCGTTATCGGCAGTTCAATGTTGGCCGCCAGGCCGCCTATGACGCGCGCCAACAGGTGGTCGCAAGCACCGCGCCTGCCGCCTGTGCGTTGGGGATGCGCGACGGCGGCTTCTGTGTCGGCTTTCTTGCGGGGCATGTGGCGCCGATCCTGCTGGAAAACCCCCGACAGGTCAGTGCCTACCACTACCCAGATATGTACGGCCCGCGCAGTCCGACCTTCTCTCGGGCCACGTTGGTACCGTTGAGTGATGCTTATCTGCTGCTGGTCTCCGGAACGGCCAGCATAGTCGGTCACGAGAGCCGACATCTCGGTAATGTGCGTGCGCAAACGCGGGAAACCTTGGCGAATATCTCCGAAATCGTCGCCCAGGCGAACGACCGCCTGCCGGAAGGATCGGGGTTCATGCTCGCTGAGTTGCAGCTTCGCGTGTACGTGCGCCACCCTGAGGATGCCGATGCCGTGCGGCGTGAGTTGGGCGTGTGTTTGGGCAAGAATCTCAACGTCTGCTTTGTGCAGGCTGATGTATGTCGTCAGGAATTACTGGTCGAAATCGAAGCCAGTGGATTGGTCCACCGCGCCAATCAGGAGGCACGATAGTGCTGATCCTTCGCCGCTTGCACGCGTTTCTTCGAGCGCTTCATGCATCCATGGTCATGGTGCTGGGGTTGTCTGCCTTCGCCGTATTGTGTCTGGTCTGGTTGCCATTCGCCTGGATATTGAGGCTGCTATTGTCGGGCGGGGCGGAATCAGGCGCTCATGGGCGTCGCATCGGGCGCCGATTCATTCATCAGGGCTTTCGTCTTTATCTCGGTTTCTTGCGGCTGTTCTGCGCCAACCGCTTTGATCTTGCGGCGCTGGATACGTTAAGAAATACGCCGCCGCAGGTGCTGGTGGCCAATCACCCTTCATTGCTGGATGTGTTGCTGATCGTTTCCCGTTTGCCGAATGTGGTGTGCGTGATGAAGGCCGGGCTGATGAACAACATCCTGTTCGGTGCCGCCGCACGCATGGCGGGCTACATTCGCAACGACGGCCCCCTGGAAATGATCCTGCAGGCCGATGCGGCATTGGCCGAGGGTGCGCATGTGCTGATTTTTCCTGAAGGCGGGCGCACGGTCGAATTTCCGCTGGATCCCTTCGGCCAGAGTGCCGCGTTGATTGCCCGGCGCGCCCATGTGCCGATTCAATCCCTGCTGATCGGTTTTTCCAGCCCGTACCTCGGAAAAAACTGGCCGTTATGGCGGCGGCCCGAACTGCCGTTACGCTGGTCTGTCCACATGGGGGCGAACTACGCCAGTCCGATCGATGCGAAGGCATGCACCCGCCTGATGGAAAGCGAGATGCGACAGGCATTGAGTGGGCAGCCATGATCGAATCCCCCGTGACTGATTCTCCCGGGCACCTCGTCCTCATCCCGAGCTACAACCCCGGCGAGAAAGTGTTCGAAACGCTGGCGGCGGCTCGTGCGCAGTGGTCGCCCGTGTGGGTGGTGGTAGATGGCAGCACCGATGGCACGACCGGGTGCCTGTTGGCCCTGGCGGAAACCGATCCGGGTTTGCGTGTGTTGGTGTTGCCGGAAAATCAGGGCAAGGGCGCGGCGATCCTGCATGGTTTGCTCGAAGCACAAAGGGCCGGCTTCACCCACGTGCTCACGATGGATGCCGACGGTCAGCATCCAGCAGATCGTATCCCCGATTTCATGCGGCAATCCCGGCAGTCGCCGGACGCCATGATTCTGGGCAAACCGGTCTTTGCGACCGACGCACCCAAGTTGCGGGTATACGGTCGGCAGGTCTCCAACACATGGGTGAATCTGGAAACCCTGTGGATGGGCATCGGCGACTCGCTGTTCGGTTTTCGGGTCTATCCCATCGAACCACTCAAGAAAATCATGTTGCGCCATCGCTGGATGCGCCGGTTCGATTTCGATCCCGAAGCGGTCGTGCGGCTATGTTGGGCGGGCGTTCGCCCCATCAACGTGCCGACGGCCGTGCGTTATTTCACGGCGGAAGAGGGCGGCGTATCGCACTTCAATTATCTGCGCGACAACTTGCTGCTGACCGGAATGCATACCCGCCTGTTTTTGGAGTTCCTCTGGCGGTTGCCGGTGCTGCTGGTGCGGCGGCTGTTTTCCCGCACCGGTTAATCCTGTCTCGATGAAGCGTCGATCCACGCGGTCGTGGCTTCTGCGGTGCGTTCGGCAATCAGCGCAGCAGCGCGCGAGATGGCTTCTTCAACATCAACCTCATCCGTGCACAAACCCCGGACGGCCCATAGTCCCATGGCTTCGATTTGTGCGGGTGACATATGCACGCTGCCCGCAATGCAGATGACGGGTTTGCCGAAATATCGGGCGCGGCGCAGCACCTCGGCCACGACCTTGCCTTGAGCCGTTTGCGCATCCAGCGCGCCTTCGCCTGTCAGCACGAGGTCGGCCGTCTCGATGGCCGAATTCAGCCCCAGTAGGTCGGCCAGATATTCGCTGCCCCGTTGCCGTGTCGCGCCCAGCACAGCACCCAGGGCAAAACCCAAGCCGCCTGCCGCGCCCATGCCGGGCGCCCCGGTCGTGCAACGTAATTTCCTGCTCGCCTCGATGTGGTGGGCGATATGTACGAGCCGCGCATCCATCTCTACGATGTCGCTTGCCGCAAGCCCCTTTTGCGGACCGAAAACCGCAGTGGCGCCGTGTGGACCGGTCAGTGGGTTGTCCACATCGGTTAGGCAGATAAGCTCGATCTGTCCGAGTCGTACGTCCAGTTGGGAGAAATCAACTTGGTCCAGTGTTTTCAGGCCGTCTGGCGTGGGGGTGAGGGACTTGCCATCCATGTCCAAAAATCGAACCCCCAATGCCGATAGCATCCCGGTGCCGGCATCATTGGTGCCGCTACCGCCCAGACCGATCAATATCTTTTGTGCGCCGAGATCCAGGGTGTGACGCAACAATTCGCCCACGCCGCGCGTGTCGAATCGCCAAGGGTCGCGCTGTTGAGGGGCAACCAGATTCAGTCCACAGGCGCTGGCGACTTCGATTACCGCCATTTTTTGAGTTGGAATCCAGCCCCAAGACGCCTCGACCGTCGCCCCATCCGGCCCGTGTACGTTGACATTGCGCCACTCGCCGTCCAGCGCCCGGGTGATGCGCTCTGCCGTACCTTCGCCCCCATCAGCCATGGGAATGCATACGATTCGGGCACCCGGCGCCACGACGCGGACGCCCTGCGCCATGGCGTCGGCCACGGCCGGGCTGGATAAGCTGCCCTTGAAGCTGTCCGGGCATATAAGAACCTGCAGTCCCATGAATGTCCTCGAATTGGAATGGCCGACGTTAGAGTGCCGATCTGCTTTGAATTTGGCGAAGAGAATCCGCCTGCGCCTTGCCACAAACCGCCGCAGGTCGGAAGAGTCTTGCTACAATAAGTGCCATTTTCCCCATTTTTTTCATTCGGCGATCTTTCCGTGACTGATTACAAATCAACGCTTAACCTGCCCGATACCCCTTTCCCCATGCGCGGCAACCTGCCGCAGCGCGAGCCCGAGCGTTTGGCGCAATGGCAGCAGCTCGAACTGTATCGTGCCATTCGGGCGGTCAGTGCCGGTCGGCCCAAGTTCGTGCTGCATGACGGCCCGCCGTACGCCAACGGCGATATTCACATCGGCCACGCCGTGAACAAGGTGCTCAAGGATATTATCGTCAAATCCAAGCAGTTCGCGGGTTTTGATGCGCCGTACGTGCCCGGTTGGGACTGCCATGGTCTGCCGATTGAACTGATGGTCGAACGCGAACATGGCAAGCCGGGCGTCAAGCTTTCCGCGCAGGAATTCCGCACTGCCTGTCGTCAGTATGCGCAAAGCCAGATCGACCGCCAGATGGCCGATTTTATCCGACTGGGCGTGGTCGGTGATTGGGCCAACCCCTACAAGACAATGAACTTCGCCACCGAGGCGGACATCGTGCGTGCCCTCGGCGGCATCATCCAACGTGGCCATCTGCATCGTGGCGAGAAGCCCGTGCACTGGTGCGTGGATTGCGGCTCGGCGCTGGCGGAAGCGGAGGTCGAATATCAGGACAAGAAATCCGACCAGATCGATGTGGCGTTTGCTGCGGTCGATTCGACCGCAGTGCACCGTGCCTTTGGAGTCGACAGCAGTGCACCGGTTTCGGTTGTCATCTGGACGACTACGCCCTGGACGCTGCCTGCCAACCAGGCGGTGGCGATCAATCCCGAACTGGATTACGCCCTGATCGAATTGAGCGACGGTCGCCGCATTATCCTGGCCGCAGACCTGCGTGTACCGGCACTGGCGCGAATGAAGCTCGAAGGGACCGTACTGGGCACCACACCGGGCGCGGAGCTGGAAGGCCTGCATTTACAGCACCCGTTCCTGAATCGGCAAGTGCTGCTGATTCTGGGCGATCACGTGACGACCGATGCGGGTACGGGCGCGGTGCATACGGCACCGGCGCACGGTGAGGACGACTTCAAGGTCGGCCAGCGTTATGGCCTGCCGGTGGATAACCCGGTCGATGGCAGCGGTCACTTCCTGCCGAACACCCCGTTGGTCGGTGGTCTGAACCTCAAGGACGGTGGCGCAAAAATCCTCGAAATCATTCAGGAATCCGGCGCACTGCTGGCGCACAGTCGCTTCACGCACAGTTATCCGCACTGCTGGCGCCACAAGACGCCGCTGATTTTCCGCGCGACCGGCCAGTGGTTCATCTCGATGGAACAGAACGAACTGCGCGAGCAGGCGATGGCCGCGATCAAGAACGTCCGCTTCGTGCCCGAGTGGGGCGAAGCCCGGATTGCGGGCATGATCGAAAATCGTCCGGACTGGTGTATCTCACGTCAACGTACTTGGGGCGTGCCGATCGCGCTGTTCGTCGACAAGCAAACCGGCGAGCCGCATCCCGAAACGCCACGCCTGATGAACGAAGTGGCCGATCTGATCGAGAAAACCGGTATCGATGCCTGGTTCTCGCTCGATCCGAAGGACCTCCTCGGCGCGGATGCCGATCGGTACGAGAAGGTCTCCGATACGCTGGATGTATGGTTCGATTCGGGCGTGACGCACGCCGCCGTGCTGGATCGCCGCCCCGAACTTACCTGGCCTGCCGATCTGTATCTGGAAGGTTCGGATCAGCACCGCGGCTGGTTCCAGTCGTCGTTGCTGACAGGCGTGGCGCTCAAGGGCACCGCACCGTATCGCGGCGTGCTCACTCACGGTTTCACGGTCGATGCGCAGGGCCGCAAGATGTCCAAGTCGCTTGGCAACGTGATTGCTCCGCAAAAGGTCATCGACAAGATGGGAGCGGATGTCCTGCGCCTGTGGGTGGCGTCGACTGATTTCTCCGGCGAGATGACCGTATCCGACGAGATCCTGCAACGGGCAGGCGATGCCTACCGCCGGATCCGCAACACGGCGCGCTACCTGCTGGCCAACATCAACGATTTCGATCCGAACACCGATTGCGTGGCGAATGAAGACTTGCTGCCGCTGGATGCCTGGTTGCTCGATCACGCCGCACAGTTGCATCGCGACGTGCTGGCTGATTTCGAAGCCTATGATTTCCACAGCCTTGTGGCGCGGGTTCATCATTTCTGCTCCATCGAACTCGGCGCGTTCTACCTCGATATCGTCAAGGACCGCATCTACACCGGCCAGAAGAACGCCCCGATGCGTCGCTCGGCACAGACCGTGATGTGGCGTGTTGTCGAAGCGCTCACCCGTTGGATTGCACCCATCACCTCATTCACGGCCGATGAACTCTGGGCACACCTGCCTGCACTGGCGGAGCCGCGCGAGCCATCGGTTTTCCTGGCCACGCATACCGATGATCTGGTGACCCTGCTGACCGACGAGCAACGCGCGTTCTGGGCGAAGCTGATCGACCTGCGGGATGTGGTCAACCGCTACGCCGAGGTGGCCCGGAACGAAAAAACCATCAAGGCCAACCTATCCGCGAAGGTGTCTCTGTTCGTCGATGACGCACTAGCCGGTTTCCTTGAGCCGATCCGCAACGAACTGCGGTTTGTGCTGATCGTCTCGGAACTGGACGTGCAGCCACTGGCCAGCGCGCCGACTACCGCCACGGTCGAGACCTTGCCGAGCGGCGAAAAAATGGCCGTGCAGATCGCCGCGAGTGAAGCGCCCAAGTGCGAACGGTGCTGGCATTTGCAGCCGGATGTGGGCAGCCATGCCGCGCATCCGACGCTCTGCGGACGCTGCATCGAAAACGTCGACGGCGCGGGCGAAGCGCGGGTCTGGGCATGAACATGCAGGTAAAACCCGGCCAGTTCTATTGGCAAAACCTCAACTGGCTATGGCTTTCCCTGCTGGTCGTTGGCCTGGATGCCGGTACCAAGTGGGTCGCCAGCCATTTTCTGCAGTACGCCACACCGGTGGAGCTCACCGGGTTCTTCAATCTCACCCTGTTGCACAATCATGGCGCGGCCTTCTCCTTTCTGGCGAATGCCGATGGCTGGCAGCGTTGGGGCTTCGCTGTGTTGGCCTTCATCGTGGCGCTGGGATTGATGGCCTGGCTGCTACGGATTCCGCGGGCCTTGCCGGGCGTGGCGGTGCGCCCTGGCGTAGGCGTGGTCAAGGTCGCGATTGCACTGATCATCGGTGGGGCGGTCGGCAACCTGATCGATCGCCTGACGCTGGGTTACGTGGTGGATTTTCTGGATTTCCACTGGCACGCCTACCACTGGCCCGCCTTCAACGTGGCCGATAGCGCCATCGTTGTAGGGGTCGCCCTGCTGATTCTGTTCGAATTGCGACCCAATCCCGAAAAACCGAACTCCGACAAACTGAGTAATGGGCCTTCTTCCGTATGACTGATTCGTCCTCTCAATCGCCTGCCACGGCACCCGTGATCGCGCGCGGCGCCCTGGTCACACTGCATTACGAAATTCGCCTTGCGGACGATCGCGTGGTCGATTCAACCTTCGCGTCCGAACCGGTGCAATTCGTGGTTGGTGATGGCAGTCTCGATCCCCGTCTGGAAGAATCGTTGCTTGGTCTGCCGGAAGGGGAGCGCACCCGTATTCTGCTGACGCCGGAATTCGCTTTTGGCTCGCCTGATCCCGAGATGGTCCATGAGCTGCCCCGTGCGGATGTGCCGAATGATCTGGCGCTCAGCGTCGACGATCTGGTCGAATTCGACCTGCCGAACGGTGATACCGTGGCGGGTACCGTGTGCGCGATCAACGAGGAAACCCTGCTGGTGGATTTCAATCACCCGCTGGCGGGCATGAATATCCAGTTCATCGTCAACGTGCTGGCGGTTGAGCCGCCAGCCCAGCGGTCTGTTCAGGAGGCTAAAGCATGAACATCCTGTTAGCCAACCCGCGCGGATTCTGTGCCGGGGTCGATCGGGCGGTAGAGATTGTCGATCGCGCGCTTGATCTGTTCGGCGCGCCGATCTTTGTGCGTCACGAAATCGTGCATAACCGCTATATCGTTGAAAATCTGAAGCGAAAGGGGGCGATTTTCATCGAGGAACTGGCGGAAGTGCCCGATGATGCCACGCTGATCTTTTCGGCGCACGGTGTATCCCGCGCGATTGAAGTCGAAGCTGCCGCGCGTGGTTTGCGCATTTTCGACGCCACCTGCCCGCTGGTCACCAAGGTGCATCTGGAAGTCGAGCGTCACGCCCGGCTCGGACGGGACGTCGTGCTGATCGGCCACGCCGGGCATCCGGAAGTCGAGGGCACGATGGGGCATTTCGATCCGCGTCACGGCGGCCACATCCATCTCATCGAGCGCATCGACGACGTGGCGAATCTCTACGTCGAGAACCCGAATGGCCTGGCGTACTCCACTCAGACCACACTCTCGGTCGATGAAACCCAAACGATCATCGCAGCACTGCGTCAGCGTTTCCCTGAGATCGAAGGCCCTAAAAAAGACGACATCTGCTATGCCACGCAGAACCGGCAGGATGCCGTACGCGATTTGACGGAAACCTGCGACGTGATTCTCGTCGTCGGTTCGAAAACCAGCTCCAACTCCAATCGCCTGCGTGAGATTGCCGAGCAGGCGGGCAAGGCCGCGTACCTGATTGACGGGGCGGAAGACATCAGCGATGACTGGTTCGGAAGCTGCGCCTGTGTAGGCGTGACGGCAGGCGCTTCCGCACCGGAAATTCTGGTCCAGCAGGTCCTGTCGCACCTCAAGGACCGTTTTCAGGCCACGCTGATCGAAACGCCGCCGCAAATCATCGAACACATGGTGTTTGCGCTACCCAAATCACTGCGGGCCAAAGCCTAGAATTGAATACGGAGGCATGCATGATCGGTTCAGCCCCTATCCGCCATTTGCCCATACTTCGTTTGGCATGGCTCTTGTTCTTCTCACTGATGTTCATGCCGATCAGCCAGGCAGCGGACAGTCGGGCGGTAGCCATGACAATCGCCAGCCAATTGCCCACGACGACCTGGATTGGGGAAGGTGACGGTCAAAAAATCGTGTATTTCTTCTTCGATCCCAACTGTCCGCACTGCAATGAAGCCTATGAGCGAATGAAGCCGATTCTGGCTGCGGATCGGGATTTCCAGATGCGCTATGTGCCCATGGGCGTGTTATTGCCGAGTTCGGCCGGCAAGGCGGCAGCCATCATGCAGTCCGCAGATCCGCTCGGCGCATACCATCGTATGGAGGAGGGGTATGGCTTTTCTGCCCATGGTGATGGCGGTGCCATTGATCCGATCAAGGATATCTCGCCAGCCACCCAGAAAGCGCTGGACGCGAACTACGCGATCCTGAAGAACAATCACATTCCCGGAATGCCTCTGATCGTGTTTCAGGGGGACGACGGGAAACCCTTCATGATGTTCGGCAGCAAATCCACCGAGTTCTACCGCAAGCTGCTGGCCCATGTCGCCCCCGGCCCATTCGGCGGCGGACACCCCCTTCCTTGAATGACTGACGAGCGATCCCACCGGACATGAACGGCTTTTCCTATGTGTTGCGTGGCTTCGGTTTGATGTGGCGGCCGGGTATTCGCCGATTCGTGCTGATTCCCTTGTTCATCAACATTCTGCTGTTCGGTGCGGGCACCTGGGCAGGTATCCACTATGCGCATCACTGGCTCCAAGGTCTGCTGCCGGGCTGGCTTGAGTGGCTGAACTGGATTCTGATTCCACTACTCTTCATCGGCCTGATGCTGATGGCCTATTTCAGCTTCACCATCATCGCCAATTTTATCGCCGCACCGTTCAATGCCCTGCTGGCGCAAAAGCTGGAAATGCAGTTGACCGGCAAACCCACGCCGGAAGACGACACCTCACTCTGGCTACTCACGCTAAAGACCGTGGCAGCCGAGTGGCGCAAGTTCAAATATTTTCTCGCCTACGCCATACCGTTGTTGCTGATCTGGCTGGTGCCGGGCTTGAACATCCTCGCGCCGTTCCTGTGGTTCGGGTTTTCCGCGTGGATGATGACCCTGCAATACATCGACGCGCCAGCGGGTAACCACACGCTGGAGTTCGAAGACCAGCGCCGCTGGCTCGGCACCATGCCGGTCACCAGCCTCACGTTTGGTGCCGCCATGACGGGCATGTCGATGGTCCCGGTTCTCAACTTTTTCGCCCTGCCTGTCGGCGTGTGTGCCGCGACGGCGCTGTGGGTGGAAAAGCGACCTTTGGATTTACATGGGGTTACCCAGCCATCCTGAAAGAGATTGACGATTAATTCGTGAAACTATAGGGTTGCCTACCAGCTGGGGTTGCTCTGTGTTATACGGGCGATATCCGATGTTTTTTTGCTGACGTCACGTTCAGCGTCAATTTCTTTCTGAGGGGACACCCGTGCCGAATGCAGTACGGAAACTGAAGGCAATTCATTTCATCCTATTGGCCATTCCTTGCGTTGCCGTACTGGTGGTGCCCTGGTTTAACACCATCGAGCCGCGTTTGTTCGGCATTCCATTCTTCTACTGGTGGCAAATGCTCTGGGTCCCCCTCTCCAGCCTGTTCATCGCCATCGTATACAAGATGGTCACACCCTCTGGCAACGGAGGTTGAACCATGAATACCGTTGCCACCATTGTCTTTGTCGGTCTTTTCATTCTGATTGCCGTGCTCGGGTTTGTCTCGGCGCGGTGGAAGAGGGGCGATTTGACTCATCTTCATGAATGGGGTCTGGGCGGGCGCCGCTTTGGCGGCTGGGTGACCTGGTTCTTGATCGGCGGCGATCTCTATACGGCCTACACCTTCATCGCCGTACCCGCCCTGGTGTTTGGTGCGGGCGCACTGGGCTTCTTCGCTTTGCCTTATACCGTTCTGGTCTATCCATTGGTTTTCGCGATGTTGCCCCGGCTATGGGTGGTCGCCCACAAGCATAACTACATCACGGCGGCGGATTTCGTGGCGGGTCGCTATGGTAGTCCGATCCTGGCTTTGGCCATTGCCGTGACGGGTATCGTTGCCACGATGCCTTACATCGCCTTGCAACTGGTTGGCCTTCAGGTGGTGATCGGCGGGCTGGGATTTCCGGTTGACCATGGATTGGTCGGCGACTTGCCTTTGTTCGTCGCATTTGCAGTTCTGGCAGCATTTACCTATACCAGCGGTTTGCGTGCACCGGCTTCCATCGCCGTCGTCAAGGACGTGCTGGTCTACATAACGGTCATCGCACTCATCGTAATTGTCCCGATCAAGGTGGGGGGCTTCGCCCACATCTTTTCGACCATTCCGCCCGAAAAACTGCTTCTGCCTGCCGTCAAGGATGGCAACACGGGGCTCATGTCGTTCTATGCCTCGCTGGCGTTTGGCTCTGCCCTGGCCTTGATGCTCTATCCCCATGCCACCACCGCTGTGCTGGCCGCCAAGGGGCCCAACACCTTGCGCTTCAACTGGGTATTCTTGCCCGCGTATTCGTTTGTGCTGGGTTTGATCGCCTTGCTGGGCTATGTGGCCTACAGCTCGGGCATTGCCAACCTGCCGGAGTTGGCTCCTTACTTCAAGCAGTACGGGCCTCAATTCGCCATGCCGGGCCTGCTGCTGCATTATTTTCCGGATTGGTTTATCGGATTGGGCTTTGCCGCCGTGGCCATCGGGGCACTGGTTCCGGCCGCCATCATGTCTATTGCCGCTGCTAATCTATTCACCCGGAATATCTACAAACCCTATTTCAATCCGGATTGTTCCGTACAAAAGGAAACCCATGTCGCCAAACTGATGTCGCTGATCGTCAAATTCGGAGCTCTGCTTTTCATCCTGTTCCTGCCGCAGACCTATGCAATCCAGTTGCAGCTGCTCGGAGGGGTGCTCATCCTGCAGACTTTTCCGGCGATTGTTTCCGGCATTTACACCCGCTGGTTCGATCCGAAAGCCTTGTTGCTGGGATGGACTGTCGGACTTGGCTGGGGGATCTGGGCGGCTTCATTGACGGGGTTTCACAAATCCGCCTACGCTTTGCATCTGGCTGGGATGACCATCCCGGCATATATCGGTCTGTATGCTCTTGTTCTGAACATTGGCGTCGCGGTAATTGCTACCCTGTTGATTCGCGCTTTCGGCATGGCCACGTTGACGGATGCGACCGTAGCGACCGACTACGAAGAATAGGGGGTGGTGACCGCCCGCAGTGCCAGCCTGCTCAGCCCAGTTGGCCGACCGTGGTCGGTTCGGTAGTCATACCTACATGAACAGCGCCGGTCTCAAGGCTGTCTATCGCTGGTGATGGTGTGCAGGAGTAGCCCTTCCATGCTCGCTGATCTGGCAACATTCAATGCAAGTTCCGCGTTTGTTCGTGGCTTGTGTGCCTGGTTTTATAGATTGGGCTGTTAGGATGGTTCTCTTTTAACAGCGCATTGCGCTGATACAGCGGGCCTCAAGTTTTGGATAACGACTCCATCATCGCTGCCGTCCACCAATGGGTGGAGCGGCTCGTCATCGGCTACAACCTCTGCCCCTTTGCCAAGCGCGAACTCGTCCGGGGTCGCGTGCGGTTCGTTGTGAGCCAGGCGCAGGAAGAGGAGCAACTGCTTGTCGATCTGGAAAACGAACTGACCTTGCTGGGCGCGGAGGAGGGTATTGAAACCACCTTGCTCATAACCCCGCAGGTCTTGCAGGATTTCTACGACTTCAACCAGTTTCTGGGGCGAGCCGATCAGCGCGTGGCGCAATTGAAACTCAAGGGCGTGTTTCAGATCGCCAACTTTCACCCCGATTACCAGTTCGGCGGCACCGAGCCCGATGATGCCGAAAACTACTCCAATAAATCGCCTTATCCGGTACTGCATCTATTGCGGGAAGCCAGCCTGGATCAGGCGATCGAGAACTACCCCGATGCCGAATCCATCCCCGGGCGCAATATCGAGCAGCTGGAGCAGATGGGCTCGGATCAATTGCGACGGCTGCTGGAAGATTGTTTCAGCAGGTAAAATCGCCCGTACAGCCGCACCCATGCTGCGACAACCACCAACAGAAATCACGAGCAAACGAAATGGCAGAGTCCTTATTCGATCAACTGAAAAAAGCGGGATTGGTGAACGAGCAAAAGGCCAAACAAGCTCAAAAAGCCAAGGGCAAGGCCCAGTTTCAGCAAACCAAGCAGAGCAAGGCGCACAAGAACACCGAGGCGCAGCCCAGCGAGGAGGGGGATAAGGGAGACTCGCTGGCCAAGGCCGCGCAGGAAAAAGCTGAGCGCGCCCGGCAACTGAATCTGGAACGGCAACAACAGCAGGCCAAAAAGGCCGCACAGGCCGAAGTGCGGCAGATCATCGAGTCCAACCGGTTAAGCCGATATGAAGGCCCCATCGCCTACCGCTTTGCCGATGACAGCAAAGTGAAAACCCTGGAAGTGAATCGGGAAACGCATCAACGCCTCGTCTCTTCCAAGATCCGCATTGCCCGTTTTGAAGGTGGCTATGCCCTGATTCCCGCCGCTGCTGCCACCAAGGTCGAACAGCGCGACCCCAACGCATTGATTCCGTTGCAAGAAGCCGCTGCATCGCTATCGAAAGAAGATCAGGATTACTACACCCGGTTCGAAGTGCCGGATGATTTGATTTGGTGATCGGGCGCCGTCCGTGTCGTGATCGTCAATCAATGGTACTGTTACATGACAGTACCAATTTTATTTGACGATGAATCCAAACGAAAATAGGATTCATTTTTATTATGGACATGGCGGAAATGTGTCTTGCGAGCTCCCGATTAATTCGTGAGTTGAAACGCCTCTGGATATGAAGGGGTATCAGCTCATTGGGGGAAGAATGAAAACATCAAGCAAATCTGGGCATATGGGTTTTCCCGGAAAGAGGCTTCTCTCTTGAATTTGAAGACACGAACAAAACTACACCAGGTCAGAAATTCTCTTTACGCTGTCCTAAAGTGCCAAGCTTGCCTGTTGGCGTTACCGATGATCATGATGCTGATTTGCGTGATTTTGGTCGAGGTACAGCAATATAGCCGGGCGGTAGAAGGCGCGGAAATAAGTGCTGAAAGTGGTGGGAGTGCCTATGCTCAGCATATTCAGTCAAAACTGAATGCACAATTCCTGACCTTGGAATTTGTAAGCGATATTCTGCTTGATTCTGATTTAAAACAGAATGATATATCAAAAAGCGCCATGATCGCGCTGAGAAAGTTCAGTGCGATTCACCCTGAGTTATATGCACTCAATATATTGTCTGCCGACCGTGCTCGAATTTTGTGGTCTACCCTGGATCAGAGTGCGACTCCTCTCGTTCAGGAAAATGATTTTACTGCCATACCCAATCACCCTAATTTTCTACTCGGCCCAAGCACATATGCCAGTCGATTTAATGGCTACTTTATAGCCATGAGCTACCGGGTTAAGGATCCGCAAGGGAAGACGATCTTTTATGTCGGGTCGCCTTACCGACTGGAAAAAATGTTGTCGTTTGATATTGAAAACTCGCCTTGGAAATTTGCCCTAAAAGATAGTCGCACCAATCGTATATTGGGGCAATGGCAAGATGGCGTTGTTTCACTGAATTCTTCGGATTTGACCGATTCAAATAACCCGCAATCGGTTGAATTGGATGATTATCCATTTGTAATAGATATTTATGGTGCAGAAAAGATTGCTTGGGCGACTTACCTGAAATCGGCCCCGCCGCGCTGGGCGTTGGAAACCGGTTGGTTGGTTATTCTCGGTATAATTTTGTGGATGATCGTGAGTTTGTTGCGCGAGCGTGAGTTGGCCAATCTGAGCCTGCAGCAGATAGCGAATGGTATTTCATCCGGTACAGATAATGATTTCTATCAAAAAATAGTATTGAATTTGGCAAAATTGTTTCGTGCCGATATGGCATTCATCGGCATATTGGATGAATTTAACCCGGAGCAAATCATAACCTTGGCCTTGTATGCCCAGGGATCAATCCGGCCCAATATGAGCTATGCCATAGCAGGCATGCCCTGCGAACAGGTTATCGGGCATCAAACTCGCTATTTTCCGTTGGAACCGCAGGCGCGCTTCCCTTTCGGTGAGTTGTTGTCCGAGTGCGGCGCCCGGGCCTATCTGGGCGCGCCATTGCAAGGCCCTCATGGTGAACCGCTTGGCCTGATCGTGCTGATCAATAGAAAACCCATGGAAATCAGCAAGCAGCAAGGCGAAATCCTTGAGATATTCACGGCAAGAGCGAATGCAGAATTACAGCGCTTACACGCCGAGGCCCATATCCGGCGACTGGCTTATGAAGATCAACTGACAGGCATGGCGAACCGGTCTCTGCTTGTAGATCGACTGAGCGAAGCGTTAAGCTGGGCCGGGAAGTCGGGAACTTATGGTGCGCTTCTGCTTATTGACCTTGATCACTTTAAAACCATCAATGATGCGCTCGGTCACCATATCGGTGACGATCTGCTCAAAGCGGTAAGTCAACGTCTCAAGGCGGCAGTTGAAGAAGATGTTCTTCTGGCGCGGCTGGGTGGCGACGAGTTTGTGGCGCTGATCAACCCGGAAACCACACGGATATCCGCCGCTGAAGAACGTGCAAACGAATTGGCCCATCGCATTCTGGACATACTGCAAGCGCCACTTTTTTTTGGTGAGCGTTCTTTCACCATCGGGGCCAGTATTGGCGGAGTGATTTTCCCGAAGGCCGAAGATTCCGCGCAGGATATTCTTCGTCATGCGGATATGGCGCTGTACAAGGCTAAAGATTGTGGCCGCGGGAACACACAGTTCTTTGTGCCTGCAATGCAAACGGCAGCGACGGTACGAATGCAGCTCGAAGAAGGCTTGCGACTGGCTATTGCCAATCAAGAACTTGAGTTGTACTACCAGCCCCAGGTCAACGCTTCCGGGCAACTGGTTGGTACCGAGGCACTCCTCAGATGGAATCACCCTCAAATGGGTGTTATTTCTCCTGCCGAATTCATCCCAATCGCCGAAGAAACAGGGCTGATTCATTCAATTGGACACTGGGTATTCAACCAGGCATGTATTCAACTGGATGGCTGGCTTGAAGAGGGTTTGCCCTTCTTCGGGCATCTGGCGATCAATGTCAGCCCCTGGCAGTTCATTGAACGGGGCTTTGTCGATCGAATCCGGGAAATTATCTCGCTATACGAAATCGATCCACGTTATTTAATGTTGGAAGTAACAGAGTCAGCCTTGTTGTACGACCGGATCGAAACCATCGATAAGCTGAAGACATTCCGCAATATTGGTTTTCAAATTTCATTGGACGATTTTGGAACCGGGTATTCATCTCTTTCATATCTCAAGGATTTGCCTTTAGATCAGATAAAAATCGACAAATCATTCATTGACGAGTTGGATGACCGTAACGAGCATCCATTAATCGAGAGCATCTTGGTGATTGGCCGACAGGTCGGATTGGTTGTTATTGCCGAAGGCGTTGAAACAGAAAAGCAGCACAACCGTTTAATTGAAATGGGTGGTGATGGTTTTCAGGGCTATCTGTTCAGCCGACCTCTCCCTGAAAAAGAATTTGTTCAGTGGATTATATCTAATGACGGTTTGGTTCATCCGCGTGGAGAAAGTGGCATTACACCCGGTCTCCTTTGAGTACTTTGCACGCCAATCGGATAAATGTTCCATTTGAACAAGCAGCATCTTGCCGATAAGCAGGCATTCGCATCAACTGGCATGCCTGCTCCCTTCGAATAAATCGAGATCAGAGTAAAAATTCTTTAGCGCCAACCCCATTGGACTCGCTCATTCATTTCCTCGTTCTGGTCATACATTCCCTCTGGTTCCACGTGGCGCTTATCAGAAGCGTTTGAAATGTTGGAGTGGAACGCGTTGCTTGATGGTATAAATGCCAAAAAACAATGAATTAAAACCAACCAAGGGGCTTCAACCTGAAGCCAAGAGCCACCAGGGAGCAGACGATCATGCAGAGATCTTTTCGTTATTTATTCACGGCATCGATTGCTTTTTTGATCGCGCTGCTGTCGGGGTGTGGAGGCGGTTCCTCCTCGTCCTCGACGACCAGCTTTAGTGGCACGCTCACCCTCAATAACAGTGCGCCAATCCAGCAGTATGTGCTGGGTACCGCCATTGCCATTCCTGTGGCGGCCACCGGTAGTGGCAGCAGCGCGACCGTTCCAGTGACCATCACGTCCAGCAATCCGCGGGTAGTCTCCGTGTCGCCCAGCATCTGTTATTTGTCCGGTTCGGCACCGGGCAATACGTGTCAGGTGATTGTGCGGGGTATTGCAGCGGGGACGGTAACGCTGACGGCATCCACGCCGGGTGCGACGGACGTACTGATTTCGGCGACCTATGGCGGAACAGCGCCTACGACGCCCAACTACGGTTCTGTTCAGATCGCTTCGTTTCCGAGTGCCATTGCAGCTTCAACCTCGAATGTGAATACCACGGCGCAACTCGGCCAGATCGTGACGCTGCAAACCAGTTTGACCGGTTTTGATACCGCGCTTGATGGTGTGCCGATTCTGCTGACTCCTGACGGGGGCGCGACCATCGTCGGGAACCCGCAGTGCAACGTGGATAGCACGTCCGATGCGAATCACTATTGCACCTATCAGTTGCAGTTGCCGGCCACGGCTCCCGCCAATAACACCGTGACGGTCACGGCAACGGTGGTAGGCACAGCGGCGACCTATCAAACATGGAATGCTCCGACGGTGACGATTACGACACAATCGACGCCGGTGGCGGGTTCTGTGGTGCTGCAAAGTATGGGGACCGGAGCCCCGAAGGATATGTCCAGTCCGATCTGGGCCGTGTTGCAGGACAGCTCCGGGGTGGGTAATACGGTGGTCACGCTCAATGCCGTCAATGGGAATGCTGTGATCAACCCGGGCGTGACTGTTTCCACCGGCCCATATCAAACCCTGTCCTGCACTCTGAGTTCCGCTCAACCTGTTTGCGGTTTCGGTGTCAAAGGGGTCACGGTGGGTGATGAAACCATCAGTGCGACGACCAGTTCAGGGGGGTATAGCATCGCGTCGCTTCCGCTGGCCGTGACGGCACAGTTGAGTGCGGCGCGCATCATCAAGTTCGCCAATACCAGTACGTCTCCCGTATGGGTTGGTATCACGGGTGGTACATCCAACAGTTACGAAACCAACACTCTGGTTTCCACCATCGATCCGTCGACCAGCGGACCGAACAAGATGTGTGGCCCGTCGAATTCTGCCGGTGCCTGCCCAACCGGCTCGACCTGTTTGCAGGGCGGTGCCAACCCGAACTCGTCAACCACGTACTTCTGTTACTGGGATCAACCGGTACCATCGAATGGCTACGCACTGGCCTCCAATGCCACGACGTCAACCAGCATCAGTATTTCCAATTCGTCGTATGACCCGATCGCGGACATTACCTGGTCGGGCAACTTCTATCCGCGTCAGGGTTGCTCGCTGTCTTCCACCACGGGCGAGTTGACCTGTACGGTGGCCGATTGCGGCAATGCCACTTCCGGCTCGGCCTGCGCCCCTGGTACCGGCGGAGCGCCTGCAGTGGCGACCTTGCCCGAGGTCACGCTGCAATTGAACAGTACGGACTACTACGACGTGTCCATTATCGGCGGCGCCAATGTGAAGACATCGTTCGGCCCGGACAGCAGTGCCGCAACTACGGCTAGCCCCGTGCCAGCGGCCAGCGGTTATTCATGTGGAACGGCAGGGGCCTTAGCCGCGCAGGGGAACCTTGCCGCGGCGGACTGGAACATGGCGACACACGTCATGGATACCTTCGTCACGGGTGGGTCAACAGCCTACAGCTTCGCGGCCCAGACCGGAAGCGGTTCGACGGCCTATTACCAGTTCGTTTCCACAGTCACGCCCAGACAGAATCCAGGTTGTACCAGCAGCAGTGCGTGCACCACTTCCGGTTATAAATGCGGCTATGACGCGAACGCCATCGACAATGGCACGAGTTCGGACTATGTCACCAGCTGCGGTCAGCATCTGGCCTGGCTTTCCGCCAATGCGGTATGGGCGCTGAATACCTCGACAACATCCAATACGGCGCCATTCCATTTCACCGGTTCTTATACCGATGCAGCAAGTGCCGTGATTCAGTACAACCAGCTGTTTACCTGCACGGCGCCGACGGTCAGCGGTTACAGCTCGCCCATCACGGATGCATCACAGGTGTGTGGCTGTACGAACTGGGGTGATACGGGCTTGACGGCCGTAAGCGGGGATGCTGGGTTCACCGCCGCAGTGGCGGCACCCGCATCGGCCTGTACGGCCAACAACACCGTGACCGGTAGCTATCTCTGGACTAGTTATGTGTTGCCCAGCATTGCTTGGCTGAAGGCATCATGCCCAACGTGCTACACCTATCCGTTCGACGATAAGAGCTCGACGTTCCAATGCAGCAACCAGACGACCGCTGCTACGGGTACAAACTCGGTGCCGTATGTCATTACATTCAATGGCGATATTCCGGGGCTGTAAGTTTGGCTCCATGAGTTAGAAGACCTCGTACCGAGGCGTCAACAAAAAAGCCCGGCACATCAGTGCCGGGCTTTTTCTTTGGCGCCCGCTGGATTGCGGGCCGGGTTTTGACCTTAGAAGCTGTAGTTCAGGCTGGTGTAGATCGAACGACCCGGGCCGGGAACCGGCACGCCGAAGGGAACGCCGTTGATCGCCATGGTCTTGCCCTGGCCGAGATAGACGCCGCCTTGAGGGAGGGCGTAGTAGCGGTTGAACAGGTTGTCGATGCCAACGTCGATACGCAGCTTGTTCCAGGTGTAGCTGGTGCGCAGGTTGACGAGGCTGAAGCCGCCGGTCGGTTGTTCGCCGCGTACGGTGGAGACATCCGTTTTCGCCGCGACGAGGACGGTTTCCACGGTGTTCTGCCACGCGCCAACGTTCTGGATCAGGGCCAGTTTCGCGTTCAACGGCATCACGTTGTACAGGCTGTCGTTGGTGGTCGTGTTCCGGCCGTGCGTGTAGCTCACCATACCGGTGGTGGTGAAGCGCCCGAAGTTCTGGGTGTCGGCCAGCAGGTAGTGACCGGACACGTCGGCACCATAGATGCGGGCGTTCTGGTTCACGTATTGCAGCACGTTGTACTTGCCGGTCTGGCAGGTCGTGCCGGGCATGCACTGGGCATCGATGTAATCCTGAACATAGGAATAGTACGGTGTGACTTTCACGCCCCATTGCTGGCCGGTCGCGTCATGCCAATCGGCGGTGGCGCTGATGGTGTTGGCTTTTTCGGGCTTGAGGTTGATGTCGCCCACATAGCCGTTACCGTCGCCGACGAAGTTGTTCATGATCGCCGCCATCGGCCAGGCGGACCAGCTGTAGCGCTCATACAGATTTGGCGAACGGGCCTGACGTGCAAAGCCGAGTTCGTAGGATTGGGTCGCGTCCGGCGTGTAGCGTGTGAGCGCGGTGAAGTTGAGGTTGTGATCGGTTTTTTCGCGGTCGCTGGCATTGAAGGCAGCGGCATCCTTGGCCGTCATCATGTAGCTGGTGACGCCCATCTGGGTGCTGTAACCGGAAACCGGGCCTGCATTCATGCGAACGGTATCGCTCCGTACGCCGATCTGCGTCATCCATTGCGGTGTCCAGTGTGCGTCCCATTCGGCGAACAGGTCGAAGCGGTCGCGCTGGCCATCGTTGATGTTCCAGAACGTGCCGGGTGACATGCCGCCCGTGCCGGATGCAGGCCACCAGTCGTCCAGACGGTATTTCTGGAATTCGGTGCCGAGCTTGAGGACGTCGCGAGCGGAGAGGTCGATATTGGCCTGTACTTTCGCGCCGGTGTTCTTGCCTTCGGTGTTCATCGGCATGCCCGGGGCGGTCATGTACCAGAACTCGCGGTCTTCACCGAAGTTCATCTCGTGACGCACGTGCTGATGATAGGCGCGGGCATCCAGGGTGCCCCAGTCGTACAGCCCTTTGTAATGCAGATTGAACTGCGTGCTGTTGTTCTGCGTCATGTCCATGCGCTGATTGGGGTAGTTCTCATAGGGAATGCGCTGGATGCCGACGCCCAGCTCGACCATCTGCGTGCCCGCATCGTTCTGATAGGCGGCGCTGAGTTCGTGATTCTGCGATTTGTAGGCCGAAGAACCGACCGTGTCGCCCTCAAGCCAATGGCTGATGCCCGTGGAAATGTCCTTCGGATCGGTCGAAGACAGACCGGCTGGTTTGAAATCGCCGCCTGCCTTGTAGTTGTCGGATTGTGCCGTCGAACCTCGATAGCTCAGGCTGAAATTCCGCGTAGCCAGCGTCGCGGCCAGATTGCCGCCGTAGGCGCTGCCGTTGCTGCGGTAAAACCCGCCGATCTCGCCGTGTGTCACGGTGCCTTCGCCGGGTTTGGCGAAGACGGGATCGGGTGAATCAACCTGAATCGTGCCGCCGATGCTGTCCCCGCCGACAGAAACCGGCACCACGCCGCTATACACGCGCACCTGACCGATGTTGGTTGGGTCGATGTACGACAACGGCGAGTTCATGTGGTTGGGGCAGGCGGCGATCAGGTCCATGCCGTCGACCTGCGTGCGCAGACGGTCGTCGGCCAGGCCATGAATGATCGGCAGGGCAGAAACACCGCCCGCGCTGAACAGGCTCACGCCGGAGAAATCGGCCAGCAAACGGGCCGAATCGCTGGTCGCAGCCCGGGCGGCCTTGATTTGTTCCGAGGTGAGTTCCTGGGCTCCGGCAGGTACGGTCGCCGGTCTGGTCGAGGTGACCTCAACAGGCGGCAGTTCGGTTGTGGCAAACGCCGTCAAGGGGGCGGCGGCAATCAGAATCGCGAGCGGTTTTAATTTGAATTTCATCGTGACTTCTACTGTTGGCTTTTATGAGCTGGTTAAAAAGAAAGGCCAGACCCATCAGCAAGTTTGTTGCCAACGTGTAACAAGTTGATATTGAATCGAATTAAGCGAGATGGATTCTGAAATAAATGCGGCATATCCCGCATCGCCGCGTGAAATGACCCATTTCTTCCGAGCCAGTGACTAGGGGATGGCGGGCAAAAGTCGTACTCGGCAGTACAAAAAAGTGCACTCCGCCCCGGATGGCGGAGTGGGGGTTAGCGTGTTGCAGAACGTGGCCTTTGCCGTGACTTCATGCTGGTCGGACTGGAGCAAGGCACGGGTTGAAGAGCAGTGCATCAAGTAGCTGGGTCTCGTGGGTCTCAAGCACGCGCTGAACAAGAAGCCGCACCAGTTTTCCGGCGGAATGAAGCAGCGGGTCGGCATCGCCCGCGTCTTTTCAATCGAACCGAAATGCTGTTGATGGAAGAACCGTTCGGTGCGTTGGATGCCCTTCTGTTCGGCAACCCAGCATGCCGTTTTCATGATCACGCAAGATTGCCGAGGGAGATTTGCCAGCGGATTACGACCCACAGCACCCGCCCATCATCCGACTGCTGAATCTCGCCACGGCGTCACCCGTTCGGGTTATTTGCCGCCCGTTCTTCCACCCCGGCCACCGCCGGGTTTTCGTGTTGCCGGCTTGGCCGCAGGTCGGGCCGACAGTGCGCTTTTGCGGCTGTTGGCCTTGGCAACGGTTTTGGGAGCGGCAGCTTTGGCGGCCGACCTGGCAGCGGGCCTAGCGGTGGGTTTGGCCGCGCCGCCTTTGGCCGCAGGTTTGCCTGCCTTTACAGATGTCGCGGTCGGCGTGTTGCCAGATGCAGCCTCGTCACGTGCGCGCCGTTCGGCATTGGCGGCAGATTTGCGCTTCATGCCCGCGATCTGGCGTTCTTCTTTCTTGTCCTTGAACCGTTGCAGTGGCGTGCGGATATCGTATTTGCCTTCGTACGGATTGCTGTCCGTGCGGAATTCCAAGCGGATCGGGGTGCCCATGAGCTGGAATTCGCGACGGAACCACCCTTCGAGATAACGCGAGTAGTTGCCGGGCAGACGATCGGTTTGCTTGCCGTGGATCACGATGATCGGCGGGTTGCTGCCGCCCTGATGGGCGTAGCGGAGCTTGATGCGGCGACCGTGAACCAAAGGCGGTTGATGCGCAAACACCGCGGCTTCCAGTGAGCGAGTCAGCACGTTGGTGCTGATGTCCCGCATGGCTGCCAAATACGCCTTGTCCACGCTTTCGAACAAATGCCCCACACCCGTGCCGTGCAGGGCGGAGATGAAATGCATTTCGGCGTAGTTGATGAAATCGAGTTTCAGATCGATCTGGCGCTTGACCTCTGCGCGCGCGTAGTCGGTCATGTTGTCCCATTTGTTGATGGCAATGACGAGCGCGCGGCCCCGATCGTGGATAAAGCCGAGTAGATGCTGATCCTGCTCGCTGATGCCTTCGTGGGCATCGCAGACCAGAATCACGACGTTGGCGGCTTCGATCGCCTGCAGGGTTTTGACGATGCTGAACTTCTCGATCATCTCGTTGACGCGCGCCCGGCGGCGCACACCCGCGGTGTCGATGAGCGTGTACGATTTACCGTTCTGCTCGAAGGGAATGTAGATGCTGTCGCGCGTGGTGCCCGGTTGGTCGAATGCCAGCACACGCTCTTCGCCGAGCAGGCGATTCGTGAGCGTGGATTTGCCCACGTTCGGTCGGCCGATCAGTGCCACGCGAATGGTTTTTTCGTCGTACGTCGGCTCCTCATCCATCACGGCCAATTTGTCGGCCAGTTTCACCAGTACGGCATCCCACAACGTGCTGATGCCACGACCGTGCGAAGCGGTGGTGAATACCGGTTCGCCCAGGCCCATGCGCGCAAATTCGGCCTGCACCAGCGATTCATCCACGCCATCGACCTTGTTGACCACGAGTTGGATCGGCTTGCTTGAGCGGCGTAGCTTCTCGGCGATTTCCTGATCGGCAACCGTCAGGCCCGCACGTGCATCGACCAGAAACACCACGCAGTCGGCTTCTTCAATCGCCGCCCAGGCCTGATCTTGCATCAAGGCCTCGATGCCGCCGCGCTCGCCGGTCAGACCGCCGGTGTCGATGACGATGAAGTCTCGTCCTTCGTGTTCGGCAGAGCCGTACTGACGGTCACGCGTCAGACCGGCGTAATCGGCCACCAGTGCCGCGCGCGTACGCGTCATCTGGTTGAACATGGTGGACTTGCCGACATTCGGCCGTCCAACTAAAGCAATAACAGGTTTCATGGCTCACCAATCAAATTCGAAATGAACCGCGCCGTGCACGGTTCGGGTATTGCGCGCGATTATCGCAGCCTTGGGCAAATAATGCTGAATTATCATTGACCAGCGTGCGGTGAAACCATCACATCGCTGAGTGGACGTGTCATTCAAGTCCCGCGTACATGCCCGTTCGACGCGTACGCCACACTGGGGCACGATGGTTTGTGGGGATCAGCTAAGGTGTCTTTGAGTGATTTGAAGATGAGTGTTTGCTCGTGGCTTGATCCAGTTCCCAGCCGTCGGGTGAATAGGTCAGAGCGAGGCGATTCGGTACGCCCTTGAGGGTGGCGTGCTTGGGTATCGGCGCGGGGAACCATGAATTCAGCCAATCGACCAAGGGGGCGATGAGCGGTGCTTGCATGATGGTACCACTGAACTGGAGTTGTGCCTGAGCTTGCCAATGGGCTTGTGCCAGCTCGTGTTCGCGGCGACTCGTAAGCGGGTCAAATCCGGCGAACTGGGGTCCGAATGCCTTACCGGATATATCCATGTTGCCCGTGGGCGTTTGCCAACGCAGGGCATCGAGGCGAATTTCGGCTGAATGCAGCGAACTGAGTACGGGCGTCAAGGCCTGCCGAGTGGATGTTGCCTCCGTGTTGAGCAGTAGGTGTCGCCACAAGGCGGCAAAGCGTTGTGCAAAATCGGGATCGGCCGCGTAAACGGCAAAGGCCAGTTGCCCGCCCCCGAGGTGTCGGCCATTGAGCTGAAGTGCGTCCAGCGCACCGGATCCGATCACATCCCGCTGCCCGCCGGAAAAATCCGGCATCAACCTGATTCGCCACTGGAAATGATCGATCAAGCCACTGGTGGACGAACCGAGCAAAGTAGACCTGGTGATTGATGACTCGGTCGAGGAGGTCTGCGAGTGTGGGATTTCACCCCAGCCGATTCGCCTGATATCGATGCCGAGTTCACCGTCTAGTCCACGCCAGAAGGCGTAGTCGGCCTCGGCGCGATGGTGCAGGTGGAGGTCAATCAAGGTCCGGCCGAACAGATAATGATGCGTCGGGGTGATCACCTGCCAGCCGGGCAGATTCAGCGTGCCCTGCCAAGTGTGGCCTGATCGGTCGTAGATGAGTTGGTTGCTGTCGGCTTCGCCAGCTACCCAATTGAACCGGACCAAGCCGAGGCTTTCCACCTGACCGGTGATCTCGATAGCTCGATCCGGCCAGTTTCTGATCTGCACCGGGCTGCCCGGATCCATCTGCACGGTGAAGTTCGCCCAGCCCCATTGCCTGCCCGCCGGACTGGACCAGCCAAAAGGTTCAGGAAAAACCCGGACATCGAGCACCATCGGCTCAGCCGCCCAGTCAGATTGCCAGCGAAGCCGATAATGGCGTTGATACAGGCTGCGTTCTTCACGCTCAAGCGTCCAGTTCGGGTGATCGGATACCCAACCACTTAGGGATTGATCCAAGCGCACGCCGGTCTGGTAAGGCAGCACATACAACCACAGGGCAATCAGCAGCCCCAGCAACATCAGCCCACGCCACAGCCATAAGCTGCTTCGCCGCGGTGCGGCAGGGGTTTGTTCGGGCTCGGATGTTGTAAGTGGGGTGTTCATGCGGCAAGCATACCGTACAAACAAAAAGGACCGCTGAGCGATCCTTTGTTTGTGCCTATTCGCGTTCGCGAGGGGGCGTTAGGGCAGATCGAATACCACCAGATCACCACCGCGTGTGACGGCTGCCACCACATTGTTCTCAGTCCGCATGGGGTCGATCAATCCGCCGCTAACGCGCAGACGGCCTACGATGGCACCGGTTTGCGGGTCGAGCACATGCAGATAGCCTTCCTTGTCGCCAACCACAAGCTTGCCGTTGCTGAGTGCGGGCCCCGTGACGCCACGATAGGCCAGAGCGGCCTGACGCCAGAGCGGCTCGCCGGTACGGCGATCCAGCGCCCAGACGATGCCGTTCGCATCAGTGGCGTACAACGCGTGTTGATCGATGCTCATATCGGTGAAGCCGGAGAACTTGCGACTCCAGATGGTTTGTCCGCCCTTGGCATTGATGGCGGCAATTCGACCCTGATAGGACGCGACATAAAAAATGGCATCCGCGAACAATGGCGTGGCATCGATATCCACCATGCGGTCGATTTCGGTACGGCCCATGGGCAGAGCAACCTGGTTTTTCCACAATTGACGACCATCGGCACGCGACAGGACGGCAAATTCGCCATCGTCGTAACCGACTGCAATCGCGTCCGGGAACAGCAGGGCACGGCTTTGTCCCTGAAGCGTCATATCGGGTTCGTTATGACTGACTGACCAGGCGGAGCTACCGTCTTTCGCGCTGAGCAGGGTAATGCTGCCGTCTTTCGAGCGAACGACCACATTGTTGTCGCCCACCGAGGGTGCCGCTTCGACGGCGGTCGATACCGTTGCCTGCCAGAGCGTCTTGCCGCTATCAACGGCCAGTGCGACCACCTTGCCGGTATCCGAGCCGAACACCACCATGACATCGTTGGCACCGCCTCCAACGCTGATCGGCATCTTCAGCTCGGCTTCCCACAGACGTTTGCCGGATTTGAGGTTGTAGGCGAAAACATCGCCCTTGGCATCGGCAACGATCACGCGATCTCCAGATTCAACTGGGGCGATTTGCATCAGATCATCTTTTTGATCGCTGCCCGCGCTCGCTTCCCACAGGACTTTGGGTGGGAATTTGTTGTCGATTTCCGTTAAGGGAGTCGGCTTGACCAGTTCCCGCGTGGAAGAACACCCGGCGAATACACCGATGGCAAGAGGGAGAATCAGCAGGCGCGCGGCGTGCTTGAAAACATATGATGAAGTCATGATCACGATTTCTCCTTGCCGGATGCTGTCGGAGAGGAGGTGGCGGCAGAGGCTGCCGGCAGGTTGTCCAGCTTGATTTGTACCATGGTATTTGCCGAATCCGGGGATTTGAGTACCTGTTCGTAGGCGGCGCGGGCAGCAGCCCAGTTTTTCTGGCTGGCCTGAATGTCGCCCGTCAATTCGGTGAACATGGATTCATATGCCTTTGGCGGGGTTTTGGCTTTCAAGGTGGCCAACGCTTGTTCCGGCTTGTTCTCGGACCATTGCACCCGTGCCAGGCGAAGCTGGGCAAGGGCGGCGAGTGACGGCTGTTTCGCGTGCTGCATGACGTCCTGCAGGTAGATGGCTGCCTTGGCCGGGTCGTTTTGCGACATGGCTTCATGTGCCGCGATCATCAGGGCAAGTGTGGCATATACCGAACCCTGATCGGATTCGGCGAGCTTGCGTGCGGCCTCCATGGCTTGTTTCGGCTGATTGGCGGCGCTCAACTGCTCGATCTGATGGAAGGCGATGGCGGCTGATGTCTGCTTTTTCGCCTGCCAGCTTTGCCAGCCCGTCCAGGCGACCAAGGCAGCCAGACCAAGGATGATACCGGCGATGATGGTCTTGCCGTATTGCGTCCAGAATTCGCGGAGTTTGTCGAGTTGTTCGTCGTCAGTTGCGGTCACAGCACACCTACTTGTTCATTATTAAAATTAACGATCCCAATCCAAAGTCGCTTAGATCTGAATCGTATGGCTCCAGAATAATACAGATCACGTCCTACGGCAGTCAGGGGCCAGTTCGGCCCGAAGCAAGGCCGTTGCAGTGGCCGGGTCCAGAGAGGATTCGGGAACCGGTTGCAGCAGGGCATCATGACGCAGTGCCTTGACGCGCCATGAGTTGGCTTCCTCGGAGGTTTCGATGATAACCGCGAATCGGGCACCGCTGCGATCGGCCCGCTTGAGCTGATTTTTCAGCGCGCCGCCATCCAGCGCGCACTGGATCCGCAGATCAGGTAATGCACGACGCAATCCTTCCGCTGCCGTGAGTGCGGCACCCTTGGCGGAAGGCTCAGGCCAGAGTACGTAAATGTCGGCGGTGGATTCATCGTCAACTTGTCCGATGAGTTCGACCAGACGTTCGAGACCCATCGCGAACCCGGCAGCAGGGGTTGCCTTGCCGCCCAGTTGTGCGACCAGACCATCATAGCGTCCACCCGCACAGATCGTGCCTTGGGCACCCAGTGATTCGGTCACCCATTCGAATACGGTCCGGTTGTAGTAATCCAGTCCGCGGACCAGTCGTGGATTGACGACGAACGACACGCCTGCCGCGGTCAGTAATTGCTGAACTTCGGCAAAGTTCTCGCGGTCGGCCTCGTCGAGATAGTCCGCAAGAGCCGGGGCATGAGCCACCACCGCCTGCACGGCAGGGTTCTTGCTGTCCAGAATCCGCAGGGGATTGGTTTCGAGTCGTGCACGTGCTTCCTCGTCGAGGTCGTCGGCATGGCTTTTGAGATACTCGATCAGTACTGCGCGGTGGGATGCGCGTGCTTCGGCGCTACCCAGAGTGTTGATTTGCAGTTGAACGTCGGTGATGCCCAGCTGTTGCCAGATGCGAGATGCCATCAACATGAGCTCGACATCCATTTCCGCGCCGTTCACGCCAAAGGCTTCGACGCCGAACTGGTGAAATTGACGGTAGCGACCTTTTTGCGGGCGCTCGTGGCGGAACATCGGGCCGATGTACCAGAGTTTGCGTTGCTGGTTGTGAATCAGGCCATGTTCCAGACACGCACGCACGCAACTGGCGGTGCCTTCCGGTCGCAGGGTGAGCGAGTCGCCATTGCGATCGTCAAAGGTGTACATCTCCTTTTCGACGATGTCAGTCACTTCACCGATCCCGCGGGAAAACAACGCGGTCTGTTCCACGATCGGCATCCGGATTTCCTGATAACCGTAGTGGCGGGCGGTCTGGCTAAGCGTTGATTCCAGCCGGAACCAGCCGGGCGTCTGTCCGGGCAATACATCGTGCATGCCGCGCAGGGTTTTAATGGTTTTGCTCATCTAGTAATCGGGCTTTTAATAATCGCGCTTTGAATATTTAGGTTTGGTTCGATTCTGCGGCCTTGTTGGCGGCGATGCGTTCTCGTATGGCGCGTTCCACGCCATCCACCAGTTCGGCTTCGGTCAGTTTTCCGGCTGGTTTACCATTGATATACAACAGATTGGGTTGCCCGCCCGTCAGACCAATGGCCGCTTCACGCGCTTCGCCTGGCCCGTTGACCACGCAGCCGATAACGGCGACGTCCATCGCGGTATCGATGTCCTCAATCCGGCCTTCCAACGCATTGACAGCCTTGATGACGTCGAATTCCTGCCGTGAGCAAGAGGGGCAGGCGATAAGGTTGATACCGCGGTTGCGCATGCGCAGGGATTTGAGAATATCCCAGCCCACTTTTACTTCTTCGACGGGGTCGGCAGCCAGCGAGATGCGGATCGTGTCGCCGATACCTTCGGCCAGCAACATGCCGAGCCCCACTGCGGATTTGACGGAACCAGAACGCAGCCCCCCCGCTTCGGTAATGCCCAAATGCAGGGGTTGTTCGATGCGACCGGCCAGTTGGCGGTAGGCGAGCACGGTCATCCAGACGTCCGATGCCTTGAGTGATACCTTGAAATCGGGGTAATCCAGCTTGTCGAGAATGTCGATGTGGCGCATGGCCGATTCAACCATCGCTTCTGGGGTGGGCTCGCCATATTTCTGTTGCAGGTCTTTTTCCAGCGAACCGGCGTTGACGCCGATGCGCAGTGGAATGCCTTTGTCGCGCGCGCAATCGATCACGGCACGCACGCGATCTTCCCGGCCGATGTTGCCGGGGTTGATCCGTAGGCAATCGGCACCGAGTTCGGCCACCCGCAAGGCGATGCGGTAATCGAAATGGATGTCGGTGACGAGCGGAAGATTGACCTGCTTGCGGATTGCTCCAAAGGCTTCGGCGGCGTCCATGGAGGGTACGGATACGCGAACCAGATCGGCTCCGGCCTTCTGTAAGGCGTGGATTTGCGCCACGGTGGCGGCCACATTGCAGGTGTCCGTGTTGGTCATGCTTTGCACGGCCACCGGTGCATCACCCCCGATCGGCACGTTGCCGACGAATATCTTGCGGGACAGTCTACGAATCGTGGGTGAAGGGACGTGGCTCATGAACCGCCGACCGTGGTGCGGATCACACCGGTGCTGCTGTTGGGGGTGCCCAGTTTGACGGGTTCTCCTTTCCAGAGAACCGTGACCGCGCTGGGGTTGCCTAACGTGATGGTGAATGGTCCGGCACCAGGGACAGTTCTTTCTTCCCCTTTTTTGATGACGTCATACACCAGACGTTTGCCTGCAGCATCACGCACTTCTACCCAGCAATCCGCCGAGTCGACCTTGATGACCAGATTCGCGCTGGGAGCGGCGGGGGCGGTTTGCTCCGTTGTCGTCACCTCCGCGGGTGCTGGCGGCGACGAGGCTGCGGGTGCTGCATCCGGTGTCGTGGGTTCTGTTTCACTGGGCGTCACCATGGTAGGCGCAACGCTCGGTGGTGTGCTGGGTGCCTCAGATGCCACAGGTGTTGTTAACGGTGGCGGGGGTGGGGCTACGTTGGCGGTCGGGGTTTCTGCCGCTGCTTTTGGGGGGGGCGCAGGTGTATTGACCACAGGCAGGGGCTGGACGGGCAAACTGACGGTGCTGCCGGATTCACCGACATTCACGGTGAGGGGTGTCTGCTCATGTTTTCCTGAAAGCAGGCTGAGCCCTTTCTGCCAGACACTGGGCAAGGCAATGGCGATGACAGCCAGCAATACGGCCAAGACAACCAATACCAGCAGCAAGCGCAAAATGCTGCGTCCCACTTTGTTTTGATTGGTGGCATGTACGGAATGGCCGGTTTTGTGGGCCGTCATGACCTCTATGGGTGCCGTGACACCAATTTTGTTTGGGGCAACGGTGCCGCCATGTTGCAGTTGGTAGGCATGCAACCAAACCTGCGGATCAACTCCGACGAGCCCTGCCCAGTGCTTGAGGTAGGCGCGCACATAGATGGGTTCCGGCCCGCCTTCGAACTGGTCGGCTTCCAGTCGCTCGACAATTTTGAGATCCAGATTCAGCGATTGGGCCAGATCGGCGGCACTCAGACCTTTGGCGGTTCGGGCATTCCGAATCAACGCGCCGAGACTTTTGCCTTCGGCCACATCGAGTGACGTGGTCTCTTCCGACGGGGTTGCCTCGGTGGCTTGCTGTTTCAGCCCGAGTGTCGGCAGGCTGGGTTCGTGGTTTTTGATCTGGCCTTCACTCATTATTTCGCTCCGCTGTCATACCATTTTGCTGCAGCCGATCCCGGGAAGCGGCCTTTGAGAATCAAAACGTGATTTGCGAGGGCGGACTGATCGCCGGTGGCGCGGTCAATCCGGATGGCCAGTTGCAGTGTGTCGGGGGTGTTGCGGTTGTTGGCCTCGAACTCTTTCATTGCATTGGCGGCGTCAGCGTATTTTTTCTCGGCGTAGTAGACCCGCGCCTTGCCGATCAGTGCAGGGCCATATTCGGGTAGTTTGTCCAGTGCGGCGTCATACTGGCTGATGGCTTGATCGGGCTTGCCCTCGGCCTCATAACAGACGCCCGAATTGGTCAGCGCGAATTCGGGGGTTTTGTAGAGGGGGTCATCGTACGCACGTGAGAACAGGGACTGAGCCTTGGTGTATTCCTTCTGTCCGCAGAGGAACGTGGCGTAGTTGTTATCGAGATCGGAATTGTGGGAATCAAGCGAGTAGGCCTTTTCAAACTCTCGGGCGGCCTTTTCTTTCTCCCCTAGGCGATCAAGCATGAGCGCATAGGCATGATGCGCCGGTGCGAAGTCATCGTCGTAGTAAATCGCTTTCTTGATTTTCTCGACGGCAACATCCATGTGTCCTTCGTTCATGTAGCCGACACCGAGCTCGGTGTTGATCTGGGCAGCACGCTGATTGTCCGTCGGGTTGGAAGCTATGCCGCCACTGTCCGGCGGGGTGTTGCCCATGTTGGCGCAACCGCTCAACAGGACAATGGATGCTGCCACGAGCGTGGCTCGCATCACGCGAAAGGACGGGCGAAAGTTAAGGGTGGGCATACGCTGATTCATCAATGATTCTCCGAGGTGACCCTGATCTGTTCCAAACCCATTTGCACGAGCCGTTCCTGGCGCCGCGCCTTATCTTCAAATTCTCCGACCAGCTGGCCGCAGGCCGCATCAATGTCGTCGCCGCGCGTCTTGCGGGGCACTGTGTTGATGCCTGCCGCCTTTAGCATGGCACGGAACCGTTCGATGCGATTACGCGATGAACGCTTATATCCCGAACTCGGAAATGGGTTGAAGGGAATCAGGTTTACCTTGACGGCATCCTTGCGCGGCGCCAGCAAACGGATCATCTCTTCTGCATGCTCGGGTTCGTCGTTCACGCCTTCGAGCATCACGTATTCGTAAATAATGGCGCCGTGCGGTACGACTTTCGCGTAACGATCGCAGGCGGCCACCAGCTCCTTGAGCGGGTATTTCTGGTTGATCGGTACCAGTACATCGCGCAGCGCATCGTTCGGCGCATGCAGAGAAATCGCCAGTGCCACCGGCAGGCGTTCGGCAAGCCGATCAATCGCGGGGATGATGCCCGAGGTGGAGATTGTCACCCGTCGCCGCGACAAACCATAGGCGTTGTCGTCGAGCATGATCGTAGCCGCATCAACCACCGACTCGAAATTGAGCAAGGGTTCGCCCATGCCCATGAATACGACATTGCTGATGGCACGGTTGTGATTGACCGCTCGGTCGATCATTCGTTCCGCTAACCAGAGCTGGCCGACGATTTCAGCCGTGGTGAGATTACGGTTGAACCCTTGTCGGCCAGTGGAGCAGAACGTGCAGGCCAGCGAACAGCCGACCTGTGAGGAAATACAGAGGGTGGCGCGGTCGTCTTCAGGAATGTACACCATCTCGACAGAGCCGCCGCCATCCAATTCAAGCAGAAATTTGCGCGTACCATCGCTGGATTGTTGATCCAGTCGGATGGTCGGTGCACGGATGCATGCCAGTTCCTTGAGCTTGTCGCGCAGGCTCTTGGCCAGATCCGTCATATCGTCAAAGTTATCTACCCGCCGCTGGTGCACCCACTTGATGAGTTGGGTTGCGCGGAAGGGCTTCTCCCCCAGTTCGACAAACCAGTCCTTCAACTGCTGAGGCGTAAGCCCCAGTAGATTGACTTTATCGTCCAGGACTTTTATCTCACGGGCATTTCGCTCCGACTCGGCCACGGCTGGGTTCAAATCGGTCGGTGGGGGTGTATGAGGCACGGGCAGACCCTACGCTTCGTGATTAACGACGTACGGTAACTTCTTCGGGCTTGAAGAAGTAGTCGATTTCGATAGCAGCGTTCTCGGCGCTGTCTGACCCATGAACGGCATTGGCGTCGATCGAGTCGGCGAAATCGGCACGGATCGTACCCGGATCCGCTTTCTTCGGGTCGGTTGCGCCCATCAGGTCACGGTTCTTGGCGATGGCGTTTTCACCTTCCAGAACTTGTACGAATACAGGGCCGGAAATCATGAAGCTGACCAGCTCGCCGAAGAAGGGACGCTCACGGTGAACAGCGTAGAAGCCTTCTGCCTGCTCGCGGGAGAGTTGCATCATACGTCCAGCGACGACAGCCAGACCGGCGTCTTCGAAACGGCTGATGATTTTGCCGATCACATTTTTAGCGACAGCATCGGGTTTGATAATCGACAAGGTGCGTTCTACGGCCACAAGTATTCTCCTGGGGAAAGTTTCGAGTTAAAGGGAAAAAATGACAGAAAATCAAGGATGCAAGAGTTTACCGCCTTGCGCGGCAACAATCCATGACCGGGCAGGGACCCGGTCAAAATAAAAAGCAATGGTGAGGGCTTACCCCTTGTGGCGTAGGCCCGCGCCGCGAAGGTACCCGGCTCCATCGCGTTCGCGCGATTCATGCAGTGCACGATCCTGTTGCATGGCGACGCCGATCAGGTCGGGGTTGTTGAGAAGGTCGGCGAGATGGATGCCGGTCAAAAAGTGGCGAATCTGCTCAGACAGGCCCATCCATAAATCGTGCGCCAGGCATTTGTGGCCATTCTGGCAATCGCCACGGCCTGAGCAACGGGTGACGTCCACATCTTCATCTACTGCGACGACGATTTCTGCCACATTGATTTCGGTTGAAGGCCGGGTGAGCTGATAGCCACCGCCGGGACCTCGCACACTTTTGACCAGTCCTGCGCGGCGTAATTGTGCGAACAGTTGCTCGAGGTACGAGAGAGAAAGCTCTTGGCGGTCTGCGATGTCGGCCAGTGCCGTGGGGTCGCCGTGATCGTGCAGGGCCAGATCGAGCATGGCGGTCACTGCGTAGCGGCCTTTGGTGGTGAGTCTCATATGTTAATCCTGCTGTTTTGCGCACGGGTTTCGTGCCCGGGTTTTGCGCTTGGGTCTTGTGGTCCGTCTGCCAAGGGTCTCAAGGATCGGTTAGGCCCGCAATTCCCGAGGCTAATTCTTGGTTAAGTCGTCCGCGAACACAAGCACCAAATGGCACACATTGCTGTTGCCGGTGTTGGCGATCCATATCGCTGCGGCGCAGTTAACTTCCAGGGTGTCTATTTTGCTCCTGTGGCGCCGGTTCTTCGTTCGTGGCGGGCGGGCAGCCGGCGGCCCTGGTTCCGTCGGTCAGATGGCAGCCATCCAAGCTCGGTAAAGGGGCTTCTTCAGTGGTGGTGGCGTCATCTGTTTCCATGCCGACATGTATTTGTAATGCGCGAATGCGACCGGCAAGAAGATTAGCGCGTTCGTCCGCGGCTTGCACATGGCTGAGCAGGCGGTCGATGACTTCGGCCACGGGGTCGGGCATGTCCTGCGCCACGCCATAGGCATCGAAACCCAGGCGTTCGGCAATGCGCGCCTGTTGTTCACTGATTTTTGGGCGTTGGCCGACGATGCGGGCTGGAATGCCGACAAGGGTGGCGCCAGCCGGTGCATCTTTCAGCAGGACGGCATTGCTGCCCACACGAACGCCGTCGCCCAGCGTGATGGGGCCGAGTACTTTGGCTCCGGCGCCAACGACGACACCGTTACCTAGCGTCGGGTGACGCTTGCCAGCTTCCCATTGCGTGCCGCCCAGCGTGACCCCGTGGTACAGGGTGCAGTCATCGCCAATTTCAGCCGTTTCACCGATGACGACGCCCATGCCGTGGTCGATGAAAAACCGCCGACCGATCTTGGCTGCGGGGTGGATTTCAATTCCAGTCAGCCAGCGCCCGATGTTGGCGACAATCCGCGCCAACAGGCGAAGTCGCCAGTTCCAGAGCCTATGCGCCAATCGGTGCCACCAGATAGCGTGGACGCCAGGGTAGCCGAGTGCGATCTCCCATCGGCTACGCGCGGCCGGGTCGCGTTCGAACACGCTGTCGATGTCCTCGCGAAAACGCTGCCATAGTGTCATGTGTTCGCTCCTGTGTGAGGTGCCGCCGATTCAGTCAGAGCGCGCAGAATGCCCTGCATCACCGCCAGTTCGTTGCGGGTAGGGTTTGCCCGACGGCACAGCACGCGCAGGCGTCCCATGAGTCGCTCCCGGTTGGCGGCAATATCTTTTTCTGCACGCCCGGTACGATGAAAGAACGATGTGCGGTCGAGCTGATCTGTTAACCGTTGTTCGAATGCGGCCCATTCCGCCGAAGTGGCCAGATCGGGATTGTCGAGGTCGGGCTGGGGTGAACTTCTGGTCGCGTCATGCGCCATGCGCCACTCGTAGGCGACGATCTGAACGGCTTGCCCGAGGTTCAATACAGGGTAGTCCGGGTTGGCGGGTATTTCTATGATCCGTTGCGCCCATGAGAGCTCCTGATTAGTGAGCCCAGTGCGCTCGGCTCCGAAGACGATACTGATCATCCCGGTCGACGTGGGGGCTGCGATGGCCTCGGCTGCGGCGCGGGCCGACCAGACGGGCAGGTGCAAATCGCGAGGGCGGGCTGTCGTAGCCCAGACTTCAACCGAATCCGTGAGTGCGGCAGGCAGATTGTCCACTTGTCTGGCCGCGTTCAGGATGTCTGCAGCGTGTTTCGCCGTGGCCAGCGCTTGATCATCGATGGTTGTTTTGGGGGAAACCAGAACCAGCCGGTGCAACCCCATGTTCTTCATGGCGCGGGCAACAGCACCCAGGTTGCCCGTATGCGAAGTGCCGCACAAGACGATTTGAATGCGGTCGGCGCGCGCGTCTGGGGGTGCGGAGTGGTGGATTGCGGACGATAGCGTCATAGGTTGATAATTTTTCCGAAGTGTGTCCCGTTTCACGGGTATAATGCGCAGTTCTAAATTTTCCGCTGCCGCTCCGGCTGCTCACTTTGATCGAACTGACTGAACATTATGCCCCATCCTATGCTGACTATGGCGGTGCGTGCCGCCCGTGCTGCCGGAACCGTGATTTCCCGCGCTACCGATCATGTTGCCGATCTCACCATCGAGAGCAAGCAACGCAACGATTTTGTGAGTGAGGTCGATCGTCAAGCGGAACACGCAATTATCGACATCCTCAAACGCGCTTATCCCGATCACCAGTTCCTCGGTGAGGAATCGGGTGATTCCGGTCAGGCAGACAGCGCCTATCGCTGGATCATTGATCCACTGGATGGCACGACCAACTTCCTGCATGGCCTGCCGCATTACTCCGTTTCGATTGCCTTGGAATACCAGGGGCGTATCGAGTTGGGGGTGATTTATAACCCCAGCAACCAGGAGCTGTACACAGCCGAGCGCGGTGGCGGTGCGTTCCTGAATAACCGTCGAATCCGTGTGGCTGGCTTGCGTAACCTTGAGGGGGCGCTGTTGGGTACGGGATTCCCTTTCCGCCCCGAGCAGGATCTGGACAGTTATCTCAAAACCTTCCGCGCGTTGCATGGCCCATTGGCCGGGATTCGCCGAGCCGGCTCGGCCGCTCTCGATCTGGCCTACGTTGCCGCAGGGCGTCTGGATGGCTATTGGGAATTCGGTTTGCGGCCCTGGGATATTGCCGCAGGCGTGTTGATGGTGCGTGAAGCCGGTGGTGTGGTGGTGGATTTTTCGGGTAAAGAAGAGTTCATGACCAACGGCAATCTGATTGCGGCCAACCCGAAGATCACTCACGCCATGCTGAAGGCGATTTCTCAAAGTCTTCTCTGATCTTGTGCCAACGGCGACCGCTGTGAGTAGTGGTCAGCATGAAAAAAGCCAGGTAAATGCCTGGCTTTTTTGTTGGTGCAGTTTCGATTAAAGCTCAGGGTGCAGTATCAACCAGCTTTTCCTTGTCGGTCAGCTTCAGCAGATCCTTGCGCTTGAGGCCGAGATCCAGAGAGAGGCTGGAGGCGACATAGATCGAGGAGAAGGTGCCGAGCACGATCCCGACCAGCAGAGTCAGGGAGAAACCACGCAAGGCCTCGCCGCCGAACACATAGAGCGCGAGCACGGACAGGAACGTCGTCATCGCGGTAATCACGGTGCGTGACATGGTCTGGTTGACCGAGATGTTCATGATGTCGATCTCGCTGCCCTTGCGGATTTTGCGGAAGTTTTCCCGCATCCGGTCGAACACAACGATCATGTCGTTGATCGAGTAGCCGGCAAGCGCCAGATAGGCTGCCAGCACGGTGAGGTTGAACTCAATACCGGTGATGCTGATGAAGCCGAAGACCATGATCAAGTCATGGCTCAGCGTAAGTACGGCTCCAGTGGCCATCTTGAGCTGATAGCGCAGGCTGACGAAGATCAACAGGCCACTCAGTACCACGATCATGGCCAGCCCACCGGAATTGAACAGCTCTTTGCCAACCGCCGGGCCGACAAATTCGACCCGACGCATGGTCGCGCCTTCATCCTGTTGCTTGAGCACGGACAACACACGATCGGCCAGTTGGTTCTGATTCTGGCCCTTGGCAGGGGGCAGGCGAATCATTACCGCTTCACTGGAACCGAAGTATTGCACCACTGCTTCGGCAAAATGGTTCTGTTTGAGGTCGGCTCGAATCGCGTCCAGATCGGCGGCTTTCGAGTAGCCTACTTCAAGCACGACACCACCCGTGAAATCGAGACCCATGTTGATGCCGCGCGTCGCGAGCGACGCAATCGAAGCAATCAACAGCAAGGCTGAGATGATGTAGGCATATTTGCGCTTGCCGAAAAAATCGAACTTGGCGTTGTAGGGGAATAAGTTAAACATCAATGTTCTCGGTTTATCAGTATCTCGGCTTTTAAGGCCATTAAATGGATATCTTGGTCAGACGTACGCGGCGACCGTAAATCAGATTCACCAGTGCGCGCGTGACCATGATCGCGGTGAAGAGCGAGGCCAGAATCCCGATTGTCAGCGTGACCGCGAAACCTTTCACCGCGCCAGCACCGAGGGCAAACAGCACGATGGCGGCAAGCAGGGTGGTGACGTGCGAATCAATAATGGTGGCGAAGGCGCGTTCATAACCCGCCTTGATGGCGGCATGGGGCGTCAGGCCGTTGCGCAGTTCTTCACGGATACGCTCGTTGATCAGTACGTTGGCGTCCACCGCAATACCTAGCGTCAACACCATCCCTGCAATACCCGGCAGGGTAAGTGTGGCCTGCAGCAGCGAGAGCACGGCTACAATCAGGACCAGGTTGACACCAAGTGCAACCACCGCGGTTACGCCGAAAACACGGTAGTAAATCAGCATGAATGCGGCGACCAGTGCGAAGCCTAGAATCGAGGCGTTGACACCCGACTGGATGTTCTGCGCACCCAGGCTTGGGCCGACGGTACGCTCTTCCACGATATCCATCGGCGCGCGCAGAGCGCCGGCACGCAGCAACAGCGCGAGATCACGAGCCTCTTCCGGAGAGTCGAGGCCGGTGATCTGGAAGCGGTTGGCCAGCTGGTCCTGGATGGTGGCGACGTTAATCACCTGTTCGATGACTTTCTTGTCTTTGACCGGTTTGCCGTCAACCATTTTGGTTTCGGTGCGGTGCTCAATGAATACAACCCCCATCTGTTTGCCGATGTTCTGGCCGGTGATGTCCGCCATGCGCCGAGCGCCCTGACCGTCAAGATTTACAAAGACGGCAGGTGAGCCCGAGCGTTGGTCAAAGCCGGACGAGGCGCCGGTGATGCGGTCGCCGGTCACGATGACCTGGCGCTTGAGCAGAATCGGGCGGCCATCTTTTTCGTGATAAAGCCGTGCATCCGGTGGCACACGACCACTTTGCTCGGCATCTACCCAGTCGGTGGGGGTTCCGGAAACAAGACGGAATTCCAGTGTGGCGGTGGCACCAATGATTTCCTTGGCGCGAACCGTGTCCTGAATGCCGGGCAGCTCGACCACAATACGGTCATCGCCCTGCTGCTGAATCAGCGGCTCGGCGACGCCCAGTTCATTGACACGGTTGCGCAAGGTGGTGATGTTTTGTTCCACTGCGGCCTTACGCTCGGCGGTTGCGCCGACGTCGGTAAATTTCGCCGTCAGATAGGGCTCGTTGTTATTGCGTTCTTCGGTACTGAATTTCAGTTCGGGGTAGTTGCCAACCATGGATTTGAGTGCGGCATCGCGGGCAGCGGCGTCAGGGAATCGCAGGGCGATTTCATTGCCATTTTCCACATCGGCGGCCACATAGCGGATGTTTGCCTGTCGCAGATCGCCACGCATGCCGTCGACACGCCGTTCCAGTGCGGTCTTGATGGCAGCCTGCATGTCAATCTGCATCAGGAAGTGCACACCACCCCGCAAATCGAGCCCCAGATACATCGGCTTGGCGCCCATGTCCTGCATCCAACGCGGTGCCGCTGGCGCGAGGTTTAGTGCCACCGGGTAATTTTCACCCAGTGCTTCGCGCACGATATTAACGGCTTTGAGCTGTGCATCCGTGGAGCTGAACTGGATCAGGCCATCCTTGTCTTCGAGGCGGGCGCTTTTGATAGGGATGTTGGCGGCCTTGAGTGCGGCCACTGCTTTATCAACGGCGACCTGATCCATTACGGCATTGCGCTTGGAAATTTGCAGTGCCGGATTCTCACCGTAAATATTGGGTAATGCGAAGAAAATGCCCAGTAAAAGCACCAGGATAATCAGCAGGTTTTTCCACCACGGATAACGATTCATCGTGAACGCCTGTATTGAATCAGCCCCAATGAGGCTCGAACAAAGGCCCATTCTTCATGAATGAACCCAGAAAATAAGCCCTGGGGAAATTAATCCAGGGAAAATGCCCGATAACGAGTCCGTAAAAACTATTCACGGATGTTGGTATGCGCAGCGCAGTATGAGCGCCACTCCTCGTTATGCTTCGCGGGTGTCCTTGAGCGTTCCTTTCGGCATGACGGAACTTACCGCACCGCGTTGAACCACGATCGTCATGCCATCAGCCACTTCAACGATCAGGAATGCGTCGGTCACTTTAACAACCCGGCCCAGCAGGCCGCCGTTGGTGATGATTTCATCCCCTTTTTCGATGGACTCGACCAGCTTTTTCAGCTCTTTCTGGCGCTTGACTTGAGGACGGATGAGCAGGAAGTACATCACACCGAAGATCAGGATCAAGGGCAGGAAGGTCGCAATCATGTTGGGCTGCTGTGCGGCGGCCGGTGCGGCTTCTGCCAGGGCGTCGGAAATAAAAAACATGGCTCAGAATTCCTTACATCTTTTGAAAATGAGTTCGAACAATGGATGCCGGGGCACCGGCTCCGCGAAAAAACGCACATTAGTATGCCACAGCGTGATCAAGTTCCCTGCATTTTAGGCAGTGGGCTGATTTTACTCGTCAATTCCCCGTGCCCGATCGGCGTGGAACTTCGCCCGGAATGATTCGAATGTATTGCTTTCAATGGCAGCGCGAATTTCCTGCATGAGGGTCTGGTAGTAATGCAAGTTATGTATGGTGTTGAGTCGTGCACCGAGTACCTCCTTGCAGCGATCCAGATGTTTGAGGTAAGCGCGGGAAAAACGCTGACAGGTTGTGCATGTGCAGGTTTCGTCGAGCGGGCGGGTGTCACTGACGTAGCGGGCATTGCGCAGTTTGATGTCGCCGTACCGGGTGAACAGGTGGGCATTGCGTGCGTTGCGTGTGGGCATCACGCAGTCGAACATGTCCACGCCTCGTGCCACGGACTCGACCAGATCCTCCGGTTTGCCCACGCCCATCAGGTATCGGGGTTTGTCGTTGGGGAGCAAGGGGGTCGTGGCTTCCAGTACGTGATTCCGCTCGTCCACTGGCTCACCGACGGAGAGGCCGCCAATCGCGTAGCCGTCGAATCCGATGTTCAGTAGGCCTTCTGCCGACTCACGTCGCAGCACGGAATACATGCCGCCCTGTACGATGCCGAACAATGCGGTATCGGTGTTGTCCGGCTTGAGGGCGTCGAATGCGGTGCGCGATCGCGCTGCCCAACGCAGCGACAGGCGCATGGATTCCGCTGCCTGGATTTCCGTGGCGGGATAGGGCGTGCATTCGTCGAAAATCATGACGATGTCTGAACCCAGTTCATGCTGAATCTGCATTGAGCGCTCGGGGGTCAGCATGACAGGGGAGCCGTCTACGGGGGATTGGAACCGCGCGCCTTCCTCGGTGATCTTGCGCATTTCCGCGAGTGAGAACACCTGAAAACCGCCCGAGTCCGTCAGGATCGGCTTGTTCCAGCCCATGAAATCGTGCAGGTCACCATGGGCTCGAATTACCTCGGTGCCTGGGCGGAGCATCAGGTGAAATGTATTTCCAAGGATGATCTGGGCGCCCAGCGCTTCGATTTCCAATGGATCAACTGCTTTTACCGTGCCATAGGTGCCTACAGGCATGAAGGCAGGGGTTTCGATGTGCCCGCGCTCAAAACGAATCTGGCCACGCCGTGCGTCGCCATCGGTGTGTATGAGATCAAACTGCATGTGACTGTTCCGCGCCAGCGGGCGCTATCGGGTGGTGAACTGGGATGAACATGGCGTCACCATAGCTGAAAAAACGGAAACCGGAGCGAATGGCGTGAGCATAGGCCGCCAGAATGCGCTCCCGTCCGGCCAGTGCGCTGACCAGCATCAGCAGGGTGGATTGGGGGAGGTGGAAGTTGGTGAGCAATGCATCGACCACATATATCGGCTGCCCCGGATAGAGAAACAGGCGGGTATCACCCTGATACGTGCCGATCCGACGTTGTGCTGCGGCTTTGGGGTTTGCTCTCGCCGCCGTCTCGATAGCGCGCAGGGCCGTGGTGCCCACGCAAATGACGCGGCCGCCGCGGTCGCGTGTAGCATCGATGGCGGCAACGGTCTCGGGCGGAACATTCAGCCATTCGCTGTGCATGTTGTGTTCTTGAATGTTGTCGACGCGAACAGGCTGGAATGTGCCCGCACCGACATGCAGAGTCACGAAGGCCGTGTCCACGCCTTTGGCGGCAATCTGTTTGAGCAACGCTTCAGTCAGGTGCAGGCTGGCCGTGGGCGCGGCAACGGCGCCGTCGTGGGTGGCGAAGACGGTTTGGTAGTCGTGGCGGTCCTGAGCATCATCCGCCCGTTCGATGTAGGGCGGTAGCGGCATATGACCGGCACGGTTGAGCCAGGCCAGTAAATCCTGATTGAGCGGATCGGGTGTGAGTTCTACGAGAAACAAGGCGTCGTCGCGATCCTTGACCGTGAGCGTGGCCTGTCCATCCATATGCAGCAGCGTACCGGGCGGTGGCGATTTGCTGGCTCGGATATGACACCATGCGCTAAACGCATCCTGAAGCCGTTCGATTAGCACCTCGATCTTGCCGCCACTGGCCTTGTGACCGAATACGCGGGCAGGAATGACGCGTGTATTGTTGAGGATCAGCAGGTCGCCCGGTTGAAGCAAGCCGGGGAAGTCGGCAATACGGCATTCTCTGATGTCGTTGGGTGTTTGTTCATTTTCGAGAACGAGCAGGCGCGCATCTTCGCGTGGCTCGATGGGGCGTCGTGCGATGAGTTCTGGTGGGAGCGAGTAATCGAACAGCTTGGTTTGCATGGCGCGCGCAGTCTATCAGGGGGTGATGGGCGGCAGCAATCGGTTCAAAAAGACTGATGAGAGGTGAGATCGGGAAAGTGCACAAGCTTTGCGGCTTGTTGGTGACTAGCGTGAGAAAAAGCCATCCTGTGGCCCGGAACCAGTCCGTAGGTTCTATCCTGATTTCCCCCGTCATGGGTTTTTATGGTGGAAAAGCACTGCCCCTCCATGGGCGACCAAGCTCATGTGCATGAGTCTCGATCAAGCAGAGCATTCCTGGCTCATGGCGCTCGTCATGAGCGACGGTTCAGTCCTTGACCCTGATTCGTCCGTGTCGGACTTTCCATGCCGGTCATCCTGTAAATTTGTCCCTATGGTCGTCCTTGGGTGCCGATTCCATTCGGTTCCGAGTCCTGCCATCCTTGGGATAGCCCGTCCTGGGCTGATTGTCATATCGTCCTGATGTGACTTCCGGGGAGTGTCCATACGCCCGGCTTTCCTTAGTACCTTCGCTACCCTTCCGTGGGCAGTATCGAGTCCTTTCCGGTAAGTACCTTAATCAATCCTTGATCAAGGCGGTGGGGCTTCCTGCCCGCTGTGTATTGAACACAGGTGCATCATGCCGAAGGAATGTGACGGGTCATAGTGGGAATCGAGCAGAGTTCCGTCAGATTTTGCGATTTAATTTGTAGGAATTTTCCTACTGAAGAATGGCGCTGGATATTGGGTTGCTCTAAGTCGAGGTCGGATTTCTCAAGGTTCTGCGTGTAAAAGTTGAGGGTGAAATCCACTTTATTGTGCATGGTGACTATGGAGTAAATGGTGAAGTGAGCTTCATGCTCTTATTTTGCAACGAATTGATTTCAGGATGTTTTATCGATTCCTTTGCAGCCATGAATAAAGAAGTGCCGTATGGAGTTCATGAAGCCTTGCGGGTCTTCGACGTGTGGCCAGTGTTTGGCATTCTTAAGGGTGTGTATGCAACCCCCAGGGAAGTCCCGAATAATGAAGGGGCGATCATCCGGTTCGATGTAGGCGGATCCGGCGCCACGGACGAATAGAGCCGGACCACAGAAAAACCCTTGAAGGTCGGGCATTTGTGAAGTTTCCAGATAGGACTGCTGCAATACGTCCAGATTGAAACGCCAGCGCCATGCGATCTGTCCGGCCTGTGTGTTGTGACTGAGATTGGCTGCAAGGAAGGCGCGAACTTCCGGGTCGAAGATGAATTGGCCCATTTGGCTTCGCGCTTCTTCTCGTGATGTCAGGTGATCCAGATCGACCGCTCGTAACCCAGCGAAGACATCCTGGTGCCAAGCGGGATAAGCTTTGGGGGCGATGTCTACGACCACCAGCCGAGTAAAACGCTCTGGGGCCTGATCCGCCAGCACCATGGCAAGTTTGCCTCCGAGTGAGTGACCGAGCAGTTTTGCGCGCTCAAGACCCAGTCGATCCATGAGGGCCAGCACATCGGCGGCCATGGCTTCATAACTCAGATCAGATGCCCAGGGTGAGCGGCCATGATTTCGAAGATCAAGGTTGATGACTCGGTAGGTATCAGCCAATTGACGGGCCACGCCGCGCCAATTCGCCAGAGAGCCGAACAAACCGTGCATAATGATGACGGGCAATCCGCCTCCGGATTCCTCAAAATTCAATGCGACGGGCGAGTGCTTCATACGTTCCGTATTCCTGAGCCATGGTGATTTGCCATGGCATACGTTGTGGCGATGGGGGTGGTTTTGGGGTGTTCAGTGGTGAAGCCAGTAAATCCCCCTGTGGTTGAGGCCATATTAACATCTGTCGGCAGGTCCTGCCGAACGTGCAGGCATGCCCTGATGCACATATCACTACTCAATTTCAATGAAGGGCTCCATGCCAGATCAACTTTTCAAATTACCCAAACCAGAACTGCCGGTGACACGCGTATTCCCTCAGCAGATTCAGCGTGCGGCCGCTGTTCTCGATGTGATTTTGTCGGATGGTGTGCCGAGCGATCGCGCATTGCAGCATTGCTTTCGTTCTGAACGACAAATGGGCAAGCGCGACCGGGCACAACTGCAGACGTTGGTGTTTTTTGTCCTGCGGCGCTGGCGACTATTGGATGAATTGCTGGGGGTGCCGCCCGGTGAAGTTGGTTCGGCGCTGCCACGAGTGGGCATGGCTGTTCATCTGGCGGGATTGCTGGATGAGACCCTGGCCGATTTGACGGGCGTGGTTGCTACGCCATTGGCACGGATGGAAGAGCGAGTCGCCCGCAGCAGCCCGGCGGTTCGTTTCGGGTTGCGAGATGAGGACATGGATCGGTTGAAATCGGCCTTTGGCGATGATGCCTCGGCGGTTGGAGAAGCACTTCTGGCTCGGGCGCCAGTGGATATTCGAGCCAATCTGGCTAAAACCGAGCCCAGGGCGCTGGTGGAAACGCTGCTCGCCTTGGGGGTGGGGAGTATGCCGATCCCGGGATTGCCGAAAGGCCTGCGGCTGAATGACAACAAGCCGCTCACTTCGCTGGATGCGTATCACTCCGGTGCTTTTGAAATTCAGGATGCGGGTAGTCAGTGGATTGTCGAAGCTTGTCAGGCACAACCAGGACAGCGTGTGTTGGATCTGTGTGCCGGTGCGGGCGGCAAATCTCTGGGCTTGGCCGAGGCTGTTGGCGAGAAGGGGAGTGTCTTGGCTTGCGATACCGAAGCCGAACGATTGGCTCGGTTGCCGGAGCGCAGTGCGCGGGCTGGCTGGCGCAACATCGAGTGTCAGCCCATCGCGGACAGCGCTGACCCGGAGCTGCATCGGCGCGGACTTTTCGATCGGGTGCTTGTTGATGCGCCTTGCTCTGGCTCGGGAACCTGGAGGCGCCATCCGGAGCTGCGTCAGATTCCGGCCGATCTGACCGCTCTATGTGCCACGCAGGCACAGCTGTTGGATGATGGTGTTCGTTTGATCGCGTCTGGCGGTTTGTTGATCTACGCTACATGCAGCCTCTGGCGCGAGGAAAATGAAATGCAGATCGAGGCCTTTCTGGCGCGTCATCCGGGTTGGTGTGTAGCCGCGTTGCCGGAACGTTTCGAGCGCGAACTTTCAGTGCGGGCCGGTATGGCGCGGCTCAGGCCGGATATTCAGGGCGCTGACGGTTTTTTCTTTGCCATATTGCAGGCTCGAACCGAGTAATTCGTCTGTGATGGTGCGGTCTTCAGAATTTATTGCCCCGCTCCGTAGACAAAGATCGGGTACGTCGGCACACTTTTCCTTTCTGACGAATTCTGACGGCCATATCCCGGCGTGCAATGGGCTATGGCGCTGTCTGTTTTGTCCGGACATTTTTCTGCAATCGAGTAAGAACTTTTTATGAATCATCCCCACTCAAGTCTAAAGAACACCGCACTTAGGGTGTTGGTGATCGGTGGCCTGATCGGCGTGAGTGTCGTGCTGGCCGCATGCGGACAAAAAGGACCGCTGGTCATGCCGGCGGATACCGTCCACATTGCACCTTCCTCATCTGCATCTCCATCTGCACCCGAGTCCAAATAGTTTTATGACAGCTTTGCCTTATTCCCACCTCGCCCGTAATGCCCAGCAGGAGTTATGCCTTGATGGCCATACGCTTGGCAAGATCGCCGCCGACTTCGGAACACCGACGTATGTTTATTCCCGTCGTGCTATCGAGCAGGCCTACGCCGAACTGACGACCGCGTTCGGCGACCGTCAGCACCAGATTTGTTATGCGGTGAAGGCCAACAGCAACCTCGCCATTCTCGCATTGCTTGCCCGGTTGGGGGCCGGGTTCGATATCGTGTCTGGTGGCGAATTGGCTCGGGTGCTGAAAGCCGGTGGCGTCCCTGAAAAAATCGTGTTTTCTGGCGTGGGGAAAACCCGGAGTGAAATCGAGCAAGCTCTGCGTGCCGGTATCGGTTGCCTGAACGTCGAGTCCGAGGCTGAATTGGCTCGAATCAGTGAAGTGGCGGCTGCGCTCGGTGTCGTCGCACCTGTTTCGTTACGGGTGAATCCCGATGTTGATGCCAAAACACATCCTTATATCTCGACTGGTTTGAAAGACAACAAATTCGGCGTACCCATTGAGCAGGCGCCAGCCCTGTATCGTCGCGTGGCGCGTGATCCGAACCTCAATGCCGTGGGTATCGATTGTCACATCGGTTCGCAACTGACGGATGTATCGCCCTTTGCAGATGCGGCCCAGCGTGTGCTCGCGCTGCTGGATACGCTGGTTCTGGAAGGGATTGAGTTGGCACATCTGGATTTGGGGGGTGGGTTGGGTATCCGTTATACCGATGAACGTCCCCCCTCGGCTGCCGATTGGGTGGATGCAGTCACATCGGTAGTCGATCGTCACCCCATTGCACGTCGGTTGCCCTTAATGCTGGAGCCGGGGCGATTCCTGGTAGGCCCCTCCGGGGTTTTGCTCAGTCGTGTGGAGTATCTCAAGCCGCACCCGACGGATGGGAAATCATTTGCAATTGTCGATGCCGCGATGAACGATCTCATGCGCCCGGCGCTCTATGGCAGTGTCATGGCGATTGAAGCGGTCAAGCCAGATCCAGTGACATCAGCAGCTGATTGGGAAATTGTCGGGCCGGTGTGTGAAACCGGTGATTTCCTGGGGCATGGACGTCACCTCGCGCTAGCGGAAGGCGATGTGATTGCTGTTCTGGGCGCCGGTGCTTATGGTTTCTCCATGGCCTCGAACTACAACACGCGCGGCCGGGCGGCGGAAGTATTGGTCGACGAGCACGGGGCGACTTTGATTCGCGCCCGTGAGTCGGTTGAGTCGCTGTGGGCGGCCGAGTCGATTCCGGCACATTTTTCATAGGTTGGGATATGAAGTTTGGGTTTTTAATAGTTATTTTCTATCAAATTCATCCGAACATTCAATTTTAACGGCGTGTCCTGTTGAGGTATTGTCATCAAAGTTCAATGATTTGCGTGTCAGATCATTGCGTTGTTGTTCAGTAATTAATCGTTAAGGAGATCGTTATGCTCGAAAACCGTGAAGGCCAGCGCGTGCCACAAGTGACTTTCCGCATGCGGGAAAACAATCAATGGGTCGATGTAACCACCGACGATCTGTTCAAGGGCAAGACCGTTGCCGTGTTTTCACTGCCGGGTGCGTTTACGCCGACGTGCTCCTCTAGCCATGTTCCCCGTTTTAACGAACTGGCGCCCGTGTTCTTCGCGCACGGCGTGGACGAAATTCTCTGTCTGTCGGTTAACGATACCTTCGTCATGAACGAGTGGGCTGCCGACCAGAAGGCGGAGAACATCCGATTCATCCCTGACGGCAATGGCGAGTTCAGTGCGGGCATGGGCATGCTGGTCGACAAGGAAAACCTGGGATTCGGCAAGCGCTCCTGGCGTTATTCCATGCTGGTCAAGGATGGCGTGATCGAGAAAATGTTCATCGAGCCGAATGTCGAAGGCGACCCGTATGAAGTATCCGATGCCGATACCATGCTCGACTGGCTGGCACCTAACGCCGACAAACCGCATTCCGTCATGCTGTTCTCCCGTCGTACCTGCCCGTTCTGCGCGCGCGCCAAAGGCATGTTGCGTGATGCAGGTATGGCCTTTGATGAAATTCTGGTTGGCGAGCACGTCAATCTGCGCGGGTTGCGTGCGGCTACGGGCTCAGAGTCGGTGCCGCAAGTCTTTATTGACGGCAAATTGATCGGTGGCAGCGACAAGTTGGCCGAATGGTTGGCTGCTCGATAAGCCACGCACCGCGTGTGAAGGCCAGTGTGTCGGTTCAGAACGCTGAGCCGACGCCGAAACTCAAGCGGGTGGTTGAGTCCGCCCGTTTCGTTTTCGGTGATGTGAAACCAGTCGATACCTCTTTTTCAAACCCACAAGTAGGCTATTACAGGCCGATACGATAGGAATCCCTCATGAACACAGCATTCGATCTGATTGTATTAGGTGGTGGTTCAGGCGGCTTGGCTGTGGCCGAGCGGGCCGTGCAATATGGACGGCGCGTGGCCGTGATCGAACCTGCACATCTTGGCGGTACGTGTGTAAATCTGGGATGCGTGCCGAAAAAAGTCATGTGGTATGCGGCCAACATGGCACACGCACGACATGAGGCGGAGGGCTGGGGCTTCCCTCCGGTACATGATCAGATCGATTTCGGTAAACTCGTCGCCGGGCGCAATCAGTACGTGAGCAACATCCGTACGTTCTGGAATGGCTATGCCGACGACCTGGGGATAACCGTTATTCACGGGCGAGGTGTACTGACCTCGGCGACAACGGTGGCCGTGAACGAGCAAACCTACACCGCGCCGCACATTGTGCTCTCCACGGGCGGGGTGCCCTTCGTGCCGCCGGTGCCGGGTGCCGAGCTGGGAATCAATTCAGACGGCTTTTTTGATTTGGATATATTGCCATCCCGCGTGGCCGTGATCGGTGGCGGGTATATCGGCGTGGAGCTTGCCGGGGTTCTGCGTTCGCTTGGCAGTGCTGTGACCTTGCTGGATATGCTCGATTCGGTGATTGCGCCGTTCGACGTCATGCTGCGGGAAACGGCTACCGAGAATCTACAGAATCTTGGCGTTGAGTTGCACCTGCCTTTCCGTGTGCAGCAACTCACGCAGATGGCTGAGGGCAAGTTCATCAAGTCGGCTGGCGGGGAAATGCTCGGGCCGTTCGACGAAATCATCTGGGCCGTGGGTCGTGCACCGAATACACGTTCATTGGGTCTTGAGGCGGCTGGAGTCACTGTGCAGCCGAACGGCATCATCCCGACGGACGAGTATCAGAACACCAATGTGCCCGGTATTTATGCCATTGGCGACATTACCGGGCGTGCACCGCTGACACCGGTTGCCATCGCGGCGGGTCGGCAACTGGCCGAGCGACTCTTCAACGGAAAAACGCAGGCCAGGCTCGATTACAGCAACATTCCTACGGTCGTTTTTGCCCATCCGCCGATTGGTACCGTCGGCCTCACCGAGGATGCCGCGCGGGCGGAATTCGGTGATGAGGCGGTGACCATCTACGAAACCCGCTTCACACCCATGCGTTATGCCTTGTCTGCGCAAGGCTTCAAAACGGCGATGAAGCTGGTTTGCGCGGGTGAGGAGCAACGCGTCGTCGGTCTGCATCTGGTCGGTGATGGGGTCGACGAAATGCTGCAAGGTTTTGCGGTAGCGGTGAAGGCCGGTCTGACCAAGGCTCAGTTCGACGCCACGGTGGCCATTCACCCTACGGCATCGGAAGAGCTCGTGACCATGAAAACGCCTCGCGGCCAAGATTGATCCATTAGGCGGATCCTGACTTATGTTTCTTGAAACCCGCCACCTGCGCACCATTCGTGCAGTGGCCGAGAGTGACTCCCTGGCGCTGGCTGCGGAACAGCTGCACCTGACGCAGTCCGCGCTGTCTCATCAGATTCGCGCGATTGAAGACTATTACGGATTGACGCTGTTTTCCCGCCGCTCGCGGCCCATGCAGCCCACGCCAGCCGGTCGGCGATTTTTGCAGGCGGCAACCCAAATATTGCCGTTGATGGAGGATCTGGATCGGGATTTGCGGCAACTTGCCGGCGGAGATACCGGGCGGCTGTTTATTGCCCTGGAATGCCACTCGTGCTTTTCATGGCTATTGCCGACCCTGAATGCCTACCGTGAACAGTGGCCGAATATCGATACAGACTTGTCGCTGTCTCATAGTTTCGAGGCCCTGGATGCGCTGAAGCGCGGCCTCGTGGACGTGGTTGTCAGCTCCGATCCGATCGATGATCCCGAAATCAGTTTTGTTCCCCTGTTTCACTATGAAGTCGTACTCGCACTTCCACCCCAGCACCCCTTGGTTGCGGAAGAGGTCATTAAACCGCACATGTTGGCTTCGGAAACGGTGATTACCTATCCTGTGAATCGTAATCGGCTGGATATTTTTTCTCGCTTTCTGACCCCGGCAGGAGTCGAGCCTGCGGCCACGCGAAGCTCGGAGTTGACCGTGATGATCGCTCAATGGGTCGCCAGTAACCGGGGTGTAGCCGCATTACCCGCCTGGGCCATCGTTGATGAACTCACACAAGGCAGCATCATTGCGCGCCCACTGGGCGAGGGCGGTATGCACACGACGCTTTATCTTGCCTTCCGTCGGCAAGAGCGTGATCAGGCTTATGTGGCGGCCTTCATTGAAACGGCGCGTGCGGCGGCACTGAAGACTCTGAAGGATATTCGGCTCGCGTCCTGATCCACATTCCTGGAGCGTGTTGGTTTGAGGCAGGGCCTAGAGAACGTTGTCGGTCTCTGCTGATGGTGCATCGTCTGCGGGGCTGAGTTCGGCCAGCGGTACTTCCTGTGCAAACAACTGTCCCTGGGCCCAGGAAATGCCTGCTGCCCGAACGGCGGCGAGTTGTTCTGTCGTTTCGACTTCCTGCGCAATTATGGTGACGGACAAAGCCCGCGCCAGACCCAGAAGGCTGTCGATAAACGCCCGATCCCTTGCGATCTGGCCACGATTGGTAATCCAGTCGACATCGATTTTCACATAGTCAACGGTATGGCGGCGGAGATGCTGGAAGATCCAGTGGCCTGGAGTCGCCTGGTCAATCGCAAATTTGAAGTCGAACCCGTGCAATGCTTCGATAAAGCGATCGAACAGATTCAAATCGGCCAGCGATTCACGCTCATTCAATTCGAAAACGAGTTGGCTGCGTGCCATGCCGGCGGCGTCCATCAGGCGTGCGATGTCCGGAAGGAATGATTTGGCACGCACCGTCCGGGGCGAAATGTTGATGAAGATCAGACCGTCACAATTTTCGGCGACTTCAGGGCAAATAAGCTCTGTCATCAGTTGACGGTCGAAGGTTTCGGCTTGGCCGCGCCGTTCGACCATGCCGAGAAAATCCCGGGCCATGACCCATCGGTCGCCGATATTCAGCTGCGCCAGAACTTCCATGCCGACCCGTTCCAGCAGCAGATTTGCCAGTGGTTCGACCACGGCATCCTGAATGGCGAAAATGGGTTGGAACAAAATGCGCGGCGGCCGTTCGGTCAGCGCTTCCAAGATATCCTGATCCTCGATGGGCTGCTCTTGCAGGTCGGCCAATGGCGCTTCGGGGTTGGGAAGGGCGAATTGATTCTTGCCGCTGAGTTTGGCGCGATACATCTGTGCGTCCGCTACGGAGAACAGGCTGCGTGCTGAGTCGGTGTGGGTGGGGCCGATGCCGATGCCAATCGATAATGAAACCCCGACCGTATGCCCATCCGGTGTTTTCATCGACAAATTCCGTATTCGGGCAAGCAGCCGGTCGGCCACCATGATGCATTCCTTCTCTCCGGCCTCGGGCAGAATGGCCGTGAACTCATCACCGCCATAGCGGGCAAGGATATCCCCGGTGCGCAGGCCATCTTGCAGGCATTCGGACACCTGGCGCAGGAAGGAGTCACCGAAGGTGTGACCGAAGCTGTCGTTGACGATCTTGAAGTCATCAATATCAATGACAAACAGGCCGAACTGGTAGCCATGTCGCTGCGCTCGGCCCATTTCATAATCCAGCAGAGACCAGAACATGCGCTGGTTGTACATTTGTGTCAGCGGATCGCGCGTGGCGTAAAACTCCAGATCCTCGGTGTGCTTTTCAATGGCGCGCACCGAGCCCACAACGTTCAGCATGGTGGAGAGAATCGATTCGATCAGCAGGCGTTCGACTTGGGATTGGCCTAGGGAGCTGGGCAGGATAAGGCCGACCAGGCCGTGGATGGACGGGTTGTCCATCGTGATTTCCTTGGTGCGCAGATCCAGTTGTCGGGCATTGTCGAGCGGCGGTCTGCTGGATGGGTCGAGGCTGTGTTGCCGGGGAACGAAATCGCTAGCAACCAGCCCCAGGGTTTCTCCCACGATTTGCTGGACGCGCTGACTCATGGTTGCGGCGACCGTCTCATTGATGGCATCGAACCAGAACAGCTCCACATTGGCGGGCCGGTCGCCGACCGCAAATGCGGTGAATACACCATGAACGGTTTGTACTGTGTTGATTTCCTTGAGCAGGTCGCGAACGTAGCGTCGCCAATCGCGCACGACATCAGAGGTGATGACGAAACGCTCAAGCAGGCGGATTTCGAACTCGAGCAAATCCCGATCTACCGCCAGATGACGCACTTTATCAGTCAGGCCATCGACTTCGATCAGTACGTCATCCAGTTCGGAAAAGCCGGTCCGTGCGTCGCTGAAGCGAATGTGGGTCAAGTCTTCCACCCGCTCCAGACGGCTGATGATGTTCTTGAGGCCGGTGATCGAGCGGCTCATGCGCCCACCCAGCAGCAGGGCGATCATGAGGGCGGCCACCAGCGGGATCGGCATGATGATCAAGAGCTTGTTGACGAGATCCTCGTGCGCCTTTGACGTGAGATGGGACACCGATTGAGTGATCGAGAGCACGCCCAGCACATTGCCCGCTTGCGCGTTGGTGTGGCACTTCAGACATTGCGCTTCGGCAATGAGCGGGCGGTCGTAACGAATCATGCCATCATGCATCTGTGTCTGGATTTTGCCATCGGCAAAGGCCGATATTGCCAATGCGTCCGGATCGGGTTGTTCGATGGGGCCGAACAGCGCAATCACTTTACTGCCGCGGTACAGTTCGATGCGGGCACCGGAGTCGTTGCCTTGGGTGCGGATGGCTTTCAGAAATTCGTTGAGCTGCGCACGGGACCAGCCCTGACGCATGATTTGATACATCGCATTGAAGGTGCCGTCAGCCAGCGAAGCAGACATGTCAACGGCGGATTGGCGTACGGTACGCTCAAAAACGCCGGCCGTTGCCCAATACATGGCAATGGCGACCAGAATAGAAACCGCGAGGGCTGAGCTAACGATCAGTAGCCGAATCGAACGTAACCATCGCCCCATTGATGTCAATTTCCTAAAAAGCCTTGAGCAGGGATCGCATCAGACGACCCAGATCGCCCGAGGCGTTGCGACCTTCCAGTGCCATTATTAATGTTTGTTTAACAAGCAAGTGTAAACGAGAAGGCGTTTAATCGGGATCAGGCTTTCTGCGGGGGGTATTAATAAATCAGGATGTTCTTAATTGACTCGAGGGTGGTCATCGCTCGATGCCATATCGGCGGTCGGATCGTCGCTCCCTTCCTCCGGGAGTTCGGGGGGGTATGGCAGGCCGCCCGAGTTAAGCCATTCGTCCAGAATGGCGCGGGCTTGGGGAACCCCGCTACCACGCAAGCCGGAAAAAGGCAGCCAGTGAACGTTTGCAAGAGATGCTTCTTTCTTGAGGGCGAATATTGCTTTGCTGATTTCGTTCTGACTGAGTTTGTCGGCCTTGTTCAGCAGGCACAGAACCGGTAGCTGACGATCCTGCGCGTATTCGATCATCTGGCGGTCGGTTTCTTTGAGGGGGTGGCGAATGTCCATGATGACGACGACACCAGCCAGTGACCGGCGTTCGGCAAAGTAGGCGGCCAGAGCCTCGCCCCAGCGTCGCCGCATGGCTTCAGGTACCTTCGCGTAACCGTAGCCGGGCAAATCCACCAGTCGGCGGCTTTCGTCATGCAGGCCAAAAAGGTTGATCAGCTGGGTTCGTCCGGGGGTGCGGGATGTTCTGGCCAGGCCCTTTTGCCCAACCAGCGCATTGAGTACGGTTGATTTTCCGGCGTTCGAACGTCCTGCAAAAGCCACTTCGGCGCCAAAATCGGCGGTCAGTTCCTTGGGCGACGGGGCGCTCTTGATGAAATAAGCCGTTCTAAAATCCATCATCACATCGGGCTCCAGGTCATGAACGTTCCGCGTCGGACCAGCCGCGCGGCTCGTTTGCCGGTATAAATAAACCCCGTCTAATGGGGTATTGATCAATCCGAATCCCGCCCCGAGCTTATCGCTGCTAAACTGCGAAGGTTTCAGTGGGCAGGGTCACTATTGGGTGGCATTGTTTCACAGATTGGGTCGGGGCGTGTGCCGCGACGAATTTGCCGTCCGTCGGGTCGGTGTGTGCTCGGGGTCCGATGCCTTGAGGCCGGACATTTTTCCGAATAGATTTTAGAACAGGTGCCCCATGAGTCGATCAGGTTTGAGTTCATCACGTTTGCCCGTCGTGGCGCTTTTGTTCCGTCGTGCCGCACTGCCCTTTGTGCTTGGTGTCGGTATCACGTTGACGGGAAGCGCTGTTGCTCTGGCTGGAGGTGATGTGGAAGCCGGACACGAAGCCAGTAAAACCTGCGCCGCCTGCCATGGTGCCGATGGCAACAGCATGGTGCCTATGTTCCCTTCTATCGCGGGGCAACCGGCTGGCTATATCGCTGAACAGCTGCATGCCTTCCGTGACGGCAACCGTGTCAATGCCTTGATGAGCCCGCAGGCCAAGGCATTGACCGATCAGCAAATCATGGATCTGGCCGCATATTTCGCTGCGCAGAAGAGAGTGGTGAAAGCGGCGTCGACTGAAGAGTCCATCCCCGGTGCGCATTTGTGGAAGTTTGGTGGCCATTCGAATACCGTGGCAGCCTGTGCGGCTTGTCATGGACCGCAGGGGCAGGGCAACCAGCCCGCTGGATTTCCGGCGCTGCGTGGCTTGACGCCGCAGTACATCACCGAATCATTGATGGCGTATCGCAAGGATGAGCGCAAGACTGCACACGCAGACATCATGGTCAGTATCGCCAGCAAGTTGAGCGACGATGACATCAAGGATGTGGCTCAACATATCGCCACGTTCCACTGATTCTTGATATCACCGGGCCGTTTTGGTTTGTGTATCGGCGGCCCAGATGCATGTTTTTTTGAATGTCCGACGATAGGGCTCGGGAACTTGTACCCCAATAGCCACTCGAAAAAATCCCGTTAGATATCCTGCCCTCCGATTGGGGCAACCAAGACCTACGATTACCTACCATATTTTGTAAAGGCTGCGCATGTCCGAGACCCATCAAACTGCCGAACTGAACCCGCCCAAGTCGGCAGGTGCCCAGCCGGGCGCGGCGCACCCTCGCTCGCAGGGTGTTACCAAGCGTATTCTGTTGTGGCTGACATCAATGAACCTTGCGGTAACGCTTCTGGTGATTCTGGCGATTGCCTCAGTCATCGGCACGGTGCTCAAGCAGAACGAATCCTTCAACAGCTATCTGGATGTGTTCGGGCCGTTCTGGTTCGCTGTGTTCCGGAACCTGTCGTTGTACGATGTGTACTCCGCTACTTGGTTCGTTGCCATCCTGCTGTTTTTGGTGGCCTCCACGTCATCGTGCGTGGCACGCAACGCGCCGGCGTTCCTGCGTGATATCCGCAGCTTCCGCCTGAATGCCCAGGAAAAGTCGCTTCGTGCCTTTGCACACAAGGCAGATATGAAATCCGATGCCAAGCCCGAGTCACTGGTTGCGCCCATACAGGCGCTTCTTGAGCGGGCGGGCTTCAAAAGCCGGGTGAAAACCCAGCCGCACGAAATTCTGATTTCCGGGCGCAAAGGGGGCATGAACCGGATCGGTTATGTGTTGACCCATATGGGCATCATTGTGATTCTGCTCGGCGGCCTGCTCGACAGCAAAATGCAGCTCAAACTCATGGATGCGCTGGGGATGGTCAAGGTGGAAACCGCCAATATTCCCGTCAGTGAAGTACCGGCCATCAGCAAGATTCATGTCGGTGGTTTGCAGGCGTTCCGTGGCACGGTGAACATCCCCGAGCATAAATGGGGTGATGTGGTCTTTATCGGTTTGAAGGATGGGTACGTTGTTCAGGATCTGCCCTTCAAGATCTTTGTGAACAAATTCTCCATCGAGCATTACGACACCGGCATGCCCAAGTCGTATATGTCGAACGTGACACTGACGAACAAGGAAACGGGGCAGCAGGTCACCAAGACCATTGAGGTCAACCACCCTTTGCATTACATGGGGTACAACATTTTCCAATCGAGCTTCGGCGATGGCGGAACGAAACTGAAGATGGAAGCCTGGCAATTGTCAGGAAAGGCGGGGGTGGCGCAACCCGTCGACTCAGCGGTTTTCGCCAAGAAGAGCTTTGATTTCGGTGGTCAGAACTATCAGCTCGAATTCACCGATTTCCGTTTGTACAACATCAATCCCGTAATGGATAAGGACGGCGTGGTTCATCAGAAGAACTACGGGCCTTCGGTGACATTCAAGCTACGTAACGCGGCGGGCGAAGCCATCGAGTACCAGAACTACTTTCTGCCGATTACCTTCAATGGGCATCAGTATTTCCTGAGTGGTGTGAAGCGCAGCATTGGTGGTCAGCAGCAGTTTCTGTACATTCCTGCCGATCAAAAAGGGTCGATTGATACCTTCATGGCCTATCTGGCTACGCTTTCCGATCAGGCGGAAATGCAGCAGATTGCCGCGCGCCTGATTGGTGACGTGAGTTCATCGGCAGATGGCAAGGGTGCAATGTCCAACGAGAAACTGACACAATCAGCCAGTGCGTCGATCGCAGAATTGGTGCATGTCTTTGTCCAGCAGGGCTTCCCCGCCATGCAGGCGAAAATCGAATCGGCCCTGACTCAGCGAAAACTGAGCCCGGAGGCCAGCAAGAAGGCCGAGCAGGCATCGATTAGTGTGGTTCGTTCCGTACTTGAGCGCGCATTCCTGGAAACCTTGGCTGCGCAGGATGGAAAGCAGGAATTTACCGATCAGGATGCCAAATTCTTCGATGATGCAATGGACGCCATCTCGGCCATGTCTGCCTATGGCTCGCCAATTTTCGTGCAGCCCACGAGCTTTGAGCAGATTCAGTCCACCGGACTGGAAGTCTCACGTGCGCCGGGCGCCATCTGGGTCACCATCGGATCGATCATGCTGGTGATCGGGATTTTCATGAATTTCTACATTCACTACCGTCGGCAATGGGTATTGCTGAAACCTGAGGATGAAGGTACTCGCATTTTGCTGGCCGGGTCCGATATTCGTAAAAACATTGATTTTGACAAGGATTTTGCGGTGTTCAGCAGTGAACTTATGGCCGCTACGGAGTCGAAACCTTCAGAGAGTGAAAGACCGGCTTAGCGCGACGCCGTCACGCCGGGTGAATCAATAGCCATGAGGCTCGAACTGTTTCCGATTTGAGGAGTTACTTGAAATGTCTGTGCCTAAAGAACACATGATGCCGATGCTTGATGCTTCGATGAAGTCCAACATTAAATCGGCCCGTCGCATCGGGGTGATTGATATTCTCTACACCTTGATCGCGCTGGCCGCTGCGACCTATGTTTATTTCCACTACCGTACTTATCTCTGGGGCCCCCAGATCGGAATGTTGTTCGGTTTTGCCCTTGGCGCCAGCTTTGTGGGTTGGCTCTGGCCCGCGACACGCTGGCTCGTGGGCGTGGTGGCCGTCGTGTCGCTGTTCACCATGTATCAGTACGGGCTATATGCCCCCGGGGGTGAAGCTGTCGGGCGCATCAAGCTCCACGAAATTCAGGAAGGGCACTTCTTTCTGAAGTTTGTCCTGTCCAGCCCTGCTGCGACTATGTGGATGGTGACCCTGTTCGCCCTGGCGATGCCGACTTATTTCTTTGGATTATGGCGTCGTTCGGTCTTCACCGAGAAAGTGGGTAGTGCGATGGTCTGGAGCGGGATCGCGATGGGCTTCATCGGCTTTTTCGCTCGCTGGCGTGAATCGTATCTGATCAACTTCGATTACGGTCACATCCCTGTCAGTAACCTCTATGAAGTGTTTGTTGTCTTCAGCGTATTCACCTCCTTGCTTTACCTGTACTACGAGCGTCGTTACAAGACGCGCGCCCTTGGCGGTTTTGTGATGGCCGTTGTGACTGCAGCGCTGGCCTTCCTGATGTGGTACCAGTTCTCGCAGGCCGCCAATACGATCGAGCCGCTGGTTCCTGCGCTCAAGAGCTGGTGGATGAAAATCCACGTGCCGGCCAACTTCATCGGCTACGGTAGCTTTGCCATCTCCGCGATGGTGGGTGTCGCATACCTTCTCAAGGAGAAAATGGGCGGCGATGGTGTCAACGATCGTCTGCCCTCCCTCGCGGTGATGGACGACATCATGTACAAGTCGATCGCGCTTGGTTTCGCATTCTTCACTATCGCGACGATTCTCGGTGCCATGTGGGCGGCAGAAGCCTGGGGTGGATACTGGAGCTGGGATCCGAAGGAAACCTGGGCACTGATCGTGTGGTTGAACTATGCGGCGTGGTTGCACCTGCGTTTGAGCAAAGGCTGGCGTGGAACCGCGATGGCATGGTGGTCCGTCGGGGGTCTACTGGTGACCACCTTTGCCTTCCTCGGTGTGAATATGTTCCTCTCCGGCCTGCATTCTTACGGCAAACTCTGAGTTTGTGACACCGTTATAGACAAACCCCGCGCAAGCGGGGTTTTTTTATGTCGCTGGACGAACGTACGCTCAATTTTAGTGTCTATGCCGTACAATCGTGCGAGTGGATGGGATGGTCTGGTCATTTGAATGGGCTGGTTCGTCGTGTGTGAAAAAGAGGAGTTGGGTATGTCGTTTTCGGGTTTCTTCCGGTTGGGCTCTTTGTTGCGGCGTTGGGTCGGGCTGGGATTGTTGGGGGTATTTCTTGCTTCACCCGTGACTCATGCGGCACCCACGGTAGTCTCTTCAACTCCGGTGACATTGAAAGAAAATGTGAACTATCGCGTCGTGATCACCGACGAGACATCGCCATCCGATGGCAAGGTTCTTGTGCAGGAGATGTTCTGGTATGGCTGCCCTCACTGCTTCCATCTTGAACATGCACTGGAGGCATGGCGCAAGACATTACCGGATTATGTGGATTTCGAGCCCTACGCGGTTCCTCTGACCCCTGGCTGGGTGCCGCTGACCAAAGCCTTTTATACGGCGAAGTTCATGGGCGTGTTGCCCCAGACCCATGTGCAGGTATTTAACGATATCCACATCAAGCACATCCGCCCGGTCACTCGCGACCAGATCGCCGATATGTATGCTGATCTGGGGGTGGATCGGGACCAGTTCCTGAAAATGTACGATTCCTTTGGTGTCGATAATGCCGTGCGTCAGGCTGGCGTTGTCGCTCAAGACGCGGGTGTGACCGGTGTGCCGGCCATTCTGGTGAATGGCAAGTATCTGGTTACCGGTGATATGGCGGGTAGCAACGAGGCCATGTTGCCGATCGTCGATGCCCTTATCGCCAAGATTGAAGCGGAGAAGAAGACCAAATCGTGATCAGCGTGGCACAGAGAGGGTATGTCGATGCCTGAGTCCCGGGGCGTATCGCGCACCGCAGTGCTGCATACAGGTGATCATGGCGAGCACCCGTTCGTGGTGCCATCGGCCAATGAGCCGCGCCCATTGCGGCTTTTGTCCTATAACATCCAGGCAGGTATCGGTACCCGCAACTTTCGTGATTATCTGCTGAGTGGCTGGAAACATGTGCTGCCGTTCCCGCAACGGATGCAGAATCTCGATCACATTGCCCAGTTAGTCAGTCAGTTTGACCTCATTGGCCTGCAGGAAGCCGACGGCGGCTCATTACGCAGCCATTTTCTGAATCAGATCGAATATTTGGCCATGCGCTCGAACATGCCGTTCTGGGCATCGCGAATCAATCGTGACCTGGGGCACTGGGGGCAACACGCGCTGGGTATGCTTTCTCGAGTCGAGCCTTATCACATCGAACGCTATGCTCTGCCCGGCCGTATTCCCGGCCGCGGTGTTGTTCTGGCCGATTTCGACTGGTATGGCCAGCATGTGCGTGTACAGGTCAGTCATCTGTCTTTGAGTGATCGGGCCCGTCGGGCGCAACTGGATCGCCTGATTGCTCGCTGTCGGGAGTTTGATGGCGTCAATCTCGTGATGGCCGATTTCAACTGCACGCCCAATAATCCTGATCTGCAACGGCTCTGTGCGGAAGCAGGACTCAAGCTGCCGTTTTCACCGCCATTTACCTATCCCAGTTGGGAGCCCAAGCGCGCGATCGACCACATCTTGGTTTCGCAGGATATCGAGATTGAATCGGTGGATGCGCTCACCTATGGTGTATCTGATCACGCGCCTCTGTCGATGCAGATTAAGCTGCCGCCTGTTTCCAAGCATTATTTATCGTCGAAGGCCTCCTGAGCGGCCTAAGGATCATCGATGAACGACTCGGCAAAAACGGATTACCGCGCCAAATACGAACAGTTGCTGGATGAGTTCAGTTCGCTTGAAACCAGTGAGCAACTCCAGCAGAGCCTGTTGCGTAGCCTGCTTAACCGGGTTTTGTTTGCGGTGGATAAAGCGTATCCCACTCTGGCCAAAGAGAGTCAGGCGCTGCGCGATCTCATGCGCCAGATCGGTGATGGACCGCTGCCTGTGGCCCGCATTCAACCGGGAATCGAGCATCTGGCCGAGTCCATTAGAGAGATTGAAGCGGGTGATCCAACCCCGGACCGTGAGGAAGAATTGAGCGGGGAGGATGTGGCCGAGCGTGTGGACGTGCGTGACTTCCTTCCGCTGTTGCTGGAGCGGGTTGCTTTCACCGAGTCCATGGAGGGACGGCGCGAAAAACTCCTGGCGATTCTAAACAACCCTAAAGATAAGACCCTGAATTCCATTCTGATCGATCGTGCAGCCACGCTGATCAATGACATGCGCCGTGCGCTTGAGAATGAAAAGAACGAGCTGACCGAGTTTCTGCACCAGCTCACGGAAGCATTATCCCAAATCGATCAACATACGCTCGCTAACCTGGGTGATGTCGAGACGCAACGCAAGGTCCAGGAAGCGTTGGGTAACGCTGTGACCGAGCAAGTGTCGCACATTGATCGCTCTGTGTCGGATGCGACCGACCTGGATGAACTCAAACGAGTGGTGCGTCAACGGGTGGCGCGCATCAGCGAGCAGATAAACAAGTTTCGCAAGACGGAAGATAAGCGCCTTGCAGCGGTTGAGTTGGAAAACAACCAGATGCGCGAGCGCATCGGCAAATTGGAGGCTTCCCGGTTGATCTTGCAGGAGCAGCTGGTGGCAAGCACGCAAAAAATGTTGCGAGACACGCTGACGGGGTTGCCGAATCGTTTGGCTTTCGACGAGCGCCTAGCACTTGAGGTAGCCCGGATGCAGCGCGAGCATACGCCTTTATGCCTCGCGATTTGGGATGTCGACCACTTCAAGCGTGTTAACGATACCTTCGGGCACCAGGCCGGTGATAAGGCCTTGCACGTCGTGGGGAAGACATTGGATCAGTTGATCCGCGATGTGGATATGGTAGCGCGCTATGGTGGTGAAGAATTTGTGATGGTGCTGCCGAAGGCCGACCTGCAGCAGGCGTTCGTCGTGCTTGAGCGCATTCGGGAAAAGTTGGCAGGCACTGCTTTCCGGTTCAAGGACACGCCGCTGAAAATCACCTTATCATGCGGTGTTGCCGAATTCGGTGCGGGTGAAACGATCGAAAGTGTGATGACACGTGCCGATGAAGCACTCTACCGTGCCAAATCCAATGGCCGGAATCGGACGGAAATGGCGCATCCTAAATCGTAGGAATTCAGTGCAGACGGCTATGCCAGCTTGACTGGTATCCGGGCTGAATACATTCAGCCCGTTGCTTTTCCAGCCTTTCTCACTTTTCCAAATCCATACGTTCGAATGCTTTGGTGTAATACACCACTGCCTGGGTGCTGTCGCGTTCATGTTCCGCAATTTGTGCCGCAAGTTTGAGGCTGGATACATCGGGCTGATCATTCAGTACAGGGGCCAGGGCCTGCTTGGCCCCTTCGGTATCATCATTTAACCAGGCCAGCCGTGCTTGGGCATAAGCGCGAAGGTTGGTATCCGACTGGCAAGTGATCTGGTTGGCCCAGCGATTGAACCGTGTGACTGCGCGCGCAGGATCTTTGGGCGGTAGCGCCAACCACTGACGTAACAACGCGGGTGTGCATTGCTGATCCAGCGCCGTCTCCAGAATACGTTCAGCCTCATCGGGTTGCCCCAGCGTCAGCCACGAGTTCGCCAGCGAGGCGAGCATGAGTTCATCTTGACGAAGACTTTTCGGCGCATCATTCCAGATCGCAGCCAATTCGGAGGTCTGCTTATGGCGAGCCGCCTCCTGGATCAATCCACCGTACACGGCTCGATCATAGCGTTGAACGTCCTGTTCCGTGAGTCCGGACCACTTCAGGCGCCGCAACGCGGGCATCAGCGTTCGCAATTTTTCCCAGTCCGCTGCTTCGAACAGCGTTTCGGCAAAGGCGCAGACAATGGCCTCATCCTTGGGGTGGGCGGCCGCCAGTGATTGCAACAACTCCAGCGCCGGTGCCAGATTCTTCTGTTGTCGGAAGCGATTGGCAATGTGCAGGGAGAGGAAATCGGCAAAACGCGGAAATGTGCTGCGGGCTTCATCCAGTAAGTTGAGCGTAGCAGCGGTTTCACCTTGGGCCATGAGTGCATCTGCCGCGACGGTGTAATTCAGCGGCGGCAAGCTGGCTTCATTCAGGCGCGCACGCGCCAGCTTTTCGGCAACACCGAAACGTCCACGTTCGAGTTCCGCCCAGGCGCGCAGGAGCTGTTCGTCGGCGGCCTGTTGCTTTTGGCGCGCAGACCGAAGCCGCCAGAGCGATGGCAGTTTCAGCACAGCGGAAATAACGCGCCAGATGATCGCCAATGCAATGAATCCGACGATGATTAATGCGAGGAGGCCCAGGGCCGAGGTTTGCAGTTCCCAGCCCAGCAGCGCGATGTCGGCTGTGCCCGGGTCACGGATGAAATAGAAGCCTGCACCAGCAGCCAGCACCAGAACGATCAGGATCAGCGCAAAACGTTTCATGGCTGTACCTCCGGTGTTTGTGGCGTTGTTGGGGCGGGGCCCTCAATGCCTGCTGCGGCCCAGGCCTTGTAGATCGGAGCGAAGCTTGGCCATTGGCGACCCGCATAAAAATCCTGTGTTTCCTTGAGTGCCGCCAAGGTCTGGCTGACATCGGAGGCATCGGTCGCATAATGCTGCGTGATCCAATCGTGCGCTTCGACGATGGAAGGCATCATCAGGTGCATATCGTGCGAGAGCAGTCCCTCGCGCACGGCCGTCAGCCAGAGACGGGTCTCGCGATCGTTGCTGACACGGGCGCTCGCCTTGACGGGTTCATCACTGCGAGTCAACGTGAATTGTCGGCTGAACCATTCGGAGACGGGATGCCAGACATCGCGTGACCAGCGAACGTACCAGGGCGCCGTTTCTACTGCGGGTGCGGCGGTGGTGCTTTCTGCCGGAGCAGCTGAGGTGGCTTCTGGTGAGCTGGACGCTGTTCGAGCACCGACCAATGGCCATTGTGAGACGTTTTCAGCAGCGCGCCGTAAGCGCAGTGCCATGCCGACCGCATCAAAATCATCGGCTTTGCCCAATCCGATCAATACGTCGCTGATTGCGGTGCGAACGGGGATGGTCTGCGGCAGGGCGAGCGCAGCGAGGCGCTGATCGGCCAGTTTGAGTGCGACGGCGGCTCCGGCTGGATCCTGAGCGATGCTCAGACGTTCCTGCGCGCGGGTCAGCAGGAATCCGATTTCTGCCGTTTTCCATGCGCGTTCGCCTTGCCCCAGTCGATTTTGGATGCCTGCCAGATTTTTCTCGAGTGTGCTTAGTCGTCCACTCAGTGCCTGGGCAGTGTGTTGTGTTTCAGATTGAGTTTCGGCGATCTGTTCGCCGGTCTTTTTTTCTTGTGTGGTCAGTTGTGCGCTTAATTGGGTGAGTTGGCCTTGGGTGTTTTTCAAGGATTGGCTCAGAGCGAGCTGATCGCTGTGCTGGGTTGCCATCAGGCCGTCCATGCGGTCGGCATTGGTCTGGAACAGTTTCCAGCCGTACCAGGAGACGCTGATTAGCGAGCCCGTAAAAATGACGAATAAGGTCAGTATCCAGTAGCCATAGGAGCGTTGAACGGCAACGGTCGCTTCCTCCGGTGTCATCGGCATGTCCTCGCCGACAACTTCGGTGGTTTCTTCCATTTGAGGCGAAATTTCTTCTGCCGGAATGGGCTGGGCATCGGGCTGCTGTTTTTTCTGGGTCATGCGCTAATCCTGTTTGAAAACGGCGCAAGCGCGCGCCAAGGCCGCATCATCCGGGGCTTCGGCACGCACGATGGCTCCTGTAAAGCCCAGCGACCGCGCGCGGGCTTCTGTTCGTGCGTTAATGACAACGAGGTTGCAGTGTAACAGCCCCGACCGTTCTTCGGCAGTGTCCGCCCGATCGGCTAGTTTACGCAGGCACTGAAGTGATTCGGGTGAGGTAATCACCCACGTCGCGGGCAGCGCCAAAAACGTGTCCGGCGTCGGGGCGCAGTTTCGCTGGTACACAGGAACGGGGATGACGGTGATGCCATATTGTCGCAGGGTGTCCGCCAGCTTCTCCCGTCCAGTCTCACCACGGAACAGCCAGACGGTATGTCCGCGCATCGCTTCAATAGGCAGGTTGGACAGAAGGCCTTCGGAATCCTGGGTGGAGGAGGGGCGGTGAACATGAGGCTGGTCTGAAAATAGTGCCTGGATGGCCGCGGTAGTCGTTTCGCCCACGGCCGCCCAGTGAATCGCCGGCAGTGTAGTCAGGTCGTGTAGTTCGTGGGCGAAACGAACGGCACGTGGGCTGACGAAGATGGCCCAATCGCCAGCGGCGATCCGAGCCATGGCCGAATGTGCCTGCTGTGGTTCGGGTATCGGGGTGAAGGTCAGCAGTGGCCAGTTGAGCAGCGTTGCGTCCGGCAACAGGGCGGATAAGGCCGTTGCCAGTCCGTCATTGGTTCCATCGGGTCGGGTCAACCCAATGATGAGTGGTGAACCGCCGGTCATCGTTTTTCCGTGACGGGATTCATGGCGCTGATGGCTCAAAGTGACGATGAGTCAGAATGACGGATCAGGCTGGATCGGCATGAATACCGACTTCGGCTAGGATTTTATCCGCTCCTGCAGCCAGCATCCGTTCAGCCAGTGCAACGCCCAGTGCTTCGCCTTCAGTCGCCGCACCAGTGATTTCATCGCGAAGGGTGAGTGTGCCATCCGGGCGTCCGACCATGCCACGGAGCCACAGGGTGCCATCATCCTGCAGCAGGGCATAACCGCCGATTGGCACCTGGCAGCCACCGTTCAACCGGGTATTGAATGCGCGTTCGGCGTGCACGCGGGTGTCGGTCGGTGCGTGAATCAGTGGTGCGATCAGTGCGTGGATTGCAGTATCGTCCGATCTGGCTTCAATGCCCAGTGCGCCCTGACCGACGGAAGGCAGTGATTCTTCCGGGCTCAGCTCGGTGCGGATACGGGCATCGTAGCCCATGCGCTTGAGGCCGGCGGCGGCGAGAATGATCGCGTCGTAGTCTCCCCGGTCGAGTTTCGCCATGCGTGACTGGATATTGCCGCGCAGCATTTTGATCTCCAGATGCGGGTAGCGTGCACGAATCTGGGTTTCCCGCCGCAGACTGGATGTACCGACCACCGCACCGGCCGGAAGGGCGGCCAGCGACTCATAGTTGTTGGAGACAAAGGCATCGCGTGGATCGTGTCCTTCGAGGATGGCGATCAGATCCAGGCCGTCGGGGAAGCGCATCGGTACGTCCTTCATGGAGTGTACGGCGATGTCGGCGCGCCGTTCGAGCAGTGCGACTTCCAATTCCTTGACGAACAATCCCTTGCCGCCGATCTTGGCGAGCGGGCTGTCCAGCAATTGATCGCCTTTGGTGGTCATGCTCACCAGCTCGACCCGGAGCCCCGGATGCAGTCGCCGCAATTCGTCGGCCACAAACTCGGTCTGCCACATTGCCAGTGGGCTTTCACGCGTGGCGATGCGAATCAGGTCAACGGAAGGGGCAGTAGGCGTCATTGGGCTTTCTCCAGTAAACAGTGGGCCATATGGTACCTAAGAACGACCCTCGACGGGATGTTTTGACGCGGAGTGACTATAATCGCCACACAAATAAAGCGGTTGAAGCAGGAGTCATTTATGCGCCGAGGTTTCCTTGTGGTACGAGTATTGGCCTTGGTGGCGTTATGTGGGTTCCTCCCGTCTCAGAGCTTAGCTCAGGCAGAAACACCGGCACCGGTGGAGGCCATGCCCTCCGTTCCGGTCGATCTGCCGTTCATGGAAAACCTGCGTGATGTTTCCCGCGACCTGGCGGGCATGAAGGAACGGAAAATACCGATGCTGCTGTTCATCCACGCCAGCTATTGTGGCTACTGCCAGTGGGTGGATGAAAACTACATCGAACCCATGCGCAACGACCCGACTTATGAGGGCAAGTTGATCGTGCGGCGGATAGAGGTTGATGCCGACTTGTCGATTCTGGATCGCCATGGCGTCGAGGAAAGCAACCGGCATTTTGCGGATCGCATGGGCGTGCGGCTGGTGCCTGTGGTCGCCTTCTTCGGGCCGGACGGTGAGGAAATCGGCGATCCGATCAATGGGGTGACCGTGCAGGATTTCTACCCGTATTACCTGCAGCAAGGCATCAATCTGGCCGAAGACTGTGCAAAAGATCCCGATCCGAAAAAATGCACGCCAAGTAAAAAGAAAGATCAGCGCAGCTTGTAAATCAGTCCGATGCTCAGCTCCATCGACGACATGCCCAGTTCAGAGGGTATAGGTTTGAATTGCCCCACGCGTTTGATGGCGTCGATGGCGCCTTGATTCAGCGCCGTGGCGGCAGAAGGTTCCAGCAGGTGGATATTGGTGATTCGTCCATCCGCCAACACGGTGAAGCCGACACGAATGATGCCTTGCTGATTCAACCGCCGCGCCAGTGCCGGATAGAATTTTTCCCGTTCAATAGCCTCGGCCAAAGCCGTCTGGTAGCGCAACGTCAGGTGTTCCCGTTCGCTGGGCGTCGGTCCCGTCGGCGTATTTATCTGCTGTGGTACTGCTTCGGTCGGCTTTTCAGGGACGCGAGCGGATGTGGTCGGCTGGGTGGCTGACGGCGCTTTGTTCGGCGGTTGAGGTGCCTTCTGAGCTGTCTGCGTTTTCGGTTCGGTCGTCTTTGGTGGCGTCGGGTGGTGAATTGGCTTGGGCTCCGGCTTCTTCGGAGCAGGTTCGAGTTTCCTTTCGGGTTTGTGCTCCGGTTCTGGTTTGGGTTTAGGTTCCGGCTTCGGCTCTGGCTTGGGCTCCTCTTTCGGCATGACCGCAGGGGGGGCTTCCACTAAAGGCTTCGTTTCGGGCGCTGGCGGCTGAACAGTGGGCGTCTCCTGGGGGATCTCCTGGGGCGGTGTCAGAGTTGGTTTGGGCGCAGGCGGCTCAAAAGCGGCCAGCGCAACGGGCACGACGACATCCTTGCTGTCATCGGGTTGGGGCGTGGGTTTGAGCCAAAGGTACAGTCCCAGTCCGACCAGAACGGTGTGGAACAGAACCGAAACGGCGAACCCCGTGCGCGATGGACTCATGTAGCAGGGGTGGCCGATGGCTCGGACGTCGTGCGGATGGTCAGATGATCAAGTCCGCGGCTTTTCAGGGCGTCGATCACAGCGACAAACTGGCCGAACGCCGTCTTTTTGTCGACCCGGAGCACGATGGCCTGGTCTTTTTTCAGTGTGTCCAGTCGTGCATTGAGCGTGTCAAGCGTCGTGGCCTGGTCATCGACGAAGATGTCGCCGGCCGCATTCAGCGTGATGACGATGGCCGGTTCTCCATCGGCCGGTGCGGCGGATTTGGCTTCGGGCAGGCTGACCTTGATCTGCCCCTGCGCAATGAATGTGGCGGTCGTCAGAACGATCGCCAACAGCACGAGCATGATGTCAATGAACGGGATGACGTTTATTTGATCGAACCGGCGCATGCTCGTTTCACTGACCCGTGCGTTGGCGCTGGATGCGTGTCCATTGCGCGGTCAGCACATCGATACGGCGCAAAAAGCCGTTGTAGATCAGGATGGCCGGAATGGCGACCACCAGTCCCAGTGCGGTGGCTTTCAGGGCGAGCGCCAGCCCCAGCATGATCTGGTTGGCTGCGATTTGTCCGCTCATCCCCAACTGGTTGAAGGTCAGTAATATCCCGAGAACCGTACCCAGAAGCCCGACATAAGGCGCATTGGCACCGATGGACGAGAGCGTGGTGAGGTTGTGGGTGAGCGCGATATTCAGCGATTCCGGATCGGTGTATTGCGCCAGGTCGACCCGGCGGTAGAACAGATGTCGTTCGATGCCGAGCCAGACAAGAATCAGGCTCATCAGCCCCAGCACGCCAAAAATAATGGCATCGAGGCCGTTTTGTAGAAAGTCGATCATGGTGGGTTCCGTGTTGCCGCGCCTCCGTGTAGGCGGGCTACTTTCAGTTTATCAAATCACGGGGAGACCTGCGGTGTGTGATTTGACTCGTTGCCCATTCCTACGCACTCGGCGGGTTTTGGTATTGCGGACATATCGATAATGATCGTATGTGATTGGAAAGTGGAGGCACAATGAACTAATGTTGAGCTGTCGACTCTAGTTTATGTTGCCCGAACTGCCGAACGTACGTTCAGAGTGCGTCAGGCTTGGGGGGCTGTTTGAATGTTTTGCTTTTTCGGAGATCTGGATTATGAAAACTCGTGCCGCTGGGAAAACCCTGCTTGCTTCGACCGTGTTGACCGCTGCTGCGCTGGCAGGCTCCGCCTTTGCGGCGGGTCAAACCCCTTTTGCCAGCCAGGCTGTGCAGCAATCCACTATGCAGCTGGCTGAAATGGCTTGCGGGGGCGCGGGCGCTTGCGGGGGCAACATGAAGCAAGATGCCAAGAAAGACAGCAGCCAAGCTGACACCAGCAAAAGCTGATTCCTGATCGACTTCATCCGGGGGCGCCGATTCGGTGAGCCCGGTGCGTCGGGATTTGCGATGAATTCCCCCATGCAGATCGATGTCGGGATTGGATTGCGCCGAGGCAGTCTGATGCACGAGATCGAGACAGAAAAGCCGCCCATTGATTTTATCGAGGTCGCACCGGAGAACTGGATGCGACTGGGCGGTCCCATCAAGCAGCGCTTCGAGCAGTTGCTGAATCATTATCCGCTCTATACCCATGGCCTCTCGCTTTCCATCGGTGGACTGGCGCCGCTGAATGATGGCTTTCTGGCCGATATTGCCGCGTTCCTGCAACGCTACCATCCGGTGCTGTACAGCGAGCACCTCTCCTTCAGCGACGACAATGCGCACCTCTACGACTTGATGCCCATCCCCTTCACGGAAGCGGCGGTGGCTTATGTGGTCGAGCGCATCGCGCGCGTTCAGGATCGACTTGGACAGCGGTTGGTGCTGGAAAATGTGTCCTACTACACCGCGCCCACGGCTGAAATGGATGAACTCGATTTCATCAATACCATTCTGGAACGTGCCGATTGTGATTTGCTGCTCGATGTGAACAACGTCTACGTCAACAGCGTCAACCACGGTTACGACGCCCGTGCGTTCATCGATGCACTGCCACATCAGCGCGTGCGTTACCTGCATGTGGCCGGACATCTGCAGCTTGAACCAGATTTGATCATCGACACCCATGGCGCACCGGTGAGCGGTCCTGTTTGGGATCTGCTTGAGCATACCTATCGCCGATGTGGTGCCGTGCCGACCTTGCTGGAACGCGACTTCGAGATTCCACCGCTAGCCGACTTGATGACCGAGGTCGACCAGATTCGTCGGATCGCCGCCACGGCACTTGATCGATCTAGCCCGGAAGAGGCAAGTATCTGATGGTGGATTTTCAAACCCTGCAACGCCAGTTTGCGGCCTATCTCCGTCAGCCGGATCAGGCTCCTTTGCCCCGTGGCTGTGATGCCGGGCGGATGCGGCACTATCACCAGCTGTTCTTCAATAATTTCGACGGGGTGCTCGACGCGGCATTTATTCAGTTGCGCATCAGTTTCCCTGAGGAGGATTGGGAGCAGTTGGTGCGCACGTTTTTTCAGACGGTGCCGCAGCATTCCCCTTTTCTGGCCGATGTACCCGCCCGGTTTGTCGAATATCTGGAAGAGCAGCACCTTGTTCCGGTGACCGAAGGGCAAATGGAGTTGGCCTCGTACGAGTTGGCCTGTTTCGAGTTGAAGTCCGATCAGGATCATCCTCTTCCGGCAGGGCTTATTCAGCCGACGGCATGGGAATCCGTGCGACCGGTGCTGAATCCTGCCAGTCTGTTTTTTGAGAGCGTGTTTCCCGTGCATGATCCGGAGTGGAATCCACGGTTGTCAGAACGGGTGCCGACTTTTCTTGTGTTGGTGCGGGATTCAGAGGGTCGAGTTCAAACCCACGCGCTTTCGCCCGCGAGCGCCCGCCTTCTGATGCTATTGATCGAGCGTCCGACGATTTGCGTGTCGGAGATCGTGACGATGCTGGCGGATGAAATCCACCAGCCGGAAGCGGTTTTGATGCCCCATATCGTCGAGCAACTCAAGCAATGGCAGGAAGAAGAAGTCCTGCTCGGAGCACACTGAGCATCAGCGCTGCTTGAGTACGATCAAGGTCAGATCGTCATATAGAGGCTGCTGGCCGATGTGTTCGCGTACGGCGTTGATGACCGCTTCCTTGATGGTCTCCGCACTTTGAGTGTGATTTGCCATGAGTACTTCATGCAGGCGCTCGAAACCGAATAGATCGTGCACGTTGTTGGCGGCCTCGGTGATGCCGTCGGTGTACAGCACGACCGTGTCCCCTTCGTACAGTGTGACGACGGCCGCAGCGACGAACGCCGCGATGTCGTCGATCATTCCGATCGGCATGCCGAGCTCAAGCGTATCGATGTCCTCGAAATGACCGTCGGCACGAATGATCAGGACGCTTTCGTGCTGGCCGATAATGCGCAACTCGCCGCAGTCCGGTTCACCCTCGGCTCCAGGAATGGGCTGGTAGTGGAGCAACGAGAGGCTGAGGTTCTTATCCGAGCGCATGCGCTGCATGTTGTTGAACAGCGTCCGGTTCAGCGTGTTCATGAGCCGCACGGGGTCGTGTTCATCCAGGGTGATGAGCGTGCGCACGGCGCTTTGCGTCATCAGCATGACCAACCCGCTTTCCAGGCCGTGCCCGGTCACGTCGCCAATCCCGATGCACACTTGGCCGTTGTGCTGGAGGATGTCGTAGTAATCCCCGCCCACTTCTTCGGCAGGTTCCATGTAGGTTGCGATGTCGAGAGTCGGGACGCTGTTGATCTCGTTCAGGCTGGGCACAATCATGTGTTGAATCTGTCGAGCCACGTCCAGCTCGGTGCGCATCCGTTTATTGTCGGCGTGAAGCGAGCTATTCAGGCGACTGATTTTTTCATGTGCTTCATGCAGTTCGGCCGTGCGGTCCCGAACCTGATCCTCCAGGTGATCGACAAGCGTCCGCAACTGCCCGCTCATGCTCTGCATGGAGCGGGCAAGTGTGCCGACCTCATCCCGATTTTCAGTGTACTGGCTCAAATCGGGCGAGAAATCGCCCTGCGCAATGGCGGTGGCCGCTGCGGTGAGTGGTCGAATGGGGCGGAGTACCCGCGTCACCACAACGATGACGAGCACGGCCACGATGATCAGCACAATGGCGATCAGACCGATGGCTTGCATCAGCCGTGCATTGCGCAGCGCCACGAAATTGCTTCGATCCTTGATGATTTCTACCCAGCCGATCTGCTGGCCGGAAAAACTGAGCAATGGCATCGAGAGCACGCGGTAATCATGCCCGTGGTTCTTGATCAGAGAGAAAAAGGCCCGGTGCTGATCTGCTTCCTTCGATTCCACTGCTGCAATGAAGGGTTGAGCCAGGGTGCTGCTCTGGACTTCGAGAGGGCCCCGGCTTTGATTGTTGTCATCGTGCTGGGTGAATGTGGCAATTTTCGCCACCTTCGAGAGCAGAACGACCTGCCAATCCACGCCATAACGATTCTTAAGCTGACTCAAGAATTTGGGACCGAGGTCGATGCCGAATTCCACGGTGCCGATGTGCTGGTTGTCATATCGGATGGGAGAAATGCCGCGTACACCCAATCCCGCACGACCGACCTCAATGCCGCTCAGGGGCTCGTCTTTCTCATTCGCAGCCACAACGATGGGGCGGAATGAGGATAAATCATCACCGAATTTCTTCGGATCATGTACGCGCAGGAACGAGATGGCCGGCGGCAAATGGAATTGATACTGGGCAATCTCGAATTTTTGCTTCAACGCCTGGTACGCAGGCATGACCAATGCTTCCAGTGCTTGGCGATCACGATTTTTAAGGTCGATCTGTACCTGGGGGTTGTTGGCCACTTGGGTGGCCAGGCCCAAGGCAAAGTTGTTGAGCGTGGACAATTCGTTATTGAATGTCAGGCCGAGTAGCTCGAGCTCGTGTTGTTCGTCCTGGGTGGCCCGTTGGTCCGTATCCCAGGTGACAAACGCGACCATTGCCGACATGACCACGACGGCAAGCAGGAGGATGGGTATCAGTATCTTGCGGGCAATGCTCATGGGGTGGGGTCGTCGTTATTGAATGTCGAGTTGCAGGGCGGGCATCAAACGTTGCAGGTTGCGCAACGATTTTGTCTGCCACGGGACGGATTGCGCACCAACGACGCGCAGGTTCTCGATGCCCTTGGTCCGGGCTTCGATCACGAATTTGGAAAGTACGGCAATCCCCGAGCTGTTCAAAAAGCCCAATTTGGTCAAATCCAGCGTGGGCGAGCCCGGCAGGGTAAGCAGTTCGGAAAGCAGTTTGCTGACCGGGGCGTATTCGTCCATCCCGTTCAGTCTCAATGTGCCGCTCATGTTCAAGGTGGCTGCGGTCGGGTCCAGGTTGACCGCGTAGTTTTCGCCTTCGATACCGTTCAATGTTCTATCTCCTTAAAGTGATTCTTGGTCATACGGCGAGTACGACCTGTGTTTGTGCGTCCACACCTCGTTCCTTGTGGTGGGCGAATTGCCAGGCAAGGTTGGCGTCGTAATCATTGATCATGGTCAGCAATCCGAGGCCGGAAGAACTGCCGCTCATGGCATTGGTTTCAAGTTGTTCCATATACAAGGTGTCGGCATCGGATTGCTCCAGCCGACGTATGAAGCGTACAAAGGCAGCAGCCTGTTCGTCGCTCAGATGATTCGACAGTGTCAGGATGATCTGCTCGGCCGTAAGGATCAATTCTATCTTGATAAGTTCGCCTGGAATATCGTCATGATATTTCATGGCATTTTCCAGAAGTTCGTTGGCGATGTAACTGACGGCGCCCTTGATTTCTTCCTGTCGTTGAATTGTGGCCGGGTCGGCGTCATCTCGCGGGAAGAATGCGGTGACATAGTCACCCATGAAATCAGCCGAAAGACCGTTGTTGCGCCAACGCTGCTGCAGGGGCAGCAGACCGGGGGCAAAGCTCAGGATCAGGCGTTCACTGCCGTTGTGCTGATCAATAAATTGTCCGTAGATATCGCAGGTCATGAACGAGATCTCCTCAGGATCGAGAGGGGTTTTCTGTAGGTGGAAAGGTTTGGGTATCGCTGCAGATGCGATTGCGGCCAAGATTTTTGGCTGCATAGAGATGATCGTCGGCCTGTTCGACCAGTGTTTTGCTGCTGTGTTTTTCACCGGGCGGGGCGCAGGCCACGCCGATACTGAGCGTGAGTAGACCAAACGGCGATGCGGCGTGTGGAATAGCAGCTGCCATCATTGCCTGTTGCAATTCCCAGGCAATGGTTTCGGCCCCGGTCAGATCGGTGTTGGGCAGAATGATGGCAAACTCTTCGCCACCGTAGCGCATGGGTTTGTCGGCGGCACGCTTGCATACGGATTTCAAGGCCTGAGCGACCTTGATGAGTGCTGCATCCCCTTCCCAGTGCCCCTGGCTATCGTTGAAAGGCTTGAAATGGTCGATGTCGCATAAAATCAAGGACAGCGGCAACGCTTCTCGGTGACAGCGGGCGAGCTCCTGAGTCAGGTATTCGTTGAAGAGCCGGCGATTGCCGATTTGTGTCAGGCCATCGAGTCGCGCCAGTTGTTCGATGTCTTCATAACGTGCCATCCAGCGCATGTCGACTTCATCGCCGTGTTCGGCCAGCGACTGAACCAGGATTTCCAGATCATTCTTTTGCTGTTTGACCAGATCAAGGATGCCTTGCAACTGACGTTCGGTCTCTTCGCGTTGGCGAATTTCCGAAATGAGTTGCTGATTGAGCATGTCGAGTTGCTGCTCGATAGCATCACCATGCTCGATGGCCGTTGTCAGTTCAATCTCCAGATCGCGCATATTTTGCAGCATCTGTGAGAAAGCTTGGCTGTCAAGTGGTTGTTGTTGCATGGCTTCGTTGACGAACGTCATCCCTTGGCGATCAATCCCGATTGTATTCAGTGGGTCGTTTTTGTAAAAACCCAGATTCAGTGTGGCTTTATACACGAAATTTTTCAGGCTACCTATTCGCCTGTGCATCTAGTCTGTTCTTACACGGATTTTCCGACGTCCGATGTGCCCCACCGTGGGCACATTTCTTGTGTTTGCCTGATACCTGATTATGATCGGTTACTTACCATGCAAATGGGAGGGAACCCATGGCTATTACCGACTGGCCTGTCGATGAGCGCCCGCGCGAGCGCTTGCTCAAGCAAGGTGTCATCGCATTATCGGACGCGGAGTTGTTCGCTATCTTCCTGCGTACGGGCGTCGCCGGGCGTTCTGCGGTGGATCTGGCGCGAGATTTACTGGCGCACTTTGGCGGTGTGCGCGGTTTGCTGAACGCCTCGCGCCGGGATTTTACAGAGGCCAAGGGATTGGGCGATGCCAAATTCGCGCAACTTCAGGCTGTATTGGAGCTGGCCCGGCGTCATTTCGCCGAGGAGCTTTCGGAAGGCTCGGTTATCGACAGCCCGGAGGCCACGCGCCGGTTCCTGCAGGCGCAATTGCGGGATGGAGCTCAGGAAGTATTTGCGGTGCTGTTTCTTGACCAGCGCCATCGGGTCCTGGCGTTCGAGCGCCTGTTTTTCGGTACCATCAATCAGGCGGCGGTGCACCCGCGTGAAGTGGTCAAGGCGGTGTTGAGGCATAACGCCGCCGCCGTGATTCTGGCGCACAATCATCCCTCAGGCGTTGCCGAGCCCAGTGCGGCAGATCGGGAGATCACGCTCCGGTTGCGCGATGCGCTCAACCTCATCGAGGTTCGCGTGCTTGATCACATGATCGTGGGTGATCGGTGTATATCAATGGCGGAGCTGGGGATGGTTTGACCGGCTGTTAAGTGCGCCAGTCGATGGGTGACTCGCCCCGTGCCTCCAGAAATGCATTGATTTTCGAAAATGGTCGCGAGCCGAAGAAACCGCGATAGGCCGATAGCGGCGAGGGGTGCGGACTCTGAATGATCAGATGTCGCCGATCACGGTTGTGTGGTTCGATCAGCGCCCGTTTTTTCTGCGCGAATGCGCCCCAAAGCACGAAGACGACCGGTTTCTCCCGCCCGGCCAGCGCTTCGATGGCGGCATCGGTCAATATTTCCCAACCCTGATTCTGGTGCGCTGCCGATTGCCCGGCCGGTACGGTGAGTACGGCATTGAGCAGCAAGACACCCTGCTTAGCCCAGGGTGTCAGATCACCGCGACTGTTCTCGATGCCGAGATCATCACGCAATTCCTGGAAAATATTGATCAGCGACTTGGGTAATGGCCTGACCGAGGAGCGTACCGAGAAACTCAGACCATGGGCGTGGCCGGGCGTGGGGTAGGGGTCCTGCCCCAGAATCACCACGCGAACATCATCGAATGGTGTGGCGGCAAAGGCGTTGAGCCAGTCGGCCTTGTCGGGCAGCAGGTGTTTTCCGGTGCGTAATTCCGTACGCAGAAAATTCCGGAGTCGGTGGATGGGCTCGGAGTTCAATACGGCCGATAGTTGGGCTTGCCAGCCCGGTTCCATCGTCGCGTTTTGTGGGGCGTCGGTCATGGCATCAGGCGCTGGATCTGCCAGCCGTTACTCGTGGGTGTGTAGGTGAAGCGGTCGTGCAGACGCGAACGCCGACCTTGCCAGAACTCCCATTCGTCCGGCAGTAACCGATAGCCGCCCCAAGCCGGGTTGCGTGGTACGTCACCTGCGGGATAACGGGCCTCGATGTCACTGAATCGCGCTTCCAGTGCCGCGCGCGATTCAATGGGCTGACTTTGCAGCGAGGCCGCGGCGGCCATGCGCGATCCGATTGGCCGTTGATTGAAATAGTCTTCATTATCCGCATCCGGCAAGCGTTCGATCCGCCCGGTGACGCGCACCTGTCGATCCATTTCCGGCCAGTAGAACGTGAGTGCCGCGAACGGGTTTTCGGCCAGTTCCTGCCCCTTGCGGCTGCGGCTGTCGGTATAAAAGCACAGGCCGCGCGAATCCAGGTGTTTGAGCAGAACGTATCGGGCCGAGGGCCGTCCTTCCTTGGTTGCCGTGGACAGGCACATGGCGGTCGCGTCGAAATTGCCCGCCGCTTCCGCGGCCTTCAGCCATTCTTGCAGCTGAAGTGCCGGATCTTCACGCAAATCCTCGCGGTGCAATTCGCCGAAGATAAAGTCCCGTCGGGTTGAACGGTGGTCGAATTCGTCTGTTTTTATCTTATTCGGGGCTGTCTTGTCCGAGGCCGTCATGTTGCCCTCCTTGATTTCGCACCTGTGTTGATAAGGAAGAGTGTATCAGGACACCGGCGGGCATGGTTTTCCGCTATGCTCGTTCGCCCTGTTTTTGTCTGGAGACCATCCATGGTGACCACTCGGCCTGTTCACATCATTCTTCTGCACGGATTGGGCGCGAGTGGCGACGACCTCGCGCCAATCGGGCGGATGCTGGCAGAATATCTGGTTGAATGCCCGGGTTTGTCCGCGCAGGAATTCAGGGTTCATGCACCCGATGCGCCCGTCGCGCCAGTGACGATCAACAACGGCTATCGCATGCCGAGCTGGTTTGATATTTATGGTCTGGATCGGGGCGCGCCGGTGGATATGCACGGCGTAGAGGTTTCGGTTGAACGGATTGTGGCACTGATCGAGTCGGAAGTGGGCGACGATCCCTACGTGCTGGCGGGTTTCTCTCAGGGCGGAGTGATCGCTTTGCGTGCAGCTTGTGCGTCCAGCCGTTCGCCGATGGCCGTCCTGCTGCTTTCCACCTGGCTACCGGCGGCGGATCGTTTCGTGTTGCCGGAAGGCCGAAAGCATATGCCGATCTTTATCGGCCATGGCGAACAGGATGAAGTCGTGCCCTTTGTCTCGGCCGCACGGATGGGGCAAGTGTTGAATGCCACGGGCGCCATGCGAGTTGAAACACGTTTCTACACGATGGCACATCAGATATGCCCCGAAGAAATGAATGATATGGCGCAGTTCCTGGCAGGCGTGGTCTCGCAGTCAAAATAAAAGCCCGCTAGGAAGAGCGGGCTTTGGGCGAGAGTTTGATGCGGAGAATCAGTCCTTGTCGGCCAGTTTCTGCATGTTCTCGTTGATCTTGAATAACACAATCAGCAGTTCGCTCCAGATTCGCACGCCGATGGCGCCAAAGATGATCATGAAGATACCTTTGAAGAACGAGCCGAACGAGAATCCACCGTAGCCGGTAAACATGGTGCCGAGGCCGCCGATCACGACCGCAACCAGCAGCAACCAATAGATCACCGTGATGATTTTCGGGGTGATCATGTCATCGAAGAAAAACAGATTTTTCATTGGCAAAGTCCTTTTGTGGTATGAACGCTCGATTGGACGGCAGAACAGTGCCGCCCCTGCTAGCGTACAACAAATGCCAGTGCGAATGATGACCGTTTGATGGCGGTCGACAGGCGCGGCCTTAGGTGTTGCCCAGAGCCTTTTTCGCGGTAGCCACCTGCAATCGCACCTGATTCGGCGCGGTGCCTCCGGTGATGTCGCGTGCGGCCATGCTGCCTTCGAGGGTCAGCACCGCGAACACATCTTCCTGGATTTTCGGCGAGAAGGTCTGCAATTCAGCCAAAGGCAATTCAGACAGATCGCAACCCGCATTTTGGGCATGGCGTACGGCCTTGCCGACGATCTCATGCGCATCGCGGAACGGGACCCCCGCGCGAACAAGGTAATCGGCCAGATCGGTGGCGGTGGAGAAACCCTGCTTGGCAGCGATGCGCATCCGATCACGGTTCGGTTCGATGGCCGGAATCATGTCGGCAAAGGCGCGCAGGCTACCCATCAACGTATCCACGGCATCGAACAGCGGCTCTTTATCTTCCTGATTGTCCTTGTTGTAGGCCAACGGCTGGCCTTTCATCAGGGTGAGCAGCGCGAAGAGATCGCCATACACACGACCGGTCTTGCCGCGCACCAGCTCAGGAACATCCGGATTTTTCTTCTGTGGCATGATCGAGCTGCCTGTGCAGAAACGATCCGGTAGGTCGATGAAGGCGAACTGCGCGGAGGTCCAGAGAATCAGCTCTTCGCTCATGCGTGACAGGTGCATCATGGTGACCGAGGCCGCCGACAGGAATTCGATGACGAAATCACGGTCGGAAACTGCATCCAGCGAATTGCGGCTGACCCCGTCGAATCCCAGCAGTTCGGCTACATAGGCGCGATCAAGCGGGTAGGAAGTACCTGCCAGCGCAGCCGAACCCAGGGGCAGGATGTTCACGCGCTTGCGTACATCGGTCAGCCGCTCGGCATCGCGGGTCAACATTTCGTACCACGCGAGCATGTGGTGCCCGAAGCTGATCGGTTGGGCGACCTGCAAATGGGTGAAGCCGGGCATAACGGTATCGGCTTCGCGCTCGGCCAGATCGACCAGACCCTGACGCAGTCGAGTCAGTTCCTGCCCGATGCGATCGATGGCGCCACGCAGATACAGTCGCACGTCGGTTGCGACCTGATCGTTGCGTGAGCGGCCGGTGTGCAGTTTCTTGCCGACATCGCCGATGCGGTCGATCAGACGTGCCTCGATGTTCATGTGCACGTCCTCATAGGCCACAACCCATGCGAAATCACCGCGTTCGATGTCGAGCAGAATGCCGTTCAGCCCCTCGATGATCTTGTCGCATTCCGCTGCGGTGAGGACGCCGACCTTGGCCAGCATCTTCGCGTGGGCGGTCGAACCGGCGATGTCTTCGCGGAACAGCCGTTGATCGAATCCGACCGAGGCGGTGAAGGCTTCCACAAAGGCATCGGTGGGTTCGTCGAAGCGGCCGCCCCAGAGTTTGGTCGTCGGCAGCTCGGATGGGGTGAGGGCGGTCTGTTCATCGGGGCGGATCATGGGAACATCTCGGTAAAATGTGTCGAAGGGTGGAGTAGTATATCGCAAGCCCCGCGTGACCTCCCTTTGATGATCCCCCCCAAGGGGATTGGCAGGTGGTCTTCACGGCTGAATGATCCTCAGGGGATGAATCTATCGGGATGGACAGGCTGGACAAACAGGGACAAGGAGCCGTCATGAGTGCAGATAAACCAGATCAACTCAAGCCAGATCAGTCCAGAGGCGATCGATCCCTGCCGCAGCCTCGCATCATGGCTTTGCCGGCGTTTTGCACACCGCGCATTCTGCTGATTACGCTGCTGCTCGGATTCGGGTTGGCGCTGTTGCTGGCCATTGCACCCGGCGTCGCGGAAGACCGCTGGGTTCGTCTCGGCACCACTTCATGGTTCGTCGCCTGGGTCACTCTGATTACCATCGGTGTGTTGTGCGCTCTGCAAAAGCCGTTGTGTCGCCTGCCGCGGCATTGGTTGTTGTTTGTGGTGATGTCCATTCTGCTGTTCACCACAGCGATCATCAGCGTTCTGGCCTATCAATCCCTCACCCGGTTCGGCTGGAACCCATTCGAGAGTCAGCTTGAGTTCCTGCTGCACAACCAGGCCATTGCCTCGGTTGTCGGCGGGATGGGGATATGGATTTTCTCCCTGCACTGGGCGAAAACCCGGCGGGTGACGGCGCAGACCAAGGCGGAACTGGATGCGTTGCACGCCCGCATTCGTCCGCATTTCCTGTTCAATAGTCTCAATACCGTAGCGGCCCTGATCGATACCGATCCCAAGGCGGCCGAGGCGGCAGTTCTGGATTTGGCCTCGATTTTCCGCGCCGCCTTGCACGCGGGCGATACGGCTACGCTGGAAGATGAGCTTGCATTGACTCGTCGCTATCTGGCATTGGAGCGCTGGCGTCTCGGGCCGCGACTTGTTGTCGAATGGGTGTTGCCGGAAGCCCCTTTGCCCGCGATTGTCCTCCCGATCCTGACCATTCAGCCACTGGTGGAAAATGCCGTGCGCTATGCCGTGGAACGTAGTTCCGAGCCATGCACCATTCGCATCGAATGTCTGGTAGGCGACCATGCCATCAGCCTGTTGATCGATAATCCGGTAATCATGGATACTCAGCCGCCAGCCCGGGATGGCAACGGTATTTCCCTGCAGAATATCCGTGATCGGCTGGCGTTGATGTTTAGTGACCGCGCGAGTCTGAGGATTGGGGTGGTCGATGCACACTTTCGCGTCAAGCTGGTGCTGCCACGCCCGGATACGAATGAGATGAAAGGATGAATCCATGCGGGTATTGATTGTGGATGATGAGCCGTTGGCCCGTGCGCGCCTGCGGCGGCTGTTGGCCGAACACCCGGATGTCCTGGTGGTTGGCGAGGCCGATCATGTGGTGAAGGCTGAGGCGGCACTCGCGTCCGAACCGGAGCTGGTGTTTCTCGATATCGAAATGCCCGGCGAGTCGGGATTGAGTTGGGCGAAGCGGTTACGCCAGCTGACAGTGCCGCCAGCGATCATTTTCACTACGGCCCATCCCGGGCACGCGCTGGAAGCTTTCGCGAGTAGCCCGATCGATTACCTCGTCAAACCCATTGAGCCTGAACGACTCTCCCAAGCCATCGCCCGTGCCGTGCAACCCACACGTGCCCAGCAAAGCCACGAGCCGCGCCTGAACATCCAGATCGGACGTCAGCAGCGCGTGGTGTCCGCGTCCGACATCATCGCCGCGTTGAGTGACGACAAATACACCCGATTGATCACGATTGAAGGCGAGGTGCTGCTCGAGCAGAGTCTCAAGGAACTGGAGAGTTTGTTTGGCGATTATTTGCTTCGGTTGCATCGACACAGTCTGATCAATCGCGCCCGATTGAGGGCAATCTCCCGGAGTGCATCCGGCCAACATCTGGCTGAGGTGGTGGGGTTGTCTGAGCCGCTGGAAATCAGTCGCCGGGCAATGCCCAGCGTGCGGGAAGCTCTGGGGTGTGTCGATTGAACCCGATGGACTTGCTCAGCCGAGGGGATGACGTGAGTCGATCCTTCTAGAAGGGTGTTGGGTCGCTGAATGTCTGCATGACTCCGCTCGCGGGATCGGGAAAGGACAGCGACTCGGCGTGGAGCATGAGCCGGGCATGGTTTTGTGCATGAGGGTGATACAGCGTGTCGCCCTGAATCGGATGACCGATAGACAGCAGGTGTACTCGAAGCTGGTGAGATCGGCCGGTTATGGGTTCCAGTTCCAGCCGGGCATGGCCTGCTGTTTCGCTTAATACGGTATAGCGCGTCTGTGACGGTCGGCCATGTTCCTTGTCGATCCGGTAGCGGGGGCGATGCTCCATGTCCGGGCCGATGGGCCGGTCGATCAAACCCTGCTGCGGAACGGGTGCGCGGTCGACATGAGCGATGTAACGCTTTTGCGTGAGCCGATCCTGAAACGCGATGGAAAGCTGCCGATGCGCTCGTGCGTGCCGAGCCAGAATCATTACCCCCGACGTATCCCAATCCAATCGATGCACGATCCGTGCTTCGGGAAACTCCTGATTGACGCGGGTGATCAGACTGTCGGTTTTGTGCGCTTCCTTGCCGGGTTGGGTGAGCATGCGCGTGGGTTTGCTGACGATCAGAAAATCCGCCGTCTCGGCAAGCAGACGCCAGAGTTCGTCGGTATCGGTGACACCGACGACGCGCCCACTGTTCGTGTCTCCGCTCATGATCGACTGTGAATGGCCGCGCGCAAGGCGGTTTCGATCTCCGCGCAGCGTTTGGGTGAATCCACGGCACGACCCTGCCGGTCTACCACATAGAACGCATCTTCAATACGTTCGCCCAGGGTGCTGACGCGTGCGTGATTGAGGCTGATGTCCAGATCGGCGAACGCGGCGGTGATATCGGCCAGCAAACCGGGACGATCCTTGGTGCAGATCTGGATCTCGGTACGTTGGCGACGGTGGTCACTCAAAAACTGAATTTGTGTCGCGACGTCGATGCTGGCGAGTTGAGGCGGGCTGCGACGGTGAATGCGGGTGCGGGCCGCATCCGGACTTTGCAACCGGTCGTGCAGGCGCGTACGCAGTGTTTCAAGCGACCAGTGATCCAGTCGGGCGCCATCATGCTGGTCGAGAATAAAGAACTCGAACAACGCCCGGTTCTCCGGATGGGCTGCGGTGGGCGTGATCACGGTCATGTTGGCGGATTGAACGTTCAATCCGCTGCGGTCGAGTTCGGCCACAATGCGCGCAAACTGGCCGTGACAATTTCCGGTCAAAACCAGAATCTGGATGGCATCCTGATCGGGCGCGTTGCTGATCCAAATGACGGGCAGGCCTTCTTCACCCAGCGCCAGACGCGCATGTTGCAGTACGGGAGCGATGTCGGTTCGCAGGAAATAATCATCCGGCAGGCTCTCGAACCAGCTGCCAAGGTCTTTGGCGGAAATATCGGCGGCGATGCCTTCGCGGAGGGCTGCCGCGCGGGTGGCGTCGACGATCTCGCGCGCACTCTGCTCACCCTTGTTGAACCAGTTTTCGGTCAACTGGTGCAGGCGCTTGAGTAGGGCATCACGCCAGGAATTCCACAGGTTGAGGTTAGTGGCGCAGATGTCGGCCACTGTAAGCAGATATAGGTCATCCAGTCGGGCAATGCTGCCGACACTGCGCGCGAACTCTTCCACCACTGTCGGGTCTTCGATATCGCGACGCTGCGCGGTGAACGACATCAATAGATGTTGTTCGACCAGCCAGACCAGCCGTTGTACTTCAGCCGTCGGCAAGCCATGCGCTTCGGCGAACTGCTTGGCATCAATGGCACCAAGTTCCGCGTGGTCGCCGCCACGGCCTTTGGCGATATCGTGGAACAGTCCGGCAAGATAGAGCACCTCCGGGCGGTGGACACGACGAATGATCTGGCTGGCCATCGGGTGTTCGTCAGCGAATTGCGGCTGGGAAAAGCGCCGCAGGTTGCGGATAACCAGAAGGGTGTGGGCATCGACCGTGTAGGCGTGGAACAGATCGAACTGCATGAGGCCGACGATCTGGTTGAAGGCCGGGATATAGGCCGCCAGAACGCCGTTGAGGTTCATCGCCTTGAGTGCCCGGTAGACGCCGGTCTTGTTCTGCCAGATGGCCATGAACAATTGTTGTGCCTGAGGGTTTTTCCGGAAGCCATCGTCAATGACGCTGAGGTTGGCTCGGAGCTGTCTTGCCGTGGCAGCGCTGGGGCCCAGCAGTTCGGTGTGCCGTGCCAGGAGTAAAAACATTTCGAGAATAGCTGTCGGCGAGCGCATGAATACTTGCGCATCGACGGTTTCCAGTAAATGTCCCCGGATGCGGAATCGGGCGTTGATCGGGACGATGCGGTTATCCGGATGCGGGTCGAGCGCTTCACGGAAATTTTGCAGGATCAACTGATTGAGGCGTTCGATCTCGATGGTGGTACGGAAGTACCGCTGCATGAAGCGTTCGACGGCAAGGTTGCCGTCCTGCTCGCCCTCATAGCCGAATTGTGTCGCCAACGTTTTCTGGTGCAGCAGCAGAAGTCGCTCTTCGGCGCGTCCTGCAAGGGCGTGCAGACCGATGCGGACTTGGCTGAGAAACGATTCAGCCTCTGTGAGTGTCTGCCATTCCCTGTCACCCAGCAGGCCATGATCGTGCATGGCATTCAGCGTGCCTGCCCCCGCTACCCGGTTGCCGATCCAGCGAAGGGTATGCAGATCACGCAGGCCACCCGGACTTTCCTTGATGTTGGGTTCGATCTTGGCGCCCATTTCATCGAACGTGCGGTACCGCATGGTCTGCTCGGCCGTTTTCGCCTGGAAGAAAGGCCAGTCCTGAAAGACCTGATCTGAACGAACCAATTGGTCCAGTTGTTTGAACAGTGCGGCATTGCCGGTAATCAGGCGCGCATCCAACAGGTTGGTGTATACCGTCACGTCGTCGCGACCGGCGATGAGGCATTCATCGACCGTGCGAACCGCATGGCCGATCACCAGACCGGCATCCCACAAATGGCGCAGAAAGTCCTGAATGGCTGTGTCAGGCTGATGCGTTTCGAGCAGGATCAGCAGGTCGATGTCCGAATGCGGGAATTGTTCGCCGCGACCGTAGCCACCTACTGCGACCAGTGCAGCCGCACCTGAGGTGAGTTCCTTGGGCCAGTAGCTTTTGAGCAGTTCGTCGATTAAATGGGTATGCGTTTCCAGAAACCCCCGAGCGCCATCGACCGCACGCAGCGCCTCCGGCCACGTTGTCAGATGCTGGGCAATATGGGCGCCGAGGTCGGCGTGCTCCCCCGAAGGCACAACCAGAGGTGGTCTCATGCTGTCGATATCATGCTGGCGGGACGGGAATCGCCGCTCAAGATGTCGAAGCCGTCCTCGGTTACCGCAATCGTGTGTTCCCACTGGGCCGAGAGAGAGTGATCCTTGGTCACGACGGTCCAGCCGTCGTTCAGGAGTTTGATGTCGCGCTTGCCTGCGTTGATCATCGGTTCAACGGTGAACACCATGCCGGGTTCCAGTCGAACGCCTTCGCCCCGTTTGCCATAGTGCAGGACTTGAGGGTCTTCATGGAAACTCTGTCCCAGACCATGACCGCAATATTCGCGAACGACGGAAAAACCGCTGGATTCGGCCACTTTCTGAATGGCTGCCCCGATATCGCCGAGTGTCGCGCCCGGTCGAACTTCCTCGATACCTCGCATCATGGCGTCATAGGTCACATCGATCAGTCGTTGCGCCCGGATGGACGGTGTGCCGACGGTGTACATGGCTGACGTATCGCCGTACCAGCCATCCTTGATGACGGTGACGTCGATATTCATGATGTCGCCGTTTTCCAGCACCCGTGGACCGGGGATGCCATGACACACCTGGTGATTGAGCGAGGTGCACAGTGATTTGGGGAAACCGTGATAACCCAAGGTAGCCGGTACTCCGCCCTGTACCTCGGTGATGTGCTTGTGTGCCACCGAGTTCAGTTCATCGGTCGTGACGCCGGCAACGACCAAAGGCCGAAGCAGATTCAGGACTTCTGTCGCCAGCAGGCTGGCGTGGCGGATTTTTTCAATTTGTTCCGGCGTTTTAATGATGATGCTCATGGTTTTGGCCGCTGGCTGTATTTAAGAATAGAAAGCCGAGTGTACCAAATCCGTCTGCTAAATCCTTCGGGGTGGGTGATGTGCCAAGGCAGGAATCTTGGGGTTCTCTGCCGCAGGCCATTCGGAGCTGGTCGAGGGCAGGATCATCAGATCCAGAGGTGTTCGATAGGCTAGAGTGCGGCGGCGGTCAGTCGATGCTCGGTGTTGGCTCGCCCCTGAAGAAACTCATTGAGCGGGCGCATGTCGATGGCACCTTGCCCGATGCGGCAATGCGCCAGTAATGAATCAGCATGCGGCCCGGATATGGCAAAGAACAGGCGGGTTCATTGGGCTTGAACAGACCACCCTTGTCGAAAATCACATGGACCGGAACGATTTTCACGGACGAGTTTGGCGGCTCAACTGGTGGACAGTTCAGTCAGCAGTTGATCGACCCGTGTGGTGTCGAATGGCCCGATCTTCTGGTAGCGAATATTGCCTTTGGCATCCAGAACGAAGAACGTGGGTGTCAGTCGAACCGGTCCGAAAGCGGCGGCAGCGGCACCGGTTTTGTCCTGCAAGACGGTATAGGGGATTTTCTTTTCCGACACCATGGCCTTGAGCTGGTTGAGTGAGTCGTAAGACATTGCCATGCCGATTACATTGACGCCTTTGCCCGCGAATTTGTCGTACAGCGCAATCATGTGAGGAATTTCTTCCACGCAACCGGGGCAGGTTGTTGCCCAGAAGGTGATGGCGGTTGGCTTGCCCAGAAGAGACGAAAGTTCGACAGGCTGACCGTTGAGGTTTTGTACATCGAGCCCGCTGAGGTTGACGGGTGTTTCCGTCGAGCAACCGGTAAGGGCACTGATGAATCCGAGCGCGGCGCCACCGATCAGCAGGCGGCGTTGGGCGGAGAAATTGGGTTCTGCATTCATGGTTTTACCTGGATGTGTGCTTGGCCGGGGTGTCGTTATGTCGTGGCCGGTTATGCCTGCTCTTCAAGCGAACTGCGGGTCAGCACGCCAAAAGTCCGCTTGAATGGCGGGACGGTTGTGCGCTGACCGATCAGGACATCGACCTTATTTGTGCGCATGAGTTCACGGGCTTCGATTAGGGTCAGGCCGATATCGACTGCCTTGGCCGGGATCATGGTTAGCTCGGTGGTGAGATCAACCACCCGCTCGGTTGGTTTCTGCTCGTTAGAAGGCTCTTCTGTTGGAAGCGTTTCCTGTGGTTGGCCGTCTCCCGATAAGACTTCTTCGGGCAAGACATCTTCCGGCTGGTTATGGGGGGCAAGCGTGGCCAGAAAACGATTCAGCTCGTAACCTGAAATTACCCCGATGGGCTGGCGGGCGTCGTCCCGAACTACCAGCCACTCCGGTGCGGTGGTCTTCAGTCCCTGCAGGTAGCTCATGGGGCATTGTACCGCCGTTTCGATAAAGCTGCGGTTGATGATGCTGCTGATCGCGATGTCGTTTGCATTGTGCCAGAGCGATAGCCCGCGCATTTGATGTGCGTTGGCGCGCAATACCGTGTCGTAGATGCCGTCTTTATGGAAGACCGTGCGGCTGGTCAAGCTGGCGATGATGATCGTCAACATCGCCGGTACGATCGCGCCCGTATCCCCGGTCAGCTCGATGACGGCCGTGAGCGCGGCCAGTGGGGCCTGTAGCGTTGCGCCCATCATCGCGCCCATGCCCAGAACCGTATAGAACGCCACGTCGCTAACCGGTATCTGCGTGACGTTGAGCAAGAGCATGCCCAGAGCGCTGCCGGTGAATCCACCGACAACCAGTGTGGAGCCGATAGGTCCCAAAGGGAGGCCAAAACCAAACGTCAGCGCGCTCAGGACCAGCTTCGCCAGCACCATAAATGCCAACAGGCCTAACGCGAATTTGGCGCTGGCGGCCAGTCCAACGGAGTCATAACTGATGCTCATGACCTGGGGTAGAGCCAGTCCGATCAGCCCCGTAATGACGCCGATAATGCTGAAGCGAACCCAGATGGGCCAATCCCAGGTGCGGCGAATCGAAACATCGGTGATGTGAATGTAGCTGGCGGCAAAGGCGCCGATCACCAATCCCATGCCGATCAGGATCGGCACCTCCCACAGTGCGAGGTTATGCATGAGTTGAATGTCGAATGCCGGATTGGTGCCGAAAAATATGGTGGAAAACAAGGCACCAGCCGAGGCTGCAAGCATGATCGGGATGAATGTCGCCAGTGTGTATTGGCGGACGATCAGTTCCAGCGTAAAGATCACTGCCGCGAGCGGTGTATTGAACGAGGCAGCGATGGCTGCCGCTGCACCGCAACCCACGAGGGTGCGCACGCTGTTGTGCGGCAGGTCGAGAAATCGACCGATCCAGCTACCGCCGGTGGCGCCGAGATGAATGCCCGGACCCTCTCGACCGCTCGACAAGCCAACCAGCAATGCCCAGACGGCGCTGAAGAACTGTACAACCGCATTCCGCCAAGGAAGATCCGCCTCGAAGCGGTGGAAGCGGATGATGACGTAACCTACGCCGACGGAACGGATGGCCTTGGGCAAGTAAAAGATCGCCATACCCAGCGTGATGCCGCCGATGGCGGGAAGAAAAAAGCGCCACACCAGCGGCAGTGCCGAATATTCGCCCGGGCTGGGTAACCCGAGGAAATAAATCTGCAGTGATTCCAGCGCGAGGCGGAAGGCGGTAACCAGTGCGGAGGCGAATATACCGGCGAGCAGACCCAGAATGGCCATGGGGGTTAAGGCGTCCGGGCGGGCGAGTTTCAGCCTGAGCGGATCAAGAATGGCTTGAATTTTATTGCGCACAACGCCCCCCATTGGGACCTATTGAAGATTGAAGCTTTGTTATGATGCGTCACAGGGGAAATATTAGCCATTTCGAGAGAGGAAAAAATGAAGAAAATCGGCATCGTTGGAGGGACGGGGTATACCGGCGTCGAATTGATGCGGTTGCTGGCACGTCATGGAGGCGTGGAAATCACCGCCATTACCTCGCGCGGCGATGCAGGAACGCGTGTGGATTCGATGTATCCGAATCTGCGCGGTGCGATTGATTTATGTTTTACCACCCCGGATGAGGCGAACCTCGCCGACTGTGATCTCGTTTTTTTCGCCACGCCGAATGGTATCGCCATGCAGCAGGCGCCCGAGCTTCTGGCTCAGGGCGTTAAGGTGATCGATCTCGCGGCGGATTATCGGATCAAGGATCTGGATGTCTGGTCGAAATGGTATGGCATGACCCACGCTTCGCCAGAGTGGGTTGAGCGCGCGGTGTATGGTTTGCCGGAACTGTATCGTGATGAAATCCGCGATGCTGATCTGGTGGCGAATCCCGGCTGCCATGTTACCGCTACAACGCTTGGGCTGTTGCCATTGATGGGGCAGGGGTGGGTGGATCACGACCGTCTGGTTGCCGATTCGAAGTCCGGTACCAGTGGCGCCGGTCGCAAGGCCGAAGTGCCTATGTTGATGGCCGAAGCGGGTGAGAGCTTCAAGGCATACTCTGCCAACGGTCACCGCCATCAGCCGGAAATCGTGCAGACGCTCACCGCGGTTGCCGAGCGTCCCATCGGGCTGACTTTTGTGCCGCATTTGGTGCCGATGGTGCGCGGTATCGAAGTGAGCCTGTATATTCCGCTTGTCGGAGAACCGACCGCGTCCGTGCAGCAGCTGTATGAGGCGTATTACGATGCGGAACCGTTCGTTGACGTCATGCCGCCGGGCAGCCACCCCGAAACCCGTAGCGTGCGTGGCAATAACCTGTGCCGGATGGCGATTTTCCGGCCTCAGGGCGCATCAACATTGGTCATCAGTTCGGTGATCGATAATTTGGTCAAGGGTGCGGCGGGTCAGGCCGTACAGAATATGAACCTGATGCTGGGCTTTCCCGAGCAACAAGGGCTTGATCTGGTTGCCCTGTCCCCGTGAAAAACACAACAAAGTTGAGCATCTGCTCGACTTTTGGGCCATGATTGAACCCATGTTTCGGGTTTAAACCGGCCAGAATTCTGGAGTGGAATGATGAATACAGAAGTTGTTGATACAGCAGTGGGCGAAGCGCCACTGATCTTTACCGAAAGTGCCGCCAAGAGAGCGCGCAGTCTGTTCGAGGAAGAAGGTAATCCCGATCTGAAGCTTCGTGTCTTCATAACCGGTGGTGGATGTTCCGGATTCCAGTACGGCTTCATGTTTGAAGAGGCCGCGCAGGAAGACGACGCACAGGTGGAGCGCGGCGGCGTGACCTTGCTCGTCGATCCCATGAGCATTCAGTATCTTGAAGGTGCCGAGATTGATTATAAAGAAGACATAACGGGAGCTCAGTTTGTGATCCGTAACCCGATGGCATCGACCACCTGCGGTTGTGGTTCATCCTTCTCGATCTAGAGGTTCTTCATGGATAAAGTGCAAAACGGGTATGTACCCGGTCTCAAGGGTGTACCCGCGACGGAGTCGGGTATTTCCTATTTGGATGGGCAGGTTGGTCTGCTGACCTACCGTGGTTATCCCATCGTGGAATTAGCGCGTCATAGCACGTTTGAAGAAACCGCCTGGGTTCTGATCAATGGGGAATTGCCGCAAACGGAGCAGTTGGCGCGTTTCGATGCTGATCTGCGTGCGAACCGGCGCGTCAAGTACAACGTGCGTGACATCATGAAGTTTCTGCCGATCGATGGACACCCGATGGAGGCGCTGCAAACCTGCGTTGCCAGTCTGGGCATGTTCTATCCCGGACAGGAACGGATGACGGCGAATGGTATTAGTGCCGACAGCGAATTCGTCGAGCAGATGATCGTCAAGATCCTCGCCAGTATGGCAACGCTGGTTGCCATGTGGGAGCACATCCGTCGAGGGGACGATCCGGTCCAGCCGCGAACGGATCTGACCTACGCTGAAAATTTCCTGTACATGATGAATGAGCGTGAGCCAGATCCGGTCGAGGCTCGCATCATGGATGCCTGCCTCGTGCTGCACGCAGAGCACACCATCAACGCATCGACCTTCTCTGCGCTGGTGTGTGGCTCAACCCTGGCGCCGCCCAATCTCGTGGTGGCTTCAGCAATTGGAACGCTCGCGGGCCCATTGCATGGCGGGGCAAACCAGCGGGTGCTCAACATGCTGGATGAAATCGGTTCGGTCGAAAAAGTTTCCGACTGGCTGGATCACCGCTTGACGAACAAGCAGGTCGTTTGGGGTTTCGGTCACCGGGAATACAAGGTCAAGGATCCGCGCGCGGAAATTCTCCAGGGATTGCTCGAACAATTGAGAGCGCATCGTAGTGGTCAAGTTTCGCCACTTTACGAAATTGCGATGGAGCTTGAGCGTTGCGCCGGGGAGCGATTGGCGCCGAAAGGGATTTTTCCGAACGTGGATTTCTACTCGGGCCTGCTTTACGAAGCTCTCGGTATCCCGCGCGATCAGTTCACGCCCATTTTCGCCATTTCCCGTACCGCCGGTTGGCTGGCGCACTGGAAAGAGCAAATCGCGAACAACCGGATTTTCCGTCCGACGCAGATTTATAACGGCTACGAGCCGCGCAGCTATCAGCCGATGTCAACACGTTGATTCGTGTTTGGCGGGTGTTCTAGGCGGGGAAAAACCCACCTAGAATGCGCAGGCCTTCTGCCCCCGTCACCGAAGGGGCGTTACCCCCTTCTCCCAGCAAGAACTGCCGTGCCAGCCAGGCAAAAGCGGCGCACTCGACACATTGAGGATCGATTCCGAACAGATCGCTGGTTTCCACCCGCGTTCCGGCCCGGATGTTGTGAATCGAGTCTCGAATCAGATCGGTGAGGTATTTGTTTCTGGCTCCACCCCCCGCTAGGACGACCAAAGGCTCAGAAGAGGTTGTGAGCCAGGGGCGAAGCGATTCGGCTATGGTTTGCGCTGTCAGCGAGGCCAGTGTGGCTTGAATGTCTTCAGGGGGAAGTGATTCCAGCCATGGGAAGGCCTGCGCGCGGAGCCAGTCGAGATTGAACAGCTCGATGCCTGTTGATTTGGGCGCGGCTTGTCGGAAGAACGGTTCGTTCAGAAGGTGTCGAAGTAGGGCCTCGCTCGATTTTCCACTTGCTGCCCACAGCCCGTTATCGTCGAACGAAAGCCCGCGGTGCAGCTTGATCCAGGCGTCCATCAGTGTGTTTGCCGGGCCCGTATCGAAACCGAGTAAAGGCGCATCCGGTGTCATCACGGCAATGTTGCCAATGCCGCCCAGGTTGATGGTGATGAGTGTGCTGTCTTCCCCTTCTTTTGCGCCGAAGAGCGCTCTATGCGCGGGCGGAACCAGTGGCGCCCCTTGGCCACCTGCCGCCATGTCTCGGCGTCGGAAGTCTGCAACGACAGCAATACCGGTCCGCTCGGCGATCACGTTCGGGTCGCCAATTTGCAGGGTAAACGAAGGTGTAGAAGCGGGGCGGTGGCGTACGGTCTGACCATGGCTGCCAATTGCAACAATATCGCTGGCTTGAATGCGATGTTCGGACAGAAGCGCCTTCACGCAGGTGCTGACTCGCTCGGCCATATGTGCATCCAGCTGCCCGAGAAAATCGATGGCGTCGATGTGTTTAGGGATGTTGCCGAGCGCCAGCAGGCGCATGTCTTTCGCCAACTCACCCAGATCGAGCGTTTGGTGGGCAATGACTCGCGCATGATTGCCGGAGAAATCGACCGCACAAGCATCGATGCCATCCATGCTTGTGCCCGACATCACACCGATAAAGACCCCTTTTTCCGCACGTGCAGTCAAGTCAGAGAAAGGGGGCATCGGTATTAGTCTGCTGTGGCGGTAACGGTAGTCGCGGCGGTCTTGGGTGCCTTGTGCTCGTCACGAGCCATCAAATCCAGCGCGGGTTGGGTCTGGGCAAGGAAGTCCTGACGATATTTGGAAGGAATCGGGTTGGCTTCTGGGAGTTTGGCTACCAGCGGGTCGGTGTATACGCCATTGACGTGAAATTCATAATGCAGATGCGGGCCGGTTGCGGCCCCTGTCATTCCGACGAAGCCGATGGTCTCGCCCATGTCGACGCGGCTGCCACGTTTTAGCTGGTTGTTGAAGCGCGACATGTGACCATAAACCGTTTCGAAGCCACCATCGTGTTTGATTTTGATCACCTTGCCGTAACCGTGCTGCCAGCCAATGAACTCGATTTTTCCACTGCCAGCGGCCTGAATGGGTGTGCCGGTGGGGGCTGCAAAGTCAACGCCTTTATGCGCCTTGATCTTATGGTAGAGAGGGTGCATCCGGTGCAGGTTGAATTTCGAGCTGATTCTTGAAAAGGCGACCGGGTAACGCAGAAAACCGCGCGCCAAGCTCGCGCCGTTGGGTTCGTAATAGCCGGTTTTCCCATTAGGAGCCGTATAGCGCACGGCCTGGTAGGTTTTGCCATTGTTGACGAATTCCGCAGCGACGACCGCCCCGGTGTCAACGCGCTTGCCGTTCACATACTTTTCTTCATATACGATCCGGAAGTGGTCGCCGTTTTGTACGTCTTTTAGAAAGTTGATCTTCCAGCCGAAAATGTCAGCCAACTCCATGACAATGTTTGCTGACAAACCCGATTCGATAGCGGATTGGTATAAGGAGCTGTCGATAACGCCTTCTGCGGTAGCCAGTCGCGTCTCCATTGGAAGAACAATCTTGTCTGCCGTGAACTGGTCGTTTGCGTCTCGGCGAATGCTCAGGGTTTTGTTGGGCGCCAACTGGTAATTGATCGAGAGTAATTGATTGTCGGGCGTCATCTCTACATTGAGTTGGTCGCCCGGGCGCAGGTTCTTGAGTGGAGTGGCCTGGTCGCCAACTGCAATGACGTCCGAAACAGTCTGATAGTCCAGGCCCAGGCGGGAGAAGATTGTCGATAGGCTGTCACCGGATTTGACCTTGATGGTGGTGGCTACGGGTTCTGGTGCAGCGGGAGACATTTCAGGCTGGGTTAACGCTAGCCCCTGATCGGACAGTGGGTCGTCTTTCAGAAGTGAGGCTGTGGATTGCGGGAGATCGCCGGGTTCTGGGAGGGCTGGGGCTGCGGGGGTAATCTCCTCGGCGATGCTGAGATCGACGCTCTGATCAAGGGCAGGATCGGTTGGGATCGAGATTTTGGCGATGACTATGCCCAACGAACCTACACCTAAAATCAGGGCGCTGACTCGAATCCAGGGGGCAATGCGTGATTTTTTTCGAGTAGACGCAAACAGGGGGCGAGTATCCATTGGGCCGTATTCCATTCAATATTATTAATATAAACGGTTACCATACAAGGCTTGCTTTAAGGTTTCAATGTAACGAGAGATGAATTGTGGACAACCGACTGACGACTGCGTTGGAAGAAATACGCCGTGGCGCTGAAGAGATTTTGTTGGAGCAGGACTTGGTCGAGCGACTGAAGTCTGGGCGTGTGCTCCGTATCAAGGCTGGCTTTGATCCGACAGCCCCTGATTTGCACCTCGGGCACACTGTATTGATTAATAAGTTACGCCAGTTTCAGCAGATGGGGCATCACATTCTGTTTCTGATTGGCGACTTCACCGGGATGATTGGTGATCCGACGGGTAAAAGTGCAACCCGCCCGACGCTGACACGAGAGCAGGTACAGGAGAACGCTAAAACCTATCAGCGCCAGATTTTCAAGATTCTTGACCCCGATAAAACAGAAATCGTATTCAATTCGACCTGGATGGGTGCCATGACGGCGGCGGATCTGATTGAGCTGGCGAGTCGTCAAACTGTGGCCCGTATGCTAGAACGGGATGACTTTTCCAAGCGATATACCGGTCGCCAGCCTATTGCGATCCATGAGTTCCTGTATCCCTTGGTGCAGGGTTACGACTCGGTGGCGCTGAAAGCGGATGTCGAGCTGGGGGGTACTGACCAGAAGTTCAACTTGCTGATGGGGCGCGAGTTGCAGAAGCAATATGGGCAGCCGCAGCAGACAGTGATCACTATGCCGCTTCTGGAAGGCTTGGATGGTGTGCAGAAGATGTCCAAATCGCTCGGTAACTATATTGGGATCGAGGAAGCGCCAGATGACCAATTCGGCAAGCTGATGTCGATTTCGGATGATTTGATGTGGCGTTACTTCGATCTGCTCTCATTCCGGCCATTGGTTGAGATAAAGAGGCTGCGCGAAGAAATGCAAACTGGGCGCAATCCGCGAGATATTAAGTTCGAGTTGGCGATGGAGATCGTAGACCGGTTCCATGGAGAGGGTTCGGGCGCGCAGGCGCGTGAGCGTTTTATTGCACGGTTTGCAAAATCCGAAATTCCTGATGATTTGCCTGAGCACGAATTGCCCGTAGGGCTTGGAGTGGCGCAGGCTCTGAAAGAAATCGGCATGGTGGCATCAACCTCCGAGGCGTTTCGTCATATGAAGGCAGGCGCTGTGCGCTTGGCGGGGGAAGTTGTCGATGACAAAGGAGCGGTTCTTGAGGCGGGCGAGTTCATTATTCAGGTGGGCAAGCGCCGGATGGCGAAAATAAATGTGACAAATGTCACATCGGGGGCTTGACGGAAAATATCAGGGCTGTATAGTTCGCCTCCCTGCTGCGACGGAGTGGCGGGGCGGTCTGGAAGGACCGGGGCACTTAGAAAAATAAGTGTTGACGAGGTGAAAGTGTTGAGTATAATGCGCACCTCCTTGAAACGAGACGAAAGCGAAAGGCGAGTAGTTAAGTGACTTGACCGGAAGGGTTGAGTGGATAAATCTTTAAGAATCAAGATGATTTGTGTGGGTGCTTGTGTTGTCTGGGGATCCAGAAAACATAGGTGACCTGTCAAGACAAAATTAATGTAATGACAGGGTCAACCTCAAAGCTTTATTAAGTGAAGAGTTTGATCCTGGCTCAGATTGAACGCTGGCGGCATGCTTAACACATGCAAGTCGAACGGTAACAGGCCTTCGGGCGCTGACGAGTGGCGGACGGGTGAGTAATACATGGGAATCTGCCCTTGGGTGGGGGATAACGTTGGGAAACTAACGCTAATACCGCATAACCTCTTCGGAGCAAAGCGTGGGATCTTCGGACCACGTGCCAAAGGATGAGCCCATGTCTGATTAGCTAGTTGGTGAGGTAATGGCTCACCAAGGCGACGATCAGTAGCCGGCCTGAGAGGGTGGACGGCCACACTGGGACTGAGACACGGCCCAGACTCCTACGGGAGGCAGCAGTGGGGAATATTGGACAATGGGGGCAACCCTGATCCAGCAATGCCGCGTGTGTGAAGAAGGCCTGCGGGTTGTAAAGCACTTTTGTTGAGGAAGAATGTGTTTGGGTTAATAGTCCAAATGCTTGACGTTACTCAAAGAAAAAGCACCGGCTAACTCCGTGCCAGCAGCCGCGGTAATACGGAGGGTGCAAGCGTTAATCGGAATTACTGGGCGTAAAGCGTGCGTAGGCGGATGCTTAAGTCTGATGTGAAATCCCCGGGCTTAACCTGGGAACTGCATTGGATACTGGGCGTCTAGAGTATGGTAGAGGGTGGCGGAATTTCTGGTGTAGCGGTGAAATGCGTAGATATCAGAAAGAACACCAATGGCGAAGGCAGCCACCTGGGCCAATACTGACGCTGAGGTACGAAAGCGTGGGGAGCAAACAGGATTAGATACCCTGGTAGTCCACGCCCTAAAC
>CAZZMW010000003.1:0-252019 GCA_964655215.1 uncultured Halothiobacillus sp.
AGCGCCTGACAGGCGAAGCCACGACCGTCCAACTTTTGGGGGTCAGTTCAAACCCCTGGGCGATTCATTGGTTTACTAATACCTTGGTCGCGTTACTGGGTTTGGCTTTGACGATGTTTTTATTCTATAGACACTGAGCGCGCGCCGAATACAACAGCGTCATCAGACTGGCTGAATACAAGCAGTATGTCTCACTTTATTTATGTAATCATTCAACTAGCAAGATTGCCATGGATCATAATTAGACAGCAAATATATCCATCCTGTAACACCTCGGTTTCACATCATGTATTAATCGAGGGTTCAGATGCTGTTCATGGTTGTGATGCAACACCCCGCTGTGTATTTCTCGATCTAACTCAACGTATCAAGGCCCACCTGGAGTCACATTTAAATGAAGTTGCATTGGTTGAAGGAGTTATTTGCTAGTTTTTTGCACACCAGGCACATAAGTCGGCATTTTAGACGGGTTACCCTCCTAGACTCATTGACGAGATCGGGGGTATCACAAGAGATTCCGCCAAGCTTGGCGCAGAAACTGATCCAGACCGCCAATAGTGACCCAGAGTTACTGATTCAATCGCTGGATTCTCATATTGACGGGCTGACTGACACTCATGCCGAAGAGATTCGATCACGGGTCGGGGCCAATGAAGTTGGTCATGAAAAACCACTGCCGTGGTGGGTGCATCTGTGGCTTGCCTACCGTAACCCGTTCAATCTGCTACTCACAATCCTTGCGACCATTTCCACGCTGACCGGCGATGTTACAAGCGGCCTGATTATCGGGTTCATGGTGGTCTTTTCAACCCTGCTTCGGTTCTGGCAGGAATTGAAGGCCAATAAGGCGGCCGATGCCCTTAAAGCGTTGGTGAGCAACACCGCGACCGTGCTGCGCCGGGATATTTCCGCTGAGGCGGCTCCGATTTTCGAGCAATATTATGGTGTGCACTTGCACGTCAAGGCAGGCAATCAGCAGGAAATCCCCCTAAAGGAATTAGTACCGGGGGATATTGTGGTGTTGTCTGCGGGGGATATGATTCCAGCCGACTGCCGGTTATTGTCAGCCAAGGACCTGTTCGTCAGTCAGTCAGCCATGACTGGGGAATCACTACCCGTTGAGAAATTCTCGACCCAAGTAGACAAAACAAGAATCAATCCACTGGATCTGGACAATATTGTGTTTATGGGGACCAATGTTGTATCCGGATCGGCCAAAGCTATCGTGGCAACCACGGGGGATAGTACCTATTTTGGTTCGCTTGCCAAAAGAGTGGTGACCACCGATCGCGCGCCCACTTCGTTTCAGATGGGCGTGAACAAGGTAAGTTGGTTGCTCATCCGCTTCATGTTTGTGATGGTGCCGATTGTGCTGTTGCTCAATGGTTTCACCAAGGGCAACTGGCTGGAAGCCCTGCTGTTCGCCCTGTCGGTTGCCGTGGGTTTGACCCCGGAAATGCTGCCCATGATTGTCACATCGACCCTGGCCAAGGGCGCGGTCATCCTGTCTCGGCAAAAAGTCATCGTCAAACGATTGGATGCGATCCAGAATTTTGGTGCCATGAATGTGTTATGTACCGACAAAACCGGCACGCTGACACAGGATAAAATCGTGCTGGCACGGCATGTCGATGTTTGGGGGGTGGAGTCAGACGACGTACTGGAACATGCCTATCTCAACAGCTATTACCAAACCGGCCTGAAAAACCTGCTTGATGTCGCCGTGCTGGAGCACGCGGATGTGCATCGGGAACTCAACCCAGTCAGCAACTACCAAAAGATTGATGAAATTCCCTTTGATTTTACGCGCCGACGCATGTCGGTCGTGGTAGCTGAACAGGGGGCGTCACATATCCTGATTACCAAGGGTGCCGTAGACGAAGTGCTTTCTGTTTGCACCCATGTTCGGCATGGTGATGCCATTGAGTCACTTTCCCCTGATGTGTTAGACCGTGTAAAGCGGGTGACGGGTGACCTGAATGAAGAAGGGTTACGAGTCGTTGCAGTTGCCGCCAAGGAATTACCTCCTTCTGACCGGGCTTACGGGGTTGCCGACGAGAGTGAGTTGACCCTGATCGGTTATATCGCATTCCTTGATCCGCCGAAGGATAGCACCGAACCGGCATTGCGGGCGTTGGCAGAACATGGTGTGGCCGTAAAGGTACTGACCGGTGATAACGCGCTGGTTACTGCCAAGGTATGTCGGGATGTCGGCCATGCCATATCGGGCGCTGGCGTGGTCTCCGGCTCTGAAATTGAAGCCATGGGTGATGCTGCCCTGAGCATGATTGTCGAGGAGGCGAATGTCTTTGCCAGACTAACCCCGGCACACAAAGAGCGCATTGTGCGCGCACTCAAGGCGAATGGTCATGTGGTCGGCTTCATGGGGGATGGAATCAATGATGCGCCGGCACTGCGCGCTGCCGATATCGGCATTTCCGTGGACACGGCTGTAGATATCGCCAAGGAAGCCGCCGATATTATTTTGCTGGAAAAGAGCCTGATGGTATTGGAGCAAGGTGTGCTGGAAGGCCGCCGAACCTTCGCTAATATGCTCAAATATATCAAAATGACGGCCAGTTCAAACTTCGGTAATGTGTTTTCTGTGCTCGTTGCCAGCGCATTTCTCCCATTTTTACCCATGCTGCCTTTGCAGATTCTGACTCAAAACCTCTTGTATGATATTTCGCAGACCACGATCCCGTTCGATAATGTCGACGATGAGCAAATCAAAACCCCTCAACGATGGAATCCAGCCGGAATAGGGCGGTTTATGGTGTTTTTTGGGCCCATCAGTTCCATATTCGACATTATCACTTTTGGGTTGATGTGGTTTGTCTTCCATGCCAACAGCTCGGGAAGCCAAAATCTGTTCCAGTCCGGTTGGTTTATCGAGGGCTTGCTTACACAGACCATGATCGTCCACATGATTCGCACCGCCAAGATTCCGTTTATCCAGAGTCAAGCGGCTCTTCCACTCATGATTACGACTGTTGTCATCATAAGTTTCGGTATTTTTCTGCCGTTGGGACCATTGTCCGAGTACTTCGATTTTCAGCCATTGCCCTCGTTATACTTCGTATTTCTACCGCTCATCGTGTTGGCTTATATGCTGCTCACTCAGGCAATGAAAGGGTTTTATATCCGCCGCTGGGGTTGGCAATAAGTCAATGGGTGAGTCAGATCATATTAATAGTGATATCCATTTGGATGGAAACAATTCGGGTTTTCAATATGACCAGCGGTCAGCGTCCGCCCGAAGCTATTATTCCTAAGGCTAGAATAGTTGTCGATTATTGTCGAGAGGACATGAATATCCCGATGTGTACATAAGATCTGGGTTCACCCTGGTTTTGAAGGGCGATGGTGAAATGGATAGGGGGCCGACATCAACAGGTGGAACTAGTCGACTGCTTCAGACGATTAGCTATCAGCTGGGGTAATCGATAGCGTTCAATCATTTTTTGGGTCAGTGGGAAATTCTAGGTTTATTTGAATAAGCCGTACTATCTGAATGAGCAGGATTCAGATTGAAATATATTTTACTGATTTGACATTAATATTATTTATTTATTTATTCAACTCCCTGCCTCAGGGTAAACCTGAATTTCTATTGTTGAATGGATAATTTCTTCATGAACTGACAGTGCCTGTCAATCAGCGTCGAAAATTGAGCACCCAACAGCGTCCAATTTTGACCAAGGTGTCAGGCTGACTTCCCACGCTGTTTGAAGCGGTAGGAGTCGTTGCCGGTTTCGAGGGCGTCGCAGTGGTGCGGAATACGATTAAGCAAAGCGGTGGTCATTTTGGCGTCGCCGAATGCGCTGAAAAGACATGTTCGGCCAACATGCCAAGGTGTTTTTGACCGTAATATTCGAGATATTCAAAGAACGGGCGATGGCGCTGATACTCTCCCCGCCTACATAATGTCGCCGGCCAGTCTTGCCGATGGTTTCAATGAAAACACTCCAGGATGACTTCTACCAAAACTGCGGAGTATGGCATAGCCAAGGGTGGTCAAATTTGGACGCTGTTTCCCCCGGATTCCTGCTCACTTTTGCACGCTGTTTCACATACGTGAGGCACCCTACGGTGAGATTTCGGCGAAATTAACGGTTGTCCATGTGTATACCCATCGGGCAGTTTTGAATGAACCAGCCCAGAGAATCATTGATGACGCACATATTTTCGCCTAATCATAAGACGGTAGATGACTGGCATCACCAACAGCGCCAACGGAATTTGTACGATCATGCCGCTGATGATGGCGATGGCCAGCGGTTGCTGCATGGCTGATCCCTGACCGATTCCTAGGGCGAGTGGAAGTAGAGTCAGGATGGCCGCGAGACTGGTCATTACCGTCGGTCGTAGTCGCCGAACACCGGCTTCGATGAGGCGATCAGCCCAGGGACCTGTCTTGATTCGACCGACTTCAAAGAAGTAGAACACGGCCACTTCGGTCACGATGCCGATAATCATAGTCAGCCCCATCAAAGAAGTAATGTTGAGTGTCTGTCCAGTGAGCCATAATCCAAACAAAACGCCTCCAACAGCCATCAGTGGGGCGCTGATGATCGAGAGGCTGATGGCGAACATCTCATAAAGAAACAGTAGCGCCAGGAACACGAGTGCCGTGGCGGTGGCGAACACTAATATCAACCCATGAAAAGCAATTTGCTGCTGTTGATATAGCCCAGATAATTGGTAATAAACCCCGTGCGGGAGCAGGCCGGGCGTCGCAAGTGCCTTCCGTACATCAGTGATGGTGGAGCTAAACCCTCGACCACTGATACGTGCCGATACGGCGACCATTGGTTTTTGGTTATACCGAGTCACTTCAGGCGTTCCAGTGACGGAAACAAAATGACCGACATCACTCACCAGTACCGGTTGACCGGCGGCGTTGGTCAGGGTCATGTTTTCCAGGCTCTGGGGCGTTGCACGGAGACTTGGCGCCGTGAATACGCGCACCCCAACTTCCTGTTCGCCTTGGGCAACTTGGGTGGCGATGGTGCCTCCGAGCAGTGTTTTCATCTGCTGCACGATGGTGCCCGGACTCATGCCCGCGATTGCGGCTTTATTCCGATCAATCTTGAATTCCAGCGCATCGCCGGCAATTACAAGGCCGTTTTGTACTTCCTTGATACCCGCAATCCCACTGATAGCCCGAGCTACTTTAGGCGCCAATGCTTGTAATTCTTGCTGGCTTTGACCGAACAATCGGATCACGACTGGCCGTGGTGATCCGGCCAAATCCCCAATCAGGTCGCCCATAGGTTGATTCATATCCTGTACGGTCACGCCGGGGACTTTGTGTGCAATTTCGGTGGCAATGCGATCCATTACTTCGGTTTGATGATCGGGGGATTTGAGCCGAATGAACATATCCCCCTGATTAGCCTCGGTGAGGCCGCCGCCGAGTTGGGCTCCGGTGCGGCGAGTCATGGTATCGACTTCGGGCATTGCACGGATGATCGCTTCGACCTGCATCAATTCGCGGTTAGTTTCAGTGAGCGATTGACCAGGCAGGGTTTGATAATCGAGAACGAAGCCGCCTTCATTCATTTCTGGCATAAAACCGGTGGGGATGTGTGTGAGACTCACCCAGCCGATCAAGCCGATACCGGCAACAACGGGCAGCAGGATCCACGGCACTCGCAGCATCTGGCACAGCAGCAATCGATAGCCACGAGTGAACGGGGTTTCATGAGGTACCACAGTGTCACTGGGTACTTTGGGCTTGATATTGAGGCGTGTGAGTAGAATTGGCACCACAAGCCAAGTGAATAGAAATGAGATGATTAGGCTCGCAGCCATGGTTAGTGACAGGGCTTTGAAAAACGCCCCGGTCACCCCGTCGAGAAAGGCTAACGGGGCGAAAATGATGATGGTAGCCGTGGATGAGCCGATCAGCGCACGAGTGAATTCCGACAAGGGGTGCAGCAAGTGCGGATGCCGCTGGGTCTGTTTGGGGTGCAGGAGGTATTCGATCATCACGATGATGTCGTCGATAACCAGCCCCACGGCAGCGGCCATGCCACCTAAGGTCATGATATTAAAATCAAGCCCAAATAATTTAAGCAAAATCACGGTGCTTGCGAGAACGGCAGGTACCACTATTAGAGCCACAAGGGTGACTCGACCGTTTTTCAGGAACAAGAACAGAATAAGAATTGCAAATAGCACACCCAGCACAATGGCATCACGTACCGATTGTGCCGAGTCAACGATCAGGGTGCTCTGGTCATACCATTTTTTGAGTACAACACCCTGTGGAATCAGGTTTGCATTGGCATGGAGCGTATCGGCAACAGCATGGGCAATAGCTACGGTATTGCCACCGAGTTGTTGTTTGATCATCAACAGTACGGCCGGTTTGCCATCGGCGGTGATGCGCTGGTAGTTGGGGACGGTCGATTGCTGCACTTCGGCCACATCCGATACCTGAATGCTGCCTGCTGCAGTGGACTTGATGACGGTTTGCCCGATTTGTTTTGTATCAAGTAAACGGCCATCGGTGAGCAAAAGTTCGAGTCGATTTGGTGTTTGCAAACGCCCGATGGCGTGTTGGCCCTGACCACTGTTGAGCGCGTCGATCACGTCCTGAGGTGTGATATACAATGCCTTGAGTCGATCAGGTTTGAGCAAGACGTGGAATTCTGGCAGGGCCCCACCCTGGATTTGCACCATCCGCACACCTGCAATGCCGGAAAGCAATGGCGAGAGTGTGTATTGTGCCAGCGTACGAAGTTCCGTCTGGCTTTGGGTGTCAGAGGTCAGGCTATAAGCGATGACTGGAAAACGGGTCGGGTTTTCGCGATGCACTCGAAACCCCGTACCCGCAGGCAAGCTGGGTAAAATGGCATTCATTGCCGCAGCGGTTTGCAGTTCGGCGCGAGCCATATCGGTGCCCCAGGCAAAACGCAAATCCACATCAGCGCTGCCTCGATTGGTATTGCTGCTTATGGATTCCACTCCAGGCACTGTGCGTAAGGCTTGTTCGGCAGGTTTGGTGATGGTTCGCACCATTTGTTCCGCATCACGATTGCCCGCATCGATCGATACCACAATGCGAGGGAAACTTAGTGAGGGAAACAAGGCTACCGGTAGATTTATGGCGGTAAACACACCACCGACCACCAGCACCAGCAATAAAAACAATAACGATCGTTGATGGCGTATCACGAAATGCGCCAATCCGGCACGTTGACTCATGGTGTCGTCTCCGTGACCAGTTTCATGCCCGCCGCCACATTGGCTGCCCCCATGGCAACTACCCGGTCGCCCGCCTTCAATGCACCTGCTTCAGTCGGTTGGACTACGCTTCGAGCCTCGACTGTATCCAGTACGCGCACAGGAACTGATTGCGCCGTGTTATCTCGATCCAGCCACACGATGGTTTGCCCGTGTTCATCGGTTTGAATAGCAGCATGGGGCAGGATGAAGCCGATTTGGCCGGGCAGTGTGAAGCGTGCCGTTATTGCCTGTCCCATCACCCACTTCACCTGTTGCTCTTTCGGCAGTTGCAGATGGACCGGCTGACGGTTGCTGTTGGGTATCACCATCGGATCGATGGCTGCAATACGGGTCAAAACGGCCTGAGCATCACCGAATACCGGTCGAATCCGGGCGGAATCGCCCACAGCGAGTTGATCGGCTACAGCAACGGGGACCGGTACTTTGACTTCAAGTTGGCCAGCATCCACCGAAGTCAATAAAGGTTGATTGGCCGAGAAAACGCCACCCAATTGCACATTGATTTGCTGAACGAGCCCATCATGGCTCGCTTTGATGGTGTGATCAGGTGTGGTGGCACCGCTGGACACAAGCGATTGCCAATCGGCCTTTGCCAGCGCCAGGCCCTGTTCGGCTTGTGCCAAATCGCCCTGTGTGGCCAGATGCGCTTTCAGCATCACGCGGACTTGGGCCAAGTGTTGGTGCGCATAGTTCAGGTTGGCCTGTGTCTGAGCGACTTGCTGCCGAACTTTGGTGCTTGTTCGTACTGTCAGCAACGGCGCACCATTGGAGGTGGCCGAGCCAGCCTGGACATACAGTCGTGTGACCTGACCTTCAAACGCGCAGGTGGTGACATGAACGGCCGAACTGATGGGAGCAATCTGACCGGTATAGTGCTGTGTAGCCTGCAACGTGCCTTGAATTACAGGGCTGAGTTTGACTTGCATCTGCACATTATCGGCAGCTTGTACTGATGTGAGCATCCCCAGGCTTGATAAACACAGGCAAAAGAGGCCGGTCAGACGGCGATTCAAAGTTAAGGGCATCTCTTGGTTTTCCAAATAAACAAATTATTTTGATGTGGGTGTTGCATACACTGGCGGCGCCATCCGTGTTGGCGGGTTTATGGCCAGAGGCGCAATGCCTATCAATGCTGGCAAGGCGTAATCAGCACGCATTTGTTCAGCACTGTTTTGCAGTAGAGCCATTTGTTGGTTGAAGACAGTTTGGCGCAGAGTGTCGACTGTATTGGCGTTGATCAGTCCTTGTTCCATTGCCTGTTCGTTCGTAGTCAGTTCAGAGCGGAGCTGAGGCAGATTTTGTTGAATTTGTGACTGCGCCAATTTCAGCGCCTTTTGTTTTTGTATGAGCGTGGAGAGATCATTTCGGGTTTGCGCTAGTCGGCTGCGGTATTGATCAGCGGCAAGAGCGCGGCTGGCTTCAGCAACTGCAATGGCATGACGATTACCATCAAAAATCGGTATAACGAGGTTGATGCCAAACCCGATGGTCTGTACCTTCGACGTATCTTGAGCCCGGGTTATCCCAAGACTGATGGAGGGGAACTGATTGATCAGTGCCAGTCGATATTGCGCGTCCTTCTCATCAATAGCGGCCTTGAGTGCCAATAAATCAGGGCGTTCCGTGATAGATGATTGCTTGAATGCCTGAGGTGGTAATGACGGGGGCGGTGGAGCTGTTAGGTGTACCGGTGCATCAGCGGCCACGCCTAATAGGGCATTGAACTGTGCCTTGTCCTTGACTAATTGCAGGTTCTGCGCTGCCGCCATTTGCTGCCATTGATTGAGATTGGCCAGCGTGAGTGCGCGCGTATTGTCCGTAATCAATCCCGCTGTGCTGACGCGGTCATCGGCGTTCATACGGCGCCTTGCCCAGTCAATCTGCTGATCGATCAATTGTCGTTGCGCTTGCAGGTACCACAGGCTGAGATATTGCTGTTGCACCGCTGCGGCCAGTTGCCACGCCTGCCAACGCTGGTTCAAAATCGCCTGTTGTAACTGCGCCTCAATCGCTTTATTCCGTGAGGCGTGTTGCAACCAAAAGCTTAAATCCTGGCTTGCTGACAGGCTAAACGCATTGAACAGCCCTTGTTGCCACGGGTGGTCGAGCGTAAATCCCAGGCTCAAAGGGGGAGGTACCTGCGCCAAACCGGCATTTCGACGAGCGAGTTCCAACTGGGCTTTACTTACGATCAGCTTGGGGTTGTGTTCCAACGCGAAGCTTGTTGCCTGGGGTAACGTCCACTCATGGTCAGGTATGGTGGCTTCCGTTGGCATCAGTACTGATTCGGGTAAAGGCTGATAGCTGGCGCAACTGGCTAGAACCGCTGCCAGAACCAGCATTCCACCGAGCTGAAAAAAGGGCCGGATGCCTGTCCCTTTGGGGCGAGGGATCTGCGATTGAGGCAATTCTGAAGGCATGGCTGCATCCTGTTGTACGACCCGATTGTATGGCTCACTTGCATGGATCATTTCTGGTATTGCGGGTAGTGGCATGTTTGCGTCATTGTAAAGACACACTGCTTCACTGAGGATGGATGAAACATGACCATTCCTTCATGTTCTGCGAAGGTACGGTGTTTTATGATGCTGGCATGAAGCTATTACTGATTGAAGATGATGTGCAAGCGGCGGCTTATCTGGCTAAAGGGCTGGAGGAAAGCGGCCATGCTGTTGATCGGGCTGAAAATGGCACGGATGGCCTGCATTTGGCCATGACGGGGGAATATGATGCTCTGATCGTGGATCGAATGTTGCCGGGACTGGATGGCCTGTCCCTGATTGCCGCCTATCGTGCGGCTGGGCGCGCCACACCGGTGCTGATCCTCTCAGCGCAAGGTGAAGTCGATGATCGAGTGATGGGGCTAAAGGCCGGCGGGGATGATTATCTCACCAAACCCTATGCGTATTCCGAGTTACTGGCGCGCATCGAGGCACTTACACGGCGCTCCCATGCGCGTGAAACCAGCGACACCCTTGTGGTCGGCGACCTGATGCTCGATCGGGTGCGGCATAAAGTCACCCGTCAAGATCAACCCATCTTGCTACAACCGCGTGAATTCCGTCTGCTGGATTATTTGATGCGCCATGCCGGACAGGTCGTTACTCGCACCATGCTGCTCGAACAGGTCTGGAGTTACCATTTCGACCCGCAAACGAATGTGATTGATGTGCATATTTCGCGCCTCCGTAGCAAAATTGACCGTGATTTCGGCAAGCCTTTACTGCACACCGTGCGGGGTGCAGGTTATGTATTGACTGATGCGCCCGTCTAATCGACCTCTGTTCCATAAACCGAAACAGGCTTGGCAGCGCTTGAGCCGTTTGTGGCATACCAGCGTATTCCGGCTGGCTTTGCTTTTTGCCATTGCCTTCAGCGTGGTGGCAGGCATATCGATGGCCACGGTGTACTGGCTTTCGACGCAATACATCATCGGGCAGATGGACATTAATTTGCATGAAGAACTAACCCGATTGCGCGGCGATATAAGCGAAGGTGGCGATGAGGATTTGCTCGGGCAAATTCAGGATCTGGCCGCACATTCCGATAAAAATGGCCGACTTTATCTTCTGATTGGGCCCAATCAAAAAATTCTGGCCGGAAACCTGCTGGGCTGGCCGAAAGATTTGGTTTGCGGTCATTCAGCCGAATTCAGTGATCAAAGCGAGATCGTGCCTGCTGCCTTGCGTGCCAGTGACTCGGATATTAGCGTGCGTGCACTCAGCACCCGTTTGAAAGACGGCCGCTGCTTGCTTGTCGGGCAAGCAATGATTGAGGAGGAAGGATTTACTGACCATACCGGTTACCTTCTGAGCTGGGCGGTGGGCATCATTACGCTGTTTTCATTACTCGGTGGTGGCTGGATGGGGCTTTCGGTTCTGCGGCGCATCGACACCATCACCCATACCGCCAGTCAGATCATGGCCGGCGAATTTTCGCGGCGCATCCCTGATGAAGGTAAAGGCGACGAATTCTCGGATCTCTCGGCGCGATTGAACCAAATGCTTGATCGCATTGATGAGCTCATGGCGGGCATGCGCAGCGTCACCGACAACATCGCCCACGATTTACGCAGCCCGCTCACCCGGCTGCGCAATCGACTGGAAATCATACAGACGCACGAGCGCACCGCAGAAGAATACCGAGACTCCATACAGCACACGCTCGAAGATGCGGATCAGCTCCTCGGCCTGTTCAACACCTTGATCGCCATTGCACAGGCCGAAGCTGGCGTACGTCGGGAAGTATTTACCTCGGTGGATTTAAGTGCGCTATTGGTGGATTTGGTCGAATTTTATCAACTTGCTGCTGAAGATCGTGGCATTCGCATCAATGCTCAGATTCAACCCGGTATCACTCGTCTCGCCAGCAGGGGCCTGCTGACCCAAGTGTTGGTCAATCTGCTGGAAAATGCCCTGAATCACATTCCTGCCGGATCAAAAGTTGAAGTTGAACTGAGCCAAACAGGAAAGATCATCACTCTGGTGATTGCGGACAACGGGCCGGGCATCCCTAATCCCGCCGACCGATTGCGCGTTCTGGAACGGTTTGTCCGACTTGATGCAGCACGAAGTACCCCCGGCAGTGGGTTGGGGCTTGCTCTGGTGCGTGCCGCTATGCATGAACACGGTGGTGCCGTCGAACTTCAAGATAATCATCCTGGACTAAAGGTCGTGCTTACTTTCCCATGCCTGACGGAGTTGTAAAATTCCCGTGCTATTTCCGGTACCCACGGGCTGTAGTCCCATTGGTATTTCAGGATGCCTCGAACCTTACTGGAGTTGTTCTCGCGGAGCCATATTTAGCGAGACATGTTTTGCCTTGGCCACGCTGGGTGGATACCCCCATTATCTAATATGCAGCGACACGCAGAAAATGCGGAGTTACATCATTACCCCGTGCTCTCTAAAGCCGACAGCTATCGAAAATGGGGAAACGTCGATTCCCGGTGCGATTAATTTAAGTAAGAGTTATCTATTCCGATATCGGATTACCAATTTTTCATGTTCCGGTCACCTTGTGGATAAGTGCCAGTTGTTAAGGTGATCCTGTATCAACGACATCGTTGATCATCATTTGAAACCAATGAGGTACGTATCATGAAATCACGTTATATCATCGCAACCATCACCGGCGTCAGCCTATCCCTGATGGGCATTGTCGGGGCTCAGGCCTATAGCGGCGAAACCCTCGCCAAGCATGCAAAGGTCACCATGACCGAAGCACAGGGTATCGCCCTGAAAGCACGACCGGGGGCAATCACCGACCAGGAGCTGGAAAAAGAGGGCGGCGGCAGCGGACTGCGGTATTCTTTTGACATCAAAGGCACAGATAAGGTCGTCTATGAAGTTGGCGTCGATGCCCAAACAGGCGCCGTGCTCGAAAACGACAAGGAAAGTGCACATCCCGATTAAAATTTGGGCTGTGTCTTAAGTGAAAAATGATCCGGTCCGGCAGAATCTCTGTTGTGGCCGGATCGTCTTTTTTGGGGTGTTACTTCAGTAAGCCTGAGAGTAATCGAAGCGCCATATAACATTTTTATTCTAATCTAGTCTCTTCCAGCCCCCATGCCGACATAACCAACAGGAATATTTGGAATCAATGTGTTAGATCAATGGTTGCAATCTTTGATGCCTTTTATTCAGCACTTGAGTGGCTGGATCTATTGGATCGCCTTTTTGGCGGCACTCGTCGAAACAGTACTGGTCGTCGGGCTGTTTCTGCCCGGATCTACATTATTGTTGTTATTGGGGGCCCTGTCCGCAGGCGGCGGTGGCCCCAGTTTCCTCTGGCTGCTGATTTTCGCCGTAGTGGGCGCAACACTGGGCGATAACGTCAATTATATGCTCGGTCGACGCTATGGGCGGCGCTGGACAGAAAACGGGCTTTGGCTACTTCGCCGTGAGCACCTCGAGAAGGCACACGTATTTTTTTCACGGCACGGTGGGAAAAGCATCTTTTTCTCTCGTTTTATACCCAGTTTGAAAGAAGTTGCGCCCTTTGTGGCCGGCACGGCTGGCATGTCGCGAGGATGGTTTTTTATTTGGAATCTACTCGGTGCCCTAGGTTGGGGGCTCCAGTGGGTTGGTGGGGGCTATATGTTCGCTCGGTCCCTGACGCTGGCACAGCAATGGATGTCACGGGCCGGATTGGGAGCTGCGTTGCTCGCGATTTCCGTTCTACTTTTTTGGTATCTGCGTCGCTGGATGCTACGTAATGGTCCAGAATGGTGGGTGGCCGTAGTCTCTGTGTCACACACGCTGGCTCAAACTATACGCGAGAACCCGGAAGTCAAGGCTCAGGTGCGGGCGCATCCGCGTTTGTTCGGATTCCTTGGGGCTCGCCTGAACCGACAACATTTCAGCGGCCTTCCACTCACCCTGTTCGGTGTGGCATTCCTCTATCTTTTGCTGTTGTTCGGTGGCCTTGTCGAAGATCTGATCATGTCCGATCCCATTGTCGCACTGGATCACAGCGTGGCAGAGGTCATGGTCGCGTTACGCACCCCTGCGTGGGTGACGGCGGCAACATGGGTGAGCAGTATTGGGGTTTGGCAGGTCGTCTTGGCCATTCTTCTGGTCTCGTGCATTTGGCTGTGGTTGTCGCGGCGGCGATTTTACATACTGCCGCTTTTGATCTCGGCGAGTGGTAGCACCTTGTTTGCCTTTGCTGGCAAATTGGCACTACATCGCGCTCGCCCACTTGAAGCCGCCATGCATGAGGCGAGTTACGCCTTCCCGAGTGGGCATGCTCTGATTTCGGTCAGTTTGTTCGGTTTTCTAGCCTATATCTGGCTTCGGGAAATATCGAACTGGCCCATGAGGGTCAATATTTTTTTCGCCTGGGTGCTCCTAGCATTATCGATCGGGCTGAGTCGTATCGTCCTCGGTGTGCATTTCCTTAGCGATGTGTTGGGTGGCTACTTACTTGGCGGACTTTGGTTGCTGGTGGCCATTGTTTGGGCTGAGTGGACACGTACGGGCACCGCGCGGATGGAAACACGCAGTATGCCGTTCGTGTTGCCTTTGGCGTTGGCATTCGTGGGTGCAGTGTATTTAGGGGTGTTGTTGGCGCCCGCCCGAACCCCACCCGTACCGATTTCGACGGCGTCCATATCGCAGTTATTGCCCCTAGAGGCAGACAGTTTCCTGGCAGCCCACCTGCCTCATTATGTTCGCGGCACGTTGGGAGCACGGGTGCAGCCACTGTCCGTCGCGCTGCTTGTCGGGGATGAGATAGGCTTGCGCAAGGCATTGCGCATCGACGGATGGACGCCGGCAAGTCCGATCGGCGGATCGGCATTGTTAAAACTGACTCGCGAAGGACTCAAAGATCTGCAAGCACCATCCGTTCCCCTCTTTTGGAATAACGAGTTGTATACGCTTGCGTACAATAGGTATACACAGACGTCAAAGCAGACACAGATGATGTCACTGCTACTGTGGCAGACTCCCTATCGAAATGCAGCGGGCGAGACCTTGTGGGTAGGCATCGTCCGTGCCTATTCAGGGATGCACTGGTATCCGGCCCGGCGATTGTCCCCGGATCTTGATGCCGCGCGTGAACAAGCCTTGGCGGGGTTGCGGGAACGGGGGTGCCTGGCTTCAACCAAGCATCTGTCGTGGGTTGCGCCTCAAGTCGGGCAAACCTTCACCGAAGATGATTTTTTTACCAGAGGGGATCTGGTTTTCTTGCGCTTCGACCCTCGTTGTCTTGATAAAGTGGTAACCACTAAAATTAGAAAGTGGGCTTCCCTCAATCTCACGGGCACTCAGTTAAGATCGGTGGACTTCCCTCTGACCGAATATAGATTCACTCCCAGCGAGGGGTTCTCTGCAAAAGCAGACGTTTGCTCAGGGGTCCCATTATGTCCGCTTAGGCCGAATTCTTGACCTTCATTGCTTTGGATGCATCTGCCTGGATCTCGGCCTAAGCAGACGACCGACTCCTAGCCGTTGACGCACGAAACTGATCTTTTTTAACAAACGACCATGTAAATGGGGAGAACCCTTCGAATCTGATCAAGATATAAGATGGCGCATTTAAACGCACCAGTTCAGCCTGATTTGCGTTGTTCGTTTGCGATCAATAGGACTGAACAATAGTTACTTGCGCATGGGCACTTAACATATCACTACATCAGCGAAGCCACACCCCAAACCTGCAGCCCTCAAGAAAGGTACTTCGGATAGCCGTGTGTGGACACTTACAGTCTCGCAACTGGTAGTCATTCCTCAGGAAGCGGTCGATTGCTGAGAGCGATGCCGCCCCGTGTCTGTCGCAAGCCACACCGTATTGACAAGCGCGATGCATTATATAGTATAGCCCCCTATACTATATGGGGATGTAATGAGTCACACCATTCACGAAAAACAAAAGCTGCTCAACAGAGTTCGCCGCATTCGCGGCCAGGTCGAAGCCATTGAGCGAGCGCTAGAAGGCGAGTCGGGCTGCGCCGAGGTCATGCGCCTGATCACGTCCAGTCGTGGCGCGATGAATGGATTGCTTGCCGAGGTCGTTGAGGAGCACATCCGTACCCATCTGGTCGATCCAGAGAAGCACAAGGACGCACTCGACCTTGATGCAGCCGAGCAATTGATCGAAGTCGTTCATAGCTATTTCAAATAGGAGTCGGAAATGACAGAACTTACAGTAGGGCACAGCCATGTCTTTCTGGCCCCTGGGCACGAACACGCGGAACGACGGACTTGGGCAGCGGGTTGGCGTTGCGGGCTGATGATGCTGGTCGAGATCGTAGGGGGCACGATCTTCGGGTCGGTCGCGCTGGTGGCCGATGGTTTGCACATGTCCACCCATGCGGGAGCGCTGCTGATTGCCGCGTTTGCTTATACCTACGCAAGAAAACACGCAGCAGACGAGCGATTCACATTCGGTACGGGAAAGCTCGGGGATCTTGCCGGATTCACGAGTGCAATCATCCTCGTGATGATTGCACTGCTAATCGGGTACGAAGCCGTGAGCCGATTTTTCTCGCCTGTGCCAATCAACTTCAATCAAGCCATTCCTATCGCAGTGCTTGGCCTTGGCGTGAACGTGCTCAGCGCATGGCTGTTAAGTAGTGGTAACCACCATCACGGGCATACGCACGGACACGGACACGGACATGGTGCCGAGAACCACAACGACGAAGTTCGCCAGATTGAGTCCTCACTGGGTGCGCTGTCTCTGGAAATCTTCGAGGAAGGCGTTCCGCCGCGATTCCGCCTTCACGCGGACGGTTTATCGATGGGCACACTGACGCAAAGCGCACAGAAGGTATCCGTTGAAACCGAGCGCCCGGACGGAGTGCGGCAAACCTTTCTCTTTTCATCACAGGGTTCGTATCTTGAGTCAGTCGATGAGATCCCAGAGCCGCATGAGTTCACGGCTCGACTGCACTTGCCGGGTGTCGGCAGTGAAGAGCAGCATGAGATGTCATTCGTCGAGCACGACCATGGCCATCACAGCGAAAACTCGAAAACCCACCGGGACAACAACTTCCGAGCGGCATTGGTCCATGTCATCGGTGATGCGGCTGTTTCTGTTCTGGTCATCGGCGGTTTAATCCTGGCAAAAATCTTCGGATGGCTGTGGATCGACCCAGTAGTAGGGATCGTCGGTGCGCTGGTGATCGCCAACTGGGCTTACGGTCTCATCAAGGATACGGGAGCCATACTGCTCGACATGAACGCGGACAAGGACATCGCCAAAGCAATTCGCGTTGCCATAGAGAGCGGAGGCGATCGATTGGCGGATCTTCACCTATGGCGACTCGGGCCCGGGCACCTTGGGGCTATCGTCTCGGTGGCGACCGACAAGGCTCACGGGGAGGATTTTTATAGGTCAAAGCTTGCACGATTTCAGTCGCTATCGCACCTCACAATTGAAGTGCGCTCCGCTCCGCATAGGCAAGTTTTATCTTCATCCGGTATCAACGCCTAGCCCGTAAGGGAGCAACCTAGAGAGGAAAGGATGCTGCCGATCAACCTTCTAGATCACTATGACATTCATAGGCTATTAATGAGTATCGTTTTTCAGCCGATTTAACATATCCCCCAGTGGGCGAAGTGCATTCACTCTCATCGCTTACCTGGGGTCTGCTCCGTTTTCACTAAGGGTGTGATAAAGATAGGGAGCGGACTTCAGCGGGTATGAAGGTGTTCCTCATCCTCGACAATCTGTGGGTGCATCACAGCAAACCGGTCAAAGCTTGGGTGGAAGAACGCAAGGACAAGATCGAGCTTTTTTACCTACCCAGCTACAGCCCGGAACTCAACCCCGAAGAGCACCTCAACGCCGACCTCAAACAAGCCATGGGCAAAAAGGTACCCGTGCGCACCAAGGCAAAGTTGCGTGATGCAGCCAATGAGCACATGGCCATGTTGGAACGCTCATCCGAGCGGGTCATAAGCTTCTTTCAAGACCCGAGGGTGAAGTATGCCGCTTAATACTATTTACTGGCCGGATCAATAGTGCCACTGTGATGATTCAATTAACTAAAGTGCTGGCAGCTATTTTTGGTTTAATGCAGCGTCAGTCTTCTGGTTCTCCGATCGTTTTGCTGCTTTGCTCAGAAACACCAGCGATGCCGCTGATTTCCGATGTACTTTGATGGGACTGGCAGCGGTGATCTGAGTGACACCACCTTTGCCCCGCTTTTGGGATGAATGCCCGTAGCATTGTTTTGTGCGGTCGGATGTATGGCCCATGGCGGTACTGATATCGTCAAAGTGAATGTTGTTATCCGCTTTGAGGTCGGCGGCAAACTGATGCCTGAAGCTATAAGCACTGACCTTCTTCCATGCGGTATGGTATTGCGCCATTTGATTGCGAATCCGCTGAAGGCGCTTTTGGAAAGCATTCTTTGGATCAATCTGGATTGTGGTGATCTGATGCTCTTGGATGTATGCCATTAACTCATAGACCAGATCGTCATCCAGCACGCGCCACGCATCCACGGTCAATTCTCGCCATGCCTGCCCGCCACCGGTAACTTCACTGACCTTAGCACCCTGAATGCGAAACGTCAGACGCTGATCGGTTTCAATCACAAGCTGAACACCCATACGTAATTCTTCAGGCCGAGCGCCGGTCAAAGACATGACCATCAAGGCGAGTTGGTCTTCTTTGGTGTTCATGGCCCGGATCAACTGGCTACGCCAGTTATCCGGCAATCCATTCAACGACTGGCGTTTGCTGGTTTTTCTGGACGAATGCTTACGACCTTTGCTGGTGTGGTTTGAGTCTGTGGGCGGTATATAACTCACCCCACGGATGTCGTCATCCAATTGGTTGTACAACACCCGAATGGCTTGATCCCTGTCCTCGTACGTTGGATCTGTGACATTAGGTGAGTTGGTTTGCATGGCACGGACTGCCTCAATCTCATTGTGTATTTGCAAAGCAATGCCGCGCCGCCATGCTGCCCTCAATACGGCAAGACTCGACTTGCTCTTGATCTGGTGGATGTCGGCATAGTTGCGCCAATGCTGGCCATTGAGTCGCGTCCAAGCCCGATCATATTCCGCTGCCGTGGATGCCTTGATCGGCCTGATCTGCTTTTGCGCTAATTGGTGTTCAGCGAAGTACGTCATGCTAAACGCCTGCTATGAGCATTAGCCCAGAATACGGTGGTGATCTCAGTGGAAGGCTGCAAACCTGACTGATGGGTTCTACCCGAAAGGCTGGGGTTTGATCTTGATTTGAGTGGGCAGCCTGAAGCTGATTTTTGCCTGATGGGTTGGCGGGCTGCTTGGACAAGACTTCAGCCTGATTCCAGGTGGGCAGCGAGACTTGGGGTTTCTGCTTGAGAAGGATGGGCGCTTGAAAATAAGACTTCGTGTTTGGCAAAAAAAGATCGCAAAAATTGCGTTCTATTTTTACCAAACACCCCATTTTTGGACGCGTTACGAAACGCCCAAAAATGGGGTGACTGGGATGCTTTCTGAATGGCAGGATGCCCGCTGAGATGAAGACTTTTCCCTGAAGCAAGATGCCCGCAGACCGGGAGATTTTGGCTTGAATGGAGTTGCCCGCTAAGCAAAACAATGTCCTGATAATACAAGTGGTTCCGGTCCATCGTTTGTTGGCGTTCATTTCCGAACCATGCAATGAATCGGATATCGGTACGGGCTGTTCCTGGATTAAGTGCTGTTGGATATTCACCGATGTCATACCGCAACGGCTGACTCAGAAAGTGACTCATTCAAACCCACGGCAGGCTGACATGCCAGCTGCTGGATGAATGCCTCTACTTCCGATGCTTGCCACATCGTAATACGCCCAATCCGTTTTGGCTGTGGCGCAAATCCTCGTGCAACCCATATCCACCATGTCGATTTGGATATGGGAATCAGAGCGGGAATTGGTGGGTTGGTGGTGCGATCACCGATGATGTCTCTAAGCCGTAAGAAGTAGTCTGGGGATGTGTATTTCTGGTTCATGCTGCGTTTCCTTTATGGTGTTGGGCGATATGCTCAACTCATATTTTACCGCGGAAACGCAAATCCAAAAAATTCACAACGAAATAAGTTACTGTTAAATAATGGATATTTGACATTGCTTATTTTTCCGGATACAAACTTGCCCGAATTTCATCCATCCAACTGCCGGAGTGGAGACTATTTCTTGGCCTGGGATCGGGACTGAATTTGTAAGTGGCGGGCACTCGGTTTTGAATTCCTACTTCGCCAAACCTGGACGAAACGAATGAAATTATCCAAATCCCATTCACATCCCGCTAAAGATCCAGCACCACAGGATGGAAGCCCTTCCTGCGTTCATCGGGATATCCCAAAGGGGAGGAAATAATCCGGGTTTCTTCCAACTCGTAATCCACAGGTTCATGCAGGTGGCCATGAATCCACAGTTGGGGTTGATACTTGTAAATCAGCTCCTCCAGATTCACACAGAAGAATTCCTTCAACTCACTGAATTGGTGCCGCGCATGCTGACTGATGAATGAAGGGGCGTGGTGGGTCATGACAACGGTTTTGCCTTTGAACGGTTTGGCGAGTTCCGTGCTTAACCAAGCGACGGACTGATGGTGCCCTGCCAGAGTGTCGGCCACTGAAAGCAGTTGACCGTCCTGGTTATCCACTTGGGTATATTCCGGCATTTGCGCCTGACCAACTTCATGAAAATCCGGGTTAGGGTTGGTCCACAGTGTGCAGCCCAGTACCCGAATCCCCTCCAGTTCAATCAACTGATTGTCCAGCAGGTGAACCCGCTCTGGCAGCTCGGCTTGAATACGGTCAACGGTAATGGGGGCCAGTGCCTGATCGGTATAGTCATGGTTACCCATCACGCCAACAATTGTAGCGTCGGTATATGTACGCAGTTCAGTCAGGCATTGACGTATGCCATCGATCCCCTCAGCCACATCACCGGCAATACAAATCAGATCATCTGCGGTGAGTGTGTTGAATGCAGATGAACTGATCAACGACCGGAACACCTTATTCTGTTGCAGCGATTGGCCCCGGCCTGTTGCCGCAGCCGACCCCGAGCTTGCCCTGAAATCAGACTCGGTGCCCACCTCAAAATCATCATCCCAATGCAGGTCTGAGCAAATCATGATACGCATGGTGGATCCTTTGAATTTCGCTGACTTGAATCTGTGTAGTTGATTACCTGCCCTGACATTCAGACCGAAATGCAGGCAGGCACGGGCAGCTCAGTGCAGCCGCATCAGAGGATACTTTTCCTTCGCATTGCTGATGACGCTATCCATCACTCGTTTGACCTGACGAACACTGGTTTTGCCTTTCAAGAACTTTTTGAGTAATCGATCATCGATCGGTGGCATTTCGCTGACAGGAATTTGTCTCGCACCCCAGTAAGCCCACCACAGTTGGTACGCCACCATCAACATATGATCAGCCGTGGGCTCGGGTACACGCAGAACTCTCACTCGATCCCGGATGGGCAGGGGTAACTCTTTCGTGCTGTTGGCCGTGGCTAAATAGGTTACCCGGCTCAGGTCGATACTTGCCAGAAGGCACTCATCGTAAAAAACGCCAGCGTTCCGGATTTCCAACAATTGCAACAGAGTGTCATAGACATTGCCGTTGTTTCGGCCGGTACCGGCTTTTTCAATTTCATCGAGAATCACCACGGGATTGGGGCATTGTTTCTGATTAATGAAATCGGAGATCACACTCGGGCGTGCTGAACTCCAGGATCGTGATGATCCTTTCAGCGTCATGTTATCGGCCATCCCTCCAACTGACAGGATCAGACTGGGTACAGCCATCAAATCGGCCAGACGTTGCAGATAATGCGTTTTCCCTAATCCGGAGGGGCCGACCAGCACAATGGGTTTCACCAATGCCGGGGCGAGTTGATAACGCTGATTATCGACCAGGTCGGCACAAATCACTGACGTAATCCGCCTCATCCAGGGAAACTCTTCGTCAAGCACGGTCTGAATCACGGCTGCCGGTTGCACCACCCGTACCGGCTCCATCGGCTCGGTCAGCGGTTTGTATTTGTTTACCAGAAAGTCGTCTTTCTCTGAATCCAGCGCATCGATCTTGTCGACCAGAATGACGGCTGTTTTGCTGCTGTCAGTATTCCCAACAAACGTGCGGTTGTCGGCACTGGATGACTTCTTCTCACGCTGCAGGCCATCAGGCGTGGCCTGGATTTCTTTACGAACCGATGGTTTCATCAGCTCGCTGAGGGAGGAAGGCAGAGCAGGTTTATCGTTCACCTCGTCGGTATTGGACATATGTAGCCACTGTGCAAACAGTTTCAGGAAGCCAGATCGTTCCTTGACATCCCACTCTACCAAGCGCTCCTGGATACGGGTGAGATAGTGCTTGGCCTCATCAACTTCAATTTTGAAGATGGAATCAAGCGTCAGGAGCAGCATTAATTTGATCCAATTCCCCATCTCCAGCACCTTGGGTTCGCCCACAGCCAAATCCACCCACTCAAGATGCGGCGGTTTGGAGAAAACACTCAGATGTTGGACGAGCGCATTAAAACGAATCGGAGCCACCGTCCGAATGGATGCATTGAGAGAGTCAGTCAGGCGAAATTCAGCCAGCATGCTCAGTAATGCGAACTGTTGGCGCTGAACCTCCGCCCATGCTTCGTCGATATTTTGATTTAGCGCATTGAGCGCCTTCGACTGCTTTTGGATGCGCAACTCTTCAGTTTGCTGTCGCTCAATAATGCGATGGGCTTCCTGCAGGTGGGCCGCTACCTCCATGGATTCAAGGTCAAAATAGTTCAACTCGTGAAATGTTCCAATTGACATCGTTCAACCCTCCAGCTATATAAACCACACAGTGTAAAGTAGTCATTGGTAATGCTGCTGTCAATGTATTTCAGTGGTGTGGTTTCTGAATATCACCTAACGGATTGCAGAAAATTACAGGCGCAGAATGACGACAGCCCCTGTATTGAACTGGGGCTGATGGATGGCGAGTGATGGGGGGTTAAAGACTGGGGAAGCCGTCGTGTCGGTCGCGTGAAGACGTAAAAATACGCTGACGGGCTTTCTCTGGCGTCACGCCTGCCTGATCACAATCTCTGATCAGTCGCTGCCAGGCGGCATCTTTTGTTTGGCCTGCGACATCCAGTATCTGTTCCTGACGACCAATGCTTAACAGAGTGGCACCCACTTCGTCAAAATCCAGCGGTTGGTTTAACCAGTGATCATCGCCATACCAGTCTTTGGGCAGAACTCTGATGTCGGATTCCTGCACGCCCATGGCAGGCAATAATAGAGCCCAGACAGAATCCACTGCCGATATCCGAACCAGATGTTCTTTCATCTGCACGATGCGTACAGTCTGCTGCTGTTCTGGACGCAGGCCAATCTCCCAGAGCATTACGGGCTCGCGTCCGAACCAGCATTTGATTGTCTCCATGTGCTTCTGCAAAGCAAATGCACTGAGTGTCGGCTGCCAACTATGCACAACTCCTTTCTGTAATTGGTCTTCACGGAGGCCTAGAAATGAGGCGAAGGCCAATTGCTTTTGCTCGGACAATCGTCGAGGCGTACCCCGCAACCAGGCACTCAGATTGCCGTAATCGAGCTTGATCGATTTGATTTGCTGATTGGCCCAAGCGCCATAGTGGAATAATAAATCCATCACCGACTGACCTTTAAGATCAAGCAGTGTTTTAATGGATTCGCGGCGGGTATCTTCCAAGGAAGGATCGAGTGTAGGTGCTGTCATGATATTTACGATGGGGCTTAAAAGAACAATTACCACACACTACCATGACAGTGTGGCGTAAGGCAATTTACAGATTCTGGCATGGTGGAAAATCAGTAGAGGCTACCTGTATTTATACGTCACAGATAACCATATTATCGGGGTAGGCCCTCGCCCTCTGGCCCGCTCAGGTGTCATCCTTGTCTTCAACACCCTCCCTTTGTGCCGACATGCAGTAATCCGCCCATGCCTGCATTAGCTTTCTGCGCTTTATCAGCAGATCCCCGCGTGCATAAGCCGCTTCTGCTTTGTCCCGCAGTTGATGTGCGAGTGCGTGTTCAATGACTTCTCTTGGGAAGGGAGTGGTTTCCCCCGCCCAGTCTCTGAAGGTCGAGCGGAAGCCATGGATGGTCAGATCGGGGCGATTGAGTCCACTGTCTTCCGTGCTTTTCTTCAGCAACATCAACATGGTCATGTTGGAGATGCTTTTGCCCCGACTCTGACCGGGAAACAGATGATCGTTATTGGCGATGCGGGGCAGTTTGTTCACTATGTCCATGGCGGCATCGGATAAGGGAACCCGATGTTCTTTCTTGGCTTTCATCCGTTCTGCCGGAATGATCCATATCCGGTTATCCAGATCGATTTCATTCCATGTGGCACCGATTACTTCTCCGGTGCGACAGGCGGTGAGAATGGTGAATAGCATGGCTTGGGAAGAAATGCTTTTTCGTTTCACCAGTTCAGCTACGAATGAACTGATCTCGTCATAAGGCAAGGCGGCATGATGTTTGGCTGCTTTGATCTTTTCTGGCTTCGGTAACAAGTGATCCAGATGCCCGCGCCAACGAGCCGGGTTTTCCTGGCTGCGATAGCCACTGACCTTGGCCCAGTCAAGGATGTTTTCTATTCGCTGGCGTACGCGAGTGGCCGTTTCTGTTTTGGTGTGCCAGATGGGACGCAATGCAGCCACCACCATAGGGGTATCGATGGCATCGACTGGCTTGGCGCCAAATACCGGATAGACGTAATCGCGTAACGTATTACGCCATTGACTGGCATGTTTGGCGTTTTTCCAAGCGTACTGATGATCGTCAATATAGGTTTCAGCACAGGCCTTGAAGGTCATGACCTGCTCGGCTGCATATTCTTGTGTACGGGCTTCTTCTGTCTGACGTTCTCGCTCGACATCACGCGCCCGTTTGGGATCGATGTGTTCGGCGAGCATCTGGCGATAACCCGCCGCTTTTTGGCGCGCATCCGCCAGACTGACCGTGGGGTAGCCCCCTAATCCCATCTCGGTGCTTTTACCCTGAATCTTGTAGCGGAAGATCCAGCGCCGAGCATCCGCAGCGTTGATCTGCAAATACAGACCACCCCCATCGGAAAGCTTCACAGGGCCTCTGGCTCCCTTGATTTCGAGTACCGAAAGTTTGTTGATCGCTGCCATAATTCCGCCCTCCGCCTAAACCTATGCCCACACTTATGCCCACACTTTATAGCACGCTTGAGTGGGATTCCGTAAGACGGCATGAGACGGAAAACTTGGCAACCTATTGATATTAAATAACTAAATAAATTCACACGGACAGCAGAAAACCATAGTTAGGCTAACTCTTTCTCCGCCATCTATGATAACCCCTTGCATTTCACCTGGTTTGGCGTGCAGGGGGTTTTTTTATGTAGAACTCGATGTGGGTTTTTGTAGCCCCTTCTTCGGTCGATGAGTCACGTAAGCCTTGTGTGCTGGTCGCCACCTCAACTGCCCATGTATCTCTTATCTGTACATCTATCGTTGTGCGCAGAGCGGGCTTCATGGGCATCATCAATCGTAGTGATTCCTTTGTTAGTGATGCGGCGGTTGCAGCGAAGCTTGCCAAGGAAGTTGATGACCCTCTTGATGCCATTCTTGGCCGTAAGGCGTCCAGTTGCATAAAGACTCTGTGAAAACGAGGGTGTGTCCACTCTCTCTGTTAATGTTCCAATATCGAACATAACGAACAAGGTACTTCTCATGACAAGCACTCATTCCTTCGAGTGTCGTGCCGAGTGCGGGGCGTGTTGTATTGCCCCTTCGATCTCGAGCCCGATTCCGGGTATGCCGAACGGTAAACCCGCAGGGGTTGCCTGCGTTCAACTGACTGATGACTTTAGGTGCGCGATTTTCGGCGATCCTGAGCGTCCTCGTTGCTGTTCTGGATTGAACCCGAGCCTTGAGATGTGCGGAGCATCACAAGCTCAGGCGCTTGAATGGCTGACTTCCTTGGAGGAAGAAACAAAACCCTAGCCTGATTGGAGACGATGGCAGCTTAGTGTGTGCTGACATCCGTATGAATCTGCCTCGCATTTGAAGAGGTTGACGGTATGCGAGGCTTGGGAATCGGCGAAACAGCTCGCTTTGGCCACTGGCGCACCGGTTCAGTCGTCAGTGGCCATTGGGGCTGCGAGCGGCACCCGCTATTGGCAGGAGAAGTGGAGGTTACCTCCGTCAACGTGTTAATCAGGTCCCCATTGTAGTGTGGCTTGAGTCACACCAGCGCCGTGAAACAAAGGTGTGTTACCTCATCCTTGACGCGTTGCCTGTGATGCGAAGAGGCGCGAGCAACTTCGATTGTCCTTGCCAGGGGTGTGACTGGTTGCGTCACTTTCCCTCCGAATGCCTAAATTAAAGAATCACCCTTCTATAAAATTGGGTGCTAGCCAGGCATCGCTCTCGGCCAGACCGAGAATCAATAGTGTGGTGTGGTTTTGCATGCAATAAAAAACCCCGCCTCTTAAGAGAGCGGGGTTTTTGGTCGGTTTCCGCTCCGGGAGGGGCGTTAAACAGGTTTAATCGATGGAGACTCGATTAGAACTTGTAGGCATAACCGATGGTGGCTTCGTACTGTTTCATGTGGATGGTGTCTGTCTGAGTCTGTCCATAAGCTGCAGCAATTGCATTTGGTCCAGACACAGAAACGTCAGGTGCATACATGAATGCGCCGCTGAGCTCTTGGTTTTTGTCAAGCGCGTAAGTGAAACCGGCGGTGTAATGGTTTTTTACTACGCCTGGTGCCAGTGTGTTGAACAGTACATCTGGTGAGCTTACAGGGTTTGTGCCGTGGTTGAAGCCAACGCGCAATTGCAGGGCCGGGCTCATCTGCCATTGGGCGCCGAGTTTGACCACGTTGACGTTGCTCCAGCCGAAACCAGCGCCGTTTGAGCCGCCGAGGCACTTGGTGGCATCACCCATCTGGCAAGCAAACAGGTACGCGGTTGAAGGGTTGGAGATCGCCTTCACGCCGGTGTAGTTAATGCGCTGGAAGTCAGCGGTCAATGTCCAGGCTGGTGCAACTTTGAAGGCGCCGCCTACGGTCCATGTTGCAGGGATGTCAAACTTACCGCCTTCTGCAAACAAACCTGAATATTGATCAAATTTGCTCATGCGCATCTTGGTCTGGTAGCTGCCTGCCAAAGCAATCGAATCTGTTGCGTGGTACAGAACGCCGATTTTTCCGCCCCAGCCGGTTGAGCTAGAAACTTCGTTACCAGTCACGGAACCAGGGTTGACGGAGTAGCTTGAGTTATCGAAGCCACTCAGGCCTTTGACCTGAATTGTCTGACGGGCAAACAGGACGGTTGCGCCCACAGACAGTTTCCCATCCATGAATTTGTGCGCGTAGGTAGGGGCAATGAACATCTGCTTCAGGTTTACACCTGCTGCGCCGGTGCCGTAGGGGCCGGTTCCTGTCATGCCGAGCACACCGAGGTAGCTGCTTGAATCGCCTGGGTAGTCGGTGTTCATGCCGCCGTTGCCATAAATCGCGATACCGATAGAGCTGGTATCATTGATCGCGTAGCTGGCAGAAAGCTCAGGGATGTAGAAGTTGCTGCTGCCGCTCTCGGCGCCACCAGAAGTACCATTGGCATTGACGAAGCTATAGCCACGTACCGGGTGGAACCAGGAGATGTCAAAGTTCACCTGTGTGCCGGTTTCGGTGATGCCTGCCGGGTTGGTGGCGATGATCATCGCGCTGTCGTTCGGCAGGGCTACACCGCCGCCGCCCATACCCATGCTTTTCACGCCGTAGCCATCAGCGAAGTAGCCGTTGGTTGCGTGTGCTGCGCCAGAGGCGATCAAGGTGGCTGCAACAGATGCGGCCAGTAGTGAACGTTTGAATACCATTTTTATCCAGTCTCCTGATTGATTGTTTTTGCGGTCCGTTCCCTTCTCTAGGGGCTGGGTGCAATTTTCTGCTCGTTTCCCGCTATGCGAGTGCCCACATTCTGATGATGGGTTGTTTCGAGGCCTGGGTAAGGTAACAGAAATGTAATCGGGACAAATTCAAGAAAATTGAGGGTCGTGAAAAAATATTAATAAATCAGCAGGTTGTGTATTAGTAGTTGCTTATTCTTTTATATAAGCATCACGACTTATATTTGCTAATGGTTTAGTTTTCATCGAGTTGTATTTTTCTTTTTTGCTTGTCTGGCATCGTGAGTTTGAACTTTGGAGGTGCAGATGATCGGCGATTTTGTTGTTTTGCTGCGGTCGGTGTTGTTTTTGTGTCGGATTTAAAAGTGATGTGGCTCTGATTCACGGGTTGACTTGGATGATTTTCCCCTCAAAGACGCTTTGTGCTGGGCCGGTCATGAGTACCGTGTCTTCAGGCTGACCGGCCCATGCCACAGAGAGTCTTCCCCCGCGAACGTCGACGAAACAGGGGGAGTCAAGCCGGTTTCGACGAATGCCGCTGACAACCGCTGCGCATGCTCCAGTACCGCAAGCAAGTGTTTCGCCGCTGCCGCGCTCAAATACACGCAGTCGGATGTGCTGGCGGTCGATGATTTGCATAAAACCCACGTTCACTCGATTGGGGAACTGTCGATGATGTTCGATTAGCGGGCCGATATGACTGACCGGGGCTTTGTCGACGTCTTCAACTTCCAGCACGGCGTGTGGATTGCCCATGGAGAGTGCATCAATGAGCCATTCGCTGCTGTCGCTGAGCGTTAACGTGTAACTCGTGGCTTCGTGTTCGGTGACGAAGGGAATGTTGGCCGGGGTGAAAATCGGTCGCCCCATGTCGACAGTGACATCACCTGAATCGGTGATATGAAGCACGATCCGGCCGCTGGCGGTCCCAACGGGGATTTCTTTCTCGTCGGTCAATCCTTTGTCGTGCACATATCGGGCAAAGCAGCGTGCGCCATTACCGCATTGCTCCACCTCGCCGCCGTCTGCGTTGAATATGCGATAGGTGAATAGCGTGTCGGCGGTTCTGGGTGGTTCGACGACCAGAAGCTGATCAAAGCCAATGCCGAAGTGTCGATCGGCCCATTGCCTGATTTGTTCTGGATTCAGGTCGATGGCTTGATTGATGGCGTCGATGACCATGAAATCGTTGCCTAGTCCGTGCATTTTGGTGAAGTGGATTGTCATGTATTGTTCTTCGGCGGTAAGTTGATGTGCCTCATTCTATACGTTCTATAAAGTGAATAGATGGGGCTGATAATGATAGTCCAGACGTTGTGGGTGGATTTGGCGGCGCTCTTTAGAGTTCAACCCGATGGTGAGTTGGAATTGTTTCCGGATGTGCTCAATGTGTTTGAGCAGTGGCGAGCCATGGGGGTGGAAGTGATTGGCATCACGACTGACGCCCGGCGTTACGGGCCGCAGCTGACTTCTTTTTTTTGGTGAAGCGCTTCCGGTTATTGATCGACCTCTTACTCGATGACGCCAGACGGAGACCTGGCTTGATCTCGCGGAAGAGATGAATGTGTCGCCGGAACGGATTGTCTTCATCGCCAGTACGCCGATGCTGATGAGCTTTGCTCGCCGTGCCGGCTTGCGGTCATTGGGCGTGATGCGCGACGCGCATACCATGAAGGTTCTGGAGGGTGTTTGGGTGGGCGAGTTGTTTGCCAATCTGTGGCGCGATCTGATGGGAGAAGCCCCGCTCTGAAAGACCTGATCCGAAGGCCGGTTGCAACTGTGTGATTCGGGGTTCTCTGAATAAATCCATGAATTTAGGTGTGGCCTCTGCATTAAATGCGCGGGTTCAGGTATACTGCCGCACCAATTTATTCCTTATTTATGGATGCTCCTGTGATTTCTCATTTGCGTAACATTGCCATCATCGCCCACGTTGACCACGGTAAAACAACCCTGGTTGATAAGCTCCTGCAACAATCCGGTACCTTGGACGCCCGTACCGACACCGGTGAGCGGATGATGGATTCCAACGCGATCGAGAAAGAGCGCGGCATCACCATTCTGGCGAAAAACACCGCCATCCGTTGGACCAGCCCAGCAGGCGAAGAGTACCGCATCAACATCGTCGATACGCCCGGTCACGCCGACTTCGGTGGCGAAGTGGAGCGTGTGCTGTCGATGGTCGACTCCGTTCTGCTACTGGTTGATGCCGTTGATGGCCCGATGCCGCAAACCCGTTTTGTAACGCAAAAAGCGTTCGAGCATGGCCTGAAGCCAATCGTCGTCATCAACAAGATTGACCGTCCCGGCAGCCGCCCGCAGTGGGTGGTGGATCAGGTGTTCGACCTCTTTGACCGATTGGGCGCGACAGATGAGCAACTCGACTTCCCTATCGTGTACGCCTCGGCGCTAAATGGGTATGCCGGTCTGGATGATTCCGTTCGCGAAGGTGATATGACTCCGTTGTATCAGACGATTGTCGATTCTGTGCCTCCGCCGGATGTTGACGCCGACGGTCCATTCCAGTTACAGGTTTCGAGCCTGGATTACAACCCGTACATGGGTATCATGGGTATCGGTCGTATTTCCCGTGGTCGGGTGAAAACCAATACGCCGGTCAAGGTTATCGACCGTGACGGTAACATCCGTTCGGGTCGTATCCTCCAGATCATGGGCTTCCATGGTTTGGAGCGAATCGAAGTGCCGAACGCGCAGGCCGGCGACATTATTGTGTTTTCCGGCCTCGATCCGCTCTTTATTTCCGACACCATCTGCGATCCGGATCATGTGGAAATGCTGCCGCCGCTGACGGTTGATGAACCGACCGTGAGCATGTCGTTCAACGTCAATACCTCACCGTTCGCGGGTAAGGAAGGCAAGTTCATCACCAGTCGCCAGATTCGTGACCGCCTGCACAAAGAACTGCTGCACAACGTCGCATTGCGTGTAGAAGATACTGAGGAAGGCGACAAATTCCGTGTGTCCGGTCGTGGTGAATTGCACCTTTCGGTATTGATCGAAAACATGCGCCGTGAAGGCTTTGAGCTCGGCGTTGGTCGTCCCGAAGTCATCATTCGGGAAGTTGACGGCGTGAAGCAGGAGCCCTATGAGCAGCTCGTCGTGGATATCGAAGAGCAGAATCAGGGCGCGGTCATGGAAAAGCTGGGGACTCGTCGCGCAGAATTGCGGAACATGGAACCCGATGGTAAAGGCCGTGTGCGTCTGGAATACATCATCCCTTCGCGTGGTCTGATCGGCTTCCGAACCGAGTTCATGACGGCAACTCAGGGTACCGGTCTGTTGTTCTCCGTGTTCGACCATTACGGTGAATACAAGCCGGGTAATGTTGGCCAGCGCATCAATGGTGTCTTGATTGCCAACGAAACCGGCAAGGCGTTGTCTTACGCGCTGTATAACCTGCAGGATCGGGGCAAGATGATGATCGGTCACGGTGACGAAGTATACGAAGGCCAGGTCGTGGGTATCCATTCACGCGACAACGACCTGACCGTCAACGTCCTCAAGGGCAAGAAGCTCACCAATATGCGTGCCTCCGGTACGGATGAGGCGCTCACACTCGTGCCACCGATTCGTTTCACTCTTGAGCAGGCATTAGAATTCATCGATGACGACGAACTGGTCGAAGTGACCCCGTCCTCGATTCGTATCCGTAAGAAATGGCTGACAGAGCTGGATCGCAAGCGGTATGGCCGCGGCGACTGAGCCCTTTTTCAGTCGATTTGGGTTGCTGATTTAGATGGTGGGCGCGCATGTTTGAAAATCTTTCCCAGCGGCTCGGCGGTCTGTTCGATGGACTGCGTGGGCAAGGCCGGTTAACGGAAGACAACATCAAAGACGCACTTAGAGAAGTGCGCATGGCCCTGCTGGAGGCTGATGTTGCCCTGCCGGTGGTGCGCGATTTTGTCAATCAGGTCAAGGAGCGCGCCGTTGGCGCCGAGGTCATCAAAAGCCTCAAGCCGGGGCAGGTGTTCATCAAGGTGGTCAGCGATGAGCTGACCGCGCTGATGGGCGCCGAGAACTCGGCGCTTAATCTGGCCGCCCAGCCACCGGCCGTCGTTTTGATGGCGGGCTTGCAGGGTGCGGGTAAAACCACCACGGTTGGTAAGCTCGGTCGACTCCTCCGCACGCGCGAACAGAAGAAAGTGTTGGTGGTCAGTGCGGACGTGTATCGCCCGGCCGCGATCAAGCAGCTGGAAACGGTAGCCAAGCAGGTTGGTGTCGACTTTTTCCCCTCCGATACGGGGCAGAAGCCCCTGGATATCGTGCAGGCCGCTTTGAAGCAGGCGCGCGTCGGTTTTTACGACGTGCTGATCGTCGATACGGCGGGTCGTCTGCATGTCGATACCGAGATGATGGACGAAGTGCGCCAGCTGCACTCCGCTCTGAATCCGGTAGAAACCCTGTTCGTCGTCGATGCGATGACCGGTCAGGATGCCGCCAATACCGCCAAGGCCTTCAATGAAGTTCTGCCGCTGACGGGTGTTGTCCTGACCAAGGCCGATGGTGATGCGCGCGGTGGCGCCGCACTGTCGGTTCGCGCCATTACCGGCAAACCCATCAAATTCATTGGGGTCGGTGAAAAGCTCGACGCGCTTGAGCCTTTCCATCCGGATCGTATCGCCTCGCGCATTCTGGGTATGGGCGATGTGGTTTCTCTGGTGGAAGAAGCGCAGCGCAACCTGGACACCAGTAAGGCTCAGGCGCTGGCCGAAAAGGTGCGTGCTGGCAAAGGTTTCACCCTTGTCGATATGCGCGATCAGTTCGAACAGATGCTTAATATGGGTGGTATCCATGGCCTTATGGACAAGTTGCCCGGTATGGGCAAGCTGACTGCCGACGCAAAAGCGAACATCGAAGATCGTGATGTGCACCGGATGATTGCCATCATCAACTCCATGACAATCCAGGAGCGGTTGCACCCCGAGTTGATCAAAGGGTCACGCAAGCGACGCATCGCCCTCGGTTCGGGGATGCAGGTACACGATGTCAACCGGTTGCTGAAGCAACACCGTGACATGAGTGACATGATGAAGAAGTTTTCCGGCGGCGGCATGAAAAAAATGATGCGCGCGCTCAAAGGGCGCGTTCCTGGAATGCCGATGTAGTTGAGCATTGGCAGGCGGGTATGGGGGTAGTTTGGGCTTGCCGATAAGCTCAGGTATACTCCCCCGCCGGTTTGATCCGTACAGATTTAGCATCGGCAGATCGTGATTGAGATCGCGCTGGCTGTCGGAAATGCCGACAGCGGGACGTTTTAGCGAGAGTGGCGGAATTGGTAGACGCACTGGATTTAGGTTCCAGCGCCTTTGGCGTAAGAGTTCGAGTCTCTTCTCTCGCACCATATTCCTGATCAGGGCATAGCCTTGATTATTTTTTTAGATATGAAGAAGTTTGAGGTTGAGTGACCATGCAGGTTGAATTGCAGTCATCAGAAGGTTTGATCCGTCGTTTGGCGATTGAAGTACCTGCCAGCGAAATCGATGTCGAAGTCGATCGCCGCATCAAGGATATGTCTCGCCGCGTGCGTCTGGACGGATTCCGTCCGGGCAAGGCTCCTTTGCCGGTAGTGCGCCAGCGCTATGAAGGTCAGGTGCGTGAAGAGGTTGTCGGCGACGTCATGGGCCGTAACTATCAGGCTGCCATCGCAGAGCAGAAACTGCGTCCGGCGGGCAACCCCGTGATTGAATCAGTCGATGCGCAACCAGGTACAAACCTCAAGTTTGTGGCTGCGATTGAAGTTTATCCCGAATTTGAAATCGGTGATTTGTCAGCAGTTAAAATCGAAACCACGACAGCCGAGGTTACCGACGCTGATGTGGCTGACATGCTCGCGACACTTCGTGAACAGCATGCCGACTGGAAATCAGTGGATCGTGCAGCCAAAGACGGCGATCGCGTAACCGTTAATTTCGCTGGCAAGGTCGATGGCGAAGCATTCAAAGGTGGCAGCGGTGAAGGCATGCAGGTCGTGCTTGGTGAGAAACGCATGCTGGCGGACTTCGAAAAAGGTCTGGATGGCATCGTCGCCGGTGAAGCTGAGCGTGTTTTCGATGTGGCTTTCCCCGAAGATTACCCTGTAGAAAACCTCAAGGGCAAGACCGCGCAATTCGCTGTGACTGCGACTGCGGTTGAAGAGAAAGTACTGCCTGAGTTGAATGATGAGTTTGCCGCCCGTTTCGGTTCAGCCACGGTGGCTGAGTTGGAATCTGATGTTCGCAAGAACATGGAGCGCGAACTCAAGCAAGCGCTCAAGCGTCAGACCAAAGACGTTGTGCTGACTGCCGTGACTGACAGCCTGACTTTTGACGTGCCGAAGGCACTGGTCGATGAAGAAGCGGTTGTCATGCGCGATGGTTTTGTCCGTCAGCAAATGCCTCATGCCGATGCCAGTGCGCTAGACGCCAGCCTGTTCAGTGAGCAGGCAGCCAAGCGAGTCAAGATGGGTCTGGTGATCATGGAAATCGTCAAGTCTGCCGATTTGCAAGTTGACGATGCCCTGGTTGACGAATTCATCAATGACATTGCTGCAGCGTATGATGAGCCCAAAGAAGTTGTTGCTTCCTACAAGGGCGATCGCGAAATGATGAGCAACGCGCGCACTGTCGTTCTGGAACAGCAAGCCGTTGATCACGTGTTGTCCAAAGCCAAAGTGACCAAAAAGTCACAGGACTTCAAGTCGGTGATGAATCCAGCCCCACGGGCCTGATTAAGCGCCACGCCGCGTCTCGGCATTTTTTGCTACAGACAGATTGAAAAAGTCGCGATCAACCGCCACAGTTCATGTGATGTGTTGATCGCGTTTTTGTTTTAATACCACCCGCCCGGGGCATCGAACGTACGGTGCCTAGGGAGAATGCACATGGGAGAATGTATGATTTTCGGTTCTCAAACTACAGCGGGACTGTCGGCTCCGGAACTGGCCGCGTTGGTGCCCATGGTTGTCGAACAGACATCACGTGGCGAGCGGGCATACGACATCTACTCCCGCCTGCTCAAAGAGCGGGTTGTATTCGTTGTTGGCCCCATTGAAGACCACATGGCCAACCTTATCGTGGCTCAGTTGTTGTTTCTGGAATCGGAAAATCCGGACAAAGACATCCATCTGTACATCAACTCACCGGGTGGCGTGGTGACAGCGGGCATGTCGATCTACGACACCATGCAGTTCATCAAGCCGCACGTTTCGACGTTGTGTATTGGTCAGGCTGCCAGCATGGGTTCCATTCTGTTGGCCGGTGGTGAGCCGGGTAAACGGTTTGCCTTGCCGAACTCGCGGGTGATGATTCACCAACCTTTGGGCGGATTCCAGGGCCAGGCTTCCGATATCAAGATTCATGCGGAAGAAATCATCAAATTGCGTCATAGTTTGAATGGCGTTCTGGCCAAGCACTGTAAGCAGCCGATGGAAGTGATCGAACGAGACACCGACCGGGACAAGTTCTTGTCGGCATCCGAAGCGGTCGAGTATGGTTTGATTGACGCGGTGCTGGATAAACGCGCGTGATGCGAATGACTGAAACTGGGCTCGAAACTTGCCTTGTTTCATCACAGATAGAGGCTGATCATGGCTAAAAGTACACAATCCGAACAGGATCTGTCCTGTTCATTCTGCGGTAAGCCGCAGGCCGAAGTCCGCAAACTCATTGCCGGCCCATCGGTTTATATCTGCGATGAGTGTGTCGAGCTATGCAACGACATCCTCCGCGAGGAAATCTCCGCAGCCAAGGATGAAAGTCCGGCCCGCCTACCAACGCCCAAAGAACTGGTTGAGGCACTGGATGAGTATGTCATCGGTCAGCAACGGGCAAAACGAGCGCTGGCCGTCGCGGTGTATAACCATTACAAGCGTTTGAACCTGTTTGGTTCGACGCACAAAGTGGCCGAAAAGGATAAGGACAGTGATTCCGAACCGGTTGAGTTGTCAAAATCCAATATTCTGCTGATTGGCCCGACGGGCTCGGGTAAGACGCTATTGGCGCAAACGCTGGCACGTGTGCTGGACGTGCCATTCGCCATCGCCGATGCCACCACGCTCACCGAAGCGGGTTACGTGGGTGAAGATGTCGAAAACATTCTGCAGAAACTGTTGCAGCGTTGTGACTATGACGTCGAAAAAGCCCAGCACGGGATTGTCTACATTGACGAGATCGACAAGATCACCCGTAAATCCGAGAACCCGTCGATTACGCGGGATGTCTCCGGGGAGGGGGTGCAGCAGGCGCTGCTCAAGCTGATCGAGGGCACGCAGGCATCCGTACCGCCTCAGGGGGGGCGCAAGCATCCGCAGCAGGAGTTCGTGCAGTTGGATACGACCAACATCCTGTTCATCTGCGGCGGCGCCTTCGCCGGGCTTGATAGCATCATCCGTCAGCGGATCGAGAAAGGGGGTATCGGCTTCTCTGCAGAAGTGAAGTCCAAGGATGATAAACGCGCTGCTGATGAATTGCTGACCCAGATCGAGTCGGAAGATTTGACGCGTTATGGCCTGATTCCAGAGTTCATTGGCCGTTTGCCGGTCATCGCGACGCTGAATGAACTGGATGAAGCGGCGTTGGTTAAAATTCTGGTCGAGCCGAAGAATGCGCTGAGCAAACAGTACATGCGTCTTTTCGAAATGGAAGGCGTAGAGCTTGATCTGCGTGAAGATGCGCTCCGGGAAGTGGCACGTCAGGCCATCAAGCGCAAAACCGGTGCGCGTGGCTTGCGGACCATTGTCGAGCATGTATTGCTCGATACGATGTTCGATGTGCCTTCTACCGAGAATGTGAAGAAGGTCGTCGTGGATGCCTCGGTTGTGCGTGGTGAGAATGCGCCCTATCTGCTCTTTGATCAGGCCGAAACCCTGCCCAAGGCGGCTTCCGATAAGTAACTTTCCCCATGTTTCATGGCTTGAAATTGAAATCCCGCTCTCTGGCGGGATTTTTTTATAAATGACCCTTAAGTGGCTTCGGCGCTGTTGCGCCGCACCGTGCTCAGGGCATTCTCTTTAAGAGCGGACCGCTTTTGTGAACGTGCTACTTGAAAAGTTCCCATTCGGCATTAACTATTGGCTATGCTCTATCCATATCCGCTCACCTTGCCGCCTTTCGGCGCGTCACACAGGTAAAACATATGCCACATAACGACACAACATCTGAAGTAATCGCCGGTGCACCGCGTACCGTCCCGGTTCTGCCACTGCGCGATGTGGTGGTTTACCCCCATATGGTGATCCCTCTGTTCGTGGGGCGGGAGAAATCCGTATCCGCGCTGGAGGAGGCCATCAAGGGAAGCAAGCAATTGCTGCTTGTAGCACAGAAGGATGCCGAGCTTGACGATCCGGGCCGCAAGGATTTGCATGCCGTCGGTACGTTGGCCTCTATTCTTCAGCTGCACAAATTGCCGGACGGCACGATCAAAGTGCTCGTTGAGGGCATTGAGCGCGTACGTTGCGTGCAAGTGCATGAGGTTGACCAGTACCTGGTAGCCGAAGTGCGTGCGATCGAGGAGGCGAAAGAACAGCCTGATCGCGAGCTGGAAGTGGAAGCACGTACGTTGCTCAATCAGTTCGACGGGTACGTCAAGCTCAACAAGAAAACGCCACCAGAGGTGCTGACATCGTTGGCAGGCATCGATGATGTATCGCGCTTGGCTGATACCATCGCCGCCCACATGGCGTTGAGCCTCGAAGAAAAGCAGAAGATTCTGGAAACCATCGATCTGCACGCGCGGATCGAGCACCTCATGGTGCTGATCGAATCGGAAATCGATACCTTGCAGGTTGAGAAGCGCATCCGTGGCCGCGTGAAGCAGCAAATGGAGAAAAGCCAGCGTGAGTACTATCTGAACGAGCAAATGAAGGCGATTCAGAAGGAACTGGGCGATCTGGAAGAGGGTGGAAGCGATCTCGACGAGTTGGAGCGCAAGATTCTGACGGCGGGTATGCCCAAAGAAGCGTTGGACAAGGCTAAATCCGAGCTCAACAAGCTCAAGATGATGTCGCCCATGTCCGCCGAAGCATCGGTCGTACGTAACTATCTGGACTGGATCGTTGCCGTGCCGTGGAAGAAACGAACCAAGATCAAGCACGATCTGGGCGTTGCCGAGCAGGTGCTTGAGGCCGATCACTTTGGTCTGGAGAAGGTCAAGGAGCGGATTCTCGAGTATCTCGCGGTGCAGCAGCGCGTGCGCAAAATGAACGGTCCAATCCTGTGTCTGGTCGGCCCGCCGGGTGTGGGTAAAACCTCACTGGGTCAGTCGATTGCCAAGGCTACCAACCGTAAATTCGGTCGAATCGCCTTGGGTGGCGTGCGCGATGACGCCGAGATTCGCGGTCATCGCCGGACCTATGTCGGCGCCTTGCCGGGCCGGATCGTGCAGACATTGAGCAAGATCGGTTCACGCAATCCGCTCATCCTGCTGGATGAAATCGACAAGATGGCTTCCGACTTTCGGGGCGATCCGGCTTCGGCCTTGCTGGAGGTACTGGACCCCGAGCAAAACAAAGCGTTTGCCGATCACTACATGGACATGGACATCGATTTGTCCGAGGTCATGTTCGTGTGCACGGCAAACAGCCTGAATATCCCAGGTCCGTTGTTGGATCGGATGGAAGTGATCCGTATTGCCGGCTACACCGAAGACGAAAAGACCGAGATTGCCGAGCGCTATCTCCTGCCCAAGCAGCTGGAAAAGAACGGCTTGAAGGACAAGGAACTCAGCATCGATACATCAGCGGTTCGCGATGTGATCCGTTATTACACCCGTGAGGCGGGTGTGCGGAACCTTGAGCGCGAACTGGCCAAGGTATCGCGTAAAGTGGTGCGTAAACTCGTCACGAATGAAGAGAAGCCGCCGATTACCGTCGATTCCAGCTCGCTGGAGCAGTATCTTGGTGTTCATCGTTTCGATTTCGGTAAGGTCGAGCATCCCGATCAGGTTGGTCAGGTGACTGGTCTGGCCTGGACGGAAGTGGGTGGAGACCTTCTGACGATTGAAGCGGCGACCATGCCGGGTAAGGGCAACCTCAAGTACACCGGTCAATTGGGCGAGGTGATGCAGGAGTCGATTCAGGCCGCAATGACGGTGGTCCGCTCACGGGCGGTCTCGTTGGGGATCGATCCGGACTTCAGCCAGAAAACCGACATCCACGTGCACGTACCCGAGGGTGCGACACCGAAAGATGGACCTTCGGCCGGTGGTGCCATGTGTACAACAATCGTGTCGGCCCTGACCGGTATTCCTGTCAAGTCGACCGTGGCAATGACCGGAGAGATCACCTTGCGCGGTGAAGTGTTGCCGATCGGCGGGCTCAAGGAGAAACTGCTGGCGGCACAACGCGGCGGTATCAAGCTGGTTCTGATTCCGGAAGGTAACCGCAAGGATCTGGCTGAAATTCCAGAGAAAATCAAATCCTCGCTGGATATTCGGCCTGTGCGCTGGATCGATGAAGTGCTGGATTTGGCCCTGGTTACACCACCGACACCGAAGCCTGTCGAATTGCAGGACCCGGTGCCGAGTGCCGAGGCCAAGCGACCAGACGACCAGAGTACGCATGCTCATTGATTTCCATTCTGATTGCGGATTTTCGTGCAGAGTGAACGCCCAGCCGATCCGCATGCGGGTGGGCTTTGAGCTCATGGTGGGCTTTTCTCTGCCTGTTGATGTGCCAAATGTCCGGACTTTGTTGACAGCACGCCAGTGTGGCTTGTATAAAAGCGTCTGGACTTAGGTGCGCGTAATCGGAATTGGTTGATTGTTGCGGGTACTGCCTGCAGAATCCGGCACCTAGAAATTAGAAACCTAACCCCTGTCTTAACCCCCCAGAAGAAAAGGATTGCAACGACATGAATAAATCAGAACTGATTGACGCGATGGCTGCCAAAAGCGGAATGAAGAAAACTGAATCTGCGGCAGCGCTTGATGCGTTTATCGAAGCGGTTGGTGATGCGCTGAAAAACGGGGACCAAGTGACCCTGGTCGGTTTCGGCACGTTCCTGGTTCGTGAGCGTGAAGCCCGTACAGGCCGTAACCCGCGTTCAGGCGAAACAATCAAAATCGCTGCTTCCCGCCTGCCTTCTTTCAAGGCCGGTAAAGGTTTGAAAGACGCAGTTAACTGAGCCGTTCGATACTTCGGGTTCGTCCGGCCAGATGCAAACTGCGCCATGGGGTGAATTACTGAGGTGAACACAAGAAGCAGGGGCGGGAACGTCCCTGTTTTTTTATAGGGAGCGTAATTCTCCCGGTCGCATTTATTGCACCACAACTAGTGTACTGTTTCACTCTTGGCGGCACTTTCAGCGAGTCGCTGGTCGGTTAGATGCGAGGCGCGGTTGCACTGCTTGACAAGGACGTGCCATTGCCCTTCGCGGTGCGCCTTGCCTTAGCGCTTTTGGTGGGCTCTGAAAGAGCCGACAAGAGTGAAACAGTACACTAGGCTGAATGGCCAGTTGCCTGCTCCGGCGGGCTTTTAAGTTTTTTAAGGTAATGATGCTATGTTGATGGACTTGCGGGAACGCATTCAGGGGTGGATCGCCTATGCGATCATCGGCTTAATCAGTGTGCCCTTCGTGTTGTGGGGGGTTGGTGAGTACTTCAGCGGCGGGAAGAACAAGCCCGTGGCCGAAGTCGATGGTTTGCCGATTTCCCAGCAAGCGTTCGAGCAGGCGGTCAGTCAACAGCGTCAGGCCATTATTCAGAAACTCGGCGGCAGCGTATCAGCAGAACTGCTGCAGAGTCTGAATCTCGATCAGCAGGTGCTCGATCAGATGATCAATGAGCGCGTGTTGAACGTGTTTGTACACAAGGCCGGCTTCCGGGCGCCGGATGCCGTGGTGGCCGATTTGATTCGTTCTGAGCCAGCTTTCAAGACCAATGGCGTGTTCGACGTCAAGAAATATGAAGCCTTCGTGGCAGCGCGTGGTACGACTGTCGCCAATTTCGAAGCCGGCTTGAAGCAGGACATCGTCATGCAGACGCTGGAGAATGCGATCAGCGAAAGCACGATCGTGACGGCGCCCGAGTTGGATCAGATCGTCAAATTGCGTGACCAGACTCGTGAAATCGGCATGGTCCGTCTGGGTCGTGCACGGGTGGTCGATACCGTTACCGCACCGACCAATGCGGCGATCGAGTCCTACTATGCGGCACACAAGGCCGAGTTCATTCGTCCTGAACGTGTGAAGTTGAACTACATTGAATTGTCGCCGCAAACACTGGCGCCTTCGGTCAAGGTGACGGATGCTCAGGTTGAGCAGGCCTATGCCGACTATGTGAAGAAGCAAAAGGCACAGGTTGTCCGCACGGTGCGACATATCCTGATTTCTGTACCCAAGAATGCAGACGGTGCCGCTATTGAAGCGGCCAAGAACAAGGCTTTGGCGGCTCGTGCTGCGATTGTCTCCGGAAAGATCAGCTTTGCCGATGAGGCGCGTGCCATTTCCGATGACCCCGGGTCGAAAAACCAAGGGGGAGACTTGGGTGAAGTGGCGCCCGGTCAGATGGTCAAGCCGTTCGAAGATGTGATGGACACCCTCAAGGTCGGAGAAATCAGCGAGCCGGTGCGCACCCAGTTTGGTTGGCACCTGATCGAGGTGACCAAGGAAAGTCATCCCGATATCAAGCCGCTGGCGGACGTGCACGACAAAATGGTGGCCGAGGTTCAGGGTCATCAAGTCGAGAAAATTTATTACGACGAAGGTGAAAAGCTTTCAGATCAGTCTTATGAACACCCCGATAGCCTGATCCCCTCAGCCGAGGCGTTGGGCTTGAAGGTACAGACCAGCGATTGGCTCAACCGGGACAGCGGTACGGGCATTGCGGCGAACGAGAAAGTGCGTCAAGCGGCGTTCTCCAAAGAAGTGCTCAAGCAGAAACTGAACAGCAACCTGATCGAGCTGGGCGTCAACCATGCGGTCGTGATTCGCGTGGATCAGCATGAGGCGGCAACGCAACTGACGTTGGCTGAAGTGAAGGATCAGATTGCGGCGACTTTGAAAAACGAGGCCATTGACAAGGCGTTGGCCGATGCGGCGGAGAATATCGGCAGGACACTGAACGCCGGTACGGATCCGCAAGCGGCGGCAACAGCGGCCGGTGCGACCTGGGTAGCGCCGGTGTGGTTCAAGCGTACTGCACGGGATGCCACGATTCCTGCTGAAGCGATTCAGGCGGCTTTTGCCCTGCCGCCGGCACCGGAAGGTCAACTGGCCAGCAAGGCTCTGGCCCTGAGTGATGGCAATGAAGCGCTGGTAGTCGTTAAGGCGATTAAAGATGGAGATCCAGCCGCGATCAGCGAGCAGGACAAGGAGGCACTTTCTGCTCAAATCGAGCAGGCGCAAGCGCAGCAAACCTTGGGTGTGCTGCTCAAAGCCCTGCGGGATGAGGCAAAGATCACCATCAATCAAAAAGCCGAGAAAACAGCTACGCCTTGATGCGAATCGGTCTGGTGCCACCTCCTGAAAAGGTCACACGGACCGGGGGCAAAACCAAGAATGAAAAAACCCACCGATACGGTGGGCCGATTAGCGGCGCGACGCAGGTTGCGCCGCTTTTTTATTGGCGCCGTTTGCACTGCGCCAATGGGGTCTTACCGGGTTTATTTCAGGGGGGCTTATTTCGGGCACTGGCCCATGCCGGTGATGAAATAGCCGGAGTCGACGTAGATGTTCTCGCCGGTGATGCCGGAAGCGAGATCAGAGCACAGGAAGGCGGCTGTGTTGCCGACTTGCTCGATCGTGACGTTACGCTTCAACGGTGAGTTCAGCGCGACGTAATCGAGGAAGCCCTTGAACTCGCCGATACCGGAGGCGGCCAGTGTCTTGATCGGACCTGCGGAGATGGAGTTCACACGAATGCCACGACCGCCCAGTGAGCCGGCGAGGTAGCGTACATTCGCTTCGAGTGCGGCTTTCGCCACGCCCATCACGTTGTAGTTCGGCATGACGCGTTCGGCGCCCAGATACGACAGGGTAACGATGGAACCGTTGTCGCGCATGGTGCTGCGACCTGCTTTGGCCAGTGCTGCCAGGGAGTAGGCGGAAACATCGTGCGCGACGCGGAACGCTTCTCGTGACATGCCGTCGAGGTAGTCGCCATCCAGGGCTTCACGCGGAGCGAAGGCGATGGAGTGCACCAGAATGTCGAAGCCTTCCGGCCAATGTTCGGCGAGTGCCGGGAAGAGGGCATCAATCTGCTCGTCTGAAGTGGCATCCAGCGGCAGATAGATGTTCGAACCCAGGTCCGCAGTCGCTTTTTCGACTTTTTCCTTGAAGCGATCATTCAGGTAGGTGAACGCCAGTTCGGCGCCTTCACGGTGCATGGCTTCGGCAATGCCCGATGCAATGGAGCGATTGTTCGCAATACCCACGATCAAGGCACGTTTGCCGCTTAAAAATCCCATACTATGTTCCTCATGCTGACTAGAAATCTGATGAACCATCATGGCAGGTCGAAATGCGCGATGCATTCGTCCGTGTGGCCAATCCACGCGGCCCGCCCAAGTGGTCAATGCGCATAGTGTAAGGTTGAAATGGAAAACGAGCATCCCTTCTTGAACGACAGACTGAATGATGGGCAGCGTGCGCGCCGTGATTTCCTTCGCCATTTGTTGGCGACAGGCACTCTGGCTGCCAGTGCAGGTGCTTTCAGTCGGGCTGGTCATGCCGCCGGTTTTGCCGAAGCGCTGGGCTATTCCCCCGAATATCCGGCCAATTTCAAAGCCTTCAATTATGTGAATCCCGATGCACCCAAGGGCGGCCGGTTGGCGCTGTCTGTCTTCGGCAGTTTCGACTCGCTCAATCCGTTTGTGTTGAAGGGGATGGCGGCGTCCGGTTTGAATGAGCTGTGTTTTGAAAGCCTGACCGCCCGCGCCTGGGATGAACCATTCTCCGCATATGGCTTGCTGGCCGATCGGGCCGATCTGGCGGCGGATGGGTTGTCGATCACGTTCCGTATCAACGCAGATGCGCGTTTTACCGACGGCAGTCCGGTCACGGCGCAGGATGTGCTGTTCAGCTTCAACACGCTGGTGAGCGAGAAGGCCCACCCGCGTTTTCGCATTTATTGGGCGGATATTGCCGGGGCCGAGCTGACCGACCCGCAGCATGTGCGGTTCAACTTCAAGCGGGTCAATCCCGAACTCCACTTGATCATTGGCGAGTTGCCGGTCTTTTCCGAACGCTGGCTGGCTGGGCGGGATTTTGCGAGTCTGGCGCGCGAGGCGTTTTTGACCAGCGGGCCGTATCGCGTGGGTCGGGCGGATTACGGTAATACCATTACCTATGAGCGCAATCCCGATTACTGGGCGAGGGATCTGGACGTGCGCCGGGGGCAGTTCAACTTCGATCAGATCGTCTTCAAATACTACAAGGATGAAACCGTCTCGCTCGAAGCGTTCAAGGCGGGCGAATTCGACGTTTTCTACGAAACCAATTCCAAGCGCTGGGCACGCGACTATACCGGTGCCGCCTTTGCGGATGGGCGCATCATCCGTCGTGAAATACCGCATCACAACAACGCGGGGATGCAGGGCTTCGGTATGAACACCCGTCGGGCCTTGTTCTCGGATCGTCGCGTGCGGCGGGCGATGGATCTGGCATTGGATTTCGGCTGGTCGAACACGCATCTGTTCTACGGCCAGTACACGCGTTGCGACAGTTATTTCAGCAACAGCGAACTGGCTTGCCGTGGCCTGCCGGAAGGAGACGAATTGGCGCTGCTGGAACCCTGGAAAGCCCAACTGCCGCCCGCGCTGTTCCGTGAACCCTATCAGGTTCCCGTCGCCAACAATCCGGCCGAACAGCGCGTCAATCTGTTGCAGGCGCGGGATCTGTTGGCCGAAGCCGGTTGGCAGGTGGAAGAAGGCGTGCTGAAAAATGCCGAGGGCCAGCCGTTCTCCTTCGAAATCATGCTTGCCATGCGTGGTTTTGAACGCATCGTCGCGCCCTATGCCTACAACCTCAAACGGCTTGGCATTGATGTCAGTTACCGCACGATTGATGTGTCGCTTTATCAGCGGCGCATGGATGGCTTCGATTTCGATATGACCGTCGTGGCCTACGGCGAGTCACAATCACCGGGCAATGAGCTGCGAGACCGATTCGGCAGCGCAGCCGCCCATACGGACGGTTCCAGTAATTACATGGGCATCGATAGCCCCGTGGTCGATGCGCTGATTGATCGGGTAATCTACGCCAAATCGCGGGCGGATCTGGTCACGGCCTGTCGCGCGCTGGATCGCGTGCTGCTCTGGGGCGAATATCTGGTGCCAAACTGGTACATTGGTGCGCACAGACTGGCGTGGTGGAATCGATTCGGTTTTCACCAGCCGCTGCCGTTATATTTCGACGCCCTGACCTGGGTTATGCAAACGTGGTGGCAAACGCATGAACTTCCTCAAAAAAAACGCAGCTAGAAAGATTCTTAACTGGTTCCTTCCGCTATTGGCGGTGGGTGCTTTGGGTGGCTGTGCCACGCCGCAATACGCCACCCAGACTACTTTCATCCCGCCGCAAACAGCCAAGGGGTTGGTCTGCATCGCTCAGTGCCAGACCGAACTGAAGCAGTGCCAGAACACCTGCGCGGCGGCACGGCAATCCTGCATTGCGAATATTGAGCCTGCGGCACAGGAAGCGTTCGCTTCGGCGTTGAAAGCCTACGAGGTGGCGCGCAAACAATACGAGATTGATCGACAGTTTTACGAGCTGAACCGCAGCTTGCATATGGGCTTTGCCAACCCTGTGTTTGTACCGGGTTACGGCTGGGTCATGCGTCCCGGCTTCTACCACGATGATTACTATGACGATGCGCCGACACCACCCGTCGCGCCGAGTCTGGCCGAAGAACGCAAACGTCTGATCCACGAGCAGTGCGATAGCGCGCCGTGCCCCTGCGAGGAGAACTTCGAACAGTGCTATGTGGGCTGTGGCGGCGGCGTGAAGAAATCGGTGGTGTGTATCGCCAACTGCAAGGATTCCGATCCCAGACCACAGCCGCAATCCCCGGTGCAATCCGAGGGTGGTGTGCTGCAGAAACTGACACCGTTGAAGCCCTGAATCAGAGCAATCCGGGATAGACGCACCATGTATCGTTCGCCCGCCTTTGTGGAAAATGACCGCGACAAGATTGCCGAGATGATTCGCGCCTACCCCTTCGGTATGTTGATCACCAGTGATCAGAGGCAGGCGGACGTGACGCATCTGCCCTTCATGCTTCAGTGGGAAGGCGAAGACCTGAATAGCGGCAAGCTCATCGGCCACATTGCGCGCGCCAATTCGCAATGGAAACACTTCGCTCAGGGCGAAGAAGTGCTGGTGGTATTCCAGGGCCCACACACCTATATCTCGCCGAGTTGGTACACGAACTTCGGGGTGCCAACGTGGAATTACGCGGCGGTACATGTGCGGGGCACCGTGCGGCTGATTGAAGACGAAGCCAGCCTGATCGCGATGCTCACCGAACTCACCGAAACCCACGAAGCCGCGCAGCCAGAACCTTGGATATTCGATATCGAACCCGAGCGGCGGGCGCATCTGGTGGCGAAGCTGGTCGGGTTCGAGATCGATATCACAGATATTCAGGCCATCTTCAAATTCAACCAGAACCGCAGCGAGGAAGACCGCGCTGGTGTGATCGCCGCCCTGAGCCAGTCGTCGGATGCCAACGATCAGGCCGTCGCGCGCCTGATGCGTGCCCAGATGATGGCAGGGAAGAGTGGAAAGTAACGGATGACGGGCTACGTCTTCAAGCGCCTGTTGCTGATGATCCCGACCCTGTTCGGGATTCTCGCCATTTCCTTTGCGGTGATTCAGTTCGTGCCCGGCGGGCCGGTCGAGCAACTCGTGGCGCAGTTGAAGTCGGGCGGCACCGGTGCGGCGGGAACGGAATCCGGCGGTGGGTTGTCGGGCGGTTTGTATCGTGGCGATCATGGGTTGGATGCCCGCCAGTTGGATCAGATCAAGGCGTTTTACGGTTTCGACAAACCCGCTTGGCAACGCTTCGGCCAGATGCTGGGCAACTACCTCACCTTCAATCTGGGTACGTCCTATTTCTATCAGCGTTCGGTCACCGATCTGATTCTGGAGAAACTGCCGGTGTCCATCAGTATCGGTCTGTGGACATTCTTCCTCACCTACCTCGTCTCGATCCCGTTGGGGATCGCCAAAGCCGTGCGGGATGGCTCTCGGTTCGATGCGGTCACGAGCACCATCATCCTCGTCGGTTATGCGATTCCCGGCTTCGTGCTGGGTCTCGTGCTCATCGTCCTGTTCGGTGGCGGCAGCTTCTGGCAGTGGTTCCCGTTGCGCGGACTCACGTCGGACAATTTCGACCAGCTTTCCCTGTTTGGCAAAATAGCCGATTACCTCTGGCATATCGTCCTGCCGGTCACGGCGATGGTGGTCGGCAATTTCGCGGTGATGACGATGCTCACCAAGAACAGCTTTCTGGAAGAAATCCGCAAGCAATACGTGCTGACCGCCCGCGCGAAAGGGTTGTCCGAACGGCGAATCCTGTACGGTCACGTGTTCCGCAATGCCTTGATCCCGATCGTGACCGGCTTCCCGTCGGCGTTTCTCGGCGCCTTCTTTACCGGCAGCCTGTTGATCGAAACCATTTTCTCGCTCGACGGGCTGGGCCTGCTGTCCTACAACGCCGTCATCCAGCGTGATTATCCGGTCGTGCTCGGCACTCTGTACGTGTTCACGTTGATCGGGTTGATCGGCAAGCTGCTGTCCGATCTGGCCTATGTGTGGGTCGATCCGCGCATCAATTTCCAGGCCGTGAATTCATGAGCGAGCAGGCATCCCAGGTTTCCTCCCAGGTCTCATCTCAGGGTCCTTGGTTGCGCGTCTGGCAGCGTTTCAGGCGCCATCGCCGCGGCTATCTGAGCCTGTGGATATTTTCCCTGCTGTTCATTTTGAGCCTCGGGGCGGAATTGCTCGCGAACAACCGGCCCTTGCTGGTGCTTTATCAACATCAACTCTATCTGCCACTGATTCACGATTACCCCGAAACCACGTTCGGCGGCGATTTTGCGACCAATGCCGATTACACCGACCCGTACGTCATCGCCAAAATTCGCGAACACGGCTGGCTGCTGCGCGCACCGATCCCGTTCTCCTACGACACCATCGATTACTACAACCCCGCCCCGAACCCCGCGCCACCCAATGCGCGGCACTGGCTTGGCACCGATGATCGGGGCCGCGACGTGGCCGCCCGGCTGATTTACGGTTTCCGCCTGTCGGTGCTCTTCGGCTTCGCGCTCACGGCCATCGGCATGGTGATCGGGATGCTGGCGGGTGCGGTGCAGGGCTATCTCGGCGGCAAGGTCGATCTTTTCTTTCAGCGATTCATCGAAGTGTGGGGTTCGCTGCCCGAACTGTACCTGCTGATTATTTTCGCCTCGATCTTCGAACCCTCGATCGGTTTGCTGCTGATCCTGTTGTCGATGTTCGGCTGGATTGGGCTGTCGGATTACGTGCGCGCCGAATTCCTGAAAGGCCGTAATCTCGAATACGTGCGCGCCGCCCGCGCCCTCGGCGTCTCCGGACCGCGCATCATGTTCCGGCATTTGCTGCCCAATGCACTCACCCCCGTGATCACCTTCTTACCCTTCCGGGTATCGGGCGCGATTCTGGCTCTGACAAGTCTGGATTTTCTGGGACTGGGCGTGCCGCCATCCACCCCCTCACTCGGCGAACTGCTGGCGCAAGGCAAGAACAACATCGATGCCTGGTGGCTATCGCTCACCACCTTCGGCGTGCTGGTGGGTACTTTGCTCTTGCTGATCTTTATCGGCGAAGCCCTACGCGCCGCGTTCGATACGCGGCAGAAATAGCAGGGCGCTACTTACCTGCATATGAACAGGAAGAAGTTAATCGGTACCCGTGCGCAGCGGATCGAAGGTTTCCGGAGTATGCGGCAACATGGGTTCGAGTGGCGGCAGTCCATGGGCAGCGCGGGCGCGACTGCATTTCTCGTCCGGCAGGCCGTTCTCGTCCCAGGGTTCAAGTTCCCGGCAGGGCGTGGGGCGATTGGGATAGATCGAACAACTGACGCAATCGCCAATGGTGCCATCAAGTGCAATACAGCGCGCGGGTGATGTGAGGGTGCCCTTCATGCTCACCAGGTGCGGGTTGATCTGTTCAGTCAGTTCGGGCGGCACCTGACCGTCCAGAAAAGGCACCGACTCGGTCCAATAGAAAGACACGCGGAAATAGGCGCAACACGCACCACAACGCTGACAAGGATTGCCCACGATTGCCTCGATGGTTTGTAACTATGCACAGGGAAAAAACGAGAAAGCCCTCCGGAGAACCCGGAGGCGGAGCGGATTCTATTCCTCGCCAACCAAAAAAGAAATAGCTATTAATCGAGTGTGTTTCAGGTGTTCTGAAGATCGGCGGAAACTGTTCAATATTTTGAAAAGTGGCGTGTTTTGGTGGCGACACTACCTAGTTTAATGTTAGGCAATATTTTGTTATGAGGCTTGATGTGAATTCCTCGAGATTGCCCGTCTGGTGAAAGCTTCTAGGTTCATATCAGCATCTATGTGAATTCTATTGATCCGAATACCCAAGTTGCCATATGCATTGCGGAAGTCATCCCAGTCCAGTGGGGTAGAATCAAACTTCGCAATGTTTCTAGCAAAGTCAAACAATTTGTTCACTAGAGCTTGAAGCTCCCCGAGGCGATAAAAGTAAGCGATCAAATTGTACTTGTCGGGAGTGAAGTGATTCCCACCACCTTGTTGAGTAATGTAATCTCTCATCCGAGCATCGTGTATCTGTAGCTCAATTAATATCTGCGTTAAGTAGTTTCCTACGCTGGGATTGGCGTGCCTAATACAGGTGCCAAAGATCTCTTTGTACTCTTTGGGCAAAATGAGACTTTCGAAATTTGGTTGGTTTCCTGATTCTGATTCCCAACCTTGTTTAAATACTGATGCGCTTGCCTTGAAATAAGAAACTAACTCACTCAATGCGGCAGGAAGAAATGCTTTTGAGGCTAAGAAATCGCGCTCCCGCTGTTTTTCGGCATTAAATCTGGAAATGTTGAAGGCAATAATGCTCGAAGTGAATGCCAGCATCCCTACGTTTAAGCTTTGCCATCGATCCCAAACGTTTTGTACGTAAGTCCAGTCACCATGCCCGTCTACCCACGGAAATATGAAGATGCTGATGGCGTAAAGCGCTGCTACTGGCAGGCCTACGAAGTTGAGTAAATCCAATAGCCTTTCTGATTTAAATATACCTAGATGCTTCATCTGCTTCCCCGTAGCCTGACTACCGTGACGCATAACCATCGGTTAAGCAGCACCGCCCCAAAAACACTCATGTGGTCGTGTTGTTCAGCGAGTCATCCCAACAACCGAGTCAGCCAAGGGATAATCGTGTTTTAAGCACACAATGATGCGCACTTCTATCTTGAGCTGCCAGAGTCGTGCCATTGAAGATCCGTACCGGCTGTCTTGCTGGATCAGGAGGTTAGATTGAGTCTCAGAACTTCGTAAAGACATTTTGAATGAGTGTTTCGACATGTGCAGATGCTTTGTGTTCGCCTACGACAAGAGAGTTTGGGTGGCCGCACCCGTTGCGAAGTTTTAGGCATACTTCGAGTTCATCTTTGACGCTCTTACCAATTATTGATATGCCAACCAAGATCTGCAAAAAGTCGAACTCCTTCATCCTTGCGAGGTCATCCGTTGACTTTGCCGTTCGCCATTTTGGGTCTCGTCGTACTGCCTCAGCGTTGAATGCATCCAAATGAGCGCGCGTTATTTCATCATATAGTACTGAGATTGCACCTACCCATGAGGTAACAATCGCTGCTCGATAAAGCTTTGCCTCAAGGCACTTAACCGCTTCTTCAACAAAAGAGCGAGTGGCATCAGATGGAATCAATGCAAGTTGTTTTTTTAGGCTAGAGACTACGAGAACTGATACCGAAGGAAGGAGTGGCCCTGCCACGGAGGCAATGTGTGCTTTGCCTCCAGCCGTGAGCTCCCATCCAGATGCCGTGCGAATGGCAAGACCCTTAGCCTTCGAGAGGTAATCGGATATGTTCCATTTTGCCGCCGCGCGAAGCCCGGAGGAAATGGCAATTCCCTTCAACTCGACAGTTTTCATTGGCTTTATTGGCTTGGCAGCAAGGCAAATTAGAACCTTGTCGCGATTCGAAATATCTGAGTGGGCAAGTAGCTCTTTGACTGCTTCACTGTCAAACAATGCGTTGCTCCAAGTCCTTGAGACTGGTCGCAGTAAGTGCATAATTTCCTTGAGTTGGTTCGTTCAATTTTCCATCTTTCACGAGGTTATTAAGCGAAGCGGTCAGGTTGCTCAGATATGATGCCTTGTAGTACGCGGCTGCACTCTTCATCTCGTCAATGATCTTCTGCCGTGGAAATGTTGTTATTCCCAGAACATAGGTCAGGCGAGCCGCTGCGGCCATTACGAGTTCCGGTCCTGACTTAACACTTAGTTTTGCAGCAAGCGAACCCGTCGTAGCTTCCTGTTTTGGTTTCTCGCTCGTTTGTATTTCTTGCATTGAACCTTCGGCTGCAGCATCCACTGCTTCAGTAAGTGCGTGGCGGGATTTAGCGTAAAGATCAGACACCGCTGCGAGCAGTTGAGGGAGTTCCTCTTTTAGAAAATTTTCCGATCCTTCGTAGTCGATTTCAATTGCGCCAAGTTTGATTTTTATCTTGCTCGTGGTCATGTGAGTAACTCCTTTTATTTGTGCAAACTAACGAGCAATACATATCTTGATAGTTGTATATTTCCGGTGAAGCAGTGCATATCTGGTTCGAACATTTTCTATCCCTCTATTCTTAATTGAGATTGGGTTGATATTGAGGGGCTCGTAAGCGGGCGTAACATGCCTTCACTTCATAATCTGTCAGCAACTTTCTATCCCAGAGCATCCCAGTATTTCCCGAAAAATTCAATAGCTTGACTATATTATTTTGATTGCCTCAGCTTTAAGGTAAATGTATTTGCACTAGTGTTTAATGGCACTCCCGCACTCCATCGCTCTGTGATAATTTGCTCTTGTGATAAGACCGGTGCCTCGAAGCACTGGCAGAACAAATAAACACACAAGGAAATCAAGCATGTTCACTCCCTTCGCACCGCTTGCTCGGTGGCGTTTTTCTCGTGGTGCGGCCGTTGTTGCATTGGTGCTGGCGATTCCGTCCTTGCCGGGTTGCGACATAACGTCCGATTCGGGCACCGATGCCTGCATGACGTATTGGGTTTCGCCCACGGGGAGCGACGCGGCGGGTGATGGAAGCGCCAAGCAGCCTTTTGCCACTATCGAGAAGGCGCAATTGGTTGTCCGTGACAGTTCGTTGCGGGGGCAGTGCAAGATTGAGGTGAATATCGAAGGTGGTGTGTATCACCTCACGGCGCCGTTGGTTTTTGATGCACGGGATTCCGGTTCTGCGAATGGCGAGGTGGTCTATCAGGCCGATCCCAGTAGTACGTCGCCGGTGGTTTTGTCCGGTGGGCTTGATGTGCGTGGTTTCCAGTGTTCGGGTACGCGCTGTGTGGCGCAGGTTCCGGACTTGCCCGCCAACATCATGCCGCGTCAGTTTTATGTGGACGATCATCGGGCCATTCGTGCGCGTTCGAATACGGGCACGGGCATCAACCCCGATTACGCCCGTGTTTCGAATGGCTATCAGCCGATTCACAGTGTGCCGACTTTGACGCATCCCGAACTCGTGGAAGCCGTGACAACCACTCAGTGGAAGATGATGCGCTGTCCGGTCGCCAGCGATTCGTCGGGTACGCTGGTGATGGCCCAGCCCTGCTGGGATAACGCGAATACGTTCCCGTCGCCCTGGAACTTCTATCAGCTGAGTTGGCTGGAGAATGCACCGGAGTTTTTGACCGATCCGAACATGTGGTATCTGGATCCGTACGCGAAAACCATCACGTACCTGATGGCGTCCGGCTCGCCGCCGAAAACGGCCACGCTGCCGGTTCTGGAATCGCTGCTGCAGATCAAGGGCACGCCTTCGGCGCCGGTTGGGAACCTCAAGTTCGCAAACCTCACGTTCGCCTATGCGACCTGGCTGTTGCCGAATTCCAATAACGGTTATGTGGCGGACCAGAGCGGTAATCTGCTCATCGGCAGTGGTTATCAATCGAATGTGATCGGGCATCAGCAGGTCACGTATTCCACGCCCGGCAATATCAGCCTGCAATACGCGCACAACATCGCCTTCGTCGGCAATACGTTCACGCATCTGGGTGGAGTGGCGTTGTCGCTCGGCACCGGCTGCCAGAACAATCTGGTTCTGAATAACCAGTTCTCGGATATTTCGTCGTCCGCGTTGCAGGTCGGCGGTATTTCTGCCCTGGATATGCGCCCGGACGCCGCCGCGACCAACAGCGGCAATCTGGTGCGGAACAATGTGATTACTCGTACCGGTCAGGATTACTGGGATACCGCCGGTATCTATATCGGGTTCACCCGGAATACGACGGTTACCCACAATGACATTAGCCATGTGCCCTGGAGCGGGTTGGCGATTGGTTGGGGCTGGGGTTTGTTCGATAAGTCGGGTTACCCCGGACTGCCCCACGCAACGCCGAATATGTGGGGCGCATATTCGACCCCGACGATTACAAGCAACAACAAGATCATTGCCAACCACTTCAGCTATTTCCTTGAGAAATTATGGGATGGCGGAGCCATCTACACCAACGGTGCGCAGGGGCCGGATTTTGCTAACGGATTGCTGATTCAGGGGAATGTCGCCGAATATAAACGTCCCAGTGCGGGCGGCAACATCTTCTATACGGATGGCGGTTCGCAGTTCATCACCCTGACGCAGAACGTGACGCTCAACGATCCGTCGGGCACGGTCGATTTCGGCGCCTGCGGTTACCCCACGTCGTTCGAGGGATCGAGTTTTACCCAGGATCTTTGCCTGCTGAGCAATTGGTTGCCGTACGGTTTGGACATGGGCGGGTGTCTGCCGGTGGGCGATTTGACGTACACCGATAATTATTTCCGTGACCCGACGTCGTTCTACGGTAGCGTCGACCCCTACAAGATATGCAGTAACCCCCCGTACGTTCCGTCGAGTCCGGTCAATATCACCATGTCGAATATTGGGATCACCTCCGCCGACGAGGTGCCCAGCTACATCCTTCAGGATGCCGGCCCGCAATAGCGGTTTTCTGGTCTACAGCAGGACGAGCGGGACGCATTCGTTGACGGGCATTGCGCCGCGTATCGCAGGCGGGCATTCTGGCGACAACCGTTTTCATATCTGCTGACGTTTCTGGCGGGGTTTCCATGTGGCGTGGAATCGGTGTGAAGGGGTGTCGTTTCGGCAGGGAGCGCAGGTCATGATTATTACACTTACGTTGGTGGGGCTTATTCTCGGGATGGCGGTGGCCGGAATCTGGGGGGCGGCTTTCGGGGCGCTGACCGGTTTTCTTGTGGCGCAGGTCAGCCGGTTGAATCGGCAGGTTCAGGCCTTGATCGCCGACCAGATACTGTTGCGGGATGAGTTGCGTCATCTATCGCACCGGGCGCCTTCATCCGAGGTAACGAATCAGCCCGTTGCACCCGAAACTGTCGATGAGACAGTGGAATCGGCATCCCTCGAGCCTGCACCCGATCATGTGCAATCGCATGAACTATTACCAGAAGCACCCCTGGAACCATCGCCCGCGCCATTGAAAGTGGCAGAAGTGCCGCCTGTGATGACGCGAGCTGACGCCCAGTTCCACGAAAACCAACCAGAAAATCTTGCACCGGTCTCGGCCTGGGGCGCACCCTCGTCTGCCAAAACCGGTGCGCCGGATGGCCTGTCCCGCGCGTGGTCGAGCGTGTACCGCTTCCTCACCGAGGGCAATGTGGTCGCCAAGATCGGGGTGATCGTGCTGTTCTTCGGTCTGGCCTTCCTGCTGAAATACGCCGCCGATCAGGCCTTGCTCCCGATCAGTGTCCGTTTGACACTGGTGGGTATCGGCGGACTGGTGCTGCTGGGCATCGGCTGGTACTTGCGTGAGCGACATACCGGCTATGCCCTTGTGTTGCAGGGCGGGGGTATCGGGCTGACGTATCTCACTTTATATGCCGCGTTTCGCTTGTACGGGCTGTTGCCAGCGGGTGTGACAATGGGGCTGATGCTTCTGATCGTGGCCGCCGCTGCGGTGCTGGCTGTCGCTCAAGATGCCCGGAGCATTGCCGCGCTGGGGATTATCGGTGGTTTCCTCGCGCCGATCCTGGCGGGCAGCGACAGCGGCAGACACGTCGATCTGTTCAGTTATTACCTTGTGCTCGATTTCGGCATCGTCTTCGTCGCCTGGCGCAAGGCTTGGCGTGAACTCAATCTGCTGGCATTCCTGTTTACCTTCGTGATCGGCACGATCTGGGGCGTGTTGAAATACGAGCCTGCGCTTTTTTCGACAACTGAACCCTTTTTGATTGGTTTTTATCTGATCTTTCTGGCGACAGCCCTGTTGTTTGCGCGTCAGCAAAGGGCAGGCGGGCAGCGTGATTATGTGCAGACCAGCCTTGTGTTTGGTCCGCCACTGGTCGGGTTCGGTCTGCAAGCCGCTCTGGTTCAAAATTTCGAATACGGGCTGGCCTGGAGCGCGTTCGGATTGGGCATGCTCTATCTCGTGTTGTGGCTGGGGTTGCGGCGCACTTTCGGCATGTATTTCAAGATTCTGAATGATGCCTTCCTGTTGTTGGGGCTCGGTTTCGTTTCTTTGGCCGTGCCGTTCGCTTTCGATGGACAGTGGACCAGCACCACATGGGCATTGGAGGGTGCGGCCATGCTTTGGGTCGGATTGCGGCAGGGGAAAACATGGCCGGTTGTGTTCGGCCTGTTGCTGCAACTCGGCGCGGGTGTGGCGTTTGGCGACGATCCCCCATCGATCGACCCGACACACTGGCCGCTGCTGGATGGCTACTTCCTGAGCGGCGGCTTGATTGCGCTCGCCGGTTTGGCCAGTGCCTATCTGTTGCGTGATCGGCGTGATGCAGCGCCTCTTCCAGCCATGTTGACCATCTGGGGATTGGCCTGGTGGTTCGGCGCCGGGTTTTACGATCTCGCACATGTGGCGAGCTGGCTTCAGCCATTCACGCTGTGGCTGATGTTCGCCAGCGGTTCGATGCTGGTGGCCCAATGGGTGCGGAAGTGGTTGTCGGATTGGTCGGTTCTGCGCTACACGCTCGCGCTGCAAACCGTCTGGATGTGGGCGCTGGGTGGCTTGATTTTCCTGTTGAATATGAGTCCTTTCCACGAAGGGGGTTGGTTGGCATGGGCACTGGCGTTCGTCACGCTTTATGGCGGACTCTACTGGAGCGAGCGTCGAGGCGAATCCATATGCGCGTCTGAGCGTTTGCATGGTCTGGGCGTGTGGTTGCTGGTGCCCGTGTTGTCACCGGAATTGGCTGATGCGATCTTCCGGGGATTGTTCGGGTTTACGCTGGATTTCGGCTGGTTCGATCTGGGGCCGTTGGGTGTCATGCACCCGAACACACCGGGCGTGTGGACTGCCATGAGTTGGGGCTTGATACCGGTGCTTCTCCTGAGTTGGGTCGGTTTTGCCCGTCACTGGCCCTTCGCTGAACGCTTTGGCTATACATCCATCTATCGCGGTTGGGTTGCACTGGGATTGGCGATGTTCCTTCTGGCCTGGATGTTCATCATCAATGGGCCGTGGGTGACGGATCCTGTTATGGGCGCTGGCTGGGCCCAACCAGCACAGATCGGTTATCTGCCCTTATTCAATGCGCTCGATCTTGTTTCTGCTCTGGCCCTGTTCGCCTTATGGCGACATGGAAGACTGGCCTGTGCTTATTCTCTGGGGTATTCCGGTGAGCGAACACAGCAAGCGCTGCATTGGCTGATGGGCGCCGCTGCATTTGTCTGGCTCAATGCCATGATCGCCCGCAGCCTGAATGCCTACGCCGGGCTGCCGCTCGATGACTGGCAGTTCCTGCACGAGGCACTGGCGCAAACCACCTACTCCATGGCGTGGTCATTATTGGGCTTGGCGCTGATTGTGCTGGCCAGCCGACTGAAGCAACGTCGTCTATGGTTGGTGGCTGCCGGGTTGCTTGGCGTGGTGGTGCTTAAGCTCTTTCTGGTCGATTTGTCCGGCAGCGATACACTCGCCCGGATAATTTCGTTTGTCGGTGTGGGCGTGCTGCTCTTGCTGGCGGGTTACGTCGCCCCGATACCGGCCAAACAATCCTCATCTGCCAATGCCAACCAGAACATTGATGACTCCGAACAGAAGGCCGACTGATTTCCATGCCCCGATCATCCGCTGACAATATGAATAAAGGGCATCTCGAAAAACCGTCACGAGCAAGTTCGAGTGCAAGGAGCCGCGCAGTGAACGATGAGACATATCAAGTTGATAGGCGAGGAGTGAACGAGCACGCGACGCCGCAATCGGGCTGCGCAGTAGGGTTTTCTAGGTGCCCTAAGTTGCACTTGAGTATTCTGGGGCTGCATCCCGAACCGGTGCCTCATGAAGGTAAGTCTCATGAGGATAAGAAGGTGGGGCGTCAGGCTGTCCTGCCCGGTCAGGAGCGGCTTTGGCATTGGCCGCCGGATGAGTCGACCGGTGGGGCATTGGCCGCGGCCCTGCGTTCGCGTCGTATGGAACGGATGACTGAACGGTCGACAGCACCGCAAACCCATGCCGAGACCTGTCTGGACGATCCGGAAGCCCTGCTGCTCGCGCGGTTTGCTGCAATGGATGCTGATCGCGGTACGGCGGCATTCGCACTGCAGGCAGATTTATCCGTGGATGCCGAATTGCGCGCAGCACTCGCCGAACATCCCGACATCGTGGCCGTCAGTCAGGTTATGCCAGTGCACTTTCAGGCAGGCACCGACAACGCGGTTCTGATGGGTGCGCGTTTCCTTCATGTCGAGCCGAGGGAATGGGTAACGCTGCATTCGGATTTGAATCAATGGTTGCAAGCCGATGGCATCAGCCTGTTTTCGGCAGAGAGCGGGCGGCTCTATCTGGGGCTTACCGCCGCCGCGCTCGAACGGGTGGGCGCAGTCGATCTGCCGCCGTTGGGCTGCGCCCTGAATCGTCATGTCGGCCAGCTGCTGGCGGGCGATGAGTTGCGTCCGTTCCGACGCTGGCTCACCGAGTTGCAAATGTGGCTCTATGCACATGCCGTCAACGCGGAACGTGCAAAGACTGCAAATGCAGGCCGCCCCGAAATCAACAGCCTCTGGGTGTGGGGGCGCAGCCCTTGGCCTGATCCTCGATCCACAGTAACCAGCCAGTCGACATTGGCTTCTGTTCCCGACAGGATTGTGAGCGATGATCGCCCTCTGATTTATACCGACTCAGCCGTCCTGGCGGGTGCCCTTCGTTCACACGATGCCGATGATGCGAGCGACCCTGTCGTGGTTCTCTCTGCGAGTTCCCGACCGGACATTAATGAGCTGATTGCCCGTGGCGTTTGGCCCTCGCGTCCGGTGCACGTCGTCTGGAGTGAGCCGTTGTGGTGTTATCTGGAGGGCGATGTGGAGGGATGGAACGCTGCACTTGGTGCACTGGATGACTTTGTAGACGAAATGCAACGGGCAGGGCATTTGCCTGCGCGGATGGTATTGGACGATGGGGCGCAGTTCATCTGGAAGCCCGCCCGTGCCCGTTGGTTATCGACATTGATCCACTGGTTCGGCCGATCCTGAGCCGATAAGTGTGGTTGTTGACTTCTTCTTAATAAGAAGAGGGTGTGAAAATCCATTCAGCCCAAATTATGAAGAAGTGAGTTGAGTGGGTGGTACCTGATCGCGTGTTCTTTGCCTGAGTCAAACGGTCGTGCGATTTATGCGCAAAGGATGCCGTCACAGGGATTGAGCGTTTCTGGGGCGGGTTTGTCAGGTTGTTCGTGACCTATTGCGCCGATGGTAGATCGTCAGGTTTACCGGCCCCTGACCCTCGACCCTCGACCCTGTGCTGCTGCGCTTTTCTGGGGCAAATGCATATGTCGTGTTGTGGTGTTGCAACACGAAGGCGGGCTCATGTTGTAAAAAAGTTCGTTGCGGCTTGTGTCAGGCTCGTATCTGGCTACTATTGCCCGGTACCCAGATGGCTGGGGAATCTTGTAATCTCAAAACCTCTATTGGAGATCGATCGGATGAAAAAGAATATCATCGCAATCGCCGTAGCTGCCGCAATGATCGCGCCAGCTGCTGCAATGGCCGACACCACCCTGTACGGTAAGTTCCACGTTTCTTATGACGTACTGTCAGGCGACAACGCTACCAACACTCAAAGCGGTTTCTCTTCTAACTCTTCCCGTATCGGTATCAAGGGTTCAGAGAAGATCAATGACAGCCTGAGCATCATTTACCAATACGAAACTGGCTTCGATGCTGGTACCAATGGTTCTACCAGCGCTAACGGCGGTGGACTGGGCGGTCAGCGTAACACCTTCATCGGCGCTACCGGCAACTGGGGTACTGTGATCGCTGGTCGTCACGACACTCCGTTCAAGATGATGGGTCGTGATTATGACCTGTTCGGCGACACCATCGGTGATTCCCGGAACATCATCACCCAGAAGCATGGCGATTTCGGTTGGGATCTGCGCCCAAGCCAAGTTGTTGCTTATGCAACTCCTGATCTGGCCGGCTTCAAAGCAATGGTTGCTTATGTAAACAGCTGGGCTTTGAATGATCCGACTGCTAATCCTGCTAGCCCGTACAACACCAAGTCAACTGCTTGGAGCTTGAGCGCTGGTTATAAGATCGCTGGTTTCGGTCTGGATGCAGCTTACGAGCAGCACAAACTGCAAGCAGTTCCTACTGGCGCCACAAACGACAGCCAAAGCGCTTACCGTATCGGTGCTAACTACAGCATCGCTGGATTCAAGATCCTGGGCTTGTACCAAGACGTTAAGAACACCGGCTTGACTGGTAACGACGTTAAAGCTTACGGCGTTGGCGCTGCTTACACCTTCATGGGTGCAAACACTGTTAAGGCTCAGTACTTCAAAGCTGACGACATCTCCAACACCTCTAACACCGGCGGTGATATGTGGGCCGTTGGTTATGACTACAAGCTGAGCAAGCAAACCAACGTTTACGCTATGTACGCGCAAACCAGCAACAGCAGCGCTGCTAGCTACACCATCATGGGCGGCGGTCATGACTACAGCTACCCAACTGACACTGCCAAGTTCCCAGGCGGCAAGTCTTCTGCGGTATCTGTTGGTATCGAACACAAGTTCTAATCACTTGAGGGCGTGATCTTGCGATCACACTCTCGGTATTAAAAACTGTGAGTATTGTAAAAGGCACCTTCGGGTGCCTTTTTTATTGTGTGCAGAATAATAAGGTCACCGGAGAACCCGGTGGCCATTAAATGAATGAGCGCATAGGGTGTCTTTGGTAGCCGAACGCTTTGGGCGTGGGCGCATACCAGAAATAGCTCGCGCGCAGATAAGCTATCAAGGCGAAGCGATGGCGTATCCTTCCCGTCGAGGCGGAAGTCCGTACAATAGGGAACTCCCAATAAGCTAGCCCAATTAGTCTCACGGGGGCTGACGGAGGTTTTGCCTGATATGTCTTTTGTTACCGCCGCCCAGAGGGAACAGCCAGAGCGAAATGAATCTGTGGTGCTTGATCCCCTGACGTTTCCGTTCGCCGGTAGTCGTTTGATTGAGGCAAGTGCGGGAACGGGCAAAACATTCACGATTGCATTGCTCTATGTCCGTTTGGTCTTGGGGCACGGCACCGAACCGTTGATGCCCCCGCAAATTCTGGTGACAACCTTTACCGATGCCGCCGCTGATGAACTGCGAGAGCGGATTCGCGCTCGGTTGTTTGAGGCATCCAAGGTGTTTTCTGATGCAGATGTGGTCGGAGATGATCCACTGCTGAACGCGCTGAAAATTGCTTTCGCTACATCGGAAGAGCGGCATACCGCTGCTCGTCGCCTTGAAATGGCAGCCAACTGGATGGATGAAGCGGCGATCTTCACGATCCATGGCTGGTGTCAGCGCATGTTGTCGGAGCACGCCTTCCATAGTCGTGCCCTGTTCGAGCAGACAGTGCGCACATCGTTGACACCGGTAGTCGATCAGGCTGTGCAGGATTATTGGCGGCATTACATTTATGCGTTGCCGTCTGAGCAGGCGCTTTCCGTGGCGAATCTGCTGGGCAGCCCTGTTGCATTGACGCAGAAACTCAACGGGTTGTTGTCGCGTGATGGCGCGCCGCTGTTTGTGGATGGCAAACCGGTTGATCCTGCGGCACTTGATTTTTTTGCGATGGTGGCCGAGATCACCGAACTGGATAACGTAGCCCAGCAAGCGGAGCGAGATGCACGAAGGGCCTGGTCGGATCACGCTGAGACTCTGAAAGCTGCATGGTCGCCCCTCATGGGGTCATTGAGTGGCAATGTGCATAAAACCCTGGCCAAGTTGACGGACTTTTCAACCCTCTGGGATAGCCTCGATCTGTGGAGTGAAACCGGTGAGTCGTTGCCGAGCGATGTCTTAAAGTTTCTCACCCAACCGAAATTCAACAAGGGTCTCGAACGACCTGCTCATCCCGCGTTGGCGGTTTTTTCAGCCTGGCCAGTCGAGATGGAGTCTGCTCGTCACGGTCGTGAGAAGTTGGCGATCCGGTTGTTGGCCCATGCCGCGTTTTGGGTGCGCAGTCGCATTGACACGGTGCTGCAACAGAATGCCGAAATGGGTTATGACGACATTCTGTTGAACCTCGACCGGGCGCTGGCTGGGGATGAGGGGCAACAGCTCGCGGAGACCTTGCGAGCGCAGTACCCCGTCGCGATGATCGATGAGTTTCAGGATACCGATCCGTTGCAGTACCGGATTTTCGATCGCGTGTTTCGAATCGGGGCGGAAGAGCAAGCGCCCCCCGCTGTTCATCAGACGGGCACGATGATTCTGATCGGTGATCCGAAGCAATCCATCTACCGTTTTCGTGGCGCGGATATGTTCAGCTATCTTGCCGCGCGGGCCGCGACGGAGGGGCGGCATTACACGCTGGATGCCAATTATCGTTCCACGCCTGAACTGGTAGAGGCGGTGAATTTTGTCTTCGAGCGGGCAGACCGCCAGTCATCGGGTGCCTTCGGGCACAAAACGGATGAAGGGAATCCTTTGCCTTTTATTCGAGTTAACGCGCGGGGTAAGACTCGCCAACTGAAACAGCGCAATGAAGCGGGAGAGTGGCAACCGTGCCCGGCCCTGACGGGATGGGCTTTGCCAAGCAATACGCTGCTGGCGACGGGAAGTTTCTCTGAACTGATGGCGGAGCATACTGCCGAGGCCATTACCTCGAGCCTCAATGCGGCGATAGCAGGCGATCTTGCCTTTTTAGATGCCGATGGCGAGGTGACTGCGTTGCGACCGCAGGATATTGCGATCCTGGTATCCAAGGGAGATCAGGCGTCTGTACTACAGCGGTCGCTCAACCGTCGCGGTATCAAGAGCGTGTACTTATCCGACCGACACCGGTTGTTCGCAACGGAAGAGGCTGCTGATTTTCATCGCTGGCTGATGGCGATTGCTGAACCGCAACGTCAGGACCGACTCCGTGCGGCGTTGGGGTCGTCGAGTTTCGCCCGGCATTGGGACGAGCTCGATACCGTGCGCAACGATACCCGACTGGATGACCACACGTCGAAATTCATGGACTACCAGCGTATTGCGCGGCATCAGGGTATTCTCGCCGCCGTTTATCAGCTCATGCATGACTACGGCATTCCGGCCCGCCTGTTAGCCACGCCGCTGCCGGATCGTTCGGGCGAGCGGCGGTTGACGAATCTGCTGCATCTTGCGGATTGGGCGCAGAACGAACAGGCGGGGTTGGCTGGACTGGATGCATTGCTGCAACGTTATGCGCAGGCCGTCAGCGACAACGAAGCCGAGCATGAGCTTCGACTGGAGCAGGATGAGCATCTGGTACGCATCATCACGATCCATTCCTCCAAAGGCCTGCAATATCCTGTGGTTTATCTGCCCTTCTTGCCTTTGATTCGCCCTAAAAGTCGATCAGGGGATGCGAAACGGAATACTGTCGCTACACCTTGGCGGGCGACAGGAGAGCGCGGCATGAGTCTGGGCGAATTCCCTGAAGCCATTGCTGCGGAACATGAGGCGCAGATGACCGAGAGCGTGCGGCTGATTTATGTTGCGCTCACACGCGCCGAGTCGGCGTGTACCGTGGCGCTGGGGCCCGTCAAATTCGGCACAGGCAAGCAGCCCAATCAGCATGAATCCGGGTTGGGGCATGTGTTGAGGCTACAGGGGGGTGATGAGTTTGTCGCGAGTTTCGATGCCGCATTGACCGATCTCGGCGCTCAAGCCGGTGTGACCATCGAGCCACCGCCATCGGTCACGTACGCACGCTTCGTTGCCCCCGCGGAGGATACCTTGCCTCCTGCGCGCACGGCCAAACGGCGGGTGGATATCCATTGGCGAATCAGCAGTTTCAGCGGTTTGACGTACAGCTTGCATGAATCCGAAATTGCCGTACCGGAAACTGCTAGGCAGGAGCAATTGAGGGATGTGTTGTCGGAAACCGGCACGGTCGAGGCGTCGCTTGATCTGCCCCAGACCAACCGCTTCGATCCGCAGTCATTGTCCGCGCGCATCAGTCGCCTGCCACGTGGCACAACGTTCGGGACGCTGCTGCACAGCCTGTTCGAGCGAGCGGGTGAGATGGGCTTCAAGCAGTCGGCGACTCCAGATGCCTGTTTGGACCTGGTCCGTCAGCTTGCTTCTACACTGACGGAAGAGCAGCAAAGTACGCTGGCTGAGTTGGTGCTGCGGATATTGACGCAATCCTTGTCGATCACTCCACCTCGACGGTTGGTGGATGTATCGAGGTACCAGATCGAACAGGAGTTCTGGTTGCCCGTAGCCCGCGCTCAGACAGCAGCCATCAATGATGTGTTGCTAGCCTCGGTTCATCCCGGTCACGCGCGCCCGACGCTTACGCCACAGCAACTGGAAGGACAGATCAAGGGGTTCATGGATCTGGTATTCGAGGCCGATGGTCGGTTTTACATACTCGATTACAAGTCGAACTGGTTGGGCGATTCACCGGAAGACTATGCGCCAGAGCATTTGGTTGACGCCATGCTGGCCGCCCGCTACGACCTGCAGATGGTGTTGTATCTCACCGCCTTGCACCGTCATTTGCAGGATCGTCTGCCAAGTTACGACCCTGCACTTCATCTGGGCGGTGCATTGTATTTGTTTGTCCGCGGCATCGACAGCCCGGGGCATGGCGTGTATTTCTCGCCGGCGAATCCGGCAGTGATCAAGGCCCTGGATGCACTGCTGACGGATGAAGTTTCTCCTGATGAGGGTTATCCAGTGCGTACGGAGGCGGTGGTATGAGCCGTCCTTCCTCGAAACAGATGGCGTTCGATCTGGATCAACCTTCGGGTCCGACACCGATCAATCTGACGTCGACCGAATTGCTGGGCATTCTGGATGAGTGGGTCTCGGTCGGTTGGTTAAGGTCGATCGATCGCGCCGTGGCTGGGCTGGTTCTGAATCACGCTCCAGATATTTCACCTTTGGCACTGCTGTCACTGGTTCTGGCGAGTCATCAAGCCGGGCAGGGACATGTCTGCCTTGATATGAACGCTTGTCTGGTTGAAGCCGAATCAGCACTCAGGATCCCGTCGGGCGACTGGCGCGGAAATGATATTCAAGCAGCGCCTCGAATGACGCCTACGGATCTGTTGCACGGGCTGACACTTCGCGATTGGTCGCAGGCATTGGATGCCTGCCCTGAAGTGATTCTGCAGAGTCCAGGGTCGTTGATACCCGATTTATCGATAAACGGGGCGCCGACACCCGAGCAGTCGAAACCGCCTTTCATCCGCGAGGGAGGGCTACTTTATCTTCGACGCTACTGGCAACAGGAGCAGGGCATTGTCGTCGCCCTGCGGTCGCGGTTGTCGCCCCATGCTTTGCCCGTAGAGCCGATCCGACAGATTCTTGATACCTTGTTTCCGTCCTCAGTCGTTGAGCCGGATTGGCAGAAAATTGCCTGTGCGGTGGCTATCCGTCAGCGTTTCACCCTGATTACCGGCGGCCCGGGCACGGGGAAAACCACTACGGTGGTGAAGTTTCTGATGTTGGTACAAATGCAGGCGTTGGCGGCGGATTTGCCGCCGCGGCGTATTCGGTTGTGTGCCCCGACGGGTAAGGCTGCCGCCCGGTTGCGTCAATCCATACTGGGGCAGATGGACGCCTTGCTGGCTCCATTTGATGCGGCTTTTCCCGGTCTGCGCCAGGCCTTGCCGGATACAGTCGATACGGTCCATCGCCTGATCGGGATGCGCCCGAACCAGACCCATCCGGTTTATAGGGCAGAAAACCCTTTACCGGCAGATGTCGTGGTGGTCGATGAGGCATCCATGATCGGCGTTGAGTTGATGGCAAAGCTGCTTGCCGCGTTGGATGAAACGACCCAACTGGTTCTGCTGGGCGATAAGGATCAACTGGCTTCGGTCGAACCGGGAGCCGTGTTGGGTGAGCTGAGTTCGATGATCCAGCTCGATGCGTACACGGCTGAAACGCGGGACTGGGTGGCCGCCACCACGGGCCAGCTTCTTCCCGCGTCGGAGTCAACCGGGGTTGAACTCGCACTGGCGCAGGCCGCCGTACAGCTTCAACACAGCTACCGATTCGACTCGACCAGCGATATCGGCGCATTGGCGCGTTGCGTGAACGCGGGGGATGCGCCCGGGGCGTTGACCCTGTTGCGTGCCCATGCAGAACAGGCGTCCGTACAGTTGGTTGCCGACGATGCCGGACACCAGCCGTTGCGACGCATCGTTCAGGAATCTTTGGCACCCTGGCTCACGGCATTGAATGAACCCATATCGGTGGAAAATCAGACCGAGCGTGCCTTGGCCATCTTCGCGGCGCACAATCGAGCGCAGGTGTTGTGTGCCCTGCGACACGGACCTTATGGTGTGACGGGGCTCAATCGATGGATCGAAGATATGTTACGGCGCTCCGGCGCGTTGTCAGTGACGGGCGAGTGGTATGTCGGCCGTCCCATCATGGTGACGCGGAATGATCCCGCGCTTCGTCTGGCCAACGGCGAAATCGGAATCACCTTGCCCTATGTCGACCCCGAATCGTCCCAAAGCCAGCCAACGCTTCGAGTGGCCTTTCTGAATGAATTCACGGAAAAAGGTGAGTCGCCGATTCGCTGGGTCGTTCCGGGACGATTGACCGCCTGCGAGACCGCCTTCGCACTTACCGTGCATAAAGCCCAGGGTTCGGAGTTCGACCACAGCGTGTTGGTGCTGCCCGCCACGCCCAATGCCGTGCTGACCCGCGAGTTGATCTACACCGCGATTACCCGTGCCCGCCAGCGTTTCACCTTGGTCACTGCGGCAACGGATACGACGTTCAACGTTCTGCGACAGGGTATTTCCCGACGGGTGCAGCGGTCGGGGCAGCTGGGCGCAAAATTGGCCCGCCCGATGGAAAAGAATTAAGGAACCTCTGATTAAATCCTACGTGACCGAGACGGGTTTTTGAGGGATGAGCCGCAAGGCGCGGTGCGAAACGAATGGTTATTCCATTCGTGAGGGCCGCAACACAGCGGATCGCCCTCAAAAGCCCGTCCCATGCGTGTTGCCGCCCAAAAGCCGCAACACGTCGTTATCGGCCTTGGCATCGTAGAATAACTACGACCTGCGGCCTCTGCCTCGTTTTGCGGCTTTTGGATCAGCAACTCGGTTCACGAAGGATTTAATCAGAGGTTCCTTAAGACCGGGTTGTGGATCCGGTTCTCGTCCGGCCTGTTGGTTTGGGCAGATGAACGACCCGGCTACCGATGACCCGATCGATCAAGCTGCGCTTTTCACTATCGGCTTGCGCCAGCCAGAAGGGAATCCCCAGGAGCAAGAAACTCAGCCCACCACCGAAGAAACGTAGGATCGCCAGGCGCAAACAAGGCGCGGGAATGACGACCCGGATGTGCCAGACCTTCATGCCCGGCGTCTGTCCGCCCAGACACCAGAACAGGCTGAAATAAGCACCGACCCAGGCCACAAGATAGACCTGATAGGCCCATGCGAGTGGGCCGGATTGCGGCATGGCCTGCCCACCGTTGAGTGGCAGAAGTATCAACGTTGCCAGCATCAGAACGGCAAACACAAACAGGCTGTCGTAAAACAGGGCGGCAGTGCGTCGCCACAGACTGGCTGGACGGTGTTCGGGCGGGTTGGCGTTCATGCGGTGCCTAGTTTCTGTATCAACTGGTTGATGAGGTTCGTGCGAGCCGCCAGCGTGTCCAGCTCCGGATCACGCTCCGACCGCGTTACCTTGAGCGTATCAGCGGTGAGCCGGTAGCGATTCGGTTCGGTCTGGATCAGTTTGACCAGTTTGACCGGATCGATGGCGGCCTGTTCACTGAACACGAGGCGCGCCCCACCGCTGGCGCATTCGATTTTCTTGATGCCGCAGGTGCGGGCATGCAATCGGAGCCGGTGGGTTTCGATGAGTGTCTGCGCTGCATCCGGCAACAGGCCAAAACGGTCGATGAGTTCGACCTTCATGCGATCGATCTCGTTCTGATTGGCGCAGTTCGCAAGACGCTTGTACAGAATCAGGCGCGTGTGCACATCGGCCACGAAGTCGGCAGGAATCAGGGCCGGCAGGCCGAGATCGACTTCGCTGGTCTGGCGTTCCAGCGGCCCGGCCAGATCAGGCTGCTTACCGGATTTCAGCGCCTTGACGGCACGATCCAGCAAATCCATGTAGAGCGTGTAGCCAACCTCATGCATCTGGCCGGACTGACCATCGCCCAGCAATTCGCCTGCGCCACGAATTTCGAGATCGTGCGTGGCGAGCGTGAAGCCAACACCGAGTTCTTCCAGTGCGGCCAGAGCATCCAGACGTTTGACGGCATCCGGCGTCATCAGCGCCGGTTCGGGCGTGATGAGATAAGCATAGGCACGGTGGTGCGACCGACCAACCCGGCCGCGCAGTTGATGCAGTTGGGCGAGGCCGAATTTATCAGCCCGGTTGATGATGATGGTGTTTGCCGTCGGGACGTCGATACCCGATTCGATGATTGTGGTCGAGAGCAGCAGATTGAAGCGCTGGTGATAAAAGTCGGCCATGATCTGTTCCAGCCCGCGTTCGGAAAGCTGGCCATGCGCGACCGCAATGCGGGCTTCGGGAATCAGATCGGCCAATTGTTTGGCCATCCGCTCGATGGTCTTGACTTCGTTATGCAGGAAGTAGACTTGGCCACCGCGTTTGAGCTCGCGCTGCACCGCTTCGCGGATTTGAGCGTCATCCCAGCGCAGCAGCAGGGTTTTGACCGAGAGCCGTTCGCGAGGTGGCGTGGCGATGATCGACAGATCCCGAATGCCGGAGAGCGCCATGTTCAAGGTGCGCGGAATCGGCGTGGCCGTCAGCGTGAGCAGATCGACCTCGGCGCGCAACCGTTTGAGCTGCTCTTTGTGGCGCACGCCGAAACGCTGTTCTTCATCGATGATGACCAGACCCAGCTCCTTGAAGTCCAGATCATCGCTCAGCAGCTTGTGCGTGCCGATGACCATGTCGACCTTACCGGACGTCACGTCGGCAAGCACTTCGCTGGTCTTTTTGGCATTGCTCATACGCGAGAGGCCTTCGATGCGGATCGGCCAGCCTGCGAAACGATCGCGGAAATTGCGCAGATGCTGTTCGGCCAGCAGGGTGGTCGGGACCAGCACAGCAACCTGTTTGCCATTCATCGCGGCCACGAATGCCGCCCGCATGGCGACTTCCGTCTTGCCGAAGCCGACGTCGCCGCAGACCACCCGGTCCATCGGTTGTGCCCGTGCCATATCGGCAAGGACGCTATCGATCGCCAATTGTTGATCGGGTGTGGTTTCAAAGGCGAAGTTGTTGGCGAACCGGGCATATTCCTCCTCGGGGATGGGGAGTGCCTGCCCACATTTGGCGGCGCGCCGGGCGTGGATATCCAGTAGTTCGGCGGCCACGTCACGCACCTGCTCGGCAGCACGTTTACGGGCTTTCTCCCATTGGCCGCTCCCGAGCTTGTGCAGCGGGGCCGTTTCTTCACTGCCGCCGGTGTAGCGGGAAATCAGTTCCAGTGAAGAAACGGGCACATAGAGCTTGTCGTCGCCTGCGTAATACAGGATCAGGAACTCCTGCTCCAGCCCGTTCATTTCCAGCGTGACCAACCCGCCGAAACGCCCGACGCCATGTGTTTCGTGTACGACGGGTGCGCCTTCGGCCAGTTCGTTGAGATTGTTGATCAGTGCGTCTGCATCACGGGTACGCGCGCTGGATTTGCGGCGCTGCGCCACACGCTCGGCAAAGAGGTCGGTTTCGGTGATCAGCGCGATCGGCGCTTCGGGAAGATGAACGATGGCACCGTGTTCGATGGGGGAAACCAGCAGACCGAGGCGAGCGTCACTGTGCAGCCATTCGTCGAAGTGTTCGAAGACCGGCGTGGGGTGACCGGCTTTCTGTAACTGTTCTGCCAATGCCTCGCGCCGCCCCGGGCTTTCTGCCGTGACCAGGATCCGTCCGGTGAAGGTTTCTGTAAATGCCGTCAACCCCAGCAGTTCGGCATCACTTCGTTGGGTCAGGCTGGTTGTCGGATCATTCAGCGGCGGCAAGGGTTGATGCGGCAGGACAATAGCCTGCGGCATGGTCGGGTCTTCCGCTTCAAGGGTGATCAGCCGCGGCCAGATTTTTATCTGCTGCTGGTATTGCTCGGCTGTTTGATAGAGCTCGTCCGGCCGCAGGATCGGGTGGCTGACATCCCCGGCGCGTTGGGTAAACCGGGCGATGGTATCTTCAATGAAATCGGCCAGTGCCTTGTCCACACCGGGAAGCGTGAAGAGCAGGGCGTTTTTGGGCAGATAGTCGAACAGGGTGGCGGTCTGCTCGAAAAACAAGGGCAGATAAGTTTCGATGCCCGCCGGAATCAGTCCGTCGCTGATCTGCTTGTATACGGGGCTGCGGGTCGGTTCTCCCTCGAAGCGGTTGCGCCAGTTCCGTCGGAACAGGGCTGTGCCTTCCTCGTTGAGAGGGAATTCACGCGCAGGTAGCAGAGTGATTTCTTCGACGGGTTCTGCCGAGCGTTGGGTTTCCGGATCGAATAGCCGTAGTGTTTCGATTTCATCGTCGAACAGGTCGATCCGCACCGGTTGACTCATCCCCATGGGGAATACATCGATCAAGCCGCCACGCAGCGCAAACTCGCCGGGCTGCACGACCTGGCTGACCGCCAGATAACCCGCATCGGTGAGCTGTTGGCGATAGGCTTCGCGATCCAATTTGTCGCCAACTTTGAGCAGAAACCCGTGACCGGTCACGAACGAAGGCGGGGATAGGCGTTGCAGGAGCGTGGGGGCGGCAATCAGGGTGATGCCGCTTTGCGTGCGCGGCAGGTGCCAGAGCCGGGCAAGCCGGTCGGAAATCAGATCCTGATGTGGTGAGAAGCGATCGTAGGGAAGGACTTCCCAGTCGGGAAAGATATCCGCAGGGCAATTGAACAGCGCTAGTGCTTCCGCCAGTTCGGTGGCGCGGCGACTATCCGGTACGACAACTAACAGTGCGCGCGGTGTTCTTCTGGAAAAATCAGCCAAGGTATAGGCAGTACCAATAAAGCTGGCACTACGCAGAAACAGGGGATCGTTCGAGGATTTCGGTGCGGAAAGTTGGACTGGTTTGGTTGGCGCCATGATCAAGGTTCGAGTTGATAAACGAACAGGATTGTGGCGCATTTGGCGCGGATGCGCATCCGCTGCCGTTAATTTATGTCGGTATCAGGCGCGGACGTCGAGCAGGGAGCCTGTCGAATTTGCGGTGACGCCATTTGAAGTCGGGTTCTTCACTGCTGCTGCAACTTGTTCCGGGCTGCTGACGCGGTTGGGTGTTTGCGGTTCCACCGGCATGTTGCGTGTCTGGGCCGAACTGAAGTTCGGGTTCTGGTTCGCGGTGAGGTCAAGCGCGCCGTCGGCCACGGGCGTATTCGTATAACTGGCGTGTAAATTGATCATGGCTTACTCCTTGATCGTGCATTGTTGCGTTTCATGATACGACCATTTCTCCGGTTATGCATCTTCCTGTTTTTATTCCAGGTTTTTATCCACGGCCGGAGAGCAGGAAGTGTTCGGCGTTATCGAGTTCTTCAGGCGCACCGTACAGCGTGAGCGTGTCGCCTTCCTGCAGCAGGGTGTCGCTTTGCGGTGTTTCCCCGCGAATACCGGAACGGTTGATGGCATCGACCACGATGGTCTTGTTGCTGGGCAGGCAGCTTTCAAGCGTGCGACCAATGGCAAAGGCACCTGGAACCAGTGCGATGTTGCGCAGGGTGCGCGGTGCGAGTGGAATGAAATCATTGCTGTCGCGTGCCCGGTTACCCGCATAGGTATGCCGTAAGGGAGCGTAATTTTCACGCCGGATTTCCTGAATCTGCCGGATGACCTTGGATACCGGTACATTCAATGCGCGCAACACATTGCCGGAGAGCACGAGGCTCATCTCATAGATACTGGCAACCACATCGGTGGCACCCGCTTCATACAGCGGATCGAGCTGTTCGTCCGTACGTGCCCGAACCATGATCGGAATGTTTTCGGAAATGCTACGAGCAACCTCTGTCGTCTTGATGGCGGCACTGTCGTCCAAATGGGAAATGACCAGTGCCCGTGCCCGGCTCAGACCCGCAGCCTCGAGAATCTCGCCATGAGTTGAATTGCCGAAGTGTACCGGCAAGCCGGCCTGCAAGGCCTGTTGCACGATATCCGGATCGATTTCGATGGCCGCGTATTCGAACCCCTCGCTTTGCAGCAGGCGAGCCACGTTCTGCCCCACTCGACCAAAGCCGCAAATCACGACATGACCACTCAGTTCATTGGTGAATTGTGAGATGGCTTCTGCCTGATTTTCACGATTCTTCTGGTAACTGGGGACCAGATACTTGGCAATCCAGCCATTGAACTTGATGAGTACGGGGGTCAACACCATCGAGAAGATCACGACCGCCAGAACGATTTGCCGTTGATAGTCGGTCATGATCTCCGGCGCAGTGATGGCCAGCATGGCAAAACCGAATTCACCGCCTTGCGCCAGTACCAGGCCCGTACGCAGCGCTACTCCGGATTCCTCGCCCATTGCGCGTCCAATGATGAATACGATGCTGGTCTTGATAACAACCAGAAGACTCAGCAACAGTAGAACCCAGACAAACACGTCCGGTAGTTCACGCACATTCAGCATCATGCCGATGGTGATGAAGAACAGACCGAGCAGGACATCGCGGAATGGGCGCACATCCGTTTCAATCTGGTGTTTGTATTGTGTTTCCGAGAGCGCGATACCGGCCAGGAACGCACCGAGTTCGTAGGAGAGCCCAGCCTGGTTGGTCAGCCAGCCTGCACCCAATACAACCAGCAGTACAGCTATGGTGAAGAGTTCTGCAGAACGGGCGCGCGCGATTTCCCGGAAAAGTGGACGCAGGATCCAGCGTCCGCCGAAGAAGAGCACGGCTGCTGTCGCGATCCCCACCGCGATGGTGGTGGCAATGTGCAGACTGAGTTGTGCCGTACTGTTGGACGCGCCTGCTTGCACGCCCAGAACAGGGATGATGATCAAGAACGGAATGACGGCCAGATCCTGAAACAGCAGAACGCCCACGGCGTTGTTGCCGTGGCGGCTGTTGACTTCCAGTTGTTCGCCCAGTTGCTTGATGACGATCGCTGTAGAAGAGACGGTCAGCACGCCTGCCAACACGAATGCGGCGGCCGGTGAAAACCCCATCAACCATGCCGCAACGCCAGTCACGATGGCGGTAGTCAGCACCTGTGCTCCCCCCATGCCCATGACCGCCCGGCGCATCGCGATCAGTCGCGGGAGGGAGAATTCCAATCCCAGCATGAAGAGCAGGAACACCACGCCGAATTCGGCAATCAGATGGATGTCCTTTACGTCGCCAATCCAGCCCAGGCTATAGGGGCCAGCCACGACACCCACGGCGAGATATCCCAGGATGGCGGGTAGGCGCAAACGCCGTAGTCCAACCACGGCGACGACCGAGATGATCAATAAAATCAGTAATGAGGCCATGGCATCGTGTTGCATCGTGGTGTGCGTGTCAGTAGGTCAGAAAACGAGGAGGTGTATGGCTTGATCATCGCGGCTGGCATGGGTTTCGTCAATCGCCCTGATGGGATCCTATGCTGGTGGCCAAACGCTTGTTGAAATGGCTTCGTGACCATTCTTCCGCCCCGAGGCTCAGGAGGTGAGTGGTCGTGAACTGACAGTCGAGAAAATCGATTTCGCCCCAGCGCTGATCGATGAGGATGGCAGCCAGCGCGAGTTTGGATGCATTCGGTACACGGCTGAACATGGACTCGCCGAACGCTGCTCGGCCGAACTTCGCACCGAACAAGCCGCCAACCAGCTGCGCACCATCCCATATCTCGATGGAATACCCGTGTCCTGCTACATGGAGTTCGATGAACACCTTGAGCATATCCGGCACGATCCAGGTGCCATCCTGATCTGATCGCGGGGCGGCACAACCGGCGACCACGTCTGCGAAGGCTTCATTCACCGTAATTCGGTAACGTTGCTGGCGGCGCCATTTGGCTAGTGATCGGGAAAGGTGAAAGCCCGTTGGGGTCAACACAGTGCGAGGATCAGGTGCCCACCAGAGAACGGGATCGCCCGCGCCAAACCAGGGAAAAATACCGCGTTTATAGGCGGAGATCATGCGCGACAAGGTTAAATCGCCGCCTGCCGCCAGTAATCCGTTGGGTTCCGTGAGTGCCCGGTGTACCGGTGGGAAATCATCGGGATCCGCGTGTTTACCCTCGCTCAGAAAAGGCAGGATCATGGCTTTAATTGAAGCGTATTAACGACGGTTGGTTCCCGCAGTGGCTTTGGGTAGCACCAGGCGTGCGCCATCCGGATCGGGGCGGTAAAACACGGCGATGTGCCCTACAGATTGCACCAGCTCGGAACCGGTCGTGGTGGCGATCTGCTGCATCATATCTTTCTTGTCGTCCCGATCCTGGCCGGGAATACGTACTTTGATGAGTTCGTGAATACTCAGCGCAAGCTCGATTTCAGCCATGACGGCGTCGGTCAGCCCGTGTTGACCAAGAAGTACGACAGGGTTGAGGTGGTGGGCCTGTGCGCGCAGAAACTGTTTTTGTTTGTTTGTGAGAGCCATGCTGATCTTGTTGGTGAGAAGTGGGAGCGGTATCGGAGTACCGAAGATATAAAGGACCAAAGGGAAGCAGTCAAAAGGAAAAAGTGTGTGAAATCACACATTGTGACTGGTGCCCGATAGAAGGCATATTAACGGTTTAATCATTTTTAACCAATCGATTCCCGGCGTGGAGGAAGCGTGGTTGTGGTGATGGATTAATTATCTTCGGAAAGGGGTGTTTTTATGTTGCACGCTTGTTCTGGGCGTCAATTCCCGCATGTGTCCCTGGTGTTGGCGCGTTTTCTGGCGTTGCTGGCCTTGGGCGTATTTGTCTCGTTCGGGATTTCGGCTTGTGACGACCAGAATCAGAGTGGCTCGATCAATGAGCGTGCAATCAATGTCCAGCGGCTGTCCGCTTTCGAGCCGAAGGGTTTGCTGGTCATGCGCACACTGAAATCCCCTGTCGTTGTTCCGCCTGCCGAATTCATGACGGCAAACGGGCCGGTCAAGACGCCGGATATGTTCAAGGGGCATTGGACGCTATTCTATATCGGCTATACCTTCTGTCCTGATGTCTGCCCGACCGAGTTGACCGCTTTGGCGGGGTTGTTGCCTGAGTTGCAGCAGTCACTGCCCGGTGTGAAATGGCAGATTGTGTTTCTGTCCGTGGATCCCGAGCGGGATACGCCCAAGCGAATCAATGAGTACGTCCATTATTTCGATAAGCAGTTTATTGGGATGACGGGCGCGCGGTCGATGATCGATGAGGTCACCAAACCGATGAAGGCGGGGTACCGAATCTCGGCGCATACTCCGGGCGATAAGAGTTATGAGATTGATCACGATACCGCGTTCCGGTTGATTTCCCCTGATGGCAAGATGGTCGCCATTTTGCCATCACCGCATGATCCGGCGGCGATGGATCAGGCTTTGGTTCGATTTTTCAAAGAGGTGGTGCGATGAAGCGAATGTTAGTAGGTTCACTGTTTATGGCAATGAGTAGCGGTGCGTTTGCGGCACCCGTGATTTCCGATGCCTGGATTCCCGAGCAACCCCCGGGAGCAATGGCGAATGCGGTTTTTCTCAATATGAATAACCAGACCGACAAGCCGGAAGCATTGGTCAAGGCCGAGGCGCCGGGCTTCAAGCTCGTCCAATTGCACAAGTCGATCGAAGTTGATGGCATGCATAAAATGATCGAGCAGAAAGAGATCGTTGTGCCTGCCCACGGTGAAACCAGGCTGGCTCCCGGTGGTTATCACATCATGCTGATCCAGCCGGAGAAGCGGCTGCAGGCGGGCGACTCCCTGCCGGTGACACTCACGTTTGCCGATGGCTCACATGAAACGATCAGTGTGCCCGTGAAAAAACGTCCTACGATGCAGGGTATGAAGACGCACTGATCAGCTTGAACCAGATGTTCGACACGACGCAAAACCGGCTTCCGACAGTCGGTTTTTTCGTGTCTTTCGGTTTGGTGAAAGCCTTGCTTCGGGCGATAATGGCCGATTATTCGACGATCAGGGGAGCCTATGGCCCGGTCAAATAGCAGCCAGCGTTGGTTGGCTGAACACTTTCGTGATGAATTTGTCTTGCGCGCCAAGCGTGAAGGCTATCGCTCGCGCGCTGTATACAAACTGATGGAGCTCAACGAGCGGGACCGTTTCTTGAAACCGGGGCAACGTGTAGTCGATCTTGGTGCCGCGCCGGGTGGATGGACGCAATACGCCGCGCAGGTCGTGGGCGATCGGGGGCATATTTTTGCGCTCGACCTCTTGCCTATGGATCATTTTGCCCATACAACCGTGATTCAGGGCGACTTTTCCTCAGAGGAAGTGCTAGCACGTCTCACAGCGTTGCTCGGAGATGCGCCAGTCGATCTCGTGATTTCTGACATGGCGCCGAACATGAGCGGGGTGGAAACGGTAGATATCCCTCGTGCCATGTACCTGGCGGAACTCGCTCTGGATTTTTGTCATCAAATGCTCAAACCCGAGGGGGCATTTGTGACTAAAGTCTTCCAGGGCGAAGGCTTTGATGCGCTCATGCGGGATGCCCGGAGCGCCTTCAAGAGCGTCGTGGTGCGCAAGCCCAAGGCGTCGCGTCCGCGCTCGCGTGAGGTGTATTTGGTGGCGCGCGGCAAGCGCGTGGTATAAGGTTAAGGCTATAAATTTTATTTGTCGGGGTATGGCTTCCCGGCAATGTGAAGCAGAGGTGGCGTGTTGAACGATTTAACGAAAAATATTCTCGTCTGGGTGGTGATAGCGGTTGTTTTGATGACCGTTTTCAACAGCTTCAGTTCGCGCTCGACGGCTACTCAACCCATGAGTTATTCGCAATTTCTGAGCGATGTGAAAGGCGGTAGTATTGATTCCGTGGTTATCGAAGGTAAGACCATTACCGGTAAAACCAGTTCGGGTGCCACCTTCGAGACATACAGCCCGGAAACGGATAATCGCGCAATGGTTGGCGACCTGTTGAGCAACAACGTCAAAATCAATGCCGTGCCGCCTGAGCGTCCATCCTTGTTGATGACGATTTTCATCCAATGGTTCCCGTTCCTGTTGTTGATCGGTATCTGGATCTTTTTCATGCGTCAGATGCAGGGTGGCGGCGGTCGTGGTGCCATGAGTTTCGGTAAGTCCAAGGCACGTCTGCTGGGCGAAGATCAGGTGAAGGTGACATTCAACGATGTGGCCGGTGCCGATGAGGCCAAGCAGGATGTGGTGGAATTGGTCGATTTTCTGCGCGACCCGGGCAAGTTCCAGCGTCTGGGCGGTCGGGTACCGCGCGGCGTGCTGATGGTCGGTCCGCCGGGCACGGGTAAAACCCTGCTTGCGCGCGCCGTGGCGGGCGAGGCAAAAGTGCCGTTCTTTACGATTTCCGGTTCCGATTTCGTCGAAATGTTCGTCGGCGTTGGCGCTTCACGGGTTCGTGATATGTTCGAGCAGGCCAAGAAACAGGCCCCTTGCATCATCTTCATCGATGAGATCGATGCGGTGGGTCGTCATCGCGGCTCCGGCATGGGCGGCGGACACGATGAACGTGAGCAGACATTGAACCAGTTGCTGGTTGAGATGGATGGCTTCGAAGGCAATGAAGGCGTGATCATCATTGCGGCGACGAACCGCCCCGACGTACTCGACAAGGCATTGCTGCGTCCAGGCCGGTTCGACCGCCAGGTAGTGGTCGGTCTTCCCGATGTGCGTGGCCGTGAGCAAATCCTCAAGGTTCATCTGCGCAAGGTGCCGGCTGCTGCCGACATCGTTCCCAATCTGATTGCGCGCGGGACACCAGGCTTCTCCGGTGCCGATCTCGCTAATCTGGTGAATGAAGCTGCCTTGTTTGCCGCCCGCGCGAACAAATCCGAAGTGGTTATGGCCGATCTCGAGCGCGCCAAGGACAAGATCATCATGGGTGCCGAGCGCAAATCCATGGTGATGAGCGAAGCCGAGAAGAAACTCACCGCTTATCATGAAGCGGGACACGCGATTGTTGGTCGTTTGGTGCCGGAACATGATCCGGTGTACAAGGTTTCCATCATCCCGCGCGGTCGTGCGTTGGGTGTCACCATGTTCCTGCCGGATGAAGATCGCTACAGCTACTCGAAGCGCAAACTCGAATCCAATATTTCCAGCCTGTTTGGCGGGCGTATTGCCGAGGAGCTGATTTTCGGGGCGGAAGCTGTAACGACCGGTGCTTCGAATGACATTGAGCGTGCGACCGAAATTGCCCGCAACATGGTCACCAAATGGGGTATGTCGGACAAATTGGGTACGCTCGCCTATTCCGAGGAGGACGGCGACGCCATGTTCGGCCGGTCGGTGCCGGGTGGCAATATCTCCGATAACACCGCCAGTGTGATCGATGCCGAGATGCGACTCGTGATCGACCGCAACTACGAGCGTTGCCACCAGTTGTTGACGGATAACATTGACATTCTGCACGCCATGGCTGATGCCTTGATGAAGTACGAAACGATCGATGTGGCCCAGATTGATGATTTGATGGCCCGCCGACCTGTTCGTGACCCTGCTGATTGGGGCGCAGGCTCTGATTCGGGCAGCAAGACCCCGCCGGCAAGTGGAGAGACCGTGTCTGAGGCCAAGCCTGAAGAAGCTACTCCCCCGGCAGATAAGTCAGCCCCCCCGTCGGATGCAGTTGGTGGCCCGGCTAACCAGCACTGATTTGCCCGTGCAGGATTCGTTCATACCGCAGCTTCATTCGAAGTCGCCACGCATCATGGCTATCTTGAATATCACTCCTGACTCCTTTTCGGACGGGGGTGTTTTTTTTCACCAAAAGAAAATCGATATCGACAGGGTTGTCGATGTTGTGGCGACTCTGCAGGCTGAGGGCGCTGATATCATCGACGTGGGCGGCGAGTCGACGCGTCCCGGCGCCGAGGTGGTCGGCGTTGAACAGGAGCTTGAACGTGTTGTGCCGGTGATCGAGGCAATCAAGGCTCGCTTCGACTTGCCTGTCTCCATCGACACCAGTCAGCCAGAGGTGATGCTGGCCGCGACACAGGCTGGCGCGTCCATTATCAATGATGTGCGGGCGTTGGCTCGTCCGGGGGCGCTGGAGGCTGCTCGACATGCCGTGCAGAATTCGGGTGTGATGGTGTGTTTGATGCACATGCGTGGCGAACCCTCGACGATGAACAGCCTGTGTCGGTACGAAAACCTGGTGTCTGATGTGTTGTCGGAGTTGGACGAGCGAGTGAATGCAGCGATAGAGGTAGGTATCCCCCGATCCCATCTGATGCTCGACCCTGGCTTCGGTTTTGCGAAAACCACCGAGCAGAATTTTGAACTTCTTGCCCAGTTGCGGCAATTCCAGTCCAGGAATATGCCTATTCTTGTCGGACTGTCACGAAAGAGGATGATCGGTGAGGTGACGGGGCGTCCTGTTTTCGATAGGGTGGTTGGAAGCGTCTTGCTTGCTGTGATGGCAATGGAGCGCGGAGCGGACATCGTTCGGGTCCATGATGTAGCGGCGACGAGAGATGGCTTGAGGCTGTATCGGGCGACTTGTGGCCTTGGTTTTTCGACCTGATTCTTGTGTTGCTACCATACATTTATTTATTGATGCATAAGACGCATCCGGTTGTTCCTTATTAGTGTTCTCTGATATTTTACGCAGTCGGGGGTATTTGATCGATGTGTGCCTGTTAGAGTGCATTGCGTTCAAATTGTCATGATAAAAACGAGAGAGTAACTATGAAAATGATGCGTCGTTCGCTATTGGCTGTCATGTTGGGCGGTTTGATGATTCAGCCCGTGGTTTCAATGGCCGCAGGTGATGCTGCTGCGGGTAAAACAAAATTTGCAACGTGCGCAGCCTGCCACGGCGCGGATGGAAAAGGTAACGGGGGGGCATTCCCAGCGTTGACGAAGTTGAGCGCGGCGGACGCCGAAACCATTCTTACTGCCTTCAAAAAAGGCGATATGGCTACTCTGAAGGCTCATAACCTGGGCGGCGCACGCTATGGCACCATGGCGCCTCAGGCTGCAAACCTGTCTCCAGCCGATATCGCTGACCTCGCCGCATACATCGCTACGCTTGGTGGTGGTGCTGAAGCTGCCGCTGCGCCTGCTGCTGCAGCACCGGCTGCTGCTGCGCCTGCGGCGAACATGATTAAGGCAGATGCTAACATCGGCTTTGGTCATGCGCTGTTCTCAAGTTGTGCCGTGTGTCACGGTGCAGAGGGCGAGGGTGGAAAACTCCTGAACGCGCCGAAGCTTTCTGGTTTGCCGGTTTCAGCAACAACTTCCATGCTTGAAATGTACAAGTCTGGTAAGCAGTTGGGTCCATACTCTTACGTCATGAACGCGCAGGCAAAATATCTGACTCCTGAAGAGATCCGTGATTTGGCCGCTTACATTTCACAGATGAATGTAAAAGGTGCGAACAACAACATGGCTCAGACCGAGTAACTGTGTTGATCGCCACCTCTTCGAGGTGGTGCAGCCCATATGAACCGCCTTTTGATAAGGCGGTTTTTTTGTTTGGGCGATTTCTTTGGCTGAGTACTATTAGTGGCAGCGGGCGTGATATCGGTTAGGATGCGGGCGGCTGTAGCAGTGTAAGGTGAATGGATATGAAGGTATTTGGGACCGATGGCGTACGAGGTGCGGTGGGGCAATGGCCGATGACACCGGAGTTCGTGCTGAAACTTGGCTGGGCCGCGGGCATGGTGCTGGGGCAGGAAGGACGCCGTCGGGTACTGATTGGAAAAGATACACGTATTTCCGGATACATGTTCGAGTCGGCTCTGGAGGCGGGGTTTTCTGCTGCGGGTGTGGATGTGCGCTTGCTGGGGCCAATGCCAACACCGGCCATTGCCTACTTGACGCGTACGTTGCGCGGATCGGCTGGCGTGGTGATCAGCGCTTCTCACAATCCTTTTCAGGATAACGGCGTTAAATTTTTCTCGTCCCATGGAGAAAAGTTGCCAGATGTGATCGAGACGGAAATCGAGCGCATGCTGGACGAACCCATGACCGTGGCCCGTCCGGATATGTTGGGCAAGGCTCAGCGTATTGACGATGCACCGGGCCGATATATCGAATTCTGCAAGAGCTCGATCGAGACGGGGTTGTCATTGTCCAATCTACGGATCGTTGTCGATTGCGCCAACGGAGCCGGATATCAAGTTGCTCCGCGCGTGTTTACGGAGCTGGGCGCCGAAGTGATTCGAATTGGCGTTGAGCCGGATGGGTTGAATATCAATGCAGGCGTGGGATCGACTGATCCTGCTGCACTACAGCGAGCCGTGGCCGAGTTCCGGGCGGATCTTGGTGTGGCGCTGGATGGAGATGGTGACCGCGTGTTGCTCGTCGATGCCGAAGGTCATGTGCTGGATGGCGATCAGTTGCTCTACATCATTGCCGCGGACCGTGTGAGTCGTTCAGGTTATAACGGCGGGGTGGTTGGAACGCTGATGAGTAATCTCGGTCTCGAACTGGCAATCAAGGATCTGGGTTTGCCGTTTGCTCGGGCCAACGTCGGGGATCGATATGTGCACGAGACCCTGAAGCGGAATGATTGGTTGTTGGGCGGTGAGTCTTCTGGGCATATTTTGTGTCTGGATCGGCATACAACGGGTGATGGTATTGTGGCTGCGCTGCAGGTTCTGTCTGCGATGAAGGCCAGTGGTCAAAGCTTGCGTGCGCTCACCGAAAATATGTCGATATTTCCGCAGACCTTGATCAATGTACGCACGGAACAGAAGTGTGATTTGAGCCAGCCGCGTATCGTCGCCGCGGTGCAAGCTGTCGAAAAAGTTCTGGGTGATGATGGTCGCGTCCTGCTCCGTGCATCGGGTACTGAGCCGCTGATTCGTGTCATGGTTGAAGGCAAGCGGGCTGATTTGGTTGAGAAACAGGCGAAAAAGCTGGCTCAGGAAGTAAAAGAGATCGCCTTATCCCAGCCGGGCTAATGGTGTGAAGCGTGTATGAGTGATTGATTTAACTCGCTTGTACAAGTAACCTTGTCGGCCTTTTTGATAACAGATCGGGCGCTGGTGCGTTCCAGAAAAAGCAGAACCAAGGGGAAATAGGACGGCATGCGTAAGCCAATCGTACTCGGAAACTGGAAGCTTAACGGCTCAACGGCCTCGTCTGAGGCGCTTGTGGCTGGCATTCTTGCCGGGGTGACGGGATTGGATGCGATCGATGTAGGGGTTTGCCCCCCATTCGTTCTTATTCCGCAAACGGTGCGCCAAGCGGCGCATACGGATTTGAAGATTGGTGCTCAGGATTGCTCTGAGTATGTCGAAGGCGCCTACACGGCCGAAGTTTCGGCTGACATGCTACGCGATGTTGGTTGTCATTATGTGCTGATCGGTCACTCTGAGCGCCGCGCCCTTTTTGGTGAGCGGGATGAGGTGATTGCCCGTAAGGTTGGGCGCGCCCTGGCAGCTGGCCTTACGCCTGTTCTGTGTGTGGGTGAGACTTTGGAAGATCGCCAGGGTGGGCATATGAACGAAGTCGTGTGTTCCCAGGTGCAGGCGGTCATCGACGAGGTCGGTGTTGGTGCGTTTGATCGGATCGTTATTGCGTATGAGCCTGTTTGGGCCATTGGTACCGGTTTGACTGCTTCCCCCGAGCAGGCGCAAGCGATGCACGCTACGATTCGTGGTCTGATTGCCGGGCAGAGCGAATCGGTCGCACGTGCCGTGCGCATTCAATACGGCGGGTCGGTGAAGCCGGATAACGCTGCCGAACTGTTCTCCCAGCCTGATATTGATGGCGGCTTGATTGGCGGTGCATCTTTGAAGGCAGAAGATTTTATGATTATTTGTCGTGCTGCGGCCGACTCGCTTGGAACTGTGTGATGCAAACATTGATTTTGATTGGGCATGTACTGATTGGTTTGGCCTTGATTGGCTTGGTGCTGATTCAGCATGGAAAGGGCGCTGATGCCGGGGCTGCATTTGGCTCAGGTTCGTCCGGCACCGTATTTGGGGCCCGTGGCGCGGCAACCTTTCTGCAAAAAATGACGGGCTGGCTTGTGGTCGCTTTTTTTGCGACCAGTTTGCTCCTCGCTTACGTCATTAATACTTCACATAGTCCTTCCAGCGTGGTAAATTCTGTGCCCGTTTCAAAGACGGACTCTGGGATGGGCTCTGCGCCCAATTCACAGAATTCAGTGCCTTCAACTTCTGAGTCAGTGACCCCTGCACCAGCGAGTCAAGGTAAGCCTTCGGATGTGCCATCCACATCAGGAGGCAGCGAGCAGGTCGCGCCAGCGGTTAATGAATCAACCAAGCCGGCCGATGTGCCTGGTAAATAACTTGGCTTGTATAGAGTAGAAAGCCTGTCGCGCCAGCTTGATCGCTGGTGAAGGCAGGCGCAGATTTCGCGGACGTGGTGGAATTGGTAGACACGCTATCTTGAGGGGGTAGTGGCGAAAGCTGTGTGGGTTCGAGTCCCACCGTCCGCACCAATTTTGTGTAAGTAAAATAATAACAAGAGTAGGCCAGTCCGCAGGAATTGCTTGTGTGCTGGGTTTTAGTTTGCGCGCGAAAAATCAAGCGGACGTTGGTTCGCGCTGACCGAGAGGGTGCCCCGTGCTAGAAGGTTATCTTCCCATCCTGATTTTCTTCGGCGTTGCCGTGTTGTTTTCGTTGGGGTTGTTGTTTGGCGGTAAGCTTCTTGCTCCATTCCGTCCTGATTCGGCTAAGAACGCTCCTTACGAGTGTGGTTTTGCGGCTTTTGAAGACGCGCGCATGAAGTTTGACGTGCGTTACTACCTCGTTGCTATTCTTTTCATTATTTTCGACCTTGAGATTGCCTTTCTGTTCCCGTGGGCTGTGGCTCTGGATCAGATCGGTCACTTCGGGTTGATTGCCATGGCCATCTTCTTGGGTGTTCTGGTCGTCGGGTTTGTGTATGAGTGGAAGAAGGGGGCGCTGGAATGGGAATAGAAGGCGTTCTCGAAAAAGGTTTCGTCACCACTTCTGCCGACAAGCTTATTAACTGGGCACGTACCGGTTCGCTCTGGCCCATGACGTTCGGTTTGGCCTGCTGTGCGGTCGAAATGATGCATGCGGGTGCTGCGCGTTACGATCTGGATCGGTTCGGCGTTGTTTTCCGCCCCAGTCCGCGTCAGTCGGATGTCATGATCGTGGCGGGTACACTGGTCAACAAGATGGCCCCGGCCCTGCGTAAAGTCTATGATCAGATGGCTGAGCCTCGTTGGGTTATTTCCATGGGTTCCTGCGCCAATGGCGGCGGCTACTATCACTATTCATACGCAGTTGTGCGCGGTTGCGACCGGATCGTGCCGGTCGACATTTACGTTCCGGGTTGTCCGCCAACGGCCGAGGCCTTGCTGTACGGGATTATTCAGCTTCAGAACAAGATTCGCCGTACCAATACAATCGCACGGAGCTGATTGTGTTGGCGCAAAACAATAGGCAAAGTAGATCATTATGACTGTGCAGCAAAGGCTTAATCCGGCCCTGAAACCAGCCCTGGAATCTGTGCTCGGCGATCTGTTGGTCAATCTGACCGTTGCGTTGGATGAAATCACCATTGAGGTGGCGGCAGCGCGCTGGCAAGAAGTGGCCAAGCGCTTGGCTACCGCACCTGAGACTCATTTCGATCAATGCGTCGATCTCTGTGGAATCGACTATCTGGAATATGGCCGACAAGAGTGGGCGGGCGAAGAAAGCGTGTCTTATGCTGGTTATAGTCGTGGAGTCGAGCCTGCCAGTAATGCCCGCCTGAAGTTTGGTGACGAGATGCCGTCAGGCAATCAGGATCGCCCTCGCTTCGCAGTTGTGGCTCATTTGCTCTCCTATAAGCACAACTGGCGTGTCCGCGTCCGGATTCCGTGTGTAGATGCAGAATTGCCGACCGTTCCTTCGGTCGTGGCCGTCTGGCCTGTCGTCAATTGGTTCGAACGCGAAGCATTCGATCTCTTCGGTATTCTGTTCGATGACCATCCCGACATGCGCCGAATCCTCACGGATTACGGATTCGTTGGTCATCCGATGCGCAAGGATTTCCCGTTGATCGGTCACGTCGAAGTTCGGTTCGACCCAGAGAAGAACCGGGTGGTTTACGAACCTGTTTCCATTGAGCCGCGTGTGCTGGTGCCTAAGGTGCATCGCCACGATAGCCGTTACGTCGTGCCCGCAGAGACGACGCGAAGGGGTAGCTGATCATGCCGGAAATTGCCAATTACACTCTGAATTTCGGTCCACAGCATCCATCTGCCCACGGCGTACTGCGTCTGGTGCTGGAGATGGATGGTGAGACAATCGTTCGCGCCGATCCGCACATTGGTCTGCTTCATCGTGGAACCGAAAAACTGGCCGAAAGCAAACCTTATAACCAGTCCATCGGTTATATGGATCGACTTGATTATGTCTCGATGATGAGTAACGAACATGCTTATGTTCGCGCCATCGAGCAGTTGGTCAATCTTGAGATTCCTGAACGGGCGCAGTACATCCGCGTCATGTTCGACGAAATTACCCGTATTTTGAACCATCTGCTCTGGCTGGGTGCGCACGCACTGGATATCGGTGCGATGACCGTTTTCCTTTATGCCTTCCGTGAGCGGGAGGATTTGATGGATTGCTACGAAGCGGTCTCCGGTGCTCGATTGCATGCTACTTATTATCGTCCGGGCGGCGTGGCGCGGGATTTGCCCGACTCAATGCCTCAGTATGAGAAATCACAGTGGCATAGTGAGCGTGATGTTCGTCGGATGAACGAGTCCCGCCAAGGTTCCCTGCTGGATTTCCTTGAAGACTTCACCCAGCGGTTCCCGGGCTATGTCGACGAGTACGAGACCCTGCTCACGGATAACCGGATTTGGAAACAGCGTACGGTTGACATCGGCATTGTTCCACCGGATCGCGCGATTGCGTTGGGCTTTACCGGCCCGATGCTGCGCGGTTCCGGTGTCGAGTGGGATCTGCGCAAGAAGCAGCCTTATGCCGTCTATGACAAACTGGATTTCGACATTCCTGTAGGCGTCACAGGCGATTGCTACGATCGTTATCTGGTTCGTGTCGAGGAAATGCGGCAGTCCAACCGGATCATCCAGCAATGTATCGACTGGCTGCGCAAGAATCCAGGTCCGGTCATGGTCGATAACCGTAAGATCGCCCCGCCTCGCCGGGAAGAGGTAAAGGCGGATATGGAATCCCTGATTCACCATTTCAAATTGTTCACCGAGGGTTATTGCCTCCCCGAAGGCGAGACCTATGCAGCGGTGGAGCATCCGAAGGGTGAATTCGGGATTTACCTGGTTTCCGACGGGGCCAACAAGCCATACCGTTTAAAAATCCGTGCTCCCGGCTTTGCGCATCTGTCTGCCCTCGACGAAATGTCGCGCGGGCACATGCTGGCCGATGTCGTGGCGATTATCGGTACGCAAGATATTGTTTTTGGTGAGGTGGACCGTTAATGAAAGACAGTAAGATTCATTTGCTGAGCGATCACACACGCCATGAGATTGATCATTGGCTCAGCAAGTATCCGCCTGAGCAGAAGCGATCAGCCGTGCTGGCGGCGCTTCGCGAAACACAGCACCAGAATGAAGGCTATCTGACGACGGATTTGATGGATGCAGTTGCCGAGTACCTCGAACTGCCACCCATTTCCGTTTATGAAGTGGCGACCTTCTATTCCATGCTGGAAACAAAACCCTGCGGTCGGCATCACGTATCCATCTGTACCAACATCTCATGCGCCTTGATGGGCTCGGACGAGATTGTGGCGCATTGCGAGAAGAAACTGGGTATCAAGCTCGGTGAGTCGACTCCTGATGGTCGGATCTACCTCAAAGTGGAAGAAGAGTGCCTGGCCGCCTGCGACGGCGGCCCGATGATGCAGGTCGATCATGTCTATTACGAACGGCTGACACCAGAAAAGGTTGATGCCATCCTCGATAAACTGGAGTGACGCGATGACGGAACAAGTCTGTTTTGCGACGATGCAGTTTGATGAGCCCTGGACGCTTGAGAGCTATCTCAAGATTGGCGGTTACTCGGCTTGGCGGAAAATCCTGGCCGAAAAAACCGATCCTGCACTGATTATCGAAGAGCTGAAAACCTCAAACCTGCGGGGTAGGGGCGGGGCGGGTTTCCCGACCGGTCTCAAATGGTCCTTCATGCCGCGCAATGCGCCGGGGCAGAAGTATGTCGTTTGTAACTCGGATGAGTCCGAGCCGGGTACCGCCAAGGATCGTCAGATTCTGCTCAATAACCCCCATGCCTTGGTAGAGGGTATGGCGATTGCGGGTTACACCATTGGCGCAACCGTTGGTTACAACTACATGCGCGGTGAGTTCACCGACTTGGTGTTCCGTCGTTTTGAAACCGCGGTCAAGGAAGCCTACGAGTTGGGGTTGCTGGGCAAGAACCTGCAAGGCTCCGGCATTGATTTCGATCTGTATGGTTCTCTGGGCGCCGGCGCTTACATCTGCGGCGAAGAGACTGCCTTGCTCGAATCACTGGAAGGTAAGAAAGGCCAACCTCGATTCAAGCCACCTTTCCCTGCCAACTTCGGATTGTACGGGCGCCCCACTACTGTGAATAACACAGAAACACTGTCTTCCGTTCCCGCCATTATGCGAAACGGTGGCAAGTGGTTTGCGGATTTGGGCGTGCCAAACAGCGGTGGTCTCAAGTTGTTCTCCGTTTCAGGTCATGTGAACAAGCCTGGCGTATTTGAAATCCCGATGGGCTTGCCCTTCAGTGAACTGCTGGCTATGGCTGGTGGCGTACGTGAAGGCCGCAAGCTCAAGGCGGTGATTCCGGGCGGTACCTCTACTCCAGTGGTGCCGGGTTCTGTGATGATGCAGACCAACATGGACTATGACTCGATCGCCAAATCGGGCACGTTCCTCGGTTCGGGCGGCCTGATCGTGATCGACGACTCGGCGTGCATGGTTGAGGCTTTGCGCCGTATTTCCCGTTTTTACTATTCGGAGTCGTGCGGTCAATGCACACCATGCCGTGAAGGTACCGGTTGGCTGTATCGAATGCTCACGCGCATTGTTGAAGGCAAGGGTGCAATGGCCGATTTGAACCGATTGGATGATGTGGCCAGCAAGATCGAAGGACGGACCATTTGCGCGCTGGGCGATGCTGCCGCAGTACCCGTGCGGAGTTTCCTCAAGCATTTCCGTCACGAATTTGAATATTACATCGAGCATGGCCACAGCATGATTGCTGATGGTTTGGCGACGGTCTAACAGATACAGGGTTAAGTCTTTGAGTATTCACGACGATTTGATCACCATTGAAGTTGATGGTCATCGCCTGCAGGGGCGCAAGGGCGAAATGCTGATCGAGGTTACCGATCAGGCAGGCATCAACATTCCTCGCTTTTGCTATCACCGCAAACTCTCGATAGCGGCCAACTGCCGGATGTGTCTGGTTGAAGTGGCACGTGCGCCCAAGCCGCTGCCTGCCTGTTCAACACCCATTTCCGAAGGCATGCGCGTGCAAACACGCAGCCCCAAAGCGCTGGCCGCCCAACGTGCGACTATGGAATTCCTGCTGATCAACCACCCGCTCGATTGTCCGATTTGCGATCAGGGTGGTGAGTGCGAGTTGCAGGATCTGGCCATGGGCTATGGAGAAGGGGTTGGGCAATATTCCGAAACCAAGCGTGTGGTTAAAGACAAGGATATCGGTCCACTGATCGCTACCGACATGACGCGCTGCATCCACTGTACGCGTTGCGTACGTTTCGGCGAAGAAATTGCAGGTCTGAAAGAATTGGGTGTGGTTGGTCGTTCCGACCACATGGAAATCGGTACCTATATCGCCAAAAGCGTGAGTTCCGAATTGTCCGGCAATGTCATCGACCTGTGCCCGGTGGGCGCGCTCACGGCCAAGCCGTCGCGTTACACCTCCCGCCCATGGGAGTTGGTGCAGCAGCCGCATATTGCCACTCATGATGCCTTTGGTTCGAATCTATACCTGCATACCCGTGATGGGCAGGTGATGCGCACGGTTCCCCGTGATAACGATTTGATCAACGAAACCTGGTTGTCGGATCGTGATCGTTATGCTTACACCGGTTTGTTCACCGAAGATCGTTTGGCTCAGCCGATGGTCAAGCGAGATGGGCAATGGCATGCAACCGACTGGGATACCGCGCTCGCCACTGTAGCCGAAAAAATTCAGGGCATCGTGCAGCAGCAAGGTGCTCAAGCCCTGGGGGGGCTGATCTCTCCCAATGCGAGCCTGGAAGAACTGTACCTGTTCCAGAAAATCATTCGTGGCATGGGCTCGAACAACGTAGATCATCGTCTGCGCCAGATTGATTTCTCTGCCGATGCGGGCGATCCGGTCATGCCGTGGTTTGGGATGGACATCGCACAGATCAGCAAGCTCTCATCGGTGCTGGTGATCGGTGGCTCGATCCGTGAGGACATTCCACTGTTTGGCCATCGTCTGCGCACGGCAGCGTTGACGAAGCGGGCTAGAATTCATGTGGTTCATCCGGTCAAAGAGTCTCTGACCTTCTCCGCTGTGCAGTGGGGCTGTGCACCAAACGGCGGTTTGTTGGATGTCTTGATTGCATTGAGTCGAGCGGCAGGCGTGACTCTGCCTGAAGGACTGGTTGAGTCCGCGCCGATCGGTCCGGAACTATGCACTCAAATCCTCACTGATCTCAAACAAGGTGAGAACGCCGCGATCTTCCTGGGGCATCTGGTGCAGAACGATCCGCAGTATGGCGCGATTCGCTATCTGGCCGGTCGTCTGTCCAAAGCGATTGATGTATCTCTGGGTATCCTGCCGCAAGGTGGTAACCAGTCAGGCGCTTGGTTGGCCGGCGCCGTGCCGCATCGTCTGGCTGGTGGTCAGGCTGCGGTCGGATCTGGCGCAAACGCTCAAATACTACTGCAGTCACCCAAACCGGCGATGCTGTTGTGTGGCGTCGAGCCAGATCTCGATACGCAGGCTGGTGCCGAGGCAGTGGCCCGGTTATCTGAGGCAGAGTGCGTGGTCAGTCTGGTTTCTCATGTCACGCCCAGCCAACTTGAGTTTGCTGATGTCCTGTTGCCTATCGGTACGGCGATCGAGTCGGCCGGCACTTGGGTCAATGGCGAAGGGCGTTGGCAGCCGCAACGGGGCATCGTCCGCTCTTGGGCCCAGTCCCGTCCGGGTTGGAAAGTCCTGCGGGTACTCGGCAATCTGTTGGATCTGAGCGGCTTCGATTTCATGGATGCCACCGAAGTGCGAGCGGAAGTGCAATCCCAGTGCGCTCAGGTCAGTCTGAGCAATGAAAGTGAGGTGCTCGGTGCGGTTCGGCCTGCATCAACTTCGTCTGCCGAAGGCTGGGTGCGTATAGCCCCGGTGGCCATGTACGCAGTCGATGGCGTGATCCGCCGTGCCGCTCCTTTGCAAGTAACAGATTTGGCGAAAAAGCAGCGACATTGCCTGGTCAATCCCGATGATGCTGCTGAACAAAATTGGGACGAGGGCGGTGTCGTGACAATCACCCAGTCCGGCTGCTCAATCGAGATGACGGTTAAATTCGATGATTCCGTACCTTCGGGCGCATTGCTGATTTATGTCAGCGAGGCGAGTGTCGCGCTACCAGCCATCGGCGGTTTGGTTGAAGTGTCACGGGAGGTGGTGGCATGTTGACTCAATTGTTGAATCCGGTCATCGGCTGGATGTCACCGGCCTGGCAATATCTGGTGGTCAATACCATCTGGGTACTGGTCATCCTGCTGCCGTTGGTCATCGCCGTGGCTTATCTGACATATTTCGAAAGGAAGGTCATCGGCTACATGCAGGTGCGAATTGGTCCTAACCGTGTCGGTCCTCTGGGTTTGTTCCAGCCGTTTGCCGACGTGTTCAAACTGCTGTTCAAGGAAATCATCACACCCAACGTCGCCAATAAATTCATATTCTATCTGGCGCCGGTTTTGATCCTGGTGGCGTCATTCGTTGGTTGGGCGGTTATTCCGTTCGATAAGGGCTGGGTTCTGGCCAATATCAATGCGGGCTTGCTCTATGTGCTGGCAATTGGTGCTGCCGGTGTCTACGGCGTGATTCTGGCCGGTTGGGCTTCCAACTCGAAGTATGCCTTGCTTGGTGGCATGCGTTCTGCGGCACATAAAGTGGCGTACGAATTGGCGATGGGCTTCGCATTGGTCGGTGTGCTCATGGCGGCCCGGAGTCTGAATCTTACCGAGATCGTCGAGCATCAATCCGGCAATATCCTGACATGGTATTGGTTGCCTCTGTTGCCCATGTTCGTGGTGTATTTTGTTTCAGGTGTAGCTGAAACCAATCGGGCGCCGTTTGATATCTCCGAGGGCGAATCTGAAATCGTGGCCGGTTTTCACGTTGAGTACTCCGGCATTACGTTCGCTCTGTTCATGTTGGCCGAATACGCCAGCATGATTCTGATCTCGGCATTGACCGCACTGTTGTTCCTGGGCGGATGGCTGTCCCCGTTCCAGGGAACTGCGCTGGAATCGATTTTCGGTTTCATTCCCGGGATTTTCTGGTTCTTCATCAAGATCGTGGTGCTGTTGTTCCTGTTCTTGTGGTTCCGGGCTACTTTCCCTCGATATCGTTATGACCAGATCATGCGTCTGGGATGGAAAGTGTTTATTCCCGTGACCATCGTCTGGATTTTTGTTGAGGGTGTGTTGGTGTATTTCAAAGTCGGGCCATGGTTTTCTTGATCTCGGGTTTTCTGAGTTCAAGTGGCCTGAGAAAACACCCAGAGGTAATGGGCGATGAACGCATTCAAACAATTTGTTAAAACCTGGTTTTTGTGGGAGCTGTTTCTGGGGCTGTCTGTGACCGGCAAGTATTTCTTCGGCCGCAAGTTCACCGTGCAGTATCCGGAAGAAAAAACACCGATGTCGCCGCGTTTTCGCGGGCTTCATGCCCTGCGTCGTTACGCCAATGGCGAAGAGCGTTGTATCGCCTGCAAATTATGCGAAGCCGTTTGTCCGGCACTGGCGATCACGATTGAATCCGAAGAGCGAGAGGACGGTACCCGTCGCACCACGCGCTACGATATCGATTTGTTCAAATGCATTTACTGCGGCTTCTGTGAAGAGGCTTGCCCTGTAGATTCGATCGTTGAAACCCGTGTGTTCGAATACCACTTCGAAGAGCGGGGCGAGCAGATCATGACCAAAGAAAAACTGCTGGAGATTGGCGATCGACTGGAGTCTCAGATTGCCGCCGATCGACTGGCCGACGCCCCTTACCGTTGAGACCGGTTGTGATTACTCGTCTCGAACAGTCGGCATTAATTAGCCGGTATTAATCAGGAAGGCTTGAATGACTCTGTACCAGTTTCTTTTTTATGTGTTCGCCTCATCGGCCGTGATTTCGGCCATTCGGGTGGTCACGGTTAAAAACCCTGTCCATGCGGCTCTGTTCCTGGTGCTGACATTTTTCACCACGGCGCTGACCTGGATCCTGATGGAAGCGGAATTCCTCGGCATCGTGCTATTGCTCGTCTACGTCGGTGCGGTGATGGTGCTGTTCCTGTTTGTGGTAATGATGCTCGATATCAATCTGGCACCATTGCGCGAGGGTTTCGTGCGTAACTTGCCGGTTGGTGTCTTTGTCGCCTTGGTGATGGTGATCGAATTGGGCCTGATCGTCGGTTCTCATGCCTTTGGTCTGGCGAATTATCCCGAACCAGCCGAGGCAGCCGCCGGTAGCTCCAACACCCTGGCACTGGGTTCAGTGCTGTATACCGAATATGTCTATCCCTTCGAAATTGCAGCGTTCATTCTGCTGGTTTCGATCGTAGCGGCAATCGCATTGGCACATCGTAAGCGCGAAGGCGTTCTGTACCAGAACATCGATGCGCAGGTGAAAGTCAGAAGGAATGACCGGATCCGTGTTGTGAAGATGGCTTCCTCGGCACCCGTCGAGTCCGAAGCAGGCGACGACACGTCAAACTCAGCGGGAGAAAAGCGCCGTGATTAGTCTGTCTCAATTTCTAGTATTCGGAGCAATACTGTTTTCGATCAGCGTGGCTGGCATCTTCCTGAACCGGAAAAACGTCCTTGTTCTGTTGATGGCGATTGAGTTGATGCTGCTGGCCGTGAATGTCAATTTCATCGCCTTCTCCCACTTCCTGGGCAATATCAACGGTCAGGTATTCGTATTTTTCGTGTTGACCGTGGCGGCTGCCGAGGCAGCGATCGGCTTGGCGATTCTGGTGACTCTGTTCCGTAATCGCCGAACCATCAATGTCGAAGACCTTACGGCGATGAAGGGATAAGCCATGGAAAAAATCTATCTAGCCATCGCGCTGTCTCCATTGATCGGCGCACTTGTTGCCGGTTTGTTCGGCAAGCAGATCGGTCGTTCCGGCGCCCATTGGGTAACCAATATCGGCGTGGGCATCTCCTTCGTGCTCTCCGTATATAGTTTCTACATGCATGTCTGGGGTGGGTTGCCCACTTTCGACGCCACCGTGTATACATGGGCGGCTACGGATGCGTTCCATTTCGATGTCGGCTTCATGGTCGACCGCCTCACGGTTCTGATGATGGTCGTGGTAACCAGCGTCAGTTTGATGGTGCATATCTACACCATCGGTTATATGGCGGATGATCCGGGTTACCAACGTTTCTTCAGTTATATCTCCCTGTTCACCTTCTCCATGCTCATGCTGGTCATGGCGAATAATCTGCTGCAACTTTTCTTCGGCTGGGAAGCTGTGGGGCTGGTTTCCTACTTGCTGATCGGTTTCTGGTACAAAAAGGAAAGTGCGATTTTCGCCAATCTCAAGGCATTCATCGTCAACCGTGTGGGAGACTTTGGTTTTCTCCTGGGTATCGCTGCCATCCTGATGTATGCGAACACGCTTGATTACGCCACTTTCTTTGAGCGTCTGCCGGCATTGGCCAGCGTGAAAGTCGAGTACTGGCCCGGAGTGGAATGGTCGTTGCCGACTGTTATCGCCATTCTGCTGTTTATCGGGGCGATGGGTAAATCTGCTCAGGTGCCTTTACATGTGTGGCTGCCTGATTCGATGGAAGGCCCGACGCCAATTTCTGCGCTGATCCACGCCGCGACAATGGTAACCGCAGGTATTTTCATGGTGGCGCGCTTCTCGCCTCTGTTCGAACTGTCCGATGCGGCACTGTCATTCATTATGGTGATTGGTGCGATTACAGCGTTGTTCATGGGGTTGCTGGGTATCGTTCAGAACGACATCAAGCGAGTGATTGCCTACTCCACCTTGTCGCAGCTCGGTTACATGACCGTGGCGCTTGGCGCCTCGGCTTACTCCGCCGCGATCTTCCATCTGATGACCCATGCATTCTTCAAGGCCTTGCTATTCTTGGCCGCCGGTTCGGTGATCATCGCTATGCACCATGAACAGGACATCCGCAAGATGGGCGGGCTGTGGAAGTACATGCCTGTCACCTTCGTGACCTTCCTGATCGGTTCGTTGGCTTTGATCGGCTTCCCCGGTACTTCGGGCTTCTTCTCCAAAGACAGCATTATCATGGCAGTTCATGCCTCCCAATTGCCTGGTGCGACGTTCGCCTATTGGGCGGTGCTGCTGGGTGTATTTGTTACGGCTTTCTATACATTCCGGATGTTCTTCCTCGTGTTTTTCGGTGAGGAACGGATGGATGTGCACACCCGTTCGCATTTGCATGAATCACCCAAAGTGGTCACGGTGCCTCTGATTCTGTTGTCCATTCCTGCTTTGCTGGTGGGGTTCTTTGCCATCGATCCGATGCTGTTCTCTGGATTCTTTGAGCAGGCGATTGTGGTCATGCCGGGGCATGATGCGATGACTCATCTGCACGAGCATTACCATGGCGCACTGGCCATGATGGGGCATAGCCTGAGCAGCCCTGTGTTCTGGCTGGCTATCGCCGGTGTGGCCCTCTCTGCGGTCATGTATCTCCTCATGCCCGGTTCGCTTCCAGCGGTGTTTGCCAAGCTGTTTGCCTGGCCGAAGCGAATTCTGGATGGCGCCTATGGCTTTGACGATTTCAATAACGCCGTGTTCGGTGGTGGTTCACGGTTGCTGGGGCGAGGGCTCTGGCGAATCGGTGACGTCCGGCTCATCGATGGCTTGATGGTCAATGGTACGGCGGGTGTTATCGGTGCAACGGCCATACAGTGGCGCAAGCTCCAGACCGGTTATCTCTATCACTATGCTTTCGTGATGATTTTGGGCTTGATCGGTTTAATGACCTGGATCGTGTTTTTACGTTGACCTCTTTCTAAATGGATACTGGTTTAATGCTTCCTTCTTCCTGGCCGATGCTTAGCCTGATTGTTTGGCTCCCGATTATCGCGGGTATCTTTGTGATGTGGTTTGGTGCTGGGCGCGCCAGTCTGGCTCGCTGGTTCGCCCTAACCAGCTCGGTTGTCGTGTTCCTGCTCAGTCTTGCCTTGTTGCCCGGCTTTGATACCCACACCTACGCCATGCAATTCGTCGAACGAGTCGCCTGGATTCCGCAGTTCGGTATCCATTACCACCTCGGCGTGGACGGGATTTCACTGCCCCTGTTGATACTGACGACGTTCACGACCGTGATTGTGATCGTGTCTGCCTGGGAGGTGATCCAGGAGAAAGCACACCAATATCTGGCAGCTTTCCTGATTATGGAAGGCATGATGAACGGCACCTTCGCTGCGCTTGATGCCATCGTGTTCTATTTCTTCTTCGAAGGGATGCTGATTCCGATGTTCGTCATCATCGGGATATGGGGCGGACCGCGGCGCGTGTACGCGACGATCAAGTTCTTCCTCTATACCTTCCTAGGTTCGGTGTTCATGCTGATTGCCCTGATCTACATGTATTTCAAAGGCGGCAGCTTCTCGATCCTGCACATGCAGCAACTGCCGTTGACACTGACTGAGCAGGTACTGATTTTCCTGGCGTTCTTCATTGCCTTCGCCGTCAAAATTCCTATGTGGCCGGTTCATACCTGGTTGCCAGATGCGCACGTCGAGGCGCCGACCGGCGGTTCCGTGATTCTGGCGGCCATCATGCTGAAGATCGGTGGATACGGCTTCCTGCGGTTCTCTCTGCCAGTTACACCGGATGCGTCCGCATTGCTGGACAGCATGATCATCGCCTTCTCGCTGATCGCGATCGTCTACATTGGTTTCGTTGCCCTGGTGCAGGGCGACATGAAGAAGCTGGTTGCCTATTCGTCCATTTCCCATATGGGCTTCGTGACACTGGGCATGTTCGTGATCTTCATGATCGCGGCCAACCCCCTGAACGTGGGCGGTAGCGGTGTACGGTTGGCGCTTGAAGGCGCGATGGTGCAAATGATTTCTCACGGTCTCATTTCAGCCGCCATGTTCCTTTCGATCGGCGTGCTTTACGATCGTCTGCATTCTCGCGAAATTTCTACCTACGGTGGTGTGGTCAATACCATGCCGTGGTTTGCCGCGATGGTCGTGGTTTTCGCCATGGCGAACGTCGGCCTGCCCGGAACATCCGGCTTCGTAGGTGAGTTCATGGTGATTCTTGCTTCGTTCAAGGCCAATTTCTGGATTGCCCTGCTTGCCGCGCTTACGCTTATCATCGGTGCTTCTTACACCCTGTGGATGGTCAAGCGTGTGATTTTCGGCGACGTTCAGAACGAGGGCGTAGCCAAACTCAAGGACGTCAACAAGCGGGAAGCCTGGATGCTGGGTAGTCTTGTCGTCCTGATCATTCTGGTCGGTATCTGGCCAAATCCGTTGCTCGATTTGATGCACGCCACGATTGAACATCTCGCGCAACAAGCGCTGACCTCAAAACTGTGAACCTCGACATGCCGAATTTGACCTCTTTGAATCTGATGCCGGTACTCCCCGAAATTATCCTCGCGGGGATGGCGTGCCTGATTTTGCTGATTGATCCGTTCATGCCCCGATATGGACGGAATGTGAGTTACGCGCTTTCATTGCTCACCCTTGTAGCTCTGTTCATCGTCACCCTGATGCAGATGTCGCCTACGGTGCGTATGAGCTTTGGTGGCATGGTGGTGAATGACCCCATGTCCGACATCATGAAACTGGCCTCTTATATATCTCTTGCCGCCGTGTTGATCATGTCGCGTGGCTATCTCCGTGATCGAGGGATGGATAAGGGCGAGTACTACATGCTCGCGTTGTTTGGCTTGCTGGGCATGATGATCCTGATCTCCGCGAATCATCTGCTCCTGATCTACCTGGGCCTGGAGCTGATGTCGCTGTCGATGTATGCCCTGACGGCATTCAAGCGTGATGATGGTCGTGCCTCCGAGGCGGCGATGAAGTATTTCGTTCTCGGTGCGCTGGCATCGGGGATTCTGCTCTACGGTATGTCACTGCTGTATGGCGTGACCGGTGGCCAGCTCATGTTGACCGATATCTCCTCAGCATTGAGTCATGATTCAAGCTCACTGGCATTGAAGGCTGCTGTGGTGCTGATCGTGGTCGGCGCCATCTTCAAGCTTGGCGTGGCCCCATTTCACATGTGGTTGCCAGATGTGTATGAAGGCGCTCCGACGGCCGTCACGCTGTATCTCTCGACGGCACCCAAACTGGCCGCACTGGCGATGGTGATTCGTCTGCTGGTGGATGGTATGGGCAGTGCTATTGCGGACTGGCAGCCTGTGTTGATCGTGGCTGTCGTGCTTTCACTGGCTATCGGTAACATCGTCGCCATCGCCCAGACCAGCTTCAAGCGGATGTTGACTTATTCCACCATCAGTCATGTCGGCTTTGTGATGTTGGGTATTCTCGCTGGTACGGATGTTGGGTATTCGGCTGCACTGTTCTACACGCTGGCCTACATTGTGATGACCACGGGCGGTTTCGGGATGATTCTTCTGCTTGCCAAGCAAGGTTATGAAGCGGAGAGCCTCGATGATTTGCGTGGATTGAATGATCGAAGCCCGGCAATGGCGTTCATCTTCCTGCTACTGATGTTCTCCATGGCAGGTATTCCGTTCACGCTTGGCTTCTGGGCGAAACTTGCAGTGCTCCAGGCTGTCGTAGGTATTGGCATGTGGTGGCTGGCGGTTTATGCGGTCGTGATGTCTGTTATCGGCGCGTTCTATTACCTGCGTGCGGTGAAGTTCGTGTACTTCGATTCACCGACCGACCAATCAGCAGTCAATCCGGACTGGAATGTTCGAGGTGTTCTCGCTTTGAGCGGACTGCTGGTTCTTGTTCTGGGCCTCTTCCCGGGCGTTTTGGTTGGTTTGGCATCGCGTGCGTTTGGTGGTTTTTAAGATTTGATACATGGGCTTCGCCCTGCCGTTTGATGAATGGCGGTTAGTTGGCCCTGGAGTGTTTTGATGGTTAATGAGACCCTGGTTCAAGGATATATTTTCGCGCTGCTGGTGTTGGCTAACCTGCCATTCATCAATCAGCGCCTGTTCGTCCTGATTCCCTTTGTTAAGGCGGGGCAAAGAAAACCATTCTGGTTTCGACTCGTGGAGTGGTTTGTTCTGTATGCCATCGGGATCGGGATCGGACTGTACCTTGAAGACCAGATTGGCGGTATTCAGCACAAGCCTTGGGAATTCTGGGTGGTAACACTCTTCATGTTCGCCACATTGGCTTCGCCAGGGTTTATCTGGCAGTACCAGCTCAAAAAGCAATTGGTGTCTGCCCGATAGCAGACGATCCCCTAAGAGCTGTAGTTTTCCAGGCCCACTTCGCGTGGGCCTATTCGTGTCCGAGGCTTAGTTTACGCACGGCCTTCAGATACTGTCCCCGGCGAAGGACCAAGGCCCAGCGTGTACCGCCGACTTGTCGCCACAGCACGGTCGCCCGGACGCCCGCTAGAAGCAGGCTACGAATGTGGCTGGCGATACGAGGTTCTTCAAGGAAGCGTTTTTCACCATTGATGACGATGCGTACAGGCAGATTACTGATGGTCTCTCTGTACAACTTGTTAAGGTCCGTCATCAGAGCGTCGTCCACGCCATGCGCCAGAAAAGCTGGTTTCAGCTCTTCAAGCCGTTGGTGCAACTTTCGCATCATGTCACCGTCATTCATGAACGCTTTGGTAACGCCGATCAGATTGACGGCATAACGGATGATTTCCGTATCGGATGCCTGCCGTTCGCCACCGGAAAGAAGCTTGAGGAAGGTTTCCAGGCCGAGGTTGAGATCGTGGATATTGCCGCCGAATGTGTCCGGCGTATCCTTGGGGTCGAAGTTGAACAGAGACTGTATATTCGCAGCGACCAGGTGTTCATGTTCGATGCGACCTTCATAGGCGAGTTCGCGCACAAGTCGGCAACACTGTAAAACAGCGGCAATGGCAATGGTCTGGTCTTCAATCGTACTCATTATATTTTTTGCTCGGGACCGTGGGTGAGGGTTGCGACTCAGCTTACGGCTTCTTCAATCACAGCGCCACCAAGACAGACATCACCCTGATAGAAGACGATGGACTGTCCCGGCGTGATGGCACGTTGTGGTTGATCGAATACAACGTGGAGCTGGTCTTCAGATAAGGCCGCAACTGTGCAGGATTGATCGGGCTGGCGATAACGAATCTTGGCGGTCAGTCGCAGAGGATAGGCGACCGGATCATTGATCCAGTGAATCTGCCCCGCTCTTAACGCGGGGGCAAACAGCGCTGGGTGATCCTTCCCCTGTGCTACAACAAGGGTATTGTCACTGAGATTTTTCGCCGCAACATACCAAGGTTGGTCGCCCTGATCGCGAAGCCCGCCGATACCCAGACCCTGCCGTTGACCAATGGTGTGATACATCAACCCCTGATGTTGACCAACCACCTGACCATCCACGGTAATGATGTCGCCCGGTTGCGCCGGCAGGTAGGTTTTAAGGAATTCGCTGAATCGACGCTCGCCGATGAAGCATATCCCGGTGGAGTCCTTCTTGGTTGCCGTCTTGAAGCCCGCTTGTTCGGCAATACGGCGCACCTCGGGCTTTTCCATTTCACCGATGGGAAAGAGTGCCGACGCAAGCTGCTCTCTGCTGAGCGCATGAAGGAAGTAGCTCTGATCCTTGTTGGCATCCAGTCCTTTGAGTAGTCGTGTCTCGCCAGAGCCGTCGGGCAAGGCATGCTGAACGCGCGCATAGTGCCCCGTGGCGATGTAATCGGCACCCAGTGTCCTGGCGTGGTCCAGAAACGCACGAAACTTGATTTCGCGGTTGCAGAGGATGTCGGGATTGGGTGTGCGGCCTGCACGATATTCATCGAGGAAGTGCGCGAACACCCGATCCCAGTAATTTTGTGCAAAATTCACAAAATGGAATTCAATACCGAGTCGATCGGCGACAGATAAGGCGTCGAGCATGTCGGCCTTGGCGGCGCAGTACTCGTCGTTGTCATCCCCTTCCCAGTTCTTCATGAACAGGCCTTCGACCTGATACCCGGCTTCCATTAAACGCAGTGCTGCAACCGATGAGTCCACGCCACCGGAGAGGCCGACGATAACGCGTGTTTCCTGAGGTGGTTTAAATTCGGTCGTCGTCATTTTTCGATTCCGATGAGTGAATACAGAACATCAAGATCAAAGCGTTTTCCCTCTAGGAAGTCATGAATACAGTGCGTCACGAATGGTGAGCGTAGATCTGCCTTTCTAGCGGTTATTTCGTCTGGCGTGAGCCATTGTGTCGAGAGAATTGCTGCATCCAAGGTTAATGATGTATCCGGGGCAGGATCGACGCTTCCGATGATGGCTACCCGCATGACTCGATGACCAGTCACCGGATTGTTGTGATAGATCCCCAGTAAAGCTTCGGGGTGGAAGTGATGCCGGGTTTCCTCAAGTACTTCCCGTTTGACGGCTTCGATGAGATTTTCGCCCGGCTCGACATGTCCAGCGGGTTGATTGAGCTTGATTTGACCTTCAATCAATTCTTCGACCAGCAAGAATCTCTGCTCATGAAAAATGATGCCTGCAACAGTAATGGCGGACAGGGGGCGGTGAGTGATGGGATTCATGGCGAAATTATACGCACTCTCGCCTTAAGTTTGCTCTTTGAGTTAGGAGGCGCTTTCACCCGGTGAGGTGGACTGCTTTGCCAGGAGTGCGCGGAATTCCTCCAGCTTCATGGGCTTGGCGTAGAAATAACCCTGTGCTTCGTCACAGCCAAGGTCGGTCAGGGCCTGTTTCTGCGCCAGTGTTTCAACGCCCTCGGCGAGCACCTTGATCTCCAGGGCATGGCCCATGTCGATAATCGCCTGAATCATCTGGTTCATTCGGTGGTTGGCATCTGTCATCTTCTGAACGAATGATTGGTCGATTTTCAGCCGATGAATGGGTAAGTCGGCCAAGCGGGAAAGGTTGGAGTAGCCCGTGCCGAAATCATCCACCGAAAACTCGATCCCGAAATCTGCCATGGTTTGCAAATAGCCGATGGAGTGAGTCCGATCCTTCATGAGCACCGACTCGGTCATCTCGATTTCCAGTATCAGATTCTGCTCCATGAGTGCTTTAGCCAAGGGGAGGACAAGGTCGATAGTCGATTTGTTCAGCTGCACAGGTGAGAGATTGACGGCCACTCGAAACCCCCGAGCAACAACAGGGGGCAAGTGCTCCAGGGTATCGGCTACGGCTTTCTTCAAGGCCCATTCACCCAGAAGTGCTATGAGTCCGTTTTCTTCGGCGATTGGGATGAAGATATCCGGGCCAATGCCATCGAGTTCAGGTGCCGAACAACGCATCAGTACTTCAACGCCAATGATCCGATCGTTGTTCAGGTCGATTTGGGGTTGCCAAGCCAACCAGAATTGGTCGTTTTCATACGCATTGCGCAGAGCATTTTCAATTTTCAAACGCTCGACTATTTTCTGATTCATCTCAGGGGCATAATAGGAAATCTGTTCTCGCCCCGAGTCTTTGGCTCGGTACATCGCGATGTCGGCAAGTTGGAGCAGACCATCGCAATCGCTGGCATCTTGCGGGTACTGGGCTACACCGACGCTGGCACTGACGAATACCTCGTGCCCCGCGATTAAAATGTGTCCGTTCAGGTGGTCGAAGATTTTCCGAACGCAGTGGGCTAACGAGGCCTCTGATTCATATTGGGCAATCAAGGCGGCAAACTCGTCCCCACCGAAGCGTGCCACGGTATCGCTCTCGCACATTGCATCACGCAACCGTTTGCCGATTTCGATCAAGACGGCATCACCAACCTGGTGCCCTAGTGCGTCGTTTATGTACTTGAAGTTGTCCAGGTCGATGAAAACAAGCGCTACCTTGCTGTTGCTTCCATCATGCTTTCGATTGGTGATAAGGAAATCCAAGCGATCGCGAAATAGGGTCCGGTTGGGTAAGCCGGTGAGAGAGTCGTAATAAGCGAGACGCTGGAGCGTGTTTTCCAGATCTTTATGTAGGCTGATGTCAGAGAAAACGCCGACATAGCGGACGCCATTCTCATCTGGCGTTAGTATGCGATTGATCGTAAGCCACTCTAGGTAAATTTCACCGCTCTTGCGGCGATTCCAGATTTCCCCCTGCCACTGGTTCTGAGTGGAAATCGAGCGCCACATCTCCTGATAAAACGCCTTGTCCTGTTTGCCGGAGGATAGCAGGCGCGGTGTCTGGCCGATGGCTTCTTCCGCTGAGTACCCGGTCGTTTTGCTGAACGCCGGATTCACTTGTTGGATGACCAGGTTTTCATCAGTGACCATGATGCCTTCGGAGGTCGAATTGAACACAGTTTCGGCGATTTTGTGGTGAGACAACTCGGCAATTAACTGGTCGACCAGCGTTGACCGCTCCAAGAGCAGTTGGTGCTCGTGGTTGAGCAGGGTGTTGAATAGCGAGAACCGGGAAATCGTTCCCAAATACCGCCCCTGGTCATCCAATACGGCAAGGTAGTCAACCTTGTCCTGATTGAAAATGGTGAGTGCTACCTCCAGAGGGGTGTCGGCACTTAAAGGAGGGGGCTGTCGCCGGGTGATCAGATCGGCAAAAATACGGTTGGGGAATAAGGCGACTTCTCGTGAATTAACCAGCCCAAGGTACTGCTCTTGTTCATCGAATACGGCATAAGCGCCTGTCGTCATGACCCGCTCGGGTTGGATATCTAACAACCGCTTGGAGCAGGACACGGACAACACACGCACACACAGGCTATCTCCAACCTGTAATGCGTGGTGCGAGCTCACGAATGATCACTCTCGATAATGAGTTCGACATCAAGATTCAGATGCAAAATTTCATCGGATCCCATCAAAGGTTTAATTTCTTTGAGAATAAAGGAAACGACAACCTCCGCTCCGATTTTGCGCAGAATGGCGCTACGGACCAGGATGTCGCTGATCACATCATCCTCGATGGGAATGTGTTCATAGGCTGTCGACGAGAGCAGATTTAAAGCTTTGCCGACGGCGACATGGCCGATAGGGGAGTGCAACCCCAGTACGAGGCCATCATCAATAGGGGGGAGCAAGAACTCGGTAACCCGAGCGTGCAGGCGATGCTGACGACTTTTCTTCTGCATGTGAAATACCCTATCCGTTAATCCATTGTGGAAATGGGCCTGTTACGATTTTCCCTTCCCCGTGCGAGGACGAGGAGCATTCGCCCAGCTCCGTTATGTTATCTCGTTTTTTGGAACTCAAGCATGAAATCTATCAGCTTTTCGACTGCATGAAGCTCCAGCCCGTTGTAGATTGAGGCACGAATCCCACCGATGGCCCGGTGCCCGGATAAACCTGAGAATCCGGCATCTGTACTGGCTGCAAGGAAGCGTTGCTCCAATTCCGGGGTATCGAGATTGAACACGACATTCATCAACGAGCGATCCGCCATCGCTGCGCGCCCCAGATAGAAACCGTCGCTCTGATCCAGAGTTTCATAGAGCAGGGCCGCTTTGCGCTGGTTGAGTGTATTCATGGCACTCAGCCCGCCGATATCATTCAATAGCCAGCGTGTGACGAGCAAGACGACGTAGATGGCAAAAACCGGCGGTGTGTTGTAATTGGAGTGGGTCTTGATGTGGCTGCGATAGTCCAGCCATCCCGGAAGGTTATCAGGCATATCCTGCAACAGTTCGTCACGAATCAGAACGACGGTCACACCCGCCGGACCGATGTTCTTCTGCGCATGGGCGTAGATGATGGAAAAGCGTTCTGCTTCGCAGGGTTTGGACAAGAAATCGGAAGACATGTCGCAGACACGCGGCACATCGTCTCGCCCTAGAACTCGATGAAGCTGCAGGCCTTCGACCGTCTCATTGGAGACATAGTGCAGGTAGGGTGCAGTGGCGGAAAAATCCAGCTCGTCATCGGCAGGGAGCCTGTGGAACCCTTCTGACTCACCGCTCCACAAAACACGCAGTTTGGTTTCCTTGCGGGCTTCTCCCAGCACCTTGCCGCTCCAGTACCCCGTGTGAAGATATTCCGGGAGTTCAGTTTTTCCATGCAGCAGGGTCATGGGTACCATGGAAAATTGTTGGGTCGCACCACCTTGCAGAAAAAGAACGTGGTAACGCTCATCAAGTCCCAGTAGGAATCGAATATTATTTTCCAGCTCGCGCACAACTTCAGCGAACCATTCGGATCGGTGACTGATGCCAAGAATGGAGAGCCCCACCTCGGGTACGCACATAATGGCTTCCTGAACCTGCGAGAGCACGGCTGCTGGCAGCGCACCAGGCCCACCAGAGAAATTCAGGCCGTTATTCAAATTTTGCTGGGAAGGCATAGGTTTATCCCATTTCGGCGGTAGAAGTTGCCAACAACTGACGGAAGGCAGTCTGAATCTGCCGGATCGGTTCTTGTTTATAAGGGAACAGCTCAACCGGATCCATGGCATGTACCACCATGACATGATCTATCTCGAAAATGAGCAGTTCGCCCGCTTGTGTTTCGGCACCGTCAAAGCAGACATAATCCAGCCCCATTCGTTCCGCGATCATGCTCAGTGCCTGCCCATGTCGGGCGATGAACGCGTCAAAGTTCGTCATGAACTGCGCTTCTTCCTGCCGCTTTTCTGCATCCTCATACATGCCCGCGTTGACGTAATGAATCATCCAGTGTGCGGAAACAGCCATATGAACAGCAAAGGGTTTTCCTCCGACCAGTGCGATTCGGAACTTGCGGAACAGGCCATCAACCCCACTGTAGTCGATGAAGGGCGCTATGAAGAATTCTGTTGAAGCTACATGATCCAGATAGCGCTGTAACGCCGCGCTATCACCCACCCGCTCAAGATCACGTCCTGCATGCGAGTCGAGCGGGCGGACAATCAGAGGGAAGTCCAGATCGTGGGCAATGAGCGATAGGGCGCTTGCTGTTTCTGTGATGGATGCCAGTTGTTCCCGCGTCGTGCGGTACGTCGTCGGTATGAGCACGCCTGATATGTCTTGCAGTATCTGACAGGCTGTGTCTCGTTGGGTATTTGGGATGTTTTCCGGGCGATTAAGCACGCGAACAGGCCAGGAGTGGAGCGCGGCGGCCAATGCAGTCAGAAGCGGGCGGTGCTGTGGGGCATCACCAATCGCGATGAAGACGGCATCATGGGTCGGCAACGGGTCGGGCAGGAGCGAGTCGAGTGCAGAGTAGTGGCAGATCAGATCAATATCGCTGCCTTCGAGTAAGCAATCCAGGGGCGTATTGGCCGCGATGTCACCTGGAACCATCAGCATCAGAATCCTGAAACTGCTCGGTTGCGTCAGCGCGGGAATCTCAAAGCTGCGCTGTATAGATAACCCCTGATTCAGAGTGGCAAATGCGGATTCGCGTTGCCCCAGACTGAACATCAATGTGGACAGATTCATCCAGAGGTTCGCATCTTGCGGGTATTGGTTCAGGTTGCCCAGAGCTGCTCTGGCAAATGCCTGCAAATCCTGGCCTTCGATGCTGGCTCTCAGGAAAGGGGCCAGTCCCAGAAAAGGAGTGGAGGAAACGTCCGTGTGGTCTTCTTCAGTCATGACTTCATTCTCATTCAACCAGCCCTATCTACCAAGGAAAATATCTATGGCGGATTTGGTTCTCGCCAGGCAGCAGATGATGCCGCCTTAGAGGATAACCTTTCGTGAGATAACGGAGGATATCTCTGGAGTGAAAATTGTTACTTTTCTGAGGGGGTGTGAGGCATCAGATTGATTCTGCTTCTCAGTGGATCGTTTTATTTGTGCAAGGAAGGAACTTTATCTCTTGGCGGTTGTTTAATGTGCATAACTTATGCATTCGATTAGGTCGTTATCAAGATAACGGGTTTTTTTGAGTTATTTCTCTTGAATGTGTTTATTTTCTATGCAAAGGTTGTACAACTAATTTACTCTGGTTTTGCTTGTATGCGAGGTGCCATCCATGGGTAGTGTGACGCAATATAAAAAGTCTGTCGGTGCCGACAGCGTACAGATTCCAGCACGCCAACGGATGGTCCCTGATTCAGCGGACGTTGTCGATTTGCTGGCGTTAGATGATGCCGAGCTGGATGACGATGTTGAATCACCTGAGTCAAATGATGAAGGTGCATCAACAACCTTCAGTGCCAGCGATTCGGAGTCTGCGGATCCGGTACGCTTATATCTTCGTGATGTCGAAACCGAGCGTTTGCTGACAGCCGAAGAAGAAGTAATTTATTCACGGCGAGCTCAAAGCGGTGATGAGTCCGCTCGACAAAAAATGATTGTCTGCAATTTGCGCCTAGTTATCAAAATCGCGCGGCGTTATATGAACCGTGGCCTCGATTTGCTCGATTTGATCGAGGAAGGGAACATTGGTTTGATGAGGGCGGTGGAGAAGTTTGACCCCGAGCGTGGATTCCGCTTTTCCACCTATGCCACCTGGTGGATTCGGCAGACCATCGAACGTGGTTTGATGAATCAATCCCGAACGGTGCGTTTGCCAGTCCATGTCGTTAAGGAAGTGCACACTTTTAATCGAGCGGCGAGGAAGATTGCGCAGCACCAGAATGCCGAGGTGACGGCTGAACAAATCGCTGATCACTTGGATCGACCAGTGAGTGAAGTGCTGAAAGTCATGGCATACAATGAACGGCAGTCTTCGTTTGATAGTCCCTTGAAGGGGGATGGTGAGTTTTCGTTGCTTGACCTGATCCCTGATCAGGAAAGTAACCAGCCAGATGAGCTATTGCAGGATGCTGGTGTTCATGGGTTTCTTGATCAACTCATGGCTCAACTTGAGAGCAAACAGCGAGAAGTTCTGGTCCGACGATATGGATTGCGTGGGTATGAAACACATACACTGGAAGAAGTGGGTGATCATTTGGGCGTTACACGTGAACGAGTTCGGCAAATTCAGTTGGAGGCGGTGAAGCGATTGAAATCACTGGCCAAAAAGGCAGGAGTCACAGCTGAAGTGATTTTTCCCGATTGATGCGGCTTTCTGTAAAGGCATCGAGTTAGGTCGGAGCTGAGAATTTGAACGTATCAGCATAAGGTACCTACCAAAACCGCCACTCATTGAGAGTAGGCGGTTTTTTATCGCTGCAAAACTAGCTCAGGTGGGTAATAATTTAACTTCCGAAGGAATAATTTAGGGTAATCGGCCTCATAACAGAGGATCGAAAAGCGACTATGGAGATCAACTAAAGACTATGCCTACACCAGAGTTGAATATTTGCACCGAAGACAGAATGCCTGTTTTGATGATGCGCGTAACACAATTGTGGCGCCAATTAATGGATGCAGAACTCGCACACCATGGCTTGAGTCAAGCAAAATGGCGCACGTTAGCTATCCTTGCGATGAGACCCGAGGGTATGATCCAGTCCGAACTGGCGGATGAGCTTGGTGTAGAAGGTCCGTCTTTGGTAGCGATGCTGGATCGCTTGTCAAAAGACGAATGGGTTGAGCGCATCCTTTCGGAAACGGATCGGCGCTGCAAAATTATTCGCCTGACGCCACGAGCCTGGCCACTCATCGAAGAGATTCGCATCAGTTCGGAAAAAATATTTCAACGGACGATCGCCAAGGTAGATGTTGCCCCGCTTTCAGTTATCGAAGCGTTCTTTATCGATCTTAGGGAGCGTCTTTACAATGACTTGCCGGATAAGAAGCGGCATCACCGTGGTGAAAGGCGCGCTATATGCGGACTGCCCACCAGTCATGACTGGTCTGAGTAGGTACGATTAACTTCCTCATTCTGAAATCCTTCCTTTGATTTCATCGTCCTTTATCGCACGGGGAATTCATTCCAGGTGTTGCCGAATCAAGTCGACAACCACCTTCGGGGATTTTCCAGCCGTTTCAATAATTAGATCGGCGGCCTCGCGGTATAGCGGCTCACGCATCTTCATCAGCTCGTTCAATTTACCCACTCTGTCTTTTGTCTGAAGGAGCGGGCGCTGGGTATCCATTGCTGTTCGTTCCGCCTGTTGCTGCACGGTGGCGTGCAAATAGACAACGAAGCCGCGTGCGGCAAAAACAGCACGATTCTCCGGGCGCAATATTGCTCCACCTCCGGTAGCGAGCACCCAGCCAGGTGCGCGAGTGATCTCTTCAATAACCGACACTTCCCTATCCCGGAAGCCCGCCTCCCCCTCTATTTCGAAAATGAGCGGGATAGTCGCACCTGTACGGTGTTCAATCTCTTTGTCTGAGTCAAAGAAAGGCAAATTCATGCTGTGGGCCAGCATTTTTCCAATTGTGCTTTTGCCCGCACCCATGGGGCCGATGAGAATAATATTGTTCATGTGGTTATTTTAAGTGAGAAATGAAAAACCCCGCATAGGCGGGGTTTGCTTCGAGTAAAACCCGTTGCGGATTAGTTGTTGTTCACCAAGGATTGATCGCTATTGATGATTTTCGGGGTCACGAAAATCAGCAATTCCAATCGTTGATTGCTCACTTCACGATCCTTGAAGAGATTGCCTAAGCCAGGCAGATCACCAAAGAAAGGCACCTTATTGATCGATTTGGTGTTTGTGAACTGGTAGATACCACCAAGTACAACGGTCTCGCCATTTTTGACTTCGACCTTGGTTTTGACTTCTCGCGTGTTGATCGGCGGATTGGTGGTGCCTGGCAGCATGTTGGTGTAATCCGGTTCATCCTTTTTAACGTCAATATCCATGATGATATTGTTGTTCGGAGTGATCTGCGGGGTGACCTCTGTTGAGAGGACGGCTTTCTTGAAGCTTACAGTGTTGCTTGCCACGCCCCCCGCAGTTTGGGTGGCAATGTACGGAATCTCAGTGCCCTGTGAAATCAGTGCCGTATGACCATTTGTTGTGATCACTTTCGGGCTGGAGACAATCTCACCAGTCCCTTCGGATTGAAGCGCGGAGAGTTCCAGGTCAAGAAGTACATTTGAGCCCAAAATGGCCAGCCCTAAGCCACCTGTTGGCGTACCGCTGATTGGTGTGTTGACCATCCAACTTGCTGGCGATGTCGCCGCAGTTGCTGATGATGCTCCAGAAGTCGGTAAAGTGCTCCCTGCCGATAGGGTAGGCGCGGTAGAACCCAGGCCAATGGTGCTGTTGCCCCGGTTGAATCCGGCTTGAACACCCCAACGAACGCCGAGTTGGCGAGCAAAGTTGTCGGTGGCGATCACAATTCGGGTTTCAATCAGAACCTGCTTGACTGGTTTGTCGAGTTTCTGGACAAGGTCACGGATACGATCAAGCGCACTGGCAGTATCGGTAATAATCAGGCTATTGGAACGAGGGTCGACTGTGACGCTGCCTCGGTCGCTGATGAAACGTTGGGCGGTATCTCCACCCTTGCCATCCGCACCTGTCTTGCCAGTTTTGGAGGCTGATTCAAGCAGCTTGTAGATATCATCCGCCTTTGCGTAGTTGATCTGGATGATATCTGTTGAAAGCGGGGCGAGTTGTTGAGACTGTTGACGTGCTTCAATTTCAGCTTTGTCTCGTGCCACGATGTCGGCTGTAGGTGCCACATACATGACATTGCCATTTTTGCGCATCGACAACCCTTTTGTCGTCAGGATAAGGTCGAGTGCCTGATCCCATGGCACATTCTCGAGGCGCAAACTGATGGAGCCTTTCACATCGTCGCTGACAACGATGTTGTTGCCAGTAAAGTCAGCAATGAGCTGGAGTAGTGGGCGAATTTGAATGTCCTGGAATTTAAGTGTCAGACGCTCTCCGGTATATTTTTTCTCGCCGACATTCTGCGCGCCTTCAGATTGGGGTACGGGCTTGACTTCAACTACCAGACGGTTATCCGTCTGATAAGCCATGTGCTCGCCAGCGTTACGCGTTTTCAAGGTAATACGGCTACCGTTCCCCATCGGGCGGACATCAACATCTTCCACCGGTGTAGCGAAGTCTTTTACGCCAAAACGACCGGATTCGACGCGGGTGTTCGGCAAATCAATGATGATGTTGCTGCCTTCGCTGCGCATTTTCATGGGAGCTGTCGGGCCGGAAGTCTGGATGAGCAGTCTGCCGGCGCCATCAGCCGCACGACGGAAGTCAATGCTCTGTCCACGATCCATTGCGGTGGCGGGATTGTTGCCAGCCATGGCGCTGACGGCTAGGCCAGTTGCTGTCGTGTTGCTGATTGCAGCAGGTTTGAAGGTAACGGTTAATTCATTGCCTTCCGGGTTGATAGCGTAGGGTGTTGCTTGGGTGAGGTTGAATACAACACGCGTTTTACCCCCGGCTTCGGCCATCATCAGGGACTTTACAGGGCCTAGATCGATCTTCTGGGTCCGTTCGCCGGTTTTATTAGTCGTGTCAGGCAGGTCAATCGCAACCCGGGCTGGGTTGTCGATCTGGAAGTTGTCGGGACTACCTGATAACGGTGCTGAAAGTTTGAAGTGTACTTGAATAGAGCCATCCGCTGTGCGGTCGGTGCTAATCGTGTTGATGTCGCCTGCATAACCAATGGCGGGAATAAGAAGTGATATCGATAACACGCCTAACGATTGTCGGACGGCTCGGGTCAGTGGTCGATAAAGTGTTTTTGCATCCATAACGCTGTTCATTGCTTTCTATCCCCTTGAATCATTTGGTCGCGTTTTGCTGGACAATCGCAGTTTGCTTGCGCCAGCCGCCCTGTCCGTCGGGCACGATTTCTTCGAGCGTGATCTTATCAGTCGTGATCTTGACGACTTTGCCGTAATTCATGCCCATGTAATTCCCCACCTGAATCTCATGAATGACGCCATCGCCATCTCGGACAAGGGCGTATTTCGTGCCCTTGCGTTCAAGTACGCCCTTCATTGACAGGGCGTCCAGTGGATACATTTCCAGAGGCTCTTTGGGGCGGTTCATGTCTGGTGTGATGCCACTTCCCTTGCTTGCAGTCTGGGCAACGGCTGGAGCGAACGGCGTGCGATCCGTGGTTTCCGTATAACTGAATTTTGGCAAGGGTTTCATTTCAGGGATGGGCTCAATCTGCCCACCTGGCCTAGCCAGAATTCGATCAACTTTTTGTGTCAGGTCGCCCATGTTGTTCGCGCAACCACTCAGCATGAGCGTGGCTGGTAATAACACGAGCATCCATTTGGCGGATCGCAGTTTTTGCTTGTGGGAAAAAGGTTGGTTGTGAGTCATTTGCCTTCTCCTTCACCTTGCTCAAGGTAACGGTAGGTTTTGGTCACAATGGTCATGACGAGAGGTGGGGACTTCATGTCCGGGCTATCTCCTTTTTCCGGCTTGATGGTCGGATCGTGTAGAGTCACAATCCTGGGCAAGTTTGCCGTGTCACTAATGAATTTCGCCAGTTGGTTGTAGTTCCCTTCTAGGGTGAGTGTGTAAGGCATCTCCGCATAGAAGTTGTGCTTGATTTCACGACCCGGCTGGATCTGTTTGTTCTTAAGGCCATTCTTAAGAGAGGTCTGGGCAACATCGATAATCAGGTTTTCAGCTTCGCTTTTATTTGGCAGCTGTCGGAGTAGCTCGCCGAAACGTGTCTGCATCTCCTTGAGCTGATCCTGATAGGCCTTGAGATTGGCGGCAAGCTTTTGCTTGGTCTCAATCGTTCCAAGCAAACTTGCTTCCTGTCGCTGCTTTTGAGCGAGCTCATCCCGCTGAGGCATGGTGTCGAAATAAATGACTGCGCCAACAATCAGGACAATAACAAAGAGAAAGATCACCATGCGCGTCCCTAGAGACGCAAGTCCGATGGTCTGGAAGTCCAGGTTTTTTAATTCGTTGAGATCCATCTCTTACTGCTCCTTATTCGCATCGGCCGATTTCGGTGTTTTGACCGATGCGGTAATCGAGAATACATATCGATTTGAAGAAGGTCCCTTCTTGTCCGGATTCTGAGCAAGAATACCCGAGCCGACAATGATGGCGCTCTCTATATAATCCGAGCCGTTGAGTTGACGAAGGTAATCAGCGACCCGTGCCTGCGCATCGGCATAACCTTGGATGGATATCGTTTTGTCTCCTTTAATGGAGATGTCTGTCAACTGAATGCCATCGGGCAGTGTTTTAACAAACTCTTCCATCAAGTGGACGATAACAGGGCGGCTGGATTGAAGCGTCTCGATCACCTGCATGCGCGCGATCAGTTCTGCCTTTTTCTTTTTCAGCTCGTTAATGGATTGAATTTTCCTGTCAAGATCCTTGATGACCCCGTTGAGGTACTGATTGCGCTGGTCCTGAAAGTCTAGTTGGTTTTGTTCGTACAGGTGAATGCCGCCACCGATGATCAATGCCGCGATTACTGAACCCGCAAGATGCAGAACGAAATTGCGCTGCAAGGTCTGGCGGCGTTCATCCCGCCAGGGAAGGAGGTTGATTCTTCTCATTAGTCGAAACTCCGTAAAGCGAGGCCGCAAGCAACCAGCATCGATGAGCCATGATTGGCGAGCAACTCTGCGGATATTCTTGATCCTTGGCCGATGGCAACAAACGGATTAGCACTGCGAGTTTGTATGCCGGTTTCATTGTTAATCCGTTCGATAACGCCCGGGGTATTTGCGGTTCCTCCGCCGAGTAGGATCAGTCCGATGGTGCCGCGATTGGTTTCTGAATAGAAATATTGAATGAACCGCTCTACTTGCATCGCCATGTTGTCAATGAATGGCTGCAGCACTTTGCGATGGTAATCATCTGGCAAAGTGTCATTGCGTTTTTTCTCTTCCGCTTCTTCTGGTGAGAGGCCGTAATACATGGAGATATCATTCGTCAGCTGTTTGCCGCCAAATGGGTGTTCTTTGCTATAGATAATGTCGTCACCACTGAACACATTGATAGTGGTGGTGTTGGCACCTACATCCAGTAAAGCAACGGGCTGGGCGCGATCTTCTGCTGTCAGTGTAGGGGCGATGATTTCTGTGAATGTATTTTGTATGGCAAATGATTCGATATCCATCACATCGACGGATAGTCCCGCCGCTTCAGCTACAGCAACACGCGCTTCGACGTTTGTTGAGCGAGTGGCTGCCATAATGACCTGCATGCTGCTGTCTTCATTCGGCTGCTTTTTTTTCTGTTTTGTTCCTGCTTCAGGATGAAGCGGCTCGAAGTCAAGACTGACCTCGTCAATTGGGAAGGGGATATACTGATCCGACTCCATTCGAACTTGCTCTTCCAGTTCGAATTCATTGCCAGGGTTGCTTATGTTAAGCACCCGGCTGACACTGGCGCTGGTTGGTACGGCCATTACAATGTGTTTGGTTTTTGCCCTGGAGCGCGACAACGCCCTACTTAAGGCACCTGCGACAACGTCCGTGTCCGTAATGGTTTTGTCCTGAACCGCCCCGGGTGAAATGGGTTCTATGGCGAAGCCGACCGGGCGGTAGCCGTTCCGGTACTTCTCCAGCATCAACACTTTGACTGCTGTCGAGCTGATATCAACGCCGAGACGAGGATTTTTTGAGCTAAATAATGGCACGATCATTCCCTTCCCTTTGAGTGTGCGCTAAGGTTGCGCGCGCACTTTGTAGTCCACCGACGCATCCTAGGGCAAAACCTGTGGGTTTGTCGAATATTCTTGTAATCTTGCACCCACTGTTGCAAAAAAACATGGCTAAACTGAACTAAATGAAACTTATCAAATTTGCTATATATGTGTTTGGTTTTTTGTTGATTTTTGCTGTTGGCGGGGCTGGCATTGTGTATCAAATATACAACAAGCAACTGCCTGATGTGAAGGATTTGGCGACAGTTCAATACCAAATTCCGATGAGAATCTATGACGCAGATGGGGGGGTGATCGCCGAATTTGGTGAGAAGCGCCGTTTCCCCGTCACGTATGCCGAATTGCCCAAAGTTGTCGTCGATGCATTCACTTCCGCGGAAGATGACGGTTTCTTTGAACATGGCGGGGTGGATATCCAAAGCCTGTTCCGTGCTGCTTATGAATTGATAAAAACGGGGCACAAGGGGCAGGGCGGTTCAACGATTACGATGCAGGTTGCCCGGAATTTCTTCTTGGGCAGGGAGAAAACCTATAGCCGCAAATTGATGGAAATCCTTCTGGCGATCAAGATAGAGCACACTTTGAGCAAGGAGCAGATTCTCACGTTGTATCTGAACAAGATCTTTTTGGGGAACCGGACATACGGTGTCAAGGCTGCAGCTCAGGTGTATTTCGGTAAGCCGCTGGATAAGTTGACTGTCGCTGAAGCCGCTATGCTGGCCTCCTTGCCCAAGGCGCCTTCGGCGGTGAACCCGGTTTCCAATCCCGACAAGGCGTTAGCCCGCCGTGCTTATGTGCTTGGGCGAATGCTTGCTCTCGGGAAAATCGATCAGGCTACTTATGATCAGGCCATGCAAGAGGCGCTTCCTGGCCACCTTTTTGAGAGTTCTGAAATACAAACTCATGCTCCTTTCGTTGCGGAAATGATTCGTCAGAAATTGTTTGCTCAATATGGCGACAAGGCATACGAAATGGGGCTTGTGGTTCACACCGCAATTAATCCGAAGGCGCAACAGGTAGCGCGAAAGTCTCTGAGAGATGGTCTTCTTGCTTATGACCGTCGTCACGGTTATCGGGGGGCTGAGGATCATTGGGAGTCTTTGCTTTCCCAGCCGAAGGCTCTTTTAGAGAAGCTCCAGAATACGCCGAACGTCGGTGGCCTGGTCCCTGCCGTGGTTTTGTCAGTGGATCCTAAATCGGCGGTTGTTCTGATGCCCGATGGCTCAAAGAACGCTCTGGGGATGGATGCGGTGAGTTGGGCTTGTCATTATGAGTCTACGAACCATTGCGGCCCCAAGCCGAAGCAGATGGGTGATGTGCTCAAGGCTGGCGATTTGATTCGTTTGCAAGCGGAGGCTGACCAGCATTGGATGCTTGCAGAAATTCCGGCGGCCAGTGCGGGCTTTGTTGCTTTGGATCCGGATACAGGCGCTATTCGTGCACTTGTCGGAGGTTTTGATTTCGCGCATGACAGCAAATTCAACCACGTGACTCAGGCAGAGCGTCAGCCAGGGTCGGGTTTCAAGCCTTTCCTGTATTCAGCTGCGCTGGATCATGGCTTCACTTTAGCAACAATGATCAACGATTCGCCAGTAGTGGTGAAGAACGGCGTTAAAGAGGGAATTGATTGGCGTCCGCAGAATTATGAGAAGCACTTTGGCGGTCCAATGCGCTTGAGGATGGCGCTGGTTCACTCTGTAAATTTGGTATCGATTCGTTTGATTGAGGCGCTTGGGCCCGAAAATGTACTCAAGTATGCCAGCCGTTTTGGCTTGCCGACTCAAAATTGGTCGCCCACGCCTTCAATGGCTTTGGGTAGTTACACCTTGACCCCATTGGAGCTGATCGGCGGCTTTACTGCCTTTGTGAACGGAGGTTACCGAATTACACCCTATGTGATTACCGAGGTGGATAACGGGGATAACGCAGTACTTTATAGCCATCCGTCGGTTAATTTGTGCGATACCTGCCCGATGGATTCGCCTGATCCGAGTGTCGCGCCGAGAATCATTACCCCGCAAAACGCGTTCCTGATGCGTTCTGCTCTGCGTGATGTGGTTCGTATGGGCACGGGGGTGCGCGCCTTCCGCGTCTTGAAACGGGATGATATCGGTGGAAAGACGGGAACGACCAATGAACAGCGCGATGCCTGGTTCACGGGTTTCGGACCGAGTTGGGTCGCAACGGCGTGGGTCGGTTTTGATGACAACTCCCCGTTGGGACATCGTGAGGTTGGGGGTAGTGCAGCGCTGCCTATCTGGACGGATTTCATGCAAGCGATGTTGCCGCCACCGACCGGGAGCACCGATGTGCCACCGCCGGGTGTGGTTGAGGTCATGATCAACCCTGACACCGGCAATAGGTTGCCTCCAGGTTCGCCTGGTGGCGTGCGTGAGTATTTTGATACGACACGTGGTCCGGCGGACGAGTCCGGGCTCTCTACTCCAATTCCGGCGGATGTGGTGCCGCAGAATTTGATGAATGATTTGTTTTGATCGTGTGAGGTGGCCGTAATGGCAACAACCGGTCCGGTGTCTCCAGCTGTTTTGTCTTTTGCTGCGCGATTGTGCGTCGAAGATGCTTCACTTGACCGCTTCATGGCTCTGCAAAAGGCAGCGGAGCGTTTGGGTGAGTCGATCGATCAGCGGTTTGCCGCAGTGGATTGCGAGCGCCTGGAGGCGGAGATTCGCCAGTATCAATTGATTTTTCGTCCGGATCAGCAGGAAGTGATCCGAAATCTGCGCGCCGAGGCAATGAAAGCCATGGCCTTTTTGAGTGACTTCTCGCCGCGTTTAGTCGGCTCGGTGTTGACGGGGACGGCGGATCGTCAATCTAAAGTTACTTTGCATTTGTTCGCGGATACGCCTGAGTCGGTCATGACGTTTTTACTGGCGAAGAACATTCCGTTTGCTGAGTCCGAGCGCCGCTATCAATATCGGAGTGGGCGACAGACTCGAGTCCCTGTGTTGAGTTTTGTGGCTTTCGATGTGCCTTTCGATCTGGTGGTGTTCGGTCTTGACGATATCAAGGAGGCCCCGGTGGCAAATGGTCGCGGAGGGCTAATGACACGTGCTTCTGCGGCGAAGGTGGCATCACTGATTTCACCCTCGAGTTGACGCGGTGATCGCGGCTTGCAGCCGCGGCACGGTTCAGGACTGATGGTAGGGGCGGCTCAGGCGGTGTACGGCATCGACCAGTACTTTGACATTATCCGGGTTGACGTGTTGGTGAATGCCGTGCCCGAGGTTGAATACGTGGCCGCTCCCTTGACCGAAGGAGCTCAGAACACGCGCAACTTCCTGCTCGATCACCGCTTCTGGTGCGTACAGCACGCTGGGATCGAGGTTGCCTTGCAGGGCGACTTTCCCCCCAATCTGTTGCCGTACGGTCCCGATGTCTACGGTCCAGTCCAGTCCAACGCCATCTGCGCCTGATGCGGCAATTTCCGGCGCCCAGGCTCCGCCGCCTTTGGTAAAGAGGATGACGGGGATGCGTTGACCCTCGTACTCGCGAATCAGGCCGCTGACGATTTTCTTCATGTAGGCGAGTGAGAACTCCCGATATTTATCAGGAGAGAGAACGCCGCCCCAGGTGTCGAAAATCATCAGTGCCTGTGCGCCACGTCGCACTTGGGCATTGAGGTAGTCGGTCACCGCGGTACTGAGTTTGTCCAGCAGCAGGTGTGCGCTTGCCGGGTCGCTGTACATCAAGCCTTTGATGTGGGCGAACTCCTTGGTCGATCCACCTTCCACCATATAGGTGGCCAACGTCCAGGGGCTTCCGGAAAAACCGATCAACGGCACCCGGCCATTCAATGCGCCCCTGATGGTGCTGACTGCGTCCATGACATAGCGCAGCTCGCCTTCGGGGTCGGGCAGAGGGAGTTTCTCAATGGATCGACGGTCGCGCAGTGGGTTTGCGAAGACGGGGCCTTCTCCGGCGGAGAAGGTCAGTCCCAATCCCATGGCGTCAGGGATGGTCAGGATGTCCGAAAATAGAATGGCGGCATCCAGATCAAAGCGCTCAAGTGGTTGCAGTGTGACTTCGCATGCGAGTTCTGCCGAGCGACATAGATCCATGAAGCTGCCGGCTTTTGCCCGTGTGGCTTTGTATTCCGGCAGATAGCGGCCAGCCTGGCGCATGATCCAGATCGGTGTGCAGTCAACCGGCTCGCGAAGTAGTGCGCGAATAAAGCGGTCATTCTTGAGAGTCGCCGTGGCGGTTGGTGTGGTGATGTCTGGGGTCATGCTGCTGAGTCTCTGGCAGAGTAGAAATTAAACACGCTCAACCTGTGCGCTACGAGTGGGGCAATTCGGGCCAAGGCAAGTCGATCTTGGGTTCCGGTGCCATGGAAAGCGGGCTCGCGTTCTTTGGCAAACTGGGTAATGGCAGTTCCAGGCCTGTCATTCCGACAGGCCATGGCAGCATCAAACGTCCAGATAATCGAGGATGCCGAATCCAGCATTGCGGCCTTCAAACACGGCCGTAACGACGAGATCGGAGCCGCGTACCATGTCGCCGCCAGCAAACACCTTGGCGTTAGTGGTTTGGAATGCGGGGCTATGAGCGCTCTGGTTGGCTATCACGCGACCACTGCTGTCGGTTTCAATGCCGATCTGCTTGAGCCAAGGGGCTGGAGAGGGGCGGAAACCAAAAGCGATGAGTACCGTATCTGCTTCAACGATATGTTCGGAGTGAGGGATTACCTCGGGGTTACGACGACCTCGATGGTCTGGTTCACCCAATCGTGTGTTCACGAAGCGAACACCGGTCGCGCGCCCATTTTCACCGACGATTTCGATCGGTTGTCGGTTGAACAGGAACTCGGCTCCCTCTTCACGTGCATTGGCGACTTCTCGCCGCGAACCCGGCATGTTTTCCTCGTCCCTGCGATATACGCAGGTCACTTGTGCCGCTTGCTGGCGAAGCGAGGTCCGGGTGCAATCCATCGCGGTGTCGCCGCCGCCCAATACGACGACCCGTTGGCCTGAAACGTCGATATACGGATCGTTGCCCGGGTAGTTCATGAGGTGATTGATGTTGCCGATCAGGAAGGGCAGTGCTTTGTGCACGCCGTCGAGATCTTCGCCCGGAAAGCCACCTTCCATTGCCGTGTAGGTGCCCATGCCCAGGAATACGGCGTCATATTCTTCGAGCAGGGTGTCTATGGAGATGTCGGTGCCGATATTTGTGTTCAGGCGGAATTCGATGCCCATTTCTTCGAAAATGCGTCGACGGGTTTCCAGGACAGATTTCTCGAGCTTGAATGGGGGAATGCCGAAGGTCAACAGGCCACCGATTTCCGGGTGGCGATCAAACACCACCGCCTTGACGCCATGACGGGCGAGGATGTCGGCACAACCCAATCCCGCCGGACCGGCGCCGACGATGGCGACACGCTTGTTGGTCGGGATGACTTTGGACATGTCCGGACGCCAGCCAAGTTTGAAAGCTTCGTCGGTAATATATTTTTCAATCGAGCCGATGGTGACGGCACCGAAGCCGTCATTCAGTGTGCATGCGCCTTCGCAAAGGCGATCCTGCGGGCAAACGCGACCACAGATTTCTGGCAGGGAGTTTGTCTTGTGCGACATCTCGGCCGCTTCGAGCAGATTGCCTTCGGCAATCAGCTTCAGCCAGTTGGGGATGAAGTTATGAACTGGGCATTTCCATTCGCAGTACGGGTTGCCGCACTCAAGGCAGCGATCGGCTTGTTCTGCTGCCTTTTCTGGATTGAATTGGCCGTAAATTTCGCCAAATTGAGTCACACGCTCGGTGGCCGGTTTTTTTTCCGGATCCTGGCGCGGCACGTTCAAAAATTGGAAATGATCAGCCATTGCCCATTACCCATTTGATTTAAATTTTATAAGAAGGGGATGCCAATCCGCAGATATCGGAAGCAGCTTGCCTGTGTGGATGCGTCAGTTTAGGCCAACTTGATGCCGAGCGTCGAATGTTTAGCCGCCCAGTGCCGCTTTGACCCACTGGCTGACAGCTGCAAGGTCCGCGCGACCGGCTACTTTGGCTCGAACGGCGTTCATGACGGCGCCCATCTGGGCAACCCCCTGCGCTCCGGTGGCGGCAATGGTATCGGTGATGATTTGCCGTATTTCCGCTTCGCTGAGTTTTGCGGGGAGGTAGGTTTCGATGACCTCTAGTTCGAACTGCTCGGTTTCTACCAAATCATCACGACCAGCCGTTTTGAACTGGTCAATCGATTCGCGCCGCTGCTTGGATTGCTTGACCAGAATGGCGAGAACGTCGTCATCACTCAGTGTGACTCGATCATCGACTTCCTTCTGCTTGATGGCAGCCAGCAGTAGTCGGATCACGCCCAGACGTGCCTTGTCGCCAGACTTCATCGCCTGCTTCATGTCGTCCGTTAACCGGGCTTTCAGGGCGCTCATGCCGTATTCCTCTGTGACACGATGGCAGCAGTAGCTGCTTAGAACAGACGAACGCGACGAGCTTGCTCTTTGGACAGGCGCTTCTGGTTGCGTTTGACGGCGGCAGCGTTCTTACGCTTGCGCTCTGTAGTTGGCTTCTCGTAGAACTCGCGCTCACGCAGTTCACTGATGATGCCCGCTTTTTCGCAAGAGCGCTTAAACCGACGAACTGCAACTTCAAAGGGCTCGTTGTCCCGAACACGTACTGATGGCATGAAAATGTCTATCCTGTTGAATTGATTGGATAAAAATTGTCGGAAGCATGACTTGGTTCAATGGGCAGGCCAAGTGGAAATCCGCAACCGGGCAATAAAAAGGCCTTGCATTATAAAGCGCTTGGCCAAGGACGCAAGTAGGTTGTTGCTTCAAGAGATTTTTATGAGGTGTAAAAGGTTTTGACTGCCTGGTCTATGATGCTGCGCTGGCCGCATGATTCCTGGAGAGGCTTCTATTTTGAGTTTTGGTGATGTGTTGATTTTGTTCATTGTCGTCGGTATGGCTGTCTTCTGGTGGCAACAGGACAAGATCCATCGACGTGCGCTGGCGTTGGCTAAAAGCGCCTGTGATCGGGCGGATGTACAGCTGTTGGACGATTCAGTCGGATTGCGGCGCCTGCGCTTGCGCCGATCAAATGGGCACTTCATCATTGAGCGTCATTTCGGGTTCGAGTTTTCGCCCTCTGGCGCGGCTCGTTACCCCGGCCTCATCGTCTTCCACGGTAGCGCTGTACATTCAGTTGATCTGGATTTATCCCGTACGCTGGCCGATTGATAGGCATTGATTCGTTTTTCCTCTGGATCTGGTCGTCATTGTCCAGATTGGCTTCAAACTTGATTTTGGTACTGACAACATGGTTTCTCCATCTGCACATATGAATCAACCGGTGACTCAACTGGGCGCGCCGATGTCGTCTTCTGCCGTGCGCATCATGCTGCTGGGGAGCGGTGAGTTGGGCAAGGAAGTGGCGATTGAGTCGCAGCGGCTTGGGTTGGAAGTCATCGCCGTGGACCGTTATGCGAACGCGCCTGCCATGCAGGTGGCCCACCGCTCGTTCGTGATCGACATGCTGGATGGCAGTGCCTTGCGTGCCTTGGTCGAACGGGAAAAACCCACACTGATTGTGCCGGAAATCGAGGCGATCGCGACCCCGACGCTGGTGGAACTTGAAGCTGAAGGCTGGCAGGTGGTGCCAAATGCACGTGCGGCCCGATTGACGATGAATCGTGAAGGGATCCGTCGCCTGGCGGCAGAAGAATTGGGGGTGCCGACCAGTCGCTATGTCTTCGCCGATTCCCTGTCAGATTTTACGCAGGCGATCGAGCAGATCGGTTTGCCCTGTGTCGTGAAGCCGGTCATGAGTTCTTCGGGAAAAGGGCAGTCGGTCGTGCGCTCGCCAGCGCAAATCCAGGCTGCATGGGATTATGCCCAAGCTGGCGGGCGTGCCGGTGGTGGACGGGTGATCGTGGAATCCATGATCGATTTCGAATATGAAATCACGTTGTTGACGGTGCGCCATCGCGGCGGTACCGCCTTCTGTCCGCCCATTGGTCATGTGCAGGTCGATGGCGACTACCGCGAGAGCTGGCAACCGATGGCAATGTCGGCGGCCGCCTTGGTACTGTCGGAGCAGATCGCCGCCAAGGTGGTTGATGCCTTGGGTGGTTATGGTCTCTTTGGAGTGGAGCTATTTGTGCGGGGCGATGAGGTCTGGTTCAGTGAAGTGTCGCCCCGTCCACACGATACCGGCATGGTGACGCTCATTTCTCAGGACATCTCCGAGTTTGCCCTGCACGTGCGTGCATTCCTCGGGTTGCCGATCCCCAATATCCGAACCCGTGGACCTGCGGCTTCAGTGGCGTTGCTTCTCGAAGGTAATAGCACGTCACCCGTGGCGACAGGGTTGGTTGAGGCGCTCGAAGCGCCGGATACCCAATTGCGTTGGTTCGGTAAGCCTGAGATTGCGGGCAAACGTCGAATGGGCGTGATGTTGGCATTGGGTGAAACGACGGATGCCGCTCGCGAGAAAGCCCGCCGGGCTGCGGCACATGTCCGTTTGATCTGACGTTGTAACGGCGAGTGTGACTGCGCCGCACAACGAGAAGGTACGGCGGTAGTCATGCGACGGGTCAGTCTGCTTGTGACGATTGACCATTCAAACGGCGGAGCACTTCGATCAATGCCGATGAATCGAGTTCGCCCATCCCGGCGCCAACCAGCGCATTCATCCATTGTCCGGCCAGACTGGCGCCCGGCAATGCCAATCCCAGCTCTTGCGCCGTCTGCTGCACAATCCCCAAATCCTTTTGATGCAATTTGGCCTTGAAGCCCGGTGCATACTCGCCATTGAGCATCCGTGCGCCGTGAATTTCGAGCATGCGGGAATGGGCGGAACCACCCAGTAGCGCCTCGCGTACACGGGCGGGATCGACACCCGCGCCCTCGGCCAGAACCAGGGCTTCCGCGATGGCGGCCAGTGTCCCGCTGACGACGATCTGGTTGCAGGCCTTGGCAATTTGTCCCGCGCCGACATCACCGACATGCGTCAGCGTCTTGCCTATGTGTTGCAACAGTGGTTCGATCCGCGCGTACACGGCGGGCTCGGCGCCGACCATGATGGTCAGGCTTGCGGTCTGTGCCCCCTTTTGACCGCCCGAGACGGGCGCATCGGCCCAGTGAGCGCCCTTGGCGGCCAGTAGTTTCGCCATTTCGCGTGTTGTGCGTGCGCTGATGGTGCTGTTGTCGATGACGATCAGGCCTGCATGCGCCCCCGCCAGAATGCCGTTTTCTCCGGTGACGAGCTGCTCGACATCGGCACTGTCGGAGACATTCAGGAACAGTACGTCGACCTCGGCGGCAAGCGCGGCAGGCGTCTGCGCCCACGCAGCGCCCTGATTGAGGATGAATTCGGCTTTCTCGGGTGTGCGTGCCCATACCGTCATCGGGTGTCCTGCGTTCATCAGGAATTCGGCCATGGGGGCGCCCATGATGCCAAGGCCGATCGCGCCGAGTTTGAGGCTTTCTGGATTCGTCATGAAGTGGCTCCTGCCGCCGGGTCGATCAGCGTGAGCCAGTGCACCACGCGCCGTTCCGTTCCGCTTGCCAGATGTGTTTGGCAGCCGATGTTTGCGGTAGCGATCAGTTCGGGTTCGCCGGACTCCAGTGCCTGAACCTTTTGTTTCTTGAGTTGGCCGGAAAGTTCCGGTTGCAGAATCGAGTAGGTACCTGCCGAGCCGCAGCACAGGTGCGCATTGGGTACGGGTGTGAGTTCAAAACCGAGATCAGTCAGCAGCTTTTCCGTTTTGCCCTTGAGCTTTTGCCCATGCTGGAGGGTGCACGGAGGATGAAAGGCGATGCGACGCGTCTCGTGTGCCGTCTGACGCGAACGCAAATCTGCCCATTTGGGGTTGTCCTGTTCGGCCAGCAAGACCTCGATGGGATCGCGCGTCAGGGCGGAAATCTTCGCAGCCTTGGCAGCATAATCGGCATCCAGCGCCAGTGCATGGCCATAGTCCTTGACCTGCACGCCGCAGCCGCTGGCAGTGACGATGATGGCTTCCGCGCCGGATTCGACGAGCGGCCACCAGGCATCGATGTTGCGGCGCATGGTCGAGCGCGCGGCTTCTTCAGCGTTCAGATGGTGTTCGATCGCGCCGCAGCAGCCCGCCGAAGGCGCAGCTACGAGGCTGATGCCCAGGGCATCGAACACGCGGCGTGCAGCCCCGTTGATGTCGGGTGAGAGTGCCGGTTGCACACAGCCTTCGAGCAGAATCATCTGCCTGGAGTGAACGGAGGCGGGCAAGCTGCCAGCAACTCGAAACGCAGGGACTTTCTTTTTCAGACTGTCGGGCAACAGTGGGCGGAACAGGCGCGCACTGCCCAGTGCCATCGAAAACAGCCGGGGTGAAAGCAGGCCCCGGCGCAGAACATAACGATAGAAGCGTGATGCGGGTGAACGGGGCGATTGGGTTTCGACCTCCGCGCGGCCGATATCGACGAGCTTGCCGTACTCCACGCCGGAAGGGCAGGTGGTCTCGCAGTTGCGGCAGGTCAGGCAGCGATCCAGATGCGTGCGGGTGGTCTCGGTCACCGGTGCGCCTTCAAGCATTTGCTTGATCAGATAAATACGTCCGCGTGGGCCATCGTCCTCATTGCCCAGCAATTGATAAGTAGGGCAAGTGGCATTGCAGAACCCGCAGTGCACGCAGGCACGCAGAATGCGCTCGGCCTCGATGCCTCTGGGGGTATTGATCAGATCGTCGCGGAGATTGGTTTGCATACGATGATGTGTCGCCTTGAGATAACGGGGTGTTTATTCCGGAAATAGTCGCCCGGCATTGAAGATGCCCTTGGGGTCCATCGCTTTCTTGATGCGTTGATGCAGGGCGAGCAGGGGCGGTAGCAGCGGCTGAAAACGCTCGATGCCCGCCGGTATGGATTTTGCCGGGCGGAACAGGGTTGCGTGCCCGTTCAGTTGAGCGACCAGTGCCCGGAAGGCCGTCGCCTGCCCCGATGGCAACCGTAGCCAGCGCTGCTGCCCGCCCCAATCGATGAATTGCAGGGTGCTGAGCAGCGCATCCACCGGTGTCGTCAGCGGGACGGCAACGCGCCAGAGATTGGTTTCGATGGGAGCATTGTCGTCCGGCTGGAAAAAATCGAGCCGATGATCACGCAGGTCTTGCCAGTAGCGGGCGGCATCTGTTTCGGTCAGCGTATCGCCGCCGATGCGCAATACTGCCTTGTGGACGGCGCTTTCTGCGCCCCCCAGTCGCACGCGAAGTTGCCCGTCGGCAAAGGTGGCTCCCGTGATGGGCAAGGCGGTCTGGTTCCATTCGGCGAAACGGGCCAGTGCCTGTTCGGCCGTGGTAGTGACGATCTGGGTTTGCTGCGCGCGCGGCATGGGGACGACGCGCACGGAAATATCGAGCAGAACGCCCAGAGTGCCGAACGCACCGGCCATCAGACGGGAGACATCGTACCCGGCGACGTTTTTCATCACCTGGCCGCCGAACTTCAGGATTTGGCCCTGGCCGTTGATCAGTCGAACACCGAGCACCGCATCGCGTACGGCCCCTTGCCATGGTCGGGCCGGGCCAGACAAACCGGCGGCAACGGCACCGCCCAAGGTGCCCGTTCGACCCTCCGGCCCCTGAAATTGAGGCGGTTCGAACGGCAGCATCTGGCCTTGCGCGGCGAGTACGCGTTCGATCTCGGCCAGTGGCGTCCCGGCGCGCGCGGTCAGCACCAGTTCTGCCGGTTCGTAATCGAGAATGCCGTTGTGGGGCGTGAGGTCGAGCCGGGTCGATTCCGGGTCGGATCCTGATCCGAGAAATGCCTTGCTGCCGCTGCCGGCAATCGATACGGGCTGGTCTTGGTTGTAGGCCTGCTGGACGCGTTCGGCCAGTTCTGCACTGATGTCTTGATCGATCACGGTGATGCGCGCCTCTTAAAAACGCGGTAAATCGGGGTGGGGCAGGTGATTGTGGTGGACATGCATCGCACCGAATTCGGCGCAGCGTTGCAGCGTCGGTACCGCCTTGCCGGGGTTCAGCAGGCCGAGCGGATCGAAGGCGGCCTTGAGGGCGTAGAACTGCTCGAGTTCCCGTTGCTTGAACTGCGCACACATCGGCGCGAGTTTTTCCACGCCAACGCCATGCTCGCCGGTCACGCTGCCGCCCACATCGACGCAGAGTGTCAGGATACGCTCACCGAAGGCTTCCGCCCGGTCGAGTTCGCCGGGTTTGTTCGCATCGAAGAGAATCAGCGGGTGCAGGTTACCGTCACCCGCATGGAAGACGTTGGCGACTTCCAGGCCGAATTCATGACTCATCGTGTCGATCTGCGTCAGCACGGAGGCGAGTTCGCGGCGCGGGATGGTGCCGTCCATGCAGTAATAATCGGGCGAGAGGCGGCCGACGGCGGGGAAGGCCGCCTTGCGACCGGCCCAGAAACGGGCGCGCTCCTCGTCGTTGCGGGCGATCCATAATCCCGTGGCCCCAGAACGCTGTACCACGGCCTCCACTTCGGCCAGCAGTTCGGCGACTTCTTCGGCCGTACCGTCGAGTTCGCAGAGCAAAATGGCGGTGGCTTCCGTGGGGTAGCCTGCGTGGACAAATGCTTCAGCGGCACGGATGGCATTGTTGTCCATCATCTCGAGACCGGCGGGAATGATCCCGGCAGCGATGATGTTGGCGACGGCCTGCCCCGCGTTTTCGAGGGAATCGAACCCGGCCATCAGTACCTTGGCGCATTCCGGAATGGGCAACAGTCGCACCAGTACTTCGACCATGACGCCGAGCATCCCTTCGGAGCCATTCATCAGGGCAAGAATGTCGTACCCCGCCGTGTCGAGCGTCGGGCCGCCGACGGTCATCTTCTCGCCTTCCATGGTGATGAAGGTGACTTCCAGAACGTTGTGCACCGTCAAGCCGTACTTCAGGCAGTGTACGCCGCCGGAGTTCTCCGCCACGTTGCCGCCGATGGTGCAGGCGATCTGCGATGACGGATCGGGCGCATAGTACAGGCCGTAGGGCGCCGCCGCCTCGGAAATGGCTAGATTGCGTACGCCAGGTTGGACGCGTGCTGTGCGGTTGACCGAATCGATGTGCAAAATCTGCTTGAACTTCGCCAGGCTGAGCAGCAAACCGTCGGCGCTGGGCAACGCCCCGCCGGACAGCCCCGTACCCGCGCCGCGGGCCACCACGGGGATTTCCAGTTCGCTGCACAGACGCAGCACACCCTGGACCTGATCGATGGTTTCGGGCAGTGCAACCACGGCGGGCATGCGTTTGATCGCCGACAAACCATCACACTCGAACGGCTTCATGGCTTCGGTGGTGGTGAGCAGGGCGGCATCAGGCAGGATGGCGCGAAGCCGGTGGATCAGCGCGTCACGCCGTTCCGGGCTCAGTGGCGTTGATTCGTCGGCGAGTTCAGCAGCAATACTCATGCGTCGTTCCCCTCTCTCTTTCTGAGGCTCAGCGACCGCGCAACCGGCGGCAGGCTTCGGCCACGGCGAAGCGATCACCCACATTGCCGGGGAAAATCACCACCGGCAGCAAGGGAAAGCGGGGGTGATCGGCCGGGCAGCGAACCACGGAGCAACCTGTCAGGATCTGGCCCAGTACGCGGGATGCCTTGAGGTTCAGGCCTGTGGACAGCACGTCGTTGGAGGTGATGCCCCCCTTGCTGATCAACCAGCCGAGTTCCTTGGGCAGCCCGGCGACGATTTTCATCAGCGTGGCCGAAACCCGCTCGCCGAAAGCCAAACGAGTCGCCTGATCGGCAAATGTCTTTTCCACCCGGCTCGTGAAGATCACCGAGGTCTTGCCGCCGGCAAATGCCCGTTCGGCGGCGGCCAGAACATCGCCTACCAGTGCGTCGTTATCAGTGTCGATGCGTTCGATATCGATCTCGATGGGGGCGATGTCCGGCTCCTTGAGCAGTTCTTCGAGCTGTTCGCTGGTCTTCTTGACGTGGGAGCCAACGACCACGGCACCTGGTTTTCCACCGCGAACGAAGTGATGCATCGATTCGGCGGAAACCGGTTGTGGTGGCAGGTTGGCCAACGCCGTCAACAGGCTGGCGGCGCTGCGGAACAGGAAACGTTTGCCGGTTGCGGCCACGGCCATGACGTCGCGGGCGAAGCGGTTCAGGTCGTCCTGAGTTTCCGCGTCGACCACGGCACAGGCGTTGCCGCTCAAATTGGTCAGCTTGGACTGGATGCCGCCATCGCGAATCTCGTCCAGCACGAAGCGGGTGACTGCTTCGGCTGGAATGCGCCCTGCCGTTTTTTCGGCCACGTAGTCGGGCAGGTAGCTGGTGCGGTAACCGAAGACCGAGTCTCGGGCGAACTCGGTTTCATGCGTCGGCACCGGCTTGCCATCCACCAGCAGGTAATGCTGGCTGTTGCGCGTGATGCGCCCAGCTTCGATGAAGGCCGGAACGAGGAAATGAGCGTCGAACGGGCCGAGTTCTTCTGCGATTACGTCGGTCTCGACCGGGTAATGACCGCGCAGGGTCGAGTCCGAGCGACTGACCAGAATCGGGTTGATCGGGTGCCCGGCCTCTTTGCGGGTTTTGAGTGCCGCATTGAGGTTGTGACAGACTTCTCGGGTCACTCGTGCCGCACTGGCCGCATCCATGCCCCGGGTGTTGGTGAGCACGAAAAACAGCGGCGACTCGTCATCGAGCGCCTCTAGCAACGTGGCTTCATCCCATCGGGTCAGCAGCAGACAACCGTGGACGGTTTGTGAACCGGTCGGGTCATCGTCCAGCGCAATAATCTTGGTTTGCACAATCTGTTACCTACTTCTTGGCCTATTTGGGGCCTAATTCATGGCGTAGCTGATTGACGGCACCGCGGGGTGCCGTCATCTCCACCTGCTCGATACCACGAAAGGCGGGGCAGTAGTCGGTTCCTTAGAACGCAGCCTTGACGCGTGCAGCGATGTCGGTGCCGGTCATGCCGTTCAGTTCGAACAGTTCCTGCGGGTTGGCGGTGGTCTCACCGCGCTTCCACGAGAACACGTCGCGACGGGCGGCACGGCTACGAACCAGGATCGGCTCCAATGGAGCGGACGAACCGCCGCTTACCGCGACGACCATGTCGCCGTCGAACAGGGCATTGAATGCCGCGTCGCCCATGAACCCGTTGTCGGATTCGGGCACGCTGTCCCACGCGACATCGGTCGGACGATAGAGCTGACGTGGATTGGCGGCCGCAACGATGCGAACCTTGAAGCCAGCTTTTTCCAGTTCATCCTTCGCGGCGAAGACCGGCAGGAAGACCATGTCGCCCGTGGCCGCGAGAACGACGGTTTTGTCGCCGCCCGTGCTTTCGTATAGGGCCACGGCACCTTTCTCGATGGCGGCCTTGGCCTGTTCCGGTGTGGTGTAGACCGGCAACGCTGTTTTCGACGCAACGATGGTGATGCACTTGTTGTAGCTGTTCAGCGCCCAAGCGTAGGCCGCTTGGATCATGTTTGCATCGGCCGGGTAGAGCAGGAAGCTGTTGCCGTTCTTCATCATCGCGGCGAAGTGACCTTCGATTTCTGGACGTTGATGCGTCCAGCCGTTCCGACCCTGTTCCAGCGCACCGGCAGTGAACATGCTGATCATCGACGGTGTCTTGCGGCGCAGTTCGGCCATCGCCTGAGCGACGGTCTGAACGATCGGCCAGCCGTTGATGGCGAAGCTTTCATATGACAACCAGATGGCGCGCGAACCGAACAGTGCCAGACCGGCAGTCAGACCGGCGCAGGCGTCTTCGTTCAACGGTTCATAGACACGGCCCGTCGGAACCTGGTTGTACAGTGGGTCGGTCGATGGGTGACGAATCTTCAGCGCGTCGTTGATGTTCTTCATGGCCGACGCTTCGTTACCGTCGGCATTGGTGACGATGAAGCGCTCATCCTTCTGGCCGACGTGCGCAACCAGTGCACCGAATACCGTGGCCGGAACCTGCGACTCGCCGACGGCGAAATTCTGGATCGGCAGCGTGCCGAGATCGGCCAATGGCAGTTCGTGCTCGGTAACCGCGGTATGAACCGCCGATCCACCACCGGCGCGAACGAGGTTGCTGCGAACCAGCGCCCAGGCTTCCGGCGCCAGCGCACGGGTCTTCAGTGCATCAATGATGTGCGGCTTGTCCAGTGTATCGGCCGGGTACAGGTTGTGCGACTTGGCACCGTGCGTGTGAACACCCGCCCCTTTGAGTTGCTTGATGATGAGCGCGGTGAACGTGCCGCCCAGTGCCGATTTCGCCGCCTTGTCGGTGGCTTCGAGGACAGCCTTGCCGAAGGCCAGACGGGCTTTGTGCGAGAACAGGGTCGAGTCGACGTACTCGCCTTTCTGCCCGGCATCGTCGAAGTCCTTAGCGTTGATGAGGATGACTTCCTTGAAGCCATGCCCGTGCCAGTATTCCTTCATGCGTTCGTTGCTCCACAGCGAGCACATGGAGTGGTGTTCCTGGCTGTAGCCGTTCCAGACCAGAATCGGCAGGAAGTTGGTGATGTCCGGGAAGGACGTATTGAAGTGCATCATCGCGTTCAGGATGTACGGTTCGCCCATGCCGCCGTCGCCGATGGTGACCGGGAACAGTTTGTCGCGGTGCAGGTACGCGCCCGCCATGGCGAAATGCTGACCCTGACCCAGCGGACCCGCCGGTGCCAGCAAGCCGGGAATCGCGCCGGAAAGGTGACCGAGCAGGCCATGCTTTTCACGGAAGCGCGCACGCATCTCTTCAACGGTATGGATGCCCATGTGTTCGAGTGAACGATCCAGGAACATGGCGCTGTAGAAGCCCGGTGCGTGGTGACCGACTTCGGTAACCATGTTCTTGTGGCCCAACAGCATCAGAGCGGCATGAACATCGGCAGACGATGCATAACCGCCCGGGTGGCCAGAGCCCTTGGAACCGGTGATCTGCAGCGTGAGGTAGCGCAGCGCATCGGCGGTGAGCAGGGTCTGGAACGCCGCCGCTTCACTGTGAACGTCGGCAATCGCGGTGGCGCCTTCGGGAACGGCGGGTGTCTTGGCGAGTTCGTCGAAACGCGGCCACGCGGGATTGAAGTACTGGATGCCTTGAGTGAATGTCGGGTTGCTCATGTCGTGTTCCTTAAGTCTCGGTTGTTCTGTGCAGTCGATCTGAAGAGTGGGTTGACGGTGTTTTTTACCTTGACGATGACTTTAACGAGCTTTCATAATTTCTCAATGCAAAATCGTTTTCACAATGTGAAATTTAATTTAAGCAAGATTTGATTGAATGAAATGGGGCCGACTGGCTTTGAGAAGGAGTCCTTGGAATGAAGAAAACAGGCATGAACGAATCCGCTGAGCGCACAGGCGGCATTCAGGTCATCGACCGCGCCGTGTGTCTGATGCAGGCGCTGGCGCGTTACCCGCATCCGGTCACATTGAAAGTCGTGGCGGCCGAATGCGGTCTGCATGCCTCTACCGCGCACCGCATTCTAGCGGCATTGGCGGATCATCACTGGGTCGACAAGCACGCGGATGGATACGCGTTGGGCGGTGCCATGGTGCGACTTGCGGCCAGGGCACGTCCTGCTCCACGTTGGCGGGAAATCGCCTTGCCTGTACTGGATGCCCTGCGCGATGAGTTGGGCGAGAGCGTCAATCTCACCGTGCGGGAAGGAGATGACGTGGTCTATGTGGAGCGCTCCGTTCCCAATCGCATGATGCGTGTGGAACAGGTGATCGGCACTCGGGCGCCGCTGCACGTGACATCGGTGGGGAAAATCCTGCTGGGTACGGAGGGGGTGCCGGCGATTACCCGTTACGCCGAGCGCACCGGACTGCTGGCCATGACCGCCAATACGATCCGCAATACGGACACGCTGATCAAGACCTGTCTTGAGGCGGCGCAAACCGGTGTGGCGTTCGATAATGAAGAGGCCGAAGTCGGTGTCGGCTGCATCGGTGTCCTGATACGGGACATGGATGGCGTCCCGGTGGCCGGGTTGTCGATTTCCAGTCCGATCGAGCGTCGTCAGGATGAGTGGGTCGCCAGTCTGAAAGCCGCCGCCAAGCAGATTGAAGCGCGTTTGAATGGCATTTGAGTCACAGTGTTGGCCAAAGGAATGACGTCTCGGTCGTTCAGCAGGGGCTTTCGTTTCAACTCGGGTCGAACGGCTTGGGTATGGTGAATTTGCCCGCAGCCTGGGCGACCGGTACTTCTTCCAGGGTCAGCAAACGCGCCTTGACCGCCGTGCCGCCGCCGGAATACGCGCCCAGCCTGCCATCGGCGCGCACGACCCGATGGCAGGGAATCACAAACGGCAACGGGTTCTGTGCCAGCGCCGTGCCGACCGCCCGATGGGCATTGGGGCTGCCAATCGCCTGAGCGATCCAGCCATAACTTCGTACCTGACCGCGGGGAATCTCGGCCGTCTTGTTCAGAACCATTTGTTGAAATGGAGTCAGTGCATCCAGACACACCGGCAGCTGCACCGGCGAATCTCCCGTGAAAACAGCCAGAATCTGGCGTGAATAGCCATTCAGAATCGAATCGGCTCGGATAGGTGCTTCACCAGCCGATGGCGTGATGATTTGCAGGAATTCGGCTTCGGTTCCAGAAGAAATTCGATACAGGGCGCCGCGTGAAAAAGCGGCGAATACGAGCCCGATGGGTGTCTCGACGCCGGTGTAGGTAATGGTCGCGTTTTGCTCTTGCTTCAACATTTTATTCCCTCGCTTCACCAACAACTGCGAACCTGCCATTCTGCATGATATGGGTGAATTCGGAGCAAAAAACGGCACCCTGAATTTCTTCGGGGTACCGTTTCTGTGCATGGCTCAAGAGTTACCTATCAGACTTACCTGTTTACGTAACTCATTGTGGAGGTTTGCTTAGCTGCGTGGTTTCGAGCGACGGGGTTTGCCACCGAAGGAATCGCCGCCGCCACGAGGACCGAATTTGCGCGGGCCGGCAGGTGGGCGGCGGTTGCCGCTGCGTTCGCCTTCGCTATCACCGGGGCCGGCTTCGCTGATATCGAGCGGTACCCCCAATACGTGCAGACGTTTGAGTTGGGTAAAGACTTCGTTCGGCATCCCTTCTGGCAGGTCCACGGTGCTGTGGCTGTCGAAAATGCGGATAGCGCCGATGTATTTGCTGTCGATTCCTGCTTCGTTTGCCAGTGCGCCGACGATGTTCTTCGGCTGGACGCCGTGCTCGTGGCCGATTTCGATCCGGTATTTCACACGGGCCATGTCATCGTTCTGACGTGGACGACGGGGCTCGTCACGACGGTTGTCACCGCGATCCTGGCGGTCGCCAAAGCCGACTTGGGCTGATTCCTTGATTTCGGCAGGCAGCAGAGGACGGTCTTTCTGTGCCAAATAGGCCAGAGCGGCTGCGATTTCCGCCAGGCCGACGTCGTGTTCGGACTGATATTCTTCGATCAGGGTCTCGAAGAAGGCCAGATCCTGGGATTCCATCGCTTCGCTGATCTGATTCTTGAACGCGGCAGAACGTTTGTCTGCGATATCGCTCTGGCTCGGCAGACGCATTGGGGCGATCAGCTGGCCTGTGGCGCGTTCAATGGCACCCAGCATGCGTTTCTCGCGCGGGGCGACAAACAGGATGGCTTCGCCCGAACGACCGGCACGCCCGGTACGACCGATGCGGTGAACGTAGGATTCGGTATCCAGCGGAATATCGTAGTTCACGACATGGCTGATGCGTGCCACATCGATGCCACGAGCCGCGACGTCGGTCGCGATGATGATGTCGAGTGATCCGCGCTTGAGGCGATCGATCGCTTTTTCACGCATGGCCTGGTTCATGTCGCCATTCAGAGGCGAAGCAGCATAGCCGCGTGCTTCCAGCTTTTCGGCCAGTTCGGTGGTGGCCACTTTGGTGCGCACGAAAATGATGACCGCATCGAAATCTTCGACTTCCAGGATGCGGGTGAGCGCATCCAGCTTGTGCATGCCGCTGACCGCCCAGTAACGCTGATTGATAGCTTTGACGGTTGAAGTGCTTGATTTGATCGCAATCTCAACGGGGTTGCGCAGGTGACGTTGTGCGATGCGGCGGATTTGATCCGGCATGGTGGCGGAGAACAGAGCGACCTGGCGACTTGCCGGGGTCTTGCTCAGAATTTCGTCCACGTCATCGATAAAGCCCATGCGCAGCATTTCGTCGGCTTCATCCAGTACAACGGCCTGGATTTGATTGAGTTTCAGTGTGCCGCGCTTGATGTGATCCTGGATACGACCCGGTGTGCCGACAACCACATGTACGCCACGTTTGAGGCCGCGCAGTTGGGGTTCCATTGCCTGTCCGCCGTATACGGGCAGTACATGGAAGTCAGGTAGGTGGCGAGCGTAGGCCTGCATGGCTTCGGCGACCTGAATTGCCAGTTCACGCGTTGGCGCCAGGACCAGTAACTGGGGTGCGCGCAGGCTGATGTCGATCCGGCTTAGCAAAGGCAGGGCGAAAGCGCCGGTTTTGCCGGTGCCGGTCTGTGCCATGCCCAAAACATCTTTGCCTTCCAATAGAGGAGGGATGCTTTTGGCTTGGATGGGTGAGGGGGCTTCATAACCAAGCTCTTCGATGGCACGCAATAAGGGTGCAGCAAGGGCAAGATCGGAAAATAGAATGGTGTTTTCTTCAGACATGAGTATTCAGGGCTCTTCTAGGGGGAATGTCGTCCGAATTGGACGAACAGAAAAGGCGCGACATGTGCGCGTTGGAATGTCGCGCTTATCGAGCCGTGATGGGATTGCGACGCATACTATCTGAAAACGAGCGGTTTGTCTTTAATTTCTTTTGCTTATATCAAGAAGTTGTATGACTTGTGCGTTGCTGGTGGTACATATCCAGTAGCTGTTGCGTCTTTTGGGCAGCGGTCCAAGTGTCCGCATAGCGCGGGGCCTGATCGACCAATTGCTGGTAGCGATCGGGTTGACTCAGGGCCTGATTGACGGCGTCGGCGAACCCGGATGGATCTTCCGGCGCGATCACACAGCCGCCGTCGGCATGCAGTACATCCAGTGTGCCCATGATTCCCAGCGCGACAACCGGCGTGCCGAGCGCCAGTGCTTCAAGCAGAACCAGTCCCTGAGTTTCAGTTCGGGAAGCAAACACGAACAGATCGGCGGCACGATAGGCATCCTGCAAGGCGCCATCCCGCCGCATGTAGCCCACAAATTTGACAGAGGCCCATAATCCCATATCCGCAACCTTGCGTTGAAGGTGGGATTCTGCCGGACCCTCTCCGGCGATAACCAGAATGGCATCGGGTTTTTCTCTCAAAACGGAGGGCATCATGGTCAGCAGGAAATCGATATTTTTTTCCAGCGCGACCCGGCCCACATAGAGAAGCAGGGGTTGGTCGTCCCGAATGGATAGTTGAGCCCGGAAGTCCGATGCCGGGGGTGTGCGGAACTCATCAAGATTGAGTCCGGTCGGGATGATATGCATCTCGGTGGCCACGCCATAGGTTTGCAGGGCATTGCGCATGGGTGAGGAGGGCACGATGAGGGCATCGACGGCATTGCATTGGCTTTTTGAGAAAAAACGCGCCGCCCGCTTCAGCCAGTTTCTGGGTAACCAGCGAATGTAGTTGTAGAGATATTCCTCAAAGAAGGTGTGATAGCTCTCGACAACGGGTGCCGCCAGTGCACGGGCGACTTTCACCCCGGCATAATGCGCCACGAATGGCGTATGGATATGTACGAGGTCGATGTTTCTTCCACGCAGAATCGGCACCAGATTGATGATGGCGCCATAACTCATCATCCGGTCTTCGGGGTCGAGCAGGACCGAGCGGGAGGGAATGCGCAGGATGTCTTCGTCATCAAGTTGATCGCCCGCCCGTTCCAGTGTGTGTGATTCGGGGTAATCCGGGCAGATCAATGTCACCCGATGTCCCGAGGCGATCAACTCGCTGCGAAAGCTCTGTATGGATGTCGATACGCCGTTGATTCGCGGGAAGTACACATCGGAGATCATTAAAATATGCACGGGCGACTGCTCAATACTTATGGAGAACGAAATGCGCAGGTTGTCGTCTTTATATGACAACTTCGTGATTTAACCCATGAGACATCGCCCGGTGGTCGGTATCGGGCGATGATTTTGACTGTGATAGCATGGCGCGCAGTTTTTGATGAGACATATTGAGCGTGGGGAATCAGCATGATTGCAGGTGTTTTTCCGGGACAGGGTTCGCAGTCCATTGGTATGAGTAGCGGCTGGGGGGGGCATCAGTCCCTGGCTCAGGCTGTTTATCGCGAGGCCAGCGAAGTACTGGGTTTGGATTTGTGGACCTTGGTGGCGAATGGGGATGCAGCGGAACTCAACCGCACAGAAATCACCCAGCCCGCCATGTTGGCTGCCGATGTGGCGGCGTGGCGTATTTATCTGGCCGCAGGCGGGCACAAGCCGATTGCGCTGGCCGGGCACAGCCTGGGCGAGTATGCAGCCCTGGTGGCGGCTGAAAGTATCGACTTTGCAGATGCGGTGGCCTTGGTGTCCGAGCGGGGACGTCTGATGCAGGCTGCCGTTGCGCCGGGCTCCGGGGCCATGGCGGCCCTGTTGGGCCTGACCGATGAAGCGGTTTTGAGCGTTTGTGCCGAGGCTGCGCAAGGGCAGGTTTGCGAAGCGGTGAACTTCAATTCGCCCGGGCAGGTGGTCATCGCCGGTGATGCGACTGCCGTGGCGCGTGCCGAGGAATTGGCCAAGGCTGCCGGTGCCAAGCGCTTTGTGCCGTTGCCGGTCAGCGTGCCTTCCCATTCGAGTCTGATGATTGACGCCGCTCGTGAACTGGACGCCCATCTTGCCAAGGTTACGATCAAACCGCCCGTGATTCCCGTCCTTCATAACGTCGATGCGCAAACCCACGACGACGCGGTTGCCATTCGTCATGCATTGGTTGAGCAGTTGTACCGCCCTGTGCAGTGGGTGGCTTGTGTGCAGGCTCTGCACGGTCGCGGCTGCAACCGTCAGTTCGAGTTTGGCCCCGGTAAAGTGCTGACTGGTCTGGCGAAGCGTATCGAAAAAGGGGTGACCGGCAGCGCCGTTTTCGATGAAGCCAGTCTGGCTGCGGTGATTTCCTGAGCCTCCCCGTTCACTGAACACATATTCGAGAGTAGTAAAGATGAGTAATGAAACGAAAGGTCTGAATGGCAAGGTCGCATTAGTGACCGGTGCGTCCCGCGGCATTGGTGCGGCCATCGCCGAGCAGCTCGCGCAAGCGGGTGCGGTGGTGATCGGTACGGCAACCTCCGATTCGGGTGCGGCGGCCATCAACGAGCGCCTGGCGCCGCTGGGCGGCGCGGGGATGCGTCTTGATGTGACCGATAGTGCACAAATCGATGCCGTTCTTGCCGAGATCGAGTCCCGTTTCGGCGCCGTAGCGATCCTGGTCAACAACGCGGGCATCACCCGTGACACCCTGCTCATGCGCATGAAGGACGATGACTGGTCCGCCATCATCGATACCAACCTCACCTCGGTGTTCCGTCTGTCGCAAAAGGTATTGCGTGGCATGACCAAGGCACGCTGGGGCCGGATTATCTCGATTGCCTCGGTGGTTGGTTCCATGGGTAATGCAGGACAAACCAATTACGCGGCCGCCAAAGCCGGTCTGATGGGCTTTTCCAAGTCGTTGGCCCGTGAAGTGGGTGCGCGGAACATCACGGTCAACGTGGTGGCGCCCGGGTTCATCGATACCGACATGACGCGTGACCTGCCCGAGGCGCACAAGACGGCACTGTTGGCGAATGTTCCTCTGGGTCGGCTGGGCGATCCGGCAGAAATCGCCGGTTGTGTTCGCTTTTTGGCGAGCGACGATGCCGCTTACGTGACCGGTCATACCCTGCATGTCAATGGCGGCATGTATATGAGCTGATCGGCCTTAATCAATATAATCAGTTTGTTACGTGGCTGTTCTTTGGTTTTTTATCAGGTGACCCGAGTGCTCTGAAGTGATTTTTATTTTGCGGATTGGCCGGTTTTAACTAGAATGCCTGCCATCTCGGGCAAGAGCCCTTGAACCAATTTGTCTTAAATCGAGGTTGAATCGTTATGAGCACCGTTGACGAACGCGTGAAGAAGATTGTTGTAGAACAGCTGGGTGTTAAGGAAGAAGAAGTAACTAATGAGGCTTCATTCGTTGATGATCTGGGCGCTGATTCTCTCGACACCGTCGAGTTGGTGATGGCTTTGGAAGAGGAGTTCGAGTGCGAAATTCCTGACGAAGAAGCTGAAAAAATCACAACCGTACAGTTGGCCATTGATTACATCAACGCCCACAAAGACGCATAACTCGCGGCCCTGGGTGCGTCCCGGGGTCTGGGTGGTTGATTGAATAAAAGGCCGCGCCCTGGGTTATCCCGGCGCGGTTTTTTCATATGAAAAAAGAAAAGATATGGATTTGAACGCATGAGCAAGCAACGTGTGGTGGTGACTGGGTTGGGGGCGTTGACCCCTCTGGGTAATACAGTAGCATCCAGCTGGGCTGGCATTCTTGAAGGCCGCTCGGGGGTTCGCCGGATCGATCGTTTCGATGTCAGTGCGATGGCTTCGCAAATTGCTGCCACGTTGAGCGATTTCGATGTCGCCCAGTTCATTCCCGCAAAAGACATCAAGAAGATGGAGCCGTTTATCCATTACGGCATGGCTGCGGCGATCGAAGCGATCGAGGATGCCGGTTTGATCAGTGACACGTTGAATTACGATCGTGTCGGTACGTTGATCGGTTCCGGTATTGGTGGCCTCGAAGGGATCGAACGCAACACCATGACACTGGAGCATCAGGGCGCACGACGCGTGTCTCCGTTCTTCGTGCCCGGTGCGATCGTGAATATGGTGTCCGGTCAGCTATCGATCCGTTACGGCTTCCGCGGGCCCAATCTGGCGACGGTCACGGCCTGCGCGGCGGGTACGCACAGCATCGGCCAGGCCGCGCGATTGATCGCTTACGGCGACGCGGATGTGATGATTGCCGGCGGCTCCGAAGGAGCGGTCTCTCCACTGGGTGTGGCCGGTTTCTCCGCTGCGCGTGCGTTGTCGACCCGTAACGATGATCCTGAACATGCATCGCGGCCCTGGGATAAAGACCGTGACGGTTTCGTCCTGGGTGAAGGTGCCGGCGTACTGGTACTCGAATCATTGGAGCATGCCAAGGCTCGCGGCGCGAAAATCTACGGTGAACTGATCGGCTTCGGTATGAGCGCCGACGCCTATCACATGACGGCACCTTCCTCTGACGGTGACGGCGCGCGCCGCTGTATGCTGGCGGCCATGCAGGATGCCAGGGTCAATCCTGAAGACATCGGCTACGTGAATGCGCACGGTACCTCGACACCTGCGGGCGATCAGGCCGAAGTGGCGGCATTGCACGCCGCGTTTGGCGACCACGCCAGACGCTGCCCGGTCAGCTCCACCAAATCCATGACCGGGCATCTGTTGGGTGCCGCCGGGGGTATCGAGGCGGTGTTTTCCCTGTTGGCCTTGCGCGACCAGGTTCTGCCGCCGACGATCAACCTGGACGAACCTTCCGAAGGTTGTGATCTGGATTTCGTGCCGCATACTGCGCGTCAGGTCAGCGGCCTTGATGTGGTCATGTCGAATTCCTTCGGTTTCGGCGGCACCAACGGCACACTGATTTTCCGGCGCGTGTAACTTCCGTGAGCCGGTTTCGTTCGTACCATGCCAAGTAAAAATGCCCAGTAAAACACCCCCCGCGAGGAAGTGTTCACCGGTCATCGAACGAATTGAAGGCATTACAGCGGCCGATTTTCCGGATCTGATCGCTCAAGCGCCCGAGCGGTTCTCGCATCTGTTCGCGAGCCTGGCGTCGGGCACATCAAGCGAGTCAGGGCAGAACAATGCCCGCTGGTCAATCCTGTTCGGTGCGGCGCGGACTGAGTTGCGCCTGGATGCGCAAGGGGTCCTGCACGTGACAGGCTTGCATCAGGCGCTGACGACCGAATCCCATTTTCTCTCTGCCTTTGCCTTGGCGGTTGAGGCATCTCCGAAGCCACCAACCGGTTTCTCGACCGAATTGCCATTTGTGGGCGGTTGGAGTTTCTATCTTTCCTATGAACTGGCCGGACAAATCGAACCGAGCCTGGATCTGCCGCGGTTCGCTCCGGCCGATCGGGTAGGGTTCCCGGTCGCTGTGGCCCAGTATCACACCGAAGCACTGGTATTCGACCATCTACATCATCGGACTTGGTTGATTCACGACGGGGTATCGCCAGCCGTCGCCGAATCCTTGCGTTCTTTCCTGGCCGCATTCAGCGCCACACCTCAGGCCGACTCAGCCTTGGAGATACAAGCCTTGCAGGCAGATGATCCGGCGCGTTATCGATCGGGTGTGCGTCAGGTATTGGCGTATCTGCGTGCCGGTGATGTCTTTCAGGCCAATCTATCCCGTGCCTGGCGATTCCGCGCGCCTCAAGCCGACGCGGGACTACGCATCTTCCGCCGTTTGGAACTGCATAATCCCGCGCCGTTCGCGGCGTGGTATCGCCTGCCCGAGGGCGAGATCATCAGCTCATCACCCGAACGTCTGGTCGATCACCGTGGAGGCCATGTTTCGACGCGTCCGATTGCCGGTACGCGCCGTCGGGATGCCGACAACGTACGTGATGCTGCACTGATGTCCGAGTTGCGAGCCCATCCCAAAGAGCGCGCCGAGCACGTGATGCTGATCGATCTGGAGCGCAACGACCTCGGCCGCGTGTGCCAGCCGGGTAGCGTTCGCGTGGATGAGCTGATGGTGCTGGAGTCTTTTGCGCACGTGCATCATCTGGTTTCGAATGTCTGTGGTGAGTTGCGCCCCGGTCGATCGGTGTTCGATCTGCTGGCCGCCGTGTTTCCGGGCGGCACGATCACCGGTTGCCCCAAAGTGCGTTGTATGGAGATTCTGGCGGAGTTGGAGCAGACCGGGCGCGGCCCCTACACGGGCAGTGTCGGCTATTTGAGCCTTGATGGTCGAATGGACAGTAATATCCTGATCCGGACGGTGTTTCTGGCGAACGATGGTCAGGGCGAGTTTCGAACCGGTGCAGGTATCGTGGCCGATAGCGAGCCCGAACGCGAATGTACGGAAACCGAAGAGAAGGCACGCGGTCTATTGATGGCGTTGATCGGCTCCGGGTTAGAAGGTGGTGCTCAGTGACGCACTTTGCTCCCTTCACCATGCAGGATCGCGGTCTGGCCTACGGCGATGGTCTGTTCGAAACGATGCGGCTATCCCGTGGCAGATTGTCCTGGTGGTCGGAGCACTTCGCCAGAATGAGTTACACCTGTTGCGCGCTGGGCTTGCCGCTCCCTGATGAAGTTGACGTGCGAGCGGCTATTGATGCGGCGGTAGAGCAGAGCGGCAAGTCGGAGGCGGTGGTAAAACTCATTTACACTGCGGGTTCGGGGCAGCGGGGTTATCTTCGTGCGAAACCAGTTGAACCCACACTGACTGTTTTGATTGCTGAAGTACCTGCAGTAGCTCCGGAATGGTCGTTCCAGGGGTTAACGATCGGTCTCCTGAAACAATCCGGCGGTGCCCCAATGCCTGCACTCGGTGGGCTCAAGCACCTCAACCGTCTGCCCCAGGTGCTGGCGCGCGAAGCTTGGCCTGAAGGTGTCGATGAGTGTCTGATCCATGACGAGAATGGTCTGATCATGGGCGGAACGCAAAGCAATTTTTACTGGCAGGAAGATGGTCGCTGGTTTACACCGCCGATTCATGGTTCTGCCATTGCCGGGACGGTCCGTGCCTTATTGTGTCGATATCTGGATGTGACGATTGCGCCGCTGTCGATCGGTCGTCTGGCTTTGGCGCAGGCCGCTGCGATGAGCAATGCTGTCCGTGGCGTGCTGCCGATCGGTCGTCTGGCGGGGCGTGTGTTGTCTCTTGATCAATCCATGGATATGGAGGCGCGCTGGCATCGCCTGTGTGATATTCGGGCTGAAGATAAGGGTAAGTCTGTTGATTCGGCCTGGTTCGCTTTGCAGCGCCGGATAGCGGTTCTTGATGGCGGCGGCCGGGCGCGTTGCCGGAAGGTGTTTGGTGAAATGGCTGAGTACTATGAATAGGGCGATCGGTTTTTTGTGGGTCTGGCTGTTCACGATGGGGCTTTTATTCGCCACTGTATGGATGGTCGGGCGGGTTGGTTTTTTTCTCACCCAGCCTTTACTACCTGCTGGTGCGGCGGCGATCACGATTGAAATTCCCAGTGGTTCGGATGCGCGGCAAATTGCCCGAATCGCCGATGCCTCCGGTGCAAGGGTCAATCCGTCTGTATTCGCGTGGGCGGCTCGATTGAGTGGCAAAGCGCGTTCGATTCAGGCGGGTGAGTACCAGATTACCGATCAGGATCGGTTGCTCGGTTTTCTTGATCGTTTGGTCGAGGGTGATGTGGTGCGTTATCGCATTACCATCCCCGAAGGGGATACGGCCCAGGATTTTCTGAATAAGCTCGCAGCGCAAGAAGAAATCAAACACACCCTGAAAGGGCTGGATCAAGCCCAGATCATCGCCGAGATGCACTGGCCGATCACTCATCTTGAAGGTTGGTTGTTCCCCGATACCTATGTATTCACGCGCGGCATGTCGGACAGGAAAATCCTGCAGGAAGCCTACCGCTCGATGCGGGCCCATCTGGACGCGGCATGGGCGGATCGCTCGCTCGGTTTGCCTTTGAAAACGCCCTATGATGCGTTGATTCTGGCTTCCATCGTTGAAAAGGAAACCGGCCTGCCCGATGAACGTGCCATGGTGGCGGGTGTGTTCATCAACCGACTGAAAATCGGGATGCGGTTGCAGACTGACCCGGCAGTCATTTACGGTGTAGCCGAGGCAACTCAGGGGCAGGTTGATGAGGACAGTTCACCGCGAAGTCTGACTCTAAGTCAATTGCATGCCGATACACCTTACAATACCTACACCCGTACCGGATTGCCGCCGACGCCGATTGCCTTGCCATCCGCAGCAGCATTGCAGGCTGTGACGCACCCCGATGAGACGGATGCCTTGTATTTTGTTGCCAATGGCACAGGGGGGCATACGTTTTCACGAACACTACGGGGACACAATCAAGCCGTGCAGACTTGGCGTAGTATCGAAAATACGCGTGCATCCGAGCCGAAAAAACAGCAATGAACCCACCAATGACCGAGCATTCATGAACGTACCCGGAATATTTATCACCATTGAGGGTGTCGAAGGTGCAGGCAAGTCCACCGCCATCGCGGGCGTGGCCGAATGGTTCCGCGCTCACGGTCGGGAAGTGGATTGCAGCCGGGAGCCGGGCGGAACGCCGATTGCCGAGGCGATTCGTCAACTCCTGCTCAACCCGGCAGAGGAAGATCTGGTGCCTCCCAGTGAACTCATGCTGATGTTCGCAGCCCGTGCACAACATGTGGCGGGGCGGATCAAACCCGGGTTGGCGGCGGGAAAGGTGGTGATCAGCGATCGCTTCACCGACTCTTCCCGTGCCTATCAGGGGGCGGGGCGCGGCATGGATCGATCATTGATCGAAACCTTGGCGGAGTCTGCAGAGCAAGGCGTGTCACCCGATTTGACCTTGTTGCTCGATCTGCCCGTGGATATCGGCATGAAGCGAGCAGCAGCCCGGCGAGGAGAGGATGCCCACGACCGATTCGAACGTGAGCGCCATGATTTTTTTGAACGTGTCCGATCCGGCTTTCTTGAGTTGGCCAAGCAGTCGCCGCGCTTTGCATTGATTGATGCCGCCGCTCCGATTGAGGACGTGCAGACGCAGATACAGACTGTACTTGCTGCACGTTTCCCGCAGGGGGGATTCGATCGTGGCTAGGGCTAGGACCAGCAAAGTAGTAGCCAATAAGGCAATAACCAGAAACGCGGTAGAAGGTCTTGCGGCGGAATCGCCTTGGCCCAATTCCTCGGTCGGCGTTGCCGAAATGCCTTGGCTCAGGGCGCCTTGGGAGCGCTTTTTGTCGATGCACCGGCAAGACCGACTTCCCCATGGCTTGCTGGTTACCGGTGCTTCGGGGTTGGGCTCGCTCACCCTGGCGCGGGAAATGGCGGCGTATCTATTGTGCGCCGACCCCGTTACGACTCCGGGGGGTGAGCGTGCCTGCAGTGAATGCGCTTCATGTCGGTTGCGAATCGCGGGCACGCATCCAGATATTCAACTCCTTGTTCGTGATAGCGCAAACAAGGATATTTCCGTTGATGACATTCGGGCGTTGATCGAGAGCTTCAGCCTGACGCGTTACGGTCCGCTGCGCGTGGCCTTGATCGAACAGGCAGAACGCATGAATCGCAGTGCCGCCAACGGGTTGCTCAAATTGCTTGAAGAGCCTCCACCGGGCAGCCTGTTCCTGATGACAGCGGAGCGTGCTGATTTATTGCCATCTACCATCCGATCCCGCATACAGCGATTGGCGATTACGGTGCCTCGACGTGTGACTCTGGTCGATTGGTTGACTCGGCGGTATGGTCTTTCCACCGAAGAGGCCGAATTGCTCTGGTTTGTCGGTGGCGATCAGCTTATGGACGGTTCGCCGCCCTCATGGGATTGGCAATCGCCGACAACGGCGTGGGTACGTTTGATGACGGAACGCGACCAGGTGCTGCCGGTCGTCAAGCAGTGGCAAACCATGGATCGGGACGTGCTCGCACGCTGGTTGATGCGGATATGGGTCGAGGTGATGCGTATTCATTCCGGCCTGTCGACTGAGGCCCCTGCGCCGATGCAACCGCTCATTCAAAAGCTGGCTGATGCCCGCTCCAAGTCGCATTGGCTCAAGGTTCATCGGATCTTGATCGAGTTCCTGCAATCGGCCAAGCACCCATTGAATGAGGAACTGGCGCTGGATCGTCTTGCGCTGGACTTGATCGATCCCGATTTGCCCGCTCGTCTGGCCTGATGGACGAAGTGCCTTAACTTCGGGAACTATTACGGAGAAATGAAGTCCGACCTCGCAGCCTGATTTCACCATCATGTAGCACAGATGTGTGCTCTGCTTTTATACACATAAGTATTTTTGCTGTCGTCGACAGTGGCAGTGTGGTTAAATCATCGGCTGCGGTTTTGAACTTTTTGGGTCTCTGGCGATATTAATAATAGTTCGCTTCAGACAAACCTGTTCTGCACTGCGTGTGCGTACTTAAAAAAATCCAATAACGGAGATCAACGAATGAATTTATCTCGTCGGGAATTCCTGCAAATGCTCGCAGCAGCATCTGCAGCAGGTATCAATCTGGAAACCGCCCAAGCGGGCACAGGCAACCAAACCGTTGCCAATACCGTCAAGGTGAACCGTGCCTCTGGCAACATGTACGAAGTGCCCAAATTCGGTAACGTGCACATCCTGCATTACACCGACATTCACGCGCAGTTGGATCCTGTCTATTTCCGTGAGCCAAGTATCAACCTGGGTATTGGCTCCATGAAAGGCAACCCGCCTCACCTGGTTGGTGAAGCGTTCCTGAAACACTTCGGGCTCAAGCCGAATACGCCAGAAGCTCACGCGTTCACCTGCCTTGACTACGTTGAGGCAGCCAAGAAATACGGCAAGGTTGGCGGTTACGCACACCTGCTGACCCTCGTTAAGCACATGAAGGCCCAGCGTCCTGGCGCCATGGTTCTTGATGGCGGCGATAACTGGCAAGGTACCGGCCTCGCGCTGTGGACCAACGCACAATGCCAGATCGATGCACAGAAACTGTTCGGCCTCGATGCATTCACTTCCCACTGGGAAGCTACTTACGGCAAAGACCGCATGATGGACGGCATCAAGCAGCTTGAAGCCGCTGGCAACATGACATTCGTTGCTCAGAACATCCGTAGCGAAGATTTCGAAGATCGCGTATTCAAGCCCTACATCATTCGTGAACAGAATGGCGTCAAGGTTGCGATTGTCGGTCAAGCATTCCCGTACACACCAATCGCCAACCCACGTTGGATGACCGAAGGTTGGACATTCGGTATCAACCCGGAAGACATGCAAGATGTCGTCAACAAAGCGCGTAAAGAAGGCGCCGAGTGCGTTGTTGTACTGTCTCACAACGGTATGGACGTTGACCTGAAGCTGGCTTCACAGGTTTCTGGCATCGACGCCATCATGGGCGGTCACACGCACGATGCGGTTCCACACCCGACGATCGTCAAGAACCCGGGCGGCAAGACCATCGTTACCAACGCCGGTTCAAACAGCAAGTTCCTCGGCGTACTCGACATGGACTTCAAGAACGGCAAATTGCAGGACTTCAAATATCACCTGCTGCCGGTATTCGCTGACTTCATCGAACCCGATAAGGAAATGGCTGCACTGATCGAGAAGATGACCAACCAGGACGTCACCTTCCAGGGCAAGACATTCAACGCCAAGAAGCGTCTGGACGAAGTCGTTGCTACCAACGAAGGTCTGCTGTACCGCCGCGGTAACTTCACCGGTTCTTGGGATCAGCTGATCTGCCAGGCCATCATTGACGCCAACGATTGCGAAATCTCCTTCTCTCCAGGGGTTCGTTGGGGTACCTCTTTGATTCCGGGCGAGCCGATCAAATACGGCGACCTGATGACCGAAGTAGGCCTGACCTACCCGAACGTCACCGTGAACGAGTTCACCGGTGAGCAAATCAAAGGCATCCTCGAAGACGTGTGCGACAACATCTTCAACAAGGACCCGTATTACCAGCAAGGTGGTGACATGGTTCGCGTTGGTGGCATGTCTTATGCCTGCGCACCGAACGAAGTCAAGGGCAAGCGGATTTCTGAAATGGAACTCGGCGGCAAACCGCTGGATCCGAAGAAGAAATACAAGGTTGCTGGCTGGGCTTCCGTTGCCAAACCAGGTGAAATTCCGGGCGACACCGGCAAGATGATCTGGGATCAGGTTGAAACCTGGTTGCGCGATAAGAAGCACATCAAGCCAGTCAAGATCAACGAACCACGTTTGATCGGAGTTAAAGGTAACCCAGGTCTGAGCTCCTGCTAAGCGCCTGAAATGGGTGGTTTCAGCGTTGAGTTGAAGCCCATTATCCCTGATTGAAAAGCCCCGCACAGCGGGGCTTTTGCCGTTTATGACGACTGAAAAATGCCCAAGGCGCGATTTTTTCGATATTGAGTGTAGGGGAGTACCCGTCCATGCATGGCGATGTATACGCCTGGGTGTGGTGATGCGGCGGCAAATCCGAGCGTCATGCCCAGGTGCAGAGAGGCTTCAATCGGATCAATCTCCGCAGGACGCATGGCGCCTGTCATGATGATGACTCGATTCAATTCGGCATTGTCGAGGAAAAGGGCGGTTTCATGCATCGTGTCGGTGCCATGAATGATGATGATGGGGGCAAAATTCAACGAAGGGGATAAGTTGCGGATGGTCCCGCAGATTGAAGTGCGGTCATCCTGTGTCATATCCAGGCTGTCCTTGTGGACAATCCCGATCAGGTGCATATCAAGATTCGGCATGGCCGAATTCAATAGTTCTTCAATGGTTCGCTCATCGTTCGCGACTGTCAGTAGACCGGTCAACGGCTGATATCGTTTATTGAATGTGCCGCCGGTATTGATGATTACAACAGGGAATGACGATGGGCTGTTTGGTGTTGACATGTCTCTAGCTCGGTCGGTTGAGTCGGAAATGGTGCATCTGATTGAATGTATGGCGCGTTCTTCTGAGGATAGGCTCTGGATGAAGTGGAGGCATCGCGCATGTCCAAGTGCTTTTGTCTATTAATTAATTTAGAATGCAAGGCGATTTTGCTTTACGGTGGCTGCGTGTCGTCAGCACTGTATTCGCTGATCGGTTCGAACCTCAAGAAAAGAATCCATTATGAGCGATCCCATGCATTTCCGTTATCTCATCGAATCCGTTACAAAATCGGGTGCGCGTTTTCGTCCGAGTGACTGGATTGATCGTTTGGCCAGTTGGGATGCCACTTTCGATCTGCACCGGCTGGTATTTTCCAACCGTCTGCATCCCGCCTCACTGGATGGGCAGAAAGTCCTCGCAATCGAACCCGAATTGCAAACTCAGAACCCTGCGATGTTCGACTCGGTACTGCAATTCGTTGAGCGTAATAATCTTAAAATTCATATCCAGTACGATGATGGACGCTTGGAAGATTATGTTCTTCCCTCTGCATCGGTTGATACCCAGGCTGACATTTAGGCCGAATAATACTTTTAGGTTTCCGAGAATATGAGTTCTTCCTCGCCACGAGTAGGTTTTGTCAGCTTGGGTTGTCCCAAGGCTTTGGTGGATTCCGAGCGAATCCTGACCCAGCTCCGCGCCGAAGGCTATGCATTATCGAGCGATTATCAGGATGCGGAACTGGTTATCGTGAATACCTGCGGCTTCATCGACTCGGCCACGGAAGAGTCATTGGATGCGATCGGCGAAGCTCTGGCTGAGAACGGTAAAGTCATCGTTACGGGTTGTCTGGGCGGGCGTGACGATGGTGAACTGATCCGTCAGACCCATCCGAGCGTGCTCGCCATCACCGGTCCGCAGGCCTATGGCGAAGTGATGGGGGCGGTTCATCAGCATTTGCCACCACGGCACGATCCCTTCATCGATTTGATGCCGGCACCTCGCGTTCAGACGGAGGTTTCGGATTTCGAGTCACAGGTCGGTATCAAGCTAACCCCCCGGCATTACGCTTATCTGAAAGTATCCGAAGGCTGCAATCATCGCTGCAGCTTCTGCATCATTCCGAGCATGCGTGGCGATCTCGTGAGTCGCCCTGTGGGTGAGGTACTCACCGAAGCCCAGAACTTGGTAAATGCTGGGGTGCGCGAATTGCTGGTCGTCTCCCAAGATACCAGCGCGTATGGTCTGGATACACGCTACAAGCTCGATTTCTTCGGCGGCAAACCGGTCAAGACCCGTTTCAAGGAGCTGGCGGCCGAACTTGGACAAATGGATGCCTGGATTCGACTGCATTATGTCTACCCCTACCCGCACGTGGATGAAGTCATTCCATTGATGGCCGAGGGACTGGTGCTGCCTTACCTCGATATCCCGTTCCAGCACGCCAGTCCGCGCATTCTCAAGGCGATGAAGCGCCCCGCGTCCAGCGAGAACGTATTGGAGCGAATTCGTACATGGCGAGATATCTGCCCCGATCTGACATTGCGTTCGACCTTTATCGTCGGCTTCCCTGGTGAGACCGAGGATGACTTCCAGCAGTTGCTCGATTTTCTTGATGAAGCGCAACTTGATCGGGTCGGTGCCTTTACCTACTCGCCTGTCGAGGGCGCCACGGCAAATCAACTGGCCAATCCGGTACCAGAGTCGCTCAAGCAGGAGCGGCTTGAGCGGTTCATGGCAAAACAGGCCGAAATCAGCTCTGCAAAGTTGGCCGCCAAGGTAGGCCAGCGCATGGCTATTCTGATCGACGAAGTGGACGAGTCCGGAGCTGTGGGTCGTGGCCCCGGTGATGCGCCGGAAATCGATGGTGTCGTCTTCCTGCCGGATGTGACCGATGTGCGTCCTGGCGACTTCGTCGAGGTTGAAATCACGGCTGCTGACGAGCACGACCTTTGGGCCTCACCGTGCGACTGATCGCGCTCTAGCGACACGAAGCATTGTTCATGGCGCGTGTCACAGATCAGACTTTCAGTTCTGCTATTGTGTCGTTCCACCGGGATGAGCTGGGCGATTGGTTCGCCCGATTGGCATGTGGGCACCATCAACATACGCGCCATCAACCGCCATGGGTCAATCGCCCATGGATTGAAACCGAAGCCGGAAGGCGGTCGATGATAGGGAAGGAGTTGGTCTGTAAAAAATGTGCTCAAGGCTTGCCAGCCGACGACATCCCGCCCGAATAAACCACTAATGAAAAGGCTTGTGAATGAACGCGCGCGCATTTGTCCCTCTGAATATTGCTGTATTGACGGTATCGGATACCCGCTCCCTCGAGAATGACCCTTCGGGTGACCTATTGCAGGGGCGGGTGATTGATGGGGGGCACCGGTTGTACGACCGACAGATCGTTCGTGATGACAAGTACGCGATTCGTGCGGTGGTTTCTGCGTGGATTCACAATCCGGAGTGTCAGGCGATCATTACGACGGGCGGTACCGGATTGACCGGGCGCGATGGCACGCCAGAAGCAGTGATACCGCTTCTAGACAAGGAAATCGAGGGTTTCGGTGAACTCTTCCGGTGGTTGTCCTTCCAGTCGATCGGAACGTCAACCTTGCAATCCCGCGCCACTTCAGGGGTTGCCAACGGTACCTATCTGTTCGTCCTGCCCGGATCTACCAGCGCCTGCCGGGACGCCTGGGATCAAATTATTCATGCTCAGCTGGATTTTCGTACCCAGCCATGCAACATGGTTGAGCTGATGCCGCGATTGAACGAGCAGTAACAATGAACGGAAATACAGGGAGCTGTTCTCGTACCGAGCGTTATTCGGGTGGCTCCCCCAGAGCCCTGTTTGCAGTGAGTTCACTGGGACTGGGACATGCCACGCGCAGCCTGGTTCTGATTCATGCGTTTCTGGCCGAGGGGTACCGCGTTACAGTTATTTCAACGGGTAATGCTTTGGCCTTCATGCGTCTGGAACTGGCCGATCATCCCGCTATCGAATGGCAGGATTGGCCTGATTATCCGCCACTGGAACGTGGGACCGGCTGGCGGTTCTACGCTTATCTTGCCCTCGATCTGTTCAATACTTGGCGACGAATTCGCGTAGAACACCGCCAGTTTGAATCCATCGCCGGCGACTACGATTTCGTATTCAGCGACGGTCGTTACGGCATGTACAGCCGTTGGATTCCCTCATTCATTCTGTCTCATCAGATTGCCTTTATTCCGCCCAAAGGCTTGCAGGAAGTCAGCTGGTTGAGCGATCACCTCAACGTGGCCGCACTCAAGCAGTTCGACCGTATTTTTATTCCTGATTTTCCCTGTCCGAGCCTGAATCTTGCCGGGAATCTTTCACATACGGCCGTCTTGCAGAATACCCAGCGCGAATATGTCGGGATTCTGTCCTCATATCCGCATCAGGAACGTGAGCAGGATATCGACTACCTGTTTGTGATCAGTGGCTATCTGCATGAGCACAAAGGGGCGTTCGTGCGTGATCTGCTTGCGCAGGCGCAAAATTTGCCCGGCAAGAAAGTCTTTGTTCTGGGTGATGCAAAAGCTGACCCGGCACAGTATCAGAGCGCACTTTCCGACCAGCTTGAGGTGTATCCACTGGCGACAGGGGACCTGCGACAGGAACTGTTCGGTCGTGCCAAATGCATTGTCTCTCGAGCCGGGTACACCACGGTGATGGATCTGGTGGAGCATGATAAGCGCGCTCTTCTGATTCCCACGCCAAATCAAACGGAGCAGGAGTACTTGGGGTATTACCTCGGTAGTCTCAAATATTTCGTTAACCGTGATCAGGCCGAAGCATTCGATCTTGCCACCGCCTTGGCGGCAACGGAGGGCACTCGGCGTTTTGAACCGCCCTGGCGGACACAGGAAGCCGTACGTCGTATCCAGTCGTCAATGAGCGATGCGCTGTACAAGAACTTTTTCTCGGTGATTGTGCCTGCGCATAACGAGGCGGCGGTACTGGCGGAAACGTTGGACAGCCTCCTCGCACAAAGTTATCCGGCGAATCGGATGGAAATCATCATCGTGGAGAATGGATCGACCGATGGTACCTGGGCGATTGTCGAACGTTACGCTGCGCTATCCGAAGGTAACCTGTCCATTCGTGCCCTCCAAAGCGAGAAGGGTGTTTCCAAGGCCAAGAACGTGGGCCTGGAGGCCGTGAGTGTCGATTCTGATTGGGTGGTTTTTTGTGATGCCGACACGCAGTTGGCACCGAAAGCCTTGCGTCAGTTCAACCGCTGGATCAATCAGCATGGATCAGAAAGTCTTGCGGTTGGTACGACGCGTGTAAAACCACTGACTGCTGACCGACTGCATGCCCGGCTGTGGTTCAGGGCCTATGACTTGATTCATCGACTGACGCGCAGTTCCTACTCCATTCAGCTGGCGCGTTCGCCGATTGCGCGAGGGATCGGTTTTCATCCGGAATTGAGTTTTGCGGAAGATCTGACATTCATCAGTGAGTGCCGCCGCTATGGCCGGTTTTTCTTTATCCCCAGTGATCAGGTGGCGACATCGACCCGGAGATTTGAAGCACGCGGCTATGTGAAGCAAAGCCTGAAATGGTTGGTCGAGGCGCTGATGCCCATGCGGATGAAGCGGAAACGAGGATACGATGTCATTCGCTGATCTTGCGTCATTCGAGCAGGCGATTCCTTTTCTTCAACAACATCAACAAACAGCCTATGTCATTCTGTTTTGCGGAGCCCTGTTCGAAACGCTCATCCCGTTTTCCCTGATTGTGCTGGGTGAAGTTTTCTTCCTGTCCGGTGCCGTCCTGGCTGGTTTGGGGGTTCTCGATGTCTGGGCGGTCATGCTCGTACTCTTCAGTGGCGGGATTTTGGGCGACAACCTGAGCTACTGGCTTGGCTATCGATACGGGAACGGACTGTTTGATCGATTACAACATTGGCCGCTGATCGGGCGGATGGTGCACCGGGAGAACTACGAAAAGGGAGTGGCTTTTTTCGAAAAACGCGGTGCTTCGGCTGTTTTTATCGCGCGTCTGAGCGGGCCGTTATCATGGATTACGCCCGCGCTGGCGGGGATATTCCGACTGAACTATGGCACGTTTGTCCGCTTCAACACCCCGGCGGTGATTATCGGGATCGGCGAGTTCATTATTCTTGGATACTTCTTCGGCAGTTACATTCGGCCCGTGCTGAATTGGGCCCACCAGTACGGATTGGCGCTCGCGCTGGTTTTTGTTGGTCTGATTGCAGCCTTTTTTCTTTTGCGCCATTTTCTGGACTGGAGCAAGCGTGTTGAACGGACGCGGGAAGAGATCATGCAGTTCATCTTGCGTCATTTCGGCTTATCACTGGTCATTATGGCCAGTGTATTTATTGGTTTGCTGATCCTGATCTGAGCGGTAACCCAGAGCCAGGATTGAGGGCAATAAAAAAGCCAGCTGACGCTGGCTTTTTTGATCGATGCACTAGGTCTTATGGACGCAGTGCGGGGCCGTTGATTTCCAGGCCATTGTCGATGTAAGCCAGGAAGTATTCCAAGTCGAGGTACGTATTTGAATACTGTTTGAATGGAATTGTTCGAGTGTCACGCTGGCAGCCCATGAGACGTTTGTTGAGAGTAAATACACCCTGCTTGCCATAGCGATATACCGGGAATCCGGTTGTGTTACCGATACCGCCGTGCAGGTCTTCACCACGGATACGTGTGAAGGCGTGGTACATATGGCAATCTGCACAGGAAAAGTTCAGTTGACCTTCTTTGCGGAACCACATTTCTTTGCCTTTGTTGAAGGCTTCAATGGCGCGTGGGTCATTCGGGACTTTTACATCAACCTTCATGCCTCGAGATTCGCTGGACAGGTAGGCAGATACATCTGCCAGATCCTTGTAGCCTTTCTTTGAGCCCCAAGACTCATCCTTTGGTACGCCCGCATTCAACTGGCAATTGATCAGGTCAAGTTCGAGGTTGTGAACTTCGCCATCCTTCGGATTGAAGTAAGGGTAACGAGCGCGCAGACCCTTGGCTTCGCCAACGCATGATGACATGGGCTTACCATTGGGAAGACGATAGTTCTCCCAAATTTCCTTGCCTTTTGCGATGAACTCGTCCTGAGGAGGGAATTCCATCATGCCGTTGTACTGAGCCATGCTGTCCTTGTTGATGACATAAAAGCCCATGTTGTACTGGTCATGGGGAATTTGTGGGAAGTTCTTGTAGAAGAAACCACGGAATTCCTTTGCGAATTCAGCTGGATTGGTGACACCATCTTTGGGATTGTGTTCGCTATATCCGGAGGCGGCGTTCGCTGCGCCGATGCCGGCACACACACCGACGATTAACATACTGGCTAAAAGTTTTTTCATTCTTACGAGTTCCTTTTATGGTGGTCGTTGGTCAGTTTATCTGTACTTACAGTGTGTACAGGTAATCGACGACTTTCTCGATTTGTTCCTTGGTCAGAAGCTTGTGCGCTCCGAACGGCGGCATGATGGTGCCTCGGCCAAATTTTTCACGGGGATCCCAGATAACCTTGAACATGTCTTCTTTGTTCGGGTAACGGATCTTCATCGCAACCAGTGGTGGGCCGATGCGTCCTGGCAGAGTGCCATCAGCAATTTGGTGGCAGGCCAAGCAGTTACCGATGCTTTTGGTGAAGGCAATGGTTTTGCCCTCTTCCTGGTTTTTGGTTAGGGCTTCTGCAGCGATAGCCTGACCTGCTACGAGGAGGCTCGCAGCCATAACTACAGCTGAGCTGGCTTTTGTTAATGCTCGAATCTTTGGTGTCATTATCATCCTCTCCTCTTTAGACGCACAACGCGCCAAGATGGTTTTGGTGGTCTTCTTGTCATTTGACCCTGTCACTGTAGTGGTTAAGTGACACGAGACAAATAAAAAAAATTTTATACGGACATGGTTTCTTTCTGCATTCGCAGCCCGTCAAATATTAGCGTTTGCCTATATTCCTTTGCTACGTTTTTGTGAAAACGGGTTTGTTTTTTCGTTTTTTTTATTAAACAGCCCGAATTTTCAATATTACGACTCTTGGTCTCAACGTGCCACCCCTTGTTTAATTCCCCCTGATTTTGCCTGCTTGCTTGGCCTTGAAATTCGAAATTTGTATGCAGGTGAAAATATTTTGCATGTTGGCGGGCGCGCGATTGTGGTATCAATTGCTCCTTTGAAGGCATAAGTTCGAGTGGTTGCGTCAGTTCGTCCTTACGGTTCTGGTCTTCTTGTGAGGTTCGATTGCAGTCGTCGCCCAGTGTGCGCTTGTATCTTTAAGTTTATTTTACATTTGATTTTAGTGAGTATCGGAATGTCCAGTTTTCAGAATATCGCACCGGAAGAATTGCAGAGCCGTCTTGATGATGTGCTGCTGGTTGATGTCCGCGGACCTTCAGAGACGGTGCGTGGCGTGATCAAGGGCGCCAAACTTATACCATTGCACCTTGTTCCCATGAATGTGGACCAATTCAAAACGGGTAAGGATGTTGTGATCTACTGTCATAGTGGTGCCCGCTCAGCGCAGGCATGCCATTTCTTGGCCGGACAGGGAGTGACCGGGTTGTACAACCTGGATGGCGGTGTGATGTATTGGGCAGGTTCCGGGTTGCCCTTGGTCGCCCCCGAGTAATCGGTGGAAGTGATCGACGCTCGAGGTCTACGCTGTCCCATGCCATTGCTGCGTGCCCGTCGGTTTCTGTCAACGGTCACTCCCGGTGAGGTCGTTCAGATATGGGCGACCGATTTGGGTGCCCCCGCAGACTTCGAAGCCTACTGCGAGCAGACCGGCCATAAACTCATTGGCGTGGAGTGTGTGGCCGACTCGCCAGAGTTCTTCAAAATCACCTTGGCTAAATCATTGTGACTAAATCCACCCCCGACATGGCTCAGAACCTCGCTCGGGGTGGGATGGCCATCATTCTTTCACGCGACGACCCTAGCGCTGTCCGTGCTGCGTTGTCGCTTTCTCTCGCAGCAATTGCAGCAGAAGATCCCGCCGCAATTTTCTTTACGCAAACCGGCGTCCGATTTTTGCAGCATGGTGTGCAGGATGCCGTGCTCGCCGAAATGCGATCGATGGCTCAGGAGGAGGGGGTTCGGTTGATTGCTTGTTCTGACTCCGTGATGGAGATTGGGTTGCAACCAAAGGTGCTGATCCCTGGAGTGGAGTTGGCCGGAGCCTTGAGCTTCTATCAGTTTGCCCGTCAGGTGGCAGTCTCGCTTTACATATGAGGTTGGGGTGCTTCCTGAGCATTCGGGGAGATTTTTTTGATAATTATTTAAGGATTTTTCAGGGGTAGTTTGATGATGAAGTCTGCGCGCATTTTGTTTTTGGTCATCCTGTCTACATTGGTTGTGCCTTCTGTGTCTGCGGCTGCCGGTTTGCAGCCTTTCGTTGAGGGTTCGACATTATCATCCCCGTTGGCTGATGCGGATAAGGCGATTCAATCGAAGCTGGTCAAGGGTGGGTTCGAAGTGGTTGGGCATTACTCACCCGTGAAGAATGTCATCGTGCTTTCAATCAGCAGCCCGGCCATGTTGAAGACCGCTTCTGAAACCCCTCGGGGAGGATATGGTGCTGCGCTCAGTATTTCCCTGGAGGACCATGAGGGTAAAACCTATGTGACCTACATGAATCCGCCCTATGTGGCGGCCGGTTACCGTTTGGCCTCCGATAATGAGTCAGTTGCCAAGGCATTGGCGGGTATTTTGGGGGCGGAGAAAACCTTTGGCGCCAAGCCGAGGACAGCAAAACAGCTGGCTGATTATCAATATGGCTTTGGTATGGAGACCTTCAATGATCCAATCGATTTGGGTGGTTACCCCGGTTTCAATACGGCAGAGCAGAAGATACTTAGTCGGCTTGGGGCGAAAGAGGATGGTGTCGGCCTAGTGTATAAAATCAGGATTCCGGGTAAGGATCAGGAAGTGTTTGGGGTGGACCTGTCCGGTCTGAAGGACAAGGACGCCAACGGTGTGGCGCTGGTCGATTCCGTAGATAGCGGAATGCCGCACCGCTACGCCTTCCTTCCCTATGAGGTGTTGTTGAACAACAAGGAAGCCGAGGCACTGAACCTACGCTTCCGCATGGCGCTTTTCTTCCCAGATTTGCCAATGATGGGGGAGGGGGCCTCCTTCTTTAAATTGCGCAGTTCGCCGGATGCGATCAAAAAAGTGCTGCAGAAGGCGATGGGTGGGGCGCTGGCCACCAGTTCCGACAACGGATTTGGCGGGATGTAAACCGGCTGATTTCTCCCTTTCGATTCGCGGGTGGTCGTATGACCGCCTCTCTGGATTTGGTGGGATATAAAGTCGGCTATGCAATTTGACTCATATCGAGCTATATTACGCGGCTCGGATTAAATGCCTGTTTCCTTAGGGAGATCAGATGCGGTGGCTAGTACGCCTGAGTATCGCTGGTTTGGCAGGCTTCTTGAGGCGCTTGAGTGGCGCCCCAAAAAATCAGGCCTTGGTCCGATTTTGTGCGCAGAGGCGTGCTTGGTCGGGCGGGACCTTGTCTTTCAATAAAAAAATAAGAGAGAACGCTCGTGGAATTGTCCGGTGGTCAAATCCTGGTGGAATGCTTGAAAGCTGAAGGGGTAGAAGCTGTATTCGGCTATCCCGGTGGCGCCGTTCTGCACATTTATGATGCTTTGTTCCAGCAGGAGCAGGTTCAACATATCCTGGTTCGCCATGAACAGGGTGCCGTGCACATGGCTGATGGATATGCGCGCGCTACGGGTAAACCGGGTGTCGTTCTGGTGACATCCGGCCCGGGTGCAACCAATGCCGTCACCGGTATTGCTACAGCGCACATGGATTCGATTCCGTTGGTTGTGATTACCGGGCAAGTGCCAACAAGCCTCATCGGGAATGATGCGTTTCAGGAAGTCGATAGCGTCGGCATTACACGCCCTTGCGTAAAACATAACTTCCTCGTCAAAGATGTCCGTGATCTGGCCGAGACGATGAAAAAGGCATTCTACATTGCGACCACAGGGCGGCCGGGCCCGGTCGTGGTCGACATTCCCAAGGATGTCACCGACCCCCGTGTGTTGGTTCCTTTCGAATATCCCCAATCTGTTTCTTTGCGCTCCTATCACCCGACGGTGAAAGGGCATAGCGGTCAGATTCGCAAGGCGATCGATTTGATCGTCAATGCCGAACGGCCGATGATCTATTCCGGTGGTGGTGTTGTGTTGGGGCGTGCCGCAGAGCAACTGACCCGGTTTACTCGCCTGTTGAACTACCCGATCACCAATACCCTGATGGGGTTGGGCGCCTACCCGGCGAGTGACCGGCAGTTCCTCGGTATGTTGGGGATGCACGGTACATATGAAGCAAACATGGGGATGCACCACTGCGACGTGCTCATCGCCATCGGCGCGCGTTTCGATGACCGGGTGACCGGTAACCTCGCCAAGTTCTGCCCGACCGCCAAAATCGTGCACATCGATATCGACCCGGCATCCATTTCCAAGAATGTAGTTGTGGACGTGCCAATCGTCGGTTCGGTCAAATCCGTGCTCGAAGAAATGCTGCCTTTGATCGAAGACGTGGGCGGTGCCAAGCAGAAAGAAGCTATCGCCGCCTGGTGGTCTCAAATCGAGCAGTGGCGCGATATGCGTTGCCTCGATTACAAGACCAATGGCGAGGTGATCAAGCCTCAGTATGTGGTGCAGAAAGTCTGGGAAATCACCAAGGGTGAAGCGTTTGTGGCATCCGACGTGGGCCAGCATCAGATGTGGGCTGCTCAGTACTACGGCTTCGACAAGCCGAACCGCTGGTTGAACTCCGGCGGTTTGGGCACGATGGGCTTTGGTTTGCCGGCTGCGCTGGGTGCCAAGTTCGCCTTCCCGGACGAAGAAGTCGTCTGTGTGACAGGCGAAGGCAGTATCCAGATGTGTACGCAGGAGTTGTCTACTGCATTGCAGTATCACCTGCCCATCAAGGTCGTCAGTCTGAACAACCGTTATCTCGGCATGGTGCGTCAGTGGCAGGAGTTCTTCTACTCCGGCCGTTACGCAATGAGCTACATGGAAGCCTTGCCGGATTTCGTCAAACTCGCGGAATCCTACGGGCACGTGGGTATGCGGATCGAAAAAGCATCAGACGTCGAAGGTGCGTTGCGCGAGGCGTTCGCCCTGCGCGATCGTCTGGTCTTCATGGATTTCCAGACCGACCCGACCGAGAACGTTTACCCGATGGTGCCAGCCGGTGCCGGTTTGAATGAAATGATTCTGGTATAAGACATGCGGCACATCATCTCCATTTTGATTGAAAACGAAGCAGGCGCCCTGTCTCGGGTTGCCGGTTTATTTTCCGCACGCGGTTACAACATTGAATCGCTCTGCGTTGCACCAACCGTCGACGAAACCTTGTCGCGGATGACCCTGGTTACGCGCGGTGACGAACAGATCATCGAGCAAATCATCAAGCAGCTCAACAAGTTGATTGATGTGATCAAGGTTCAGGACATGGCGGATGCGCCTCATATCGAGCGTGAACTCATGCTCATCAAGGTGCAGGCCGTCGAGGGCTATCGGGATGAGGTCTACCGTCTGGCCGAAATTTTCCGTGGCCAGATTATCGATGTCAGCGAATCGAGCTACACCATTCAGATGGTGGGGCCGGGGCACAAACTTGATGCGTTCCTCGCTGCTCTGGGCGAAATACCAGTGGTTGAAATTGTTCGGTCCGGCGCGCTCGGGATTGCACGCGGCCCGCGTGGCATGTCTGTGCCTGAGGCCTGATAACCCTTATCTGCTTTTTTATCCGACTTTATTTTTTTGGAGAGTTTTCCATGCAAGTTTATTACGACAAAGATTGTGACCTGACGCTGATTCAAGGCAAGAAAGTCGCCATCATCGGTTATGGCTCACAAGGTCATGCGCATGCCCTGAACCTCAAGGATTCTGGCGTAAGCGTAGTGGTCGGCCTGCGTCCGGGGTCTACCTCGGCGCGCAAGGCTCAGGCCGAAGGACTGACCGTTCTGCCTGTCGGTGAAGCCGTTGCCGCCGCTGATGTGATCATGATTCTGACACCCGACGAGTATCAGTCTGCAATCTATCGTAACGACATCGAACCGAACCTCAAGAAAGGCGCGACACTGGCTTTTGCCCACGGCTTCGCCATCCTGTACAACCAGGTTGTACCGCGCGCTGACCTTGATGTGATCATGATTGCACCGAAAGCACCGGGTCACACTGTACGCTCCGAGTTCGTTCGTGGCGGCGGGATTCCTGATCTGATCGCTGTGCATCAGGATGCGAGCGGCACCGCCAAGGCGACCGCGTTGTCTTATGCATCTGCTGTTGGCGGCGGTCGTACCGGTATTATCGAGACTACGTTCAAAGACGAAACCGAAACGGATCTGTTCGGCGAGCAAGCCGTCCTGTGTGGCGGAACGGTCGAGCTGGTCAAAGCGGGCTTTGAAACACTGGTCGAAGCCGGTTATGCGCCAGAAATGGCTTATTTCGAATGCTTGCACGAACTCAAGCTGATCGTGGACCTCATGTACGAAGGCGGTATCGCCAACATGAACTACTCGATCTCCAACAATGCCGAGTTCGGCGAGTACGTGACGGGTCCTCAGGTGATCAACGCCGAATCGCGTCAGGCAATGCGTGAGGCTCTGGCGCGCATTCAGTCAGGCGATTATGCCAAGGCCTTCATTTCAGAAGGTGCGACCAACTATCCCTCCATGACCGCTCGTCGTCGTCAGAACGCTGCCCATGAGATCGAGCAAACGGGGGCCAAGCTGCGCAGCATGATGCCTTGGATCACCGCGAACAAGATCGTCGATAAAGATCGTAATTGATCTGATTGCTTCTTGCTGAGTCTGCCCCGGCATTGCGGAGGCGGTCCAACCCAAACAAAGGCCAAACCATAGGGCGGCCTGTCGTTTGGGTTTTTTATTTGTGGGATCGGCTCCGCTGCACGTTCGTCACAAACTCCGTTTAGAATGTCCTCAATTAACTGAACAAGGTGACCAAATGATGGATCAAGAATCGGATAAGCATTTGGAGTCGGATATCCAGATGACGGACGAAAGGATGCCCAGGCATCGCCGTAAGGCCATCTATCTGTTGCCGAATCTCTTCACCACGGGCGCTCTTTTCGCAGGTTTTTTTGCGATTCTGCGGGCTATTCAAGGAGATTTCGAACAGGCGACCATGGCTGTATTCGTGGCTATGATCCTGGATGGGCTGGATGGTCGTGTTGCGAGATTGACCAATACACAGTCTGATTTCGGGGTGCAGTACGATTCCCTTTCGGATGTCATTTCCTTTGGTCTGGCGCCGGCAGTGATCATCTTTCAGTGGAGCTTGAACGGCATCGGTGACCGTTGGGGTATGTTGGGCGCTTTTGTCTTCGTGGCGGCGGCAGCGGTTCGTTTGGCGCGTTTCAACGTTCAGGTGGAAACGGTCGACAAGAAGTATTTTGTTGGTCTGGCCTCACCGGCGGCGGCCGCTGTTTTGATGGGGATGGTTTGGTTTTTTGATGAGCATGGAATTCCATTTCAGGAAAATGTTGGTTGGGTCTGGATCATCACCGTGGTCACCGGATTGTTGATGGTGTCGAGCATGCCGTACTACAGTTTCAAGAGTGTGAGTCCGAGACTGCGCGTCTCTTTTTTGAGCGTGCCCTTATTGATTCTGGTGTTTGTGCTCGCGTTGAAGGACTTTCCTCTTACCTTGTGGCTGATTGCCTCGGCGTACGCACTGTCAGCGCCACTTTGGTTCATTGCGCGGCGTGTGCAGAAGCTTCGAAGAAGATAGCCGAATGGATCTCTTTCCTTTGTGAGAATCATAAAAAAAGCCCGGTTCCCCGGGCTTTTTTCGCACTGTAACAGTCAGTGAATGGTGTGATTGTATTGCTGAATGCCGGCAATCAACCAGTCGCCCTGTGCGGTGTCTGCTACGTGACGTACGTGCCAGATTTCAGCGATCGGCTCAGGCTGGCCGTAATTCTCGCGCACCATTCCTTGAAAGAGGACGGACGCGACGACCGAGTCGCCTTCACGACTCAAGTCCAGCAGCTGTGCATTCAGGGTCTGTACTTCGGTCACGTTGTTTTCATCGCCGATACGGGCACGCTCGCGAGCAAGCTCGAGAAATAATTCTGGGGTGAAATATTCCTGCATGGTTTTGAGGTCGTTTGCATCCCAGGCACTTTGCAGATTGGTGAAGTGCTGTTTGGCGCCCTGAACAAATGTGTCTTCATTGAACCAGGCGGGGACATTGGGAAGAGGGGCTGGTGCGGATCCGGAAAACGGGAACGAGCCGTGACCGGTATGTGTGGACTGATCGGACATTCCGCCTGCTGTCGCACGGGCGTACGGTGAAACCGCCGCGTGCGTTGATTTGCGCAGTGTGCGAATCAGCAGATAGGCGCCATAGGCAAGCAGGGCGATGATGATGAGATCCATTGGTTTCAGACCATCAAACGCACCTCCGAAAAACAGCGCCGCCAACAAGCCGCCCGCAGCCAAGCCCGCCAGAGGGCCGAACCAACGGCTTGCACCACCTGTCGTCGGTGTGGCTGTGCGTGTGGTCGTGGTGGATGCCGTGTTCGGGGCGGTGGCCTGGCGGGTGAAGCTCTGCTTCTGCTGGCCAAGGTTGAAACCTCCGCCAATTCGCTTTGCCTCGGCTGTTTGCATGCCTGATGCAAACAGCAGTCCGAGGCTGACCACTGCAACGGTGAGAAGAACAGTCAGTTTTTTAGCAAACATCAGAGAACCCTTAAATATGAAACCATTGGAGCATTCTAGTGCGACCGGATACGCGTTGCACGAGAAAGCCCGAACTATCGAATAGCCTGTTTATTTAGTGCAATCGGCACTTATTCCGGTCGTGTTTTAGTGCGCGGATATTTTTTGCCCCGTTATACTCGAACGGTGTGACAGGAGCATGTTTATCTCGAATCTTTCGCCCGGAGTGAATCGGTCAACAAGACTATCGATTCGTGCCATCATCCGTTGGCCGTATGTCCATTGGATGATGGCGGCAGACTAAGAGCATCCAAGTTATCCATTGGTTCCTGAGCGTTTTTGATTTTCACTGGGGACGGTATGGAATTTCTGAGCAACTACGGGTTATTTCTGGCAAAAACGCTGACCTTCGTTTTCGCTGCAATGTTTCTGCTGGCTGGTTTGGCTGCACTCAGGCAGCGCCAGAAACAAGGGGATCAGGGCGTATTGAAAGTCACGGATCTCCGGGAGCGCTTCGAGTCGAATCGTCTGCAACTGGAGCAGCATATCCTGCCTGCCAAGCAATTCCAGGCTGAACAAAAGAAAAGAGAAAAGGAAAGGAAACGCGCCAAGAAAGAGGGGCCCGAACACGAGTTGCGCACTTTCGTATTGAGATTCTCCGGTGACTTGCGCGCGAGCCAAGTTGGCGCTTTGCGGGAGGAAGTGTCTTCGATTCTCTCAGTCGCACGGCCTGAAATGGATGAGGTTCTGGTCTGCCTTGAAAGTGGCGGCGGCCTGGTTACGGCTTATGGTCTTGCTGCGGCACAGCTTGCGCGATTTCGCGCCGCGGGTCTGCATTTGACCGTGTCAATCGACAAGGTGGCGGCAAGTGGGGGCTACATGATGGCGGCGGTGGCAGAGCGTATCGTGGCGGCGCCATTTGCGATTGTCGGGTCGATTGGCGTGGTGGCACAAATCCCCAATATCCACCGTTTGTTGCAGCGCCATGATGTTGATATCGAACTACTCACGGCAGGGCAGTACAAACGCACCTTGACGGTTTTGGGTGAAAACACGCAGGAAGGCCGAGAGAAATTCCAGTCTCAGCTCAACGAAACCCATGAATTGTTCAAGGCTTTCCTGCATGAGTATCGCCCCGCGCTTGATCTGGCGAAAGTGGCGACTGGCGAATACTGGTTTGGCACGCAGGCAATGTCACTGGGGTTGGTTGATGAATTGGTCACCAGCGATGAGTGGATTGAACGTCAATTTGCGGAACGTACGGTTATCGAGGTGCGGAAAATGCCTGCCAACAATCTCGTTAAGAAGTTGAAAGGTTCGGTCGAGCAGAGTGCCCAGCGTGTATTGCATCGCTTCTGGGATCAATTGAGGCAGAAATCGACCGATCCACAGGAACAGTTATAGAATCGAACGACCGTTGTTGCCCTCAAGTAATCACCACTCAGGAGCTATCATGGACGCTGTATTTCACCCGCTTTCTGATTTGTTCGCCCAGCTTGGTCTGCCGAATTCGGCGGCCGAAATTGATGCCTTCGTGGCTTGCCATGCGCCTTTGTCATCGACTGTGGCACTCGTGGACGCGCCGTTCTGGACGCCTTCCCAGGTTGAGTTTTTGAGTGAGTCTCTGGACGCCGATGCGGACTGGGCTGAAGCGGTCGATCATCTTGATGCCCGCCTGCGTGTTGGTGGTTAGTGGTTTGGTGACAGGGGCGCAAGTTTCCCCTGCGAGCCGAGTATCTGCCCGGCCGTTTTAATCGCTGGGACGGTTTGTTTCGATATTCAGTGCCGTTACAAGTTTCATTCCAATGGCGTCGGGATTTTCGCCAGAGCCAATGGAGATAACCGGAGGCGGTTTGCCTTGCCATACCCGAGAGCCCTCGGGCCACAGGCGGGGTAACCAGTCGCTGAGCGCTTGCAGGTTGTCGGGAGGTTGCAGGCGTTCAGTCGCAGATTGCCCGGTGTGCCGGTTCAGGATAATCGCCGCGATAGGGACGCACCGCTGAATCAGTGATTCGATGTGTGCGAATAATGTGCTGAGGGTGCCCAGACGATCGGGTGCGATCAGTATTGCGGGTAGTTTGGTGAAAGAAGCCAGTTCGCAATTCAGTGTGTCGTCTGTCAGTGGGGACAGTGCGCCGCCTGCGCTTTCGATGATCCAGAACGAGGACGTGATGCCTTCGTCGTGTAGAACCGGGGCGAGTATCGGCGCAATATCACGTGCGAACTGCAAATGCACACCCTCTATTTCTGCTGCCTGCGGCGCGGCCACGGGGGTGGTGAAACGCAAGGGGCATACTGTCTCGAGTGATTCGATCTTGCCCGCCGCGGCCCACAGCAGGGTGGCGTCGGCAGGAATGCGGGCGCTTCCATCTGTAACACAACCAGTCTCAACCGGTTTTCGAACGCGAACAACGCGCCCCTGTTTGTGTAGTGTTTGAGTGAGGGCGCAGCCGATAGCCGTTTTCCCTGTGCCGGTATCGGTGGCGAGAACCACTACCCCGCGCGCGGCATAAGGATGGTTCGCAATCTCCGGGCGGGGTTCAGGCAAGGTCTTTGGCACCGGTCAGCAGACGGTAGGCTTCGAGATACCTGGATCGGGTTTGTTCAGCAATATCGGCCGGGATTTCTGGGCCGGGGGCCTTCTTGTCCCAATCCAGAGTTTCCAGCCAGTCACGGACGAATTGCTTGTCGAAGGACGGCGGGCTGATGCCCGGCTGGTATTGTTCGGTTGGCCAGAACCGCGAGGAATCGGGTGTGAGTGCCTCATCGATCAGATGCAGTGTGCCTTGATCATCCAGTCCGAATTCGAATTTGGTATCAGCAATGATGATGCCGCGTGCCAGCGCGTATTTCGCGGCTTCCTGATAGAGCTTGATTGCGGTATCCCGCACCTGCTCAGCAAGCGGGCGACCAAGTAGAGACACGGTGGTGTCAAAGTCGATGTTTTCATCATGTTCGCCAACCGCGGCCTTTGTCGCTGGTGTGAAGATCGGTTCAGGCAGGCGGGCGGCCAAGGGCAGACCTTTTGGGAGCGTGATGCCACACACTGTACCGGTGGACACATAATCCTTGTAGCCGGTGCCGATCAGGTAGCCGCGCACGACGGCTTCGATCGGTAGTGCCTTAAGTCGCTTCACGATCAGGCTTCGACCTTCCAGCATGGCGCGTTCATCGCTATCGGGGATGATATCGGCCAGCGACTGGTCGTCCGTCAGGTGATTCGGCACGATATTGCGTGTGCGATCGAACCAGAAGCGGGAAATCGCTGTCAAAACCCGCCCCTTGTCCGGAATGGCCGTGGGCAGGATGACATCAAAAGCAGAGATGCGATCGGTTGTAACAATCAACAGACGGTCATTATCTACGGCATACAGATCGCGGACTTTGCCGCGGTGGAGCAGGGGTAGATGACTGAGTTTCGATTCGAGCAAGGGCGCAGTAATTTTAGGCATGGTCTATATAATCATTAGATGGTTATGATTTATTCCGTCTGAGCGATCAGCGGGCCATTGTAATCGACCTGTAGATGATCTGTGGCCAGTATTTTGTCTGGGGGTTCACTGGTCGTTAGGTGAGTACCCGGCCTCTTGGCATGTGCCGTGAAAATGCGTCGAGGCATCGGTGACTCAATGCGATGAACAAGTGATAGAAATTTATTGGGGTGAATTCATGGTGAGCAAGCGTCGGATTGGAGTAAAAGTTGTGTTGTTGCTATTGCTATTGCTCAGCATGGCTTTCGGGCGCGCTTGGGCCGATTTCACCTTGCCATATGGTGACCAAGGTAATGAGTTGGACGTCAAAGTGGTGGGTGGGGAACACCATCAAGGACCGTTGGTTCTCTGGTTTACGAATCAATATGGGGAAACCACGGGTGCTCAAGCCATTGCGCATGCATTGGCTCGCCGTGGTGCCACCGTCTGGATGGTAGATCTTCTCGATTCATTATTATTGCAACGCTCGAATGAGGCTGTGCGTGGACTCGATGGGAAAGGTGTCGCTGCACTGATGACTGCGGGTGTCAAGACCGGGCGTCCTGTGACTGTCGTCGGGCTTGATCGTATGGCCGTGCCGATTCTGCGTGGGTTGCGAGAATGGCAGGCATCGGCAGCGAACCCGCACGCCGTAACCGGAGCTGTCCTGATGTTTCCCAACTTGTACCGTGGAACACCGGTCGCGGGCGAACCGCCCAGTTTTTTGGGCATTGTGTCGGCAACCAATATGCCGGTCATGATTCTTGAACCGGAACGGGGGGTGAACCGCAATCGTCTGGGCAGTTTGCTTGATGTCCTGCAAGGGGCGGGTAGTCCGACGTTCGCTCGCATCATTCCCAATGTGCGTGATTATTTCCCCTTGCATTTGAAGATTGCCCAAAATGAATCGCTTAAGAATCTGGCCAATTTCATGAAACCGGAGGAAGCCAAGGCCATGCAGGCTTTGCCGGATGAATTGCTTGAATCCAGTCGTATGTTGGCCGAGGCGCCGCATCCTGCACAGGTCCTGTCTTTGAATGCGACTTTGGATAAACCCATTCAGCAGCAATTCGGCTTGATTCCCGTGGCAAATCTGAAGGCGGATAACTTTGCGCTGCCGGACTTGAACGGCCAGATTCATCGGTTGGTTCACGGTGCGCTGGATGATCGGCCGGCGGTTACGCTGGTGAACTTCTGGGCCAGTTGGTGTCCTCATTGCGTCGAAGAAATCCCGTCCATGAATGAACTGGCTCAAAGTTATCCTGCAGGCCAGTTACGCGTTCTGTCGATCAACTTCAAGGAATCGCCTGCTCACGTGGATACATTCATGAAGCAGTTCTCGGTGCATTTTCCGGTTTTGATTGATCGTCAGGGTGATGTGGCGGCCCAATGGGGTGTGTTTGCCTTCCCGAGTTCGTTCCTGGTGGATGACAAGGGGCATATCCGTTACTCGGTAAATGCGTCGATTGATTGGAATACGCCCAAGGTCAAAGCTCTTATCGATCAGATCATCCGCGGAGAAAATGCAGGTGTCGCCAAGGCTCAATAATAATCCTTGATTGAATAATCCCCCGTGAGTCGTGGCCGGTATGCGTTATCATCCCAGGCTTGTTTTCCGGGTTTACTAATTTATTGGGGATTGACGCGTAATGCGTGTATTGGGCATCGAAACATCTTGCGATGAAACGGCAATCGCCATCTTCGACACGTCCCGTGGGTTGCTCGCGAACCAGATTCACTCGCAAACCGATGTGCATGCGCTCTATGGCGGTGTCGTCCCCGAGTTGGCTGCGCGAGATCACGTGCGCAAGTTGCCGTTACTGTTCAGAGCCGCACTGGAAGAAGCGGATCTGCGTCGCGATCAGATCGATGCGGTGGGGTATACGGCTGGTCCCGGTTTGCAGGGCGCATTGATGACAGGTGCTGCTTTTGCCAAGGGGTTGGCGCGGGCGCTTCATCGCCCTGCGTTAGGTGTGCATCACTTGGAAGGCCATGTATTGGCCCCCTTGCTGGAGGATGAGCGTCCGGAGTTTCCTTTTCTGGCTGTGTTGGTGTCCGGGGGGCACACGCAATTGATCGCGGCCGAGGCAATAGGGGAATACACCCTGCTCGGCGAAAGTATCGATGATGCCGTGGGTGAAGCCTTCGATAAATCAGCCAAACTCATGGGGTTGGGGTATCCGGGAGGTGCCGCACTTTCACAGTTGGCGCAGCGTGGTCGACGGGATGCCATACGGTTTCCCCGACCGATGGTCGATCGACCGGGGTTGGATTTCAGTTTCAGTGGTTTGAAAACGGCGGTGGCCCAGGCCATCGCTGCAGGCGGTGATCATGCCGATGTCGCCGCTTCGTTCGAGCAGGCCGTCATCGATACGCTCGCAATCAAAATCGGGCGGGCACTGGAACAGACCGGTTATCGTCATGTGGTGTTGGCTGGTGGAGTGGCGGCGAATCGTCCGTTGCGGTTGCGACTCAAAGAAATGATGGATGAGCGTGGCGGGCAGGTGTTCTATCCGCCACCCATACTATGTACCGACAATGCAGCAATGATCGCTTTGGTGTCCGCTCTTCGGCTGGAGCGGGGCGAGCGTGATGCAGCGGCGGGGTTTGAGGTTCGTCCTCGCTGGCCGCTGGTTTCCTTGAGCCATTTGTCGTCGGGGTGACGATCAGTCCTTTCAGGCCGGTTTTTCAGGTTGATTGCCCGAATCGCTCTTTTTGCCGATTTTGGGTTCTTCGCCGTTAATCAGGCGGCGAATGTTTTGGTGGTGCCGGTAAATCAGCATCATTGACATCAAGCTGACGGCCACCATGGTGGCTGGTGGTGCCAAATATAAGGCGCTGGAGGCTGCTACAACTGCTGCAAGAATCGCGGAAAGCGAGGAGTAGCGGGTGATTATGGCGCTGGCCAACCAGGTGCCCACGGTAATCAGGCCAATCAATGGATTGAGTGCGAGCAAGGCGCCGGCAGCGGTCGCAACACCTTTTCCGCCCTTGAACCCAAAAAATACAGGGAAAATGTGACCGACAAACGCGGCCAAGGCGGCCACGGCCAATGCGGCTTCGGGGGCATGAAGGGCGCGCAGTACCAGCACCGGCAGCAAGCCTTTGCCGAGATCGCCAAACAGTGTCAGCAGCCCGGCTTTCTTCCCGCCCAGCCGCAGTACGTTCGTTGCGCCGGGGTTGCCGGAGCCCGCATGACGCGGATCGGGAAGGCTAAACAATCGCGCAACAAGAACGGCGCTGGCAATTGAGCCGATCAGATAGCTGACGATGGCGATGCCGACCAATGCCGGCCCAGATGAGAAATCCACGGTATATTCCTGATTGAGGTGTGTATCGAACGTCGCGCATTATCACGACTTTGATCTTCAAAGCGCAAATGAAGAAATGGCGTCACACAGAGAAATGAAAGAAATAGGGTGCTCGGATTGATTGAAGGTTTGACCAATAGGCATGGTGACGGCTCCATCTCCGGGGCGCGATCACCCATTGTTCTGGTTTCCGGTTGGTCGTTCGATTCGTCCATGTGGCGGAATTTGGTTGAGGGCTATGTTGCGCGCGGTGGCGATCGGTCCGTGATTCACTGCCTCGATTGGCTGGAGTTCGGTCATTGGATATTCGATGGCGCGGATTGCCCCGTGGCAGAAATGTACGGTGTAGAGAATGTGCTCTGGCTAGGGTGGTCGCTTGGGGGCGCCTTGATTTTGGAAGCCTTGACCAGAAAGAAATTGTCACCGCGCCAATCGGTCGTCCTGTCAGCCTCGCCTCGTTTCCTGCAGGATGTGGGAACAGGCTGGATGGGGATGCCTGAAAAAAACTGGCAAGCCTTGCGTAGACAGGTTGGGCGTTCACCCGAAGCGGCGCTGGCCGGGTTTGATGCCTGGCTCGGTCTGCCCGCCGGGTTCAATCGCCAGCAGGAAGCGGGCGCTTTGCAGCAGGGACTTGATTGGTTGGCTGCTATTGATCGGCGTGACTGGTTGGAGTCGACGACAATGCCTATCCACTGGGTGTTCGGCTCCGATGATCCCCTGCTGCCGACACAACCGTGGACAGACTCTTATGGTTCAGAGTGTCAGCAGTTTACGCCCCTGCAAGCGGGCGGTCATGCTTTGCCCTGGAGCCAGGAAGATTATTTGATGAACTTATTGCTGACCTTTTCAGCTCGCGGGATTGCAAATGTTTGATTACGCACAGGTTCGCGCCCGGTTCAATCGCGCGCGCCAGACTTATGACCAGTTCGCTGTGGTGCAGCAAGAAGTGGGACGGAGACTTGAGGAGCGTTTCGAATGGTTGAAGATCGAGCCTCGACGCATTCTCGACCTGGGGGCGGGAACCGGTCAGATGACGCGGGCAATGCAGAAGCGTTATCCCTCGGCCCAGGTGGTTGCACTTGATCTGGCAGAACAGATGCTGACTGTTATCCCCAAGACAGGGCGTATCTTCAAGCGTCGGCGTGTAGTGTGCGCAGATATGCATAAGTTGCCATTTCAGGCGGGTAGCTTTGATGTGGTGATTTCCAACTTCTCATTGCAATGGAGCCATGATCTGCGTCTGGTCATGCAGGAAGTCGCCCGCGTGTTGGCGTCGGGTGGGGTTTTCGTGTTCGCCACCTTGGGGCCGGATACCTTGATGGAATGCAGGACTGCTTGGTCGGGTCTTGATGAGGCAGTCCACACACATGGATTTCTGGATATGCACGATGTGGGGGATGCCTTGTTGGCCAGTTGCTTCGCCGATCCGGTAATGGATCAGGAGCGACTGACACTGTATTACCCCACACCAGTCGAGTTGATTAAGGAATTGCGTGGCGTCGGTGTGGGGAATACGCATCTCGAGCGTGCTGCCGGTCTCACCGGGCGAGAAAAGTGGAAAGGATTTCTGGCGGGCCTGGAATCTCAGCGGTCAGCGCAAGGTATCCCGCTTACTTATGAAGTGGTGTATGGTCTGGCTTGGGGGACAGGGGTATCCCCAGTGTAAAGCTCGGCTTTTCGGCGGCATATGACACAAGAAAGCGTCATTTTGCTCAATAGAATTTATTTATGATGGTGGTGTGCGCATAAATGAAACCAGCTAACGATCATGCTGCGTTGATATTTATCAGTGGGTTATGTTTTTGGCGTGCTGAGTACACTAGGGAATCCGTAGGTTTTTGTGCGTTTTAGAATGCTTTAATATAGCGAGCCTAAAATAGGTGGCGATGGTCTTTGTGGCTAGAGTCGATTTAATCATTATGCGGAGGGGTCAAGATGTCTGCGAACACAGTTGCTATAACGGCAGAGCAGTACAATTACGACATTGTCAAAAAATTCGCCATCATGGCGATGGTGTGGGGTTTGCTCGGCATGTCGGCCGGCTTGTATATTGCCAGCGAGCTCGCTTGGCCTTTTCTGAATTTTGATATTGCTGAGATCACATTCGGTCGTTTGCGCCCTGTGCATACCAGCTTGGTGATTTTCGGTTTTGGCGGTAGCGCACTGTTCGCTACTTCTTACTATGTGGTACAGCGTACGTGCCAAACCACTCTGTGGGGCGGCAAGTGGCTTCCGGAATTCACTTTCTGGGGTTGGCAGTTGAGCATCGGTATCGGCGTGGTTCTTTACATGCTTGGTTACACCCAGGCTCGTGAATATGCCGAATTCGTATGGCCTGTCGATCTGGGTATTCTGGTGACGTGGGTTGCATATGCGATGGTGTTCTTCATGACCATCCGCAAACGCTCACAGCCGCATATCTATGTTGCTCTGTGGTTCTACGCTGCGTTTATTCTGGCAACTGCCCTGCTGCATATCTTCAATAACCTGGCTGTGCCGGTCGCTTGGGATAGCCTGGACTCCTACAGCCTGTTCTCAGGTGTGCAGGATGCCATGACGCAATGGTGGTATGGTCACAACGCGGTAGGTTTCTTCCTGACAGCCGCCTTCCTCGGGATGATGTACTACTTCCTGCCCAAGCAGGCTGAGCGTCCGATCTACTCTTACCGTTTGTCTATCGTCCACTTTTGGGCGCTGACTTTCCTTTATATGTGGGTTGGTGGTCACCACCTGCTGTGGACGGCATTGCCTGACTGGGTCGGTTCACTGGCTTCAGCCTTCTCCATCCTGCTGCTGCTGCCTTCATGGGGTGGTATGATCAACGGTATCATGACGCTGTCTGGCGCATGGGAGAAGCTGCGTAGCGATCCAATCATGCTGTTCATGATTACTGCGATGGCGTTCTACGGTATGTCTACCTTCGAAGGCCCGATGATGTCCCTGAAGTCAGTCAACGCACTGTCTCACTACACTGACTGGACCATCGGTCACGTGCATTCAGGTGCGCTGGGTTGGGTGGCAATGATTACCGTCGGTTCGTTCTACCACATGATTCCTCGTCTGTGGGGTGTCAAGTTGTACTCCACCAAGCTGGTATTCACCCACTTCTGGATCGCGACAGTCGGTATCGTTCTGTACATCGTTTCCATGTGGGTTGCCGGTATCGGCCAAGGTTTGATGCTGCGTGCATTCGACCAGTACGGTAACTTGGCTTACACCTTCGTTGAAACAGTGACCTTCATGCATATCCCGTATGTGGTTCGTGCGTTGGGTGGTGCTCTGTTCCTCTCTGGCATGCTGCTTATGGCTTACAACCTGTACATGACAGTATGGGGTGCGCGTCGTGAAGTGGTCCCCGTTGCGGGTCAAGCGGCCGTCGCGGCAACTCGCGTCTGATCAGGAGATAGTCAATGAAACACGAAAGTATTGAAATCAACTCGGCCCTGCTGATCCTCCTGACACTCGTTGTGATTAGTATCGGTGGTCTGGTCGAAATTGTTCCCTTGTTCCATATCAAGGGCACGGTTGAGAAGGTCGAAGGTGTTCACCCTTACACACCACTCGAGCAATTGGGTCGTGATGTGTATACGCGTGAAGGCTGCTACCTTTGCCATTCGCAGATGATTCGTCCATTCCGTGACGAACAGTTGCGGTATGGGCATTACTCGCTGGCGGCAGAGTCACAATACGACCATCCCTTCCAGTGGGGCTCCAAGCGTACAGGCCCTGATCTGGCTCGCGTAGGTGGGAAGTACTCCAACGAGTGGATGACTCAACATTTGATTCACCCGCAGTCACTGGTGCCTGAGTCCATCATGCCTTCTTACCCCTGGTTGATGCAGCCGCTGAAATACCAAGATATCGAAGCGCGTATGAAGTCTTTGCGGGATGTCGGTGTGCCGTACTCTCTGACCAAGGCTGAATATGAAGCCAACGTGAAGAAGTTCGGTAAAGACTTGGCTGACCAGTATGTGATTGCTGATGGCATCAAATCAGTCAAGGCGGAAGCTGCCGCTGAAAACTGGGATGGTAATCCGAAGGAAATTACCGAGATGGATGCTCTTGTGGCGTATCTCCAGGTATTGGGCACGATGGTTGATTTCTCGAAATACAATCAAGGTTACTTCTCAACATTCAGATAATCCGCCAGTTAGTCAGCGTGTGACATCCGAGGAATCGATATTTTGATCAGTGAATTTTTTAATTGGATCGGTCGTCCGGAAATAGCAAAAACCATCGAGTTGTTCTTGCTGTTGGGGATATTCATTATCGTGCTCATCTATACCTATACGGGTAAGAAGCGTGGTAAGCGGCTGGAGTCCTACAGGGATATTCCGTTCCTCGATGATCACAATCATGTTTCTACTGACGCCAACAAAGAGCAGGTGAGTAAAAATGAGTCAGAGTCCAGAAAATAAGAAAGGTCAGGTCGAGACCACCGGTCACGTGTGGGACGGCGACCTGCGTGAGTACAACAATCCATTGCCTCGCTGGTGGTTGTGGGGCTTCTACGGCACCATTATCTTCGCAGTGGTCTACTGGATTTTGTATCCCGCATGGCCTTATGCCGATACCTACACTAAAGGTGTCGCGACTATCTCCTTCCAGAGCCCGGTCATTGGTCCCGATGGCAAACCTGAGAAAGATGCCAACGGTCAAACCAAGATGGAGAGCAAAACAGAGCATTGGAATACTCGTGCGCTGTTTTACCAAGAAATGCAGTCCAGCCCATCTGCTGTAGCGCAGAAGGAATGGTTGGCCAAGGTTAAGGACATGAGTTTCGAGCAAATTGCTGCGAACCCCGATACCCTGAACTTCGCCCGTTCCATGGGGCATGGTTTGTTTGGTGACCATTGCGCCGCGTGTCACGGTACAGGTGGGGAGGGCGTCCTGTCGAAGAATCCGGAAGGTTCTTATCCCAACCTGTCTGATAACGCCTGGATCCACGGTGATAGCTATCAGAAGATCGTTCAGGACATCACCAGTGGTATTCATGGCAACATGCCTGCCTTCGGTGCCTTGTTTAAGGGTGATAAGCTGACTGACCTCGCTCAGTATGTTTTGAGTCTTTCTCATCAGCCGGGTGTAAATGAAGAAGCCGCCAATCGTGGTAAAGCATCATTTGCCACTTGTGCGGGTTGCCATGGAGCGACCGGTGCAGGTAACCAGATGATTGGTGCGCCAAACCTGACAGACCAGGTGTGGGACTTTGTTGATGTGCCTGGTGCCAAGAACTACGACGACAAGCTGAAGCTGGTAGAAGGCGTGATTGATCATGGCCTGCAACATCAGATGCCGAAGTTCGGTGATCGTCTGTCACCTGAGCAAATTCGTTTGCTTGCTGTTTATGTGCGCCAGCTCGGTGGCACCTGATAAGTTAGCCTGAAGCCCATAAAAACGCCGACTCAGTCGGCGTTTTTTTTATTCTCATCCTTATTGCCGCCATTAGATGTGTGGTTATTGCCCTGTGCCATGAGTCTCGAATTAAGTTAGGTGAATTCCACCTGGTGTTGTTGTCTGTTCGGACTTTGGCAAGTGTTTTGATTTGAATGTAACGGTTTTAACCGAGTAATTAAGTTGGTTATTTGATTGGAGTAATTGTTTCTGTGTTATCGACAATCAGTCTTACTTATCGCGAAAAATATTTTATAATCCATTGATTGATTTTTCTGCTGTCAATAGCGTAGGGGTATGAGACACATGTCTTCTGTCGATCTGACCGAAAAAGAACCGGAGCTGTATCAAGCTCGTGAGCCGATCCATCCCAGGTCGATCAAAGGGCGTTTCCGAACGTTCAAGACTTCGATGCTCGTGTTGGCCTATGCCGTTTTTTTCTTACTGCCCTGGGTGCGGTGGGAGCGTGTAGTTGGGCCTGGCCAAGCGGTGATGTTCGATATCCCCAGTCGTCGCTATTATCTATTTGATCTGGTCATTCATCCTCAGGACATGTTTTTGCTGGCGGGGTTCCTGATCCTTGCGGCGTGGTTGCTCTTTTTCGTTACAGGGTTGGTAGGTCGTGCATTCTGTGGGTATTTCTGTTTTCAAACGCTTTGGACAGATGTATTCATGAAGATCGAGTATTGGGTTCAGGGTGATCGCAACAAGCGGATGAAGCTTGAGAAGCAGGCCTGGGATGCTGAAAAGATCTGGAAGAAAGGACTGACAATCTTCCTCTGGACCGTCATTGCATTCTGGACGGGTTTCACTTTTACATCCTATTGGGCTGATGCGCCGCAACTGTTCGTTGCGTTCTTTACCGGTACGGCCGTTTCTGCGGCATATATCACGACTGGTATTCTCACGGCCACAACCCTTGTGGCGGCCGGGTTCGCTCGTGAGCAGGTTTGTATTTACATGTGTCCTTACGCCCGTTTCCAGGCAGTGATGTTCGATAAGGAATCATTGCTGGTAAGTTATGACGCGAAGCGTGGTGAGGGCTCAACCGGCCGCAAGCCGTTGCAGAAGGGCTTGATGACACTGGAAGAGCGTCATGCTGCCGGAACAGGGGATTGCATTGATTGCAAACTTTGTGTGCAAGTTTGTCCAACAGGTATCGATATCCGTGATGGCCTCCAACTGGCCTGCATCTCTTGTGGTCTCTGTATCGATGCCTGTAATGAGATCATGAACAAGCGGGGTTGGCCTGAAGGATTGATTCGGTATGCCTCTGAAAAGGAACTCGAGACCGGTACAAAACCAAGCCTGCTCAAGTTCAGAACCATTGGATATGGTATTGCGACGCTCTTTGCAACTGGTTTGCTGCTGTATGGCATTCTGAACATGAAGCCGGTTGATTTTGCTGTTCAGCAAATTCGCCAGCCTCTGTTTGTTGTTATGTCTGATGGTACGGTCCAAAACAGCTATCAACTTAAAATTAACAATAAAGAGCAGGTGCCTTTGGAACTTGAGCTTGAGGTGGAGGGTCTAAACGAAGCTCATGTATTTATCGGTGGTAATTTCACAACGCTGAATATCCCGGCAGATGGAACACGAAACTACCTGCTGCATATTCGCGCGCCACGCGAGGCTGGCGTTTCTCGCCAGATCATTCGTTTTGAGTTGAAGGACAAATCGGGCCATTTGCCGGTCATCCAGCAAGAATCGAACTTTAATTTCAGATAATTGTTTGTATCTGGAGAAGGGCCAATAAGTCCAATTCAGATCGTTCCGATTGAGCTCATCGAAAGGTTTGATTTTCGATGAGCTTCATTTTCCAATCATCCATTACCGATGATGGTTGATTGGAAAGTGGTGCGCGTGTCCGTGCCGTAGAACCTCCACATTCAATGTGGAGGCCTGAATGGAGTAAGACCACGTTGGCCTGATTCTTTGCCAGCGTGTTTTTATTTATTGAAAGCGTTTTTGGAGATTTCGATGAGTTTGGTTTTACCGGGGAGTATCGGCGTTTTAGGCATTATTGTGCTTTTCTTCTTGCTGAAGTGGCGCTGGCCACAAGCAGGTCGACCGATTGCCATGATTCTCGGGATTCTCTCCATCGCTGCCTATGCGCCTTATGCGATTACCCATTGGCCGGGCTCGGATATCGTCACGATGGTTATCGTGCTCTATATTGCGACAGCCTTTATCCTCGGGTTGATCTTCCCTCCGCGCAAGGCGAAGGACGGCAAGATGACTTTCCACTGGGGGCCGACCTACGTCATCATTTTCCTTTCAGTTGTTGTGCTGCTTGACTCTATTTTCGTCACTTTAGCCAGCAGCGGCCTCTCTCAGAATGCGGCGAAAGAACTGCTTCCCAAGCCGGATGAAGGCACTCAGGTGACTTCTTTCTTCCCGGGGACGGTCTCTCGTGATTATCAGAAAAACTTGAAAATGTTCAACCAGTACAACGATGCCTTGGATGAGCAAATTCAGCGCGGGTGGAAAGTCCACAAAGGTTGGGTTGATTCGCCTGTGGTGAACAAGCCGACGTTATTCCGTGTTTCCGTTGTCGACAAGGATGGAAACCCCATCACGGGCGCTGCCGTACAGGTGCATTTTCTGCGCCCGGCAGATAAGCGGATGGATTTCTTGACCGTCCTGCCGGAGTCACAGGCCGGTGTTTATCAGGAGCCCTTGAAGATGACCAATCCAGGACTTTGGGAAGTCGTTATCCATATCAAGAAGGGCGATGCTAATTTTGAATTGGATGGGCAGACCAACATCAATCTGAGCAATTAATCTGCTCGCCAGTTATCTGTGATTTTTGGAGTGATGACGAATGTCTAACGTAGCCGTTTCTGAGGCAGAGCCTACTACGGCTGCTAGAAAGGTCGACTGCTTTCATTGTGGGTTGCCCGTTCCACCCGATTCCACTTTTCATTCCTATGTTCTTGGTGAAGATCGGCCGATGTGCTGTCCCGGCTGTCAGGCGGTGGCCGATGCCATCGTTGATAACGGGATGGAGGATTACTACCGATATCGTACCGAACCGGGCGCCCGTCCAGCCGACGATGTATCGCGGATGCTGGAAGAACTTTCGGTGTTCGATCGCCCCGAAATGCAGAAATCCTTCGTGGCGAATCGGGAGGGGGACACGCGCGAAGCTTCGCTCATTCTCGAGGGTATCGTCTGCTCTGCATGTGTGTGGCTGACCGAGCGTCACGTGCGTCAGTTACCCGGCGTCATTTCCTTTTCAGTTAATTTCTCAACGCATCGAGCACAGGTTTCTTGGGATAACCGGAAAATTGCTCTGAGCGAAATCCTGCATTCGATCGCGGCAATCGGGTATCGCGCCCACCCCTATGATCCAAACCGCCAGGACCGTGTGTTCAAGCGAGAGCGGCACATATTGATGCAGCGACTCGCCGTGGCGGGATTGGTCTATTTGCAAATCATGATGATCTCGATGTCCCTCTATTTCGGGGATTACTTGGGAATCAATGATCAACTCCGCTATTTTTTCTGGTGGATGAGCCTGATCCTGTCGACTCCCATCGTGCTGTATTCGGGGCAAGCCTTCTTCAAGCCGGCATGGCGGGATCTGAAGCAAAAGCAAGTGGGTATGGATCTGCCTGTATCTTTGAGCATCATCCTGGCCTATGCGGGTAGCGCCTGGGCTGTTTTGACGAACACGGGGCATATCTATTTCGATTCGGTCACGATGTTCATTGCGCTCCTGCTGGGTGGTCGACTACTGGAGTTGTCGGCACGTCACAAAGCAGGTGAAATGAGTGAATCGCTCACTCGCCTTGTTCCTGCCGTCGCTCATCGGATTGAGCCTGATGGATCGGTGCTGGCCATTCCTGCTTTTGACTTAGTCGAAGGTGACCGGGTGCTGATTCGTCCTGGGGACGCAGTGCCCGCCGATGGCGTTGTACATGAAGGCGAAAGCAGCGTAAATGCCGCGATGCTGACGGGTGAGAGTGTGCCTGAAAGCAAGTACCCTGGTTCGGAACTGGTGGCGGGCACGATCAACACCGAAAGTCCGTTAGTGATGACGGTTCAGAAGGTCGGGCAGGATACGCTCGTCTCCTCGATTGTACGTTTGATAGACCGAGCCCAATCACAGAAACCGAAGATTTCTGAGCTGGCGGATCGCTTTGCTCGCAAGTTCGTCTTCGCCCTGTTGGGTATCACCGTTGTCGTTACCGCCATCTGGTTGTGGATTGATCCGTCCAAGGCATTCTGGGTCGCCGTGGCCATATTGGCGATCACCTGTCCTTGTTCGATTTCTCTGGCTACGCCCTCGGCAATTGCGGTGGCCGTTGGGCGGATGACGCGTTCCGGCCTGTTGGTAACGCGGGGTTACGCGCTGGAGGGGTTGGCCCACGCGACACATGTCGTGTTCGACAAGACCGGTACATTGACGGACGGTGAGCTCGCCGTTCAGCGTATCGAGCCGATGTTGTCGTTTTCCCCCGATGAGCTTCTGCTGTGGTCTGGTTCACTTGAACAGCAAACCGAGCACCCTGTGGGCCGAGCAATCGTCGCCGCAGCAAAGCGCAACGGAGATCTGCTGTCCGTTACTGATGTAAAAAACCACCCCGGTCGAGGTATGACCGGGGTGGTGGCCGAACACCGCCTTGCTGTGGGCAACCAGCGGTTGTTTGAGGAACTTGGCATTGCCGCACCCGTTGATTTCAGTGCGTCTGCGGATCTTCAGGTTCTGGTTGCCATTGAAGGGCAATTGGCGGGGGTCGTGCATTTGAGCGATACCATTCGTGCCGATGCCAAGGCGGCATTGGATGAGATCGTCTCTCTTGGGCTGAAACCCATAATTCTCTCGGGGGATCATGGGGATCGCGTGGTACAGATGGCCCAAAGCTTGGGAGTTGAGCATGCAGAAGGCGGTTTGTTGCCTGCGGAGAAGCTGGCCCGAGTCGAGCAGTTGCAGTCGGAAGGTGCCATCGTGCTAATGGTGGGTGATGGTATCAACGATGCACCCGTACTGGCGCAGGCTCAGGTTTCGATGGCTATGGGGGGCGGTACCGTAATTGCCCGACACAGTGCGGATATCGTGCTGATCAATGACCAGCTCAAGCAAATCCCATTCGGCTTGCGGTATTCGCGTCGGGTGATGGCAAATATCAAAGAAAATCTGGGTTGGTCTTTGGTGTATAACGCCATCGCCATTCCCTTGGCTGCGGCAGGGTTTGTTCAGCCGTGGGCTGCTGCCATTGGTATGTCCCTCAGCTCGATCCTCGTGGTGGGGAACGCTTTGCGATTGCGTTGGGACTGATTCGGATTGAGGGGGTGTGATGCCCGCGGGCATCATGGCGGTGCGCCTTCGCGTGTGATTACTTGCCGATGCTGTACAAGTACTGATTGAGAAGCGCCATATCGGTGCTGGTGCGGCGGTACAGTCTGTCCAGACTGATAATGGCGTACTCCAGTAGCAATACGGTGATGACGGGGTATTCAAACCGCATGCGGTTGTACATGACGCGGGGCAGGCGCAGAAGACGGGTGGGTTTGCTTGCGCGCATGCGTACGTGGCGTGGCTTGCGATCAAAGAAGCTCATTTCGCCGAGCATTTCACCTGCCGGGATTTGGCCGACTACCATCTCATTTACCGTGGAACCGACGATCAGCTCTGCTTCGCCTTCCAGCAAAAAATAAAGCGATTCACCGACTTCACCTATGTCGGCGATAATTTCACCTTTTTCAACACACATTAAATCGCAAAAATCCAGAAACGCGTTGATTTCCCGTTGCGTGAATATCGCGGTATCGGTCAGTTTGCCGAGAAATTCGGTGAGTTGTTTGCGGTCATTGTCGGTAATCATGGGTGCTGTCCTGAATATTCTGAATTGCATTAGGCGCATAAGTATTTCTTGATGCCTTGGATTGTCCAGAACTTTGTCGGTTTTGTCGATGATTCGAGGCGGTGATTGTTTCCCGTCGACAACGAATGAATTTGGCGCAATTTATTGGTGAATAAGTATCTATATATTCAACTTGGCGATGATGGATACTGCACCAGAGCCGTGTTTGAAGTGGATTGTGGTAAACTTATCCCCAATTCAATCTTTTTCTTTTTAGTCGGTGTTTTTGAATGCCGGCCAGTTAACTTTTTGCTTTTTATGGAGATTTCCTCAATGTTCTCAAAGTCAATGACGATTGCCGATTTCGATCCCGTATTGGCTCAAGCCATAGCGGACGAAGTGGTGCGCCAGGAAGATCACGTCGAACTGATCGCATCCGAAAACTATGCCAGCCCGCGCGTAATGGAAGCCCAAGGTTCGGTGCTGACCAACAAGTATGCTGAAGGTTATCCGGGCAAGCGCTACTACGGTGGTTGTGAATATGTTGACGTGGCTGAGCAATTGGCGATCGATCGCGCGAAAGAGTTGTTCGGCGCCGATTATGCCAACGTTCAACCTCACTCAGGCTCGCAGGCCAACGCCGCTGTCTTCATGGCGCTGATCAATCCCGGCGACACGATTCTCGGCATGAGCCTTGCGCATGGCGGTCACCTGACGCACGGTGCGAAGGTGAATTTTTCCGGCAAGATCTACAACGCCGTTCAATATGGCATAGATGAGCAAGGCTATATCGACTATGCCGAAGTCGAGTCACTGGCGCGTGAACACAAACCAAAGCTGATTGTGGCCGGTTTCTCCGCATACTCCCGCGTGATTGATTGGTCCCGCTTCCGCGCCATCGCGGATGAGGTGGGCGCCTATCTTGTTGTCGATATGGCGCACGTAGCCGGTCTGGTTGCAGCAGGTGTGTATCCCAGCCCCGTTCAGATCGCCGACGTCACCACGTCGACCACGCACAAGACGCTCCGTGGTCCACGTGGCGGCATTATCCTGGCTAAAGCCAATCCTGAGATCGAAAAGAAACTCAATTCTTTGGTATTTCCTGGCACGCAGGGCGGCCCATTGATGCATGTGATTGCCGCCAAGGCTGTGGCATTCAAGGAGGCGCTTGAGCCGTCTTTCAAAACCTACCAGCAGCAGGTTGTCGATAATGCCCGTGCCATGGCCAAGGTGTTTGTTGAACGTGGCCTGGATGTGGTCTCCGGTGGAACGGATAACCACCTGTTCCTCGTTAGCCTGGTGAAGAAAGGGCTGACCGGTAAGGCCGTCGATGCGGCTCTGGGGCAGGCGCACATTACCGTGAACAAGAACGCCGTGCCAAATGACCCGCAGTCGCCATTCGTGACTTCCGGTATCCGTGTCGGCACAGCCGCCATTACCACTCGTGGTTTTGGCGTTCAGGAAGCGACCGAGCTGGCTGGCTGGATGTGCGATGTGATAGACGCCGTTGAAGATGCGGCCGTCATCGCTGAAGTACGTGGCAAGGTGACCGCGTTGTGCCGTCGCTTCCCGGTCTACGCGAAGTAAGATGCGCCGAGAGTCCCTGATCCATGCAATGCATTGCTTGCGGGCATCCTAATACCCATGTGATCGATTCGCGCATGGTCGAAGGCGGCGTGTCCATTCGCCGTCGCCGGGAATGTCTTGCCTGCAAGCAGCGTTTCACTACCTACGAAACGGCAGACATCCGCCTGCCTCGGATTGTGAAAAGCAATGGTGCGCGGCAAATCTTCAATGATGAGAAGCTCCGCGCGGGCATGATGCGTGCACTGGAAAAACGTCCGGTCGCGACCAACAAGATCGAAGAAGAGATCGACCAGATCAAAAAAAGCCTTCAAGCGACGGGTGCGAAGGAAGTGCCCGCTCGACGGATTGGTGATCTTGTCATGCAGGCATTGCGCCGGCTCGATCAAGTGGCATACATCCGGTTTGCCTCGGTGTACTTGAGTTTCGATAACGTGGAAGCCTTCCGTGCGGCGATCGAGGGTCTGAATCAGGAGTCTCTGAGCCAAGAAAGTCTGAGCACGGAACCAGCTAAATTGGATGATGTCCACAAGGTTGTTGCACCCGATGCCGACTGAGTTCTTGCAGGCAGACTTTTCACCGGATGACAAACGCTGGATGCGCGAGGCCTTGGCCTTGGCCGAGCGCGGCACGACAACGACGCAACCCAATCCACGGGTTGGTTGCGTCATCGTTCGAGAGGGTGAAGTTGTTGGTCGGGGATTCCACGCGCGAGCAGGGGCTCCTCATGCTGAAGTATTCGCTTTGCAAGAGGCAGGTGAGCGCGCCGACGGGGCGACAGCCTATGTCACGCTCGAGCCCTGTGCACATGTGGGAAGAACACCCGCTTGCGCACCACAACTGGCCGCTGCCGGGGTTCGCCGTGTGGTAACAGCCATGACCGACCCCGACCCGCGAGTGGCCGGGGAGGGGCATGCCATCCTGCGTACTGCGGGCGTGCAGGTCGAGACCGGTCTGCTGGAAGCCGAGGCGCGTTGGCTTAATCGCGGGTTTTTATCCCGTGTCGAGCGAGGGCGTCCCTGGGTCACGGTCAAAATCGCCCAGTCGCTTGATGGTCGTACGGCGCTTGCCAATGGGGAAAGCCGCTGGATTACGGGTGAAGCAGCGCGGCGTGATGTGCAGTTTCTGCGCGCGCGCCACGCTGCGATTCTGACCGGTGTGGATACCGTGCTTACAGACGATGCGCGCCTTAATGTACGTTTGTCGCCCGAGGAGCTTGCGATTGACGGCGAGGTGCGACAACCGTTGCGAGTCGTACTCGATAGTGGCCTGCGTTTGCCGCCATTCGCACCGATTTTCGATGTTGCGGGTGATGTACGTATCTACACACGTGATGTGGACGCGGGTGTCCATCACGACGGTTTGACCGCGCGTGGCGTTCAACTGGTGGCAGCGCCCCAGGCCGGCGTCGGTCTGGATCTCGAGTTCATCCTACGGGATCTGGCGCAGCAGGGAATAAGTGAGGTTCTGGTCGAGTCCGGGCCGAAGTTGGCTGGGGCTTTTGTCGATCAGGGCTGGGTGGATGAGTTGATCATCTATCAAGCGCCCGTGTTGCTGGGGCATAAGGCTCAACCCTGTCTTGCCTTGCCATCGCCAGATCGGCTTGATGGTGCGCGGCGTTGGCAGATTCGGGAAACCCTGACGGTGGGGCCGGATATTCGCGTCACGCTGGTGCCACATGTCGATCCATCTGGTGCTGCTGGATGATGTGCTGAGCAAACCTCATATGTCTACGATACAGGGACGTGTCGTCAGTTCAGGCAAGAGGTGACGCGTTCGGCCCTCCTGCGCAATCATTCTTGGAAAAATCGTTCTTGGGAGAACAAGCCATGTTTACCGGCATTATTCAGTCTGTTGGCTCAATGCGGACGATGACGCCCAAGGGCGGTGATATCCAGTTGAAAATCGAATCAGGCCAGCTGGATATGAACAAGGTCTCCCTGGGAGACAGTATCGCGGTTAACGGCGTGTGTCTTACCGTCACGGCTTTTGACGCGCAAAGTTTTACCGTGGATTGTTCGCGCGAAACGCTGAAACTCACCACGCTCGGTCAACTGAAACCGGGTTCGCCGGTGAACCTTGAAACAGCGTTGACCTTGTCCACCCCGCTGGGCGGGCATTTGGTGAGTGGTCACGTCGATGGTCTGGCCGTGGTCGAATCGCGCAGCGAAGAGGCGCGTGCGACCAGTTTCTGGCTGCGGGCGCCCGATGATCTGGCGAAGTACATCGCAAAAAAAGGATCGGTGACCATCGATGGCGTCAGCCTGACCGTCAACGATGTGGATGGCGCACGGTTCCGCCTGACCATCATCCCGCACACGCTGGCCCAGACCATCATGGGGCAGTACCAGGTGGGGAGTCAGGTCAATCTCGAAATTGATGTGGTGGCGCGTTATCTCGAACGATTGTTGGCCGGGCAGGCGAGTTCAGCCAAGCATCCGTACGCCGACTACATGGGGTCGCCTTATTCGGCGGGCTGAGTAGCCACTTCAACCGTCTGTAAGGACACGCTACGGCGGAAGGAAAATCGTTTTTCAGGGTTTCGGATGCCCGCAAGTGCTAGAATCCACGCCAAGTGATCAATGCAGGTTGTCATGATCCAAACCCATATGAGCCCGATATAAATGAGCTTCAGTTCGATAGATGAAATTCTGGAAGACCTCGCCGCAGGGCGCATGGTCATCATCGTGGATGATGAAGATCGCGAGAATGAAGGCGACTTGCTCATGCTCGCGGAGAAGGTGCGGCCTGAAGACATCAACTTCATGGCCCGTTTCGGGCGCGGGTTGATTTGCCTGACCTTGACGGAAACGCGTTGCGCTCAACTCAAGCTGCCGTTGATGGTCTCGCAGAACCGTGAGCAGTTCTCGACGGCGTTCACGGTATCCATTGAAGCGGCTCAAGGGGTAACTACCGGGATTTCCGCTCAGGATCGCGCCCGCACGGTGCAGGCTGCCGTGGCGGTGGATGCCAAACCCACCGATATCGTGCAGCCGGGGCATGTCTTCCCGTTGATGGCGCGGGCGGGCGGTGTATTGACCCGAGCCGGTCACACCGAAGCAGGTGTGGACCTGGCCCGATTGGCGGGGGCGGAAGAACCCGCAGCGGTGATCGTTGAAATCCTCAACGAGGATGGCAGTATGGCGCGCCGTCCTGATCTGGAGCTTTTCGCACAGACGCACCAACTCAAGATCGGATCGATTGAGGACCTGATTCGCTATCGCATGAAGCACGAGCGCTCAATTGAGCGCATCGCCGAATCGGAGGTCAACACGCGCTGGGGGACGTTCCGGCTGGTGAGTTACAAGGATCACAGCACGGGACAAACGCACCTCGCCATGGTTCGGGGCATGCCCTCGCCGGACACCCCCATCCCGGTCCGGGTGCACGTGCATCAACCGGTTTGCGACTTGCTCGAACCCGTGGGTTCGGATTGCGGTTGGCCCTTGTCCGATGTCATGGCTCGCCTGGGACAGATGGATGAAGGAGTCGCCATTATCCTGCGTCCGGCGATTGACGAAGACGATGTGACTCAGCAACTTCGCCACTGGCAAACGGGCGAAATGCCGACGACGCCCGCCAAGGATCACGTCCGGACGTACGGTGTGGGTGCGCAGATTCTGAAAGATTTGGGTGTTCAGCGCATGCGCGTGATGAGTGCCCCCAAACGCTTCCATGCCTTGGCAGGTTACGGTCTGGAAGTCGTGGATTACATTTATGATGAAGTCGCTGATGCGACTGCCGAAATGGCAAAATAACAAATTGATCGTGGGAGCAAACGAATGAGTATGGCCGGAATTAAGGTGATTGAAGGCGGACTGACCGCCACTGGCGAGGCGCGTTACGCCATTCTGTCCACTCGATGGAATGCCTTCGTTGTGGATCGTCTGGTCGAGGGTGCCATCGATACCCTCAAGCGCTCGGGTGTGCCGGCTGAAGCCATCACCCTGGTCAAGGCGCCGGGTGCATATGAGTTGCCTCTGGTTGCCCAGCGCGCGGCGGCCAGCGAGCGCTTTGACGCGATCATCTGCCTGGGCGCGGTGATTCGTGGTTCTACGGCTCACTTCGATTACGTCGCAGGTGAAGCGGCCAAAGGCATTGCCGCTGTGGCCATGGATTTCGACTTGCCCGTCATTTTTGGTGTATTGACGACCGACACCATCGAGCAATCGATCGAGCGGGCAGGCACCAAAGCAGGAAACAAAGGCAGTGAAGCCGCCGCCACGGCCATTGAGATGGTCAATCTTGTCAAGCAACTGGATCATATCGAGTGACTAAACTCTCTGAATTCCCCTGGGAACAATCGAAGGCGTCTTTAGCTGATTCTGTAGGTGCTTCCGAGCCAGCATCCGATGATGTGTCGCAGGAAGAGGCAGCGCCTGCCAAGTCGAAATCCAAATCAAGCCACCCGCCCCGCAAGCCATCGCCGAAGAAGCGCTGGCGTTGGGCCCGCGAGCGGGCCGTGCAGGCGCTGTATCAACAAATCCTGAACCATACGCCAGTCGATTTGCTGGATGCGCAGTTCATGGAAGATGCCTTCATGCTCAAGGTTGATCTGGAACTGTTCCGGAGAATCGTGCGAGGCGTGTCGGCGAACGAGGAATCACTTGATGAGGCCTACTCGCCATTGCTGGATCGTCCTCTGTCGGAAATCGATCCGATCGAGCAAGCGATCTTGCGTCTCGGTGCATTCGAGCTGATCCATACGCCGGAAATTCCGCGCGCGGTGGCAATCAACGAAGCGGTTGAAATGGCGAAGCTATATGGTGCGACGGAGAGTCACAAATACATCAATGGCGTGCTGGACAAACTGGCCGACCGCGTTCGTTTGAACGAGCCGAGACGCTAAAACGAGAATCAGGATGACTCTGTCGTTCATGAGAAAAGCCGGGCGTAAACCCGGCTTTTCTCTTTGCGGTCCGGGGTTTCTCCCAACGTAGTTAGGGCCAAAAGTACCACAGAACCAGCGCCCCGAAGAGAATCCGGTAATAGGCAAAACCCTTGAACGTGTGTTTGCTGATGTAGTGCAGCAGCATGCTCACAAACGCAAGACCGGAAATGAATGCGGCAATGAATCCGATGATCATCATGTGGATGTCTTCGGGATGCAGCATGTGCATGTGTTTGATCAGGTCGAACAGTGTGGCGGCGAGCATTGTCGGGATGGCCAGGAAAAACGAGAATTCGGTCGCCGTGGTGCGTGACAGGCCGAACATCATGCCGCCCATGATTGTCGAGCCGGAACGGGAAGTACCCGGAATCAGCGCGAAGCACTGCGCCACGCCCACCTTGAGCGCATCCGTCCAGCTCATGTCATCGACATGATGGATGCGAGGGGCGGGCGCGAACCGCTCGACGAGCAGGATGATGAATCCACCGACAATCAGAGCTATGGCAACAAATATCGGGTTGAACAGATGGGCCTTGATATAGCTGTGCGTGGCCAGACCGATCACGGCGGCAGGGATGAAGGCCACGATCAGATTCAGTGTAAATTTCTGCGCACTGCGCTCGCGAGGTAGTCCCATCAGTACGGTAATGAGTTTGTGGCGGTAGAACCACATCACCGCCAGGATTGCGCCCAATTGGATGAAAATCTCGAATACCTTGGCACCATCGCCGGTGTAGCCTAGGTAGTCCGCGGCAATGATCAAATGGCCGGTGGATGAAACGGGCAAAAACTCGGTGGCACCCTCAACCAGACCAAGTATGGTGGCGGTGAGCCAATCGGGAAACATCATGGGAATATACCTTTGGATAGGCAGGCTAAAGAAGTCGCGTAGCTTAACGCAAATAAGCTGACAAGAGCAGTGGTTTGCGGATTACCGTATCTTCATCTTGTCCATTAACATGGCGATCAGATTGTCACGGTTAACCTTGTAGTGCCGTGATGTGCGCGGCCACACTGCGTGCCAGAGCGTGCGGTTCATACCCCCCTTCCAACAGTGAAATGATTCTGCCTTCCGCATGGCGGTTGGCGATTTGTACCAATTCATGTGTCAGCCATTCATAGTCGGTCTCAACCAGCCCCCAACCGCCCATATCATCGAGCAGATGACCGTCAAAGCCGGCCGAGATGACAATCAACTGGGGCGCATATGCTTCAAGCCGCTCAAACCAAGCCGCCGATACGGCGCTGCGCCAAGTATCACCCCGGGTTCCTTGAGGTAGCGGAACGGGCAGGCAGTTGTCGGCAGAAGGAGGGGTGCCGGTATACGGATAGAACGGGTGCTGAAAGCTCGAGCAGAACAGGATGCGCTCGTCACCTGCAACGATATCTTCCGTGCCATCACCATGGTGAACGTCGAAGTCGATAATCGCTATTCGATCCAATCCAGCACTCCTGAGCGCGTGATAGCAGGCGATGGCGGCATTGTTGAACAGGCAGAACCCCGCCGCCTTTCGTTTTCCTGCATGATGCCCCGGCGGGCGGATGGCGCAGAAGGCACGTCGGTTCGGCTGAGCCATAACCCAGTCGACGGCAGCTATACCACTGCCAGCCGCATGTCGTGCAGCTGAGAGGGTGTGCGGCATGATCACGACGTCCTGATCGTATAAAAACCCGCCAACCTCTGGCGCATTCTGAAAGACATCTTCGACATACGCCCGCTCGTGAGCGAGGCAGAGTTGCTCCTTTGTGGCAGCCGGCGCCATCAAGTGGACCAGCCAGGGTTCGAGACCCTGGGCGATCAGATGATCCTGGATTTCAGTGAGGCGACGTTCATTTTCGGGGTGAGGTAAGCCACCAATCAGGCCATTGCTGTGCAGCAGGCAATCCGGATGCGTGATATAAGCAAGATTCATCTGGTTGCCATCCTTGACGATTATCGTGGGTGGTTATCATGTGAATCTATTTTGCGCGGGCTCTTCGATCAGAGCAAGATAACGCGCAGATGAATCCGTTTATGGGTCGAGAGTGCCCCGAGATTCAGCAAACCAAGGAACAAGAGGACGAGTTAATGGCAGGGCATATTCTCCAACCGATGTTCAATCCGCGTGGCGTGGCCATTTTTGGTGCCAGTGAGCGCAAGGGCGCCGTGGGCACCATGGTGTTGTCCAATCTGGTGGAGGCTGGATTCCAGGGAGGGATTGTTCCGGTCAATCCCAAGTACGCCGAAGTCCAGGGGCTGCCTTGTGTTCCAGATCTTCTGCATCTCGATCAGCCGGTTGATTTGGCCGTCATCGCGACTCCTTCTGTTTCTGTTCCGGGTATTCTCCGGCAATGCGGTATGGCGGGCGTGAAGTCTGCGGTGATTCTTTCCGCCGGGTTTGGCGAGGGAGGGGAGGTAGACCGGTCCGAAGGCAAGCGCTTGATGCGTGAGAGTCTCGAATTGGCGCAGCAGTTTGGTATGCGTCTGATGGGGCCGAACTGTTTGGGGCTGATGCGCCCCGGTATCGGCCTGAATGCGACATTCAGCCACAATCAGGCACTGCCCGGGAAGTTGGCGCTGGTATCTCAATCGGGCGCACTGGTCACGGCTGTACTGGATTGGGCACAAAGCCGAGGGGTAGGGTTCTCCGCTATCGCCTCGACGGGGGATGCGGCTGACCTCGATTTTGGCGACTTGTTGGATTATCTGGCGCTAGATACGGAAACCACCGGCATTCTGCTTTACATCGAAGGCATCAAGGATGCACGACACTTTCTGAGCGGTTTACGCGCCGCAGCACGCATGAAACCTGTGATCGTTCTGAAGTCGGCACGACAGGTAGCTGGCTCCAAGGCGGCAGCAACCCATACAGGGGCGTTGATCGGTGCGGATGATGTGTTCGACGCGGCACTCACGCGGGCCGGTGTCGTTCGAGTCGAACGCATTACCCAGTGGTTTTCAGCCGCGCAGATACTCGCCAGCGACCTGACCTTGCGGGGCGATCAGCTCCTGATTCTCACCAATGGCGGCGGGCCGGGCGTGATGGCCACCGACCGAGCTGCCGATCTGAATGTGCCTTTGGCAGAACTGAGTGACGGAACTGTTGCTGCGCTGAATGCAGCATTGCCTGCGACGTGGTCGCATGGTAACCCGATGGACATCATCGGTGATGCGACGGCTGAGCGTTACGATACGGCGTTACGTCTTTCGTTGGCGGATCTGGGCGTGGATATGATTATCGTGATGCTCACGCCACAAGCCATGACCGATCCCACCGCCTGTGCTCAGGCCGTCATCGATGTGGTCAAATCCCAAACGGGATATAAAAAACCGGTGCTTGCCTGCTGGATGGGTGAAGGGTTGGTGAACGAGGCACGAGACATGTTCGATGCCGCGAATATCCCGCAGTTTCGTTCACCCGAAACGGCAGTCGAAGCACTTTCTTATTTGCTGGCACACCGACGTAATCAACAGGTGTTGATGCAGACACCGGGACCAGCCTTGGCTGAAAAATATCCTGATGTTGCTGGTGCGAGAATGATACTGGCCGCGGCACGCAGTGCGGGTCGCAAGGTGCTTACCACGCGAGAGTCCAAGGCGATCCTCAATGCGTTCCATATCCCCACCACTCAGACGATTCTGGCGCGTAATGCCGATGAAGCCATGTTGGCGGCCGAGTCGCTCGGGTTCCCGGTTGCCCTGAAAATCAGTGCACCGACGTTGACGCATAAAACCGATGTCGGCGGGGTGCGTTTGAATGTGCGTAGTGTGCAAACCACGCGTCAACAGGCCCAGGAGATGCTTGATCGTGTTCGGGCACAACACCCCGAGGCTGAAATCGAAGGGATCACGGTGGAGCGGATGGCTGAGGTAGGTCACGCCCGTGAGTTGCTGCTGGGTGTTACGCGTGATCCGGTCTTCGGTCCGGTCATCGCCTTTGGCATGGGCGGCATTGCCGTAGAAGTGTTGCGAGATCGAGCGCTTGCTCTTCCACCTTTGAATGGCTTGTTGATCGATCGATTGATCGCGCAGACGCACGCTGCTCGGATGCTCGGTCCGTTCCGGGATGCGCCTGCTGTTGATCGGAAGTCATTGGATCAAATTCTGATGCGGGTTTCCGAGCTGGTTTGTGAGTTGCCCGAGGTAGCAGGTATTGATATCAATCCGCTTCTGGCAGGGGAGCAGTCAGTAGTCGCTGTTGATGCCCGGATTGAACTGACCGAACGCATGCCGATTCAGGATCCATATGCCCATCTGGCGATACACCCCTATCCGGCTTCATTTCAGAGAGACGTCGTGTTGGAGAATGGTCAGGTCATCAAGGTGCGCCCCATCCGCCCCGAAGATGCCGAAATCGAGCAGCGTTTCGTGCGTGGTCTGTCAGAAGAAACTCGCTATTTCCGTTTCATGCGGATGCTGAACGAACTCACACCGGAGATGCTGGTCAGATTCACCCAGATCGACTACGACCGCGAAATGGCATTTATTGCTTTGTACACGCCTCAGGATGGTGAAGAAATCGAAGTAGGCGTGACGCGATACAGCTTGGAGCCGGATGGTGAAAGTGCCGAGTTCGCACTGGTGGTTGCCGACGAGTGGCATGGGCATGGCGTCGGCAGCCATCTGTTGGAAATGCTCATCGACTACGCACGACAACGTGGTGTGCGGCATTTGTTCGGTGAAGTACTGTTGCAAAATGTGCCCATGAGGCAGCTTGCAGCCCGGACGGGTTTCAGCGAGCAGGTGCTTGAATCCGACGAAGACACCGTCCGGATCTCACGGCGTTTGTAAGTCTTCCGGGCTGATATATCCGGATATTTGTGTTACTGCTAACAAGAGTGAGAGGAGTCTTTGATGCGTTTGAGTTCGAAATGGGTCGGCGGTCTTGCCGGCATGGCTTTGTCTTTCGGTATGGTCTTGCCTGCACAAGCCGAGTTGAGTCCTGCGACACGGGCTGAACTCGCACCGCCGATTGTCGAGTTGATGCCGATTGTTTTGAAAAATGAGCAGGCATTGGGGCTTGATGCCAAACAGAAGGCATTCTTCGCCGACTGGGTGAAAAAGATGCCCCCTCGGCGTGAATCGGTAGAACGTCACATCGCCGAACTGCGAATCGAGTTGCGCAATATCCTGCTCGATGGCGGTCCTCGGGATCGACGAGACTATCTGGTGCAGCAGATTGGTGCTGAAACTGCCCACTTGGTGATGATGCGTTCATTGTGTGTGGAAACGCTTCGTGAGCAACTGACAGCTGAGCAGTTCAAGAAAGTAGTCGCGTTGTATCGGCAAGGCCAACACTGATCGAATCGGGGCAAGGACCGCTCCCGCTTATCGACTACAAAAAATATCTGCTGGCAGGCCCGTTCGGGCTTGTGCATCATCGTATCTGGAAATGCCAAGGATCGGCAGCCAGCTCACGTAACACATGAGTGCATTGTTCTCGCAATAAATGCCGTCCTTGGGTTTCTGTAAAAAACAAAAACCACCACAGGAGTTCAGGCATGTCTTCATCCGTTTTATCTCGTTCGTTCCCGTTGTCGCGTATTGTGGCTGCGCTCGGTCTGGTTGCTTTCGCTGCAGCGTCCGCTCATGCAGACAGCTTCATGGATGACAAATGGGCTCAACAGGTTTGCAGCCAATGGAATCAGAATCAGACCCTGACCACCGACCTTGGCGGCAAAGATGGTTGGGTTTCCAACAATGGCGGCAAGGGGTACAAGGCACTGCAAATGTACCGCGATGGTTGCGGTGCCTCGACGCGCGTCGAGCTTGATATCGCGCCGAAGGATGGTAAGGCGATGTGTGTCTATGCCGGGCCGGTCAAGACGGCCAAACTCAATTCCAGCGTGGATTATCTGATGCATGCCAGCGATGCGGATTGGAGCTGCATGGGCAAAGGGTCATGGGGCTGTGGCGCCATGGGCGCAATGATGTCTGGCAAGCTCCAGTTTGAAGGGCCGAAAATGGAAGCAGCAAACGTGATGGAGCCGTTCGGCGATTTCCTTTTGCTGACTGGGAAAGTGGCGTCTAGTCATAACACCTGCCCGGGTGGTGGGAAAGTGGCGTCGGCAAAATAATCGTTTTTAGTCTTTTTCAGGCATGAAAAAAGCCCCGTTTGGCGGGGCTTTTTTGTTTGCGCTAATGCTTGGCGATCAGTAAGTCATTTCTGACTGCTGACCGGTTGCAATCAGGCTTTGTGGTAATCCGCCAGCACCTGAACTTCGTTCTTGGAACCGAGGATGACCGGAACACGCTGGTGCAGTTTATGCGGTTTGATGTCCAGGATGCGCTCTGGACCGGTGATCGCCATGCCACCGGCCTGTTCTACGATCATGGCCATCGGGTTTGCTTCGTACATCAAGCGTAGTTTGCCGCCTTGCGCACGGATCTTGCTGTCGATGGGGTACAGGAATACGCCGCCACGGGTCAGGATGCGGTGAACTTCGGCCACCATGGACGCAACCCAACGCATGTTGAAGTCTTTGCCGCGAGGGCCTTCTTTACCGATCAGGCATTCGTCGATGTAACGGGTAACCGGCGCATCCCAGAAACGCTGGTTCGACATGTTGATGGCGAATTCCTTGGTGTCTGCAGGAATGGTGATGTTCGGGTGAGTGAGTTTGAACTCACCGATGTCCATGTCCAGAGTGAAGCCGTTTACGCCCTGACCTGTGGTTAATACCATGATGGTCGATGGGCCATAGATGCAGTAACCCGCAGCAACTTGTACGGTGCCCGGTTGCAAGAAATCCTGCTCGCTCGGGTTTTCAACACCTTCTGGGGCACGCAGAACAGAAAAAATAGTACCGACAGTGACGTTGACGTCAATGTTTGAAGAACCATCCAGCGGGTCGTATACGCAGAGGTATTTGCCACGCTTGGCGTTGGCTGGAAGATGGTAAACATCGTCCATTTCTTCTGATGCCAAAGCGGCAACTTGTGTGCCTTGCATCAGGGTGTTGGTGAATACATCGTTGGAAATGATGTCGAGTTTTTTCTGGGTTTCACCTTGAACGTTTTCAGTTTCTGCTGAGCCCAGAATGCCGATCAGGTTGCCTTTGTTAACATAGCTGGAAATGACCTTGCACGCACTGACGATATCGTTCATCAGCAGTGTAAATTCGCCAGATGCACCTGAGTGCTCTTGCTGGCTTTGGATCAAAAAATGGGTGAGGCTGGTGCCGATCTGCATCCCGAACTCCTTAAAAAGATTAGCAATATATTGTTGATATCCGCCGTGCATAATAGCCTTATGTCCACCGTGCCACAATCGAAACTCCGAGGTTCTATGTCACACAACGTTTTGTATGCACAGTCTGGTGGGGTTACCGCGGTCATCAATGCCAGTGCGTGTGGGGTGATTGAAACGGCACGCAGGCACCCGGAGCACTTCGGCAAGGTATTTGCCGCGCGCGAAGGGATTCTAGGGATTTTACGCGAAGAGTTGTATGACCTATCGCATGTGAGCCCGTCGGAAATTGCGGCGTTGCGATATACCCCAGGTGGCGCTTTTGGTTCTTGCCGAGCCGATCTTGGTGAGCCGGATACACACCCGGAGCAGTACGAGCGGTTGCTCGAAGTTATCCATGCGCATGACATCGGCACCTTCATCTATAACGGCGGAGGCGGGTCGATGTTGACTGCGGCCAAGGTGACCCGATTCGCACGTGCCCGGAACCTTGATCTGACCGTCATCGGCGTACCCAAAACCATCGATAACGATCTACCCATGACTGATACGAGCCCCGGGTTCGGCTCGGCGGCAAAATACATCGCCACCAGTATCAGGGAAGTGGCGCGGGACCTGGCCGCGATGTCAGGAACCTCGACCAAGGTCTTTGTGCTTGAAGTCATGGGGCGACATGCAGGTTGGCTGGCGGCAGCTGCCGGACTGGCATTCGAGGCGGACGACTCACCTTTGTTGCTTCTGTTCCCTGAGCGACCTTTCGATCCCGCGAGCTTCCTTGAGGCCCTGCAGGCACGCGTTCATCAATATGGTTCTTGTATCGTTGTCGCGGCGGAAGGGTTGTTGTGCGGTGACGGAACCTTCTGCGCACAGGAGCAAACCAGTGGGACGTTCGGCCATGAGCAATTGGGCGGTATGGCTCCACAGATTGCCGCAATGAGCAGAGGGCTTGGGTACAAGACCCACTGGGCCGTTTCTGATTATTTTCAGCGTTCGGCGAGACATATTGCAGCTCGAGTCGATGTGGACCAGGCCTATGCCTGTGGTACCGCGGCCATGACTTATGCCATGGCCGGTAAGTCGGATGTGATGGTAGCCATTCAACGGTTGTCGGACGAACCTTATCTCTGGTCGTTGGGTGCAGTGCCACTGGATGATGTGGCCGATGTCGAATTGCCGGTGCCACCGGCTTATATTCGGGCCGATGGTTACGGCATTACAGATGCGGCGCGGCGCTATATGCAGCCTCTTATCCAGGGTGAGGATCTGCCTCCGTTCAGAAATGGCTTGCCTGTGTTCGCGCAATTGGACTTTGAACTGGCGGTCAAGCGGTTGCCTGAGTGGAGGGGGAAACTGGGATGATTCCGGGGGCGGATCGGCGGAGGATGATGAGTTCTTGCCCGTATCGGGTAAGGCTCGTTATGCTAGCCCCTTATTTTTGATTAGGCCTTCCGGATACGTCCTTATCTATGAGTCAGCAAGATACCATCATTACGGCACGGAGCCCTCGCGTAATCGACAAGATACTGTCGCGACATTTTGATGAACGTGGGCATTTCTGGTTGATTCCTGAAGGGGATGAAGATTTTCAGATTGCGGTTCAGATGGTCTCTAATGATCCGGAAAACCGCCGTTTTTTGATCGATCAACCCAAGGAAGTCCCCTTGAGTCATCTCAAGGCTTCCGGCCGGATTCGGGTGCAGGCGATTATCGATCAGCTGGTTTCATGGTTTTATGTTGATAACCTCAAAGAGAAGATTGAGGGTACCGACCGGTACTTTGAAGTTCCATACCCTGCTCAAATTGATCGTTTGCAACGCCGGAATGTATTCCGTGTACGGATTCCGCCCGATGTCATCGGCGTGGTGGAGTTTTTTCAGCCGACTACGAGTACGCTTTGGGTGGGGCGGTTAGATGATCTTTCTGCCGGTGGTTGTGCGATCGCACTTCGTCCCGAGCAGGCAGTAGGCTTGGATCTGGGGGTGCAACTGTCCCCGGTGAAATTGGCCATTGATGGGTTTGCCGATCTGTCGGTAAGTCTCGTGATACGCAATCAGCGTATAGTTTCCCCGGGGGAGTGGATCTTCGGAGCAGAGTTCGTCGATCTTGGGCCGCTTGAATCACAGCAGCTGGATCGGGCCGTCATGCGTTTACAGCGCTATATGATTTGATGGTATCGGCGAGAAACAGGCGGTAATGGCCTGTTGTTCAGTCCATTGATCTGACGGAGATCGTGGTGCCCAGTATCTTTCGCTCGCCCGGTGCGATTGAGACGGTATCGTCGGCGGCATTTACGGCCTCAACACACACCATGTTTCTCGACTCTTCAGGCAGCATGCCTGATGGCACATTTTCGTCCGGGTTCCAGACGACGGTCGAATGACTTCCTTCCTTGGCTACTACGATCACTCTATTGAATTCGGAATCTTCCACTTCAACGGTGTGCGTGGTACCGAAATAGATGCGGTCCATGGGGCCGGTGATGGTGATGAGGTCGTCCTGCGGTGTGCGGGTGAACCCTTTGAGCTTATCCAGATAGTACCCGCCTTCAAGTCCGCGAATGACCGTGCTGCGTGTATCGCCGAGATTCAGGTAGGTGTGCAGCCCCTGAGTGATGCTGAACGCTTCGTCGCCTGTGTTATGGGTCACCAACTGGATTCGCAGTTCGGTACCGATATGCATGATGACATCCAGCTCGAAGCGGTGCGGCCACAATGCCATGGACTCGGCATCGTCAGTGATCCGCCAGTGCATGTGCACGTGGCCCTCGGCGTCGCACTTGGCATTCATCAGAATCCAATCCTTGAATCGTACAAACCCGTGCGCCATGGTCAGACTGGGATGATTGCCGAACCATGGCCAACAGATGGGGACACCGCCCCGCACTGATTTACCTGCTTCATAAGCCGGTTCCTTTGCCCGCCACACAACAAGTTGGTCTTCGAGGGCGGGCTTCCATTCGATGATTTGTGCGCCTTGTACGGCGACAGTTGCCTGGGCGAGTGGGGTGTCGATTTTCGCCAAGGTGAGATCGCCAATCTTGACGAACTCAAGACCAGCGCAATCTGCGAATTTTTGGTTAAGTGTTTCAAGTGCGTCCATGCTAATCCTCTGGAGTCCTTTCGTGTGCTTAAATTCAAGCGGGCAAACGCCCGTCTTTTCAGGTGCGGACGACGCTGTTGCTCTCGTTGCCGAATGGTGAAGGGGTGTACTCGTCTGCCTGATCATCATTGATCCAGGCCGTGCCATCAATCAGGTAACGAAACTGGAAGCGCTCATTGACTGGAAGATCAATCGTGATGCTGAAGCTGCCGTCACTTTTCGCCTTTTTCAGAGGATGGCTTTCTTGTGACCATTCGTTGAAATCGCCAACCAGGGTCACAGCCTTGGCCTCTGCTCCATAAGCTGGTGGCAAGGTGAAGGTGACTTTGCAAACCGGACGGGTTTTCAGGTTTTTTTTGGTAAGGGACATGCTGTTTTCTCCATGAAATATGATCGAAATAAATCGCCGAACCGAGCCTGCCTGAATTCCTGTTCCTTTTTACGCTTTTTCTTTTACAAGATGATCACAAAAAATAAAGATTTACGCAAAGTTTTTAGGGCACCTGTTTTTGCTCCAGAAGACGGATCAGACGTCCTTCATTGATCAGTCCGACAGTCACAAATAACAGCAGCAAAAGAAGGAGTGCCCCAATGGTCAAAAACAGCAGCGGCGCTACGATGGCGAGCAACGATTGAGTCGCGTTATCCAGCGTGTTGTTCTGGATCAGGTGGACCACATGAACGGGGTTTACGAGAATGGGCTGCTTGATGAATGCCCAGACATAAAAGCCCAAGGTTATGGCGGCAACAATCAAGGCGATGGATGGCCATCGTTTGATGAATCGTTGGCGGCGTGCCAGCATCTGTTGGATTTCTGGAGTCATGTTCTGCTCTCTAACCGCCGGTTACCGGCGGGAAAAACGCCACTTCATCGCCTTCATGCAGGGGGTGATCGAAGTTGACGTATTCGTGATTTACCGCGGCCAGAATATTGGCCGGGCGCTCTTTCCCGGTTATGCGCAGCCAAGCGTCATGTACGGTGGCTGGTGTGTCGGTTGTTTTCAGCTCATCCTGTGAGAACTGCTCACGCAGACTGGCGAAAAGTTTGATGGTAATGCCCATGAAGCGTTTTATTACTCGGTCTTGATGGATGGATTGGAAACGAAGCGCCAAAATCCCTGCCTGATATCTGCCTGGTGCCCGTCATGGCTTATTGTCTGCTAAAGTCGCGTTCAGGCAAAGAATTTGCCGGAAGTTTTCTGCGGCCTCTGTAGAAGTATGTCGCCAGAAAATTCCCTACCTGTTTCACGAAGCTTGGTTTTACGAAGATAGGTGCTGTAATGAAGTGGATCAAACGAATTGTAATGTGGGCCGTCGCCCTGGTTCTGGTGTTGTTCATTGCAGCGGTTGCCTTTGTCGCTACTTTCGATCCCAACGACTACAAAGATAAAATTTCCAGCATCGTTCAAGAGAAGACCGGGCGGAATATCGAGCTTGGAGGACCGATCAAGCTCACCTTGTTCCCGTGGCTTGGCGTGTCGGTGCGAGATGTCGCCTTGGGTAATGCGCCGGGGTTTCCGCAAAAGGACATGGTGACGGCTAAAACGGTCGAAGTGAAAGCCGCATTTCTTCCTCTGCTCAGAGGGCAATTTGAAGTCGGAAAACTCGTTCTGGATGGAGCGACTATTCACTTGGCCCGGAACAGCAATGGCGTGACCAACTGGGCTGATTTGCTGGCTCGTCCAACGGCAGCTCAATCTGGCGCCTCGTCCAGTTCTGCTCCGGCCTCCACTGGCGGTGCGACGGCTCTGGCCATCGGCGGCGTGGAAATCAATGATGCGAACCTTGATTGGCAGGACGCTGTTACCGGCCAATCGTTGGCCTTGCAGCATCTCAACCTCGACAGTGGCGCCATTCGTCTTGGGCAGGCTGTGGATATGTCCTTGAATTTCAGTTACACCACGCAGGATCCGAAGTTGGGCAAGCTCACGGGCGATGTCCGTCTGAGCAGCTCATTCGATATGAAGGCCAATGGCGAACAGCTCTCTGCCAGATCCCTGAAGTTTTACGCCAGCGTCGTGCCTGATGCACAGCATAATCCAGCCACGCTGCCGGTGAAAAGCGAGCTTGATGTGTCGGTGCCTGAGGTGTCGGTGGATTTGCCCAAGCATGTAGCCAATCTCTCCGCAATGGACGCCACGGTTGATTTGGAAAAAGGATTTGGTCTGACGCATGCCTCGTTGACAGCCAAAGGTGCGCTCTCGGCGGATTGGCAAAAGGGGATTTATTCCAGTGACAAGTTGACACTCGATGGGCGTATTCAAGGTTTGGCCACGCATACGGGTGAAATGGATTTTTCAGCCAATGGCGCTGTGACGGCCGATTTGGGTAAAGGGCAGGTCAGTCTGCCAAATTGGCAGATCGAATCGGCACCACTGATCGTCAAAACTTCATTGGATGTGACGGGTCTGGGAAAGAATCTGTCGGTGACCGGGCCGTTGACTATTTCGCCGTTCAATCCCCGCCAGTTGGCCGAAGCATTCAAGTATCGCGTGCCGGCCATGCAGTCGGACAAGGCATTGACGCAATGTGCGGTAAAGGCTGATGTGCGCGTCACGGCGTCGCAGGCCATGCTGGATCATTTGGTGTTCAGTCTGGATGGTCACGACCTGAGCGGTACCGTGGGAATCAGTGATCTGAAAACCAATCGGATGTACGCACGGCTCAAAGGCGGTGCATTCGATGTCAATCCTTATCTGCCGCCGGGAAGTGCTGCGGCAAAGCCATCTGAACATAAACCGGCTGGTGCTCAGGGTTCCCTGACGGATCAGCCCAAGCCGGTTGCCTCGGCTGATATGGAAATTCCGCTACCAGTGGACGCGTTGCGCAAGTTGAATCTCGATGCCGAGATCAATCTCGATCAACTCACTTATCAGACGTATCAGTTGAAACAGTTGGTGCTGGCTGTTCTGGCATCGGGCGGGCAAATCAATCTGAAACGACTGGATTTCCAATCCTTTGGCGGCTCAGTACAAAGCCAGGCCGGTTTGGATGTGCGTGGGGCAGTTCCCGATTGGCAGACAAAACTCAATGCACAGAATATTTCTTTGCAACCCGCTTTGTCTGCCGCGATGAATGAGGATCGTCTTTCCGGGACTGGAGATGTGCGTCTTGATCTGCGTACTCAGGGCGCGCGCTTGAGCAAGCTCAAGTCGGCGCTGGATGGCACGGCTAATTTCTCGTTGCGTAATGGTCAGATCAAAGGACTCGACTTGGGCTACATGCTCCGTGCTGCTCAAGCGCGTTTGCAGGGTGAAACAACAGCGGTACCCAAAACTCAGGCAACAGACTTCTCGGCTATTTCCGGTAGTGCCGTCATCAGAAACGGGGTCGCCCACAACGACGATCTGCAGGGCGCATCTCCATTGTTGCGAGTAACGGGCAAGGGTGATGTCGATCTGGCGCGCGAGACCATCGACTACCTGCTCAATGCCACGGTTGTAAACACGGCGACTGGGCAGGATGGCAAGGCGCTTGAGAAGCTCAAGAAGCTGACCGTGCCGATCAAGATCACGGGTACATTCGCTCAGCCCCAGTTCGGTATCGATATGCAGGCCGTTCTGAAGGATCAGGCCAAGCAGAAGGTCGAGGAGAAGATTAATCAGGAACTGGACAAGCGGTTGGGCAATGGCGCAGCCCCCGTGAAGAATCTGCTCAAAGGCCTTGGGCTGTAGTTGTTGGCGTGGATCGGAAAAGGTGCTTGTGTGCATGGGGCTGTAGTTGATGGCGGAGACTGATTTCGCCGGGCGTTTGCTGGCCTGGTTTGATATGCATGGTCGGCATGACTTGCCTTGGCAGCACCCCAGAACGCCCTACCGCGTCTGGATTTCCGAGATCATGTTGCAGCAGACTCAGGTCACGACGGTGATCGATTATTTCAATCGATTCATGCAGCGCTTCCCGTCGCTGGAAGTGTTGGTCACCGCTCCGTTGGACGAGGTTCTGGCGCTTTGGTCCGGGCTTGGCTACTACGCCCGCGCCCGAAATCTGCACGCCGCAGCGAGGGTCATGGCACTGCAGGGGGTTCCGGACACGCTGGCCGGTTGGCAGGCGTTGCCGGGGGTAGGTCCTTCGACGGCAGCGGCGGTCATGGCTCAGGCATTCGATGTGCCGGAAACGATTCTGGACGGTAATGTCAAACGGGTAATGGCGCGCCATGCCGGAATAGATTGTCCCATCGAACAGGCTTCGACCATTCAGGCGTTATACGATGTAGCCAAATTGCATACACCGCAGACCAGGGTGGCCGACTACACCCAGGCCATTATGGATCTCGGTGCTACGTTGTGTGTGCGTCACGCTCCGGAGTGTTCTGCCTGCCCCGTTTCCGCAGACTGTGTGGCGTTGGCTTCCCGGCAGGTGGCAAACTTGCCTGTTCGTCGCACGCGTAAACCAGTGCCGACCCGTCGCGCCGTGTTTGTGGCATTTGAGGATGGGGCGGAACGCCTGATGCTGATTCGCCGTCCACCGACAGGAATCTGGGGTGGATTGTGGTGTCTGCCCGAGTATGATCCCGAGCAGGATACGGTTCAGAGCCTCGTGCCCGGTTCCGTCGTTTCGGGTGGGCAGGCGGGGAATGGCGCAGGCCAGCAGTCGTTGCTTTCGATGCACCGGCTGATGCGGCATTCTTCTGCCGTTCACCTGACTACGTTCGAGCATCGGTTCACGCATTATGTGCTGGATGCCCGTATCGACCACATGGTGGTTTCCCGATTGTCATCCGTCGATGAAAATCACGATGTGCTCTGGTTGCCGTTGGTTGAGTTGGATGAGCGTGCGCCGCAGCTGGGGCTGCCCAAACCCATTACCCGTTTTCTGTCGGATTATCCGGCTTTGAAGTCATCTAAGCGTTAGTGCTCGTCAAGAGCTGGATTTAATTGGATTTTTTATATGAATGATCGAGTGGTTTTCTGTTCCCGTTTGCAATGTGAAGCCAAAGGACTGGCTAAACCGCCTTATCCGGGCGAGTTGGGGAAACGGATATTCGAGCAGGTTTCCGAGTCGGCCTGGTTGGCCTGGCGTGGTCATCAGACCATGTTGATCAACGAGTATCGTTTGTCGCCGATTGACCCGAAGGCGAGGAAATTTCTTGAGGAAGAAATGGAGAAGTTCCTCTTCGGCGGCGGTGAAGTAACGCAGCCGGAAGGCTATGTGCCGCCCTCGGAGGGTTAACTCACCCCTCGCCTTGGTGGCTTACCGCCGCTTTAGCAAGATGGGATAGAGCGGCGTTGTCCGCTTCAATCTGAATAATCTGTCCGTGGTCGTCAAAGTCGAACGCCAGTATTTTTCCGGCCTGGGCTCTTTCTACAACAGATGGTTCGATATGGAACGCCTTGCTGATGGCGGTGGCATCGGCCATGGGCGGTGCACCACGGCGATCCACACGGCGGAATCGCAGCCAGTTATAGGTCGCCCAGAAGATAAACAGCAAGCCGCCGATCGCAATGATGATGGCGTAAATCTGCAGCGTTTGTATGGTTCGCGCGGGATCGATCAGGATGAAAAGATCCAGTCGTTGGTAACCGAACCACCATGCCAGGACGGAGCCCAGTGGCAAGAGCAGGTAGATCCAGAGTATCCAGCCTATGGTTGCGACGACTGCCAGGATGCCCTTTTTCGTCGTGTCGAGGAGATCGGGCCGTCGGATGATTTCAGGAATGCGAGGGCGATTGACGGTATTCATAGTTTGGTGACCTCGTTTTCAGCTTCATCCTGAATGCCGCGATCCGGACTGATCCAGCGGGCGCGTTGGCCTCTGCGTTTGAGCAGAGTCTTGGGCACCGCGGTGACTGTGGTGAACATGGTGACCAACCAGAAGGCCAAGGGATACCAGATGATCCAGAAATAATTTCTGAAAAAGCGTTTCTTGGGTTCGTACCTTCGATCGATCATCAAGCTCACGCCGAATTGCACCAGCGATGTGATCCCAAGGACGACACCGTTCCATTGCGGCAGAAGTGAACTGACGTGCCAGCCTTCGGGCAAGGGGACAACGAGCCCGATCAGGTAGAGCACGATGATCGAGAGCATGATGTAAGCCCAGATCACGGAGGCCATATACTCGAGGGCGACGGCCCAGAAGCGCCGACGGCGCCAGATCAGCAAATCCCGGCCGTGTTTGAGCAGCACTTCGACGCCGCCTTGTGCCCAGCGCAGCCGCTGTCGCCAAAGCCCGAGGAAAGTTTCGGGCATGTAGATGTAGCACAAGGCGTCCGGTTCATACCGAATGTCCCAGTGGTCCATTTGCAGGCGCCAGGAGATGTCGATGTCCTCGGTGATCATTTCTTCCGACCAGTAACCGATGCGGTGCAGAGCCGTTCGGCGGAACCCCACGATCACGCCGGATACGGTAAACAGTCGCCCATAAACACGTTGAGCCCGCTTCATCAGCCCGATGATGGAAGAGAACTCCCCGACCTGCAGTTTTCCGAGTAGGCTCGTGCGATTGATGATGCGGGGGTTGCCGGTGACGGCACCAACCCGGTTGCCGGACGCAAGATGGGACATCATCCAGGCCACGGCTTTGGGATGGAGCATGGCGTCGCCATCAATGCAGATCAGAAACTCGTTTTTCGCGGCAATGGCGCCTGATCGCAATGCCATCGCCTTGCCCTGATTGCTCAAGAGGTGTACGACACGTAACTGTGGATGCGCCTCGGCCAGTTCATTGAGAATTTCTCCCGTACGATCGCTCGAGCCGTCATTGATGGCTATTACTTCGAACTCGGGGTACTCGGAGGCCAGTGCGTAAGCGATGGTGTCGCGTACGTGCCGTTCTTCATTGAAGCAGGGAATCAGGATGCTGGCGGCCGGTTGGTTGTTTGTCGGCGGCGGATACTCCGGACCGAGGTTGTATCGATTTTCCCATCGCAGGTAATACCAAATGCCACCGATGATCCACATCCACGCCATGATGAGTGGATAGTAAAACGCATAGGCGAAGAAGAAATCCCGCACGGATAATGTACCCAGTGCAAGGGTTTGACTTATGTGTGTCAGGATGGCGTCCATCACGGTTTCACCGGGTAGTAAGGGAAGTCATTTAGACTGATTCCCTCATATGTGGGCTTGAATGGCGGCTGGTTGTTCAGAAAGTCATCGGGGTAATAGGCCAGATTCGTACCCCCCATACGGATCAGAAGTTGCATCCAGCTCTTGAGCGTTTCACCATTGATCCATTCGTCGTTCTGCCAGTTCTTGGTCTGCAGTTCGAACACGACTTTCTGCAGTCCACCGGGTTGTTCGGCGACCGCAGTCGCTAATTTTTTCAGCCACTGGGCGGGTGGTTCGTCCGTACCATCGAGGTAGGGCATGGCCATGAGCGCGACATGGTCGTAGTTGGTCAGAAACGGGGGAAGTGCCTGAGCAAACCGCACTTCGGCCTTGGGATCGAGCACGACCCGTGCATACATGTTGCGCGCTGTGCTGAAGTAATTGCTGCTGTTGACGTAGAAGCGCATTTTTTCTGTCGCTGCGTTGCCGAAGGCAATCAGTGCGTCGGTCTTCTGACGAGGCGTCAGCATGGTGCCGTTCATGGGGGTATCCGTGCCGGGCCAGCGTGCCTGTGGTTCCAGGACCGTGGCGTCCTCATCTTCTGCGAGATAGGCATCGTCATGGATGAGCAGGCCATTGATGCCGGTGTTGCTTTTGCCCAGATCAGCGTAAATTCGACCGATGATTTCCAAGGATTCCGGGAGGAAGGGGCTGAGACGGTGGTAGTCCCGTTTTGCTGGGACCAGAGAGCCATCCGGGCTTTTGACTTTGACGGAAAGACGTGCCTGTTGTGCTGCATCCGGTAATTGGTAGGCCAGCATGGGCAACCACGCCAGCACCCGCACGCCAGCTCGGGTCTGTAATTGCCAGGCCACCCGGTTGAACAGGTCGGTGCGCATCGGGAGCACGCTGTTCGGGAAGTAGAGTTCCTTGGGTGTGCCTGTCCCCTCGGGGTCTGCGAAGGCTTGCAGGTAAACAGTGCGGATTTTCAGTGCCTTGATCCGATCAAGTAGTTTGCCCAGGTTTTCATTGCTGCGTTTCGGGTCCGGATCATAGATGTAGTCGAGATCGACCTGTACGGCACGCTCGGTTTCCGGGCGATGCGTGATCGATTCGGATACCTGTTCTTCGATTGAAACCGGAGAAGGGTCGTTCATCACCAGTAGGCGACCGAAAGTCGACGGAGATTGATGTTTTCGGTTGAGGTGGCGGTCACCCAGACCGAAAGAAACGAACAAGCCAGCTTCTGTCGCGATGGCTTCCACTTCTTGATTCATGGCGCCATAGGGCCACACGATGGTGCGCGGACGGACGCCGATCCATTTTTGCAGAATGGCAGCGCTGGTGTTGAGATCATCGAAAATCCGTCGATGGAACTCTTGATCCGTTTCGTAACGCTTCAGTTCGGGCAGATAAAGTCGGGTGATCGTGGCCGGTTCCACATTCCCCTGAGGGTTGGCGAGAATGCCGTGGTGCTGGTCGTTGGTGTGCGAGGCGAATTCAACCAGCCCGGAAGCCTGCATCTCACGCAGTTGAGCCCAGTTGGCAAACCCCGCGGCACCCATTTCTGTTCCGTTGTAGAACACCTTGCCCGGTTCGATGAGGTTGCTCGATTTGCGAGACTGATCTTCATCGGCTTTGAACGCCTTGGTGGGGTTTTTGGGTCCGGCAGCGCCTTCCGCCTGATAAACCACCGCTTCACCCTGCTGAACGCGGGTGATCCAGTCCGTTTCGATGGCGAACAGTCCAGGGTAGTTATAGGCTTTGAGGAGTGGAAACACCTTGGTGTAAATACTGCTCAGGCCGTCATCCCATGACAGCAAGACAGCATTGTCGGGGAGCGCTGCTTTACCTGCTTCCGCATCCAGTACTTGCTGCAGAGAGATCGGATGCCAGTTGTTTTCCTGCATCCAGTCAAAGAGGGCGGTCAGTTGCTGTGTGCCAATGGCATAGGGATCCTTGGCGAGCGCTGCGTCGTTCTCATCGATGACATCATGCATACATAAAGTGACAAACTGACCCTTGGGAATTTGTACTGCGGTCAGCGGTCGTTGTGTTTCGCATGTCGTTGCATGGATGCTGTCGTCTGCCAATAGGCGGGGCGATGCCGATATCGTTAAAGTCGCTACTAAAGATTTTAAAAATGCCCGTCGTTTCATTAAAACACGCCTCCGAAACCAATCAGGCCGTACAGGCGGTGTTCACGCCCGCCGTCGTATACATTGCTGCCCCAGCCCACGCCATAGTGCAGGTCCCAGGTGCGGCTGAATTTCCATTTGTGCTCATAAAACAGGTCAACTGTCGGGCTACCGCCGAAGTCTGCCTGCCAGCCATAACCGGCTGAGGCTTTGAAGTACTGGGTGAATGAGCGTTCGTAATGCCGCCAGGTGATCCAGTCATGTTCCACACGAACAGAGGCGCTCTTGCTGTTTGATGGGTTGAAGTACGCTCCGCCCGGTTGGCTGTTGTGTTCTGCAAACAGATCAATACCGCCCGATGTGATGTGATGGGGACTGGCGAACAGCCGTTGGGTGATACCTGTGCTGAAATCGACCCGTTTGTTCCCGTCACTGATCGATAGCAGACCGAACCCCATGTAAGCTTCACGTGATTCGCTTTGTCGCCAGGTGATGTCGCCATTGACCGATTTGCCGGTATAGCCCGCCTCTTTGGCGCGCAAGGGCGTATCAAGTGAGTAGGTGCTGCCGCTGATCGAGTATTGCCAGTGATCATTCAGCCACTGCGACCAGCCTGCGGACAGGCCGACGTGATTTCCGGTGAGTTGATCGTTGTCGACCATGGCCCAGAAATGCTTGCGATCGCCTTGCCATTCAACGCCTGCTCCCAGTCGGTTGTAGCTCAGCGGACCTTCGTCGTAGCTGGACCAGATGTAGTGCTGGTCAAGGAATGTACGCCAGCCAGTGCTCGTCCACGGAGCGTTCAATCGTGTCTTGAGTTCCTGATCCCGATTGCCCGTGACGGGGTTGCCATTATTGGCTCCGCCATTACTTTTGCCGGTGGTGTACTCTGAGGTGATGGACGGGCGGCTGCGATCATTCCACTGCGCCAGGCTTTTCTGGATAGTCGTATCCGTCGGGAAGTCACTGTACAGCGCGTTAATTTGCTGTCCCCAAAGCGGGAAGTGCTCGAGATCCCGATTGTTGTTGGCCAGATTGACCCGAGTGTCTTTGCTCTTGGGGTCGTAGGCCTCGGCCATGCGAGTGGTTTGCATGGATTGCTCGGGCCACCCGCGCCAGCGTTCAATCGTCGCTAACGTATTCAATATGTCGGTGTTACGTGGAGCGGCATCGAACAGCTTTTGCAAACGCTGTTCACTGAGGCTCTCATCGTTGCGGTAAGCCGGATCCATTGCCCAGAGCAGATCTACATCGACTCGTTCCCAGTTGGGCTCGCCTGCCACCTTCCTCGACCAAGCCGGTGTCACCTTATGGAGGTGCTCGATCAACGGCTCCGCTTTGTCGTAATGTTCTCCATCGACGTAGGCGAAATAGAGCGACATGAAGTGCTCGACATCGGTACCCGGATCTTCCTTGATGACGCTTTCGTACAGTCGGGCCGCTTTGTTCGGGTGCTTCAGATACAGGTAGGCATCGGCTGCCGCGAGCCGCACGTAAGGCGGGATGGTCTTCAGTGTTTTTGCATCAGCTCCTACAGGATGCTGGGGAAGCGCTTCGAATGCGCTAACGGCCTGCGTCATGAGGTCAAGTTGTCGCCACACGAAAATCTGGTCGTAGCGTGTTTGCAGTTCCAGTTGAGGATATTGGGTGAAGGCCTGACGGTTTTTCTCCAGTTCGGCGAGTGATTCCTCCAGGGGAAGATTCCGTTCCTTGTATCGGTAAAGGTTTTCCAGTCGTCTTCTTTCTTGTACCGCCTCAAGCGTATCGTTCGAGGTGGCGTCCGCCTGTAGTTGGTTGATCATCAGTGGCGAAAACAAATGCCGGTTTTTTTTCGCTTGTTTCAAAGCCAATTTGGAAGCGCCGAGATCAGAGAGCGCAAAGGTATCCTCGCGCAGGGCATGCGGGTCGCTCGGTGATAGGCGTAGAGCTTGTTGGGTCAGAGATAGTGCCATTGCAGGTCGTCCTGCCCAGCGATAGACATAAGCCATATTGGCCAGATCCACTGCCGTTAATCCTTTTGCATCGCGGTTCGGAAGGGCGGCAACGGCTTCTTTGGGATGGCGTGATTCAAGCGTGACCATGGCATACAGAATCTGCCCCGATAACCCGAGTGCCTTTTGATGATTAGCCAGGGCGACTCGGGCGCGATCGAACTGTTTCTCATCTCTGAGCGCATGGGCTAGATCCATGCGGGCGTAGTCCGGAATATCGTCGGGATTCATCTGTTTTGTGAGTTCGGCGATCTGTTTGTTTTGACCGGCCAGACGAAGTAATACGATGAGATCCGCAGTGACGAAGGCATCCTTGGGGTTGGATCGGTGCAATGCCTCGAGTCTTGTAATCCCTTCATCGAGATGCCCGGCCTTCGCCACGGCTACCGCATTGATCCGGGCCTTCATCAACGAGGTCGGTTCTGCCGCGCTGGCGATGCCGCCGCTGAGAAGACAGGCAACGAGAAGACTGGTGAATAGGGGGGTCAACCTCGGCATTGTTGTGTTCCTGCCAGTGAAAATTTGTGTACGGGGTTGAGCATGATCTTTATTCCGTATTCGCTTGCGCGCCTTACGTCCTTTTTTTACAAAAATGTCTTTTGGTTTGTCGTATTCTGACATTATGAAAAGAGGGCGATGGAAAATTGTAGTTCTAATGTTCACATGGTCAATTGTTTGCAACAATTGGGCCATGATTTTTAGAGTATTGGTTGCAATTAAAAACCCCGCACGAGATCGGCGGGGTTTTGTCGATTTTTGACTTTGTGGAGGAGTTGCCAGTAGTTCAGTCCAGCGGGGGCAGTTCGCCGTCATGGGTGGCGCTGGATTTCATGGTGTTCTTTGTGGATGACTGAGCGGCAGAGGCTCTGAGTTCATCTTTACCCGCACCGAAGTTCATCCGCCACTCCAAGTTGGCGCGGCTGTCAGCTGCCTTTAATGCTTCTTCGCGTTCGATGCTGCCGGCCTTCCACAGAGCGTGGAGAGACATGTCGAAGGTTTGCGAGCCTTCCAGTTCATTTTTCTCCATGGCCTCTTTCATCTCGTCAATCTCGCCCCGTTTGATCAGATCGGCGATGAAAGGGGTGTTGACCATGATTTCAACGGCCGGCACGCGCATGCCCTGGCTGCCGATGACGAGGCGCTGGGAGATGATTGCGCGCAGGTTCAAGGAGAGATCCATCAGCAATTGATCTCTCGATTCAGGAGGGAAGAATCGAATGATTCGGTCCAGCGCTTGATGAGCGTTGGTGGCATGGAGTGTCGATAGGCAAAGGTGACCGGTATCGGCGTAGGCCAGCGCATGCTCCATGGTGGCCTTGTCGCGAACCTCACCGATCATGATGACGTCAGGGGCTTCACGCAGCGCTTCTTTCAGCGCGGCGGTATAGCTGTGGGTATCGACGCCGACTTCACGTTGGTTGACTACGGAATTCCGGTGTCGGAAGGCGTATTCCATTGGATCTTCAATGGTCAGGATATGTCCGGGCCGTGCTTCTGCTCGGTAATCGACCATTGCGGCGAGCGTGGTTGATTTGCCTGAGCCGGTAGCACCCACCACCAGGATCAACCCTCGACGTTCTTCAACCAGTTTTTCGATGACTTGGGGAAGGTTGAGGTCGGCGATGCGCGGGATTTCGCTTTTGATGAAGCGGATGACGATAGACCATTCGCCCCTCTGCATGAAGACGTTGACGCGGAAGCGGCCGAGCGACGGGCGGCTTAATGCCAGGTTGAGCTCCAGATCGCGATAAAATGCATCAATTTGTTCAGGTGTGAGGACGGATTTCGCATAAGCCTCGACTTGGCCCGGCTTGAGTCGCTCCTTGCCGATGAATCTCAATTCGCCCTGAATTTTGACCGCAGGCAGCGCACCGGTACTGAAATACAAGTCCGAGCCTTCCTTTTCAGCCAGCAGCTTCAGAAAGGGGTCGAGAGCAGATTCATTCATTTGTGTTTCCTTACAAAATCGCCGGGCTGGGCGGCGATGCTGTGATTTGTCTATTTAATGGTGGAGGCTCGCGGGCCGAGCGGTGGTTGCCCCGGAAGGAGGTTAATCCTCACTTTCTACGCGCAATTGATCACTTTCATCCGAGAAGTCTTTCGGCAAGCCGCGACGACTGTGGAGTTTGATATTGAGGCGGAGGTCATTTTGCGAGTCCGCATTGCGTAGGGCCTCCTGGAAAGAGACCAAGCCATCGTCGTACAGATCCAGTAGCGCCTGGTCGAATGTCTGCATGCCGTGTTCACGTGAGCGCTTCATCACTTCTTTGATTTCATGCACGTCACCTTTGAAGATCAAGTCTCCGATCAGCGGTGTGTTGATCAACACTTCGACGGCAGGCACGCGGCCATTCCCGTCTTCTTTGCGAAGGAGGCGCTGAGAAACCACGGCTTTCAAGTTCAAGGAAAGATCCATCAGCAGTTGGTGGCGGCGTTCTTCCGGGAAGAAGTTGATGATGCGATCCAGTGCCTGGTTGGTGTTGTTTGCGTGCAGAGTGGCCAGACAGAGGTGACCGGTTTCCGCAAAGGCAATGGCGTGATCCATGGTGTCCCGATCCCTGATTTCACCGATGAGGATAACGTCAGGTGCTTGGCGCAGTGTGTTTTTGAGGGCGGACTCGAAGCTTTCGGTGTCCACACCGACTTCACGCTGGGTTACGAGGCAACCCTTGTGGCGGTGCACGTATTCAATCGGGTCTTCGATGGTGACGATGTGGCCTGCCGAGTTTTCGTTGCGGTAATCCAGCATGGCAGCGAGCGATGTCGATTTACCCGAGCTGGTCGCACCAACGAAAATCACCAGGCCACGTTTGGTCATGGAAATGGTTTCGAGGATTTTCGGTAGCAGCAACTCGGAGAATTTAGGTACGTCGGAGCGAATCATCCGCAGCACCATGCCCACGCTACCGCGCTGCATGAACGCGTTGACACGGAAACGGGCGACACCAGGCAAGGAAATCGCGAAGTTGGCTTCGCGAGTTTCCTCAAACGAGGCAACCTGCTTGTCGGTCATGATCGAACGAACCAGCATCTGGGTGTGGTTGGTCGACAAGCTTGTTTCAGTCAGGTGGGTGATTTCCCCGTTGATTTTGGCACTTGGCGGAGCACCTACCGTCACGAAAAGGTCGGAGGCATCGAGCTCCACTGCCTTGCGTAATAAGCCTTGGACGTAGTTAGCTGCTTGCTGGCGATCCATGAATGCGCGTTCCTTGTTGAGTAGACATAACGATCTGCGAGCTTGGGATATATGGGTTACATGAAATCCGCTTTGTTCTGTGCTCTGGCGCGCGCTTCATCCTTGGCGATGAGACCGCGTTTCACGAGCTGCTGCAGGTTTTGGTCGAGTGTCTGCATGCCTTGTGTCTGGCCGGTTTGAATGGCCGAGTACATCTGGGCGATCTTGTTTTCACGAATCAGGTTACGGATCGCCGGGCTGCCCAGCATGATTTCGTGCGCAGCAATTCGCCCGCCACCGATTTTCTTGAGTAGTGTTTGGGAGATAACGGCCCGCAGTGACTCCGAAAGCATCGAACGCACCATGTCTTTTTCGGCGGCGGGGAAAACGTCCACTACGCGGTCGATGGTTTTGGCGGCCGAACTTGTGTGTAGGGTGGCAAAGACCAGGTGACCGGTTTCCGCTGCGGTGAGCGCCAGACGGATGGTTTCCAGGTCGCGCAGCTCGCCGACCAGGATGACATCGGGATCCTCACGCAGGGCGGAGCGGAGCGCAGCGTTGAAGCTGTGCGTATCACGATGCACTTCGCGTTGGTTGATCAGGCACTTTTTGCTTTTGTGAACGAATTCGATCGGGTCTTCGATGGTCAGAATGTGGTCATTCCGATTGTCGTTGATGTAATCGATCATCGCGGCCAGCGTGGTTGATTTACCGGAGCCCGTCGGGCCGGTGACCAGCACGATGCCGCGCGGGAACAGGCAGAGATCCTTGAAGACGCTTGGCGCGGCCAATTGTTCAAGAGACAGAATTTCACTCGGAATGGTTCGGAATACAGCAGAAGCCCCGCGATTCTGGTTGAACGCGTTAACCCGGAAGCGGGCCACGCCGGGAAGTTCGAAGGAAAAATCCACCTCGAGATTATCTTCGTACTCCTTGCGTTGCTTGTCGTTCATGATGTCGTACACCATGGCGTGCACGTCTTTGTGCTCCATGACGGGTACGTTGACTTTGCGGACATCACCGTCGATCCGCACGCGAGGCTGCTCGCCGGCAGACAGATGTAGATCTGAGGCGCCGTTTTTTACTGAAAAGGTAAGAAGGGAATCAATGCCGCGTTGTTCTGCCATGATCGAAGGTCCTTGTGTGCTAATCCTTAGAAATAATCCCCTAAGATGACGACATCGGGGGCTCAGCTCAGTCTACTTGAGGTTTGCTCAGATAATCATGCGGACTGTACCTGAAATATCTCGAGTTTGTCTGCATGGGGCGAGGGTTTCTGTTCCTGCGGCAAGGGCGCCGGGTTCGCCGCATTTTTTGATGCGTGAGAAACCGTGATGCAAAATGCTCGGGATCCCTGTGCTTTATGCTTCAAATCAGATCACAAAATAAATCGAACCGTCGCGGGGTGCAACTTGAATTCACTGCAGGAGCGCTTTTCCAATATAAAAAACCGTATCGAACGCGCATCACGTGCCGCGGGGCGACCAGATGACTCTGTGGTTTTGATCGCCGTCAGCAAGCGACAAACGGTTGAGGCCATGGCGCAACTGGCCAGCCTGGGGCAGCGAGATTTTGGCGAAAGCTATCTCCAGGAGGCTTTGGATAAGCAGTCGGCGCTGGCTGGTCGGCCGGATGGAGTTTCTTTGGTCTGGCATTTTATCGGGCCGATACAGTCCAATAAAACACGAGGAATAGCGGAGAATTTTTCTTGGGTGCATAGTGTGGATCGACCTAAAATCGCACAGCGATTAAATGACCAGCGTCCGGTTGAACTGCCGCCGCTGAATGTCCTGATCGAAGTCAATATCGATGGCGAAGCCAGCAAATCTGGTGTGACTCCAGAGCAGTTGCCGGAGATGGTGGATATCTTTCGAGGCCTGCCTAGGTTGAAGCTGATGGGGCTGATGGCGATTCCGGCTCCGGGTTCGTCTGATGGATTTCGTCGCTTGGCCTCACTCAATGCCAGCCTCGAGTCACCGCTTCCGGTTTTGTCCATGGGGATGAGTGACGATTTTGAGGCAGCCATTGCGGCAGGTAGTACGCATGTTCGTGTGGGTTCGGCTTTATTCGGAGCTCGCCGGTAAGAGGGCGAATCGTGATACTTTTAAGGCAGGATTGACCGTGTCCTTGCTGAGTGTTTCAGAGTGCGCTCTTGGAGCGCTGTGATTTCCCCTTGTGCCCCACGATTCAGAGACCGATGTTCATCGGAGGGTAATGTGAGACCGAAGTGGAATGTCCTCTGCATTCAGCGTAGGAACAGGTTTGTTGTGCGCTCCCTCGATGGCTGTGTTGATGCGGTCTTCGAGTGAGACGATGATTTCAATAACACACCGATTTTGGTGGGTAGAGTTTCCGGGGGTGTTTATGCAGGCAGCACGAATTGCATTCATTGGGGGCGGCAACATGGCCGCAGCGTTGATAGAGGGCCTGCGAAAAAATCAGGCAGAAGATGCAACAAATGCCCCTATTTTGGCGGTGTCCGATCCGTCGGAAGCGCGTCGCGAATTGCTGACTTCCATATATGGCGTGCACAGCTCGGCTGAGAACGCGACAGCAGTTGATTCTGCCGATCTTATTGTTCTCGCGGTCAAACCCAATCAGATTCATGCCATTGCGCAGGAAATAGCCACTGTTCTGCAGCCGCACCAGTTGGTCGTTTCTGTTGCGGCGGGAATCACCATCGACGCATTGCAACAATGGTTGGGCGGACACACGGCAGTCGTACGCGCCATGCCGAATACACCCGCGATGGTTGGCTGCGGTGCGACCGGGTTGTATGCCTCGCCCATGCTGACGCCGACCCAGCGTAATCTTGCCGAGTCGCTGATGCGGGCGGTTGGTTTGGTTCAGTGGGTCGAGCGCGAGGCCGATATCGATGCCGTAACTGCGCTATCTGGTAGTGGTCCGGCCTATATTTTCCTTGTGATGGAAGCGATGCAGGCGGCGGCTGAGGACCTGGGACTACCTGCTGAAACGGCCCGGTTGCTTACCTTGGAAACGGTATTTGGTGCTGCGCGCCTGGCCATGTCTGCCGATGAATCTCCTGCACAATTGCGTGCTCGCGTGACATCGCCGAACGGCACGACCGAGCGAGGTATTGCTGCCTTGGAGCAGGCCGGGTTGCGGGAGGCTTTCGCGCAGGCTTTGTCGGCAGCGCATCAACGAAGTATTGAATTGGGGCGCGAATTGAGCGCCGGTCAGGGTGCAGCATGAGCGGCAGTTTCGGTGATCCGATGATGTTTCTGGTTCGGACCCTGTTCGAACTGGTGATTTTTGTGGTGATGGTGCGTTATTTCCTGCAACTGTTCCACGCCAATTTTTTCAATCCGATCACGCAATCGCTGGTCAAGCTGACCAATCCGGTTCTCAACCCACTACGTAATTTCTTACCCAAGAGCCGCCGCCACGATTTCGCGTCGTTACTGGTCACTCTGGTATTGATTGTTGTGATGGTATGGGTTTTGGGGCTGATGAGTGTCGGTCACGTTTCCGTCGCCGCTTTGCTGTTCAATTCTCTTTATTTCATCTTTCTGCTGGTGACCGATCTCTTCTTCTGGACGATACTGATGCGGGCTATCGCTTCATGGATTGGGAGTGGTCGTTCACCGGGCGTCGCCTTGCTGGAAGATCTGACTGACCCGATCCTGCGACCTGTGCAAAAAATCTTGCCCCCTTTGGGTGGAATCGATCTGAGTCCGCTGGCGGTGCTGATCGCAATTCAGGTAGTGCAGATTTTTGTGGGTAATTTATTGATGGGATAAGCGCGGCCTGTGCGGTGGATGTCCTGTTCTTTCATGATTTAAGGTGTTGGCATTGAGTGATGCATCTGAGAAATTAGCGCAACCCGGTTTGAACCGATCCGTAGGGATCGTTGAGCCGAAAACAGCCCAGTTTTCCGAGCCGTTGGCTTTGGATTGCGGTCGTTCACTGCCCTCGTATGAGCTGGTTTACGAAACCTACGGTCAGCTTAATGACGAGGGCAGTAATGCGGTGCTGATCTGCCATGCCTTGTCGGGCGATCACCATGCGGCGGGTTTTCACGCGGAAACGGATCGCAAGCCTGGGTGGTGGGATTCCGCCATCGGGCCTGGAAAACCGATCGATACAGACCGGTTTTTCGTGGTATGCCTGAACAACCTGGGTGGTTGCAAGGGGTCCACTGGCCCATTGAGTACCGATCCGGATAGCGGCAGGCCCTACGGCCCTGACTTCCCGATTGTGACCGTGAAAGATTGGGTGCATGCCCAATATCGGCTCATGCAGTACCTGGGATTATCCGGCTGGGCAGCGGTGATCGGTGGCAGTTTGGGCGGCATGCAGGTGCTGCAGTGGTCGATCACTTATCCCGATGCACTTGCCCACGCTGTCGTAATCGCTGCAGCTCCGCGTTTGTCGGCGCAGAACATTGCCTTTAATGAGGTAGCACGTCAGGCCATCATCACCGATCCCGAGTTCTACGGCGGGCGTTACGCGGATCACAATGCGCTGCCACGCCGGGGGCTGATGCTCGCCCGGATGCTGGGACACATAACCTACTTGTCCGACGACGCGATGAGGGCCAAGTTCGGTCGGGAACTGCGCGCGGGACAAGTGCAGTACGGGTTCGACGTCGAGTTTCAGGTTGAGAGCTATCTGCGTTATCAGGGCACCAGTTTCGTTGATCGTTTCGACGCCAACACCTACCTGCTGATGACCAAGGCGTTGGATTACTTCGATCCTGCGCAGGCCAGTAATGATGATCTGGTTGCCGCGCTGGCCGAAGTTAAGGCGCATTTCCTTGTGGTGTCATTTACATCGGACTGGCGTTTCTCGCCCGAGCGATCACGGGAAATTGTGCGCGCCCTGCTGGCGTCCGGAAAGCAGGTTTCATATGCCGAAATCGAATCGAATCACGGCCATGACGCCTTCCTGATGACGATTCCCTACTATCACCGTGTACTGGCAGGTTATATGGCCAATATCGATTTCGCTTCCACGCCGCGCGGCGCATCGAGCCAGGGGGGCGCCGTATGATTCGCCCGGACTGGCACATCGTGGAACAGTGGATCACGCCCAAGAGCCGGGTGCTTGATCTGGGGTGCGGTGACGGATCCCTGCTGTCGCATCTGCTCGAACGGCGGCAGGTATCCGCTGTGGGGCTTGAACTCGATGACGACAAGGTCGCGTCCGGAATCGAGCGCGGGTTGAACATCATTCAGGAAGATCTGGATAACGGCATCAGCGACTGGTTCGCGCCCATGTCCTTCGACTTCGTGATCGTGAGCCAGACCATTCAGGCTATGCGGCATCCCGAGCGCCTGCTGGTCGACATGCTCACCATCGCCCGCGAGGGGATCGTCACGTTCCCGAACATGGGGTACTGGCGGAACCGGGTTCAACTCGGTCTGCTCGGGCATATGCCGATCAACCGCGCGTTGCCGAATCCCTGGTACAACACGCCTAACATCCACCTCTGCACCCTGAGTGATTTTGAATCACTCTGTGCTGAACTCGGGGTCGAGATCCTCGACCGGGCTGTGGTGGATAGTGCACGTCGCGAGTCGGCTTTACTGCGTGCGTTCCCCAATTGGTTCGGGGAGCACGCCATCTACCGCATTAAGCGTAAAGCTTGAGTCTGGTTCCCTCGGATTCGATGACCCTGCGATGACTCAGGCATGGGCCCAATAAGCCGCTATGCAGCCGTCGCTCCTGAGGTCTCATCCGCCTTCCAGTAGTCCGGAGGGAGAAGGATTGGGACGGTAGGACGCTTACGATTTAATCACACCATCCTAAAGGCATGGGGTAGAGTCCGCTTTTCGGTGAAGCTGTCGCCTTTTGCTGTTATTTCGGACTGATTTTGAGCAAGGATAACCGTCATATATGCAGAATTTAGCGAAAGCCTGACAATGGACCTTGATGGCTCATAAATCGTAACTCAGATGCAGGTTGACTTTGGTTTAATGGATTCAGGTTATGGATTCAGCTTTGCAAATTTGCTGCATATATAGTGTTTGATCGGTTCTCTCCAATTAGGAATGTACGATGGCAACTCATCTGAGTTCAAAAAACAAACTCGCTGGTTTATCGCTTGCGGCAACTGGGATTGTGTATGGTGACATTGGCACCAGCCCGATTTATACCTTGAATACCATTTTCAGTTCGGTGCAGCATCCCATAACACTGGTTGAGGAGCACATTCTAGGGGTGCTTTCATTGGTTTTTTGGTCGCTCATGATCGTGGTTTCAATTAAGTATGTGATGTTTATCATGCGGGCCGACAACCAGGGTGAAGGCGGCATCATGGCACTCATGGCTTTGGCATTGCGATCACTGAAGGAACAATCACGATTGCGAAATAGCGTCGTCCTGCTCGGGATTTTTGGGGCTGCCTTGTTTTATGGTGATAGCGTTATTACCCCAGCGATTTCCGTATTGTCGGCTGTCGAAGGATTGGAGATTGCCAGTGCTGATTTAAAACCGTTTGTTATTCCAATTACCATTGGAATTTTGTGGGGGCTTTTTCTTTTTCAGAGAAAAGGAACTGCAAGTGTCGGCGGTTTATTTGGGCCGATAATGCTGCTCTGGTTTTTTGTTCTGGGAGTGTTGGGTCTGCTGGGGATTTTAACGGATCCAAAAGTATTAATGGCATTAAATCCGATCCATGCAGTGCATTTGCTTAAAGAGTCTCCATGGACTGGTTTTCTATCTCTGGGGGGTGTGGTTCTGGCATTAACAGGGGCTGAAGCCTTGTATGCGGATATGGGGCATTTTGGTCGTTTACCCGTGCAAGTAGCCTGGTTCGGTTTGGTTTTGCCCGCTCTATTGTTGAATTACTTCGGTCAAGGGGCATTACTGATGCTCCATCCAGAGGATGTTACAAATCCTTTTTTTCGTTTGGCTCCGGAGTGGGCGCTCTATCCCTTGGTTGCATTGGCTACCACTGCGACGGTGATTGCATCTCAGGCAGTTATATCTGGAACATTTTCCATAAGCCGGCAGGCAATGTTATTAGGTTACATACCGCGCATGAATGTACTCCAAACCTCGGATAACCTCCAAGGTCAAATATACATTCCTGTAATCAATTGGATGTTAATGATAGCAGTGTTTTTATTGATAATTTTGTTTGATAGTTCCGCCAAATTGGCCGCCGCCTATGGTATAGCCGTCACTGGCACAATGGTGATTACTTCATTACTGGCATTTGTTGTGGTAAGTAGGCTGTGGAGTTGGGGGTGGTTCAAAGCCGGGATATTTGTTGCGGTATTCTTAGGCATTGATCTTGCCTTTTTTTGCGCAAATCTAGTTAAAATTGAAGTGGGGGGCTGGTTTCCACTATTATTTGGCTTGGGGTTGTTTATCTTAATGACCACATGGAAACAAGGGCGAGGGTTGTTGCGCGATAAACTCAAACAGGAATCGATCGATTTGTCGACATTTGCTCGATCCATGAGTTCTGAAGTTTCAACACGAGTACCAGGAACCGCAATTTTTTTGACAGGGAATCCTGAGGGTGTGCCCCACGCACTTCTGCACAATTTAAAGCATAACAAAGTGCTGCATCACGATGTCGTGATATTAAGCGTCCGATTTCTGGATATTCCCAAAGTGCAACTTTCGGATCGGTTAACCTATGAAGCGCTGCCAAACAATTTTCACAGGATTTCCGTCTCATTCGGTTTTAATGATAGACCGGATATACCCACGGCATTGACCTTGCTTAATCGAGATTATCTTGAATTAAATGCAATGCAAATGTCTTATTTTATTGGTCGCGAGACATTAATCCCGGGTGCTCGGGCTCGCATGTCACCTTGGCGTGAAAAGTTATTTATCAGTATGTTTCGTAATGCAGGAAGTGTGGTGAACTATTTCAATCTTCCGCCCAATGCAGTAGTGGAGTTAGGCACTCAGATAGTTTTGTAATCAATCCTGTTCACTTGGAGCGCCAAGGGTAAGCTCAAGCTCGTGTAGCGTAAACAGATACGGATGGGACCGTTCGTCCGTCCGGATGTTGGGAAGGTGAGGCTCCGGCCTAAATGTTCGGGCCCGGTGCGTACATCTTGAGGCGTGTTTCTCGACGACTAATAGTCGTTGTTCGTCGGTGATTTTTGATCTTACTGGTCGCATCAGCGACTATGCACCACATGAATAAACGGTCTAATACTAGCCGAAACTGGACTTAAAGCGATGCAAAACGGATCAGAACCATCACGGTTGCACGACACACAGCAGCGAACCATCCCGGGTGACGATTCAGGGCCGTCATTTCTGGGCGATCGAGTCATCCGTACTTTCGACCGGCATAAATTCACCTTCATCGCATTGCTATCCTTGCTGGCGATCGCCATTCATTTGGTACTGCGTTTCGGGTTCAACAGTGCACCAGACATATCTCGCATCCCTCTATTAATCACGCTTGTCATCGGCGGGTTGCCCCTGCTTTATGACCTGGCGCGGAAGCTTCTGGAGCGCGATTTCGGATCGGATCTACTTGGTGGCATCGCCATTGTTACCTCCGTGCTCTTGGATGAGTATCTGGCCGGGGCGATTATTGTGCTGATGCTCTCTGGCGGCCAGACATTGGAAAGCTATGCGTTACGGAATGCGTCATCCGTGCTGGCTTCGTTGGTCAAGCGCATGCCATCTGTTGCGCATCGTAAACAGGATGCGTCGATTGTCGATGTCCGGTTGGATGAAATTGCCGTGGGCGATCTGCTGGTTATTTACCCTCATGACACCTGCCCCGTAGACGGCATCGTGACCGAGGGGCACGGCATGATGGACGAATCTTATCTGACCGGCGAGCCTTTCCAGATTGTGAAAACACCGGGGGTAACCGTCATTTCGGGTGCAATCAATGGCGAAACCGCCCTGACCATTCGTGCGACGAAACTGGCGGCCGATTCGCGATACGCCAAGATCATGGAAGTCATGCGAGATTCTGAAAGCCGCCGACCGAAATTACGGCGTCTCGGCGATCAGTTGGGAGCGATTTATACGCCGATCGCCCTCGTGGTTGCCTTGCTGGCCTGGCTGATTGGGGGCGATGCGACCCGGTTCCTTGCTGTGCTGGTCATCGCGACGCCCTGTCCGCTGATCATCGCAATTCCCATCGCCATCATCGGCTCGATTTCACTCTGTGCCCGACGTGCCATCATTGTCAAAAACCCCGTGGTGCTGGAGCAGATTGCAGAGTGCCGCACGGCCATGTTCGACAAGACGGGAACCCTGACATACGGCGAGCCCAAACTGACTGAACAATTCATCGTTGACGGACTCGATCCTAAGCAGGTCTTGATGCTGACCGCCAGCCTTGAGCGGTATTCGAAACACCCTTTGGCTGGCGCGGTTTTACTGGTGGCAGAAGAAGCGGGCATTTCCCCTCCGGAAGCGGAAGAGGTCAGTGAACCGGCGGGGAGCGGCTTGCAGGGGCGTGTTCTTGGGCATACGGTGCAGGTCACCAGTCGCAAGGCGCTCATCGCCGCACAGATCCCCGGCTTTGAGACGCTACCAGCGACGGCGGGCGGACTGGAATGCGTGATCTGTATCGATCACCGCTACGCGGCAACATACCGATTCCGGGATGCCCCCAGGGTGGAAAGTCAGCCCTTCGTTGCGCATCTGGGGCCAAAACATCAGTTTGAACGCGTCATGATCATTTCGGGGGATCGTGAGTCGGAAGTGCGATATCTGGCTGAACAGGTGGGCATCACCGAGGTGCATGCCCAGATGTCGCCCGAGGAGAAACTCTCGATTGTTCGCCGGGAGACAGCCGCCGCCAAAACTCTGTACGTGGGCGACGGCATCAACGATGCGCCGGCCATGATGGCCGCCACGGTGGGTATGGCCATTGGCCAGAACAGCGACGTCACATCGGAGGCCGCCGGGGTCGTTATTTTGGATAACTCGCTGAAAAAAGTGGATGAATTCATGCACATCAGCCGCCGGATGCGAATCATCGCCTTGCAGAGCGCCGTTGGCGGCATGGCGCTGAGTGTCATCGGCATGGCCTTCGCGGCGACGGGGCATCTCAGTCCGGTTTCGGGTGCGATTGTCCAGGAAGTAATCGACATACTGGCCATTGCGAACGCACTACGAGCCGCTTTTCCGCCCAAGTTGATCCATGACCTGTGACTTTGCGACGATCTATCCAAAAGAAGGAGCGGGAAATGTCGTGTGTAATCCGACTGATGGCAATGCTTTCTCTGATCGCCTTCACGCAGATGACCTGGGGGCAGGAAATCTACAAGTCTGTCATGCCCGACGGCCGCATTGTGTACAGCTATACTCCGCCGAGCGGAAGCACGATACTCGAATCGATCACCCCTGATACCACGCAACCGAATGTGGATTCAGATCCGGTGGTTCTGTATTCGGCAACGTGGTGCGGCTATTGCAAGCAGGCCAAATCCTACCTTGATGTGCACGGCATCCCCTACACAGATATTGATATCGACACGCGCGAAGGCATGGCTGCACTGGTTAACGCCGAGGGCGGGAAAAATGTTCCATTCCTGACTCGAGGGGATAAACACATCAAAGGCTTTTCAACGGCGGGATACGATCAGTTCTTTGCCAGCCGTTGACCATGTAGAAGTCTGGGGTGCTTCTGATCTACTTGTTCTTTACGGAAGCATCCGACGCAATGTGTCGTCCTTGCTCAAGTAGTGGTGATACAAAGCGGCCAAAACATGTAGTCCGATCAATCCATAGGCGATATTCGCTATCGTTTCATGCACTTCTTTAATGTTGCCCGCCAAGGTCTTGTCCTGGCTAAGCAGGGCGGGTAATTCAATTCCCCAGAATGAAACGTGACCACCTGCCGCACTAACGACCAGCCAGCCGGTGAAAGGCAACACGATAAGAACGCCATACAAGCTCAGATGCACCAATTTGCTCAGTTTGACTTGCCACACGGGAAGAGGCGGGTGGATTGGCGGCTTCTTGGACACAAGTCGGAAAATCAACCACAACCATGTCAATGCAAAAACCGTCATGCCCAGCATGAAATGCAGATTTTTCATGGCATCCCGTCCCGGACTGCCTTTGGGGAAAATCCCCTTGAACTCCATCAAGGAGTAAACCGCGATGATAAGTAACAACGTCAACCAGTGCAGGACGATGACTGGTTTGCTGTAATGATTTACCGTGCTGATTTTTTCCATTTTTTGCCCCTTTTTAATAGTAAGTGCCGATCGTCTGAGTCACACCGAGTTTATCCGATGCCCAAGAGCCTTTGGTGAACGGTGACTCTACTCGATCACTCCGGTGTTCATTAATGCGGAAGAACTGTGGTAACTGACGACGTAGGTTCTGCCGCGGGACTCATAGGTGTATCAAATAGACTCAATGCTAGATTTGAGCCAATGCAGACCACTAGACAGTGGCATTGTTGGCATTCATTGACGGTTGGATGCAGACAAATTGAGTCCAAAGAAAACTTACATTAAGTTGGTTGCATCAAACCAAGTCACGTTACAAGAATTTGTTTCTGCCGCTTCGAGTAGATCCACTAATGATTGAGCCAACGGCGCTATTGCTTTAAGGCTATTTTCTTCTGTCGGTTTATTTGTTGTGCCTTCTGATTTCACGGCATCCAGTGCCGTCTTTAATTGTTTCAGTACTTTGGGCACCTCATCCTCCAGAAGAGAACCGGGCACGGCTTTTCTTTGCCCCATGAGTTCCAGCAAGAAAAAGGCATCCCGCTTGGGCATGGTGATACTGGCGTCAGCTTTGCATGTGAATGTAATCATCTTTGGGTTCTCCTGAGGTGGGGCTGTTCGCGTAGCAGTGCAGTATTTTGTTCATTAATTTTATTGAGCAAGAAGTAGGGCACTCGAGCGCGCGTGCAGCAGGTATGTTTTTGCATTCCTGAGAGGCTTCCCTCCCTTTTTGAACAGATCCGGAGGGGCGTTTTGAGCTGTATCGACCACAAGGCGCCAACAAAGCCCGGGCAAAAGTGGCGGCAATACAAAGTGAACATCATCGGTGCCGGCATTGAAGGAGAGACAAAGCGAACTCTGATCGCTTTCTCGAATCAGGCAGGCCAGAAATTTTGCCTTTGAATCACCCCAGTCAGGCGGATTGCCTTCAGCATTGAACCACTGAATATCCGTGTCGGTATAAAACTGCTCCTTGGACAAAATGGGGTGTGCCCGGCGAAATGCCAGCAATCCTTGGACAAACCGATGGATTTCTCCATGTTTTTCAAGGCACGTCCAGTCGACCCAACTGATTTCATTGTCCTGACAATAGGCATTATTGTTTCCGCCCTGCGTACGTCGGAATTCATCACCGCCCATGATCATGGGCACACCGCGTGAGATGAGCAGTGTGAGCAGGAAGTTCTTGATTTGCCTTTTTCGGACGGACTCAATGGCGACGTCTTTTGTTTCACCCTCTGCGCCATAGTTCTCGCTGAAGTTTGCGTTCGTGCCGTCCCGATTGTTTTCCGCATTGGCTTCATTGTGTTTTTCGCTGTAACTCACCAGATCATTGAGCGTGAAGCCATCATGGCACGTGATGAAATTGATGCTGCCGTCTGGTCCTTTGCCTGAGTGGGTATAGATATCGGCACTGCCGCAAATTCGACTGGCGAAGCTCCCAAGCATTCCATCATCGCCGCGCCAAAAGCGTCGCACGTCATCCCGGTAATGGCCATTCCATTCAGACCAGCGACGCTCCGAAAAACTGCCCACTTCATAGGCACCGGCGGCGTCCCATGCTTCGGCAATGATTTTCACATCTCTGAGAATCGGATCTTCTGCGATTCGGGCAAGCAGTGGAGCGTCGGGTTGTAATTGACCTTCGCTATCGCGCCCAAGGACTGAGGCCAAATCAAATCGGAAACCATCGACATGCATTTCTGTAACCCAGTAGCGTAGAGTCGATAGAATCAGATCTCTTACCACTGGATGATTAGCGTTGATGGTGTTGCCGGTGCCTGTGTAGTCTTTGTAGTAACGATGGTCCTCTTCTAAAAGATAAAAAATACTATTATCAATGCCTCGAAAGCACAGCGTAGGCCCCAGCTCATTACCTTCGGCCGTGTGGTTAAACACGACGTCCAGAATGACTTCAATGCCTGCCTGGTGTAGCGCCAACACCATCTCTCTGAATTCGAGTTTCTGCTGTCCCAAACCACCCTGACTGCTAAATGATGCTTTTGGCGCAAAGAATGAAACAGGGTCATAGCCCCAAAAATTGGTCAAGGGCTGGCCTGTTTTTGGATTGAAGCCTAAAACACGGTCGTCATTGAACTCATGAACAGGCATGAGTTCGACTGCCGTTACACCGAGCGCCTTAAGATAAGGGATTTTTTCAAGCAGGCCTCGAAAGGTGCCGGGATGTTCGACACCTGAGCTGGAGTGGATGGTAAATCCCCTGACATGCAATTCATATATGACCGTATTGGACCAAGGATGTCTGGGCGGTTGATCGTCATGCCAGTGGAATTGCTCATGGGTGAACACGCACTTTGGCATGGCACCGGCATCATCTACTTTTGAAAGATTACCTTCTGATTCTGGTTGTTGCTGATCATAACCAAGAGCCGGTATGAAATCCCAATTGGCCAATGGGGTGATGGCGGTGGCAAATGGGTCAATAAGCAGCTTATTGAAATTAAACCGGTGACCCTTTTCTGGTTCATACGGACCATCTACCCGATATGAGTAAAGTTGACCGGGTTGGATATTGGCAACCCACACATGCCAGACATCGCCCGTGCGGTTGCGGATGGGATCAAAATCGATCCAGCGGGTGGGTTTTGAATCATCCGGGTGAACAAAAAACTCAAGCCGTACGCGTGTGGCGTGGCGGCTAAACAGCGCAAAATTAACCCCATCTTCGTATTGAGCGGCGCCCAAGGGTAATGGCACACCGATTCGAATTTCAGCGTGCTCAGACATATCCGCCAAATATTCCGCAAGGTCACGTTCAGGTTTGATCATTTTCCGATCCTTATACGTTTAGCTTTATATCGCGGGCGTTATAAGCAGATATGACGATCACGCCACAAGCGCGGCGCATGCAGCAATCGCTGTGTCCCTTTCGACCTCTGTTCCCAGTTTTCAGGCCGGTTAATCATTGTCAAAATTAGAATACTAGGTTAATGCAGCCCTGTATCCCCTTAACAAAGCCCCGTTGATAGCTGTCATCCGCTCGTGATAACTCTCGGTACGGATCATTCGCCTGTAAGAATCAATGGTTTTGGAGCAGAAATTGATATGGATAAATCGGCACTCCACTGTGTTTTCCCATTTCATCAGAAATTCACTTTTGCCATCACGCTGCGCAGTGAAACAACCAATAATTATCAATCATGCTGTAAAAATATAAACTTTATAATCAGTTGAAAAATAACCTAAATTAGGATTTATGGGTGAATATGGGGCATCTGGCATCACATATGGCATCACATAACGGATTATCCCCACGCAGTCCAATTCACTACGCCACAAATTTTTTGACCCAGGCAGCATACTGATTCATCCAGCTTTGCAGAAACTCGCGACTGGCTGCACCAACATCGCCTGATTCATCGATCAAGCCATCTTTGAACTGAACAAATGCCTCAGGTTGCCCCATGGTTGGAACATCCAGATAGGCCAGAACATTGCGTAAATGTTGCTGTGCCATTGCAGTACCAATGGAGCCTGGGGATGTTCCAATCACCCCGGCTGGTTTGCCCTGCCATGCACTCTCTCCGTATGGACGCGATGCGTGGTCAATTGCATTTTTGAGCACCCCGGGAATGGAGCGGTTGTACTCAGGAGTGACGAACAGAAAACCATCAACCGACATCAATGTTTCCTTCAAGCGCCTTACTGCGTCTGACGGGTTGGCATCATCGTCCTGGTTGTAGAGGGGGAGGTTATCAATCTTAACGTGCAAAAAGGAGAAGTCGGGCGGTGCGAGCTTGACCAGCGCCTCGGCCAACTTTCGATTGAACGAATCACCACGGATGCTTCCCACGATAACGGCAATATTCACTCGGTTCATATGAATCTCCTTCGGGTACGTCTAACGAAACATGTCCACACACCAAAATGCAGTCAAGCCGGTGCTTGATCACCTGAAATATCACTCAGAATCGAATTGCCCCAGGCAAGGTTTCCCTCGCCCAAGGCTCTGCTCCATTTTTCACTCAGAACGACGTTGGCAAATTTGAATGTCCCGGCACTCTTGTCGTAAGCATAGTGGGCCGAAACGTAAATCGACTCGATTGGCTCATATTCGACCATCGAGAAACAGATCGTATGGGGGCTGATCCACTGAGTTTCCTTGCCCTTGGCGCGGTTGGCAATCACCTGGGCGACAAAATGTCCTTCTGAATTGGCGGTGTTCCCGCTTTTGGAATACGGCATCCAGCGTGAATCTCCCGCCACGAAGACATTCGGGTAGCCCTTCACTTCGTAGGTATAAGGGTCGATGTTCGCCTCGAACTGCACATCATCAGGGCGGGATATCCGGAGTTTCTCGATTAGTTTGGAGGCCCGGATGCGGGGATAGATTGTTGCATCATCAAAGGTGACCGTGTCGAAGGATGAGCTGATGGTTTTCTTTTGCACATCCACGGCTTGGAAATCGAACGAAGGCACATACTCGACGTAGTCTTTGTACAACTCGCTGAATGCATTGTGAAATCCTTTCTTCTTGATGGTGATGTCGGGATTCGCGTCAAGATGGATGACCTTGCCTTTGATTTTGTGCTTCTTCATATAATCGGCAACAAGGCACGTCCGTTCATAGGGGGCGGGCAAACATCGATAATTGCCCGGCGGCGTGGTGTTCACCCAGATGCCGCCCTTGAAATTGGCCATCTTGTGGCGAAGGGAAATATGTTCCGATCCGGGCATAAACCCGGCGGGATAATCCTGGCGCAATGCCCAGACATCATCAGGATCGGTCACACCAAAGGAAGCGTAGTTGTAGTCAATCCCCGGCGCGACGACCAACCAGTCGTAGTTGATTTTTCCCTGATCCGTATAGACAACCCTGCTGTTCAGATCGGCATCGTAGACAGTTGATTGCACATAGATGTACCCGCCATTTCTTGCGGCATCCAGATAGCTGCGACAGAAATACCCAAGATCAATCCCATGCACCAGATACAAATTGCTGATGGGACAAAACTGATAGGTCGCATTTCGTTCCAGCAGAATCACCTGCATATCAGGTGCTGCCTGACGAAGATAACGTGCGATGGTCAACCCGGACACGCCGCCCCCAATCACCACGGCCCGTTGCCCCTTCGATTTGGGCACGTCCATCTCAACCGTAGAATGAATAATCGGCGATTGACTCGCTGCCACATCCCGGCGGGATAACCCCAATGACGTTGCGGTCGCCGTTGCGGCGGTCATTTTGAGAAATAATCTGCGATCCATACCAGACATTTGATCTCCTCCTACCGCAACAATCGGAAGCAGAAACGATCACGGTTGAATTCGTATTGATCGACACGTTCAGGATAGCCCTGTTTTTCTTCTCTCAAATACGGGCCAACCCCTATATTCGATCGCCGCCAATGCCTTGGACACTTTCTGTCCGCTCATGCTGTTTGCTGTATACGGCCGACAGATAACGTACGCCGAATTCCTGACTATCACTGCTAGATGGCCACCGTCCGGGTCTTGGCCAAAGCAAACGACAGTCTCTATACCAGATAGTGTCTACTGGTGTTGTTTTTACAATTACCGATGCACATGAGGTAAAACCCAATTTTTAAGTAACAGATGGCGAAGGCGCCGACAACCGAATCCACAAATACAGCCCAGACAGAAACATCGACACGGCTACAAACCAGAATGGAAGGGTAATACCGCCGCTCAATTGTGCGACCAGACCGAGTCCTAGCCCACCAACCGCATAGCCAAGATCACGCCAGAACCGATACACCCCCAGGATACCGGCTCGCTGCGCGGGTTCAGCTTGATCGGCCACCGCAGCGCCCAGCGTCGGATATAAAAAGGCCATACCGATACCGATCAGGCTTAACTCAATCCCCCACAACCAGGGCGTGGTACTCAACCCGACAGCCAGTACACCGGCCCCACAGAGCCACATGCCCCCAACGATCATTAACTTTCGGCTGATGTGGTCAGATAAAGGTCCCGTGACCAACTGTCCGGCACCCCATACAACTCCATACACGGCGACCAAAGACCCAGACGCAACCAGGCTCATCCCCTGTGCCATGAAATAAACAGGGAAAAACAACCAAACAATTGCATCGGTGAATTTCTCCACCAGTCCGGCTTGATTCAGGGCCAGCAGTGATCGATTTTCCCAACTGGCATAACCAAACAGAGCACGCGTTCCAATCGGTTTGATCGTTGATGTTCCTTGATGCAATAAGGCCCAGGGACGCGTTTCCTGAATAGCCACCAAAGCAATAATCGATGCCAGCACGATAATCGTCAGGGCAAAGAAAAACAGCCCGATTCGCGCCCCGTACGCATGAACGGCCAGGGCTGACAGCATCCCGGCAATCGCCACACCGCCGTACCCGGCAAACTCATTGAATCCATTGACCAGACCGCGTTGACGAGCATGGGTGAGATCCAACTTGCTGTTCAAGGCCATTGACCAGCTTAGCCCCTGATTAATGCCCAAAAAAACCGTCGCCAAGATGATCCAGCCCCAACTCGGGCCGTACAGGATTAGAAATGGAATTGGCAAAGCACTCACCCAACCGGCGATGAGCACGCGCCGCCGACCCCACCGATCCGACAGGCTTCCTGCGAACAAATTCAAGAGCGCTTTGACCAGACCGAAAACGACGACAAACGTTGCCAGCGCCATGAATGAGCCGGCAGCCAGACCAAAATCAGACGTAGCCAGTTCCGGGAGAACGGTTCGGGTCATCCCCACCAGACTGCCGACCAGGAATACTTGGAGCAATTGCAAAATGAACTGAGCGGCATTTGGGCGAATACCATGGACATGCGTCATACGTGGTTTTCCTGATTAACGACGATGAAGTTTCTTGCAGTATGAAACATATTGACCAAACACTCAATAGAATGATTGAATGTATGTCGTGTCATTACACAAACATCCTTAATCGGGGGAGTCGCAATATGTTTCTTGAACAAGTTGCCTGTGATAAATCGTCTTTAGCTTATTTATTTGGCTGCGTCGGCAAAGGTTTGGCCATGGCCGTTGATGTTCATGCTGGTGATGAGGCGCGTTTCGCCGCTATGGCGCAAGCGCGTGGTGTGAAAATTCAATATGTCGTTGACACCCACATCCATGCAGACCACGTCTCGGGTGGACGTCGCTTAGCTGCTCTGACTGGGGCCAAATATGCATTACACGAAAGCGATCATAGTCTGCCGTTCGAGTTCCTGCCGCTGGCTGATGGTCAAACGCTCTCACTGGGTAATGTATCGGTCAAGGTGCTGCACACACCTGGTCACACCGACGACCATATTTGCCTGCTTGTCACCGACCACACGCGTGGCGATGAGCCGTGGTTCGTGTTGACGGGGCACTCGCTTTTTGTCGGCAGCATCGGGCGCCCCGATCTGCATGGACGCACACATGAGATGGCCGATCGACTCTACGATTCCTTGGTCAATCGACTGCTGCCTTTACCGGACTATCTTGAAATCCTGCCCGGTGCGCAGGCTGGGAGCGCCTGTGGTGGCGGTATCAGTGGCAAACCCTGCTCAACGATCGGCTTCGAGAAACGTCATAACCCGACACTGAGTAAATCTCGCGAACAGTTCATTGAAGAAGTCAGTGCGGTGGTGCTACCGCCCATCGATGAAATTCAATCCATTATCAAAATCAACACATCTCTCTGATCCAGATAGGAGCATCATCGTGGAACCAGCAATTACCAGTTATTTATCCTGGGTACTCGCCCTTTCGATCGTTTTCGGTCTGGCCGCCCAGTTCTCTCGTTTCTGCCTGATCGGCGGGCTCAGTAGCTATCGGCAATCGCGGGACGGACGACGCCTTGCGATCTATTTGGCGGCCATTGGTGTCGCCATTCTTGCAACCACTCTGGTTCAATCACTCAGTGGCATCGATCTGGACAATACACGGCCCGTGTACCGCTCGCCCGACTTTGCCTGGGGACGCTATTTGATTGGCGGCTTCGTGTTTGGTGTCGGTATGGTGCTGGCCCGAGGCTGCCCGGTACGGAGCCTCGTCAAAGTCACGCAAGGCAATCTCCAGGCGCTGCTTGCGGTGATCGTCATGGCACTGGCGGCCTATGCCATGACCCGCACCACCTTATATGCCTCGGCCTTTTTGCCTTGGGTGGGGCACTTGAGCACCAACCTTGAGGCATTTGGAATACATCATCAGGATCTGGCCAGCATTCTGGGTGGTGGCCGCAATCTGTATTTGAGCCTGGCGCTGGCCATTAGTGCATTGTTGCTGCTTGTCTCCTGGCGCTGGTTACCTCTGCGCGCCAATTGGCTCGGATGGTTGGGAGCGTTATCGATCGGGATCGTGGTGGGACTCGCCTTTTGGGTCACGGGCGGTTCACTTGGACAGGCGGCCTCCGATGCCGCTGAAATGATGAACAACCCTCAGCAAGGATTGGGTTTGCAGTCGTTCACCTTCAGCGCACCCATGGGCGACGTCGTCTATTTTCTACAACGCCCAACCACGTTTGCCGCTATTACCTTCGGGGTCGTTGCCGTGTTCGGGCTTCTACTGGGTAGCTTGGTCAGTACGCTCGTTCGACGGGAGTTTCAGTGGTCGGTACCTCGCTCCTGGCAGGAATGGGCACGCACAATCATCGGGGCGCTGATGGTCGGTATCGGCAGTGTGCTGGCCATGGGCTGCACGGTAGGCCATGGATTGAGCGGTATCTCGACCCTCGCATTGGGTTCGTTCATGTCTTTGGCCGCCATCATGGCTGGTGCCTGGTTCACGCTGCGCATTGAAGAGACTTTATCCGGTCGTGCCTCCAGCGGTTGTACAATACCTGAAACAACCTGACTGTACGGGCGTCATTGGGACGCCTCGCACATACATACGGAGTCACTTTGTCCGTGGGATTCAAGCAGCAACTCAACGACCAGTTTGCCCGTCTGGGCAAAGCCCTCTCCAGTGGCCCAAGACTCGAGCTTCTGGAGTACCTCGCGCAGTCCGAACGTTCGGTTGATCAGCTCGCTTCCCTGAGTGGGCTGAGTTTGGCCAACACGTCGCAACATCTTCAACGAATGCATCAGGTTGGACTTGTTGTCTCACGGAGGCAGGGCAAGCAGATCATTTATCGCTTGGCAGATGATGATGTGATCGAGTTGCTGGCAGTTTTAAAACGAGTCTCCGAACGCCATCTGCACGAAGTACGCGATCTCATTGATCGCCATCTCACGCAAAGAGACAGTCTGGAACCCATATCGGCAACAGAACTGATCGCTCGATGCCGCGATGGCTTGGTCACGGTGCTTGATGTGCGGCCTGCCGAAGAATATGCCGCCGGTCACGTACCAGGGGCTATCAATGTCACATTGGCGGATCTTGAACGCAAAATGATCGACCTCGATCCGAATCTTGAGATCGTGGCTTATTGCCGGGGGGCTTACTGCACCCTTTCATTTGAAGCTATTGAGCGACTTCGCGCGCATGGATTTCGGGCTAGACGCCTGGCCGACGGCTTTCCTGAGTGGAAGCTCGAACATCGCCCGGTGGAAATCGGTATAGAGGATGACGGAGAGAGCCATTCCACCATTGGCGAATGATCTCGGTTACGAATACCCTGCCTTTGGCGCAGATGGGTAGGAGTCTGCTGATATTTTTTTATATCACATGATTTGTGGTGATCTAAATCATTTTTTAAATCAGTGTCTTGTTGGTGTCCACGACAGGAGTTGAACCTGTGACCTGCCCCTTAGGAGGGGTAAATCATCCCAAGTTGTAATGCGGTTTATGATATAATTTACTTGCATTTGGGACAATATGGGGACAGTGAGCATGGCAACGATCACTCAAAGAGACAATGGGAAATGGCAGGCTAAAGTCAGGCCGAAAGGGTATCCGTCTCAGTCAAAAACCTTTCTGACTCGAAAGGATGCAGAGGGGTGGGCTCGCTCTATCGAGACGGAGCAAGATCGGGGTCTTTACATCCAGCGATCCAATGCCGAACGCACGACGCTACGCGAGGTCATTGAGCGATACCGTGAGGAAGTAGTGCCTACGAAGAAGGCGCAACGGCAGGCCTTATCTTGTCTTCGCGGCATTGAAAAAGATCTGGGCGACTATGCTTTGGTCGCTATTACACCGGCGCTGCTCGCTGATTATCGTCAACGTCGTCTTGCTATTGTCAATCCTCAGACCGTCAGAAAAGACCTGGGTATGATTCAACGTGTCTTGAAAGCCGCGCATCTGGATTGGGGGATTATTCTCCCTGGTGGAATTCCACAGGTGCGAATGCCAAAGCAACCGTCTGGCCGTGATCGTCGAGTGAGTGCCGAGGAACTTGCGGCGATCATTGAGGCTACGGAAAGCCCTGAGCTTCCCGCGATTGTCGTCTTGGCTGTTGAGACGGCCATGCGTCGATCGGAAATCGTCAAAACCCTACGCTGGTCCCGAATCAGCTTCATCGATGGGGATAAGGCTATCGCTCATCTCCCAACTGGTGAAACCAAAACAGATGTGGGGCGCTCTGTCCCTTTATCTACATCAGCCACTGCTGCTTTGAAACGTGTTCCAAGGCGGGGTGATTCTGATCGAGTGTTCTCCAGTGCTCCCGACTCAATCACACGGGCCTGGGTGCGAGCCCGTGATCGAGCACGTCAGGCATATGAGTCTCGGTGCGCTACAGAGGGTATCCCCGCAGATCCTGATTTTTTGGTCGGAGCCCGCCTCCATGATGTTCGCCATGAGGCGACGAGTAGACTGTTTGAAATGGGGGTCTTCGGCAACATCATGGAAATTGCTGCGATCACTGGTCACAAAGACCTAAGTATGCTCAAACGGTACACGCATCTCAGGGTGGAGTATTTGGCGGCAAAACTGGGCTGATGTGTAGCCCAACACTCCTTGGTCTACACAGTCGCTATACACTTTAAGTGTTGTGGCGCAAGCAGCGGACAACCTTTGCGCACAGGGATAACAGAGTCTTTGTGGGCTTTTGTTATCTAACTAATGAAGTAAAAGGGGGCGTAATGAACTTGTTTCATCGATTGTTACGTAGAGATGAGGATCAAGCCAGAAGTGGCTTTGAGCAAACTCTTACCGAGGAGAATGCACAAGATGCTTTTGTAACGGAGTCTGCTTCTGATGGAGTGACGACTCAGTTTGAGATACGTCCAGCGCAACCTGGTGATGAAGAGTTCATTCTTTCAATGATTTTGAGTGAGGCTGCTGCTGGGCATTTCAATTCCGATTTACTCCACCCCCTTTTCACTCGGGGTCTGCGAGAGCAGATTTCACAGACTGTTTCGCACCGGCTTATGCCAGTTGGGCCGGGGGCGACCAAGGTGGCCGAACTTTACATGCTGACAAAAAGGTGGGACAGGGAGCCGGTCGGGTTCACTTGGTTTTTAGAAGCGAAACATAAGGGCATAAGAGGTTGTGAAATATATATGTGTGCCCTTCATTCATCTGAGCGTGGCAAAGGTTTTGGGAAGTCGTTCATTGAGCGCTCGATCGCTTTGGCCAGTATGGGGCAGACTACACTGGCTCGAGTTTTACCTAAATCGTTGGCCATGTCTCATATTTTAAGATCGCTTGGATTTGAGCAACGCGGTTCGGGTAGCCCAACTCTATATGTGCGTTTTAAGAAGCGGGGCTTGGATCGGTGGTTGAGTTGGTTCTGAGTTTTGTTGAAAGCACAATCTTAATTATGGATTCTTTCGAAATCATAACAATTACTTTTATTTGTTAAACACATAATTTGATTTGCAATATCGGCTGGTTGTCGTGTAATCTGGTATCTGAGTTGGTATGATGTAAACCATGACCTATGACGAATTCCGGCGACAACTTGGAAAAGCGGGGCTAACCGTGAAAGGTTTTGCTTTGTTAATCAAGCAAACTCCAAACTCCATTACAAATTACGCAGCCCATGGTGAGGTGCCGCCACATTTGGCAATTATTGCGGCGCTAATGGGAGAGATGGCAGAGGCGGGTTTGGATTTTCAAGCTACATTAGCCCGAATCCAGTTTGAGGCCAGCAAGCAGAGAGGCGGGGGCGTCAAAGGGAAGTTTGGTGGGGTTAAGCAAGATGATCAGAATCCGACACCGAACACGTAAGGGCGACAAGCTATGAATTTTATTGAAAACGAGACCGCGCAAAAGCTCCGAGGAGGCTACTATACGCCGCCTGACCTTGCCGTTTTTATTGCGAAATGGGTGAAGGAAATTAACCCTACGCGCATCTTGGAGCCAAGTTGTGGCGACGGGGTGTTTTTCGGCGCGATGGCCCAGGTCAACGGATTGCAAAAGGTAGATGTTTTGGGATTTGAGCTCGAGCCAGAAGAAGCAGCAAAGGCTCGTGCTCGTGCTAAATCTGTTGGCTTGAAAGCAGCAAAAGTCCACAACGAGGATTTCCTGCAATGGGCGATTAACCACCGAGAAGATAGTGATGTCAGGTTCGATGCCATCATTGGTAATCCCCCTTTTGTTCGATATCAATACCTTCCTGCGCCTTTTCAGGTTTGTGCTGAACAAATCTTTAGGGAACTGAATCTCCCGTTTACGAAGCATACGAATGCTTGGGTATCATTCATACTGGCTTCTATGACGTTACTACGTCCCGGCGGGCGTCTGGCGATGGTGGTTCCTGCTGAAATCATTCATGTAACCCATGCTCAATCATTACGCTCCTATCTCGGGCGCGAGTGTCGTCGTCTGGTCATCATAGACCCAGAAGAGCTTTGGTTTAGTGATACTCTGCAAGGTGCTGTGATCCTGCTCGCTGAGAAGAAGCATGACGAAGCTGATAAAGAAGATGGGCTAGGCATGTATCCAGTAAAGGGGCGTGAATTTCTTCACCTTGACCCGTCTGTTGTCTTCAACGCGCCGCAGTCTATCAATGGTAAAACCGTGCAGGGTAAATGGACTCGCGCTTTACTTGACCAGGAAACACGATCACTTTTCGATGAACTTTCTCAGCATGATGTAGTGCATCGATTTGAGGAAATTGCCAAGGTCGATGTTGGCATCGTCACTGGGGCTAACAAGTTTTTCCTCGTTCCTGATGCCGTTGTGAAGGACTATAGACTCGACAAGTGGGCGCATCCAATGTTTGGGCGTAGTGAGCATTGTCCTGGAGTTATCTATGATGAGCAGCAACATGCTGTGAATGCAGCGAAAGGCAATCCTACGAATTTCCTATGGTTCCTGGACAACGAAAACAAGGTGGATGCGGCGGCAGAAGCCTACATTAAATTAGGGGAGGAGCAGAATCTCCACACTCGCTACAAGTGCCGGGTGCGTTCCCCTTGGTACACAGTGCCTTCTGTTTATTCGACAGAAATTGGTATGTTAAAGCGTGCTCATGACACGCCACGTCTTATTCTTAATCGTATCGGTGCATATACTACGGATACGGCTTACCGTATCCGTACACGAGGCGTTGCTGCAGAAAAGCTCGTTGGCTGTTTTATCAACCCGCTCACGGCCCTCAGTGCAGAACTGGAGGGCCGACACTATGGTGGCGGGGTGCTAGAGTTGATACCTTCTGAAATCGAACGATTGATGATTCCTCTTCCCGAAGAAATAAATATTGATTTAATCGATCTGGATAGTGCAATTCGTAGCTTGCCAACTGACCAGGTGCTTGCCTATCAGGGCAAGACGATCCTGGGCGCCATGGGGCTATCCAGCGTACAGCAAGAATGTGTATTGAATGGTTGGCGTAAGTTGAAGAATCGACGTCACCGTACTTCTGGTGACGACCTTGACTGATGTGGATTAATCTATTTCCAGGACAAACCGTTTTGGATCCACTTTGTCGCGGTAGATCGTCAATGTTCTGTTGATCAAATCAGGTCGAGCCACATATTCACGCATCGGTCCCCAGCTTAAGCGGGTCATCGCATTTTTCTGTTTATACGCTTTGCTGTCGGTTGAGTTGGTATGGCGAATAGCCAAATCAAATTCTCCGTAGCTGATACCTTTTAAAACAAGCTGAAATTTTGCAAAGGCTTCATCTACCGTGTCTGTCCGAGTTGACCACAAGAGGTGCGGAAACACGTCGTCTCGGAAATAGTGCCTATGATCGACGTTCTCGGGGAGTAGTCCTTTGTCTAGGTTTACCGAACCTGTAGCGTGTGTGCCCTCGGCGGTAGGAATAGTCAAATCACGCCGAGTAAGTGGTTTACTTTCCCAAACAAGTTCAAACTCAACCCCTACTGCTTGAGGGGCCGGATTGATCATGATTTCACCTGCCGCAACTGTTGCTGGTGCCTTGACTGGCTTCTTCTTCGGAGGGGCTTTGGCTCTCTTCAGAGCGCGGTGAAGTGGAACTACTTTCAGATTGATGCGGGGAATTACGTCTCCACCTGCCACTCCTTTTGCTGAAGTTGTGGGTCTTGGTGGAGGAACTGCCATTTCATCGACTAAGCGGCCATTTGCGAGCATCTCATCAAGGTCTGTTATTGCACCGACTTCCACGACGTGATCTGGGTACTCTATCGGCAGGGTAGTAAGTTGCGTCTCGATTTCATCGACTACTGCCTTGTCTGAAGGGTCAGTTAAATCGAAATCAATCAGCATTCCCGCTTCGATGTTGTTATTTAAACCTCCAAGGGTGAGGTTTGCGCTACCTATCACAAGGCGCGCGTTCGTCTTCCCTATCACTAAGTACAACTTGGGGTGGAAAATGACTGTCCGTGAACCAGTGTCCACTGTATAGAGTTTGCCGCCAATGTTGTGCAGGGAAGTAAGTCCTTGGTGGGAGGTGATATCGTTTCGGATTCCTGCGAAGATCGTCACATGTGGCGCGTAAGCTTTCAGCTCATCTTCAATTTGCTGTACGCCGCTCTCGCTTACAAACGCAACGCTTAGTAGTACCTGTTGAATGTTAGGGGTATTAAACAATTCACGTACCGCTTCAGTGTGCGTTTTTGGTGTTACACCTTGGAGAATAAAAGCTTTTTTGGACATTATTGTCAGTCCTTTGAAATAGGAGTGGTTTCTTGACCACGGTTTGGTGTCGTCATCATAGCAATGATTTCTAGGTGTTTGCGCGGTTGCGACATATCCCGGAAATGAATAAAGCCCGCACAAGGCGGGCCGACGGACGGTGATCAACAGGGGTGTTATTCCGTTGGCTCGATGATAGGCTTTTCCCCCGATTTGCTGACGATCTCTCTGTTTACGTAGAGATAAAACAGCATAAGCATGAAGGCAATCGCAGCCATTACGAAAAACGACACCTTAACGGAACGCGCGTCGTCATCCGTGCATAGAGCCATGCCAAACAGGGTAAGGAGATCAGTAAAAAAGACGATCAAAGGAAGGTTTCTTTTGATGATGCTCGGAGCAGAGGACAAACGACAGGCCCAGTCGTAAACCCAAAGCACCCACCCGCCGTCATTCTCCTTGATACGCTTTCTAGTCGTCTCTCTGGTAATGGCATCGTTGCTTGTCGGCTGGGGAAGCAGCTTGGTAATAACGGCGATCGACATAGCCAGCCCAAGTTCGGCCAAAGTGGCGGTGGCGTGGTAAATCTCAATGGTAGGTTGGTATGCCAACGATCAAACCCCTTTCCCTATCAAATTTGAGTTGAATCGGATTTGTACCGATCAAAAGCCTCAATTAGTTTGTTCACGACAGGAGGTTCATTAAAGTTGGCTTCTGCTGCGTAATTTTTCGAATCCGTTTCATAACGGAAAAATCCACCACTGGTGCACAGGAAATGATTTGGCCGCGGCTTAGCAATCTGGAATATTTCGAGCTTCTCGGGGGCGACCGCGTCCTTGATCCATGATAGATCCCCCGCTTCGTCAACCAGCACATGAATCTTTTTGGCTTTGGTGGACGATAGGGGCGCAAACGTGTCCTTTGGTAGCGCACCACTATAAATGAACAGCTCATCGGACGGCGCGGCAAAGTCGATCATGGCCTTGATCAAAATGTTCGCGTGATCTTTCGAGCTATTGCTGATTCGTGAGTCGATTTTATTGGCAGCACGATAATTCGCTGCCTCTTTGTAGGCATTCAAATCCATCGCAAAACTCCCTATATGTCGTACATGAGCGTGCTGGTGACGCGGATTACCACACCGCATGATGTGTGGGTAAAAAGCCAAAATGACATCAAATGGGGCCAATTGGCGCCAAATGATGTCATTAGCCTTGAGCTGATTATGGCAGAGGGAAAAGGGATCGTCTACAAATTGAGTAGGCAAGGAATGTAATGCGTGGGTTACTCCATTCGCATGGCCTCAACCGAAGTTGCCCAGATTCGTGCAACGGAATGGGGCGCGCTCATGGCCTCTGTCTGGTGATCGCGTCCAATTCATACTGATCCATGCTCATATCTATGGTGACACTCAGTCCATCGCTTTAATCGCCGGGGTCCCCGCTGACGCGTAGCGTCAGATGGGGAAGCGATTACAGCAACAAACACAAAAACCAACTCTCTATTGATTCCACACCCGACGCACCTATGGTGTTTGTCGAGTGTAATCGGAAAATTCTTTATTTCTCATAATCCCCATATTCGGTGCGGGGCTGGCTTGTCTTGCCCTGTAATCATTGCGCTATTTCAGTGATTTCAAATCCGATTGGTATTTTTTGAGCGTATTCGTGCTGGTATAATTATCACATAGCGTGCTAATGCGGTTTTCAAGTAGATTTTAGCTAGATTGTAATCGTAAGCGCTTACGTAACTCCATAAAATCAAGGAGATGTATCCATGAGTACACCGATTTGTATACGCTTGTCGCCCGAGGTTTATGCCGCTCTCGAACGCTTGAATAAGCAGTCAGGAGAGAAAACAATCACACACACCGTGCGCCGACTTATCGCCGACGGCTTGAATAATAATAATACAAAAATACAAATGGCTGAGCTGATTGATCGGCTCACTAGAATCGAATCTCAAACGTCTATTCTTGAAAAGGTAGATCTTTCGTAGAAAGAAAAACATGTTATTAAGATAACTAAAACATATTATTTTTTTGGAATTTAATCATGGTCATAAATACAAAATTAGAGAGTACGCGGCGCTTGGTGGTGATATCCGCATTGTCTTTGTCTGCCATGCTTTTTTCCGGATCAGCCCTCTCAATGATTGCGATTATTGGGCCACCATCGCCGACACCGACACCGACACCGACACCGACACCGACACCGACACCGACTCCAACTCCAGCCCCGGCTCCGGCTCCGGCTCCGGCACCGACACCGACACCGACACCGACACCGGCTCCGGCTCCGGCTCCGGCTCCGACCCCAATTCCAGCCCCGACTCCGACAGCATCGACAACACGCTTTCCGATCCCGGTTGTGGTTCAGCCAGTGGATGTAGTCGTGGTCAGCACGGGGAGTTCATCACCTGCGGCAACGATGCGCGGGAACACGCTCATGCTGAACGTAGAGAACGGCTCACATCATCAGACTTTACAGATCGATAGACAGCGGGTCGTGGTACGGCAGCGCTGATTCGATAACCACCGCCATCCATTCAAAAGGAACCCCCTCATCATGATCATCAAGACTTTACCCAGTCACCCTTATAGCCTCGAATCTGCGAAGACTCTTTCCAGCCTGTTTTTGGATGGAGCGCACGACATCCCGCCTCAGTCTGAGGATGTGCTCGCCGCGCTTATAGCCTTCATCGTCAATGGCCGACCAGACGATCCGCAGTGGTCGTGGTTGGAGCTGCATGCAGCACTCTTTGCCGCCGTGGACTGTGGTGAAGGTGACGGACGGCCACTCGACGACTATCTGGGCACCTGGTTTGACCTGCTGCACGCCCCTGGGCTTGAAACTGCCGCCGCCGCTGTGGACGGCACTCCTTTCCCGCGCACTACTGCTGACGAAGTACGCTCGGCACTCCGCGTTGTTGCTTTGCCAGCCATGCGAACGATCTGTGCTCAGATGGTAGCTTGATTATGAGTGCCCAGCGCGACCTTGGATATACGGCCAGCACGATGGCCATCTATGGCGCTCTGGGTGCCGCCTCAGCCTGTGCCACCACGGTGGCCGCTGGCTGGTACATGAGCGGTCTGTCTTCCCACGTTGTGGGAGCCGGACAGTTCTTCCAGATTCTCCTATGGTCAGCCGTCCCACGTGGGCTGGCTGACTTCTTTCATCGGTCAGCCTTTACTGAGCAGTGCGCCGCTTGGATTGCTCAGAGCGCCGCATGGGTGCCATGGACTGCGGGCATATCCGCAGCAGTCGGCGGCCTGCTCGGCGGCTGGGGCGGTTGGACACTTTCAGTCCCCCGTACTGATGTCATCAGAGGGAGGCGTTATCTGACTGGTCGCGAGGGGTTGAAGGCAGTTCAAGCCGAGATGGCCCAAGAGGCCGAGTGGAGCGGTCCAGGCATTCACATTCACCCTGGTATCCAGATTAGTCGTGACCGTGAAACTCGCGGTCTGATGGTGGTCGGGGCCATCGGTGGCGGCAAGACCGTAACCCTCAAGCACGTTATCGCTGACGTAATCGCTCGTGGCGATAAGGTATTGATTTACGACAACAAGGGTGATTTCACATCCGAAATCGGCTGTCAAGTTGCGGACATTAGTGAAATCGGGTTGGTCGCACCCTGGGACCGCCGCTCGATGCGGTGGTCGGTGGCAAAAGACGTACGGTCGGTGACTGCTGCGCGTGAGCTGTCTACTCGACTGATACCACCGGAGGAGGGTAGTGGCGCCCAGTGGGCGGCTGGGGCTGCCATGATTCTGGGTGGGATCATCGCCACACTCGCAAACGAGTCTACCGATTGGAGCTGGGATGATCTCAGAGCCGCGATCACGCGAGACTACACGGACATGCGTAAGATAGCGCTCCGCCAGAATCGCGAAGCATCTCTCCTCTTGCCAGAGGAGCCAACCACTACCACCAACGGCTACCTTTCGGTTCTCGCCAGTAGTGCGGGCGGGACAATCAGTGATCTTGCCGCCGCAGATGCTGAGGCCGCGAAGCGTGGTGCTCGTATCTGGAACGCCCGCGAGTGGATGCTTGGTCAGTCTGGTCCGCGAGTCGTTGTCATGCAAGACAGCTCCGATTTTTCGACTATTGCTAAGTCACTGGGCTCGGCAGTCATCCGATCATGCCGTGGTGCAATTAGTCAGATGCCGGAGTCGAAAACCAACCGGGTTTGGCTGATCCTGGACGAGTTCCCACAACTGGGCCGTGTACAGGGTATCGACGGCATCATCGACACAGGCCGGTCGAAAGGCGTGTGTGTTGTCCTTGGATTCCAGACAAAGGCCAAAATTGACGACATATACAGTGGGTCCTTCGCTGATGCGCTGTTGGGCAATTTGGGCACACAGATCATATGTCGCTCAGGTAGCGCAGAGACTCGTGTGTGGGCATCTGATCAAATCGGTCAGCAGGAGGTCCGCCGAGTGACGGAATCCCGCTCGTCCGACGCCACGATCCTTCAGACCAGAAACACTACGACTGGCTTCAATCAATCGGAGCAGATTGTCACTCAGCCAGTCGTTTTCGATACCGATCTTGCCGCCCTAGGGAGGCGTGGTAAGGGTATCGACGCCATCCTGGTGACGGGCAGCGGCGAGTACGTGACCAAGGTGTGGTGGCCTTTTGCAAAAGGCTGGAGGTACACGGAGCCGCAGACTGTACCCGCCGACTGGACGGAGGCATTCCTGGCAAAGCAGTCAGCGGCAGAGAAGCCTGCAATCACGGACGCCGAACCGCCACCGTTGAACCTTGAGCCAGAGCCGACACCAGTGGAGCCGGATTTCAGTCAGTTCGACGATTTCTGCCTGGACGAGTCATTGCCTCCGGCGGTTCGGCAGGTCGCTACCTCTACTGAATCGGAGCCTCCGGCAGAGGCTGAGGCATCCGATCCGATGGATGAGGTCATGGCTCATCATGCGGTAAGTGAGGCACTAGATGCCGTAGTACCGGGTGCGGGTGCCGTTGTAGATGTGATCGATCTGCTGAGTGAGTCAGACAATACGAACCATGAATCTAGCGCCCCAATCCAGCCTGTCACCGACGAGCCGGAGCGCAAGAAAATCCGAGTGCGGAAGAAAACCGCCGCCGCAACTCATGAGCCGGGAATCTAGTCATGCTGTCTATATCTGCCCGAGGCTCCGCCGCATCTGCCACAAGTTACTACGCCCACCTGGCCGCTGACGCCAAGCCGGATGCACAGCCGGACGACTACTACGCGCGTGAAAGTGCGGGAGAGTGGCTGGGTGCCGGGGCTGATTCCTTGGGCTTGACCGGTAAAGTCAGTGCCGCCCAGTTTCAGCGGGTACTTGAAGGCCGGACCCCGGCGGATGGCAAGGATCTCGTGCAGGGTGCAGGTGAAAAGCATCGTGCTGGGTGGGATCTGACTTTCAGCGCCCCGAAGTCGGTTTCGGTCGCCTGGGGCGCATCCACCGACGCAGACTTACGTGCCTCTATATCTGCTGCTCATGACCGGGCAGTCAAAGCCGCCCTCGATCAGCTCCAGCATGACGCCGAAGCCATCGTCGCCCGCCGTGGCAAGGGCGGACTGGTTCAGGAAAAGGCCGACATGGTTGTGGCGCTGTTTCAGCACGGCACCAGCCGGGAACTAGACCCACAGCTTCACACCCATGCTTTTGTCGCCAATCTCGCTCAACGCTCCGATGGCACCTGGGGCGGGATTGAGTCAAAAGCGATATTCCAATGGAAAATGGCCGCTGGGGCCATCTATCGGGCTGAACTGGCTCAGGCACTGGCCGAGCAGGGCTTGTCCATCGAAGCCGACGGCGACTCATTCAAACTCGCCGGGGTGTCCGACGAGGTCTGCCAGAACTTTAGCAAGCGACGTGAGCAGATCGAGGCTGCACTGGCCGAGCATGGTGCGAGCGGAGCGAAAGCATCCGAAGTAGCGGCACTGGATACCCGCAAGATTAAGGCCGCCAACTTTAACCACGATCAACTACATAACAAATGGGCTACCGAGGCTGATGCCTTGGGATTCAGTGCCGAGCAGGCTCAGGCACTCACTGCGAGAGAACCAGCCCCTTTGCCGACCGTCACTGAGCTCCTACGCCGTGCCACCGAACACGATGCCGTGATCGAGGAACACCACATCTGGCAGGCCGTTGCCGTCGAGTGTCAGCACAGGGCTATGGGTCTTGATCAGATTCGAGAGCAGGTCGCCCAAGTGATGGCATCACCCGAAATTGTCCGGCTGGTCCATCCGGAGACCGGCAAGGTCAAGTACACAACCCGCGAGCTGTACCAGCAGGAGAGGGCCGTTATCTCTTACGCGCGTGACCACGCTAGAGACAAGCGTCATGCCGTGGGCAGCGTAAAGATCGAGGCGGCATTTGAACAGTTCGCCGCAGACAAGGGCTTTGCCTTATCAGATGAGCAGCAAAACGCTGTCCGGCACGTCGCACAGGGCGCGGGTGCAGTACGTGTCATCGTCGGCGATGCCGGTACCGGTAAATCCACGGCCATGCTGGCCGCTCGGATGGCATGGGAAGCCAATGGTCAGCACGTGATCGGCTGCGCGATTGGCAGCAAAGCTGCTGCGGGCTTGCAAAAAGATACGGGTATCGAGAGTCGCTCGATCGCCAAGCTCCTCAGGGCGATCGAACCATCAACAGATCCAGAAACCGGGGCGGTCAAACCGCCACGCGAGACTCTGACCAGGCGTGATGTGATCGTGGTGGATGAAGCGGGCATGGTAGATAGCCGCACCATGCATCGGATCATCGATCATGCCGAGCGCGCGGGCGCTCGTGTCGTGCTGGTAGGCGACCACAAGCAGCTCCAGGCTGTCGGCGCGGGCGGGGTCTTCCGTCATCTGGCTGAGCAGGACTCCGCCCGGATTACAGAAATCCGACGCCAGCGTGAAGGCTGGGCGCGGGAGGCCGTTCAGGAATTCAGTCGCGGCGAAGCCGCTGAGGCGCTAGGCAAGTTTATCGACCGGGGACTGGTGCATGTGGCCGAAGATGGCCGTTCAGCCATCGAACAAGCAGTCGAGCGTTGGCACCACCATGTATCAGAGGTAGGGATGACAGAGACCCTGCTGATGGCGAACACAAATGCCGAGGTGGCAGAACTAAATCGTGCTGCTCGTGCCGCGATGACGCTAGGGCCGGAGGTCATCATTCAGAAGACCGACCGCATGGGTAGACCAGCGGGCAAGCTGGCCATCGCCGAGGGGGATCGGCTCCTGGCGAAGCTCAATGACAAAGAAACCGATTTAAAAAACTCCGACTTCATGACAGTTAGAGGCATCCGGTTCACTCCTGATGGTGTGCTGATCACAGCACGAGTTGACCGCACAGGCGAAGACGTCACTTTCAGCCCGTCAGACTACTCTCAACTCATGCATGGTTATGCGGTCACAGTTCACGCAGCGCAGGGTGCGACTGTGGATCGTGCGGTCGTTTTGGGTGGCGGTTCGATGACAAGCCGGGAGTCAACTTATGTCCAGATGAGTCGGATGCGGGATACCACCGACATCATCATCACGAAGCGACAGATCGAGAACGCAATCGATCAGGCACCGCCGACCGAAAAAATGATCGAGTTGTGTGAATCAATCTCAGCCAGCAAAGGGCTTGAACTGCCTGAGGATTACCAGGATTCATTCGCGTCGGCGCGAGGATGGCTTAACGATCATGCCGACCATCAAATCGATGGAGGCGAGCAGGAAAGCACGCTACTGGCGGACTTAAAGGATGCCATCTCCGCTATGGGGAGGAGCCGACAGAAGGAAACCACGCTCGATTATGAGGTGGATGAAGCCACACGGAGCATGGGCAACGAGCTTGTCTTGGAACTGGAACTGCGGGGATGAGTATATTTTTAACCTGTTGTTTTCATTACCCTAAGAATTTCTTAGGGTAATGAAAACAATAACTTGAGATCTGGGGTTTGACCATGATGGATGTAGCTGAGTCAATCGAGATAGTCGAAGTCTCACCGTGGGGGCAGAGCCTCGATGGGGAGTTTGTAGTTATTGGCAGTTACTGCGGTGATCCAGTCACCGATAGCCTTATGCGTGAGGCGGAGCAGCGCACACGGCATGCTCTAATAGGTCTCCCCGGTATGTTGGGTATATCGAATCCACCGCCGATCACGATCCGCCCGATGAGGCGAGGGGGCGTTTCATGGGGATTAAACGATGAGAGAAATTATGGCGAGTCCATAGCCATCGTGCCATGGTTTATCGATTCTGGTAGAGCGTACCCGAGAACACCCGGCGAGATTCGAATGATCGTGATACACGAGGTCACACATTGGCTACTAAACCACGCCGATTACACCGGCCCATCGCATGGGCCAGTGTTCACTGCGGTTCTTGTCGCTCTAATGATGCGAATGGATTATCCGGCGTCATATATCAACCATCTCTCTTTATATGACATCGGTTTTGATGACGTTGAGTCCACCACAGACAGGCCATCGTGGTGGATGACTGATCAATCTGAAGGCTGGGCAATGTGGATCCCTTGGGCTATCCGGGCAGGTCAGCGATATGGTCAGACGAACTGGTCCGCCTCTCGTATCGCGTCAGTAATCATGGCTCGTCACCAGCGATACCACGCTGCTCGCCACGCGCGGCGATGGAGTCGCATCTTCAACCTGGCAACTGGCGACCCTGTGCGCTGGTCCATGCTGAGCACACGTGAAGAGCAGAACATCCAGCTCAAGGCAGCCCTGGAGGGCTCTGAAACACGCGAACAAGTCTTGCGGGAGCAAGTGCTCAGTCATGAGAAGTCCACCCAAGGATGGCGCGGTCTGGCTTTGACCGCGACGTTCTGTCTTTTCTTGCTCGGCATGTATGCCGTCCACTCATAAACCGCTTCGCGGTAAGCGCCTTCGGCGATTGCGCCCGCGCGACCATGCGCGGGCATCGTTCGTACTGTATAAAACAGCACTTTTGTGCCATTAAATACCCAAAACCACCTCAAAACACCGAAAAATCCCCATTTTATCTTCGATGTTTTTTATGTATGAATTAATCTGGTTAATTGCATTTTGTTTCAATGGCTTATCGGTTCTTGCTGGATTAATTCTCATTAAGTGGAAATTAATAGCATGCTATTCGCCAGTCATGGAATGTTATCGTGATCACTATAACATTCCATCTTGTATTACTTAATTACCGATGATTAAAGTAATACAAGCGCTTGATTTACATGGCTTGAATGGTTCATATAATCCTTGATGCTATCGTAAATTGAGGATCAAAAGATGAGCACCAAACCTTCAAACGAACCCCAGTCACTCACGGAATACGAGGAATGGTTGCAAAACTATCTAGCAAGCCAGGCTGCTGAAGAGAATGCCTGGTTTCAAACTTATCGCGGGCTCCGTGATATTCGCGGTTTAACTAATGTAGATGACGTGCTGTTCGCGGTTGGATGTTACAACGAACAATGGGTGGAAAGGGACGCAATGAGAGCGGCAGACGAAGAACGGACGACTGTCGCAGAGGAGAATAAACGCGACTTCAAGGCGCAAGGAACTTACATGCGGCATCTTCAAGAAATGTATAAAGCGCGAATGTCCCGGACGGTCGGCATAGACACGGGGTTTGTCAAAAGACCTCGATATATCGAAAGGCGACCCAAAACATCGGGAGAGTTGTACGCATATTTAACTGGATTCGTCTCGATTGAGATAGACGAGCTCGATGAGTTTATTCGAGGCGAGACTTAAACCGCTTCGCGGTAAGCGCCTCCGGCGGTTGCGCCCGCGCGACCATGCGCGGGCATCGTTCGCTTTTTGCTTTTCCTGAATCGCTGATCCGCTCAATGCGGTTATCTGGCACCCGCCGCTTCCTGATGCGTGCTCATAACCCTGTCCGTTATTGAAATCTAAACAACCTCAGAACCAATACAAGGGCCAGTGCGGCCCGTGTTGTCACTTCGCTGCGCTTCGTTCCTGCCCGCGCCAGCCGCCCTTTTCCGCTTCGCTCCACCCCTGTATTGGCCCTGAGGCCGTTTTTAACGATTTCACAGCGAAAGGGTGATGAGCGACGCGAAGCAGCGGGTTCAAGCCAGAAAACCGCACCGAGCGGGCGATTCAGAGCAAAAAGCAGGAATCAGCTCGGGGATCAAAGCTCAACAAAGCAGGCGATTTTAAGAGGTAAACCATCATGACAGTTCAGGTTCAGACAGGCACACGGATTCGATACAGCGGTGATATGGCTAACTGCTCAGGGCACGGGGCAGTGGTCGGGATTCAGGGGCATTACGCGGTTATTGCCCTAGACGATGGCCGACAGTTACGGCCATTTGTTCAGCAGATTGAACCCGCAAGCTCAAGCCGAGCGCGGTTCTCTGTCATTGAGGGGGATTTGGCTACCCGAGAGGAGATAGCCGCTCTCATCACTGGGTGCGCTATTGCCAAGGCGCTGGATGAAGTGCACAGAGCCGAAGCAGCAGAAGCGTTCACCGCCGAAGTCGAGCGTCTGAAAGCTGATTCTCAGTACAGCCATCTGACACAAGGCCAAGGGCCAGGTGTAGCCGCGAAGAACATTCGGGCGGAACTCAAAAAGGCATTCCCCAAAATCAAGTTTTCCGTCCGCAAATCCAGCTATGACGCCATTAACGTGACCATCCCCAAAGGGGCCGGAGTCACATCTAAGGAAGTCGAAACAGTCGTTACCGACAAATACGAGGCCGGGCATTTCAACGGGATGCAGGATATCTACGAATACAGCCGAAACCCGTGGGGAGAGGCTTTCGGCAGTGTGAAATACATCTTTGTAGGGGAGGAGCGCGAGTAAGAAGAGACCGGACAGACCGGCCCGGCAGGTTGCCGGGTGACAATTTTGAAATCAATCGATAGGAACAAATCATGAAAACGATGAAATTTGAAGTAGAAGTTTGGAGCGATTACATCAAAAAGGATGTTGTGCGGGTCACAATCAGAGAGAACATGTTTGATGACATTAAGTTGACGAGGGTGAGCGGCGGCGCGTGGTATCGCCCGGCGACGGCGGAAGAGGAACTGGAAAACTGGTTTCACTATGCAATCGAAGAAGCAATTAAGAAAAGAGTCAGAGCGACTGGTTACAAGTGGTCAAGCAAACTTTTTTCAAGACAGTCGAACCTGACCAGTGATTTCCAGCTTTTCGGAAGCAATCTTCGAGAGACTTACCATTTGCACGACGACGGGGTGGGCACGCTCTTCGGCAATATTTATGTGCAGGTCTTAAAAGCTGAAGAGGCCGAAGAAATTTAATTGGAATCTGCCCGGCAACCAGTCGGGCAATACGAAAACAATCTCAATCTCAATCTAGAGGATTAAATCATGAATAACACCAACACCAACACCAACTCACTCTCTTCTGCGGCTTGGTTCCACGCTCATCACGACCTGCCAAGCGTTTTCGCCAGCCCGGATGCGGTGAGCGTCGCGCTGGACGAGTATCCGGGCAACCGAAGCATCGGGGATGACGTGCGAGATTTTGCAGATCACGGGATCTACTCACGACACGTGCGGATGTGTATCGACGGAGTGTCGTCTGACACGCCCGAGCCGCACGCCATTGACCGGGAGCCGGGCACCCCAGAGGAGCTGTATGCGTGGCTGAGTGGGTTTGTCATGACCGAAGAGGCCCGTGCAATCACTGATGAGGTCAACTGGTAATCAGAGGGCACAGACTAAACGGGGTTTCTCAAAACGGCACTTTTGTGCCGTTAAATACCCAAAACCACCTCAAAACACCGAAAAATCCTCATTTTATCTTCGATGTTTTTTATGCATGAATTAATCTGGTTAATTGCATTTTGTTTCAATAGCTTATCGGTTCTTGCTGGATTAATTCTCATTAAGTGGAAATTAATAGCATGCTATTCGCCAGTCATGGAATGTTATCGTGATCACTATAACATTCCATCTTGTATTACTTAATTACCGATGATTAAAGTAATACAAGCGCTTGATTTACATGGCTTGAATGGTTCATATAATCCTTGATGCTATCGTAAATTGAGGATCAAAAATGAGCAGCATCACACAGTCACTTACTATCCCCGTGATGGAAGCAGGGCTTCGGATCGGATACACAATCGGCACAACAAAAAAGTACCTGGAGGAGGGGCGTTTTCCGTTGCAGGTGAAAAAGCTTGGTCGGAATCGCGTCTGCTTGAGAAGCGACGTAGACGCCTACGTATACAAAGAGCTTTTCGGGCGTGACATCCCTGGTCAAGAGCAGTCAAAGCCCGAAGATGCGATAAAGCAGCGCTCCGGCGGACGCCCTCGCAAAACCCCATTGTCCGAATAAGTGGGGGATTTATGAGTATTAATATTCTAAAGGCCTTCGCTGATGAGCCGCCTGCACTAGACTTTATCCTGCCTGGTCTTCTTGCTGGGACTGTCGGTGCGCTAGTCGCGCCAGGTTCGACCGGAAAGAGCTTTTTTGCTCTTCAGCTCGCGATTGACGCAGCCGGTGGTGATTTGCTCAACATCTTCGATGAGAACCGGAATCTCGACGAGTTACAGCCCGTCCTCTACATCGCTCTAGAAGACCCCTCAGAAGTCCTGATTAACCGATTGCACTCAATCGGTCAGCATCTATCAAAAGATGCATGGACGACGGTTGCGGGGCGGCTCAAGTTGGAATCCCTACTAGGTCGGCGCATCGACCTGATGAATGACGACTGGCTCCGTTGGTTGATCGAATCAGCACAGGCTATGAAAGCCCGTCTTATCGTCATCGACACGCTGAACAGGGCGCACCAGGGCGACGAGAACAGCAACCGGGATATGTCGCTGTTGCTTAGTCATTTGGAGGCGGCGGCAAAGCTCACCGGCTGCGGGATTCTTTATCTTCACCATGTAGCCAAGGGTGCCGACCTGTCGGGGCAAAGCGCGGCGCGTGGTGCGTCAGCACTCATTGATAATGCTCGCTTTGCTGGATACATACGGCGCATGACCAGGGAAGAGGCCGAACTCTGGTCGGAGTTTCCTGACCGTGTGAGCATCGCCGAATCTACCCGTTCTCCCCGGTCAGTCGGCGGTGTCATGGGTGCCGACCGTGCCAATTTTGTTTGCTTCGGAAGCAGCAAAATCAATTACGGTAAGGAAGGTGACGGGCGTTGGTTCCGTCGGCATGCGGGAGGTGTCCTGCTTCCAGTCAAGCTGTTCCCGGCGAGTGAAGATAAGAAATCCTCAACTACTGAAGCGGGAGGTCGTCGTGGGCGTCTCATCGCATAAGACAACTCATGCGATGCACGACCCGGCTCACTGCCTCACGCCAGGCCTTTTCCGTAGTCTTAAGCGTGGCGAGCGGAAAAAATTCAAGCTGGACGTGACGCATGTGTTCGGAGACGAGACTTTGCGCTTCGTCGGCTTCGAGCCGCTGGGCGCAGACGATTTACGATTGCTCCAGGGGCTCATAGCGCTCAGCGGGCCGCATGGCATGTTGCTGACTTCTGAACCGAAAAGTACTTCCGCTAGACAGTTGAGGCTTGCTTTAGATCTGACGTTTGATGCAGCGGAGCAAGACGCATTGATCGTGAAAGAGAGCTTGAGCAAGCTTCTAGCAGAAGTCGGGCTAACGGACAGCGGCAACAACATCAAAGCACTGAAATCCAGCCTGCTGCGGATGTCTAATGTCACAATACTTGTGGCAAAAGGTACGCGGCAGGCTGCATTTCATCTGATGAGTTATGCGTTTGACGAAGACGACGGCCGTTTACTCGTCGCGCTGAATCCGCGTATTGCCGACGCTGTACTCTCTCGCGTGCAGTTTGCACGCATTGACATGGCCGAAGTCCGAGCACTACAGACAGACCCAGCCCGACTGATACACCAGCGACTATGCGGCTGGATCAACCCTGGTAAGGTCAGGCGTGTCGAGCTGGAGACTATCTGCGGCTACGTCTGGTCGGATACGGCCAATCCAGAAGCGATGAAAAAGCGTCGTCAAACGGCGCGTAGGGCGTTAGAAGAGATAGCGGCCTGCGGCTGGGTGATCGATGAATATGCGACCGGAAAGTTTCAAATTCTCCGTCGTAACATTCCCGGTTCCCCGTCGTAACGTTCCCCATTCCCCGTCGTAACGTTCCCCGTGAAAAATCACACAACTCCGCTAGGACGCCATTACAAGGCAGTGGGGGGAATCCATCTAAGATTCTTCCAAGAATCTCTAGCATGGCGCGGTCAAACCGCCGCCTTTGATGGGCGTCGGTATGCCCTTGCCAATCCATGTTTTAACTTCAGGTCTACTTCTCCCCCGGCCCTTTCGGTCCGACCCCGCTGGGGTGGGGCTCCGGCGGGGAAAAGGGGCTTAAGAGGGCAGAGATATGCAACAGAATTGGGCAACGCGATTTAAACAGGCCAATGCCGCCAAGGGACGTGCAGCAGGCGGCGGATTGGGCCAACGCGATTTAGAGCAAGGGACGCGAGTTGCTGACGAAGAAGCCAAGCAATTCGCCCGCGAATTGGACCCCAGCGCGTACCTTGAGTCGAAAGGCTACACTGTGAAACGTGAAGGTCGGCACCTATCCGTCAGGGCCAACGGTGACGAGGCGTACCGAGTCACCCGGCAGCAGGACGGGCGCTGGCTCTGGTGCCACCGCGGCGGCAACAGCGGCGGGGACAATATAGACCTCGTGCGAGAGATCGAACCGGGCACCGGCTACGCCGAGGCCGTCTATCGGTTGTCTGGTGCACCGATAGTCCGGCAGCAGCCGCGCCAGATTGAGCCGAAGCGCCAACCGCCGCAGCTACCGGCACATGGGCTGGCAGCCCGCAAGCGTGGCCGCGAATACCTCAAGGGCCGGGGCATTAGCCCGGAAACGATCGATCATGCCGAGGCATGCGGGATGGTGCGCTATGCCCGGGGTGGCGTGCTGTTTATCGGCTACGACCACGCAGGTACAGCACAGAACATTACCCGCCGAGCTGTTGACCCGACCGCCCCGAAGCCGAAACGCGATTTAAAAGGCTCCGACAAGTCCTACCCGCCGATCCTGCCTGGCAATCCGAAATCGGCCTGGATTGTTGAAGGCGGGGCCGACGCCCTCGCTCTTCACGACATTGCAAAGCGGCGCGGTCAGGAGCCGCCCACGGTCATCGTGTCAGGCGGGGCGAACGTCCGCAGCTTCCTCGATCGGGACTACGTTCAAGCTATCCTGAAGGGGGCCGAGCGCGTCACCGTTGCAGGTGAGAACGAGAAGAATACCGAAGCGCAGGTCAAGGCCGACGCCGGTCACCAGAAGCAGGCACAGAGAGTGACCGATATTACCGGGCGCGAGGTGCGCCAGTGGACGCCCAAGCCTGAGCAGGGCAAGGACTTGGCCGACATGAACCAAAGAATCGCAACCCTTCCCCCGCCGGAGCCCCACCCCAGCGGGGTCGGACCGAAAGGGCCGGGGGAGAAGTAGATTTCGAGTGAATACCGCCGTCGGGGACAAATCGGGGACAGTAGAAATGGGGGTGTTTTGAGGTATTTTTGGGGACAATATGGGGACAGTGAGTATCAAAAATGTCCCAAAATTGGAGTATCTCTCCGTTTTCAATTCGGTGATAAAATACTGATTTATAATGTCAAATATGGTGTCCACGGAGGGAATTGAACCCCCGACCTGCCCCTTAGGAGGGGGCCGCTCTATCCAACTGAGCTACGTAGACGGCGGT
>CAZZMW010000004.1:0-30175 GCA_964655215.1 uncultured Halothiobacillus sp.
CCCGGTATTGGTCGATAAAGACCATCATTTCTTTTTGAGGCGGTCGAGCTCCGCCCGGGCGAAAAACGCACTGGCTAAACGCAGAATCTCATTGGCCTGGCGTAGCTCCTTGTTTTCACGTTCCAGTGCCTTGATCCGCTCTCGTTCTTGAGTGCTGACACCATCACGTCGGCCTGAGTCCACTTCAGCTCGTTTGACCCACTCGTTCAGTGTCGCTGACGAACAACCAATCTTCGGGGCTATCGATTCAATGGTCGCCCAAAGCGAGGGATATTCAGTTCGCCGCCGCTATCAGTTGTGGACGGCAATCAGACAGCTTGAGCTTCATGATTAACTGCATATACTGTTTATTCTGTTTTATATGAAATAGGGGATCGATCATGATTGATGACACCAACAAGCCTGCAAAGACTGAACCGGCGACTTCGGCCCCGGCCCCGGTCTCTATAGTCAGCGATGCAGCACCAGCACCAAAGCTGGCCTCGCGTTCACAGTCAGTAAAGCCTGCTGCGCCCGCTGCGGCAAAGCCCGCCAGAAAAAGGACACCTGCTGTTGCCAAGGCCGTTACGACCCCAGCAAAGAAACCCGTTACACGCCCCGTGGCCACGAAATCGGCTCCTGCAGAAAAAATCGTGAATGAGCCTGCTCCTTTAGTCACCAAGAACAACAAAGACAGCAAGCCCGCCAAAGTAAAAAAAGCCAAACTGGTTCGCGATAGCTTCACCATGCCCGAACTTGAGTACGCACAGATCACAGTGCTGAAAAAACGTTGTCTTGATGCGGGTATTCCAGCCAAAAAAAGTGAAATCTTGCGTGCGGCTGTCGCCAACCTGGCGAAATTGAGCGATACCACGCTGCTTGCCGCAGTGCGTCGTGTTGAGGTAATCAAGACGGGGCGGCCGGCCAAGGGCTCAAAGTAGCTAGTTTCTGAGGGATGGTGGAATGGCATAGCGCCAGATGGTCTGCATTCGCACCACCAAAGCTGATGGTAGGTAAGTAAGTAATAACAGTCTGCTTAGGGTCGGAAGTAAGCAATCGCGGAAACTAAAGCTGACGCTTGGCATTAATGATTCGAGATCGACCGGTAAGAAGCTCATAGAGGACATATTTGCCTCACAGGGCCTATGACCGCTTAGGCCGAGAAGCAGACCGATGGGTTTCTTGGGGGGTTCCGGGGGGAGCATCACCTCATATGGGGCGAGGTATAGGTAGTTCTTATGTCCGGACTATGTATCACCCGTATCAGTCTTGGATGACGATAATCTTGGTGATGCGAATGTATGCGACTAACGATAGGGCCGATGTAGCGACTGGCATGGCCCTGGGCAGGGCTTGGATAGTCCTTACCTGTTCACCATGTAGGGACTGCGTTCATGACAATCATCCGAACGATCGAGCATCGGTCTGGATGCTCAGATTTTTTCCGATGAAATAGGAATACATGTCAACCCACCAAGCAAGGGGCTAACTCTGATATGGGGTGTTTTGTCGTCGAAGAAAATCATAAGAATCCAGATGGTCATATAACCGCACTTTCCTACCAAACATAAAAGTGTGGGCATGGGTGTGGGCATGATCGTCTGGTTTGTTTGCAATTCGCTTTAGAATCAAGCGAATATACATGAAAAATGGCGGAGAAAGAGGGATTCGAACCCTCGATAGAGTTTCCCCTATACACCCTTAGCAGGGGTGCGCCTTCAGCCACTCGGCCATTTCTCCACGGGCGTGCATTCTATCGGCTAAGAGCCCTGAGCGCAACGGGATTCGAGGCGCAGTGGCTTTTAGGCTAATCGTACTTGGGTGTGGCGGAAATACGATGAATAGTCAAATCTGCCCCCTCGTACTCTTGCTCTTCGGTAAGTCGAATTCCAATGAACAACTTAAGCGCGCCGTAAATAACGAAACCGGCCCCCAGCGCCACCATGATCGCCACGGCACTTCCGATAAATTGCGATATGAAACTCACGCCGCCAACGCCGCCAAGGGCTTTAAGGCCAAAAATACCCGCAGCAAGAGCACCCCACAATCCGCAAACACCATGTAATGACCAGACACCAAGCACGTCGTCAATTTTCAGCCTGTTCTGCACGAAGGTGAACAACCAGACGAACAAGCCGCCAGCTATCAATCCCGTGACCAATGCGCCGACAGGGTGCATGACATCCGAACCCGCACAGACGGCAACCAAACCAGCCAGCGGTCCATTGTGCAAGAATCCGGGATCATTCCGCCCAACCACGAGCGCGGAGAGAATACCGCCGACCATGGCCATGAGCGAATTGACGGCGACCAGACCCGATATGCCCGCGATGTTCTGTGCGGACATCACGTTGAACCCGAACCAACCCACAGCCAGCACCCATGATCCCAATGCGAGGAAGGGAATGTTTGATGGCGGATGGGTAAATATTTCACCGTTCTTGCCATAGCGGCCATGTCGAGGTCCGAGAAGCATCACGGCCGCAAAGGCAATCCAGCCCCCCATGCCGTGAACCACCATGGAGCCCGCATAATCATGAAATGCCGCGCCAAACTGGTGAGTCAACCAGGCTTGAAAGCCAAAGTTGCCATTCCAGATGAGTCCTTCATAGAAGGGGTAGACGAGCGAAACCAGCAGGAATGTAGCCGCAAGCTGCGGATAAAAACGAGCGCGCTCCGCAATACCGCCCGAGATGATGGCAGGGATGGCTGCAGCGAAGGTCAGGAGAAAGAAGAATTTGACTAGTTCATGACCGTGATCGACCGTAAGCTGGCTGGCTGATGACCAAAAGTCGATGTGATAAGCGACAAAATATCCGATGAAGAAATAGGCGATTGCCGAAACGGCGAAATCGGCCATGATCTTCACAAGCGCATTCACCTGGTTCTTACGACGGACCGTACCCACCTCAAGGAAGGCGAAGCCGGCATGCATTGCCAGAACCATAATCGCACCGGACAGGACGAACAACACATCGACGGCACTGACAAGCGACGCTGTTTCCATGGATTTACCTTACTACTGAATCAAGAAAGCAGAAAGCCGACTCGATTGTCGGCTTTGTTTATTTAGAATGGACTGGATTATTCTTCCGCGGAGGACTGCTGACCTGAGACGCCATCTTCCTGACTGTGCCCCTCGTTTTTAATCCGCTGATAGATTTCTTCCCGGTGCACAGAAACATCCTTTGGAGCATCGATACCAATTCGAACCTGATTACCCTTGATGCCCAGCACGGTGATGGAGACTTCATCACCGACCCGCAGAACTTCGCCAATCCGACGCGTTAATATCAACATGAGTCAACACTCCTTATTTCGAGAACATCCGCTAACAGGGCGACGTCCGAATATGTAAATTTTTTGTTCTTTGCTCTAATTTAGACGATCAAGGCACTCGGTGCATCTAATTCAAACGCATCATGCAAAGTACGCACCGCCAATTCGAGATATTTGTCATCAACAACGACAGAAATTTTGATCTCTGAAGTTGAGATCATGCGTATGTTGATTTTCTCGTCAGCCAGCACCTTGAACATTTTGGCAGCAATACCGGCATGGGAACGCATCCCGACGCCAACTACTGAGACCTTGACGATTTTCGGATTACCAGAGACTTCGCGCGCCCCCAGCACTTCTGCCTGCTGACGCAGGATGTCCAATGTTTTTTCGTAATCAACGTGCTGAACGGTAAAGGTGAAATCGGTGGTGTTATCCATGCCGACATTTTGCAGAATCATATCGACTTCGATATTGGCCTCGGCCACCGGCCCCAAGATGGCATAGGCGATACCCGGGCTGTCCGGTACGCCTTTGACCGTCAGTTGAGCCTCATCACGATTGAAGGCTATACCCGAAATCACGGCCTGTTCCACAACATCATCCTCCATCGTAATCAGCGTCCCCGGGCCGTCAGCAAATGACGACAATACCCGTAAAGGGACATTATATTTTCCGGCAAATTCCACAGAACGAATCTGCAGGACCTTCGAACCCAAGCTGGCCATCTCCAACATTTCCTCGAAGGTAATGCGGTCAAGACGACGAGCTCGAGGCTCCACCCGAGGGTCAGTCGTATAGACTCCATCCACATCGGTATAGATCTGGCACTCATCGGCGTTCAAGGCGGCGGCGATGGCAACAGCCGACGTATCGGAACCGCCACGCCCCAGCGTTGTGATATCACCACGCTCATTGACGCCCTGGAATCCGGCAACCACCACCACGCGTCCGGCAGCCAGATCATTCGTTATCGCTTCAGTATCGATTGACTGAATGCGTGCCTTGTTGAATGCGCTGTCTGTAACGATTCGCACTTGAGCGCCGGTATAAGAGCGAGCGGCTTGACCGCGCTGCTGCAACGCCATGGAGAGCAGGGCCGTAGTCACCTGCTCCCCGGTGGAAACAAGCGCATCCAACTCACGCTCGTTAGGACGGGCCTGCAGTTGCTTCGCGAGATCAAGCAGGCGGTTGGTTTCGCCACTCATCGCCGAAACCACAACCACGACATCATGACCTTCCCGACGAGCACGAATGACCCGGTCGGCGACAGCACCGATGCGTTCCACACTCCCGACGGAAGTGCCCCCATATTTTTGGACGATTAAAGCCATGAACGTACCGTTCGCTTCCCGTATGCAAATAGTTTAGGAGGCGGCAATTCAAACCGCTTCCATAAAATCGAAAATAGCCGCGCATTCTACCCAAATCGGCAGATGACTGCACGCATCAAGTTGTGACAAGAACACCTCATTGAGCACTCGAAAAAAGTGTCACATCAGAACCGAAGCCAGGAACTGCTCCTTGGGAGGGACAATTAACTCAACTGTTCTTTCATCCAGGCACGGGCGGCTTCCAGCGCGTCTGGCAGCCGTGCGGAATCCGGGCCGCCCGCCTGCGCCATGTCCGGACGTCCGCCACCCTTTCCGCCCACGATCTGAGCGGCAACATTAACCCAGTCACCTGCTTTGATGCGTCCGGTGAGGTCTTTGCTGACGCCCGCAATCAGGCGAACCTTTCCGTCCTCGACGCTCGCCAGCATCACAGCGGAAGTGCCCAACTTGTTCTTGAGCTGATCCACCGTGTCTCGCAACGTATTAACATCAGCATCTGGCAACTCGGAGACCAAATAGTTCACACCGGCCATGACCACAGCGGTGGTCAGCAAATCGCCCCCCGCCTCTGCAGCCTGCTTGGCTTTGATTTCGGCCAGTTCTCGCTCGAGTTGCCGCCCGCGCTCCACCAGTTGCGCCACCCGACTCACCGCATCCTGTCGTGATCCACGCACCATACTCGCAATTTCGGCCAAGGCGTCATCAATCTGCTCCAACACGGCAAGCGCAGAGGCACCCGTGACCGCCTCAATCCGGCGAACACCCGATGCCACACCGCTTTCGCTGACAATTTTGATCAACCCGATATCGCCGCCACGGCGCGCATGCGTACCGCCACACAGTTCCATTGAAAATGGCCCCATTGTGACAACACGCACGACATCGCCATATTTTTCACCGAACAGTGCCATGGCCCCGGCTGCGCGCGCTTCGTCGACGGGCATCTCACGAGTTTCAACCGGATGGTTCTCACGAATCTGCGCATTGACGATACTTTCGATTTCACGCAACTGGGCATCGGTAATCGGCTCGGGCTGAGAGAAATCGAACCGCAACGATTCGGCACTGACACGCGACCCTTTCTGGTGGACATGTGAGCCAAGCACTTGACGTAATGCAGCGTGCAGCAAATGCGTGGCTGAGTGATTCAGACGAATACTGTGGCGACGTTCGGCATCAATTTGAGCATCAGCCACATCGCCGAGGGCAACGCGCCCCTGAATCACCTCACCCAGATGCAGGAAATTCATGCCCTGCTTCTGGGTATCGGTCACAACAAAGCGCCCGCCAGCCGTGGTAATGATGCCGGTGTCGCCCACTTGGCCGCCGGACTCCGCATAAAATGGCGTGTGATCCAGCACCAGCGCACCCGACTGACCGGCTTCAAGCACATCGGTCTGCACACCATCGTGCACGATGGCTATCACCGCGCCCTGCGCCTTGTCCTGCGCATAGCCTTCAAAACAGGTTGGCGTTTCGATTTCCAGCACTTGCGTCTGCTGGGAGAACTGGCTGGCAGCGCGCGATTGCGCACGCCGCTCAGCCATCGCATGCTCAAAACCGGACTCATCCAGAACCAGCCCACGTTCGCGTGCAATATCGGCAGTCAGATCAAAGGGGAACCCGTGGGTGTCATACAATTTGAACACCACATCACCCGGAATGATCCCCCCCGACGCCATACCGGCCAGTTCAGTTTCCAGCACCTGCATCCCGGATGCCAGTGTCTGCAGGAACCGTTCCTCTTCCTGACGCAGCACACGTTCCACCTCAACCTGAGCCTCTGCCAATTCGGGATAAGCCGCCCCCATCACCTCGACCAGGGGTGAAACCAGTCGGTAGAAGAAAGGCTCATCCACGCCGAGCTTGTGTCCGTGACGCGCTGCTCGGCGGATGATTCGACGGAGAACGTAGTCACGCCCCTCATTCCCGGGACGAACGCCATCCACAATCAAAAAGGCACAGGATCGAATGTGATCCGCCAGCACCTTAAGAGAGTTCGACTTCTGGTCGGACGCGTCAGTCACGGCCTGCGCCGCGGCAATCAGATGACGGAAGATATCGATGTCGTAATTACTGTGCCCGCCCTGCAGAATTGCAGCCAGACGCTCGATACCCATACCGGTATCTACAGACGGCTTTGGCAAGGGATGAAGTTGACCATCGATCGTCCGATCGTACTGCATGAATACGATGTTCCAGATTTCGATGAACCGGTCACCATCCTCATCGACCGAACCTGGCGGGCCACCAGGAATGTGTGCGCCATGGTCATAGAAAATTTCGGTGCATGGTCCACAGGGCCCGGTATCACCCATTTGCCAGAAATTATCGGAGCCACCACTAGGCTTGTCGCCGACCCGCAGAACTTTTTCTTCAGGCAAGCCGACTTCATCACGCCAAATGGCATAGGCCTCATCATCGGTTTTGTACACCGTCACGAGCAGGCGATCGGCAGGAAGCTTCAGCACTTGAGTGAGAAAATCCCAACCATAGCGGATGGCCTCGGACTTGAAATAATCCCCAAAGCTGAAATTACCCAGCATCTCGAAGAATGTATGATGCCGCGCGGTATAACCCACATTTTCGAGATCGTTGTGCTTACCACCGGCGCGCACGCAACGCTGACAGGAGACGGCACGCGGGTTAGCCCGATGTTCCAGCCCCAGGAACGCATCCTTGAACTGGACCATACCTGCATTCGTGAACAACAGTGTTGGGTCGTGAGCCGGGATAAGAGAGGAAGACGGCACAATCTCGTGCCCTCGCTGGTGAAAAAAATCCAGGAAAGCAGTACGCAACTCAGCAGTGGTATTCATCATAAAAATTTCACGAAATCAAAAAGTAAAACGGTGTTGAGCGCGAGTGTAACGGAAAGCGGTAATAAGTCGATGACCCCCACTCGGATATTCCATTGAAAACCACATCCGACAGGGATATCCGCAACGAGGAGGGTCGGAACAGACAGGAGTTATTTTCAACACCAAGTGGAGAAATCAAAAGACACCATCATCACTCCATTGCCCACTGGCCACTCGCGATTGCTCGGGCGAAAAACCACGCGACAGAAGATGTCGGTAACGACGCAACTGGTCGTCATGCCCATCGGGAGCACAATGATAATGGCGGTGGATCTGTCTTTGTGCGCAGGACAACCAATCGATATCCGCCTCATCCAGCACGGCCTGGATCAGTACACGCGCAACCCCCCTCTGACCAAGTTCGGCACGGATGGACTGGAGCCCATAGCCACGCTCGACCCTCATGCGTACATAGGCCTCTGCATAACGGGCATCCGACTGCCAGCCCTGCTCGGCCAATCGGCTGATCACATCGTCAATTACATGGGGATCAAAACCGCGCTGAGACAGTTTTCGCTGCAATTCGAATGCACTGTGCTCACGGCGGGCCAGCAAGCCCACCGCCACTTTCTCGATTTTGGCGGCGTCGGCTTTATCCTCTTCCGCCTTCGCCTGCCAATGCCAAGCCAAAACGTGACCGCTGGATTACTCTTCGAGCGCTGATGCGAACTCGTCATCCTCAGAGGCGCGTACCGCAACTTTACCCGTCGGTGCGCGCATCATGGCCCTCAATTTGGCTTCAATGTCATCAGCCAATTCGGGATGCTCGACAAAATACTGCCGGGCATTGTCTTTCCCCTGCCCCAGACGGATATCACCGCAGGAATACCATGCGCCCGCCTTCTGGATCAGACCATGGACCGTGGCCATGTCAATCAATTCCATGAGACGGGAAATCCCTTCTCCATAGAGAATGTCGACATCAACCACCTTGAACGGTGGCGCCATTTTATTTTTCACGACCTTGATCCGGGTTTGATTCCCGATAATCTCTTCGCCCTTCTTAACCGCCCCGACGCGACGAATATCCAGACGAACGGAAGAATAGAACTTCAAGGCATTTCCGCCAGTTGTAGTCTCCGGACTGCCATAACTGACGCCGATCTTCATCCGAATCTGGTTGATGAAAATAACCATGCAATTCGTGCGCTTGATGTTACCGGTCAGCTTGCGCAAGGCCTGGCTCATCAGACGTGCCTGCAACCCCACATGCGCATCGCCCATCTCACCTTCAATCTCAGCCTTTGGCACCAAGGCGGCAACGGAATCGACTACGACAACGTCCACCGCGCCGGAACGCACCAGCATGTCGGTGATTTCCAGCGCCTGCTCCCCCGTATCCGGCTGGCTGACCAGCAAATCATCGACGTTGACCCCCAACTTTTGCGCATAAGTTGGATCCAGTGCGTGCTCTGCATCTACGAAGGCACAGACGCCGCCGGTTTTTTGCGCCTGGGCAATCACCTGCAACGTCAGAGTGGTTTTACCAGAAGACTCCGGACCATAGATTTCGACCACCCGCCCACGCGGCAGACCGCCAATTCCAAGCGCCGCATCCAGTGCGATCGAACCGGTGCTGATCACAGGTACATCGACACCCGCCGTATCGTTCATCCGCATCACGGCGCCTTTACCGAACTGTCGCTCGATCTGGCTTAATGCAGCCGTCAGCGCTTTCTTACGATTTTCGTCCATGGGGGATACCTATTTATTCGATTACTTGAAAAGACCAGGAAAAAGACCCGGGTGAACAGACAGGCCGATGTTCAGCCCATCACATCGGCCATTCGGCGAAGCGCTTCATCCAACGCCTCCATGCTGGTGGCATAGCTCAGGCGGATATGGCCAGGCGCGCCGAACGCAGTCCCCGGCACTACCGCCACTCCAGCCTTCTCCAGCAGCATTTCGCTCAAGGCCACGTCATCCTTCAATCCCAAACGGGCGATCACCGCGCTCACATCAGGAAAGCTGTAAAACGCCCCCTGGCTCGGCAAACAGACCACATCGGGAATCGCATTGAGTCGATCGACCACGAAATCGTGCCGTGTCTGGAACGAATGGACCATAGCCCGGATTTCGGACTGATCGCCCTCGATGGCTGTCTGTGCCGCCACCTGAGCGATCGAGCATGCGCCGGAAGTACTTTGCGACTGGATCACGTTCATCGCCTTGATGATGTTAGCCGGACCCGCCGCATAGCCGATCCGCCAACCCGTCATTGCATAGGCTTTGCTTACTCCGTTCAGCACGACTGTCCGCGCCTTCAAATCGGGCGCGACCATGGCGATGTTCGAAAAAGGCTCATCAGCCCAGAGGATTTTTTCGTACATGTCATCGGTCGCGATCAGCAATTTGGGATGCGCACGCAGAACTTCGGCCATGGCAGCCCAATCCTCCCGCGTATACGCCACACCCGTCGGATTGGATGGACTGTTCAGCATGACGATCCGAGTCTTGTCGGTGATCGCCGCCTCCAGCTGGGCAGGCGAAACCTTGAATCCCTGATTTTGCCCGGCGAGCACAATGACCGGCTCACCGCCCGCCAACAGCACCATATCCGGATAAGAAACCCAGTAGGGTGCCACGATGATGACTTCATCCCCCGGATTCAGCAGGGCCTGAAACAGGTTGTAGATGCTTTGCTTGCCACCCGTGGAAACAATGATTTCGTTCGGCTCATAGTCGAGCCCCTGATCAACACGCAGACGTTTAGCGATCGCCTGACGCAGACTCAATATCCCTTCTACTGCGGTATAGCGGGTAAAACCCGCATTGATCGCATTGATGGCGGCAGCGCGAATCGGCTCCGGGGTATCGAAATCTGGCTCACCGGCCCCGAGACTGATGATGTCACGCCCCAGTGCCTTCAATTCAGCTGCTTTCGCGGTAACAGCCAATGTCGGTGAGGGACGTACGCGGCGAACCCGGTCTGAAAGGATCATGATCGCAAAATGCTCCTGAACAACGATCGTTTTGGTGACAACCAAGCACAAAAAACCATGGCTGCCCGATGTAAATCAAATGACCCGACATTCTAACGAAGTCGGGGTTATTGGGGTAGCGCCCCAGACTGGATTACGGCCTGATCTCGCACCCGGCGAAACTCGAACAGACAAACTGCTGCCGCCACTGAAACATTCAGACTTTCGACGGGGGTGCGCATTGGAATGTAGATCAACTGATCACAACTTTCCTGCGTCAGACGGCGCAGCCCTTCCCCTTCACTTCCCATAACAAGCGCGACTGGTTCGGCGGCGAAATCCGACTCATACAAACTCACCATGCCTCCACCTGCCGCACCGACAACCCAGATATGACGGGATTTAAGATCGGCCAATGTACGCGCAAGGTTGGTCACCTGGATAAAAGGCAAGCGCTCAGCTGCTCCGGACGCAGCCTTGCGCGCGGTTGGCGTCAGACCGACGGCCCGATCCTTTGGCGAAATGACGGCATGAACACCCGCGGCTTCGGCGCTGCGCAGGCAGGCACCGAGATTGTGTGGATCCGTCACGCCATCGAGAATCAGCAGGAAGGCAGGCTCATCCAGACTGTCCAGCAACGCGAACAGATCATGCTCGTTGCCGGAAGGTTTGGGCTGATAGCGAGCCAGTACGCCTTGGTGGCGCGCCAGCTCGCGATCGGCACGCACACGGTCGGCGAAAACCTTCTCGGGAGCATCCTCGATGGATACACCGCAGGACTGAGCGAGCACACGCAGTTGCTGCACCCGCTTGTCCTGCCGCCCTTGCTCGAAAATGACCGACAATACACGTTCCGGATCATGCTGAAGGGCCGCCTCGACCGCATGAAAACCGCTAAGCCACTGCGTAGGCGATGGGGATTTGCGTTCGGCCATTATCCGCGCGTTTCCTCAGCAGCACCGGACTCCGATTCAGGAGCCGAGGGCGCATCCGAAGCGTCATCACCTGAATCGGCATTTTCATCATCGCCCGCCGGCTTTTTACGGCGACGCCGACGTGGCTTGCGTTTCTTCTTGGTCGCGTCATCCTCATCAGATTCCTGATCGTCCGGGGTCTCGCTTTCCTCCTCCGACAAGGCTTCATCATCATCCGGCAGGACAAAATCGATTTTGCGCTCATCCAGATCCACACGCGCCACGCGGACGGTGATGGCATCATTCAAGGCATAAACCCGCCCCGAGCGCTCGCCACGCAATGAAAGAGTGACTGGATCAAAGTGGTAATAATCTTTGCTCAAAGCGGTGATATGCAGCAAACCTTCGACGAAAAAGTCCTTGAGCTCCACGAACAGACCAAAGCCCAGAACAGAAGCCACCCGCCCCTCGAACACCTCGCCCACCTTATCGAGCATGAACTCGCACTTGAGCCAGTCCGTCGCATCTCGTGTTGCTTCATCTGCACGGCGTTCGTTATTGGAACAATGCTCACCGATGATGACCATTTCATCATGGCTGTACGGAAAGCGATCCGGGGCACCCGTGCGGAGCAGGTGCCGAATGGCGCGATGCACCATCAAATCGGGATAACGCCGGATCGGGGAGGTGAAATGCGCATAGAACTCATGCGCCAGACCGAAGTGCCCCAGATTGTCTGGCGAGTACACCGCCTGCTTCAGGGAACGGAGAATCACAGTTTGAATCGTCAGGAAATCGGGTCGCCCTTGCACCTGTGACAACAACGCATTGAAGTCTTTGGGGCTTGGCTGATCACCACCACCCAAACTCAAACCCTTTTCAGCCAGCATGGTGCGCAGATCGGTAATTTTTTCCGTCGTGGGGCGATCATGCACACGATAAAGCGCAGGGATTTTATGATCGGCAACGAAGCGACCAGCCGCCACATTGGCCGCGATCATGCATTCTTCAATAATCTTGTGCGCGTCGTTACGCTCATAAGGCACGATCGCCTCGATCTTGCGCGCTTCGCCGAACACGATCTTGGTTTCAACCGTATCGAAATCAATCGCGCCACGGCGCTCTCGCGCAGCACGCAACACCTTGTAAACGCCATAGAGCGTTTCAAGGGGATCGAGCAGATGGGCATGAGCAGCACGCGCCTCAGCATCCTGATCGACCAACACCTTGGCGACCGTATCGTAAGTCAGACGAGCTGCGGACTTCATCACCCCTTCGAAGAAGCGGAATTTGGCGATGTGTCCTTCATTATTGATCAGCATATCGGCACAAAGGCACAAGCGATCAACAGCCGGGTTCAGCGAACACAAACCGTTTGACAGCACCTCCGGCAACATGGGGAGCACACGCCCAGGGAAGTAAACGGACGTCGCACGATTGAAACCTTCACGGTCCAATGCAGAGCCCACGTTCACGTAATGGCTAACATCGGCAATCGCCACCAGCAACCGGAAACCTTCCGTTGTTGCCTGGCAGAACACCGCATCATCGAAATCCCTGGAATCTGCGCCATCAATGGTGACAAGTGGCATATGGCGCAAGTCGACCCGCCCTGACTTGTGGCCCTCCTCAACTTCGGGATTCAAACCATCGATGGCAGCCAGAACTTCTTCCGGCCACTCGTGAGGAATACCGTGCGAATTGATGGCAACATCGATTTCCATGCCAGGCGACATGTGATCACCCAACACCTCAACAACTTTACCGACGGGCTTGTGGCGCAGTGTGGGCTGTTCGACCAGAGCAACACGCACGATCTGACCATCACGAGCCCCCATCAGATCCGTCATCGGGACGAGAATATCCTGAGTGATCCGCGCATGATCAGGAACCACAAAGGCGATACCTGCCTCCAGCACCAGACGGCCGACAATCTCGGCGTTTGCCCGCTCGATCACCTCGACCAGATTCCCTTCGCGACGTCCTCGACGATCAAGCCCGGTCACCTGCACGACAGCACGATCGCCATTGAGCAGCGCGCGCATCACGCGGGGCGACAGGAATACATCATCGCCGCCATCATCGGGCACGAGAAATCCGAAGCCATCACGATGACCCAACACGCGACCGCGCACCAACTCAGCATGAGTGACCGGCACGTAACCGCCGCGACGATTGCGAATAACCTGGCCATCACGCTCCATCGCGCGCATGCGGCGACTCAACCCTTCGATCCGCTCGTCATCACCATCGTATTCCAGGTGACTGATCAATCGATTCAGCGTCAGAGGGCCATCTTGCTCCGAGAGCAACTGCAAAATGAATTCTCGGCTCGCTACCGGATTGTCGTATTTTTCAGCCTCTAGGGCCGCTTGGGGATCTGATACCGTCTCTTGGGACATGGAAACCTTATCTGTAAAAGCATAAAAATTGAGCCTGCGCCACACTTACCCGGCTGCAAACCCGCGAACAAACCAATTTATTCGATTCAATTTAACATGATAATCCATTTCATCGGATACCCGATGCCCAATCCTCTATACTTCGCCTCTTATGCAGGACACCCGATTCACTTTAGTCACCGATTATCAACCTGCCGGCGATCAACCGGCGGCCATTGCTCGACTCGTCGAAGGCTTACAGGATGGACTCGCACAGCAGACCCTCCTAGGTGTCACCGGCTCAGGGAAAACCTTCACGATCGCCAATGTTATCGACCGGTTGCAACGCCCGGCGCTTGTCCTAGCGCCAAACAAAACACTTGCTGCCCAGTTGTACGGTGAGCTGAAGGGGTTTTTCCCGAATAACGCGGTTGAATACTTCGTCTCTTACTACGATTACTACCAGCCTGAAGCCTACGTCCCCGCATCGGACACGTTTATCGAGAAAGATGCCTCGGTCAACGAACACATCGAGCAGATGCGACTTTCGGCAACCAAGGCACTACTCGAACGCCGGGATGTCATCATCGTCGCAACGGTTTCCTCCATCTACGGCCTCGGTGACCCAGATGCCTACCTGAAGATGATTCTGCATCTGGTTCGCGGAGAAAAGGCGGATCAGCGCCAGATGCTGCGACGCCTGGCCGAAATGCAGTACACCAGGAATGACATGGAATTCCGCCGCGGCACCTATCGCGTGCGCGGTGACGTGATCGACATCCATCCTTCCGAATCCGACGATGAAGGCGTTCGAGTCGAACTGTTTGACGATGAAATCGAGCAGATTTCATTGTTCGACCCACTCACCGGCGCCGTTCGGCGTCGATTGCCACGTTTCACCATTTACCCGTCCTCACACTATGTCACCCCGCGTGAACGGATTCTGTCCGCCGTCGAATCAATCAAGAGCGAACTGGCACAGCAACTTGAACACCTGAATGCGGAGCACAAGTTGGTCGAAGCCCAACGGCTCGCTCAACGCACGCGCTTCGACATAGAAATGATGTACGAGCTGGGTTACTGCAACGGCATTGAAAACTACTCCCGTTACCTGTCCGGACGTCAACCCGGGGAACCGCCGCCTTGCCTCTACGACTACCTCCCACCTGATGCACTGCTCGTTATCGATGAGTCCCATGTCACCGTACCTCAACTCGGCGCGATGTATAAAGGGGATCGCTCACGGAAGGAAACACTGGTGAGTTTCGGCTTCCGGCTGCCGTCAGCGCTCGACAATCGTCCATTAAAATTCGATGAATTCGAACGAATGATGCCGCAGACAATTCATGTCTCGGCCACACCCGGCCCTTATGAAGAAAGCCATTCGGCGCAAGTTGTCGAACAGGTGGTCCGCCCAACCGGACTCATAGATCCGGAAATCGAAATACGCCCGGTCGCAAGTCAGGTCGACGATGTGCTCTCTGAGATTCGCAACCGTGCCAGCCGCCGGGAACGTGTACTGATTACAACGCTCACGAAACGGATGGCAGAAGATCTTGCCGACTATCTGGCAGAGCATGACGTTCGCGTTCGTTACCTCCATTCCGATGTCGATACGGTCGAACGTGTCGAGATTATCCGTGATCTGAGACTGGGGATTTTTGATGCTCTTATCGGCATCAACCTGCTGCGCGAAGGACTGGATATCCCCGAAGTCTCCCTCGTGGCCATTTTCGATGCCGACAAAGAAGGCTTCCTCCGATCGGAACGATCACTAATTCAAACCATCGGTCGCGCCGCCAGAAACCTGCACGGCAAAGCGATCCTTTATGCAGACCGAATCACGGATGCCATGCGCAAGGCGATTGATGAAACCGACCGAAGGCGCGCAAAGCAGATTCAGCACAATCTGGAACAAGGCATCACACCCAAAGGGATCGACAAACGGGTGGACGATATTCTGCAGTCCGGCGACTACAAAATTCCCGGCTCCCGCGGTGCAAACCAGAGGAGCAGGAAAATGGCGCAGGTGGCAGAAACAGCAGGTGATTTCAGTGTCAACATGAGTTCAGAGCAAATCCTGAAACAGATCAAGGAGCGCGAAGCCAAAATGTATCGGCTAGCCAAGGATCTTGAATTCGAAGCAGCCGCCAAAATCAGGGACGAGATTCATCGGTTACAAGAGCAGCTGATCGCCACTGACGCCAAATAGGAACGAACAAATACAAAAAACCCGGCATAAGCCGGGTCATCATTTAAATTGACTCAGTGATCAATTTGCTGGCGCAGGCGCCACTTGCTCAGAGCCATGCATCTTCATAGCCTGCTCTTGCAAGTCACGAATATGCTTCTCTTTGGCATCCAGCTCAGTGAACATACCCTTGGCCTTCGGATCGACCTTGATCATTGCAGCGCGCACATCATTACGCAGCTTCTCAGACTGCTTCTGAATCTTGGGCTCCTGGAATGCTTTCGCCTGACGCTCTTCAAATTCCTGCTGGTGGGCACGGAATTCCTGAATGTCCTTCATGCGCTCAGGATCATCGGCCTTCATGCCCTGAATCTTGGTAACCAAAGCCTTCAGCTCGTCGTACTTGGCCTGAGCATCAAAGTCCTTATCAGACATAGCCGCCTTGATTGAGTCACGAAGTCCATCACGCTGCTTGCTCAGTTTAGGATTCTTCTGGTACGCCTCAGCCTCAATACCTTGGAGCTTCTGCTCAAGAGCATCCATCTCCTGACGAGTCTGCTGGAAATCCTTCATCAACTCCATTTGCTCCGGAGACAACGTTGGCGTGGCAGGCTGCGCAGCTGGCGCTGCAGGCGCATCAGCGGCATAGGCGCCAACTGTCATCAACCCCAGAACAACGCCGATGGCCAATGCTGATTGGCGAATACCGCGGAATTTATTGGAAACAGACATGAATACCCTCATCAATAATGAAACGAATGATACGAACCGGTTGAGTCTGACAAAGGCCGACCAAAATAACAACCAAGATTGCAAAAAATAAAAACCGGCACTTGGCCGGTTTTCATCAATTCAATCAGAGCCAAACTTACTCAGCCGCGGTCGCAGCTTCGCCTCGTTGCACGAACTCAACGTACGCCATGGGCGCATTATCGCCAGCACGATTACCGCACTTCAGGATACGTACATAACCACCGGCACGCGCCTTAAAGCGCGGACCCAAGTCTGAGAACAACTTGCCGACGACATCCTTGTTACGAGTTTGCGCAAAAGCCAGACGGCGTGCATGAACGGAGTCATCTTTGGCCAGAGTAATCAAAGGCTCAGCGAAACGACGCAGCTCCTTTGCCTTTGGCAAAGTTGTTTTGATCAACTCATGCTCAATCAATGAGTTGGTTAAAGAACGCATCAGCGCATTACGCTGTGCAGAGTTACGGCCGAGTTGACGACCAGAAAGACGGTGACGCATGTCATATACCCCAAAAAATTCAAATCGCCTTAAATCTTCGACTCAGCGAGATTCAAAAGCTCTGCAGGTGGCCAGTTCTCGAGACGTTGACCCAGAGACAAGCCCTGTTTGGCCAGCACGTCCTTGATTTCAGTCAGCGACTTCTTACCCAGATTTGGAGTTTTTAACAACTCGATTTCTGTACGCTGAATGAGATCACCGATGTAATAAATATTTTCAGCCTTCAGGCAGTTAGCCGAACGAACGGTCAACTCCAGATCATCAACCGGACGCAACAGGACAGGATCTACCGTAGGTGCTTGCTCAACAACTGGTTCAACCTTTTCAGCCTTAAGGTCAACAAAGACCGACAACTGATCAACCAGAATTCCAGCGGCCTGGCGAATCGCATCTTCGGCAGAAATAGAACCATTGGTTTCGATATCGAGAACCAGTGAGTCAAGGTCGGTACGCTGTTCAACACGTGCGCGTTCTACCGAGTAGGAAACTCGGCGCAGTGGCGAGAATGAAGCATCCACCAGCAGACGACCGATCTGTCCACCAGCCTCTTCACGCCGCGCACTGGCAGGCACATAGCCTTTACCACGGGTGACCTTGAAGGTCATGACCAAGCTGCCCTGATCATTCAATGTGGCAATGTGATGCTCTGGGTTGATGATCTCAACAGCGTGATCGGCCTTGATATCGGCAGCCGTAATTGCACCAGCACCAGTCTTCTTAATGCTCAGCATGGCTTCATCGCGACCATGCAGAATGACCGAAAGACCTTTCAGGTTAAGCAGAATTTCCAGCACATCCTCATGCACACCCTCAATAGTAGTGTACTCATGAACGACGCCTTCAATTTCCGCTTCCGTTACGGCAACACCTGGAATGGAAGAAAGAAGAATACGACGAAGCGCATTACCAAGTGTATAACCGAAGCCACGCTCAAGCGGCTCCAGCACGACACGGGCCCGTGTCGCGTCCAAAACCTGGACATCGACCAGTCGTGGCTTAAGCAGTTCGGTAGAACCCAATTGCATGACAAACCCCCGTTAATTACTTGGAATACAATTCGACAACGAGTGATTCGTTGATTTCGGCTGGCAACTCGTCACGAGAAGGAGCCGATTTGAATACGCCTTCCATCTTCGCGGCATCAACAGAAATCCACGATACGTCAGGACGCTGCGCAGCAATTTCAAGAGAATCCTTGATACGCTGTTGCTTACGCGAAGATTCACGAACAGCAACAACGTCGTTAGCGGCAACTTGATAAGAAGCGATATTCACCACTTCACCGTTGACGGTAATGGCGCGGTGAGAAACCAGCTGGCGTGATTCGGAACGCGTAGAACCAAAGCCCATGCGGTAAACCACGTTATCTAAACGGCATTCGAGCAGTTGCAGCAGGTTTTCACCTGTTGAACCTTTCAGCTGTGCCGCTTTCTTGAAATAGTTGGCGAACTGACGCTCAAGCACGCCGTAAATTCGACGCAGTTTCTGCTTCTCGCGGAGCTGTACACCGTATTCAGAAACTTTCTGCTTACGTGCGGCCCCATGTTGACCAGGAGCACGATCGTGATGACATTTGTCTTCGTGTGAACGCACGCCTGACTTGAGGAAAAGGTCGGTGCCTTCGCGACGACTTAATTTGCATTTTGGACCAAGATAACGAGCCATAATCTAATACCTCTCAGACACGACGCTTTTTAGGCGGGCGGCAACCATTGTGGGGAATCGGGGTGACATCAGTAATGACGCCAACTTTGAAACCGACCGAATTCAACGCACGAATGGTTGACTCGCGACCAGGGCCTGGACCTTTGATCTCGACATCAATGTTCTTTACGCCGTAAGCCTTGGCAGCTTCGCCAGCACGCTCAGCAGCAACCTGTGCCGCGAAAGGTGTTGACTTACGTGAACCACGGAAGCCAGATCCACCAGAAGTGGCCCAGCTCAGGGCGTTACCTTGACGATCAGTGATCGTCACAATCGTGTTATTGAATGAAGCATGGACATGAGCCACGGCATCAGTGACTACGCGCTTAATTTTCTTGCGCGCAGGGGCATTAGATTTAGCCATTTAGTAATCCTACTCTCGTAAATCGAAGAATATTAAGCCTGATTAGCGCTTAACCAGGCGACGCGGACCCTTACGAGTCCGTGCGTTTGTCCGTGTGCGCTGTCCACGGAGTGGCAGGCCGCGACGATGCCGCAACCCACGATAACAACCCAGATCCATCAAACGCTTGATGTTCATGGAGACATCACGCCGAAGGTCACCTTCGACGACAAATTTTGCCACTTCGGCGCGCAACGCCTCGACTTCGGACTCTGACAAGTCACGAACCTTACGGCTCGGCTCGACACCAGAAGCCTGGCAAATTGCCTGCGCACGAGTAGTGCCAATGCCATAAATTGATGTGAGTGCAATAACTACATGCTTTTGCACTGGAATATTAATTCCCGCGATACGTGCCATCGAAGATCACCTTAAAAAATGAGCGCGAAACTATAAAACAAAAAGAACACAGAATCAAGACAATGACCCCGTATTCTTATAATCCAGACTTGAAGTGTGCTTTACGCACCAAACTATCGTACTGGTGAGAAACCAGATGGGATTGTACCTGGGCCATGAAGTCCATCAGAACAACCACGATAATCAACAGAGAAGTACCACCAAAATAGAAGGGCACATTCCAATACAGAATCAGAAACTCCGGCAGCAGACATACCGCGGTGATGTACAAAGCACCCCAGAATGTCAGTCGCGTAAGCACCTTATCAATGTAGCGAGCAGTATGTTCTCCAGGGCGGATGCCCGGCACAAACGCACCAGAGCGCTTGAGGTTATCAGCAGTTTCACGCGAGTTAAAGACCAATGCCGTATAGAAAAAGCAGAAGAAAATAATTGCTGTTGCGTACAAACCAACATACAACGGCTGACCAGGAGACAGTGCTGTAGAGATACTGCGCAACCAAGCCATATTCTCCTGCTGCCCCAGCCAGTTACCCAGCGTCGCCGGGAACAGGATGATGCTTGAAGCAAAAATAGGCGGAATAACGCCAGCCATATTCAGCTTCAAGGGCAAGTGCGAAGACTGCTGCCCGGACATACCACGTCCCTGCTGACGGCGCGCATAGTTAACCGTGATACGACGCTGTCCACGTTCGACGAACACAACGAAAGCAGTAACGGCAACAATCAAGACACCAAGGATCAGCAGTGTAATGACACCGAGCTCACCCGTGCGAACCAACTCCGCTGTACCGCCAATTGCGGTAGGCAAGCCAGCCACGATACCCGCGAAGATGATCAAGGAGATACCGTTGCCAACCCCACGCTCTGTAATCTGCTCACCGAGCCATACCAGCAACATGGTACCCGTCAGAAGTGTCATGGTAGCGACGAACAAAAAGCCGAAACCCGGTGTATAAACCAGACTTTGCCCGCCAACAGACTGTCCCTGCAGGGCAATGGAAACGCCCAGTGCCTGGACCAGACCAAGACCCAACGTGCCGTAACGCGTGTACTGAGTGATCTTTCTACGCCCCGCTTCACCCTCTTTCTTGATTCGCTCAAGTGATGGCAAAACAGATGAAAGCAGCTGAACAATAATTGAAGCTGAAATGTAAGGCATTACCCCCAGTGCGAACAGAGACATCCGCGACAGCGCACCACCGGAAAACATGTTCATCATGCCGAGAATGCCACCAGAGTGCTGCGTAAACAGAGTACGCATCACATTGACGTCAATTCCTGGCAACGGAATAAACGTGCCGACCCGATAAACGACCAGCACCATAATCACAAAGAAAATGCGCTGACGGAGCTCAGTCAAACGACCAGCTCCCGCCAAGCTTGATATTCCGGCATTTGATAGCGCCACGGGTTACTCCGCTTTTCCACCAGCTGCAACAATAGCGCTCAATGCGCCCTTGCTGACACGAATGCCCTGAACCTGAACCGGCTTTGTCACTTCACCGGAAAGCATGATTTTAACGAAGCGAACATCGTTACGAATCAGGCCTGCGGCTTTCAATGTTTCCAGAGAAACGACGCCATCCAGCTTATTGAGTTCAGAGGTACGGATCTCGGCTGATGCCAGAGCACGCAACGAACGGAAGCCCATTTTAGGCAACCGGCGCTGAATTGGCATCTGACCGCCTTCGAAACCTGTCTTATGGAAGCCACCGGAACGTGACTTCTGCCCCTTGTGACCGCGACCCGCGGTCTTACCCAGACCAGAGCCGACACCGCGACCAACGCGGGTGCGTTCTTTGCGGCTGCCGTCAGCAGGCGATAAAGTATTCAGACGCATTACTTGGACTCCTGAACTTCGAGCAGATACTCGATTTTGTTGATCATGCCGCGATTCTCTGGCGTATCCATGACTTCAACTTCGTGATTCATACGACGCAAGCCAAGACCTTTGACACATGCCTTATGCGATGCCAAACGTCCGATGGTTGAACGAATCAATTTAATACGAATCATTGATGGCTGGCTCATGACGCACTCCCAACAATCTCTTCTACACGTTTGCCACGCTTAGAGGCGATCATTTCTGGTGAATTGATTGACTGCAGGCCATTTACGGTAGCGCGAATCACGTTCATGTGGTTACGAGTACCGATGCATTTGGCCAGGACGTTACGCACGCCAACAGCCTCAAATACAGCACGCATCGCACCACCGGCAATGACGCCTGTACCTTCAGAGGCCGGCTTCATGAACACCTGAGCGGCACCGTGATTACCAATGGTCGAGTAATACAATGTACCGTCACGCAATGGCACATCAACCATATTGCGTTTAGCGCGGTCCATAGCCTTCTGGATTGCAGCTGGCACTTCTTTCGCTTTGCCGTAACCGAATCCAACACGACCTTCACCATCACCAACAACTGTCAGCGCGGTGAATGAAAAAATACGACCACCTTTGACGACCTTGGCAACCCGGTTTACAGCCACGAGTTTCTCGATCAAGCCATCGGTCGCAACTTCGTTAGAATTTCTACTCATTGCATAACCTCTTAGAATTGCAGACCGGCTTCACGAGCGGATTCGGCCAATGCCTTGATCCGGCCATGGAAAATGAATCCAGAACGGTCAAATGCGACGTTTGTAATGCCTTTGGCCAGGGCAGCCTTCGCGACCATCTCACCAACACGCTTGGCAGCTTCGATGTTGCCACCGTGCTTACCAGCTTCGATCACACCTGGGTGCAACGTTGAGGATGATGCAACAACTGTCGCGCCATCAGGCGTAAAGATTTGAGCGTAGGTATGCTGCGCTGTACGGTAAACCGTCAGCCGATGAACACCCAACCGGACGATTTTGGCACGTGTGCGGCGCGCGCGGCGCAGACGATTTTGTGATTTTTCGTTCATAGCTATACCTTATTTCTTCTTCGCTTCCTTACGGAAGATGACTTCATCGTGGTACTTCACGCCCTTGCCCTTATACGGCTCTGGCGGACGGTAACCACGGATATTGGAAGCCACTTGACCAACTTTTTGACGATCCGCACCACGGATAATGATTTCCGTTTGTGAAGGCGTTTCAATAGTGATGCCCGCAGGGATAGCGAAGTTGATTGGATGAGAAAAACCCAGTGCAAGATTCAGAACATTGCCCTGAACCTGCGCGCGGTAACCCACACCAACCAGCTGAAGCTTCATTTCGAAACCAGCTGATACGCCCTGAACGTTGTTGTTTGCCAAGGCGCGCATGGTGCCCGCCATAGCAATGTACTGGTCTGACTCAGGCTCAAAACGTAATTCGTTAGCCGCCATATCGACACTGACTGATTTGTGCAATGTCAATTCAAGCTGACCCTTCGGCCCCTTGAATGAGATAACTTGACCATTCAATTTAACCTCGACACCTTTGGGAATGGCGACGGGCTTTTTAGCAACACGACTCATGATTCACTCCCAATTAAGATACGAGGCAAATAACTTCACCACCGATGTTTTGCCGACGCGCTTCGCGATCAGGCATTACACCCTGTGATGTAGAAAGGATAGCCACACCCAGACCACCGATAACGGTAGGCAGTTCGTCCGCGTTCTTGTAGACACGGAAACCTGGCTTAGAGACACGCTTGATCATGTCAATGACAGGCTTGCCCTGAAAATATTTCAGCGCAATAGACAAGGTAGGCTTGGCGTCGCCAGAAACCTGGAAGTCACCGATGTAACCTTCTTCCTTCAGAACTTTGGCAATTGCTTGCTTGAACTTGGACGAAGGCATACTAACGCTCGGCTTACGGGCGTTCTGAGCGTTACGGATACGGGTCAGCATGTCGGAAATTGGATCACTCATACTCATAATGTCACCTCATTACCAACTTGCTTTGCGAAGGCCTGGAATCTCACCAGACATCGCCAATTGACGGAGCTTGTTCCGACCGAGCGCGAACTTGCGGTAAACACCCTTCGGGCGACCAGTGATCGCGCAACGGCGAACCTGACGGCAAACCGAAGAGTCACGCGGCAACTTGCTCAATGCAGCAGATGCCTGCATCTTCGCGTCAAAATCCGCATTCGGATCATTCAGAACTGCACGCAATTGATCGCGCTTAGCTTGATAACGAGCCGAGAGCTTTTGACGCTGCTCTTCCCGATTCAACATACTTTTCTTAGCCATTTAAAACTCCCTTACCGGCGGAACGGGAAACCAAAGCATTCGAGCAGAGCCCGTGCCTGGTCATCATTCTGAGCGGTAGTCGTGATCGTGATATCCATCCCGCGGATTTGATCGATTTTGTCGTAATCAATTTCCGGGAAAATAATTTGCTCTTTCACACCCATACTGTAATTACCGCGACCATCAAACGATTTAGGATTGAGACCGCGGAAATCACGAATACGAGGAACAGAGATTTGGATCAACCGATCGAAGAATTCGTACATCGTACTTCCTCTCAGGGTCACCTTGACGCCTAACGGCATCCCTTCGCGCAGTTTGAAACCGGCAATCGACTTACGCGCATAAGTCACAACGGGCTTTTGCCCCGTAATCGCGGCCAGTTCGTTCACTGCACTGTCAATTACCTTTTTATCACGAGCCGAGTCTCCCAGGCCCATGTTCAAGGTAATTTTAGTCAGCTTCGGAACGGCCATGACGTTATCGATACCGAGCTTAGCCTTGAGCTCGGCCTGATACGTATTGGAGTATAATTCCTGAAGACGAGACATTTTGAATCAACCTATTTTGTGTCAACGACTTCGCCGTTGGATTTAAAAAAACGAACTTTCGTGCCGTCTTCAAGCATCTTGAAGCCAACCCGGTCACCTTTTTCGGAGGCGGGATTAAACAGCATTACGTTGGAAATATCAATGGATTTCTCCATTTCGATAATTCCACCCGTCTGACCCAACATCGGGTTGGGCTTCATGTGCTTTTTAACCTTGTTGATATTTTCGACGACAACGCGGGCTCCATCATCTATCACGCGCAGCACTGTGCCACGGCGACCTTTGTCTTTACCTGCGATGACAACTACTTCATCACCTTGTCGAATTTTACGCATGGCGATATCCTCAAATCACTTCGGGCGCAAGAGACACGATCTTCATGAACTTCTCGCCACGCAGTTCGCGGGTGACAGGGCCAAAGATACGCGTGCCGATTGGCTCGAGTTTAGCGTTTAACAAAACAGCAGCATTGCCATCGAAACGGATCAATGAGCCGTCCGCGCGGCGAACGCCTTTAGCAGTGCGCACAACAACAGCGTTGTAAACGTCACCTTTTTTGACGCGACCGCGTGGAATGGCATCTTTAATAGACACCTTGATGATGTCACCGATACCCGCATAACGGCGATGTGAACCACCCAGCACTTTGATGCACTGGATTTTTTTGGCGCCACTGTTATCTGCGGAGTCCAGAATGGTTTGCATTTGAATCATGATCTAGCTCCTTATACGGCTGCGCGTGTAATAACGCGAACCAAAGTCCAGGATTTCGTCTTGGAAATCGGACGTGACTCACGGATTTCAACGCTATCGCCCACACGAGACTGATTGTCTTCGTCGTGAACGTGAAGCTTCGTTGTTTTAGTAATGAACTTACCGTACAGGGGATGCTTCACACGGCGCTCGATAGCAACCGTGATTGATTTATCCATCTTGTCGCTGGTCACGCGACCAACGCGGGTACGGATGATCTTTTCGTTTGTTTCAGTAGACATCTCAGCCTTGCTCCTTCTCGGTCAGAATCGTTTTGATTCGAGCGACGTTTTTTCGCGCTTCACGAATCAAATGCGATTTGGATTCCTGACCCGTCGCTTTTTGCATACGCAGATTGAACTGTTCGCGTTTGATGGCCAACAATTCCTCACGCAGACCTTCTGGTGATTTTTCGCGCAATTCGTTAGTGATTTTGCTCATTACATCAGTACCCGCGTTACGAAGGTCGTCTTGACGGGAAGCTTGGCCGAGGCCAATGAGAACGCTTGACGCGCGATATCTTCTGTCACACCTTCAATTTCATAAAGCATCTTGCCTGGTTGGATTTTAGCAACCCAGTACTCGACGCTCCCTTTACCTTTACCCATCCGCACTTCAAGTGGCTTCTTGGTGATCGGGGTGTCCGGGAAAATCCGGATCCAGATCTTACCGCCCCGCTTCACATGACGTGAAATGGCACGACGAGCCGACTCGATTTGACGAGATGTAATTTCACCACGCTCCAGTGACTTCAGACCGAATTCACCAAAGCTCACTTTATTGCCTGTAGTCGCAATGCCCCGGTTTTTGCCACGGAACTGCTTGCGGAATTTTGTACGTTTTGGCAGCAGCATAATGTTAGCTCCACTTACCTATCTGATTGGTTCAGGCTGTCGCTGCTTTGCCATCTCGGTTGCCCGGGACGCCAAACACTTCACCTTTAAAAATCCAAACTTTGACGCCAATGACGCCATAGGTAGTTTGGGCCTCTGCAAAGCCGTAATCGATGTCGGCACGCAGGGTGTGCAATGGCACACGACCTTCGCGATACCATTCGTTACGGGCAATCTCTGCACCGCCTAACCGACCAGATACATTGACTTTGATCCCACCAGCACCAAGGCGCATGGAGGTCTGCACTGCACGCTTCATGGCGCGTCGGAACATGATCCGACGCTCGAGCTGCTGCGCAATAGATTCTGCGACAAGTTGCGCGTCCAATTCTGGCTTGCGGATCTCTTCAACCGAGAGTTTGACCGCGTTGCGATCAACACCCAGCATCGGAGCAATTTCACCGCGCAGACGCTCAATGTCCTCACCCTTGCGACCAATCACGATCCCAGGGCGAGCCGTGTGGATGGTAACTGACGCAGAGCGAGCCGGACGCTCGATCTGAATACGTGAAACAGATGCTTCTTTCAGCTTGTCCTTGATGAACGCACGCGTACGCACATCTTGGTTCAACTGAACCGGAAACAATTTACTATCGGCATACCAGCGAGATGTCCAATCAGAGGAAATCCCGAGCCGGAAGCCTACCGGATGTACTTTCTGACCCATAACTCTCCCCTTACCGCTCGCTGACCGTGACTAGAATATGACTGGTTTTTTTCAGGATACGTGCACCACGACCCTTAGCTCGTGCACGGAAACGTTTCAAAACCGGGCCTTCGTCGACCATGATCGTCGCGATACGCAGACGATCGACATCTGCGCCTTCATTGTTTTCCGCGTTGGCAATTGCCGACTCCAGAACCTTCTTGATCAGATCAGCGCCTTTCTTGTCGCTGAACGTCAATGTTTCAAGTGCCTGGGCGACACCCTGCCCCCGCACCAGATCCGCAACAAGGCGGGCCTTCTGAGGAGAAATACGTGCATAACGGTGTAAAGCTGTAGCTTGCATATCAGTCTCCTAGCGCTTGGCTTTCTTGTCAGCCACATGTCCCCGGTAAGTCCGGGTAGGCGCAAACTCACCGAGCTTGTGACCAACCATGTTTTCGTTGACGAGAACTGGAATGTGCTGGCGACCGTTATGGACCGCAATGGTCAGGCCGATGAAGTCCGGGAGGATCATCGAGCGGCGAGACCAGGTCTTTATGGGCCGACGGTTATTGGCCGCAGCAGCCTCTTCCACCTTTTTCAGCAAGTGATGATCCACGAAGGGACCTTTCTTAAGTGAACGTGGCACCTTTTAACCCTCTATATCAGTGAATTATTTAGAACGACGACGAACAATAAGTTTGTCCGTACGCTTGTTCGTCCGAGTTTTGTAGCCCTTAGTCGGCACGCCCCAAGGGGTAACCGGATGACGACCGCCCGAAGTACGACCCTCACCACCACCGTGCGGGTGATCCACTGGGTTCATGACCACACCTCGAACGGTCGGACGAATACCGCGCCAACGTGTTGCACCAGCCTTACCCAAAGAGCGGAGGCTGTGTTCGTGGTTGCTGACTTCGCCCAGTGTTGCGCGGCAATCAGACAGAACCTTACGGGTCTCACCGGAACGCAGACGCAGGGTAGCGTAGGCTCCATCACGAGCAACCAACTGCACGGCAGCGCCAGCACTGCGAGCCATTTGAGCACCCTTACCAGGTTTCAACTCAACCGCATGAATGGTCGAACCGATTGGAATGTTGCGAATGGGCAAGCAGTTACCCGCACGAATAGGCGCTTCAACACCAGACTGAACCACTTGGCCAGGAACCACGCCACGAGGCGCCAGAATATAAGCACGCTCGCCATCCGCATACATGATCAATGCGATGTGCGCGGTGCGGTTCGGATCATATTCAATACGCTCGACAGTAGCAGGAATGCCATCTTTCACGCGCTTGAAGTCAACCAGGCGGTAATGTTGCTTGTGACCACCGCCGATGTGACGAGTGGTAATTCGGCCGAGGTTGTTACGACCACCGGTGTTGGATTTCTTTTCCAGCAACGGAGCGTACGGGGCACCTTTATAGAGATGCGACCGGTCGATTTCGATGACCGCACGGCGCCCCGGGGAGGTTGGTTTTGCAATTTTCAATGCCATGATTTAATTCCTTACTTAACCAGCCTGACCCAGATCAATCGCTTGACCCTCAGCCAGTGTGACATAAGCTTTTTTCCAGTCAGCGCGACGACCAGCCACACCACGGAAACGGCGTGACTTGCCAGCCACGTTCAAAGTCTGTACCGACAAAACATTAACGCTGAACAGTTGCTCGACTGCCGCCTTGATGTCCGCCTTGGTTGCCGTAGTAGCAACACGGAACGCATATTGGTTTTCTTGATTCGCCCGCGCTGTTTTTTCGGTCACCAGCGGTGAACGCAATACGTCAAAAAGTTTTTCTCGCATCATGACAACCACTCCTCAACCATTTTGACGGCCGCACGGGTGATTACCACGCGCTCAGCGCCAACCAGACTCACCGGATCCAACATGTCAGCCGTGAGATAACCCAGCTCAATCACGTTTCGCGAACCCAGGAAGAAATGCTCATCGAATGCTTCAGCAACAAACAATGTGCGACCACCCTGAATACCCAGATTTTTTACCAGGCTCAACACTTCGCGTGTCTTAGGCGAGGAAACTGTTAGCGACTCGACAACGATCAGGCGATCCTGACGAACCAACTCAGAGAAGATGGAGGCCATCGCAACACGGTATGCCTTACGATTGATCTTCTGCTCGAAGTTACGCGGACGCGCAGCAAAGGTCACACCGCCGGTACGCCAGATAGGCGAACGAGTCGTCCCCGCACGTGCACGGCCCGAACCCTTCTGGTTCCATGGCTTCTTACCGCCACCGGAAACTTCCGAGCGAGTCAATTGACGCTTGGTGCCAGAACGTGCACCAGCCATAAACGCAACTACTGCCTGATGAATTAGACCTTCGTTGTAGCTGCGATCGAAAATTTGTTCTGAGACGCTCATAGCAGCGCCATCTTTAACCTGTAATTCCATGACGTGCCTCAGCCTTTAATCTTGACAGAAGGACGAACGATTACGTCGCCGCCTGTTGAACCTGGCACGGCGCCTTTCACGAGGATCAAACCACGCTCGACATCAACCCGAACCACTTTCAAACCCAAAGACGACACGCGCTCGTCACCCATATGACCGGACATCTTCTTGCCCGGAAATACGCGACCAGGTGTCTGGTTTTGACCAATAGAACCCGGCACACGGTGTGAACGGGAGTTACCATGGGTCGCATCCTGCGTGCGGAAGTTGTACCGCTTAACAGTACCCGCAAAGCCTTTTCCTTTGCTCTGACCTGCAACGTCAACCTTCTCAACGCCATCAAAGATTGAGACAGTGATCTCAGCGCCTGGCTGGAAACCAGCAAGCTCATCCGCAGAAACACGGAATTCCATAGACATGCGACCAGAAGCTGTTTCAGCCTTCGCGTAATGACCGGCCATCGCCTTGGTTACACGAGAGGCACGACGAGTACCGGTAGTGACCTGAACGGCCGTATAGCCATCCACTTCCGGGGTTTTGAGCTGAGTCACGCGATTGGGCTCGACTTCAATGACGGTCACTGGCGTAGAAACACCAGTTTCGTCAAAGACGCGAGTCATGCCGACCTTGCGACCGACTACACCTAAAGACATGGTTAATACCTCTAACTTATGAAAGACGCCGATTACGATTGACCGGTCCGCCTGAAATATTCAGCCCGACGCAACAGCGCCGGGCTGAAAAGGGTCATTAATTTATCAGCATTCAAACAGGACGTAAAGACCTATTTCAATGACGAATTAATTCAACCGGATTTGCACATCCACACCTGCTGCCAGGTCAAGCTGCATCAACAAATCAACGGTGCGATCCGTCGGCTCAATGATGTCAAGCACACGCTTGTGGGTGCGAAGCTCGTACTGATCTCGCGCATCTTTATTGACGTGCGGAGAGGTCAGAACGGTGAAACGCTCCTTACGGCTTGGCAAAGGAATAGGACCCTTGACCCGAGCCCCTGAACGGCGGGCAGTATCAACGATTTCAGCAGCTGAACGGTCGATCAGACGATGATCGAAGCTTTTCAGACGGATACGGATAGTTTGAGAAGCCATATTAATTACTCGATGATTTTAGAGACAACACCGGCGCCAACTGTGCGGCCGCCTTCA
>CAZZMW010000004.1:30275-248946 GCA_964655215.1 uncultured Halothiobacillus sp.
ATCGTGCCCACGTTAACGTGCGGTTTGTTCCGTTCAAATTTCTCTTTTGACATGATAAAAGCCTCTATAAGTATTAATCAGTAATTACGCGGATTTGCCTTTGATCACCGCGTCAGCAACGTTTTTCGGCGCTTCGGCATAGCGAGCGAACTCCATGGAGTAAGTCGCACGGCCCTGGGTAGCAGAACGCAAATCAGTGGCATAGCCGAACATCTCGGACAATGGCACCTCAGCCTTCACCTGCTTACCACCACCTACGGTATCCTCCATACCCTGAATCATGCCGCGACGACGGTTCAAGTCCCCGATCACGTCACCCATGTAATCTTCCGGGGTCTCGACTTCAACTTTCATCATCGGTTCGAGCAGCACAGGGTTCGCTTTAACTGCACCTTCTTTGAATGCCATGCTACCTGCGATTTTGAACGCCATTTCGTTGGAGTCGACTTCATGGTACGAACCATCGAACAGAGTGACCTTGACGTCAACAACCGGGTAACCCGCGATCACGCCATTCTTAATCTGTTCCTGAATACCCTTGTCAACTGCAGGAATGTACTCACGAGGAACAACGCCACCAACAATGCCATTGATAAATTCGTAACCACCGCCCACCTCCAGTGGCTCGATGCGAATTTTTACGTGACCGTACTGACCACGTCCACCAGACTGCCGAACGAACTTACCGTCCTGCTCTACTGTACCGCGAATGGTTTCACGATAGGCCACCTGCGGCTTACCGATGTTTGCCTCGACCTTGAATTCACGACGCATACGGTCAACGAGAATCTCAAGGTGAAGTTCACCCATGCCCGCAATGATCGTTTGACCTGATTCTTCATCGGTGAAGACACGGAATGAAGGATCTTCCTGAGCAAGGCGTCCCAGCGCCATGCCCATTTTCTCCTGATCACCCTTTGTCTTCGGCTCAACCGCAACAGAAATGACGGGCTCCGGGAACACCATACGCTCAAGGATAATCGGATTAGCCAGATCGCAAAGCGTGTCACCTGTAATCACGTTCTTCAAACCGACCGCCGCAGCGATATCACCCGCACGAACTTCTTTGATTTCTTCGCGTGAGTTGGCATGCATCTGAAGAATACGCCCCATGCGCTCCTTGTTATCCTTTGTGGAGTTCAACACGCCATCACCGGCGTTCACCACACCTGAATAAACCCGGAAAAACGTGAGCGATCCCACAAATGGATCAGACATGATTTTGAACGCCAGAGCGGAGAATGGCTGATCATCGCCAGTCATACGGACAGAGGCTGTACCATCGGGCAATTCACCCTTGATCGGCGGGACTTGCGTTGGTGACGGCAGGTAATCAATTACCGCATCCAACATCTTCTGAACGCCCTTGTTCTTGAACGCCGTACCGCACAGAGCAGGGATGATCTCGTTGTTCAGTGTGCGCTGACGCAGTCCAGATACGATTTCTTCATCTGCCAATTCCCCGGACTCGAGGTATTTCTCCATGTACTCTTCGTTCGCTTCAGCAGCCGCTTCCATCATTTCGCTACGATAGGATTTGGCTTTTTCGAGCAATTCAGCCGGAATTTCCTTTTCTTCATAGGTCAGGCCCATGTCTTCGGTATTCCAGTAGATTGCCTTCATGCGCAGCAGATCAATCACACCTTCGAAACCGTCTTCGGCACCGATAGGCAGAACAACAGGCACAGGGTTTGCACCCAAACGCTTCTTGAGCTGATCCATTACACGATAGAAGTCAGCACCTGAGCGGTCCATCTTGTTCACGAAGGCAAGACGCGGGACGCTGTACTTATTGGCCTGACGCCATACGGTTTCAGACTGTGGCTGAACCCCACCCACGGCACAAAGCACGAAAACAGCGCCATCGAGAACACGGAGTGAACGCTCTACTTCGATAGTGAAGTCTACGTGACCGGGGGTATCGATAATGTTGAACCGATGAGGCTCAAACTGCTTATCCATACCACCCCAGAACGCGGTAGTAGCCGCAGAAGTGATCGTGATACCACGCTCCTGCTCCTGCTCCATCCAGTCCATGGTCGCTGCGCCATCATGGACTTCACCGATTTTGTGAGAAACACCGGTGTAGAACAGAATGCGTTCAGTGGTCGTTGTTTTGCCGGCATCAATATGCGCCATAATACCGAAGTTACGGTAGCGCTCGAGCGGGGTGGTTCTGGCCACAGGGATTACCTCTTAAATTACCAGCGGAAATGTGCAAAAGCTTTGTTAGCTTCAGCCATTCGGTGTGTATCTTCACGTTTCTTAACTGCTGAACCCCGGCTTTCTGCCGCGTCCATCAACTCGCCGGCCAACTTGGCGGCCATGGTCTTTTCACCACGCTTACGTGCGGCATCAATCAACCAGCGCATGGCCAACGAGGAACGACGCACAGCGCGAACCTCAACAGGAACCTGATAGTTGGCACCACCAACTCGGCGAGACTTAACCTCAACCGCAGGCGCCACATTTTCCAGTGCGCGCTCGACGAGCTCGACCGGGTGACCCTTGCCTTTTTCTTCAGCGATTGTCATGGCGCCGTACAAAATTGATTCGGCGACTGACTTCTTCCCGCTCAACATGATCATGTTGATGAACTTAGCGACAGTGACATTGCCGTATTTTGGGTCTGGCAAAATCTCGCGCTTCGGTACTTCTCTTCTTCTAGGCATTTCTTAATCCAACCGTTATTTAGCTTTAGGACGCTTCGCGCCATATTTTGAGCGGCCTTGACGGCGCTTATCGACACCTTGGGTATCCAGGCTACCGCGCACGACGTGGTAACGAACACCAGGCAAATCCTTCACACGACCACCACGAATCAGGACCACGGAGTGTTCCTGAAGGTTATGGCCTTCACCACCGATGTAACCGGTGACTTCAAAACCTGAAGTCAGACGAACACGGGCAACTTTACGCAGCGCTGAGTTCGGCTTCTTAGGGGTTGTTGTGTATACGCGAGTACATACACCACGACGCTGCGGACAGCCTTCGAGTGCAGGTACTTTAGTCTTCTCGACCAGTCGCTTGCGCGGCTTGCGCACGAGCTGATTTACAGTAGCCATGGTTATGTCTTCTCCGACCAAAAACTAGCGCGACGGGCTGAGACCCGTCGCAAAGGGCAGTGATTTTAAGCAGTGTGCCGCAATCTGTCAATCCAATAGATGACGGATTACGATACGTTTTCCCCTTCATCGACACGCGTATCCGAAGAATCGCTATCCATGAACAAGGCGTTGGCCGAATCCATCGTCAAATGACGGCGGCGACGGCGCTCTTGGTGATGAGCCAAGCCAGTCCCTGCGGGGATCAGACGCCCCACAATGACGTTTTCTTTCAAACCACGAAGCTCGTCTCGAGCTCCTCGTGTAGAGGAGTCGGTCAGAACCCGCGTCGTCTCCTGGAACGAAGCCGCCGAGATGAACGACTCGGTTACCAGAGACGCTTTGGTGATGCCCAGCAACATCGGATCGTATTTCGCGGCAAACTTGCCTACCTGATCGAGGATGCGGTTCTCTTCGAGAAGACGAGCCTTGTCCACTTGATCACCGCGCAGGTAGCCGGAATCACCAGGTTCTGTGATTTCGACCTTGCGCAGCATCTGACGAACAATCACTTCAATGTGTTTGTCACTGATGATTACGCCCTGCAGACGATAGACGTCCTGGATTTCTTTGATGATGTAGGCAGCCAGATCCGGGATGCCGCGAAGGCGCAGAATGTCATGTGGCGTCAACTCGCCATCGGCAATGACCTCACCCCGCGCTACGTGCTCACCTTCGAATACGTTGATGACGCGGTATTTTGGAATCAGCTCTTCATGTGCTTCACCATGCTCGTCGGTAATGACCAGACGCTGCTTGCCTTTGGTTTCCTTGCCGAAGCTGATCGTACCGGTGTACTCCGCCAGAATGGCAGGTTCTTTCGGTTTACGGGCCTCGAACAAGTCGGCAACGCGTGGCAGACCACCGGTAATATCACGAGTCTTCGACGATTCCTGAGGAATACGAGCGATGATGTCGCCCACCTGAACCATGGCACCATCTTCAATACCGATGATCGCGCCAGCAGGCAGCACATAGAACGCAGGGATGTCGGTACCTGCCAGGCAAACCGGCTCGCCTGATGCATCGATCAAGGCAATGGCAGGGCGCAATTCTTTTGCGGCACTGTTCCGATGCTTCGGATCAATGACCACTTGAGAAGAAAGGCCGGTGATTTCATCCGTATCCGACTTGACCGACTGGCCATCCACGAAATCGGAGAACCGTGCTTGACCCTGCATTTCGCTGACGACGGGATGCGTGTGCGGATCCCATGTTGCCAGAGTGGTGCCGCCATTGACCTTTTCGCCTTCTTTCACGCGAATTACCGCGCCGTATGGCACTTTGTAACGTTCGCGTTCGCGACCTTGATCATCAACCATACCCAATTCACCCGAGCGAGTTACCGCCACGAGATCCTTGTCACGGTTGATGACTGTTTTCAGATTGTGCAGACGAACCTGGCCGGCAGCCTTGTTCTGTACCGAGCTGGCAGATGCCGAACGGGATGCGGCACCACCGATATGGAAGGTACGCATGGTCAACTGGGTACCCGGTTCACCAATGGACTGCGCGGCAATAACGCCGACAGACTCACCGATGTTCACGAGGTTACCGCGGGCGAGATCGCGACCGTAGCACTTCTGGCAGATGCCATGACGCGCTTCGCAGGCAATCGGCGTGCGAACCCAGACTTCGTCGACACCGGACTCTTCGATACGTGCAACCAGAACCTCGTTGATCACGGTGCCAGCCTGAACGAGCACCTCGTCAGAACCGGGCATCAACACATCCTGAGAGGTGGTACGGCCGAGGATACGGGCGCCCAAGCCCTGAACCACGTCACCACCCTCAATTACGGCAGTAACCTTAAGGCCCGGAGATTGCGTACCGCAGTCATCCATGGTGATCACGATGTCTTGCGCCACATCGACCAGACGGCGCGTCAGGTAACCGGAGTTCGCTGTCTTCAATGCGGTATCGGCCAGACCTTTACGCGCACCGTGCGTGGAAATGAAGTACTGGAGTACGTTCAGGCCTTCGCGGAAGTTCGCTGTGATTGGTGTCTCGATGATTGAACCATCCGGCTTGGTCATCAGGCCACGCATACCGGCCAACTGACGAATCTGAGCAGCAGAACCCCGCGCACCGGAGTCGGCCATCATGAAGATCGCGTTGAACGAGCTTTGCTTGACGGTATTACCTTCACGATCGACAACTTGCTCGGTACCCAACTGATCCATCATCGCGCGAGAAATTTGATCGTTCGCACGTGACCAGATATCGACCACCTTGTTGTATCGCTCCTTTTCCGTAACCAGTCCTTGTGAGTACTGATTCTGGATTTCACCCACTTCGGCTTCTGCTTTCGCCAATTCGGCAGGCTTGGAAGGGGGAACCAGCATGTCATCCGAACAGATAGAAATACCTGAACGGGTCGCATAACGGAAACCGGTGTACATCAGCTGATCCGCGAAAAGAACGGTGTCCTTCAGACCCAGCTGACGATAGACGTAGTTCAACAATGCGGAGATCGCTTTCTTACCCATGTCCTTGTTGATCTGCTCAAACGGTACGCCTTCTGGCAGAGCCTTGTACAGCAGTGCACGACCAACAGTGGTTTCGACGATCTGGCGCACCGGCTCTGCCGTACCATCGTCATAACGCACCCAGTCGTTGACCCGAACTTTGATCTGAGCCCCCAGTTCAACCTGGTGGTTATCGTAGGCACGCTGAACTTCATCCAGATCCGCGAAAACCATGCCTTCACCACGGCCATTCACCTTGGATCGGGTCATGTAATAGATACCCAGAACGATATCCTGAGACGGCACGATAACCGGGTCACCGTTTGCAGGCGACAGCACGTTATTCGTTGACATCATCAGGGCACGTGCTTCGGCCTGAGCTTCGAGCGACAGCGGCACGTGAACCGCCATCTGGTCACCATCGAAGTCGGCGTTGTAGGCCGAGCAGACGAGTGGGTGCAACTGGATTGCCTTACCTTCGATCAGGATCGGCTCGAACGCCTGAATACCCAGACGGTGCAGGGTTGGCGCACGGTTCAACAGCACCGGATGCTCGCGGATGACTTCTTCGAGTACGTCCCAAACCTCCGGACCTTCGCGCTCAACAAGTTTTTTGGCTGCCTTGATGGTGGTCGCCAAACCGCGACGGTGCAACTTACCGAAGATGAACGGCTTGAAGAGTTCCAGCGCCATTTTCTTGGGCAGACCACACTGATGCAGACGCAGTGTCGGACCAACCACGATAACCGAACGACCGGAGTAATCCACACGCTTACCGAGCAGATTCTGACGGAAGCGACCTTGCTTACCCTTGATCATGTCGGCCAGTGATTTCAGCGGACGCTTGTTGGTGCCAGTGACGGCACGCCCACGACGACCGTTATCCAACAGAGAGTCAACCGACTCCTGCAGCATGCGCTTTTCGTTACGCAGGATGATGTCCGGCGCATTGATTTCGATCAGGCGCTTGAGGCGGTTGTTACGGTTGATGACGCGACGATACAGGTCGTTGAGATCGGAGGTCGCGAAGCGACCGCCATCCAACGGCACCAACGGGCGCAGATCAGGCGGCAATACCGGCAATTGGGTCAGAACCATCCACTCGGGGCGGTTGCCGGATTCCTTGAATGCTTCGATCAGCTTCAAACGCTTGGACAGACGCTTGATCTTGGTTTCGGAACCGGTGCTCGCCAACTCATCACGCAGACTCAGGATCTGCTGATCAAGATCGATGTCCTTCAGAAGTTTCTGGATAGCTTCTGCACCCATATCCGCTTCGAATTCATCACCGAACTGCTCGATCGCGTCGATGTACATTTCGTCAGTCAGCAGATCGCCCTTGTTCAGGGTGGTCATGCCGGGATCCGTGATGACAAACGCTTCGAAATAAAGCACACGCTCGATGTCGCGCAGGGTCATGTCCAGCAACAAGCCGATACGCGAGGGCAACGACTTCAGATACCAGATGTGTGCAACCGGGCACGCCAACTCAATGTGGCCCATGCGCTCACGTCGCACTTTGGAGAGTGTGACTTCAACGCCGCACTTTTCGCAGACCACGCCACGATGCTTCAAACGCTTGTACTTGCCGCACAAGCACTCGTAATCGCGCACGGGACCAAAGATCTTGGCGCAGAACAAGCCGTCACGTTCCGGTTTGAACGTACGGTAATTGATGGTCTCCGGCTTTTTAACTTCGCCGTACGACCATGAGCGGATCATCTCCGGTGAGGACAGAGAGATTCGAATACCATCGAAATCATCATCGGTCACTTCACGACTCATCAGGTTGAGTAATTCTTTCATTGAGTTCTACCTGCCTTTAATTCAGACACTGGGGCTATTAGGAACACGGGTGCCGGGCGCGAACCCGGCGAGTGATTTATTCTTTGCCCTGCTCCAGCTCGACGTTGATCGCGAGCGAACGAATCTCCTTGAGGAGTACGTTGAAGGATTCCGGCATACCGGCGTCCATCTTGAGATCTCCGTCAACGATGTTCTTGTACATCTTGTTACGACCGTTCACATCATCCGACTTAACGGTGAGCATTTCCTGAAGTGTGTACGCTGCGCCATAAGCTTCCAGCGCCCAGACTTCCATCTCCCCGAAGCGCTGACCACCGAACTGCGCTTTACCACCCAGCGGCTGCTGGGTAACAAGTGAGTAAGGACCAGTCGAACGGGCATGCATCTTGTCGTCAACCAAGTGGTTGAGTTTGAGCATGTACATGTATCCCACGGTCGTGGTGCGCTCGAACGGTTCGCCTGAGCGGCCGTCGTAGAGCTGTACCTGCCCCGAGGTCGGCAAACCAGCCAGTTCCAGCATGTACTTGATTTCGTCCTCAACTGCACCATCGAAGACCGGTGTAGCCATCGGCACGCCCTTCTTGAGGTTGCGCGCCAGTTCGATCAACTCGTCATCACTCAATGCATCAAGATCGACAGGCTTGTCAGACTTGTAGTTGTATACCTTATCGAGGAATGCACGCAGTTCGATCAATGCCTTGGCTCGTTCCAGCTTCAGCATCTCTTCGATCTTCACACCCAGACCGCGCGCCGCGAAGCCCAGATGGGTTTCCAGAATCTGACCGATGTTCATCCGCGACGGTACGCCCAGCGGGTTGAGGCAGATGTCGACCGGTTGGCCATTTTCCATGTACGGCATATCTTCTTCAGGCACGATCATGGAGACCACACCCTTGTTACCGTGACGACCGGCCAGCTTGTCACCCGGCTGGATGCGACGCTTAACGGCCACATAGACCTTGACCATCTTCAGCACGCCAGGAGCCAGATCATCGCCTTGCTGAATTTTCTTCTTCTTGTCTTCGAAGCGCTTGTCAATATCGACTTGAGCCTGTGCCAACTGAGCGATGTACTCTTCCATCGCCTGAGCGGCTTCTTCGCCTTCAACGCGAATTTCCAGCCACTTGCTCGGCTCTATCTTCTCGAGTTGAGCAGCCGTGATCTTGCTACCTGCTTTGACGCCAGGACCGCCCACGGCGACCTGATTGACCAGAACGGATTTCACACGAGCGAGAATATCGCCTTCGATGATCCGCATGCGGTCTTTCAGATCCTTGCGCACGGCTTCGAGATCGGCTTCTTCAATCGCACGCGCACGGCTGTCTTTTTCGATACCGTCGCGAGTGAAGACACGTACATCGATAACTGTACCTTCCATTCCCGGCGGAACACGCAACGATGTGTCTTTAACATCGGAGGCCTTCTCACCGAAGATGGCACGCAACAGTTTTTCTTCCGGCGTGAGCTGGGTCTCACCTTTCGGTGTGACCTTGCCTACGAGGATGTCGCCCGGACGGACTTCCGCGCCGACGTGGACCACACCGGCTGCATCCAGTTTGTTCAGCAGGCTTTCGGCCACGTTCGGGATATCAGCTGTGATCTCTTCGGCACCCAACTTGGTGTCACGCGCGATACAGTTCAACTCTTCCACGTGGATGGTGGTCAGGCGATCTTCACGCACAACGCGCTCGGACAACAGGATCGAATCCTCGAAGTTGTAACCGTTCCACGGCATGAACGCACACAGGATGTTCTGACCCAGTGCCAGTTCGCCAATGTCGACCGACGGACCATCAGCAAGCACATCGCCCTTGGCAATCACATCACCCGCCTTGACCAGAGGAGTCTGGTTGATGCAGGTGTTCTGGTTCGAACGGGTATATTTGGTGAGGTTGTAGATATCCACACCCACGTCGCCCTGGCTCGCTTCTTCGGCATTGACCCGAACCACGACACGGGCTGCATCCACACGATCAACTACACCGCCACGGCGTGCGACGACGCACGAACCGGAATCGGTAGCGACCACGCGTTCCATACCCGTACCAACCAACGGCTTGTCAGCACGCAGGGTAGGTACAGCCTGACGCTGCATGTTCGAACCCATCAAGGCGCGGTTCGCATCATCGTGTTCAAGGAACGGGATGATGGAAGCAGCAATGGAAACAATCTGCTTCGGTGATACGTCCATGTACTGAATTTCTTCAGGGCTGGCGAGCATGAACTCACCGGCACGACGGACGGAGATCAGATTGCCTTGCAGAACGCCATCATCATCCAGCGGCGCATTGGCCTGGGCGATGGTGAACTTTTCTTCCTCATAGGCCGACAACCAATCGACTTCCTTGCTGACCACGCCGTCTTTAACGGTGCGATAAGGTGTTTCGAGGAAGCCATAACCATTGGTACGTGCATAGGTCGCCAATGAGTTGATCAGACCGATGTTCGGACCTTCAGGTGTCTCGATAGGGCACACTCGGCCGTAGTGCGTGGTGTGAACGTCACGCACTTCGAAGCCTGCGCGTTCACGAGTCAGACCACCCGGGCCCAGGGCAGAAATACGACGTTTGTGCGTAATTTCCGACAGCGGGTTGTTCTGATCCATGAACTGGGACAATTGACTGGAGCCGAAGAATTCCTTGATCGCAGCAGCCACGGGCTTGGCATTGATCAGATCTTGCGGCGTCAAACCTTCGGATTCGGCCTGAGTGAGACGTTCTTTGACAGCGCGTTCAACACGAACCAAACCGATGCGGAACACGTTTTCCGTCATTTCGCCCACCGAACGGATGCGGCGGTTACCCAGGTGATCGATGTCATCTGTCTTGCCGTTACCGTTACGGATATCGATCAGTTCCTTCATGACATCCAGGATGTCTGAAACGTCGCCCTGCTCGCTCAACAACTGTTTCGCAGATTCATCGCCCTGTGCAGCGCGTGTTGCGAAATACTTGTGGTCATACAGAACGCCAGGACCGACGTCACCTGCGCGCTCAATGCGGCGATTGAACTTCATCCGGCCAACGTCAGAAAGGTCGTAACGATCTTCCGTGAAGAACAGACCATGGAACAGCGCTTCAGCCGAATCTTTCGTCGGCGGTTCGCCCGGACGCATCATCTTGTAGATTTCGACCATGGCTTCCAGTGGTGTGGTCGAAGGGTCGGCACGCAGTGTCAGCGACATGAAAGGACCACGATCTACATCGTTGAAGTAGAGCGTCTTGAACTGGGTGATCCCTGCCTTGGCAAGCTTGGCAACCAACTCGGTGGTCAGCTCTTCATTGCCTTGCGCGAGGACTTCGCCAGTTGACGTGTCGATCACGTCCGCAGCAAGAACACGACCAACAACGAAATCAACAGGAACCGGCAGGCTGGTTACTTTAGCGTTAACCAATTCGCGTACGTGACGCGCTGTGATGCGCTTGCCTGTCTTGATCAGGTTTTCACCATTGATATCGATATCGAATGCAGCATCAGTACCTTTCAGACGATCGGCAACAAGCGTCAGAGCCAGACCCCCATCTGCATCGACATGGAACTCATCATGGTCGAAGAAAATATCGAGCATGTCTTGATTGGTGTAACCCAACGCACGCAGGATGATCGACGCGGGGATTTTCCGGCGACGGTCGATACGCGCATACAGGATATCCTTCTGGTCGAATTCGAAGTCCAACCACGAACCGCGGTAGGGGATGATCCGTGCAGAAAAGAGGATTTTCTTGGAACTTGAGGTTTTACCCTTGTCGTGATCAAAGAACACGCCAGGAGAACGGTGCAACTGAGAAACGATGACTCGCTCGGTACCGTTGATCACAAACGTACCACTTTCGGTCATCAACGGGATTTCGCCCAGATAGACATCCTGTTCGCGGATGTCCTTGACTACCTTGGAGCCAGCAGGTGCATCACGATCATAAATGACCAGACGCATCTTGACGCGCAAAGGCGCGCCATAGCTCAGACCACGAATCTGGCATTCACGGACATCGAAGGCTGGCTCGCCGAAATAGTAATCCACATACGCAATTTCAGCATTGCCTGAATGGCTGCGGATCGGGAAAACAGAACTCAACGCAGCATGCAACCCGGCATTTGCCCGCCCTTTGGCAGGAACGCCACTCTGCAAGAATGACTTATATGACTCAACCTGAGTCGCCAGTAAATACGGTACCGGCAGGATATCGGCGCGGTGGCCAAATTCCTTGCGGATTCGCTTCTTTTCAGTAAATGAATAGCTCATCTGCCTTCCTCGTCGGAATAAACGGATTGCGCCACACCCTAGGATGCAACGCGGGGGGATTACCAGGTCTTAAACCCATGGATTTTCTGAAGACACTCTCAAGGTGAAAACATCTTCAGAAAAACCAGCGAACAAAGGCCGGCAGCCAATGGCTGCCAGCCCGATACTTCATGCTAACCGCAGAAGATCAATTACTTAACCTCTACTTCAGCACCTGCTTCAGTCAGTTTCGCTTTCAACGCTTCAGCGTCAGCAGCGCTCACGCCTTCTTTGATGGTCGCAGGGGCGCCTTCAACCATGTCTTTGGCTTCTTTCAAGCCCAGACCGGTCAATTCACGTACCGCTTTGATCACGCCGACTTTGTTTGCGCCGAAAGATTTCAGCACAACGTCAAATTCAGTTTTTTCTTCAACAGCGGCAGCAGGGCCGGCAGCAGCAGGGCCGGCAACAGCAACAGCTGCAGCAGCCGAAACGCCGAATTTTTCTTCCATTGCGGAAATCAGATCAACGACTTCCATTACGGACATGTTGGAGATCGCTTCGAGAATATCGTCTTTAGAAATTGCCATGTTAATAATCCTGATTAAGTTAAAAAATGATTAAGCTGCTTGCTTTTGATCGCGAACGGCGGCCACGGTACGAACCAACTTGCCCGGAACCTCGTTGAGGGTACGTGCGAGTTTGCCGATTGGCGCCTTCATGACGGCGAGAAGTTGCGACAACGCTTCTTCACGGGTCGGCAGGCTGGCTACGCGATCGACATCGGCCACAGAGAGAAGCTGTCCGCCCAAGGCGACTACCTTGATTTCAAGCTTGGCAAACTCTTTGGCATAACCCTTCATCAGCCGAGCGGCTGCACCAGGATCTTCCATAGAGAAGGCCAACACCAAAGGCCCAGTCAGAGCCTCAGACATGCAAGAAAACGGTGTGTCTGCCATCGCGCGACGAGCCAGTGTGTTTTTGATCACACGCAGATAGACACCACTTTCACGTGCTTTCACACGCATTTCTGTCATCTGCGAGACCGTCAAACCACTGTACTCGGCACCGATCGCGGACAGCGCCTTGCCGGCAACCTCTGTCACTTCAGCAACAATCAACTGCTTCTGATCAATGGTTAAAGCCACGTGTTTTACCTACGGTTGCTTGGGGAAATCCCCAGTTACCTATCGCGACATCCCAAAATGGAACATCGCACCACGATACGGCCAGCCAGACATAAAATCAGGACTGGATCCGTCTGCGTCGGCTGATGTTTTAAGTCAATTCTTGATTGACGCCGACGGTCTTTGACGCCGCTGCAGAACAAACTGCAACAGTCCAAAGTTCTTGCCCCCGAAGGGGCCGAAAGTTATACAGCCAGTGAAGCCATATCCACCAACAGGCCAGGACCCATGGTGCTGGAAACACTAACGCGCTTCATGTAAACGCCTTTAGATGCAGCAGGCTTGGCCTTGTTCAGGTCAGCCAACAGTGCATTCAGGTTCTCAGTCAGCGCTTCGGGTGTGAAATTCACTTTGCCGATGGTGCAGTGAATGATGCCGCCTTTTTCGGTCCGGTAACGAACCTGACCTGCTTTAGCGTTTTTAACCGCCGCTGCCGCATCAACCGCAACCGTGCCGACCTTTGGATTAGGCATCAGGCCACGAGGACCGAGCACCTGACCCAGCTGACCAACCACGCGCATGGCATCGGGAGTAGCAATGACTACGTCAAAGTCCATACGACCCTGCTTGATTTCAGCAGCCAGATCTTCAAAGCCAACGATATCCGCGCCAGCAGCCTTGGCTGCTTCGGCGTTCGCACCTTGTGCAAACACAGCAACGCGTACTGACTTACCGGTACCATTCGGGAGAACGGTCGCACCACGAACCATCTGGTCCGAGCGACGCGGGTCGACGCCGAGGTGAACAGAAACGTCCACGGCCTCGACGAACTTAACAGTCGATACTTCTTTCAACAGATTGAAAGCATCCGCTGCGGCATAGGGCTGATTCGCATTAACTTTGGCCGCAATAGCTTTTTGACGCTTGGTTAACTTAGCCATTACAGACCCTCCACATTCAGGCCCATGCTCCGGGCGCTACCAGCAATGGTACGAACCATCGCATCCATATCTTTAGCGGTCAGATCAGGTTGCTTGATCTTCGCAATATCTTCGATCTGCTGACGAGTCAGGGTGCCGACTTTGGTCTTGTTAGGAACAGCACTACCTGACTTGATGCCCGCGGTCTTCTTCAAAAGGAAGCTCACCGGAGGTGTCTTCATGATGAAGGTAAATGATTTATCGGCGTATACCGTAATCACCACAGGAATAGGAGAACCCTGCTCGAGGGTTTGCGTCGCCGCATTGAATTCTTTACAGAACGCCATGATGTTGACGCCTTTTTGACCCAAAGCCGGACCAATTGGCGGCGATGGATTAGCTTGACCGGCCTTGACCTGCAGCTTGATATAACCAGTGACTTTCTTAGCCATAACTACCTCTCATCGGGTGCAAACGTTGCTGAACAAGCCAGACAACTCCCCAGTTAACAAAACAGAGCCGCCCTTTAGGTCTTGGCGACCTGATCGAAACCGAGCTCGACCGGAGTCGAGCGACCGAAAATACTCACCGCAACATGCAGACGTGACTTTTCGTAATTCACTTCTTCCACCACGCCGGTGAAATCATTAAACGGACCATCACAGACCCGAACCATTTCACCCACGTCAAACAATGTCTTCGGCTTCGGCTTATCCGTAGAGTCCTTGACTCGCGCCATGATCGCCTCAGCTTCTTTGCTGCTGATCGGCGTCGGCTTCCCGCCTGAATCACCAACGAAGCCAAGCACTCGTGGCACAGAGTTAACCAGGTGCCAGGCCTCATCGGTCATATCGATCTGGACAAGAACATAGCCGGGATAGAACTTACGCTCCGAACGACGCTTAACGCCATCGCGCATCTCAACAACTTCTTCTGACGGAACCAGAATCTCGCCGAACAATGACTGCAAGCCTTCACGCTCAATGCGCTCTTCCAAGGCTTTTTTTACGCTGTTTTCAAACTGTGAAAACGCCTGTACGACATACCAACGCATCGCCATCCGTCTTATACCTCAGCTCGCAATAGCGCGAACAATCCAAGCCAGGAGCGAATCCACGCCCCACAAAAACAGACTGATCACAACAATCAGCAAAACCACAACCAAGGTGGTCTGTGTCGTTTCCTGACGGGTGGGCCAAACCATCTTGCGCACTTCGACGCGAGAATCAAAGGCAAACCGCCAAATACTCTTACCCACAGCCGTCGCATACACCACGGCGCCAGCAAGCAGAACCGGGATCAACAACGAAGCCACGCGAACAAAGAGCGGCTCCTTGGACAACCAATAGAACGCCGCCACACCACCAAGAAGCAGCACGATTGCTAGTCCAATTTTGGCTGACTCCAGACCCGTCGAACGGGCGGGCTCCACTGCTTTTTCCGACATGACTGTGACTCACATAATTCGATCGGCTGACCGTTTAACGACAACCGCTTGTCCGCAGGAATACAAACAAGATCCAGCGGTAAAAATGGCAGGCCAGGAGGGAATCGAACCCCCAACCTACGGTTTTGGAGACCGTCGCTCTACCAATTGAGCTACTGACCTTTTTATCTTTATCTTTTTTCAGGGATGAAAAAAGAGCGCGAAGTCTACACGACTCCGCGCCTATTGACAACTAGCTGAGCTAATTACTCGATGATTTTAGAGACAACACCGGCGCCAACTGTGCGGCCGCCTTCACGAATCGCAAAACGCAGGCCGTCTTCCATCGCAATCGGTGCAATCAGGCTAACGGTCATGGCTACGTTGTCGCCTGGCATCACCATTTCGGTGCCTTCCGGCAGTACGCATGAACCGGTTACGTCCGTTGTACGGAAGTAGAACTGTGGACGGTAGCCGTTGAAGAATGGAGTATGACGACCACCTTCATCTTTGCCCAAAATGTACACTTCTGCTTCGAACTTGGTGTGCGGCTTGATTGAACCAGGCTTGCACAGTACTTGACCACGCTCTACGTCGTCACGCTTGGTGCCGCGCAGGAGGATGCCGACGTTGTCGCCAGCCATACCCTGGTCGAGCAGCTTGCGGAACATTTCAACACCGGTAACGGTGGTCTTGGTGGTGTCGCGAATACCGACGATTTCGACTTCTTCGCCCACTTTAACGATGCCACGCTCGATACGACCGGTTACAACAGTACCGCGACCAGAGATGGAGAATACGTCTTCCACAGGCATCAGGAAGGTACCATCAACGGCACGCTCTGGTTCCGGGAAGTAGTCATCCATTGCTTTAACGAGTTTAACAACAGACGGCACACCAATTTCACTGGTGTCACCCTCAAGGGCCTTGAGTGCTGAACCGGTAACGATCGGGGTGTCATCACCCGGGAATTCGTACTTGCTCAGGAGGTCACGAATTTCCATCTCTACCAGTTCGAGCAGCTCGGGATCATCAACCATGTCGGCCTTGTTGAGGAACACGACGATGTAGGGCACGCCCACCTGACGGGAGAGCAGGATGTGCTCGCGGGTCTGTGGCATCGGGCCGTCAGCAGCTGAACACACGAGGATCGCGCCGTCCATCTGGGCCGCGCCGGTGATCATGTTCTTAACATAGTCAGCGTGGCCGGGGCAGTCTACGTGAGCGTAGTGACGGGTGTCTGACTCATACTCAACGTGTGAGGTATTGATGGTGATGCCGCGCGCTTTCTCTTCAGGCGCCTTGTCAATCTGGTCATACCCCAGCGACGCACCACCGTGCATTTCCGCCATCACCTTAGTGATCGCAGCAGTCAATGTGGTCTTGCCGTGGTCAACGTGACCAATCGTGCCCACGTTAACGTGCGGTTTGTTCCGTTCAAATTTCTCTTTTGACATGACTTTCTCCACTCACACCCGTTAAGTAAACCTACGATGCACTCGGCAACATGCTTCCCGGCATCACGTTTTTGGAGCTCATGAGCGGAGTCGAACCGCTGACCTCGTCCTTACCAAGGACGTGCTCTACCGACTGAGCTACATGAGCAAATTTCTCAAATCATTCCGATTTGGAGCGAGTGATGGGAATCGAACCCACGCCATCAGCTTGGAAGGCTGAGGTTCTACCATTGAACTACACTCGCAAACCTTTTTGCCGCACCATTGCTCAAACCTTACAGCCATGGCACGACGAATTTGGTGGTGGGGGAAGGATTCGAACCTTCGAAGGCTGAGCCGTCAGATTTACAGTCTGATCCCGTTGACCGCTTGGGTACCCCACCGGGAACGCGCAATTCTTCACGAAGCCGCATAACAAGTCAATCTCATCGACTTGGCAATGCCCTACGCGAATCACTTAAACTCTGAGCACTGAGCTTAATTTGGTGCCGCTTGTCGGATTCGAACTGACGACCTACCGCTTACAAGGCGGTTGCTCTACCAACTGAGCTAAAGCGGCAATGGGCGCGCATTCTAATCTCACTGACCGCAGTTTTGCAATTCTTTTTGTCGCCCCTTTCGCTCTATCGCACCTAACTCCGTTGCCGCGCAAGGATTTTCACCCCTTCCAGCACGAGGTGCTCAACCACTTGTGCAGCCGGATCAAGCAATCCGTGAAGGGCGATTGCATCCCCACCCCCGATGACCACAGCCAACGGCAAAGGCGCCGCATGTGCTTTCATGGCGCCCAGCGTCTGACTGAGCGCACTGACCAGCATCCATCGACTCCCCAACTGCAAGGCGTCTGCCGTATTGGTCGCCAGCCAGCCCGTCTCCTCACCGACTTCCGAAGATTTTTTTTCCCAGCTATTACTCAGATTTGGCGCCAATTGATTCATCCCTGCCTTCATGACAGCCAACGAAGGCATGATGACTCCGCCTTCGTGCTGCCCAGACGGGGCCATATAGTCGATCGTGATGGCCGTTCCCGCGTTGATGACAACCACGGCATGATCGGGACAACGATGCCGGGCCGCGACCAGCGCACAGAATCTGTCCACCCCAAACTGGGAGACTTCCGGGTAAGCCAGCTTGACACCACAGCATCGGGCACGACTTTTGATCCACTGCACAGGCACATCGGCGTAATTCGCGGCCAATGTTTCAGCCAGCCAAAGCCGCAACGGCTTCGGGGCGACCGATGCAATAACGAACTTTGAAATAGTCTGGCTCTTGGCAGCGGATGCCAGCAGTTGCTCCACCCATTGGGATTTTTCAGCCCAGGCCAGTGCCTTTGCCTCACCTTTCGGGCCGATTTGCCACTTGATTCGAGTGTTACCCGCGTCGATATAGCACTTCACTTAACAGAACTCACACTGGACTAATCTCACGCTGGCCGATCCACCGATCGGCCGGGATTCTCCGGCATCGGATACGAAACCGAGCTCGCCATTGAGATTGATATCGCCCGCGAGCCCCGTTTCTCCGGCCTCACCCGCTTGCCACAATTGCACACGACGGCCTGAAAGCGCATTCCACTGATTGGCTCGTCGCATGGACTCCGACCATGTTTCCGGATGCCGGGCCGCGTGAATCGCAACCAGGATCAACTGCTCGGCCAACGCCTCGTGATCAATTGACGACAGCTCGCCCTCTTCGAACAAACCCGACACCGAAGGCACCACGCCGGTTTTATCCTGGGGCAGATGCGTTGGCGCCGACCAATTGATGCCGACACCAATCAACCAATACCGTGCCGCACCCACACCCATCTGCTCGACCAGCAAGCCGCCGACCTTCCGATCATGGCTCCACAGATCGTTCGGCCATTTCAGCCGGATATCGAAACCCGCTGCATTCAGCACTCGAATCAGTTCTGACGCGATGACCAGACTCAGTGGGGGCACGACGTCAGCCGTCAACGGCACCACGGGAACCGTACAGGAGAACCACAACCCTGAACCCGGCTCGCTACACCAGTGATGACCATGACGGCCTCGGCCCGCAGTTTGCGTTTCAGCCACGCAAATCGACCATGTTGCGCCCGCTGCCGCCTGAGCGGGCCAATGCACACGCAAATAATCACTGGTCGAATCCACGGAGGGCAAGACGACCGCTGCCGCCTGTTCAACAAACGCACGCTCATCCAGTCGCAGCCGAAGTGCGTGAAAATCGAACGGAGCCATCACGAATCCGCCGAGGGTGAAGCAGCAAGCCAGTCACAACGCCTTGTCAACGCCTCGGGTTCAACCACCGCTGCTTCGGAAACGAATCGCAGGCGCCATTGATTCAGCACTGGTTCAGACAGTACCAGCATCCAGTGACGCAAACGCCCCTGCCGGAAGCCCGTCAGATGCACCTCATCACCCGCCCGGTAGCGACGAATTCGATTCCCCCAGTCGGCACCACTCGTGGCCAGACCGTCCACGGCAATGATTTCATCACCCGAAACCAATCCCGCTTGAGCCGCAGGCCGGTCTTCGAACACCAACTGAACTTTTGCCACGCGCGGATCATCCCCTCCGATGATCGCCCCTACATCAACCGAAGACAGGGTAGGTTCAGCCAGCGGCTCGACTTGCACCCCGAACTTGATCAGCAAGGAAGCGAAGTCGAGCGGCCCGGTACCGCGCAGCGCCTCCTCGAAGAAATCGCTCAGGGACAGTTCACCGATACGCTCAATGAATCGCTCGACGGCCTCGCCCTCTGGCAGAGGTTTCGTGCCGAATTCGCGCCAGATTTCGCGCATGACAGCGGCCAGACTGCCACCACGCAAGCGAAGCTGCAGATCGAGCATCAACGCGACCAATGCGCCACGGGTGTAGTAACTGACAATGGCGTTAACGGCGTTTTCATCTTGCTGATAAAACCGTGTCCAGGCGTAGAAACTCGATTCTTCCAGCGTTTGGCGCGACCACCCTTTGCCGCGCACGGCGCGGTTGATGGTTTGCGCCAAGGCATCGAGATAAGCCGCTTCGGAAATCAAGCCAGCGCGGCGCACCAGCCAGTCATCGAAATAACTGGTGAACCCTTCGAACAACCATAACAACCGGGTATGCGCCGGGCGGGCCAAAGGCAATTGCGTAAAGGCATCAGGGCGAATGCGCTTGACGTTCCATGAATGGAAATACTCGTGCGCGCACAGACTCAGAAATCGCTGATAGGCCGGAGTGACCTCGGTTTCGCCAATCAATGGCAAATCATCGCGCGGGAAGATCAGCGCCGTGGAATCGCGGTGCTCCAAACCACCAAACCCTTGTTGATCCAGCGCCACCAGAAAAAGATATTGAGAAAATGGTGCTTCGCCGAAAAAATCAATTTCGGTGCTGCAAATGCGGGATACGTCATGTGCAATGCGGGCAAAGTCGGTTTTAGGGTGCGGGTGATTGAACACCATGCGATGCGGTACGCCGGCGCTGGACCAACGCACGACTTCGAAGACGCCCATTTCCACAGGGAAATCGATCAGGGCCTCGTAATCGTCTGCACGGTAATCACCGAAACCACGATCATCGACCATGACCTCCGGCAACGTCGTAGCGACTCGCCAGTGCGCCGGTGCCGAGGCACCTTCAAAGCGAACGGAATGTGACTGGCGCTCCAGTCCATGCACTCGCAGGAAAACACTGCTGCCGTTGAAAAAGGCATGATCTGGATCGACATGTGCGGCGCGAACAGAAAAATCGGCGCAGTACACGTCGTAACGTACCTCGATCGCCTGATCGCACCGCGGCAACTGCCAGGTCTGCTGATCCAGCGGCGTGATGGCGACTGATTCGCCCGCAATCGTACGGGCATTCATGCCGACAAGATTTTTGGCGAAATCCCGGATCAGATAACTGCCCGGAATCCAGGCGGGCAAGCTCAACTGCCAACCTGCTGTGCCAGAAGCGGTCGTACCTGAAGGCAAGCTCAGACACACGCCGATATAGCGCATATGAGCACGGGAAAAATCCAGCCGGTAATGAACCGGCGGCAGATTAGCCACGGCCTCAGCCACGGGTCTCGCCCTGCTCTTTTGTCGGATCCGCGTCCTGGTCTTCTTCCCAGTCCCCCATGTAGGTGGAATCGCCCACCATCAGGTGATGCCCACCGGGGTGAACGCGCCCGTGCTTGATTTCGTCGGCATGCCCCATTCGCAACGCACCGACTTCGACATCGAAATGCAGTCGCAAACCGGCAAGGGGGTGATTGAGATCGACGGTTACTTCATCGCCATCCACCGACAGGATCAGCATTTCAATCCGACCCTCTGGCCCCAGCGTTTCCACCATATTCCCTTCTACCAGTTCAACAGCCGGATCGAAACGCGAACGCGGCACCTTGATGACCGCCGTTTCGTCATGCAGGCCATAGGCATCTTCGGGCTCGATGGTGATCTGGAAACGGTCACCTTCCTCTTTCCCGGCCAACTGATCCTCAAGCGCGGGAATGAGGTTCCCGAAACCATGGATGTATTCGAAGACACGGGTGTCCGTCGCATCGATGACCGCACCATCATCGTCCTTCAAGACGTAATTCAGGCGGGCAACGACATTTTTTTCAATCAGCATGAACAAAACTCCTCAACAGGCCGCACCGATACGCCAGATCGACACGACACAATAAAACGGTTTACACCAACAAATGGTGCCATAACGGCAAGGTGACCAACACCAGCAAGGTCGAAGCCGTGGCCGTGGTCGCGTACATTTCGGTGTCCAGACCAAAACGATCGCAAAACACCAACCCCAGAATCATCACTGGTGTAGCCGCCTCCAGAACAATAGCCACGCGGGTATCACCCGTCGCGTGCACCGCCGTAGCGACGGCAAGCACCACGAGCGGCATGAAGAGAAGCTGGATCACCAGCACGGGGCTTACTTTCCAAAGGTGTCGAGGCGACAACGTGGAAAGCCGCAGGCTCATCCCCAAGGCCAACAGCATGATCGGAATCACCGCTGCCCCCAGGCGATCCAGAAACCCCTCCGCCCAATCCGGCTGCAGGACACCAGACAAGTTCAACACGGCCCCGAATATGGCCGCCCAAAGAGGCGGAACCTTGAGCAGCGATTTCAAGGGATGAATGACTTCCTGATGCTGTCCGTAGCGCGCCGCGAGAAAAATACCCAACGAAAGCAGGATGGGCGTAGAGGCGAACATATCGTACTGAATCGCGATTGATTTACCCGCATCGCCATACAGGCTGGCCAGCAGCGGCAACCCCATATACGTGGCATTCGGAAAACTGGCCGCCAGCAACAGCGCACCGAACTGACCACGCGTGAGTGTCATCCAGCGGGCCACCAGGAACATGGCAGCCATCGAGGCCAGAACACCCGAAGCTGCTGACAGGGATATTTTTAGCGTATCCACCCCGAGCGGTGCACGCCAGAGCACGGCAAGAACCAGCGCGGGAAGGAAAAAGTAATAGACCGATGTAGTGAGTGCCACTCGGGCACGATCGGCCGATAAGCCGCCGAACTCAATGTGTCGCCACAACACGCCCAGCCCGATGGTGAACGCCATCTGGGCAATGACACTGAACATAACTTCGCCTCAAAAAAGATCGGATCGGCATTACTGCTGCTGTTGGCTCTCGGACTGAGCTTTTTCGATTTCCTGACGAACGATGTCCATATCGAGCTCCTTGACCTTACCGATCAATTCGTCCAACGCCGATGCAGGCAGAGCTCCCGCCTGATTGAACAACAGAATCTGTTCACGGAAGATCATCAGGGTCGGAATGGAGCGTATCTGGAAATAAGCACCCAGTTGCTGCTCCGCCTCCGTGTTCGCCTTGGCGAAGGCCACATCGGGGTGGGCTTCGGCAGCGGCTTCGAATACCGGGGCAAACGAGCGGCAAGGGCCACACCAAGGCGCCCAGAAGTCGATGATCAGAATATCGTTTTCCTTGATCAGGCTATCGATGTTGGCAAATGTGGCTTCATGAATAGTCATCGGTGGTTACTCCAAGGGTTGGACTCATTAAAGGAAGGGATACAAATAAAACCAGTCGTTCTTCGACACAGGCATATGTCAATTTTTTCAATGACTTATCACACAAAAAATTCAGGAGGGCTTTGAGGGGTAACTCCAGCGTGACTTGGCAGACAAAAAGCCTTCACGATCACGGCAAATCCCCGCAGCAACGGCATAGAAATACGAAAGACAGCTTTCAGCTTACCGGATTGTTATTCGAAAGCCGCCATCATGGCAGAAAGATGGCGAACCGTCAGGTCGAGGCGCTCTGCGCCGAGCACCCGCTGACGGTCTTCCAACTTAACAGGCAAGCGTTCGAGCAGGCGATAAACCACCCAGACCGGGTCATCGAAACAGGCATTCGGGTATTGGGGATCTGCATTTTCCATGATTCGTACCAAGAAATCTCGCAGGCGCTCATCAGCATCCGACCTGACCACCAGACTGGCCTCGGGCAACCTCTCGATCTGTGCCCGAAACAAGCCATCACGCTCAGACCAGGAGTGCAGCACACGGAAGCGCCCCTGACCCTGTGCCTCGACATGCAGCATGCCGTCGGATCCGATATCCGTGTCGACGATCTGCGCGCTGGCCCCCAATTCGTAGAATTCAGTGACATCGTCGTCGCTCTGACGCACCTCGCCCCCTTGTTTGAGCAGAACGACGCCAAACGGACTCCCCTCGCGCAGGCAAGTGCGCACCATATCGATATAGCGCGTTTCAAAAATGCGCAACGGCAGATATCCGCCCGGGAAAAGCACCGTATGCAGGGGGAACAGAGGAAGTACCGTGACGTCATTCATGCAACCATCACCTTCAATAACCATTGGACTAACTTTAGCCCATTGATGCGGTTCGCGCCGCCAACGCGTCCAGCAGCCGCTGGTGGATACCATCGAAGCTGCCATTGCTCATCACCAACACCTTGTCATCTGGCTGTGCCAGAGTCAGCACGTCGACCAGAACCGCATCCACAGTCGGCGAGAAACGGATTCGGGTGCCCAACGATGCCAACGCATCTTGAGGCGACCACCCCAGGTTAGAGGGACTGTGGAACACGACCAGATCGGCACCAGCCAGAGCCTCGGACAACTGATGCTGATGCACCCCGGCGCGCATAGTGTTCGAACGGGGGTCGACGACTGCGATCAAACGGCCTGAATGAGGCGATGCGGATTGTTGCTCACGCAATGCGGCGATCGTTTCGGTAATAGCGGTCGGATGATGGGCAAAATCATCAAAAACAGTCACACCCGCCACTGTGCCTCGATTCTGCAGGCGCCGCGCCACACCGACAAAACTCGCCAGTGCACTCAAACCCTGCTCGGGCGGCACGCCAGCGAATCGGGCCAGCGCCAGCGCCGCCAAGGCATTGAGCCGGTTGTGGCGCCCGATGATATTGGCGGGCATGTCGCCGAGGTGCTGCCCGTCCAACCAGATGGCATCGCCCATCAAGCGCCAGGGCCGTGCCGATTCATCCGTACCGAACCGCTCGATGAGGGACCAACACCCCTGTTCGACAACCCGTTCCAAGGCTGGCGTCGCGTTAGCCATCACCACCAACCCACGGTTCGGAACCAGGCGCAACAAATGAGCAAACTGCCGCTCGATGGCCGCCAGATCGGGGAAAATGTCCGCATGATCGAATTCCAGATTATTCAAAATCACGCCACGGGGGCGATAGTGCAGGAACTTGGAGCGTTTATCGAAGAAAGCCGTGTCGTATTCGTCGGCTTCAATAACGAAAAACGGCGTCTCGCCGAGCCGTGCGCTCACTCCGAAATTGCCGGGCACGCCACCGATCAGGAAACCGGGCGCCATACCCGCCTGCTCCAGAATCCAGGCCAACATCGAACTGGTGGTGGTTTTGCCATGCGTGCCGGCGACGCCCAGCACGAACTTGTCGCAAAGCACTTCCTCGCCCAGCCATTGCGGACCGGAACGGTAACGGAAAAAGCCGGAAAGCAGCTCGTCGATGACCGGCATATCCCGGCGCATGACATTACCGACGATGATTTCGGCATCCTGCGGCAACGGGGCATTCATGTCCGTTTGCACGGGAATACCAGCCTGCGCCAACTGATCGCTCATCGGCGGGTAAATGGCATGATCGCGGCCGGACACGTCATAGCCCATGCCTTTGGCCAGCTGCGCGAGCGATCCCATGAATGTGCCTGCAATGCCCAGAATATGTATTTTTTTCAAACCTGACGCTTCCATATTTTAAAGAGGGTGCGATTTGACGTGACCGCGTCCCAGAAGAATGCCTGCGACATCCTACCGTGTTCCAAGGAGTCGTTCGTCACCCCAAAATCAGCGTATGCACCCAAACAACCCCCATGCCCGAAAGAATGAAATAGCCCAACGAGATCAACGCGCCAAGCACGGCCCCCAGTTCCAGCGCCCGACGAAAGATCTGCCCCACGACAAGCACATCCCAGGCGAACAGCGCGATGATCCACCAACCGTGTACCGGTACTTCACCGGGATGGATCGGCATCAACCACCACAGTGAGGCCAGCACCAGACTCAATACGCCCAACGCGCCAAACAACGCCGTAAGCAACTGAGGCAAACGCGCAGGGTATTTGCGGATGGCCAGCCACCCCCAGGCATAACCTGCAACAATGGCCGCATCCAGCACGTTATCGAACACGCCGTGCCACAGTTCGGTCGAAACCGACTCCGCCGTTTCACGATTGACGATGACCACCACCAAACCGCAAATCAGAAACCAGAGCAATGCCCAACGCGTGGCGCGCCAGCCGGCAGGCATATCCTCAGGCCCGATGCGAAAAACCACCAATTGCAGAAACTGACGCAACCACATCAAACCATTCCACCCCGTTATTGTCTGTCCGTGCTGTCTATCCATCACTGTCTGCCAAGCGCTTGCGCGAGGCGAAATGGTACACCGCCAGCCCCCATCCGTAACGCGGATTTGCCGGTCATGTTCTCCAGATATGACAGCGAGGTATGTTCTAATGGCACGATGAATTCCAGCGCCACCACGTCGCCACTGCACATCCTGAACACGATTTTCGGCTATCCCGCCTTTCGCGGCCCACAGGCTGAAGTCATCGACACCATCATCTCCGGTCGCGATACACTGGTACTGATGCCCACCGGCGGCGGTAAATCGCTGTGCTACCAGGTTCCAGCCCTTGTACTTCCCGGCACGGCCATCGTGGTTTCCCCTCTGATCGCACTCATGCAGGATCAGGTGGCAGCACTCCGCCAGGCCGGGGTCGCAGCCGCTTTTCTCAACTCCACCCAAACGCCCGACGAAGCAAAATCAGTCATGAGCCAGTTGCGCGCGGGGCAGATCGACTTACTCTACGTCGCGCCGGAACGCCTGCTGAATTCGGGCACGTTGAATCTGCTGCGCAATGTCCATATCAACCTGATCGCCATTGACGAAGCGCACTGCGTCTCGCAGTGGGGACACGATTTCCGCCCCGAGTACATTCGTCTTGGCGAATTGGGCAAACATTTTCCCGACATACCCCGTGTCGCACTCACGGCCACCGCAGACGGAACCACACAGCAGGAAATCCTGCATCGCCTCGGACTGAACGATGCGCGGGTGTTCATCAGCGGGTTCGATCGTCCGAATATCCGCTACCACATCGCACAGGATCACGGCGGCAGTGCCCGCGACGCTTTGTTGCGTTTCATCCGCGAGAACCATGCAGACGAAGCGGGCATTGTGTATTGCCTGTCGCGCAAGCGTGTGGAAGAAATCGCCGATTGGTTGACCGATAAGGGGCTGACCGCACTGCCGTACCACGCCGGCCTGCCCGCCACCCAACGCGAACAGACACTGAGACGATTCCTCGACGAAGATGGCGTCATTGTGATCGCGACCATCGCCTTCGGCATGGGTATCGACAAACCCGACGTCCGTTTCGTCGCACACCTGAATCTGCCCAAAAGCATTGAGGCCTATTATCAGGAAACGGGGCGCGCGGGGCGGGATGGCCTACTCGCCGAAGCCTGGATGCGCTACGGACTGCAGGATGTGATCACCCTGCGCCAGATGATGAGCGAGTCCAATGCCGACGAATCCATCAAGCGGATCGAGCAACACAAGCTCGATGCCATGCTGGGGTTGTCGGAATCCACCGCGTGTCGCCGCCAGACCCTGCTCGGATACTTTGGCGAACAAGGAACCGAACCGTGCGGCAACTGCGACAACTGCCTGACACCCCCGCAGATGTGGGACGCAACCCTGCCCGCCCGTCAGGCACTTTCGGCCGTACACCGCACCGGGCAGCGCTTCGGCGTGAACTATCTGATCGACATATTGCGCGGCAAGACCGACGACCGCATCACTCAACTCGGTCACGACAAGCTCAGCGTGTTCGGCATCGGCAACGCGCATACCATCGACATCTGGCGCAGTGTATTCCGCCAGCTCATCGCGCAAGGGCTTTTGACCGTCGATACGGATGGCTTCGGTGGGCTGGCGCTGTCCGAGCGCTGTCGCCCGCTCCTGCAGGGCGAAGAATCGCTCTGGCTGCGTCAGGCCATCAAACCGGCCAAGGCTTCCCGCAAGGCCCGCAACCACCCCGATTTCATTTCCGACGAGGAAAGCGAACTCTGGGAGGCCTTGCGTGCCTGCCGCAAACAGCTTGCGACAGAACGCGGCGTGCCGCCGTACACCATTTTCCACGATGCCTCGTTGCTCGATATGCTGCATGCGCGACCCACAACCCTTGATGAGTTCACCGATATTTCCGGGGTCGGCGCGCACAAGCGGGACACCTATGGCACGGCTTTCTTATCCGTCATCGCGCCTTTTGTCCGCACGCCACGCTGAATACGCCCTGAATGCGATCCAGACCGACAAAAAGCCGCAGTTTCCAGCGGCTTGATTGCAATGTCGATCAGGGCGAGCCCCAGAGCGGATCAGCGGATTGAGCGCAGATACCACCACTCAAAAAACCGCTTGGCGTAATGCAACAAACGGCACGGCGGCGTGATGAACTGACGTTGTTCATTTCGAAAGACCAGAACGGCGCGGTCGAGCATGTCCATCACGCAGATCAATTCCCACTTGAAGGTTTCATTCGCGGGCTGCCCGGCCAATTCGGCCAACAGGTTATGGGCGGCGGCAACGGCCATCAAATCGGCCATGTGCGCCTGTTTTGGCGCCCAGTCCGGCGAGGGGTAACTGCCCGAATCACCGACCACATAGACTTTCTCGAGACCCACCACCTTGGTCGTCGCTTCCGCCTGGATCATACCGCCGGGCGATTTGGGAAACGGCGCATTCTCCAGCCAGGCCGGTCCGGTCATGCCGGGCATGAACAGAATCAGGTCTGCGGCAAATTCGCCCGCTTCCGTCACAACCTTGTCGGCCTCGAAACGCACCATCTTCGCGCCAAGACGGGCCTCAATGTTGGACCTCTTCATGCGCGCCAGCAGGTTATCGACAGCAGATTCACCCAGACGGTTACCGGGACGCAAGGAAGGATTGAAGAACACGAGTTTAAACTGGTCGCGCCGCCCCTGCTGACGCAACAGACGATCGATACCGAACAGCATTTCGAACATCGGCCCACCACGCACGGCAGAAGGTTCATTCGGGTTGCCGCCGAAACCGATCGCAATCGTGCCACCGGTCATTGATGCGAGCCGGTCGCGAATTCGCTCAGCCGCATCAATCCCTTCACAGACGGTGATGGCGTGTTCGATACCCGGCAATTTCTTGATGAAGCGTCCGCCACTGGCCACGATCAGTCCATCATTATCCACGCCGATCGTTTCACCATCGTGCTCAACAAGTACACGACGACCTTCGGCCTCCACGCCCACAACGCGTCCCGGCTGGTAGTTCACATCCAACCGGGCAAGTAACGGTTTCAAATCCACCATAATGTCGTCGCGGCTTCGAATTTTGGCCGGGACCCAGATCAGACTGGGGAAATACTGCATGGTCGGCTGGGGCGCAATCAGGGTGATGTGCGCCGAGGGATTGGTCTTGCGCAACGTCTTGATAGCGGTGACGGCACCAAAACCCGCGCCAATGACGGTAATGTTGGGAGCGGGGTTCATGCGGCCTCCGTCTCGCCCGGGGCACGGGGCACGTCCGCACCGCCGCACAGGCTGTTGGCGGGTACCGCAACGTCGATCCGGCGCGGTTTGGGCAGGTTCAAGGCATTCATCTTCGCAACGAAGGCTGACAGATCAAGACCGGCAATATACGGATTGATGGTTTTTTCCTGACCGACCGAACTGACCCGCTTGCCATTGTAGTCATGGCCGGGGTAGATCAGGGTTTCATCCGGAAATGCGAGCAGGGTCTGAATGCTTTGATACAAACGCTCGGGCGAGCCCTGCTGGAAATCCGTACGACCACAGGCATCAATCAGAATCGTGTCGCCGGTGAACAGGCGGTCACCCCAGCGGTAACTGGTGCATCCATCGGTGTGCCCCGGCGTCGCAATGGCGTGAATGGTAATTGAATCCATCTGGATGGTGTCACCATTGGCTACCAGGCGATCGGCGCAATTCAGACCGGTACCTTTGCCGGCGATGAACTGGGCATCGGTTTCATGGCGCAAGCGCCCGCCACCGGTGATGTGATCGGCATGTACGTGCGTTTCCAGAACGTACTTCAGATTCAGCCCCAACTCGTCCAGCAATGCCCGATCACGCTCGTACTGCTCATGCACCGGATCGATCAACAGTGCGGAGCGGGTCTGCTCGTCCGCGATGAGATAAGTGAATGTCGAAGTCGCTTCATCGAATAACTGTCTGAAAATGGCCATGTCGCCCCCGAATGATTTTATAGGCATATTAGTTATTTTATACCCAAAATTTCCAATTGACCAAGTGATTTACACGGTTAGATAAGCGACGCCCACAAACAATTCCCCACGGATTTCTTGATCGCTGGTGCATAAAAATCATGCGAAGACAGATCACATCCAGAGCAAACCTCGTTATGCTGTCATTCTCGTTCCCAGCACTGATGAATCATGCCGCCCAGACACCCCGACACCGTCGATGAACGCACCGCCGCCTTGCTTGTATTCGTTCGTTCTCACTTTCCCGATGCCCCTGCGCCCGCACTCGCATCCAGCGATGCCAGCGCTCGACGCTACTGGCGGTTGCGGCTCGCTAACGGCGACACCCGTATCATTATGGATGCGCCACCACCGGGCGAGGACGTCCGTCCATTTATCGCTGTACAGGAACGCCTGACCGCCTCTGACGTCGCTGTACCGAAAATTTTCGAACGCGATACCGAACAGGGTTTCCTGGTCCTCGAAGATCTGGGAGATTGCACGTTCTTCCAATGGCGGCACGGTCACTCGATCGACGCCGTCAACGCGCAACTGGAAGAGGCCGTTCGGCTCCTGGCCCCTGTTGCACGAACCGAAACAACCGACCTTCCCCGCTTCGACACGGCCATGCTGAACCGCGAGATGGATCTCTTTCCGGACTGGTACATCGCGCAATACCACGGCACACCCTTCAATGCCGAGCAGACCGCTGAATGGCAACGGCTGCGCGACCTGATCAGCGCTCGGCTGCAAACCATGCCGCAAGGGTTCGTTCATCGGGATTACCACAGCCGCAATCTAATGGTGCAGGGTGACCGGCTCGTGACCATCGATTTCCAGGATGCCGTGAGTGGCCCGCTGACCTACGATCTCGTCTCTCTGCTACGGGATAGCTACATCGACTGGCCGGAAGAACTGGTCGGCAAACTGCAGGCGGTTTTCTGGCAGGAATGCCCGCCGGATCTGCGTGCAACGTGGTCGCTTGAACAGATGCGCAATGACTTTGCGTGGGTTGCCGTGCAACGGCATCTGAAAGTGCTGGGCATCTTCGCCCGACTCAGCATCCGCGACGGCAAGCACGGTTATCTCAAGGATTTACCGCTGACCTGGAAACACCTGCAAAAGGCACTGGCGCAGTTGCCTGAACTATCTGATCTAGCCGAACTGATTGCGCCGTTCAGCCCGAAGGATCAAGGCCTTACCGGCTGAAAATTCGAGCCGGTTGAACCCGGAGCACCGCCCGGAAATTGCCCCGAGATACCGGGGTCTTTGTAGACATAAGGCACCGGTGGCGGAACCGGATAGGGTCGAGGCGGCCGGTCATGATGATCATGTCTTGAGCCCACACCGGCCGACCAACCATCCCCGCTGCCCTTCAGCCACCAACTCACGCCACTTCTCGGATAGTAGCCGGGATAATAGCTCGGCAGCGGATACCCGATGATGCCCGGTTCATCTGTAGGAGCGGGCTGCTCGGCCTCCGCCTTGGCACGTGCCGCCGCTTCGGCGGCGGCTATCTTGGCCGCATTGTCCTGCTCTTGTGCCCGACGCTGATCGTACTGATTCGCCAGTTCCTTGATGCCCTTCGTATCCGCCCCTGTGCCCGCATTCGGCGCGGAAATCACCCGTTCCTTCGCATCACTGCCGCAAGGGGTACCGGAAAAAACCACCGTGCCGTTCTTGTCCTTGCATTGGTAAACCGTTGCATCTTCCGCCCACGATGCCATGGGTAAAAGCGCCGACAGAACGCCCGCTACTATCATGGTTTGCCTGAATTTCATGGCCAGCCCTCCGACCTGCTATATACGACAAATATGGGGCAAGCGGCGCGCCACCACAAGATGCTCATACCTGTAAACGCCGCACCAAAAATGCACGATGCAAACAAAAACATTGCTCAAAGATGAATCTGAGCAAATGATGTTGCCGTACTGATCATGCAGTCGAACTTTCAAATCGGCCGTGACTCTCATTGCATGTACGCTCAGTGTCGCCCGACCTGAGGGCACGGCTCTCCCCCATCACAGTTGACAGGAGTCGATCGCAGCATGAGCTTGTTGAGTTTCAAATTGGGCAAAGTGGCTTATACCGTGGATCTGGCCGTCTACCTGATCGCGCCCTCCATTGCCGCCGCTTCGGTGTTCTATTTCAGCGAGAGAAGAGAGGCGGTTCCCATTCTGGCGGCCGCGCTCCTCGGCCTTGTCGGCTGGACGTTTCTGGAATACGTCCTGCACCGATTCGTATTGCACCACCTCCCTCCCTTCAAGGAATGGCACGGTGACCACCACCACAACCCGACCGAGGCCATGGGGACACCGACGCTGCTCAGCCTGCTGCTGATCGCGTGCATCATCTTCTTGCCGTCCGTCTACCTGGCGGGCTGGCAAATCGGCGGCGGATTCTCAATGGGTCTGCTACTCGGATACAGCATTTACACCTGGGTGCACCACGGCGAGCACCATTGGCACGGCCACAACAAGTGGTTCAGAAAGCTCAAGCGTGCCCATGCCATCCATCACTACGCCAACAACGATTGCAACTACGGCGTCATCACCTCGTTCTGGGATCGACTGTTCGGCACCTACTGCCAGAAATGATCAGTCGCCATCCCGGTCAATCCCATCCCGCCCAAGCCAGGGTAGCGACCAGACAGACAGGTGTTCCGGCGCAAGGCAGATCGTATCCCTGCATGGCTGTATCTGTACCGAAATCCGAGCCGGCTCGGATACACCGGGATTCAACTTCATTGCTGTGACCACCGTATCCGTATAGAGATTCAGTGGCACCGAACTGAATGCCAGTTTCACTTCTCGTCCCGGCGGGTAATGGATATAGCGAACACGATCAGCGGGCTCCACCGTGACGGTAGTGGGAATCAGGCCCGATAAGGGGGTGTTCAGCGGCCGATTCGAAACTCTCGCGCGACATCACGTGGCACCAGTGACAACTCGCATACACGATCGAAATAAACAAGGGTTTGTTCTGCACCTTGGCCGCTGCAAACGCTTCCGGGCCGTAGGCATACCAGTTCACGGGATTGCGGGCATGTTCGAGCAGATAGGGCGACTCGCTCAAAGCCAAGCGGTTGGTAAACACCGGTCGACCTTGCGCATCCAGCCAAAGGGTGCGCCAATGACCACCTTGCTTCGACTCGGCTTGAAGCACCTGCGACAGCTTTTTTGCAGTGCCGCGGAAAAGCCCGGCCAGGCAACCGACGACCGATCCGCCGCTGCCGGCGCTGAGTCGTTGGTGGCAGGGGATACCACCGTCGTGCTCACCAGCCCCATCACCAGCGTCAGTACCCATAATGGCCGTAACCAGGAAGTTCGTAACATAGGAAATCGGAACATGAGCGGACTCCCAAGTTTGGTGGACGGGGTTCACGAAGTCAGCGTTTTGAGCACCTGCTCGATCTCCTTGGCACCCGGCGCACCCTTGCGCGCCAGTTCCTGCGCGAACGTGGCCACACGCCACTCTTCGAGCTGTTCATGCAACTGATTGAGCGCCGCGAACGATTCCGGCGAGGGTTCCGCCACGGTGATCCTGTCCGTGACACGTGCGCAGATGGGCATGAACTGTACCCGCAGCATCCGATCACGCTCGGGGTGACGGTCGATTTTTTCCAGCCGTTTTTCGGCCGCATTCAGGTAACGCGGCAGGTTGTCGAGCACACTTTGCGGCGCGCTCCAGATCATGCCGGGGTAGAACAGCAGGTCGAACTGCTCGGCGATTTCCCGCGCGGCTTCGATCTGCGACAGCGGCAGGCGCCCTTTGAGCTTGGCCCGCAAGGTCTGATGTTGCGCGAAGATCGTGCGCACCTGCGTTGCCAACTGGCGGACGGCTTCATCCAGACGAGGCTTCAACGCATCCACACGAGCACGGAACGTGGCCTCATCACGAACAGACGGCAAATCGTCCACCGCGAGCCGCGCGACGCTGCGCGCGATCAACTCCAGATCAAACGCCGCGTCGCGCCGATTGGGTAACACCAGTCCATACGACGGCAATGGGCGACGACTCGACCATTGGCTGTACTGCAAACGCGCCGGGTCGAGGCTGCGCTCCTGTTTGAGGTATTGCCCGAGGTGCCGCACCTGTTCGCCCAACGCAATGAGCAACAGTCGAACAACACCGGAACGGTGTGCCAACGCCGCACGTTCAGCCGAATCGAACAACCGGACTTCGGCACACTCGCCCCGGTCGACCAGTGCCGGATAGGCGGTGAGTTCGGCACCCAGTTCATCCACCTTCATTGATTCAGGCAGATCTCCAAACGACCAGTCGACCAGATCATCACGCTCCAGTCGATGGCGGGTGCGCTCGACGAATGCCCGTTCCGCAGCTGCGGCATGACGCGCACGCAAAGCTGCCAGATCGCGGTCGGCATCAATCACCTTCCCTTCGGCATCGCTCCCCGCACTATCGACAATGGCAAAACGCATGCGCAGGTGTGGTTCGAGCCGGCGTTCGTCAAAGTCCTCCGCGGAAATCTTATGCCCGGTCATGCGGTGCAACTGTTCTGCGACTTGGGGAATGAGCGCGCCGCGCGATGCGGATACCCGTTCGACCACCGCCGCCGCGAACTCGGGCGCGGGCACGAAATGGCGCCGGTCGGCCTTGGGCAGGCTGCGAATCAGAGCCTCGATTTTTTCGCGTCTCAGGCCGGGTATCAGGTGACTGGCCCGATCGGCATCGATCTGCTTGAGCGCCGCCAGCGGGAATCGCAAGGTAACGCCATCATCCTCGCTCCCGGGCGCAAAATGATAGGACAGCGGCAAACTGAACGCGCCCATTTGCACACGATCGGGGAACCCCGTCGGATCGAGTTCGACAGGTTCACGGGCCAGCAGGTCGTCCCGTGTCATGCAGAGCACATCCGGCTGCTTCTGCGAGACAACTTTCAACCAGCGCACCAGCGTATGTGCGTCGTACACCTCGGCAGGCAGATGGGTTTCGTAAAAATCGAACAACGTCTGGTCGTCTATCAACAGATCGGGACGACGGTTGCGCGCTTCGATTTCGCGAATCTCGTCGATCAGAGCCTGGTTATGCCGCCAGAACTTGAGGCCACTGTCGAACTCGCCTTCGACCAGGGCCGCACGAATGAAGATGGCGCGCGCACCGAGCGGATCGACGCGACCGAAATCGATGCGGCGCTTGGTCACGATCGGCAGACCGAACAGTTTCACGGTTTCGAAGGCCGCCACACGACCGCCACGCTGATCCCAACGAGGTTCGCTGTATTCGCGCGTCGTCAGGTGCGCGGCCATGTCCTCGACCCAACGCGGATTGATGGCCGCGTTCATGCGGGCGTACACGCGGGTCGTCTCGACGATTTCTGCGCTCATGAGCCATTTCGGCTGGGTCTTGACGAGTTGGGAGCCGGGGAAAATCTGGAACCGGCGATTGTTCGCGCCGATGTAGATCGTCGGTGTGCGCTGCTTCTTGCCACGCTGATCGCGGGCGTCTTTCGGCGCATTCTTGTCCGTGCGTGTTGCTTCGTCGCGCAAACCGATCTGTGCAAGCAGTCCCGGCAGAATCGCCTGATGCAGTGCATCGAGCCGCGCACGCAGAGGTGCTTCGTCGCCATCTACGATCGGCGGCAAAGGGACGGGATCCGGCAGGTTAACCCGCCCGAGTTCGTCGGCCTGTTCGCGCAACTGACCGAACAGGTCGTGCCATTCAAGCATTCGGTTATACGAGAGGAAATGCTTTTTCGCCCAATCGCGCCGCTTGCGCTGATTTTCGTGCCGCACCACGGTATGCCATTGATCCCACAGGGCCAGAATGCTCGCGAAGTCCGAATCGGCCACGCGGAAAGCCTGTTGCGCCTGATCGGCGGCCTGCGCGTGGTCGGACGGTCGTTCGCGCGGATCCTGAATCGACAGGAAGGCCACGACGATCAGGATATCCACCGAGGTCGCGTCCGCGTTCGACAAGGCCGACAATACCATCCGCCCCAAGGTCGGATCGACCGGCAGGCGTGCCAACTGACGTCCCAGCGGCGAGATGCGCTGACGCTCGTCCAGCGCGCCCAATTCGAACAACAACCGGCGGGCACCGGCGAGTTGCCGTGAATCGGGCGGTTCGATGAACGGGAAATGTTCCGGCTCGCCCAAACGCAATTCGATCAACCGCAACACCACCGAGGCTAGGTTGGTCCGCAGAATCTCGGGATCGGTGAACGCGGGGCGACCGGAAAAATCCTGCGCATCGAACAGGCGGATGCACACACCCGGCGCGATCCGGCCGCAACGTCCCGCACGCTGGTTCGCCGACGCTTGGGAAATGGCTTCCACCGCCAGTTTCTGCACCCGCGAGCGGGGGCTGTAGCGGGCGATACGAGCCAACCCCGAATCGATGACGTAATGAATGCCGGGCACGGTGAGTGAGGTTTCGGCCACGTTCGTGGTCAACACGATGCGGCGCCCGGTATGCGGCGCGAAAATACGCTGCTGCTCGGCAGCCGACAGGCGTGCGAACAACGGCAGAATCTCCGTATGACGCAAACCATGTCGACTCAGGCGATGGGCGCAATCGCGGATTTCCCGTTCGCCCGGCAGGAATACCAGAATGTCGCCGCCACTGGCCGTTTGCGCTTCCGCCTGCAATTCATCGACGGCAGCCACGACGGCGGCGGCCAGATCCCGCTCTTCTTCCTCTTCGTCGGATGCCGCATTCGGTACGACAGTCAGTGGACGATAGCGATATTCAACCGGGTAACTACGCCCCGCCACACTGATGACGGGCGCCGGACGCAGTTCGCCCGACGCATCCTTCCGGGCGAAATGATGCGCGAACCGCTCGGTATCGATCGTGGCCGAGGTGATCAACAGACGAAATTCGGGACGACGATCCAGCAGGCGCCGCACGATGCCGAGCAGAAAATCGATGTTCAGGCTGCGCTCGTGCGCTTCATCAATGATGAGCGCGTCGTAGCGCAGCAGATCCGGATCGCTGTGAATTTCAGCGAGCAGGATGCCATCCGTCATGACCGCCACGCGACTCTGTGCGCGGGTCTGATCGGAAAAACGCACCTTGTACCCGACCACGCCCGCACCCGTCACGCCCAGTTCTTCGGCCAGTCGACTCGCCACGTTACGTGCCGCGATCCGCCGAGGCTGGGTGTGGCCGATCTGCCCTTTGATCCCGTAACCGAGTTCCAGCAACATCTTCGGCAGCTGTGTGGTTTTACCGGAACCGGTCTCCCCCGCCACGATCACGACCTGATGGGCCTTGATCAGATTCACGATCGCTTCACGCTGACCACTGACGGGAAGCTCTTCCGGATAATTGAGGGTCAATGCCACCGAACGGCGCTCGGTCAACAAGGCCGCACTGGCCTCGAAGGCGGTGACCAATTCAGCGAGCCGCCCCGTATCCAGCCGATTCTGCTGCAAGGCACGCTCGGCTCCGGCCAGCCGTCGGGACATGGCCGCTTGATCGGCGAGTGGCAGCTCGGCCAGATTCGTCCGTAAAAAATCGATAATATCGGCGGGCTGGGTAGATAATGGCGCCGGTCGAGAAGAGGCGGCATCCCGCGATTCGAGTGGTGTTGAATTCATGCCGCCAGTGTTGGGGATACATAGACGCGAATCAAGTGTCTCATCCATTCGATAACGGCGCATCAGGGAAGGTTTTAACCCGCCTGCAGCGCACTAAAGCTCAAGATTCAGGAGATTTCATGCCCGCAGATATGACGTTTTGGGCGGCCTTGCTGGTCGGATTTTTTGGTGGCGTACATTGCATCGGCATGTGTGGCGGCATTGTCGGCGCGCTCACGTTCGGCCTGCCGCAAGAAAAACGCGCCACGCCCGGACAGCTCATGCCCTATCTGCTCGCCTACAATCTCGCGCGGGTCAGTTCATATGTGATTGCGGGCGCCATTGCCGGATTGATCGGCGCGCTGGGGTTGTCGCTCATTCCCATGCAACACGCGCAACTGTACCTGCTTATGGTTGCCGGCGGTTTCATGGTACTGATGGGCTTGTACGTAGGGGGTTGGTGGTTCGGCCTGACACGCATCGAACGCATCGGATCGCGCCTGTGGCGCTACATCGAACCGCTGGGTCGCAGACTGATGCCGGTAAAAAACCCGAAGCAGGCGCTGCTGCTGGGGTTTGTCTGGGGGTGGTTGCCGTGCGGGCTTGTGTACAGCGTGCTCATCTGGGCACTTTCGGCGGGCAGCGCGGCCAAGGGCGCGATGCTGATGCTGGGGTTTGGCCTCGGCACTCTGCCGAATCTGCTTCTGATGGGCGCTTTCGCCGCCCAACTCTCCGCACTCACCCGCCAGAAAGCGGTTCGCTGGATCGCGGGCGCGGCGGTGACCGGTTTCGGCCTCTACACCATCGGCTCGGCCATCTGGAACATCCAGGTCAGCTGAACCGAATGGCTTTCGGCGCTCAGGCTCTTACAGGCCGTTCAGCAACTGCTGTTTCTTCTTCTCATAGTCCTCTTCATTGATCAGGCCATCCTGACGCAATTTTTGCAGCTCGCGCAGTTTCTGGCTCAGTGCACCATTGGCATCGCCCTGCCCGCCGGCTGGCGCCAGATCAGCCCCCGACACGGCAGACGTAATCAACTTGCATTCCTTCACCGCTTCTCGACCCTTGGTTTCATCCACTTCCTGCAGATGGCTTCTGGCCGCCCACATCCCCATTTTCACTTCCTGCCAGATGAAATAATTCTTCCCTGCGCTCGCATCGATGGACAGGTCGGATACGTTCTCGGTCAGAGACTGAATCGTGTACTTTCCCGGCGGTACGGTTAAATGAAAGTAGGTATTGGCTGCCGTCTGACCCAGGGTCTTGCCATTAACCGAAACCGTCATCGGGATGGCCGCGCCAAATACCTCGTTGCGATAAATATACAGCGAGGCCATGTCGGCAGGTGGCGTGAACTGTTTGGCCGCTGCGTCCTGATCGTTGGATGCCATGGGCACCGACGCGCATCCGGCCAACCCGAGCATCATGATGGCAGCAAAAATTCCAAATATCTTCTTCATCGGCTTCATCCTCTTTTCACCAAACAATCCAGTGCCCAGACGAGCATAACGCGCCCCGATCACAGACAGCAACAGTCATAAAAAAGCGCCCCCGGACTCAGTGTTCCGAGGACGCCAAGGGGATAAATCATCCCGCTCGATCAGGTCATGCCGCCGCCGGTAAATGACGTCGCTGCCATAGCCAGTACACGGCGGGCAGCAGCAACATAGACAGCAACGGTGCGGTGATCATGCCGCCGATCATCGGGGCGGCGATGCGGCTCATGACCTCCGAGCCGGTACCGTGTCCGATCAGAATCGGAATCAGGCCCGCCAGAATCACCGCAACGGTCATGGCCTTGGGTCGTACGCGCAGTACCGCACCTTCCATGATCGCTTCGGCCAAATCGCTTCGGGTGTTCAGGCGTCCTGCCCGGCGGCGCGCTTCGATGGCGTTATCGAGATAGATCAGCATCACCACGCCAAACTCTGCGGCCACACCCGCCAGCGCGATGAAACCGACCGCAACCGCAATCGACAACTCAAACCCGAGCGCCCACAGCAGCCAGAAACCACCAACCAGAGCGAACGGCAGGCTTACCATGATCAGCGTGGCCTTGCCGCCGTGTCTGAATATCAGGAACAACAGCAGGAAGATGATCGCAAGGGTCAGCGGCACCACCTGCTTGAGTCGTTGCGTAGCCCGTTCGAGGTACTGGTATTGTCCCGTCCAGTTGATGGCATACCCCGGCGGCAACTTGACCTTGGCCTCCACGGCGCGGCGGGCGTCGTTCACATAGCCACCCAGATCCACCCCGTGCGTGGTCACGAACACGAAGCCAGCGGGACGGCTGTCCTCGGAACGGATCATCGGCGGGCCGTCGGTGACAGAGATCGTGGCAATCTGCCCCAGTGCGACCGTCGCGCCAGTCGGTGTCACGATGGGCAAGTCCTGCAGACGATCGACGCTATCCCGGTCGACACGCGGGTAACGAATGCTGACGGGGAATCGCTCCAGTCCTTCCACGGTTTGTGTGACTTCCACACCGCCCACGGCTGAACTGATCACGTCCTGTATCTCACCGATGTTCAACCCGAAGCGAGCGGCCTTGACGCGATCCGGGGTGATCTCGATATACCGACCGCCATTGGTACGATCGGCATAAGCCGTTTGCGTACCCGGCACGGTCTGCAGCACAGCCTCAACTTGTTTGCCGATCCGGTCGATCTCATGCAGATCGGGTCCCGTGATCTTGACGCCGACCGGAGTCTGAATCCCCGTAGTCTGCATGTCGATGCGGGTCTTGATCGGCATGACCCATGCGTTGTTCAGCCCCGGAAACTGGATTTTCCGGTTGAGATCATCGATCACTTTTTGCAGTGTCATACCCGCAGGCCATTCGCTTTTCGGCTTGAACTGGATTGTGGTCTCGATCATGGTGAGCGGGGCGGGATCGGTGGCCGTCGCCGCCCGGCCGATCTTGCCGAAGACGGATTTGACGACCGGTTCGGAGGCAATCAACCCATCAACCTGCTGCAGCAGCAGGCGTGCATCGCCAATCGACAAGCCCGGCGCCGTCGTCGGCATGTAGAGCAAATCACCCTCGTCGAGGGTCGGCATGAACTCGCTGCCTAGGCCCTGGCCCAGTTCAGCTATTTTCGGCGCAAACGAGAAGGTATTCGCCCAGCCTTGTGCCCAGTCGTTCTGCCAATGACTCACCCGGATCTGCCAGTCGTTGCTGCCCACCCACTTCAGCGGAGACAAATACCCGCCCACCCCCGCCAACGGCAATACCGCCGACAATGCGAACAGTACGCTGATCGCCAACAGGGTTTTGGGAAAGCAAAGGACGGCACGCAGAATCGGGCGGTAAATCGCGATCAGGAAACGATTGAGCGGATTGGATTCTTCGCGCGGAATCCGTCCCCGGATGAAATACCCCATCAACACCGGTATCAGCGTTACGGCCAAACCTGCCGCCGCGGCCATCGCATAGGTTTTGGTAAAGGCTAACGGCGCAAACATCCGCCCTTCCTGCGCCTGCAGCGTGAACACGGGAATGAACGACAGCGTGATGATCAGCAGAGAGAAGAACAGCGCCGGTCCGACTTCGCCCGCCGACTGGGCAATCAGCCGCCAGTGATCTTCGCCCTTTGGCGGGCTGCCTTGCTGCTCGGTCCATTCCACCAGATGCCGGTGGGCGTTCTCGACCATGACGATGGCTGCATCCACCATGGCCCCGATCGCAATGGCAATCCCGCCAAGGGACATGATGTTGGCGTTGATGCCTTGCGCGTGCATCACGATAAAGGCCATCAGCACGCCCAACGGCAGGCCGATGATCGCCACAAGCGCGGAACGCAAATGCCACAGGAAGATCACGCAAACGAGGGCCACAACGAGAAATTCCTCGACGAGCTTGTCGCTTAGGGTGTTGACCGCACGGTTGATCACGCCGGATCGATCGTATACCGGTATGACTTCCACACCCTTGGGCAAGCTGGGTTTCAGGCGATCGAGTTTCGTCTTGACGGCATCAATGACTTGGCGCGCATTTTCACCGGAGCGCATCACGATAATGCCGCCAACCACTTCTCCCTTACCATCGAGATCGGCCACGCCTCGACGCGGAGCCGGCCCCAGGCGAACCGTACCCAGATCACGCACCAGAATCGGCGTGCCGCTTTTGGTGACGCCAACGGGAATGCGTTCGATATCGGCCACGCTTTTCAGATAGCCACGGCTGGTGACCATGTATTCCGCGCCGCCCAGCTCCAGCACGCCGCCGCCGACTTCCTTGTTGCCCGCGGCCACCGCCTTACGCAGGGTATCGAGCGAAACGCCGAAGGCGCGCAGGCGGTTCGGATCGACGACGATCTGATACTCCCGAACCATGCCGCCCACGGTTGCCACCTCGGCCACACCGGGCACGGTCTGCAACTGGAACTTCATGAACCAGTTCTGCAAGGTGGTGAGCTGCGACAGATTCATCCTGCCGGTGGGATCGGTGAGCGCGTACTCGAAAACCCAGCCCACGCCCGTCGCATCCGGCCCCAATTGCGGCTCCACACCCGCAGGCAGACTGGAACGCGCCTGGTTCAGATATTCCAGCACGCGCGAGCGAGCCCAGTACAGGTTGGTACCGTCCTTGAAGGTGACGTAAATATAGGAGTCACCATAGAACGAATAACCGCGCACGGCGGTGGAACCGGGCACCGAGAGCAACGCCGTGGTCAACGGATACGTCACCTGATCCTGCACCACCTGCGGCGACTGGCCGGGGTAGTTCGTCTTAATGATGACCTGCGTATCCGAAAGATCTGGAATTGCATCCAAAGGCGTCGCTTTCCACGAGTACCAACCGACCACCGCAAGGATGGCGGCCAGCAGAAGCACCAGCACTCGATTCCTGATCGAGGCTTCAATCACTGTTTTCAACATGGCTTAGCCTCCCGAATCTTGGTGGGCGGCCGGTGCCGAATCGGTGACAGCTGGGGTATCGGGATGCGCAGTTCCGGTCATCCGGTCGAACGATGCCTGAATCGCGCTTTCTGAATCGATCAGGAACTGCCCCGAAACGACCACGTCATCATTGGGCGACAGCCCCGCCGTGATTTGCGTCCATCCGCCCGCCGATTGCCCCACATCCACCCGAACCGGCTGGAAGGTGCCATCAGGATTCTTCCGCACCACGCGAGCGCCGTGCGGTGTCGGAATGACAGCCGTGGTCGGCACGGTCAGCACATCGGCCTGTGCCACGCCGCTGATACCGACTTCGGCGAACTGATTGGGTTTGAGTGCGCCGTCGGGGTTATCGAACACCAGTCGAGCTTTCAACGTACGCGACTTCGGATCGAGCTCAGGGTAGACAAAATCCACCCGCCCTTTCCAGACGCGTCCCGGTACGCCATCGACCGTCATCTCAGCCGGTTGTCCGACGGCGACCTGCTCCATGTCCCTCGGCAACACTTCTACCTGCACCCAGACCTTGCTGGCATCGGCGATGGTGAACATGTCGAGATCGGGCGTCACATACATGCCGTCGCGCAGATTGATGGCGGAAATGTAGCCGGATTGCGGTGCCAGCACGGGAATCGTGCGCGCCACCTTTCCGGTGCGCGCGATCTGGTCGATCACCGATTCCGGCACATTCAACAGCCGCAGACGCTCACGCGCCGCGTCCCGCATCTCGCTCATGCCGCCCTTCTGCGCCACCAGAAAATCCTTTTCCGCCGAGAGAATTTCCGGCGAATACACCGTCAGCAGGGTCTGGCCTTTTTTGACCGTATCGCCCAAGGCGCGCACGTCCAGCGTCTCGACCCAGCCGCGCGCGCGCGGGTGAACGTGTGCAATATGGTTTTCATCCAGCGCCACCAATCCGACGCTATGAATTTGCCGGGTTAGGTTGCGCCATTGGGCACGCGCCATCACCACATTCATGTCGCGCAAGGTGCGCGGTGCCACCGCGACTTCCGGCAGTGCCGCAGAAGCGCCAGCCACTGGCGCAGGTGTTTTCTGCTCCTTCGCCGCAGCAGAGGAATTCCCGGCACTGTCTTTCGTACCGACCGGGAACAATTTCGGAACCAGCGTCATGCCGCAAATCGGGCAATTCCCCGGATGGTCTTCAATGATCTGCGGATGCATAGGACAGGTGTATTTCGTCACGAACTTCGCCTCGGATGCCGACTTTTGCTCGACTTTAGCCGGGGTCGGTGACTGCACCGAATGCTGGTCCGGAGCCGCCTGATGAACGCTTGGGGCAGTGGCGACCGATGGCTTGACCGGGAACAGTTTCGGCACCAATGTCATGCCACAGATCGGGCAATTCCCCGGATGATCCTCGATGATCTGAGGATGCATCGGGCAGGTGTATTTTGTGACGAACTTGGGCGAACTCCCGATGGCAGTAGCTTGCGCGGGTTTCGACGAAGGTATCGTGTCATGTTGATCATCCCCTGCGGCCACACCGGACTGTGCGTCTTCGGCCAGCGCCGGGCGAATGAAGTGGATCGGTTTATGTGCCCAGACCATGGCACCAGCGCCAGCGACCACACCCGTCGCCACAACGCCGATCAGCGTGAATTTATTCATGCGGGATTCTCCAGAATGTAGCGCAGATCGATCAAGCGACTGGCGCGATCGATCGTTAAATCGAGTTGTTGTTGACGGCCCGCAATCTCGGCCTGCTCTGCGTCGATGATTGCAGTGAAATCGCCACCGCCCGAACCGAACTGGCTTTGTGCCAGCGTCGCCACCTGCCGCAGCTTTGGCAGGATGTGACGGTCGTAGCGTTCGATCCGCGTATCCAGGCTACGGACGTCAGCAATCAGGGACTGTGCTTCCGCATGGAAATTGGCGGCCCGATTGTCCAGCGCCAGTTGACGGGCCTGTTCCCGCTTTTGCGCCGCGGCCAACAGCGGTGCCTGGCGCTCCCCGGTAAAGATCGGCAGACTCATGGTCACACCGACGCTCAAGGTGTCGGGCTGATTCCCCGCCTTAAGGCCGTATCCCAATGACACGCCGAATTTCGGCTTGAACGCAGCACGTGCTTCGCCCGTCTGCGCGCGGGCTTCGGCCAGCTTCGCCTGTAGTACCTTGATCTCCGGTTGCGTTTCAATCGATCCATTCGGCAACTCGGTCAGCTCGGCGGGCAGCGTGCTCGGCCAGTCCTGTTGCGCCCGATCACCGATCCAGCGAGCGAGGCGAGCCTGCATGGCCGCCATGCTGCCCTGTTGGCGATCGATGCGGTCATCCAGTTCGGCCAACCGCACTTGCAAGCGCACCAGATCCGTTGCCCGGGCGCGGCCAGCGCTGTACGCCGTTTGCGCACTGCGCAGCAACTGACGGTACAGCGTCTTCTCCTGTTGAAGCAGTGCCACGGTCTGCCGATCGCGATACACCGTAAGCCAGAATCGCCCCACCTCTCGACGCAAAATCTGCTGCTGAACCGCGACATTGGCTGTCGCAGCGAGCACTTCGGCATCGGCGGCCAAAGCACGCTGCGCCAACGTATCGCCAGGAGGCAAGGTCTGACTGATGCGGAATTCAGTGGTCGTCATCGGCGTCTGCGTGAAACTGAAAGTATCCAGCGGCAAACTCGACAGCCCCACATAAACATCCGGATCCGGCAATTGATCTGCCGCACTGGCCGTACTGACCTCGGCGGACTCGGAGGCCTGTGCAGCAGCCAGTCCCTGATCGTTCTGCAAGGCAAGTTGCTCTGCTTCCTCAAGTGAAAGCGCCGATTGGGAAAGAGGGATGGAGGCGGATGCCTCGGAGAGAAGAGCCTTGTGAGCAACGGACTGGGCCGCCCAGGCCCCGTTCGTGTGTCCAAATAAAATGGCAACAAGCCACAAGGTCAGGGTCAAGGCTCGACTCGAAGCAAGACCAGGCACTCGTCCAGAACGGCGCCGAGCCTGTCGCCACGGCGATAAATATACGGTACGCATGAATATTGATTCCCAAATTCAAGACTCGACTCAAAACACCAGAAAGCCGAAGTCGTCAGAACATAACCGCTTTGCCACTAGCCATCCCTAAGCGGAGCATTTCGGCTCCGGGCAACAGTCAGAAAGGTTTCGGGGAGAACCCCAAAAAAACACGGGGTGGGAATCAGGCGATGGGAGGGCGAAACAGGGGGGCAGCCACAGCGACGCGGGCGACAGGGAAGAAAGAGCCGATTTTCTCGGGCAACACAGGCGTCACCGGAATGTGTGGCGCGCTAACAGGCAGGGCAACACTACCCAGCAACAGACACAAGCTGCAATGCTCGCAACCGTTGACACAATGATAAAGTGCGGGAGAAGAAGTATCGCCAGACAATGACTGAGCCACATTCGGGCAGTGATCCGCACCATGCGGGTCATACCCGACCGCATGGCCATCGGGCACAAGGGTATTCTGCAACCCACGCTCGAAAGCATGGGACATCATCGGGCAGCCTTGCACCACGGCTCCTGCCAAGGCATTGTCCAGCGGAAGCCAGACAGCCAGCAGCAACATGAAAGCAGAAATCAACCGACGAAATTTCATGGGACAAGTATTGAATAGTGCCGCCCGTTTTGCAACGCACGCCCATCGGTTGGTCTTTTAGGGCCCTGATAGGCAAATTGAACTTGACGATCAATTCATGTGCCGCTAATATCCGCCGCCTTTCCATAAGATCACAGCGCGTGTCTGGCTGACTTAATCATATTAAGCTGGCGTGCGCGACCTGAACAAAGGTTGAATGCAATCATGTACGCAGTAGTAGTCACCGGCGGTAAACAATATCGCGTAGAACCCGGCGAATGGCTTCGGGTTGAGAAACTTGAAGGCGAAGAAGGCAGCGCAGTCACATTGGACCGCGTTCTGATGATCGCCGACGGCGATGCCATTAAAGTTGGCGCCCCTGCCTTGGCAGGCGCCACCGTTACCGCCGAAATCATCGGTCAGGGCCGCGGCAAGAAAGTGGACATCATCAAATTCCGCCGCCGTAAGCACCACCGTAAGCATCAAGGTCATCGCCAGGCGTATACCGAGATCAAAATCACCAGCATTAATGGTTAATTCGCTCTTGGCAGGCCGCGTGCCTGCCTCTGAGCCTAGTTTGGAGTTTTGTCATGGCACATAAAAAAGCAGCCGGCTCGACCCGAAACGGTCGTGACTCAGAAAGCAAGCGCCTCGGCGTCAAGCGCTACGGCGGTCAAGTCATCAGCGCGGGCAGCATCATCGTTCGCCAGCGTGGCACCCAGTTCCACCCTGGTGCGAATGTGGGTTGCGGTCGCGACTACACCTTGTTCGCCCTGACAGATGGCGCAGTCAAGTTTGAAGTCAAAGGCGACAAATCACGTCGTTTCGTGAGCGTCGTTCCTGTATAAACTCGTGCGCACGGTCTCGGGCCGCGCCTCTGGTTACCCCTTAGGCAGAGCCACGATAACGCGCACCTGATCAACAGGTAAACAGATCGATTTTCCAGCCCCGTTTTCAGCGGGGCTTTTGTGTTTGTCCTATGTTAGTTTTAGGGTTTTCGGCTTCTTCAACAAAAGCCGCCGGCCGCCAAGGTGAGTACCCATGAAGTTTGTAGATGAAGCCAAAGTAAAAGTGAAAGCCGGAGACGGCGGCAACGGCGTCATCGGTTTTCGGCGCGAAAAGTACGTACCCTATGGCGGCCCCGATGGCGGTGATGGCGGAGACGGCGGCAGCGTCTACTTCCTTGGCGATGCCAACCTGAACACGCTGGCCGATTTCCGTTTTGTGCGTCACTACGAAGCCCAACGCGGTGAAAACGGCAGCGGCTCGAACATGACTGGGGCCAAAGGTGCCGATTTATGGGTGCGCGTACCCCTTGGTACCGTTGTGCACGATATCGACACCGGTGAAATCCTGGGCGAAGTTCTGGATCCCGCCCAGCCGCTGCTGGTCGCACAAGGCGGCTGGCACGGACTGGGCAATGCCCGTTTCAAAAGTTCGACCAACCGCGCGCCCCGCCAGAAGACGGACGGCACACCAGGTGATGAACGTCGCCTATTGCTGGAATTACGCGTCCTCGCTGACGTCGGACTGCTCGGCATGCCCAATGCGGGCAAATCCACGCTGATCCGCGCCATCTCCCAGGCCAAGCCCAAGGTGGCCGATTACCCCTTCACTACCCTGCACCCCAATCTTGGCGTTGTCGCCCCCGAGCCACACCGAAGTTTTGTCGTGGCCGACATCCCCGGGCTGATCGAAGGGGCTGCCGAAGGGGCCGGGCTCGGTCACCAGTTCCTGCGCCACCTCGCCCGTACAAATTTGTTACTGCACATCGTGGATGTCGCACCACTGGATGAAGTCGATCCCGTCGAATCCGTCGCCATCATCGAGGAAGAACTGGTTCGCTACGATGAAAGTCATCAGACCCATTCGGCCGAGCGCCCACGGTGGCTGATCCTGAACAAGATCGACCAGTGGCCAGAAGAAGATCGCACGGAACACATCAATGAACTCACCCAGCGGTTCCGCCGTGAACTGGACTTCAAAGGGCCGATTTTTGCGATCAGCGCCCGGGAAAAACTGGGCACCACCGCTCTCGTCTGGGCCATCATGGAGTTCATGGAAGCGGCCCGTGCAGCGGATCAGGCAGCGGCAGCCGAAACGGCCAAGGCACCTGTCGTTCCGCCCGCGAAATTCGATAACCCCGATCTTGAGTGGACCGAGGAGTAATCCGCCATGGTTGAACGCGATGCCCAGGTTGATTTGCGCGCCCATCTGAAAACCGATCGGCGCTGGGTCATCAAAATCGGCTCCGCCATGGTGACCGGGAACGGCGCAGGCCTCGACCTGTCCGCGATCGATCGCTGGGCGGAACAGATCGCGGTGATGCGAGCCGAAGGCAGAGAAATCGTTATCGTCACATCCGGCGCAGTTGCCGAGGGTATGGCGCGGCTGGGATGGCAGGAGCGCCCCTCGGCCCTACCGGAACTTCAGGCAGCGGCTGCCGTGGGTCAGATGGGCCTGGTGCAAGCCTATGCCGACGTACTGCTCCGGCACGGCATTCACACCGCCCAGATTCTCCTGACGCACGAAGACCTATCCAACCGCCAGCGTTACCTCAATGCGCGTAGCACTCTGCGTGTTTTACTGGATTTGGGCGTGGTGCCGGTCGTCAACGAAAACGATACGGTAGCAACAGATGAAATCCGCTTTGGTGATAACGACACACTGGCCGCACTCGTCGCCAACCTGGTCGAAGCCGATGTACTGGTGATTCTGACCGATCAACTCGGACTGTTTGAAGCCGACCCACGCAAGAACCCGTCTGCGCGACTACTCACCGAAGTGACCGCAGGAGACCCCGCCCTGGAAACCATGGCCTCCCCCGAAGGCGGTCGATTGGGGCGCGGCGGCATGTACACCAAGGTCATGGCAGCCAAGCGCGCGGCCCAATCCGGAGCGGCTACCGTAGTCGCTTCTGGTGCCACGCCGCAAGTGCTGCTCCAACTGGCCGCCGGCACGTCTGGCGTCGGCACGGTTTTTCAACCGGCACAAAATCGATTGGCCGCCCGAAAACAATGGCTCGCTGGACAATTACGCGCCCGAGGGACAGTTCAGGTGGACACGGGCGCTGCTGCCGCGCTACGCCAAGGTGGTCGCTCCCTGCTGCCCATTGGCGTTATTGAAGTCAGTGGTGAGTTCACGCGCGGCGACTTGGTACGCATCGTCGATGAAATGGGGAAAGATCTGGGCCGCGGTCTGGTCAACTACAGCGCCGCACAAGCCCAAAAGCTCTGTCGGCAACCCAGCAGCGCCATTGCTGAACTACTGGGATTCGTCGAGGAGGATGAGTTGATTCACCGCGACAACCTGATCCTGCTGTAGTCGCCCCTGCTCACTGCAGATGATTGCCTCCGATCAGGTCAAATCATTTAGCAGGGATTGCTGAGCAGACCGGGGTTTGGCGTTATGGTGACGCTTGACACGGTGATAGCACCCATCCGACTCCAAAGACCATGAACTGGTGTTATCAGACAGATACCGCTCGAAGGCTTCATTGATCACACGTTCCTTGATTTCAGGCGCATCGATCGGGAAGCATGCCTCAACCCGCACGAAGAAGTTACGCGGCATCCAGTCGGCACTCGACAGGAACAGCTCGTCGTCACCGTCATTCAGGAAATAGAACACGCGAGGGTGCTCAAGGAAACGCCCCATGACCGATCGCACGCGGATATTTTCCGACAGTCCCGGAATACCGGGCTGAATGCAGCAAACGCCGCGGATAATCAGGTCGATTTGCACTCCGGCCTGTGAGGCCAGGTAGAGCGCCTCGATGATCTGACGATCGATCAATGCGTTCATCTTGGCTCGGATCAACCCTTTCCGTCCTGCCTGTGCGTGCTCAATCTCGCGTTCGATACGATCAAGCATCCCACGGTGCAGCGTGAACGGCGACTGCAGAATTCGCTTGAGCCGCATACCACGCCCCAACCCGGTCAACTGCATGAACAACTTGTTCACGTCATCACCGAGGAACCGATCATCCGTTAACAGGCCGAAATCGGTGTACATGCGTGCCGTGCCGGGGTGGTAGTTGCCCGTCCCCATGTGCACGAAACGCTTCAGGCGCGAACCATCGCGACGCAGGACGAGTGTCATTTTGGCGTGGGTTTTGTACCCCACGATCCCATAAGCCACATATGCCCCCGCTTTCTGCAAACGGGTCGTGATATCGATATTCGCCTCTTCATCGAAGCGTGCGCGCAGTTCAACCACGGCTGTCACTTCCTTGCCCGCGCGTGCCGCCGCCTCCAGCGCATCGACAATTGCCGAATCCCGTCCGGTGCGATACAGCGTCATCTTGATAGCAACCACCTTGGGATCGCTCGCCGCCTGACGAACAAATTCGACCACCGGCATGAAAGACTCATACGGATGGTGCAACAAAACGGCACCCCGCTGCTCGATGGTTTCGAAAATATTGGCTTCACTACTGAATTCCTTCTTTAGCTTCGGAGTGAACGGCTCATCTTTCAAATCTGGCCTGTTCAGCAATCCATATAGCGCCATCAATCGGTTCAGGTTGACCGGCCCATGCACCTGGAACACGGCCTGATTATTCAACTTGAAGCGGTCACAGAGAAAATCGATCATCTCCTGAGGACAGTTATCCGCCACTTCAAGGCGAACGGCATCGCCGTAATTACGTTCAAATAATCCGCCTTGGAGCGTTTTCAGCAAATCGTCATCGTCGTCGACAGCAACATCCAAATCACTATTACGCGTCACCCGGAACTGGTAGCACCCCGTCACCGTCATGCCGGGGAACAATTCATGGACGTGCGCGTGAATGATCGAACTCAAGAACACGAAGCTCGTGCTCGTACCTGAAGCCTCCTCATCCATGAGAATAATCCGCGGCAATGCACGGGGCGCCTGAACAATCGCCATCCAGGCTTCACGCCCGTAATCGTCGGTGCCTTCCAGTGATACAACGAAATTCAGGGATTTATTAAGAATCCGCGGGAACGGATGCGAAGGGTCGAGTCCCAACGGGGTCAGCAACGGCAATAGTTCGCGGCGGAAAAACTGCTTTACCCACAGGGATTGGGCCTCATTCCAGTGCGTTCGGCGAAGAAAGTGGACCCCTTCCTCGGCCAGGGCGGGAATAATTTCATCATTCAAAGTGTGGTATTGATCCGCCACCAAACTGTGGGCCGATGTGTACACTTGATCCAGCTGCTCACTCGGCGTCAGGCCGGAGTCGTCCGGACGGTTCAACCCCACCCGGATCTGCTGGGTCAACGACCCGATACGCACTTCGAACAACTCATCCAGATTGGATGAGGAGATACATAGAAACTTGAGCCGCTCCAACAAGGGCAGCGAAACATCCTGAGCCAACTCGAGCACTCGCCGGTTAAACGCGATCAAACTCAGTTCGCGATTGATAAAAACGGGCGCGACAGGCAATGAGGATGTTTCAGTCATAATTTCGCAACTTGGTTAAAGTACAATGTCGGTGTCAATGCCATCGACCGACGGGCACGGTCAGAATACAAATTCTTCAACCTTCCTGCCAACACACGTCATTATGACGGTTATCGGTGACATTTCGGTGAAGTGCGGGATTTGCTGAACCGTTTCGTTTATTTTGATGTTTTTCTGGAGAGTTTTCATGGATTCCTACAATGGTACGCCGCATACGCTGACCCGTTACGATGATGACATCAATGCATTGCGCACGATGCTGATGAACATGGGCGGCGTCGCCGAGCAACATTTTGCCGATGCACTGGCTTACCTGCTCGACGGCGATGCGGAGCGCGGTGCACGCGCCCTGAAACAGGACTATGAAATCAATCGGATGGAATCGTCCATTGACGAACTCGCCATCCAGATAATCGCGCGATACTCGCCGATGGCCAATGACCTGCGCACCATCATGTCTGTCGTCAAGGCCATTACCGATCTGGAACGCATCGGCGACAAATCCGAAAAAATGGCACGAATTGCCGAAGAAATCGGCCCCATCCTGCGCCACACCGACTTTATCGGCCACCTTCGCGTCATGGGCCGCATCGTTGGCGGCATGATGCACGACGCACTTGACGCCTTCGTTCGACTGGACGCCATCGCCGCCGAAGAAATCATCCGCCGCGACACGCACGTCAATGAAGAATACAACGCCGTGCATCGCGTACTGCTGAAGTACATGAATGAGAACCCCAACTCCGCCGATGTCGGCTTACGGATACTCTCCTGCATGCGCGCAATCGAACGCGTGGGCGATCACTGCACCAACATTGCCGAATATGTCATCTTCCAGCAGAAAGGATCAGATGTGCGCCACAGCAACATCTCAAGAGAGAAGCAACGCACCCAGATCTGATCGCCCGGCCACGGCGTGTCTGCTACCGCGGATACGCAGCCAACAGGTTATCCGTCTGCAAACAAAAAGCCCCGAAAATCGGGGCTTTTTTCATCAACCGGAATCTGAAAAATTACTTCAGAGTAGCGATGTAGGCGCTCAGGTTGTCCATGTCTTGTTCAGACAGGCCAGCAGCGTTTGGCGCCATGATGGCAGAGTTGGGACCGCCGAGGCCTTCTTTCTTCAGAGTAGCTGTGTCACCCGCCTTGAAAGCAACCAAAGTAGTTTTGATGCGCTCTGAGCTCAAGCCAGCCAGTTTCGGGAACATGCCTTGACCTTGAGCCTGCATGCCATGGCAAGAAGCGCAGGAAGCGTCAAACAGAGTCTTACCGGCAGCCGCGTCGCCAGCAGCCATCGCTGCGCCTGAAGTCATCAAACCAGCGGCCAACATCAATACGGTCAATTTTTTCATTGTGATCTTCTCCTGAGAGGGACGGTTGCAAAACACGTAACACGCAACAAGCGAGCAGTGCGTAATTCTAATCCAATTTCCATGCCAAACCATCCAGCCTTGGAAACTTGCGGATAAACAAGGGTTATCAAAGCCAACTAAAAGTAATTTACCCCGCTTGGAATTGCAAATTGCATTAATTACCGCTGGCTTGCAATCCCTGTGGAATCATCGGGTATTAGTTTTTGAAGTAGCGTTGATCGTCAAAAGTGATGACCCAGTCCGGTCGAAGCAATGTCAGGCCGAGAATCATCATGGTGTTGATCATGGCCTCCGGCACCCACTGGATCGGCAGCAAGGGGAAGTAACTCGATGCCAATACTTCCCAGGTATATACGCCAAACATCAGCATCAACCCCGCCGAAGCCAAGGCAGCTGCCATGGCACCCAGGATCGCCGACAGAAAGCTATTCACAAACAGATAAATGAAGAAGTTGGCGGGGAGCAGACGTTGGGCGCCTGCATTGATCAAGGCAGTAACAAGCACGGGCGGCGCCACCATACCCAGCATGTCCCAACCGAGGCCCGAAAGCCCCACCTGTCCAGCCAGCGACAGAAGCAACAAGGTCATGCCGCCACTAACCAGAGCCAAGGGCCAACCAATCAACAAGGTCACGACGGTCAACCCCAGAAAGTGCAACGACAACCCCGGAAGGGAAGAAGACGAGAACAACCAAAGCATCGCCAGAAAAGCCACGCTGGCAGCGATCAGGTTCAATCGCTGAGGCGCGCGCAAGAGGGCGCGCCAAGGTGACCGGTACAACCCCAGTCCCAGAATGAAAACAAACAACAGCCAGTTGAGCCACAGCAAATCCGGCGAAATCAGACCATCAGGAATGTTCATCTTGATTTATTTATCGAGAATAAGGAATTTTTTAATCGCAATATCCAATCAAATCGATAAGGATTCGCGCACGACACATAACAGCCAATTATCACCAATAATGCGCGACCAATCACACAGCAGATCCCTTTCGCACGGAGTTACCAACATGTCAGGATCATCAACACCCACCTCGCCCAGTCGGCTGGCTCACATGCCCATCTCATTGTTCGGCATGGTCATGGGCTTGGCCGGCTTCACCATCGCCATGCGTACAGGCGAATCGTTACTGGCCTGGCCCCAACTTGCCAGCGAGATCTTCACGGCCATCACCTTCGTCCTGTTCGGGGTGTTCATGCTGGCCTATCTGGCGAAGTGGCTGCGACACCCTGAGGCAGTCAGGGCCGAGTTCAATCACGTCGTTCGATTGAGCTTCTTCCCGGCCATCTCGATCAGCCTGATCCTGCTGAGCATTCTGGCGCTCAACTTCAATCATACACTCGCGCTTTGGCTCTGGGGCCTGGGTGCACCGCTCCAACTCCTGTTCACACTGGTCATCATCAGCAACTGGATCCATCACGAAAAGTTCCAGATTCACCATTCCAACCCGGCCTGGTTCATCCCGATTGTGGGAAACATCATTGCCCCGATCACCGGAACGGCACTTGGATTCACTCAATTGTCCTGGTTCTTTTTCAGCATAGGGCTTGTCTTCTGGATCGTGCTACTGACGATTCTGATGAACCGTTATTTTTTCCACGCACCGACGCCCAGCAAGCTGATGCCGACGTTGTTCATCCTGATCGCCCCGCCAGCAGTCGGCTTTATTTCATGGCACGCATTGCACCCCGGTGGCCTGGATGACATGGGGCATATTCTGTACAACTTCGCCCTGTTCATCACCATGATGCTGTTCTTCCAGGCCAAACGGTTCGTCAGCATCCCGTTTGACCTGCCTTTCTGGGCATTCACCTTCCCTATCGCAGCCATCACCATCGCCAGCCTGATCATGTACAGCCTCAATGGGATGATCTTCTATGCCTATCTTGGTGGATTCCTATTCGGATTCCTGGCGCTGCTGATCGCATATCTGCTGGTAAAAACGATTCAGGCCATGTTGGCAGGGAAAATCTGCATCCCCGAATGAGCGCCAGAACAGCACGCACGGACGCTCCATTCCCGGCTCTGATGATCGGGGCATTTCATTCGTCTGGCATTCATCTGGGCCTTGGTGTTTAATGGTGCGCTTGTTTTCACGCACCGTCGGAGCGCGCATGACCATCGCCCAAATATCAGTCCATATTCACGGACTTGCCGTTGTACTTTCCCTGATCGGCTTCATCCTGCGCGGCATCTGGATGCTGAAAGACTCGCCGCGACTCAAGGCGCGCTGGGTTAAAATCACCCCACACATCGTAGATACCGTTTTGCTGGTCAGCGCACTGATCGCGAGCTATTTATTGTTCTGGAGTCACGGCGTGAATCCAGACTACGTCACCGTCATGATGGTCGGCCTTGTGGCTTACATCATTCTGGGCCTCATTGCGCTGCGCCTGGGCAAGACCAAAGCAATACGAGGCAGCGCCTGGGCACTGGCCATCGTACTGTTTCTCTATATTTCAGCCGCTGGTGGGATGAAAACCGCAACGCCATTCATGAGTTCACCTACCACAGCCACGAGTGTGTCAATGAAATGAGCGTGCTGGATATCGCCCCCATCGCACCGAACCACCCCTCGCCCCTGGTTGGCGTTGTCATGGGCTCCCAATCCGACTGGGAAACCATGCAGCACGCTTGCGCCACGCTAACCACACTGCAAATTCCTTTCGAGGCGGAGGTCGTTTCCGCCCACCGCACACCAGATCGGCTGTTCCAGTATGCAGAAACGGCTATCGAACGCGGTTTGCAGGTCATCATTGGCGGAGCCGGCGGGGCGGCACATTTGCCCGGTATGCTGGCTGCCAAAACGCGTCTTCCCGTTCTGGGCGTACCCGTGCAATCCAAGACCCTGTCCGGCTGGGACTCGCTGCTCTCCATCGTACAAATGCCCGCCGGAATCCCCGTAGGCACGCTGGCAATCGGACGCGCCGGCGCGGTCAATGCCGCATTGCTGGCTGCAGCCCAACTCGCCGTTCACGACGAAGGCCTGGCGCGCCGCCTCGATGCCTATCGCGATGCCCAGACCGAAACCGTGCTGGCCAGCACAGACCCCAGAACACCTCCGCCATCCCTCTGAACGGATCTACGCACCATGCGCACACCATCACCAGACCCCACACCGGATCAGGCTCATATTGGCGTGATCGGCGCAGGCCAACTTGGCCAGATGCTGGCCCTGGCGGGCATCTCTCTGGGGTTAAGATTCACCTTTCTTGACCCGTCCGCGCAGGCCCCGGCAGGCCAGCTAGGGCGACACATTCAAGCCGAGTACGATGATGAACTGGCTTTGGAACAACTCGCCGTAGAGTGTGATGTTATTACCCTTGAGTTCGAAAATGTCCCGGTCTCCGCCGTAGCCAGCGTCGAACGGCACAACCAGATTCACCCGGGCGAGCAGCCTTTATCCGTCGCCCAGGATCGTGTACACGAGAAACAGTACTTCGAATCGCTCGGCATCCCGGTTGCCCGATACCGCGCCATCGACTCCTACGAAGGCCTGCAATCGGCCGTTACGGACATCGGCTATCCCTGCATCCTGAAGACCCGACGCCTCGGTTACGATGGCAAAGGGCAAGCCGTGATCCGATCCAGTGGTGATCTGGAGCCAGCCTGGGAAGCCATTCGAGGCAACCCTTCGATTCTGGAACAGATGATCCCCTTCACCCGAGAAGTGTCCATCATCTCGGTGCGCAGCACACGGGGTGAAGTAGCGTTTTATCCCGTCAGCGAAAATCAGCATCGCAGCGGCATTTTGCACCGCACCGAAATTCACGAGGATGACCCCGCTCAGGCGAAGGCGGAGGAGTATGCCCGCCATGTGCTTGATGGGCTGGATTATGTCGGTGTTCTCGCCATCGAATTCTTCGAAAACGAAGGGCAGCTCATCGCCAACGAAATGGCACCGCGCGTCCACAATAGCGGGCATTGGAGCCAAAACGGGGCGGTCACCTCACAGTTCGAGAACCATCTGCGCGCCATCCTGGGTTGGCCGCTGGGCAGCACGGCGTGCACGGGCTACAGCATCATGCTCAATCTGGTCGGCACCATTCCGCCGCGTGCTCCCATCCTCGCATTGCCGGGCGTTCATTTGCACGACTATGGCAAGGAACCGCGCACCGGTCGCAAATTGGGGCACATCAACGTGGTGGCGGACACGAAAGAGACCTGCCGAAAATACGCCGCACTCATTGAGCAGATGATAGGCTAGGGAACCTGGATCCTGTGGATTGAGTCAAAAAAATAACCACCCGACCCCTAATGACGAATGCACCGTTGGGTTCTAACCGGCGGCAGAGATGAGTCGGCGCATCCCGTTCCGCCTCCCTTCTACATAACAAGTCTATTGCCCGCGATCACCGCCCGTTCCCGCACAAAGACAAGGAGTCCGATGCCGATGAGAACCGCCCGCACACCACGAACAGTCCGTTTCGCGTCAACCATTTTGGTCATGGCGGCCTTTTTCGCGCTATCACTCGCACCTTTGGCCGCAGAAGCAGAAACGGTATACAAATACATCAACAGCAAAGGGGAAGTCGTCTTTACCGATCAACCCACCAAAGGCGCCCAGAAGCTAAACATCACCCCTCCGCCTGTCATCCCGCTCACGCCGATCAACCTCCCGCCACCCACACCTCCCGCAGCCGAACCATCGAAACCGGCGGCTAATACCGAAGCACCCAAACCTTCGGAACCATTGGTCCCCTCGGTGCAAATGCAACCACCGGGCGCAGCTCCGGCTGCGGACACCAATGCCAGCAAACCGGATGTGGCCAGCCCCCCTGAACAGGACCAGATCACAGCCCCCCCCTCCGAAACCACGGCCAATGCCCCGAAGATCGTCCGGCAGTCATTACCGGAGACACAGGCGTCGACACCCGCGATCCCTCCTCAAAAGCGGAATGGACACTATCAATCGCTGATCATCACCGAACCCAAGGCGGGCCCCGTCACCGCACACGCCGGTGGCACTATTTTCGTGCAAACAAAACTATCACCCGAGCTGGATCTGAGTGCGGGTGACCGGATGCGTATCGTCATTGACGGCAACATCCGAGTAGATGATTCCACTGGGCAACGCTTCATGATCAGCGACCTCTCCCCCGGAACTCACGCCATCATTGCGATCGTCATGCGCAAGAGCAAAAACATCTTCCAATCCAACCCCGTGGTTATTCATCTGGTGCAAGGCACAGACGGCAACGCACAAAAATAAACCATCAATAAAAGCCGGTGGCACTATATTTGTGCAATAAACCCGTGATTCATTAAAATCCCCGTCATCGGACAGCACGCAATCATGTGCACCGATACGGGGCTTTTCTTTGGGGGCGACCGTAGACAGATGATTTAAAAGGAATAAGCAAGGGCGCCCACAAAACCACTGTCGTTTCGGCATATTCTTTGCGTTATACCTTCTAATTGAATCAGCAATGGACACGAGCACGAGGAGCGGATGTGACACAGCCCAAAACAAAAATGCCTATTCGCACGGCACGTCTGGCTGACGCACTGACCACCGCCATCGTGGTATTGGATGTGGCGGACCGGCTGCTTTACATCAATTCTGCCGGCGAACAGTTCTGGGACACCAGTTACGGTGTCGTACTCAAGCAGGGGTTTGCACCTTTTTTCGCGCAGAACCCCATCTTGGCCAACGCCGTGGCCGAAGCACGCTTGACGGGACAGGTCGTCACGCTGCGTGAAGCGGAACTGGTCTCGATCCATGGACAGACGCGCATAGCGGATTGCACCATCACGCCTTCGCCTGATATCGCCGGCGCCAACATTCTGCTGGAACTGACCGATATCGAACGGCATATGCGCATTTCACGTGATGCACAGTTGCATGCCATGCAGATATCGACTCGCCAGCTGGTTCGTGGGCTGGCACATGAGCTCAAAAACCCACTGGGGGGCTTGCAAGGCGCGGCCCAACTGCTGGAACGGGAATTGCCCAATGCCGATCTACGAGAGTTCACGCAAATCATCCTGAATGAATCGAACCGTCTGAAAAATCTGATCGACCGGATGCTCGGCCCCAACAATCGCCCTCAGATGCAACGGATAAACATTCACGAGCCGCTGGAGCAGGTACGACGTCTGCTCAGCATTGAAGCCGAAGAAACCCTGCTGCGCGCACCACTTCAGTGGCATTTTGACTTCGACCCCAGCATCCCCGATTTACTGGCTGATCGGGATCAACTCATCCAAGTGTTACTCAATCTCGGTCGCAATGCCCTGCAGGCGATGAGCGAAAGCGACACGAACAATCCCACTTTGCGGCTCAAAACACGGGTTCTGAGACAGTTCACTATCCACCAGACGCTACATCGGCTCGTCCTACGCATCGATGTGGAAAACAACGGCCCCCCCGTACCCGACACCTTGGTTGAAAGCCTGTTCCTGCCCATGGTCAGTGGTCGGGCACATGGCAGCGGATTGGGGCTATCCATTGCGCAAACCATCGCCGAACAGCACCAGGGCTTGATTGAGTTCAGGCAAAAGCCAGGGGCTGTCCTATTTTCATTGATTTTACCGTTACGCCCGCCGTTGCCCGGCCAGGATACTCATGGGCAGCCCCATCAAGAGACACCGCCATGATGACTTTAAATACCCCCCAACAAAGCAGCAAAAACGCCGCAAAAATATGGGTCGTCGACGACGACCACAGCATTCGCTGGGTACTGGAACGGGCACTGAAGTCGGCCGGATTTACCGTCGAAGCCTTTGAGAGCGCGGCCATGCTCCGTGCTCGATTGCGCACCAGCACACCGGACGTCCTGTTCTCGGACATCCGCATGCCCGGCGAAGATGGGCTGAGCCTGCTGTCGTCCCTGCAAAACAGTCACCCGGAACTGCCGATCATCATCATCACGGCCCACTCGGATCTCGACAGTGCTGTCGGCGCATTCGAAGGCGGCGCATTCGACTACCTGCCCAAACCGTTCGACATTGATGATGCCGTTCGTCTGGCTCAGCGCGCACTCAGTTCACGGCAACCACAAGTCCCGGAGGTAACAGCCGAATCCCCTGCCGCCGCCACCGACACCCAAACTGATCTGATCGGCAATGCGCCGGCCATGCAGGAGATCTTCCGTGCGATTGGTCGCCTCGCTCGCTCGAATGTGACCGTACTCATCAATGGCGAATCCGGAACCGGCAAGGAGCTGGTCGCCCGCGCGCTTCACCAGCACAGCCTGCGCCGTCAGGGGCCTTTTGTTGCACTGAATACCGCTGCGATCCCCAAAGATCTGCTCGAATCCGAACTGTTCGGGCATGAAAAAGGCGCATTCACAGGCGCGGCCGGACAACGCGTCGGTCGATTCGAACAGGCCCACGGCGGCACCTTGTTCCTGGATGAAATCGGCGACATGCCAATGGATCTGCAAACTCGACTGCTACGGGTCTTAGCCGATGGTCAGTTCTATCGCGTGGGCGGCACCCAGCTGATCCGGACCGACGTGCGTATTGTGGCGGCCACCCACCAGCGCCTAGAGGATCGCGTGGCAAGCGGCCAATTTCGGGAAGATTTGTTCCACCGACTGAACGTTATTCGCCTCAAACTCCCGGCACTGCGTGAACGCCGAGAGGACATCCCGCAACTGCTGCGCTTTTTCCTGCAGCGCGCAGCACAAGAGCTGGGCGTGCCCATAAAATCCATTCACCCGCAGGCACTGGCGCAACTCGCCCGATACGATTGGCCTGGCAACGTGCGTGAACTTGAAAACACCGCCCGTTGGCTCACCGTCATGGCGCCGGGACACGAGATCGGTATCGAAGACCTGCCCGACAACCTCCACCAGTCGTCAGCCTCCGGCACGGCACTCGGCGACGATGCCCTGCTCACCCAATGGACCGGTGACCTCAAGCGCTGGGCCGATGCGCGCCTTGCAGCAGGAGATCAGGACCTGCTGGCCATTGCGGGCCCCGCCTTCGAACGCACCTTGCTCAAGGCTGCGCTGCATTTCACCGGCGGGCACAAACAACAGGCGGCGGCACTCATTGGATGGGGCCGCAACACCGTAACGCGCAAACTCAAGGAGCTGGCCGATATCGACGATGACACCGAATAACCGACCACGATCACCTAATTTGAGCCGAATTACCCCCGGAAAAACCGGAGAATTCCCGTATCATATGCATACATTCGCATTCGGTGCAGGCAGCATTCATGGCTCAAATCATTGCGCTCTATTCGGTCAAAGGTGGTGTCGGCAAGACGGCAAGCGTCGTCAATCTCGCCGCCCTATCGGCCTTGCAGGGGCGAAAAGTCCTGCTCTGGGATCTCGACCCGCAGGGCTCGGCATCCTGGTATCTCCAGGCCGAACCGGAATCCGCCCCCAAGCTCCAGCAACTGCTCAAGGTCAAATCCATTGCCGAAGGCATTCGCCCCACGCGCCACCGCAACCTGAGCGTGCTGCCGTCCGATCAGCGTTATCACGACATCGAGCATGCGCTGGCCGAAAAAAAGGACGCAGGCTTCCGCATCGCCAAACTGCTTGATGGGCTGGGCGAACATTTCGATGAAATCTGGATTGATACCCCGCCGGGCATCACCCTGCTGGGTGACAATGTGCTGCGCGCAGCCGATCTTGTTCTGGTGCCGGTCGTGCCGACGCATCTCTCCGAGCGCACCTGGTTTCAGCTCAAGAGCCACTTGGCTTCGGAGAAAATCAAACCGGGCCGATTGGCCGGTTTTCTGGCGATGGTGGATCGGCGACGCTCGCTGCATCGTGATTTCCTCGAGACTCATCGCATCGACATGCCCGAGTTGCTCGACGCCGAAATCCCCTATGCCGCGATCATCGAACAGATGGGCGAGGGCCAGACGCCCGTGGTGTTCAGTCATGCCCGGCACCCCGCGGCACAGGCATATTTCAAGTTATGGAAACATATTGATCAGGCCATGAGAAAGCTCTAGTGTACTGTTTCACTCTTGGCGGCACTTTCAGCGAGTCGCTGGTCGGTTAGATGCGAGGCGCGGTTGCGCAGGAATGGCAAGCCCTTTCAAGCAAGCGTAACGTGGCAGATGGCCGGCCAGCGGCCCGCCCAAAGGGAGCCCACCAAAAGCGCCAATGCCGCGTTGCACCGCTTGACAAGGACGCGCCATTGCCTTCGTGGTGCGCCTTGCCTTAGCGCTTTTGGTGGGCTCTGAAAGAGCCGACAAGAGTGAAACAGTACACTAGCGCGCCACCAACTCCCAGGCATTGCCATCCACATCGCGGAAGAAGATCGCATCACGCCCCGACTTGGAACGTGTAAACGGCCAGCCCATTGCAGTCAGCCGTTCCGCGAAGGGCGCCGTCGCCGACACGCGAAGCGCGATATGTCGATCCCGACCACCATGCGCCGGACGATCGGCCACCGGATCGGGATTGGGCAACTGCAGTAGATGCACATCAACGCCATCGGCTAAACGAAGCCAGGCCCCGGGGAATCCGAGATCCGGTCGCTCGATCAGCGTCAACCCCAGCACTTCCTGATAAAACGGCAGCGCGGCAGCCACATCCGCCACCAACACACTCAGGTGATCCACACGCAGCAATCCGACCGGCGCCGCCCCCTGATCCATCGCTTGGTCCATCGCGTATACTGCCTCTTTTGTTTTACTCAATTTATCCACCCATGAATCCTGATCTGTCCCGCCTGCACCCATACCCTTTCGAGAAACTGGCCGAGCTCAAGGCAGGTGTTTCACCCGCCACATCCGACAAACCCATTGCACTGTCGATCGGCGAACCGCAACATGAGCCGCCCGCCGTTGCCTTGCGCGCCATGACTGACTCAATCGGCGGGTTGGCGCGGTATCCGCTCACCAAGGGTGAACGCAGCCTGCGCGAAACCATCGGACATTGGTTGACCCGGCGCTTTTCGCTCGAACCCGGACAAGTCGACCCCGATCGTCACGTGCTCCCGGTTTCCGGTACACGTGAAGCCCTGTTCTCTTTCGCCCAAGCCGTAGTGGCGCGCCCGGAAGAACCCAGCGCTCCGCGACCGGTGGTGCTTATGCCCAATCCGTTCTACCAGATTTACGAAGGCGCCGCTCTGCTGGCCGGTGCGGAACCCTATTATTACCCGACGACCAGCGATACCGACTTTTTGCCCGATTTTGCCGCCATTCCTGCCGACATCTGGGATCGCGCGCAGTTGATTTATGTTTGCTCACCCGGCAACCCGAGCGGGGCGGTGATCGATCGTGCACGTATCAAAACGCTGTTCGACCTGGCCGACCGACACGACGTCGTGATTGCTGCCGACGAATGTTATTCCGAAATCTATTTTGATGAAGACGCACCGCCGGTCGGCTTCATGCAGGCGGCCCATGAACTGGGTCGCAACGACTTCAACCGCCTGGTGATCTTTCACAGTCTCTCGAAGCGCTCCAATCTACCCGGTCTGCGGTCCGGCTTCGTAGCCGGCGATGCCGCAATTCTGGCCAGTTACCTCAAATACCGCACCTATCATGGCTGCGCGCTCTCGCTCCCCGTACAGATGACCAGCATCGCCGCATGGAACGACGAAACGCATGTGCGGGAAAACCGCCAGCACTACCGCGAAAAATTCGATGCCGTACTGGACATCCTCGCCCCGGTTCTGCCCGTACAGCGACCGGATGCCGGGTTCTACCTGTGGGCGAATGTCGGTGGAGACGAGCGCGTGTTCGCTCGCGACTTGTTTGCGGAACAGGCCGTTACGGTGTTGCCCGGCCGCTTCCTTTCACGCCCGATCGAGGGCACAGATCCCGGCGTCGGCTTCGTGCGCATGGCGCTGGTAGCCGAATTGATCGACTGCGTGGACGCCGCCCAACGGATTAGGGCCTTTCTCAGCTAAGCCCGGTCACGCTTCGGACGAATCAACCATGCCCGCCACCAGCTCAGCCGTGGCGGCGGACAATGTCCAACCCAGATGCCCGTGGCCGGTGTTGTAATACACGTTGTCACTTCGCCCTCGAACAACCCGCGGCATCATGTTCGGCATCATCGGGCGCAAACCGGCCCAGGGAATGATCTGCCGCGTATTGATCTCCGGGAAATTGGCCTGAACCCAATCGACCAGCGGCTTGATCCGATCGGCACGGATATCCCGGTTATAACCGTTGAATTCCGCCGTACCAGCAATACGCAACCGGTCACCTCCACCCTCCGGATGCCCCGCAAACCGGCTGGACACCAGCTTGGTCTCGTCGTCCAGCAAGCTGACATTCGGCGCAGCACGCTGGCTTTGCTCATCCGTCAGCGGCACGGTGATCGAATACCCCTTGACCGGGTAAACATTCAACCGATCGCCCAACGAAGCCGCCAACGCACGGCTGCGCACACCGGCACAAATCACCACGCCATCGAAGGTCAGCGTCTGCGCGACTGACTCGCCCGGCAATTCTTCCAAATCGATTTCGATCGATTTACCCGCATGGCGCACGGCCACCACCTCGCGATTCCACAGGAACCGCGTCCCCAATCGTTCCGCGGCGGCCGCCAGTCCGTTCGAGTACTTGTGGATATCCCCGCTGGCATCGCTTTCCGTGAAATACCCACCGTAAAACTGCCCTTTGAGGGCCGGTTCGATCGACCGCATCTCTTCGGGAGACACTGCTCGACGCGACAACCCGCCGGCAGCCAGCAACTTCGATACACGCCCGGCATGCTCGAACCCCGGACGCGAACGGTAAAAATGCAGGATGCCCTGCTGCTTCAAATCGAAATCGATCTGCTCCTCCGCCGCCCAGTCGAACAGATACTGCCGTGCAGCGATCGCCAGACGCGTTGTCTCGATGGTATTTCGCTTGTAGTGCGGCACGTTGGCGACGAACTCGGCGAACCAGCTCAACTTGTGCCAACTGGGTTTGGGATTCACCAGCAAGGGCGCATCCGGGCGCATCATCCACTGCACGCCGTGCAGGATCGTAGGCCAGCTGTTCCACACCTCGGCATTCGAAGCGGAAAGCTGCCCGCCGTTGGCATAGGACGTTTCCATCGCGGCATAACGGTTCTTTTCGAAAACGGTTACCGCAAAACCCCGCTTGATCAGGGCGTACGCCGTCGTCACACCGGTAATCCCACCACCAATGACCGCAATTGATCGCATGAATCGATGCTCCTCATCAATCACCACACATGTGGCGGCAACAACGCACCTAAAATGCCCCAAATAGACATTCCAGACAAGCTATAAGCAGGCACGCGCAAATCAGCGGACTGGCCTCATGGATTAGAATTGCGCCACCAAAATTCCGTGCTCCAAATGCAGTGGAATTTAATCGACGTTAAGCCCAATAAATTCGAGTGTTCCCGTTATCCGGCACACATGATCGACCTCATGAAATGGACTTGACTAAAACTTAAAAGTAAATACAATCGCGAATTATTATCAATTGCAAACATAAGCTCATGCAGCCAAAAAACGCCCCAATCATCCCCTCGTCACCACGCAACAAAACCAATCTCATGACGAGAATCCATTACGGACTTTTCGCGGGGCTCTTATCGACCGTCTCGGCGCTCGTCATGGCTGACGACTCCACGCCTCCCGAAGATTGGCAGGCCCATTTCCAGGCGACGGGCATAGGGCAACACCACAGCAGTTTCGATGCACCGTATAGCGGCGACAACAGCCTTTCGCCAGAATCGGAATCGGGCAACTCATTTTCCGGCACCGCCTACCTTGGCACAAGGGTGTCACCCACCACGGAGATCTATTTCAACCCGGAAATATTTTCTGGTGTTCCCTTTTCCAATCTACTAGGGCTGGGCGGACTAACCAACGGTGAAAATCAACGCGGTGGCGGGCAAGAACCTCACGTTTATGTGGCAAGGATCTTTGTGCGCCAAACCCTGAACCTGGGGGGCGGAAGCCAGGCTATCGAAGACGATCAAAACCAGTTGGCGGGCTCAGTAGACAAACACCGGCTCGTGTTTACGCTTGGTCGACTCGCCATCACGGATATCTTCGATACCAATAAATTCACCGGGGATCCCCGCACCCAGTTCATGAACTGGTCGTTTTTGGTCGACGGTGCTTATGATTATGCGGGGGACACTCGCGGCTACACCACGGGTGCGGTCGTCGAAGGTTATTGGGACAACTGGGCATTGCGGTATGGCCGCTTTTTGGAGCCATCGACCTCCAACGGTCCTAATCTGGATAACCAAATGGCCAGGGTCTACGGGGATCAGATGGAAGTCGAGCACGATCACACCCTGTTTGGACAACCAGGCGCAGTACGTATTCTGATGATGCGCAATCGCATCCGCATGGGCGATTTTAGTGATGCATTGGCGTACTGGTACGCCAATGGACAGCAGGGCGTACCTGACTTGGCGAATGTGCGCGAACCTCATGTCAAAATTGCCTACGCACTCAATATCGAGCAAAACCTCACGCCGGATGTCGGCGTATTTCTTCGCGCCAGTCATAACGATGGACGCTACGAAACCTACGCCTTTGCGGAAATTGAACATCAGGTATCAGCAGGATTATCGGTAAGTGGCAAAGCCTGGGGGCGCAGCAATGACGTACTGGGCATAGCAGTTGCACAAAATGGCTTATCCAAACGACATCAAGACTATCTTGCAGCCGGGGGCCTGGGGGCATTCATCGGCGACGGGCGTCTCGATCACTACCGTCCCGAGCGAGTGTTTGAAACCTATTATTCCTATGCGGTGAATCAACAACTGGCCATGAGCGTAGATTATCAGCACATCAACGACCCAGCGTACAATCCTGAACGAGGTCCTGTGAATGTATTCTCGGCACGCGCACACTGGGCGTTTTAGGTCATGTTGCTTTGGCTCGCTTCATGAAAGCTGAGCCGAACCAGTGTCCCCCGACCTTTTTTCGGGCTTAAGATTTCCGCTTGAGCCTCGTGGCGACGAGCAATCTCGGAAACAATGGCCAAACCCAACCCCGACCCTTGTCCATGATTCTTCCCCGAGCGCGTATCGCTAACACGATAAAACCGATCCCACACTCGTTCGCGCTGATCCATCGGGATACCCGGCCCGTTATCTTCTACTTCCAGAAAAACTTGCCCGTTGACCTGATAGCAACGAACAGTCACCACACTGCCGACACCCGCGTACTCAAAGGCGTTATCGAGGAGATTTGCAATCGCCTCGGATAGAAGTGACGTATTGGCATAGATCATTGCCGTTTCAAGTTCGAACCCAAGGTCGATCGATTGCAGGATGGCACGACGCGACCACTCTTCAACCAAATCGGCCACCACGGTTTTAAGATCAACCACCTGCCAGTGCCCCAGATCGACCAGCCCCTGATCCGCTCGTGCTAGGGCAAGCAGTTGTGCTGAAAACCGCGCGGCACGACTGGCGGCACGATTGAGGTTCTCCAACGCCAGGCGCACTGCCGGAGGGTGCGGTTCAAGCAAGGCAAGCTCGGCCTCCATTTTTAGCGAAGACAACGGGGTCCGCATTTGGTGCGCTACATCAGCGATCAACTGTTGTTGTGCACGGTGGGATGCCTGCAATTTTGCCAGCAACAGGTTCCAGGAGGCGATCAAAGGCTCCAGTTCCTTCGGGATAGCGCCCCCCTCCCATAAAGCCAGATCATTGGGATTTTGAGTCAACAGATGCGTATTGAGGTTATTTAGCACATGGAGGCTTCGGCGCACGGCCAGCACCATCACACCCAAGGTAACCAAACCAAGCAGAAGCGAATACCCCACGGTGGACAAGAACGCGACCATACGAATCTGGTTGCGCTTCACAAATGTTTCGGCAATCCGGATTTGGCAGACCCCGTCACCGCAAGGCGCACCGAACACCATAATGCGCACGGGGTGATGCTTGATTTGCCCGTTGACAAACCGCCACTCCTCCGGAGCCACAACAAGGGGTGGATTGCGCAACTGCTCATCACCGCCCAACACGTTCCCGTTTGGATCAAGGACGAGGAAAAACTCTTTATCCGACTGATCCGTTAAAAGGAGCCGCTCGGCCTGAGGACTGAGTTTAAAAAATACAGAGCCATTATCTACATGGAGAAACCGCGCCATGGCCAAGGCGGAATCCCCCAGCTGGGCATCGATCGCCGCCCTGGCGGGTGTCACGATCAACCAGTACTGAATGGCCGCAATCGCGGGCAAGATCAATACAAGTGGCACAATCAGCCAAATTAACAAACTACGTTTTAGGCTATACACAGAGATCGCTTCAGTCGCCGGGAGGAGTGAGCATATAACCAAAGCCTCGCACAGTACGAATGGAGACCGAAGCGGCGCTGATTTTGGCACGCAGCCTTGAGACGTAAACCTCGGCCGCATTGGGCGAGGGCGCGTCATCCCTGCCAAAGACTGCATCAAGAATTTGCTCTTTACTCACCACACGCCCAATGTGGCGCAACAAAAAATGCAGCACGGCCCATTCTCGCGGTAACAATTCGACTGGCTGGTTGTCGATCAATGCCTGCTTGGTGGTGACATTGATACAGAGATTACCAAAATGCGTTGTGGGCGATACCATCGCGGACGATCGTCGCACCAAGGCGTTCACCCGGGCTAGAAGCTCGGCCAAGGCAAAGGGCTTGATCAAATAATCATCGGCCCCCACCGAGAGTCCATGCACGCGATCATCAATTTGATCGCGTGCAGTAAGCATTAATACCGGCAGACTCAAACCCGCAGCCCTCACCCGGCTCAACGCGCTAAACCCGTCTTCATCAGGCAGGCCGATATCCAGCAGAAGCACGTCGAATTCGGTTCGTCGCAGGGTCGCAACCAGAGTGGCAGCTGAGCGCAACCAATCAACCATCCAACCTTGAGACATCAAGGCTCGACGCGTGACTTCACCTAATTGCTCGTCATCTTCGACAAATAAAACCCGCACTCTGCTACCTCCTTGCAGATAAACCCTAGCGACTCACCACACGCCCCCAATGGCTTGGTGGAGCGCAGCTACATCCATGTAAAGCATGGCCTCAGCCTGAACCTGGGTCAACATGGCCTGACGATAGGTCTGCTCAGTGGTCAACCCGGTAAACGGACTGATATCACCCAATTCAACCTGCTTCTTGGCTGCCTGCCAGCTCAACAATGCGGCCTCTGCTGTTTGCGAGGCAAAGGTTCGACCCAATGCATCCTCTCGCAGTGCGTGCAGGCTATCGGCCACATTCACGAAGGCATTTTGTACGGTTGCTCGATATTGCTCGCGCGCCTGATCATAGGTTGCCTCGGCCGCCTTTTGTCGATTCGCCAAGCCACCAGCATCAAAAACTGGCTGAGCCACGCCACCAATAAGCGACCAGAACTGATTGGGCGAGGAAAACAACCCCGCTAATGCCGAACCGGTATACCCCCCGTCCGCCGTGATGGCTATCTGTGGCAGGCGGGCTGCCATCGCCACCCCCACCTCGGCCGCTGCAGCGTGCAATCCTGCGCTCGCAGCGACAATGTCAGGGCGATACCGCACCACATCGGCCGGGAGGCTTTCAGGCAAGTGCTTGGGAAGCTGGAACTCCGTCAGTGTCGATGGCAAATCCAGCGGTTGATTGGGATATTGCCCCACCAGAGCGGCCAGTTGATCACGTTGTTGGGCAAGTTGTTTCGCTAAGCCAGCTGCACTGCTCTGCGCTTGCAACAGCGCAGTTTGCGCTGCCCACACGGCGGATTCGGACACTTGCCCCAGACTCGCCTGCTGGCGAGTTTGAACCAGCGCGGTCTGATCGATGTCCACCAGCTGTTGCGTCAACCGCAGCGAATCATTTAACGCCGCATACTGGACAGCACCTAAAATCACACTGTTGATCATGGTGATTCGAGCCGCATCCGTCAAAGCCGCCTGCTGATCGGCCAATGCCTGCCCCGCCTCTACCTGGCGACGATTGCCCCCAAACACATCCAGAGGGTAGGTCACCTGAACTTGGGCGGTGTGCAAATTAAATAAGTTCTGCCCTGAACTTAGGGTTGAAGAAATCTCCTGCCCCACCTTTTGCCGACTTGAGACGAAACCAGCCTGCACATTCGGGAACAACAGGCTTTGCCCTGCGGCTGCCATAGCGTGTGCTACCTTCAGAGAGGCCTGCTGGCTAGCCCAATTCGGGTTATGAGCTAACGCTTGCGTCACCAACGCATCCAGCTTGTCTGACTCGAGATCACGCCACCACTGGGCGCTGGACTGCGTGCCGGGCTGCAACGTCATGCCGACATCTTTGGGCAATTGAACCGGTTCAGTCGTAAACCCGGCGTGCTCTGACAATGGCGGAGGTGTTCCATGCGGTCCCAAGGTGCAACCAGCCAATAACGGCAGGCAAGTCAAGGCGCCAATCCAACCCAAATTCTTAGCTGACCGAACGAAGGGTTTCTGTTTGCTTGAATTCATGGCGATTCCTCAAACCTGCTGTGGCGCGGGCCGATTACGCGAGAACATCACGATCAGCACGGGCAATACCGTCAAAATCAACACGGGTGCCAACAGCATCCCCCCCACGACGACCAACGCCAACGGCTTTTGCACCTGCGACCCGATACCCGTCGCCAGTGCCGCTGGCACCAAGCCCACCGAAGCAACCACACAGGTCATGAAGATGGGGCGGAACTGAGTTGCCGAGGTCTTGAGTATTGCCGTCGCTTTATCCAGCCCATCATCCAACTGGCTGTTGAAATACGAGAGCATCAAGATGCCATCCATCGCGGAGATGCCAAACAAAGCCACGAACCCGATCGCCGCCGACACGCTGAACGGTGTATTCGTAAGCCAAAGGGCGAACACACCACCCAGCATCGCCATGGGAATCACACTAAGCGCCAAGAGTACATCCGCAAACGACCGGAAGTTGATGTACAACAAAATGCCGATCAACAAGAAGGCCAAAGGAACAACAATACTCAAGCGCTGCATGGCTTCCTTGAAGTTCTCAAACTGCCCCACCCAGGCCAAGCGATAACCCGGCGGCAATTTGACCTGTTCGGCCACCTTGGCTTGTGCTTCAAGCACTGCGCTACCCAAATCCCGTCCGCGCACGCTGAATTTAATCGGAATGTAGCGCTCCTGACCCTCCCGATAAATAAAGGCTGCACCGGAAACCAATTCAATTTTCGCCAGTTCGCCCAAGGGCACTTGAATAATTCCGCCATTACCACTTGGATCTGGCGCACTCACCGGAATGCGCTTAAGTTCCTCAATGTTATTGCGGTACTTTTCTGCCAATCGCACCACAATGGGAAAGTGCTGATCACTACTCGATTCAAAGAAATCGCTCGCGGACTGCCCACCGATTGCCGTGGCGATAACAGCATTGATATCCCCTGTATTCAACCCATATCGCGCGGCGGCGGCTCGATTGATGTCAATGCGCACGGTCGGCTGACCCAAGGATTTGTACACCCCCAGATCAGTCATCCCCGGCACGGAAGTCATCACCTCTTTGATTTGTTCTCCCAGCTTTTCGAGTGTGGCCAAATCCGGGCCAAACAATTTGACGGCGTTTTCGCCCTTCACCCCCGAGGCGGCTTCCTCGACGTTATCCTCAATGTACTGAGAGAAGTTGAAATCCACACCGGGGAATTTCTGTTTCAGCTCAGTGGACATTTCATGGGTGAGCTTGGCTTTATCCACGCCTGCTGGCCATGTATTAAATGGCTTCAGGGGAACAAAAAACTCGGCATTGAAATACCCTGTAGCATCGGTACCGTCATCTGGACGACCATGCTGCGATACGACTTTATCTACTTCAGGATACTTTTCGATTATGCGACGCATCGCGTTCACATAAGGTTCGCCTTCTTCCATCGAGATCGTGAGCGGCATGGTGGCCCGAATCCACAAGTTACCTTCTTCCAGCTTGGGCAGGAACTCGATACCCAGGCTGCGCCCCATCAAAAAGGTCAGCAGCAATACAGCCAGCATAAGCCCCAGCACGAACCATTTGAATTTGAGCGCCGACGCCACCAACGGGGTAAAAAGACGCCGCAAAACTCGCACGAGGATAGTTTCCGTTTCCTCGACATGCTCAGGCAGGAGCAACGCAGAAAGTGCAGGAGAAACGGTGAAGGTTGCAATCAAGCCACCGGCAATCGCATAGGCGTAAGTGGTCGCCATCGGGCCAAAAATATGACCCTCGATACCCGTCATGGTAAACAGGGGCAGGAACCCGGCGATAATGATCACGGCGGAGAACAGAATGGATTTTTTCACCTCAACCGCTGCATTCCCGATGGTGCCATACTTCCCCGTCAACCCGACCGGCGTACGCATCCGATGCAAAAAGGGCCCTCCCTCATGCCGCTCTGCGGCAGATTCCGACAAATGGCGGAATATGTTTTCCACCATAATTACCGAGGCATCAACGACCAACCCGAAGTCAATTGCCCCCATTGAGAGCAAATTTGCCGACTCTCCTCGCACAACCATGAGGATTACCGCAAACGCGAGCGCAAAGGGGATGGTCATGGCCACGATAATTGCGCTGCGCAGGTTGCCCAAAAACACCCACTGCAAGAAGAAAATCAAAACAATGCCAGTGAGCATGCTTTCCATGACGGTATGCGTAGTCACCTCGATCAGGCCTTTTCGATCGTAAATGCGCTCGATTTTCACGCCATCAGGCAAGATGCCGCCCGCATTGATTTTCTTGATCTCGGCCTCTACGCGCTCGATGGTGGGCATACTCTCTTCACCCTGTCGCATGAGCACAATGCCTTGCACAATGTCGTCCTCGTTATCGAGGCCTGCAATCCCTAAGCGTGGCTCGTTGCCAACCTGGACGGTCGCCACATCCTTGAGCAACACCGGAATGCCGTTATTGGATGCCAGCACGGTTTGACCGATATCCGACACTGAATGGAATACACCGACCCCCCGAACAACCGCAGACTGGGCGCCGACGTCCATGGTTTGACCACCCACATTGCTATTGCTATTACCGATAGCCTGCAACACCTGGTTGATCGACAACTTGTATTCGCGCAACTTGGGCAGGCTGACGTTCACCTCGTAGGCTTTGGTTTTTCCGCCCCAACCAGTCACATCCACCACGCCCGGTACCGATTTGAGCCGACGCTGTAGCACCCAGTCCTGCAAGGTCTTGAGCTCACGCACCGAATATCCCGACGGACCCTTGAGCTGATAGCGATAAATCTCTCCAACCGGGCTGGTTGGTGAAATGCTCGGCTGCGCACCATTCGGTAAAGGCGATAACTGCGAGAGCCGGTTGATCACCCACTGCCGGGCCTGTTCATGGGTAAAGTTATAATTGAAGCTGATTTTGATATCCGACAGGCCAAACAGCGAAATGGATCGGATGCTGGTCACATTCGGGATCCCGGCCATATCGGTTTCAATGGGGATCGTAATGTATCGCTCCATTTCCTCGGCCGATTGCCCTGTGCTCTGGGTCACCAATTCCACCATGGGCGGCACCGGATCCGGATAAGCTTCGATATTCAGTTGGGTAAAGGCCACCGCCCCGCCGATGACCGTCACGATCAGCAGCATCAGCACCAGCATGCGCTGGGCAAGAACAAACTTAATCAATGCGTTCATTCTTGCATTCCTGCCGCCGCTTCAATGGCGCGCACCATAAAAATGGCGCCTTGCGTGATCACACGATCCCCTTCTGACAATCCCGAAGTAATCGCCACAAAGCCGTTACCATCGCTTTGCCCCATCGTCACGGGACGGATCACCAAAGCACCATTTGGCTTTTGCACACAAACCACAGAACGGGATTCTTCATGAATAACGGCCAACTCGGGCACCGCCAGTGCTGGCTCCGGGGAACCAGTTTGAATCGAGAACTGCGCAAACATACCCGACTTCAAGAGTCCCTCGGGGTTATCGACCACGGCATGAATCGGCAGGAGGTGTGTACTGGCATCCAGCGCCGGGGCAATCCAACTCACCTTGGCGTTCAACTCCTGGCCGGGAAATGCGGACAAGTGCACACGAATCTGCTGACCTAAACGGACAAACTGCGCGTCAGATTCACGCACTCCGGCAATCAACCAAAGCTTTCGCAAGTTGCCAATCGTAAAGACCGGTGTGCTCCCCCCCGTTGCTGCGCTGTTGATCAACTGGCCCAACCCGACTTGTCGCGTAATGATCGTGCCATCAATCGGTGCCACAACATACGACTCCAGCAACGCTGGCCGAGTGCCTTTCGCATGCAACATGGCATCAATGTCTTTGCCCGACTGCCCCAACACCCGCAGACGATCGCGCACCGCAGCTAACGCGACATCGGCAGATTTCAGATTATTTTCCGCCACAACCAAATCAGACTTAGCTTGCAACCAGTCCTTGAGCGCGCCGGATTTTGCCTCATACAACCCCTTCTGCCGCGCTTCAGTAGCCTGAGCGAGCTTCAATTGGGCCTCGGCAGTTGCACGGGCATCAGCAGCAGTGAGCAAATCACTCTGCGCCTGAACAATTTCAGAAGCGGCGACGGCCATTAACGGCTGCCCGCGTTTGACGACATCCCCCCGGTTGGCCAACAAACGCACCACGCGCCCACTGTATGGCGAATACACATCAGTTTTTGTATCTTCATCAAAGGCCAGGGTGCCGTCAGCCCAATGGGTTTCGGAAAAAATGCGCTTGGTAACCGTGATCATGCCCAAATTCTTCATTTGCGCGGGAGTAGGGGTGAATTCCGCCACTGTCGATGGCACCGCCCACACCCCAAAGCTAGACAGTCCAAGCAATGAGCCACCAATCCAAACCAACAAACGTTGCCGCATAACTCCCCCAATAAAACGGTCTTTCATCAGCGAAGTCTAATAAAGCAACCTGACAACAAGCTGTCAGCAGTCATTCGTCATCAAAGGTTTCTTAACTTGAGCAGGCTGCTAGAATGAAGCATATTTTTTAATCGAGCCCAGACCATGACCGATCTCAACGTCCTGAAAAACACCATTGAAACCGCATTCGAAGACCGCGCGAATATCACTCCGGCACAGGCGCCGCAGGCTGTCCGCGATGCGGTCAACACCGTGCTCGGCATGCTCGACAGCGGCACCCTGCGCGTTGCCGAGCGCCGCGGTGTGGGCGATTGGGTCGTAAATGAATGGCTGAAAAAGGCGGTACTGCTGTCCTTCCGCCTCAACCCGAACAAAGTAGTTGAAAGCGGCGATCTGCGCTACTTCGACAAAGTCCCCACCAAGTTCGCCAACTGGGACCAAGCCCAGTTCGAAGAAGCCGGCATCCGCGTCGTCCCGAACGCCGTCGCCCGCCACGGCAGCTTCGTCGCCAAGGGTGCGGTGCTCATGCCGTCCTATGTAAACATCGGCGCCTACGTTGATGAAGGCACCATGGTCGACACCTGGGCCACCGTCGGTTCCTGCGCACAGATCGGTAAAAACGTTCACCTCTCGGGCGGTGTCGGCATCGGCGGTGTACTCGAACCCCTGCAAGCCGCCCCCACCATCATCGAAGACAACTGCTTCATCGGCGCCCGTTCGGAAGTCGTCGAAGGCGTCATCGTCGAAGAAGGTTCGGTGATCTCCATGGGCGTCTACATCGGCCAATCCACCCGCATCTACGACCGCGAAACCGGCGAAATCCACTACGGCCGCGTCCCGGCTGGCTCCGTCGTCGTATCCGGCAACCTGCCGTCGAAATGCGGCAAATACAGCCTGTACTGCGCCGTGATCGTGAAAAAAGTCGATGCAAAAACGCTAAGCAAAGTTGGCATCAACCAGTTGCTACGAGATATTTAACTCCCTGCGAACCAAAAACGCAGGGATTCATAATTGCGTATGGGGCGGGGGGATGACAGGAAGAGGACTTTAACTAAGAACCACATCACCAATCCCCAAGAGCGGGCTAACAATATTGCCGAATGGAGAGAGTTCACGCATGATGGATCGACCCTAGAGCACCCTTGCGTAGCAAGCCAACATGGAGCGAATGGAATGCGCCACCAGATCAGACATACCTCAAACCCAAGGCCCCACCCCCCGATTAACCAATCGGCTGGCGGCCACATAGACGTGCTTTCCCAACGACAGGAGCTGTTGTGATCGCCCCCAAGCTCCGCCGTGTATTGGCATTTCTCAAGAAAACACCATTACACCCACAATGGCTGGTGTTTAAGGATGCAGGTAGACAGAAACAAACCTTGGCCAATAAAATTCATGGCCGGTTACTCGATATTGGATGCGGCAACAAACCACTAAGCAGATTCCTCGACACAAGCGTCGAATACATCGGACTTGATTATCCGACCACCGTAAGCAAAGGTTACAATGGGAGGGCTGATGTTTTTGGAGATGGTCAGAGCCTCCCCTTCCAAGCGAACAGCTTTGATTGCGTGACACTACTTGATGTGATGGAGCACCTACCCCAACCAGACGCAGCGTTCAGTGAAATGCTGCGAGTCGCAAAACCCGGTGGACTCATCATCACCCAGACGCCGTTCATGTATCCGTTACATGATCTACCATACGATTTTCAACGCTGGACCGCCGAAGGGTTGAGGCACTACAGCACACACCACTCCGTGGAACATGTTGAGATCACACACTTTGGCAAACCACTAGAAACATCAGCAGTATTAACCAATTTGGCCTTAGCCAAAGGTATGCTCGACAGCCTGAACAAACGACGTATCGGGCTGCTACTGTTGCCAGTCATAATCGTTAGTATTCCGCTCATCAACTTGAGTGCTTGGTTAGTAGCACACTTCCTGCCTGATGAGGGTTTTATGCCGCTGGGTTACACCGCTACATTCATAAAAAAACACAACTGAACCCAAAACGTTGAACAATTGATGAGAAAAGGTGAAACATATCTCACTTAACCTCGATCAAGAGGAAAGTATGAAAAAAACATCAGGGCAGCCCATACATGTGACCCAGCCTTTCCTCCCCCCTCTGGAGGAGATATTGCCCTATCTTGAGCAAATTTGGGAAAGCCACGTCCTCACCAATGGAGGCCCATTCCACACTCAACTGGAACAGGCGCTCTGCGATTATCTTGGAGTTGAACATATCTCTCTTTTCGCCAATGGCACACTTGCCTTGGTCACGGCATTACAGGCGCTACGCATTACCGGCGAAGTGATCACCACACCGTATAGTTTCGTAGCAACAGCGCACGCTCTATTGTGGAATGGCATAAAACCCGTGTTCGTGGATATTGACTCAGAGAGCCTGAATCTGGATCCAGAAAAAATTGAAGCCGCCATCACGCCACAAACCACAGCCATCATGCCAGTCCATGTATATGGTCGCCCATGCGATACAGCCAAAATACAGGCGATCGCGGATAACTATGGCCTCAAAGTAATTTATGACGCGGCCCATGCATTTGGTGTGGAAGACGAAGGTGGCAGCATTCTGCGGCACGGTGATCTGTCCGTCTTGAGTTTCCACGCAACCAAAGTCTTTAACACCTTTGAAGGTGGAGCAATCATTAGCCCTGATGCAAAGACTAAAAAACGCATCGATTATCTAAAGAATTTCGGCTTTGCTGATGAGGTAACTGTTGTTGCCCCTGGCATTAACGGCAAAATGAATGAGTTCCAAGCCGCTGTCGGATTGGCACAACTCAAACACATGGATCGCATACTAGCCGAACGCAAAGAAATTGATCGGCATTATCGGAAGTTACTCAAAGGGATTCCGGGCATCGAGTGCGTGTCGCACCCAACATCCAATCGCCACAACTATTCCTACTTTCCCATCATGGTTGGCCCAGAACACCCGTTAACACGAGATGTGCTCTACCAAAAATTAAAAGACCACGGCATTTTTGCTCGGCGCTATTTTTATCCCTTGATCAGTGAGTTTCCAATGTACCGTGGGTTGCTTAGCACCCGAAAGGACAATCTAACTATAGCCTCGGCTATTACGCGCAAAGTGATTTGCCTACCCATTTATCCAGAACTACCATCAAACATCATCAAAAAAATATCAAACATAATAAGGAGCGGAAAATGAGCTTCTATTCTGAAAACGAGCTCACTTCCATCGGATTTAAATCAGTCGGAAAAAATGCCAAGGTATCCAATAAAACATCAATCTATGGCGCCGAATTCATCTCCATAGGAGATAATGTTCGTATTGATGATTTTTGCATCCTTTCTGCCGGGAAAAGTGGGATTTCAGTGGGCTCATTTGTCCATATTGCAGCTTATACCTCTCTAATTGGCCAAGAGAAAATATCGTTAATGGATTTCGCCAATATTTCTAGTAGGGTTTCAATCTACTCCAATAACGATGATTACTCTGGTGAATGGATGACAAACCCAATCGTGCCCAGCGAGTTCACAAGCATAACGCGCGCGCCCGTCAGCATAGGCAAACATGTCATCGTAGGTTCCGGCTCAATCATTTTACCTGGAGCAACGCTTGAAGAAGGTGTGGCCGTGGGTGCATTGAGTCTCGTGAAGGGACTCTGCAAAGAGTTCGGTGTCTATTGCGGCACCCCGGCAAAACGCATATCTGAAAGAAAACGAGATGTTCTCCTGCATGAGCAAGTGCTCCTCGCCTCGCTAAAAGAGCATGGCAGTTAGTTTGAGGTCAAAAATTCTTTGGGCCTACGGCTCGCAACTATACACAGCACTTATCGGCATCATTCTGATGCCGTTATATCTCCACTACCTGGGTGCAGCATCATTTGGTCTCGTCGGATTTTTTCTTATGCTACAAGCATGGGTGATGATGCTAGACATGGGGTTTGGCCCAGCATTGTCACGCGAAATGTCTCGATTCCGAGCCGGCGCACTTTCTCCAACCGACACAGCAACACGGTTACGCACACTGGAGTACATTCAAAGCGGACTGGGTATACTTGCCATTGGGCTGCTCTGGATAGCGAGCGGATGGATTGGCAAACACTGGTTTCTGTCCACAACCATCAACCCTGAACTCATAGCTCAGTGCATTAAATGGATGGGGATCGCAGCAGTCTTACGCTGGTTAGCCGGACTGCACCGTTCGGCGCTGGTTGGATTGGAGCGCCAATATTGGGTTAATGGACTCGTAAGTGGGTTCGCCACATTACGCTTTGTCGGAGTTTTGCCCATTTTAGCTTATGTTTCTTCATCTCCACTTTTATTTTTTCTGTTCCAAGCCGCTGTAAGCACACTCGAGTTCGTGGTGTATTTTGTGGTAGTCCACCGAGAAATCCCCAGAGATTTTAACTTCCGAGCAGAACGGGGCGACTTCACAACGATGTTGCCTATAATCGGCAACATGGCGCTATTAAGCGGCATTTGGGCCCTGATGACTCAACTAGATAAATTAATCCTTTCAGGCATCCTACCGTTGCAGGCATATGGCTATTTTACTCTCGCCGTGATGGCAGCAAATGGCGTCTTGATACTCATCCCCCCCTTACACCAGATTATTCAACCCAGAATGACTATTTTGGTCGAACAAGCCCAAAGAACACATCTGGTAACTCTATACCGTTTGGCAAGCCAATTCGCCGTGATCGTTTTTACCGGGCTCGGAGGTGGACTAGCATTCTTCGCTGAACCCGTCTTGCAAATCTGGACTGGCAACGCTATGGCAGCACAGTTCGCCGCACCAATTTTATTTTGGTACGGCTTGGCTAACGCAGTGGTTGGTATTTTGGTTTTACCTTTCATGTTGCAGTTCGCAGAGGGTAAGTTACGTCTGCATGTGCTTGGCACAGGAGTTTTATTACTATTTTTAATCCCTGCCCTCGTGCTTTCGGCCAAGTACTTCGGTGGCGCGGGCGCTGGATTTATGGTCTTCTCAGCTCAATTGTTATTTCTACTCCTGTGGGTACCGCTGGTCCACTCTCGTTTTCTTCCCGAGTTGAACTGGCGCTGGCTTTTTATGGACACCCTTCCTATTGCGATGACAATGGTGGCAGCACTTGCGACTTCAGCTCATTTCATGGGTGCTGAGCTATCGACTATTAAAAAAATATTGTGGATCGGCTGTACGATATTTGTCGTAATAGTTCTTGGCGTGCTAACAGGAAACTGGACTCGCAGAACCATTAAAAACACCCTTTGGAAAACACACGGATGAATGAACCTAGAGTGAGTATTTGCATTGTTACTTATAACCACGAACGGTATCTTCGTGAGTGCGTGATGAGTGTCGTCGCCCAAGCACAAGATGTCCATCTGGAAATTCTAATCGGGGATGATCACTCCAGCGATCAGACTGAAAGCATCGGCCGCGAACTTGAGGCGCTCTTTCCAGAAGTCATCCGGTTCATTCGTCACGAGACCAATCTAGGTCCCGGAGGAAACTACCAATCTCTAATTCGACTCGCGCGCGGTGAATATATTGCCCATCTTGATGGCGATGACTTTTGGCTACCAGGGAAAATAATAAGCCAAATCGGGATACTCGATAATAATCCAGATTACTCGGCCGTATATACCAACGCCCTTTGCATCAATGACCATCATCAATTACTTGGTGTCTTTAACAACACTCAGCCCAGCATAATTGATTTAAAGTATTTAATGGACTCAGGGAATTTTCTAAATCACAGCTCATTAATATACAGAGCCATACTACGGAAAGAAATTCTTTCATGGAAACCTGATTTCATTGATTACAAGATCCATTTATATTTGGCGAGAATGGGGTTGATCGGATACAGCAACTCCTGCTACGTAGCATATCGAGTGGCATCAAGCACATCCATGCTAGTGAACAATGGAGAACACGTACGGTATCTTTATTGGGAAGCCATTCAAACCAATGCTCCCAATGAGAAAACCTTATACCTCCATCCTTCAGCAGATTTTTTACGCCGGGTGTTTTTCCACTCTTTACGCACTCGTTCCTTTGCCCAGCTCAAGCATTGGGGACAAAAAACAAAGCAGGAGCAAAAATTCCAACAAATTAAGCTCATCACTCTAACTTGTTGGAAAATCATCTCAGCCGGGTTACGCGAGATCTGGAACCTAGGCATAGGAAATATCGGCGGCGTTCGATTACGTGTCTTTTATTGGCGTTAATTCCATGAAAAAAATTAATTTATTACATGTGGCAAAAGTTGTTTTTCATCGCTTTCTCCCTCCGTTCAAACACATGTGCGTGCTATGCAGTCACTCGTCATCTGGCTTTCTTCCTTACCGTGGGGGTCGACGTCATGCACCTTCGCTCATGAACGCGTTACACACAGTAGGTAGCAATCTTGATCTTTTTGAATGTCCTTGGTGCGGATGTCATGATCGCGAGCGTCACTTATTCCTGTATATGAAGTCCCAAGGATTCTTTCCGGACCTAAGCAAACTGAAAGTCCTGCACTTCGCCCCAGAGCGCCACTTATCTCCCAAAATAAAATCGGCGCAACCGAATGAATACATCCAGTGCGATTTATTTCCCCAGTCCCCCGATGTACTCAAGGTGGATATCCTTCAAATGCCATTTGGCGATGATTATTTCGATCTATTGATTGCCAACCATGTCATGGAACATGTTGGAGATGATCTAAAGGGTGTTTCTGAGATATTCAGAGTGCTAAAACCTGGTGGATATGCAATCTTACAAACCCCATTTAGCCCGGATTTACACAAAACGTGGGAAGACGCTGGCATCAATACCAATGAAGCCAGGTTGCAAGCATACGGACAGGAGGATCACGTTCGTCTTTTTGGACGAGATATTTTTATGCGCTTCGAGAGCGCTGGCCTCACCTCCTGTGTAAGTGAGCATCATGACTTGTTGCCGAATATCGATTGTTTTTGTTTCGGCCTGAATGAACGGGAGCCATTTTTCCTTTTCCAAAAACCTGCACTTATCAACGATAAATAGCTCAAACACCGATCTAGTCGCGCATTATTCAGGCACATCACCATCGCCCCATACATGGTGTTTAATTTATTTTCGGCACGCCGAATTGCACAAGCATTCTGAGTTTATGTGGCAACCACGAGAACGTACGGCCATAACTCGATTCACTAATAAGTCTATTTTTCTGAATAGCTTTACGCTCTCGCAGCAGAAAAACTGCACGTTGCCGCAGGCTTGTGAACGTAGGAGCATAAATGGTACACCACGGCGCGGCATCCCATTTGGCAAGGCTAATGAATACCCCCTCCAATGCCAAAAGAATCAGATGCAAGGGTAGGGTAAGCGCTAACCGGAGTGGCGGCGTACAAAGGATCATGGCATAGGTTTTATTGTGTTCAGATAGCTTGCGACGACGGTAGGTAGTAACCAACTGATGATTATTAACGAGGTTACCTCCAAAACTTGCCCCCTGACGATGACGAAAGTAGCTATTTGCCGCAACTTGGACCGGGTACCCCCATAAACGTGCTTTACAACACAGGTAAATGTCTTCCCCAATGGACTCGAACCAATCGGGAAATCCCCCCAACTCGTGCCATAAATCACGAGGAATCCACAAACAGGCACCGATTGCCATAGCGACATCTGCTCTACCAGGACTTGTGTTTGGTATCGGGTTGTAGAATGGATCCAGGAAACATCCGCGGTCAACCAGATCGTTTGTCACCCAGTTATACTCCGTGAGGGTCAATATACCCTGGGGAGTTTGCAATGCGGCTTCAGACATGAAGGTAACAATTGCATCTGGTGCAAGTGCCGCATCATTGTTCAACAGCAAAACATATTCTCCGCTGGCTCGATCAACCATGCGATTGTTACTAACACAAAACCCGACATTATCTTTACTTTCCAGCAACGTAATTTGCGGGAAACGATTTGATGGATACTCTCTTTTGATCCAAGCACAGGAGTCATCCGTTGAGGCATCATCGTGGATGATGATTTCCAAAGGCACATCGCCTTCCTGTGCGAGAACGGATTCAATGCAATCCCTCAGCACCTTTTCACCGTTGTAGTTGGCAATACAGACCGAACAAACTGGTTTCGAATCTTGAATACTCATACGTTTTGCCGCCACCATTGCCATGTCAAAGAGATACCTTCAGACAAGGACACATGGGGCGCCCAATCAAACTGATTTCTGGCCTTATCTGAGTTGAGTACGATTTTCGCCACGTCTACTGATCGACTGATGTCGTACCGCGTTTCGAGTTGCTGCCCAGTCACATCTTGAATCATACCGATCAACGTATTCAGGCTAACGCCTTCCCCACGAGCCGCGTTGAAGAGTTGAACACCTTTGGGCATTGGACTACTAAGAACCTGAAGGCACAGGGCAATGAAGTCGTCGATGAAGAGATAATCACGCACGGCACTTCCATTCCCCCAAATATCCAGTGTTTCTCCTGACTGAATTCGATGGAATGCCGTCGGGATAATGCCAAAGCCATTGCGCATGGACTGACCGGGACCATAAAGGTTAGAAGGCCGAAGAATCGTTGCCGCACGATCAAACTGTGCTGTATAGGCGTGAATAAAATGCTCGGCAGCCGCCTTGCCCGCCCCGTAGTAGGATTTGGGTCGAATCAGATCTTGTTCATGCGTGGTGTTCATCCCGGTATCACCATACATGGCTCCGCCGGATGAAACGTAGAGTAACTCGCACTGAGGTGTATCTTGAAGCGCTTCGAGCAAGGCCAAAGTAGGCACGAGGTTTTCATCCAACTCCGCCATTGGCTTGCCTGCTGTGCGGCCGGGGGTTGAACGAGATGCGACATGGATGACCGCCCGAGCCTTGGTTAACGAGGAGAGGAAAGCGCCTGGCGTGTCGAACGAACCCGCCACTATCTCAACATTGGGTATGGAATAGGGCTCGGCACTTCCTACCAATGCGATGACTCGCTCGCCATTCGAAGCCATTCGATTTACCAGATGCCGTCCGACGAACCCATTTGCTCCAAATACGACTATTGGGTCTGTCACTTGCTCATTCCTTGTAGCAATAACTGATAAATGGACGCATATCGTGCAGCACAGTCATCCCAGGTGCCTATTTTCTGCTTTGCCCACACTCGCGCCCTCTGTCCGGCTAGTTGGTTTTCCCTTTCATTCTCAAAAAACGAAACTCCCTGCGCCACAGCTGAAGGGTCATCACACAACCATCCGGTTTTTCTATGAAAAACGATGTTTTCATGTGCAGGCAAACGTGAGGCAATAATTGGCAAGCCTGCGGCCATCGCTTCCAGCATCACCTGTGGCCGCCCCTCTGCATGACGGCTCAAAGTGATTAATCCTTGCGCGCCAGGGAACCAATGCTTGTTCAAGTCTTCAGGGCTTACTGCACCGTGATAATGCGCCCATGGCGGGAGTTCAATAGTTTCTTGCATAGGGCCGAACAAATGCAGTTCTCGCTGTGGTTGCCCCTCAAACAATGGCGCGCACCATTCGAACAAAGAGCCGAGTTTCGCACGGGTAAGTCGGGTGACGGCCAGCCATCGTTTAGGCTCAGACAGAGGTAAGGTACGCTGCATATCGAACCAGGCCGGGTCTATGCCAAATGGAACAAACCGCACATCCACCACATCAGGAAAAGCTTCCTTGAGCAGTGGGATCATCCACTCGGCATTCGGACAAATAATAGTGGGATGATGCCGGAATACCCGTCGCATCAAAAACAGCATGCCAGGCTTAGTGAGCATGGGCATATCCGAACCCAACACACTGATTAGCAAAGGCTTGCCATTTGCCAGCAGTGGCAAGGCGTTTTGCAGCCAGTTTATGTGGTAAATATCGACGGGCTCGTGCCGAACAAACACGGCTCGGAGCAAAGACAGCAATTTAATCGGTGTACTGATGGCACTCCACCCGCCAGCCCGTAGCGCTTGGGCGATACCGCCCTTTGCCATCAATCCTGCCAACCAGTTCGCCTCGCGCACTGTTGTCGCAGGAATGATGCGAGGATGCATTTCCCCAGGCGGGGCCAGCAAAGAAACGGCCAAATCTTCTCGTCGAGCCAGCGCATCGGCTAGATGCCTGATGAATAACCCCCGCCAATCCGAAAGATCAGAGGGGTAAGAGGTAGCAACGAAAAGCACTTTCACTGGATTGCTTACACCAGTCGCCTGGTTTGAATAGTTCATAACCCGACTTTAACAAAGGCTAAAAAAACGCAACAACCCATATATTCCATGCTTTACTCAACCCACATTACGCACTCACAGCCGGAAATCGGAATCTTGTGGCGCAAATAAATATTTAATGTCGTACAGTACATGGTTTGCTTTGCCAAAAGCACGGATCGCCGCAACCCCCAAGGCTTTAAACTCCCGATGAGCAACGGCAAGAACAATGCCGTCATAGGATTGCCGGGCGGGTTTTGGGGTAAGCTCCAGACCGTACTCGTGTCGGGCACAATCCGCGTCAGCCCACGGATCATGCACATCAACGGTTAAACCGTACTCTTTGAGTTCGTTGATCACATCAATCACGCGGGTATTGCGCAGATCGGGGCAGTTTTCCTTGAAGGTCAACCCCATTACCAGCACACAGGCACCCTGTACAACCACTCCTTTTTTCAGCATAGCCTTGATCATTTGCCCAGCAACATAGCTACCCATGCCGTCATTAATACGCCGACCAGCGAGTATCATTTCTGGATGATGCCCCACCTGCTGCGCCTTATGGGTAAGGTAATACGGATCGACACCGATGCAATGCCCGCCAACCAGCCCCGGTTTGAAAGGCAGGAAGTTCCATTTCGTACCGGCCGCTTCCAATACTGCGCTGGTATCCAGTCCGAGCGTATTGAATAGGATCGCCAGTTCGTTGATGAGGGCGATGTTGACGTCACGCTGAGTGTTTTCGATCACCTTGGCCGCTTCAGCCACGCGGATGCTTGGAGCCATATGTGTGCCTGCGGTGATGATTTGACGATACAGGGCATCAACAGTCTCAGCCGCGGCGGGGGTGGAGCCGGAGGTGACTTTCTTGATATCGGGCAGACGGTGAGATTTGTCACCGGGGTTGATGCGTTCGGGGCTGTACCCGCAAAAGAAATCCAGGTTAAAGCTCAGGCCGGAAAACTTCTCCAATACCGGCACGCAGTCTTCTTCGGTTGCGCCTGGGTACACGGTGGATTCATAAACCACAATGTCTCCAGCTTTAAGCACCTTACCGACCGTTTCACTGGCTTTGAGCAATGGCGTCAAATCGGGACGCTTGTGCACATCGATCGGAGTTGGCACGGTGACGATATAAATCGTTGCCGCACGCAAATCAGAAGGATCGGTCGTGAAACGCAGTTGAGTCGCCTGCCATAATTCATCCGCCTCAACCTCGAGGGTGCGATCATGCCCACGCTGCAACTGGGCGATGCGCTCAGGGTCGATATCGAACCCGATCACTGGACAGATTTTCCCGAACTCGACAGCCAGAGGCAACCCGACATAACCGAGGCCGATGATGACGATAACCTGCTCTGCATTTTCCGTACTGTTCACCGTCAGACATCCCTGTTTATTGCGGTATACGTGACAAATTCATGCGCTCTTCGATGGCGCGAATGCGTTTCTGCAGGCCTCGGCTGCCCGGATTATCCTGATAAAAGCGCGGGTTGGGCAGCATCGCAGCCAGAAAAGCTGCTTCATTGGGCGTGAGCGCCGATGCGGGCTTGTGGAAATAATACCGGCTGGCCGCTTCAATGCCGTACAGCAGATTACCCCATTCGGCGACATTGAGGTACAGCTCAAGGATACGACGCTTACCCAGCGTGGTTTCCAGCATCACGGTGATGATTGCCTCTTCGCCCTTTCGCCACAGATTTTTGCTTGGCGAGAGGAAGAGGTTACGCGCAAGTTGCTGACTGATGGTTGAGCCTCCGGCTACAAATTCGCCGTCAGCGAGGTTCTTCTCAAAGGCATCCTGAATCCCCGTGAAATCGAAACCCCAGTGATCCATAAATCGGTCGTCTTCCGATGCCACGACCGCACGCTTGGCTACAGGTGCAATGGCCGAGTAATTCCCCCATTGATAATCCAGTTTTGCTTTTGGGGTGACTTCGTGAATCAGAGCCAGACGTTCACGCATGAAGGCCGTCGTTTGCGGATTGTGTGTGCGCAACTGCCATACCTGAACGTAGAACCAGGCCTGGACGAGCATGAACAGAAAAAGGGCGGCGCCTAACGTGAGGAAAATAAAACGACGGATAAAGCGGCGAGGTTTCATCGGCACAGAATACGAGATTTTACGGCACCGTGCTGGGTGTTAAGAGTTGACAACCCTGTTTAATACAAAACGAAGGGTGTCGATTTCTGACAAAATCTAAGGGTACAAAAACTCAGCCATTGATCTAACAGCAGGAGCCGTCCATGAAACACACCCCTCCCTCCCACTGAATCAGGAAATAGGAAGGTGGCACTCCTATATTGGCAAATTATGGACGCCAGGCATCAGGTAGGTAACGTGAGGGAAAACCACAAGTGGCACTCCAACGGACGGCACCCGGTGCACTTGTCACCGGCGTAAGAACACATTTCTTGGAAGCCCCAGAAATAGCGGAATTAGCCTTACCTCCAAAAATAACCTCAATCACACCCCCATCCCCAACTGCGACTGAGCTTACATACTTACCGGAAATTGAGGCAGGCAACGCGAGTCCCAACGAGGTGTTATTGATAGGGATTCCACTGTTCGGGAACCCCGGCTGGGAGCTTTGCCATTCTGCAAGCGCAAGTTCCGGCCCGGCGATTAGAGTGATCCCCTCACTGACCTGAGAACGGATCAGATACCCCTGATAAGCAAATAGGGCAATTGAAGCTAGTATGCCGATGATAGCAATAACAATCATCAGTTCAATCAGGGTAAACCCCCACATACGATGTACAGGATTATGATACTGGGCGGTGGAATGCATGACTCGACTCCTTCTACGTGCTCTTTATGGATATAACGAAAACAAGCTTTGCAAGGAGTGGGCCAAGTCAGAACCTCACGTTACTGCATCATCTTTTTGATTGTTATCGGTCACCGGAGAAAGTGGCGATTCATGATGACTGGCATATTCCGCCGAGCCGAACTTCTGCTCCGCTTCCCAGGCTTCATAATCGGTGACACGCGTTCTGGTCGGCCAGCGGCGGGTGATATTCTGGAAGAACTGGTTGTTGGGCACCATGAGCAAGGTGCCGTCGGCTTCACGGATGGTGGTGTACATCAGGCTGCGATCTACCGCGCGACCTTTGACATTGGTCGGCAGCATTTCGATGGTTTCGCCCAGTTCGTACGGGCGCCAAATCCAGATGAACAGACTGGCGGTGATGTTCGACACCATCGTCCACACGGCCAGCAGGCCGACGCCGATCACGGCCAGCATACTCGCCAGCATGGTCCAGATGCCGTCTACATTGATCCCAGCCTGTCGCAACAGCAGCAGACCGAATACAACCCAAAGTGAGAGACTGATCGCTCGGCGCAGAATGAGCAGCGTGCTGGGTGAAATCGGTGCGCGGCTGACCATTCGATTGAAATGCCGACGCAAAAACCCCTGCACAAGCAATACCGCCCCACCACCGAAAATCAGCAACAGGAAGAATGGGACGAGCGCCTGCCATTCCTTCAACCATTGACCAATAGCAGGAAAAATCTGATCAAGACCGCTCATCGTGGTCGCCCTCTTGATGGAGTGAATACATTTGAACGATATCGGATGAACCCGACACCAGTTCTTGTAGATTATGGCAGCCGGTAACGGGTTAGTAGACAAGACCGGTGCGCCACCGGTTCGGTCAGTCCAACTGCATCCATGGCAGGGTTTCCGGCAGAAAATGGGCCAGACCTTCCAGCACGCCGGCGGCATAATTACCATTCATACCGAACAGCCCGCCTCGGGCGAGATACAAGGAGTGCGCAACATCAGCGGAAGCAGCTAATGCCAACGCGCGCGCGCGAACATCCTCCGGCGCATTGGCTACCAGCACGGACTGGATATGGCTGCCCAGCACTTCGAGATCATTCCCCGAATCTCCGGCGAACACCGTGCGTGTCATCGGGTAATGCTGCGTCGTACTCAGAAATTCGATCGCGTGCAATTTGCTGGCACTGGCTGGCAATACATCCAGCAATCCGGTATGCGCCACCTCATCCACAGACCAGATCAGGCGGGCATTAATGCCCAATTGCCACAAACGGCGGACAAGCTCCGCTTCCAGAATTTCCGAATTGGCATCGATATCGACAAAATAACTGGCCTTATATACCCCTTGCCGGTCGGTGGGCTGCGGTTTGATGGCCTCGATATCACTGAACAGGTCGGTGATGTCATTGTGTGTCATCCCGCCCCAGTCCGGGCCTAGCTCTGCCGCCCACGAACGCCACATAACCCAAGAGTCAGACGAGGATTCCTCTGGCGCAGGATGGGCGTAAATTGTGGTGCCGACATCACCGATTATGTAATCCGGCTCCGGCAAGTCCCATTGGTCAATGGCATCAAGTACAAGCTCGATATGCCGTCCAGACACCATGACCAGATGGATACCAGGATGCGCGCACAGGGTGCGTAGACGCGCACGTGCATCGGGTGACTCCAACTGCACGCCGTTGGGTATGAGCGTGCGATCCAGATCGCAACACAGCAAAATGGGAGAAGGTGTCGTGTCGCCGGATGTCATGCGTCGGTCTCCTTGGATGATGCCTGATCCGATACCTCGGTCGTTGGGTTGGGCGCGCCGCTGGAGTCGCCCGACTCTTGGTGGGTGGGCGGTGCGCGGCAGTCGCCCAGAAAGTCATAAAAATCCATTGCGGCGCGAATACCCGCCACGCCACAAGCCGACGGACAATAAATCGAATGATCCGCCCCCTGAACGACACCCTCTTTCCCCGGTTCAGCGCAAAGTTTCGCGCTCAACACATTGCCACCCAGGAGATCGCTGTCCGCTTCTGCACTCCCCACGACCAACATGTGCATCAGCGTAATATCGTGCTGGGCGGCGAGATAACGAATCGCGAATCCCTTGGAAGCCCGTTGCGGCGTCACCAGGAATTCTCTTTCGTTCAATGCAGTGAGCCGCGCGGAAATATCCGCTTGATGAAACACGTCGGCCAACTCATTCAAGCCAGTGAATACAACCGGATCATCAATGTAGGCATGTACGGCATACAGTCCCTGATGGCTACGACCGGATAGGCGCACACCGGGCGTTTCGGCAAGCAACTCATATACACGGTCACCTTGCCAGCTGTAACTGATATGACGACTCCAGCCCCTATCGCGGGAAAGGCGCGCACCGTAATGAATTTGCGTGCCACCCCGGGTAATCAACACATCCGGCACAACCATGCCCTGCTTTTTGAGCATCGCGAGAATGTCGTGGCGGGGGCGATCGGAAACCAGTCCATAAGCCACCTGTCGCCGATGCCGACGCAGCAGACCAATCAATTCACTCAGGGCGGCGATATCAACATCGGCATTCAGAATGCGATCGTCGATGAGTATCATGCGATCGGCGATCATCGGCTGGAATGCAGCACTGGCCGAGATTTCCTTGGCGGAAGCGTGAGCAGAAGCCTGGTGGCTTACCGGCAGAGAGGATAGTCTCTCGAAATACTGATCTGCATGCGCAGGCCAAGTGTAGTGGTGGCGCCCCCCCTTGATGCCATTGCGCGCATAGCTGTTCCAGCGTGCCGCATCCGTCAGCAAAGCCAGTAACTGTTCGCCCATGCCCTCGGCATCCAGCGGATTGATCAGCTCGCCATTCTTGCAGGCCCGGATAATGTCCCGTGGACCGCCATCTTCCGTTGCCAGAATGGGCAAACCACACGCAGCAGCCTCGATCAGAGTCAGGCCGAATGGCTCCGTCAACGCCGGGTTGATGAATACGCCACGGGTTTGCGCCGTCCAGCGATAAAAATCGGGCACATCCTGCGATTGATGATGGCGCGGATAGGCGACCTTGCCGTAGAGATCATAGCGATCGATCAACAGCAGAATTTCGGTCAGCACTTGCCGGGAACCGGGATCCATGTCCCTGATGTCATCCCGATTGCCAGCCACGATGACGAGATTTGCCACCGCCTGCAGCTCGGGGTTGCCGCCATAGGCATGAACCAGCGTGGCAATATTCTTGCGTTCGTCCGGTCGCGATAGTGCGAGGATGGCGGGTTTTTCTGGCTCGCGGAGAAACCGGGCCAACTCATCGGCGATGGGCATCGGCGATGAGATCTTTGGATCGAAGCGCGTCAGGTTGACGCCCGGCGGGATAACCTCCATACGCGACGGATCGGCCCAATCGTAAAGGCCATATTGCGTTTCGATTTCGTCCTGCGTACTCACCACCACCAGCGAACTGGCTGCGAGCACTTCCTCTTCCACCCGGATACGGCGGGAGAGTGCATATTTCTGCTCGATCACCTTGGCGGACTCGCCACTGGCCAGCAAACGCTGACGCTTTACCCGACCGAGCGAATGACCGGTATGAACCAACGGCACACCCAGTTGCAACGACAGACGCATCCCCACATAACCGGCATCGGCATAATGACTATGCACCAGCGCGGGTTTGAGTCCGGTCTGCCGAATGTAATCAAGCGCATGGTCGCTCAGGCTATCCAGATGATCCCAGAGTTGCTCCTTGGGCAGGTATTCGTCCGGCCCGGCAGGCACCCGCACAATCCGTGCATTCGGCGCGTCGGCCAACTGTTCTTCCGGTACGGCATAGTCTGCCGAGACACGATCATCCCGCACGAGACGGGTGATCAAATCCACTCGTGAGACGACGGGATGCTTCGCCAACGCCCTCGCCAGCTCAACCACGTAGAGCGTTTGCCCGCCCGTATCGGAATCACGTCCGAGTTCCAGTTCAGAACCGCGAATCAGACCGTGCACGCTGACCAGAACGATGTAAAGCCCCGTGCCTTTCATCGCTTATCCCCCTGACTAACCGCTTGACCAAATATTTGACCGGGGTCGACAGGTGGAGAGGGCGAGAACCCCAGACGATCCAGAATATCCGGCTCATCGAGAAAATGTCGGGCCAGAAGCAATCCCGTCGCACTCCAGACCTGTCCCACATTGGCTCGACGCCCGACCAGCCGACCGGTGCGACCATCGTAGTACTCGGGCCAATCGTCTCTCAGCAGACGCTCCTCAGCCTCGGCCCAGGCGCGCGAGGCCATATCGTAACGCCCTGCCTTGATGGCCGCCGCGACGAAAGGCCAGATCAGTACCGGCCAGTTGCCGCCATTATGATAAGACCAGGGAATATTTTTCGGGTCGGACCCGGTGATCAAGCGCCATTCGTGTGTTTTGATCGCCGGGTAGACAAGCTTCATCGGCATCCGTCCGATCAGGTCTTCCCAGCGCTGATCAATCAGATTCATCAGGCCGGCGACCTGCTCCGGGCGCGCGAGATCAGCCACCAGCATCAGAAGGTTGCCCTGAGAGAAGAAGCGGAAGTCCACACGCCCCGGTCCCAGATTCCCGACAAAATACCCGCAGCCATCGGGCAACCACTCAGGCAGCCATTCGGGAATCGATTCGGGATAGATATTGAAGAGATTCTCGACGTCTTCACCGAACATCTCCGTCGAAAAACGGTAGATGCGATTGAGCACGTCCATATCGAGCCAGTAATACCGTTGCAGGTATTGTCGCAGCACGATGCGACGACGGTGCGCCAGATCGATCAACCATTGGCTGCCCTCTTCCGGTATAAGCAGGTCCGCACAACAGAGTGTCATGTCGAACAAGGCCTGAATTTCCAGCGGGTGACCGTTGACCCCCATACGACGGTCGATCATGAACGAGCCGTCGGGCACGAGCAGGGTGGGGAACACTTCGAACCGGCTTTGCAGGCACAGGCTCAGGATCATCCGCAACATACGCTGGATTTCCGGCGTATGCGCGAAGGCCTCATCCCCCGTGTAGCGCACATAGGCGCGCAAAAGAACAGCCCACCACATCATGGAATCGACGGGTGCAACGCGACCGATCGCCCGGTCGCCGAAATCGGCCATGATGCTTTCTTCCCCGTCGGCATCACGATGCACGCGGAACGAAGCAGGCAAAACACCCGGAGCGATCTGCTGACCTTCCAGCGCCTCTTGCTGGCCACGTAACTGCATGATGACGTGAAGGAACGCCCGTACGATATCGGCTCGTCCCTCGATCAGCATGATCAGCCCGGCAGAGAAGAAATCGCGAACGAAACAATCGCTGTAATTTGCGGCCGGGGCGCTGTGATCCGTGCTGGCCACCGTGCCGACGGCCTGCCCCTGATAGTAAATCAGCGCGCTGTCGAGCAAGCGGTACGCGTCGTCGAGCGCTGGGGAAAAACCCGCATACTTGGGGTTTTCAAAACAGGAATCCGGGTTTTTCTGAGCCACCGAGGAACTCCCTTCAAGCAAATCCAATCGAGCCGATAAACCTCTGTCACCCTTCGCGGGTTGCGACGAGGCCGCACAGAGCCTGACTCGACCCTAACATAGTTTGCTTAAATCGCCATACCCGTCGGCGCACGTCTCCCGTGTTGTATGACCATGACTCGACTGGATTTTTTGTCTCAGTTCGCCGCGCGCGCAGCCAACACTCCGTCGCGCATCACCAACACCCGCTGCATGCGTTCCGCCAGTTGATTGTCGTGTGTGACCAGCACGATGGCGGTGCCGAAACGCTGATTCAGGGACATCATGGCGTTGAACACGCTGTCGCTGCTGTGGCTATCTAGGTTGCCGGTCGGCTCATCTGCCAGAACCACCGCCGGCTCCGTCACCAGCGCACGGGCGATGGCCACCCGCTGACGTTCCCCGCCGGAAAGCTCGCCCGGACGATGCTCTGCACGGGCGGCCAGCCCAACGGCTTCGAGCAGGTCCCGCGCGCGAGCATGCGCCTCGGCGCGAGGCAAACGACGGATCAGCAGCGGCATGGCGACGTTGTCCAGCGCGGAAAATTCCGGCAACAGATGATGCGCCTGATAGACGAAGCCCAGGTACCGGTTCCGGGACTGCCCTCGGGCCGCTTCGCCCTGGGTGGAAAGCAACTGCCCGGCCAGCCAGACTTCACCCTCGGTGGGCTTATCCAAACCGCCCATTAGTTGCAGCAGACTGGATTTCCCGGAGCCGGAAGCCCCGACAATCGCAATCATCTCCCCTTTCTTGACAACCAGATCGATGCCTTTGAGCACGGGTACGACAAGATCGCCTTCGCGATAGGTGCGATGCAGGTTACGCGTTTCGAGCACAATATCGGGATGATCGATATCAGCATGGTCAATATCAGTGTGGGTGTTATTCATAACGCAAAGCCTCGGCTGGCTGCACACGCGAGGCGCTCCAGGCAGGGTAGATGGTGGCCAGGAAGGACAGCCCGAACGCCATTACGCCGACGTGCCACACGTCGTTCCAGTCCAGGCGGGAAGGCACTTCACTGATGTAATACACATCGGCAGGCATGAACTGGGTGCCCGTGAGGTGCTCGATCCACGGCACGATCGTTTCGACGTTCGACGCGATCAGCACCCCGATCGCCACGCCGATCAGCGTACCGATCAGGCCGATCACGGTGCCGGAAATCAGGAAGATGCGCATGATGCTGCCGGGGCTGGCGCCCAGCGTACGCAAAATGGCGATGTCGCCACGCTTGTCCGTCACCACCATCACCAGCGTCGAGACGATGTTGAACGCCGCAACCGCCACGATCAGCGAAAGAATGATGAACATGACGGTACGTTCCGTCTGCACCGCGCGGAAGAAGTTGCCGTTCGCCCGCGTCCAATCGGTCGTCCAGTACGGATTGCCGAGCTTGAGGTTCAGGTCGTGCGCAACCCAAGGCGCCCGGAACATGTCATCGAGTCTCAGGCGCAGACCGGTCACACCATCACCCATGCGGAACAATGCCTGCGCATCCTTGAGATCAATGAATGCCGAACCTCGATCGTATTCGTACATGCCGACCTTGAAGATGCCGACGACGGTGAACTGCCGCTGACGCAACAACCCACCGACTGGGGTTACGGCGACATTGGCCGTAATGAGCATGAGCTTGTCGCCCACCGCCACGCCAAGGCTTTCCGCCAGCGACTGCCCGAGCACAATACCGAATCCACCAGGTTTCAGATCACTCAACGAACCGGCGACCATGTGCTTGCCGATGTCCGTGACCTCATCTTCGTACTTCGGCTCGATGCCGCGAATGATCGCCCCGGAAACATTCGGCTGAGCCGACAGCATCGCTTCGGCCTGAACGTAAGGTGCGGAAGCCACTACATTCGGCTCGTTCTTGACCTTTTGCGCCAGGGTCTGCCAATCCTGCAGTGCCTGGCCGTTCTCGCTGATGGTGGCGTGCGCCGTCATGCCGAGAATGCGGTGACGCAGTTCATCCTGGAAACCGTTCATGACGGAAATCACCACAATCAATGCCGTCACCCCCAGGGTGATGCCAATGATCGACGTCGCCGATATGAAGGAGACGAAACGGTTACGCCGTTTGGCACGGGTGTACCGCAAGCCAATCAGCCATTCAAAAGATCGAAACATGCCGTGTATCCGCCGGATTTTTGTACAAAACGCCGGGCAGTTTAGCAGCCACAGCCACACTATGACCGCAGGAGTACCGAAATGATTCAGAGCGCGCTACACTGTTCCCCACACATACTCGGTCAAACCTCGGACTGAACACCTTGTTCCCCACTCAGGAGTTGTTGTTATGGATCAACGGACCTCGCCTTTTTCCTCTCGTCTTATCCGCAACCTGTCGGCATTGAGCATCGGCGTCGCGCTCGTGATGGGTGCGCAAGTCGCATCGGCCGACAATTTGGTCATGCGGCCGGACATCAACCATGCCAAGCCCGGTACAAAATATTACGTCCACGGCCTGTCCATGGCCCAGGTGGCCAAGAAATTCGGCCAACCCAGCAAGAAGTTGGCACCGGACCCGGCAAAAGGAACAAAGTATCAGCCGCCTATCACCCGTTGGGTTTACCCGGACTGCACCATTTATTTCGAGCATGGACACGCAATTCATCTCGTGAAGAGCCACCCGTTACCGAAATAATCTAAGCTTCAATAGGTGCCGAAAATCGTGCCCTGTTGGAATCGTTCCCCCTTGTTTATCCGGAGTTCAGTGATGAAAACAAATGTTGGTTCAATTGATAAGATTCTGCGGATTGTGGTTGGTCTGGCGCTGATTGCCCTGTCGGTGTTCAAGCCGGAGGTCATTGGCTACTGGGGCTATATCGGGATCATCCCGTTGCTGACTGGCCTGTTCAATTTCTGCCCGGCTTATGCGCTGCTCGGCCTGAACACCAAAGGCAAATCACCAGAATAATTGCAGGGTAATTGCCGAGATTGGGTTTCCGCTCCGTCTTGCGGACGAAAGTGCCGCCGATTCGCACATACCGATCGGCGGCATTGTTTTGTCTGTTGTTTTTTATCGGCCACAGCGCCTCTGCCGCTACATTGCCGTCCATCGTCGACGAAGCCAGCGGCCTGACCCGCTCACCTCAACACACTGGCGTCTATTGGACGCACAACGACAACATCAATCTGCCGGCTTCCTCAAAAAACGATGCTCCGCTCCTGTTCGCCATCAACACCGATGGTCAATTGCTCAGTACACTCGAACTCGATGATGTTCGGCAACGCGATTGGGAAGCCATCACCCACCTTGATCTGGATGGCAACCCGACGCTTGTGATCGGCGATATCGGCGACAACCGCGACAGTTGGCCGGATTACCGGCTGTGGTTTGTCCCCGAACCTACCTCACTCAAACCCAATGTCACCCTGCGGCCAACGGCTCTCATCCGTTTTCGTTATCCCGATCAAGTACCCGCGCCTCGGCGGCAAGGCGGCTTTAGCGGCGGCCATGATGCCGAATCGCTCATTTTCGATGCGCAAAACAGGGAGTTCCTGATTCTCACCAAACGGGAAAAACCAGCTCGTTTGTTTGCCGTCCCGCTGGCTTCCCGCGTGCCCTTATCCGACAACAAGAACAACCGCATCGCCACACAAGATCGACACACCCCCGTTGTGACCGCTCGATTCGTTACCAGCCTGCCGACCTTGCCCGCCCCCGATCTCGTCAGTTGGCTGCTGCACCCGTTCACCAGCCCGTATGCCGATCAACCCACCGATATCGCCCTTTCACCCGATGGCCGCCTGATGGCCATCCTGACTTACGGCGCGGTGTACTACTTCCGTCGGAAGGCGAACGAGGACTGGCGCGAAGCACTCAAGGCACCGGTCGACGCCGAATCCCTACCCTCGATCGAACAGTGGGAAGGTGCAAGTTTCAGCCCGGATGGCCGAAACCTTATTATCGTGCGGGAAGGGCTGGGCGAAAACACGCTGCTGAAGCTCCCGGTACCGGAAAGCACCCGATAGCGCGCATTTCGCCCGAGCCTTGATGCAAAAATCCGGCACGATCCTCCCCGGATCGGTTATAACTGCCACAAAGAACGCGTCAGGAAGATGGGAGTCAGATATTGAGCAGGAGATTCATCAGACACGGTCTTTGCCTGTGGCTTCTGATTGGTGCATGGCCTCCAGCACAATCTGCCGTCTTACATGTACTGGCATGGCCCGGGTACGCCGAGCCGGAAGTCGTCCATGAATTCGAGCAGACGCATGGCGTTCAGGTACAGGTCACGACCATCGACTCCGATCAGGCGCTCTGGCAAAAAGTCACGGAAGAAGACAGCCCGTTCGATGTGTTCGCCGTCAACACGGCGGAGTTGCAGCGTTATATCCGTGCCGGATACGTACAACCGATCGATACCGAACGCATTCCCAACATTCGCCACCAGCTACCCCGTTTTCGCGCCCCTTCGGCGATTCCCGGACTCACCAGCCAAGGCAAGGTGTACGGTGTACCCTTCACCTACTCCGCCATGGGCCTGATCTACGACAAGAAACAGATCAGCACCCCACCAGACTCGATCTCAGCCTTGTGGGATCCTCACTACGAAAGCAAAGTCCTCGCATTCAACGGCGGCACGCACAATTTCACCCTCGCCGCACAAATGCTGGGAATCACCACGCCATTCGACCTGAAGCCCGCACAATGGCCGGAGATTGTGGACGCCTTGATCGCCCTTCGAAGAAACGTGTTGTACTTCTACAGCCAACCGGAAGAATCCGTGCAGATGTTCACCCGCCACCACGCGGCACTGATGCTGGCCAATTATGGAATGCAGCAAGTACACCTGCTTAAGGCGGCCGGGGTCGATGTGGGGTACAGTCTTCCGCGTGAAGGTGCCCTGGCCTGGCTGGACACGTGGGCCATACCGCGCAAAGCGGCACACCCTGATCTTGCCCTGGATTGGATCAACCACATATTGGGAAAAACGGCGAGCCGCCTGCTTGTCAGCCGTCAAGGGCTGGCCAACACGACCGAACACCCTGTCACGGATGATGACGATCACAGCCTGATCTGGCTGCAACCGGTAGAGGATGCGGCAAAGCGCGAGAAACTTTGGGCGCGCATCTATTCAGGCGACAACAGCACGCGCGTGCTCGAGCCATGAAACTCAATATCGCCTGGCGTCTCGGGATTGCCCTGTCTCTAATCGGCGTTCTATCTGCGGGACTGACCGGGTTTTACGCCTACACTCAAAGCCGCACCTTGCTGACCGATGCCGCCAAAGACCGCTTGTTGACTGCCACCCACGTACTGGCTCGCCAAGTTTCGCTGGAATTCGATATCGCCAGCCGCAATGTACGCATGATTGCCGATCACCCGGTCGCCCGCAGTCTGCTATTGAAGACCGACCAAGCCTATCTGGATAATCGCAGCGAAGCCGCCGCCATGTTGTTCAAAAGCATGCTGCAGACCTATCCAGAATACTTCCAGATTCGTTTGATCAGTGCGTCGAAACACGGCCTTGAGCGTGTGCGTGTCGACCGCAGCGAGCAGGGGCCGATCCGCGTGACAGGCGACGATCTACAGGAAAAGGGACATTACCCTTATGTATTCGATACATTGGGTCTTCATGCGGGTCAGGTCTACATTTCTCCGGCACAGATCAATCACGAACTCGGTGCCCATGCCGGCTTGAACAAACCGTCCGTTCAGGTTGCCTCGCCGATTGCCGACGTCACGGGCAAGACCATCGGCCTGGTGGTCATCAATATCGATCTGGACGGACTGTTCCAGCAATTGGCTGCCGACCTGCCGCCCGGGCTCAAACTCTATCTGGCCAATGATCAGGGTGACTTTCTCATCCACCCCGATCCTGAAAAAGCGTTCGCCTTCGACCGCGGACAGACTGCGCGCGTACAGGACAGCTTCCCTGCAACCGGCGCACTGCTGGGTACGGCACGCCATTCGGAATCTGATCTAGTCACCTACCGACCCGCCGAAGACCAAAAATCGGCTCAAATCGCCGCGTTCGTACGCCAACCCATTGCCGGTGCGAGCGGCAGCAACGTGTTCATTATCGGTATCGGGCAACCGCTGCACCGAGTACTTGCGGTCAGTAATCGCATGGGAGCGATCAGCCTGCAAATCGTGCTGGCATTTAGCGTGCTTTCCATCATCCTGGCGATCTTTTTTGCGCGCGCCTTATCCCGCCCCCTCAAGCAGATGGTGCATGCCGTCGAAAATGTAGGCACGAATCGGGTTCAGGTCAGCCTGCCCGTGCAGCGGCGCGATGAGATCGGTGTGCTTGCACGAACCATCGAGGCCATGCGGAGACAGATCCGCAGCCAGTTCGCCAGTCTTGAGGAAAAGCGCCTTGAACTCGATCGACTGGCAAGCCATGACAGCCTGACCGGTCTGCCAAATCGCCGACTGTTTTACGACCGTTTGACGCAGGCGATTGCGCGAGCGAAGCGCGAACAAGGCAGCCTTGCCCTGCTCTACATCGATCTGGATCAGTTCAAACCCATCAACGACAAACTCGGGCACGCGGCCGGTGATGCGCTGCTGCAAGCACTGGGACAGCGTTTGAAGTCACTGGTACGCAGCATTGATACCGTTGCCCGCATCGGTGGTGATGAGTTCATCATTCTTCTCGACGGTGCAGACAATAGATCGGCCATCGATCTGCTCGCGCACCAGGCCATTCAGGCGATATCGAAACCCGTCCGGTTCGGGGCGCATGATCTGGTCTGCGGCGCCAGCATTGGCATCAGCCGCTTCCCGGAAGATGCCGAGGACATGGAAAAACTGATTTCCCAGGCCGATCACGCGATGTACCAGGCTAAATCCTCCGGTTCAGGCAAGGTGGTCTTCGCCGGAACGTGATCCGATCAGCGCGGAATCAGATAAGGGGCGCTCACCCCTGTGGACTCTTCGACTTCCAGCGTCCGATGAATATTGGTCGGCGGAGCAATAATCGCATCGCGCCCCCGATTGAAACTCTGCTCCTTCACAATCAGGTGGTATGCCTTGTTCAACGCCAGCGCACGATCATGTGACGGGAGCAACAGACTGCCGATATCCCGATGCGACGTCTTGGCCGCCTCAGCGCCCACCGAGCCATCCACTGCGATGAATTCGTCCATCACTTGGATGTTCTCCCGAAACTCGTCACCCGCGTGATTGATGGCGAGATAATGCACATACTCATACACACCGTTGGCATATTGCGGCTCCGGCAGGCCATTCAAGCCCTTCGCACGCTGCGTCCAGTGAAACCACCCTCGTGATTGATCACCTTCAAGTTTGCGCGAAAATGCGAAGCCCGAATCGGTGGTTACGCCCAACGCACTGTGGCATCCCATGCAGGCGTATAACTCTTCCTTGGTTTGCGGCCGCAACACCCCCTGAGCATCTTCGATAAAGGCGGAATATTCCCAGCCGAGCCCGTTCTGCATACCGTGTTCCGGATCGCCCAGAAAGCCGCGCAAACGGTCGGGGAAACGCTTATCTTCCAGCAATTCGCCGTAAGCGGCATTGTTCAACTGTGCGTAGTTGTTCCAGCCTTTCTTGACGGCATAACGAACTTCCTTCATGCGGGCAGACATGCCAATACCGACCGCGCCGCCCACCGGGTCGAGATAACGCACGGTGTGGATGAACTCGGTCCCTTCCGGGTACAACCCGCCCGCCATATGGATAAGCCCCTCGGACTGCTGTTTGCCAGCCAACCCGACGTAATCCATGTACTGATTCTTTTGCGGCGCCCAGCGATAGGTGATTTGACTGGCCGTGGCGAGCTGACCATCACGGTCGAGATCGACACCGAATGATCGCTCGTCCACCGGGTCGATCGCCACGTTCCGTCGCTGGATCAGTGCCTGCACAATCGCCAGATTGACGATATAGGTGGCGCGATCAAAATGCCCGTCAACCGTCTCACGGAAGGCCGGAGCGAGACGAATCAACACATCGTCGGTGCTGCCATTGGTCGGCCAGAACGTACCGAGAAACGGGGCGTACGCAAAGGCACGCCAGCCGGTGAAATTTCCGTTCGGGGCATGATCAAACCCTTTGTTGTCGAAAGCAAAGTATGCGTCCGGCACATAACCGTCCCACCGACCATTTGCGTTCACATCCCAGTTCTTCGGTAACTTTGCCAGCGCATGCACGAGGGCGATTCCACCGTCGGCATCGTGGTAATTATCTTGCCGCACGTAGTTGATGATCGTATCGTCGGATAAAGCGGCTATTTGCGGGCGACGATCCACAAACAAATTTTCCCAGTGATTCGTCCGGGCGAATTCCGGCATCTGATACGTGGTTTGCAGATCGGCATCGTTCGTGTAGTTCGGCTCCACCCCCATGTTGTGGCAGGCAAAGCAGGGGTTATGTTCCCGCCCGCGCGTCGCGCCCGATTCATCCACGGTTTTGGTGTAGCACTGTGGTGGGATGTAGGCGGCAGGGTTGAACATGGCATCGCTGTTGATGTTCGAGGTTAGAACCGGCACCCCCGCATCGCCAGCCCCACTGTTGCTGCACCCTACCGACATCAAGGGCATCAGCATTAGAACGGCATACTTCAATCGAATCATGTCAGCATCTCTACAGATAATGGCAGGCCACACACAGCCTGAATGGTGCAGTGGCGACACATCAAACATTTCGCGTGATTTTTCGATGGGCAGGCCGACAGGAATCAACGGCCGCCCCATCGAAAAATGGCCCCTGAAGGGCCCAAAAGAACAATCAGAAGGTCGACTGTGTCAGGGGAGCAGACACAGCCGATCACTCAGTTATCAGTTCTTGATGAACGGGCCCACGTAGCCCAGAACCGTTTCCTGACTCGCTGGAGAGACACCAGTCACACCATCGAGCGGATGCTGCGCCACAACGGAGAGGTAACCACGGCCATTGAACTCATACCATGCGGTTGAAGTGACCTCCGCTTTCTTCGGCACGGTCAGCACACGCTTGAGCTGCTTGCTGTCCAGATCGAACGCCCAGTACACGTTATTGATGTGGTTACCGGTGTCTTCCCCGATCATCAGCAGACGAGTGCCCGGAATCATGTTGATGTTGTCGGGGTTGGAGATGTTGTCCACGTCGCAGGTATTGCCCGCGTATGGAGAAGCCGCATCGTAGATTGTCGGTGTGCCCACGATGACCGCACCCATACTGTTCGCCACATAGTTGGCATCTAAAGGCAACGCGTATACGCCGCCACACTTGTTGCCGCTCAGGCGAATGTCGTTGTTGCCGCCCTTGTCGTAGTTGGCATCGTTATCCAGCATCCCTTTGCGGATGTCCGAAATGGCGTAGTACATCGTTTTGGTCGCAGCATCGAATGTCATCCCTTCCGATTTCAGCAACTCGGTGGTTGCGCCCTTCATTGCCGCATAACGACGCGTTTCCAGACGGGAGACAATGACCGGGTCAACACCGGCTTTGATCTGCAAACATTCCAGACCAGCCTGGGTGTTGGTGGCAACAAAACCGGCTGTCGGGCAAGCATTGCTGGCATTCGGAACTTCGGTATTGAACAGGTCGGTAAACACCGGGCGTTGAGCCACTGCCGCACGTACCGTTGCATCGTCGGTGTGCCCCAGATCGATCCACGTCAGGGTGAACTGACCGCCGTTGGTGGCCGATGTCTGCGTGAACTTCGCGGCATACAACGTACCGGAACTCAAATCACCCGCATAATCGGCCACAAAGCGGTAAAAACCATCATTGGTGCCATCATCGGTCATGTACGCGGTTCTCTGATCGGGCATCACATAGGCCAGTTCATGTGAAAGACGTCCCATGGCGTAATGCTTGGTGAAACCGGTACCATCGGCTTTCACTTCGGGAACCCAACCGTAGAAATACGGGTTCATCCCTGTGGAGGGATCGTTGCTCTGAGCAGCGTCGACGACACCGGTCCAGAATGGGAAAGTAGCGTTGTAGTACGTATCAGAAGTCACCCCCGTCGAGGTCTGGCTGTCTTTGGACGCATCCGGCTCATACTCTTCAGACCCCAGATGAGTACCCCAAGGCGTCACCATGCCCGCGCAGTGCGTGTAACCTCCAAACTCGCCTTTCTGGCTGATGAAAGACAACGTATTCGGCGTCATGGTCAACGCACCGGTGACCGCATCCTGGCTCAAACCGGCAGTGTACATCGCACCAACCTGACATTCGAACTGAGCGACCAGACGCAGCTTGCCGTCCTGCTGCTGGATGAAGGATGAGTTATCCAACCCCGAACCGACGCCCTGGTTGGTGCCGTTACAGATGTATTTACTGCCGTCAGCGAAGGTCAGGCCTGTATCGTTCTTGTCCTTGATCCAGCCGAAGATTTCACCGTTGTCTTCATAACCCGTCGCCACCAGCTTGTGAAAACCGAACGGTTGCGCCTGAGCGGGGCTGACCGAAGCTGTCTGAATGGTTGTGGTCGCACCTTCGAGGTTGGTGCTATACCCGGGCACGCTGAAATCTGTCGCCACCATGAAACTAGTTTGATCCGTGCCCGTAGGCGTGGACAGCGCAGTACCGGTCGCAGTCGAAGTTGGCGTGCTGGTCGTCGTGTCACTTGAGCTGTTGCAGCCAGTCAAACTGGCCATCAAAACACCGGCAATCGCCAGTGCGAGTGTGTTCTTGTTCATGTTCCAGGCTCCACAATATTTTTAACATTCAATATCAAGCCGATATCGACTTGTGGGGCGGAACTCTAGGCGGCGTCTGTGAAGGATTTATGCCATCCAGATGAACATTAGATTAATCTTATATGCATATACAAATTACTTTTAACTGGCTTTATTTGCCTTGTTTTCTGATCGCAGCACCCTTTATTAACACCTGTTTTTGATCGCCATTTCACTGATGACGTAACGAAAATATAAAAACCTCTTCTCTTTTTATTTCATAAATGTATTATTTATTTATGAAAAGAAACACCACTCAAGTATCTGCACTTCGGATCAGCGGCATCGGCGCTGTGTGCGCTCTGCTGGCAGCCTGTGCCGACCCGTCGGGTATCCTGCCGCACGCTCGGCCCACGACTGTTGATCAGCTGAACCTGAGTTCGGGCTTGTCCCACCAGACAGATAAGGAAGCGACGGCCGACAACGCTGAGGCATGGTGGCACGCATTCCACGACCCGCAGCTCGATGCACTGATGACCCAGACACTGACACACAACCCCGATCTCGCCATCGCATGTGCGCGCATCCGGCAGGCGGAAGGTCTGAGCGAAGCCGCCGGGGCCGTCGAGCGCCCGCGCGTTGATCTGGATGCCCACGTCGGCAGAGCGCACTGGACCAACAACCAGTTCTTCCCCCCTCCATTCGGCGGCAGCACGACCTGGGACAATGGTTTCAACCTGTCCGCCAGCTACTCTCTGGATTTATGGGGGAAGAATCGGGCGATCGTTCAAGCGGCCGAAGATCGCCTCAAGGCCAGTGTTGAGGCAAGAAATGCCGCCGCTTTGTTGCTTTCGAGCCAACTGGTGAGCACGTACCTGCACTATGCCGCCGATGTAGCGCTGTTGCGGACGGCCACCGAACGTCAGGCTGAAGCCGACCGGGCCGTACATATCGAACAGATTCGCCTCGATCACGGCCTGACGGATGCGGATCATCTGTACGATGCCCAACTGACCGCCGCCCGCTATCAGGAAGATGTAGCCACCTACTCGGGAGACCTTCACCTGCGCGCCGAGCAGATTGCCGTCCTGACGGGGCGAGGCACAGCGACAGACAACCCTCTGCAGCCGCCGACGGCCGTGTTGGGTGATGATTGGTCGATACCGCATGATGTACCGGCAAACCTGATCGGAAGTCGCCCGGACATCCGCGCCCGACGCCTGCAGATGGAAGCGGCCGCCCAGGACATTCACGTCGCACGGACAGCGTTTTACCCGGACATCAATCTTGCCGCGTACGTGGGCGGACTTGCCGCTTCCGGCGGTTTTACGAGTTTCCTGCAATCGAATTCCGCGCACTATGGTGTCGTTCCGGCACTCACCCTGCCCATTTTCGAAGGCGGACGACTGCGCGGACAGTTGCGAGAGCGCACCGCCGCCTACGACGAAGCCATCGCCGAATACAACAAGACGCTGCTCACCGCCTTGCAGCAAACGGCCAGCGCCCTGACGCAACTCCACACGCTTGCAGAACGCCGTGAAGCATTGAACGACGCGCGACGCGCTGCCGATGATGAGGCGAAACGCGCTGAACAGCGCTTTACCGCAGGGCTGACCAATCGTCTTCCCGTGCTGACTGCCCGAGAAACCGTGCTCAATCTGGAAGCGCAACGCATTTCGCTGAACGCCGAGGCCAGCGCCGCGCTCGCTCAGTTGTACGCTGCGCTCGGCGGGACTGTTTTACCCCACACCCTGCCCCATTCTTCACAAGGAGTCACCGGATGACCAAGCCGACACCTGCCGCAAAACTGGCAAAGAGCTTTGCGCCAGCGGACGCCCGCCTCGCCCTGACGGCGAAACGTTTCCCCGCCTTCGATCGGGAAACCGTCACCCTCGCGCGATTGACCAACTTCGTCGCCAAGGGCCTCGCCAACAACGCTAACCAGGCCCTCAAGCGCCATGGACTGAATCACACCGGTTACGCCGTCATGGTCATGCTCTTTGGTTCGATCGACCAGACTCTGACTCCCTCGCAACTGGTGGACGCCACCCATGAAAAATCCGCGAACATCACCCGAATTTGTGACGATCTGCTGCGACAAGACCTGATTTCGCGCGAAGTAGACCCCGACGACCGCCGCAAGGTGCAGGTACGCCTGACGACGGCAGGCGAGGAAATGATCACCCGGATACTCCCCGATATCGTCACGGTAACGCAAAGCAATTTCGCCCTGTTGGACACAGCGGAACGCCTACAGCTCGACTATCTGTTGCGCAAGGTCATCGAAGGGCAGGAGCAGATGCAGTGAATCCGGAACCGTCACAGTCCGCGCTCATCTGGCGGCAACGCCAGGTTGCCGTGCAGACCTTCTTCAAAGGAGAGGCTGCTAGCTGGCTGTTCGTGCTCAAGACGGTAATCGCCGCTCTGATTGCCCTATGGTTGGCCTATCGACTGGAACTGGAATCGCCGAAGACAGCGGTCGTTACCGTATTCATCGTCATGCAGGCACGAACGGGGATGGTGCTGGCGAAAGGCTTCTACCGCGCCCTGGGCACCATCATCGGCAGCGGCGTGGCACTGATGCTTGTGGCCGCTTTCGCACAGGAACGGGTTATGTTCCTGATCGGGTTGGCAATCTGGGTCGGCATGCTTACTGCGGGCGCAACGATCTATCGCAACTTCCAGTCCTACGCCTTCGTACTGGCGGGCTACACCGCATGCCTGGTCGGCCTGCCTGCCGCCATGGATCCCAATGCCGCATTTGAGATCACCGTCACACGACTCAGCGAGGTGCTACTCGGCATTCTGGTCGCCAGCACCGTCAGCGGACTTGTCTTCCCCCTCTCGATGCGCGAATTGTTACTGACCGCAGCACTCAAGCGATTCACCGCCTTTGCCAACTCCTCGGGTCGAGCGCTCAGCTTCGGTGTTCCCATTGAGGAATGGGGCAGTCTGCACCTGAAGGCGATCAATGAAATCGTGACACTCGACAGCTACCGTTCCGTCGGGATTTTCGACAACCATAAAACCCGCCTGCAAAACCAGACCATTCTGCGCATGAGCGCCGATCTGATTGCCGCCGCCAGCACGCTGCACGTTCTGAACCGACACATCCTGCGGCTCAACGAGCCGAGCATGAATGCCGTCCGCGAAGCGCTGGATCCCCTACTGGCCACTGGCGTGCGGCTACTGCAAACCCATGTTCCAACATCGACCCCGGAAGCGCAGCAGCTCATGACGTATATCGGTGAGTGGCAGGCCGAAATACAGAAACACAAATCCAGAATCCAGGCGGAAAACACCTTCTTCCCCGAACAGCAGCTCGCTTTCGATACGGCGCTCATGCTGCTCGAACAGTTTCTCGATGAATTCCGGAACTATGGACGCAGTCATTCAGCCCTGCAGGACGAACGAATCATTGAGGATGACGACCGGGCGCCACCTCTCATTCAGCATGGCCGCCACGCCACGGATTTCTCACAACCCCTGATCGCGGGGTTGCGCACAGTTTTGATTCTGAGCGTGATGTCGGTGTTCTGGATCAACTCGTCATGGCCGAGCGGCGTACTGGCCCTCACCATCGCGGTTGTCGTCAGCGCCCTGTTTTCCACCGCGCCGAATCCCGCCCAAATGGTCATCCAGATGTGGCAGGGGATTGCCGTATCCTTCGTCAGCGCGTTCATGTTTCAGTTCCTGGTTTTACCCAATCTGCACGGATTCACGCAATTGACGTTTGGGCTGATACCGTTTCTGGCCTTCGGCGCCTATTTGATGACCCGCCCGAAATTGGGTGCGATCGGGGTGGGTTTCGGGTTGTTTTTCAGCACACTGGCCATCCCCGACAACTTCGCCATATTCAACTACGCAGGGCTGCTGAATAGCGGGATCGCCCTGCTGGTCTCGGCCACGGTCGCGGCACTCGCCTTCTTGACCGTCATGCCCATGGGCAACCAGTTGTCACGCTATCGCATGATGCACGCACTGAATCGACAGCTCATCGTCGCCTGCCTGAACCCGTTGACAGGGCTACGCCCACAGTTCGAACGAGATACTCGCGAGTTGCTGCGGCAGATTGCCAGCATGCGTGGTTTCAACACATCCAAAGATCGCTCCACGTTGACTGATGCGCTGACCATCCAGGAATTGGGCAGCGCAGTCTTGGAATTGCGCACGCTGCTCAAACAACCCCATTCTCTCGATGCAACCCGGCTGTCGTCAGTTCAAACGGCCATTTCCGCCTTGGCCCGGTTTTATCGCCAACGGAATCAGCGCAATTTACTCACCCTTCAGCAGGCATTCAACAACGTCATCCAGCAGGTATTCGATACACAGGGAAATGAGCCAACACCCAATGACCGTAAAATCCAGATTTACCTGCACCTGATTCAGCATCAGGTTCAAGCCATACCGGATGTTGGCCGTCCTGCCGCCCCCGGGCCTGAAGTGAGCAAGGAGGTGTCCAGTTATGCCGCGTGAAATTCCGGTTTTCGATGCGCTAATCCCGACATTGCTGCTCATCTTGATAGGCAGCGCCTTGATCTACGTGCTGATCGATCAATTTCTGCGCGATGTCGATTGGGATCGTTTTGTCTGGCACCCGGCCCTGTTCCGGTTTGCCTTGTTTGTGATTTTGTTCAGTGGCCTTGGGCTATGGTGGTACTCATGAAACTCGCTGCGGTCGGCCGCTTTGTTTTAACCAGCTTAATTGTCGGGATCGCCGTCTACCTGGGATACCAATTATGGCTGCGCTACATGGATTCCCCCTGGACCCGAGATGGTCGGGTGCGGGCGAATATCGTGCAGATCACGGCAGATGTCGGCGGCCGTGTGGTTTCGGTTCCAGTACATGACAACGAATTCGTCCACCGGGGCGATGTTCTGTTTGAAGTGGACCCAGCGCGCTACCAGCTCGCACTCGCCAATGCAAAAGCTCACCTCGCGGCGACGCGAGCGACACTTGAGATGAAGCGGCAGCAGGCCAAACGACGGGTCGCCCTTGATCCTGAAGTGGTGTCAGCCGAGCAGAATAACGACACGCAGATCGCCGCACAGGAAGCAGAGGCAGCCTACGACCAGGCCAAAGCCGAACTGGATCTCGCTCGATTGAATCTTCAGCGCGCCACCGTTCGCGCGCCAGTCAACGGCTATGTCACCAACCTGTTGTTACGCCCCGGTGACTACGCCGCCGTCGGTGCACCCAAAATGGCCATCGTCGATGCCGACTCGTTCTGGGTATACGGTTATTTCGAGGAAACGCGGTTGCGGCACGTACAGGTGGGCGATCCCGCCCAAGTAACCCTGCTGGGGCATACCAAAGCCATTGAAGGACGAGTCGCCAGCATTGCCTACGCCATAGCGGATCGGGACAATCCGGTCGCCCCGGACCTGACGGCAGACGTCAACCCGGTGTTCAACTGGGTACGCCTCGCAAGCCGGATTCCCGTGCGCATCAAGCTGGAGAAGATCCCCGAGAACGTCCACATTGCAGCGGGCATGACCTGTACGGTGGTCATCGACCCCAAGCACACGGAAGCGAATCAAGGCGCCCCGGCGACTAAGCCGATTTCAAAGTCTGGATAATCACCGGCACATTGGCCTCGCCGTCAGACACCCAGATATCGCCATCCTGGATACTGATGGACAGACGCATCCCTCGGTCTGCCAGTGCGGTCAGTGCGGCAAGCGACTCACCGTCAATGGAAAAGACTCGCAGGTTGTCGAGGCGGGCAAATTCGCGCGCGGATTTTTCCCACCACACCGTCACGCCCCGGCTGCCATAAGCGTAGACCAGCACCTGCCTCGCCCGCCCGCAGGCCTTGCGCAGACGGCGCTCGTCCGGCAGGCCCACCTCAATCCACAACTCGATATCCCCCGTGAGATCTTTCAGCCAGATATCCGGTTCGTCGTCTGCCGATAATCCGCGAGTGAACTGAAGGGATTCCTGCGCATTCAGCGCAAACGCCAGCACGCGGAGCATCAATCGCGATTCGGTCTCCGAGGGATGCAAGGCCAGAGTCAGGTGATGACTGACGTAGTAATGCCGATCCATGTCGGAGATATCGAGATCGACTTTATATACGGTCGCTTTAAGCGCCATGACTCGTGAATCCTGTGTTCTTGTTTATTCGACAATCCGCCCGCGCAGCAGCTTGGTCTGGCCGCGTTGCGCCTTCTTCGACAAGCGCTTCAATTGCGCGCTGCGCGTGGGTTTGGTCGGCTTTCGAGGTTTGACGGGGCGAATTGCCTGCGCCACAAGTGCTTGCAATCGCGCCAGCGCATCGGCCCGGTTCTTGTCCTGACTGTTGAATCGTTGCGCCTTGATCACGATCACACCGTCGCGACTGATGCGCGAATCGGGCAACGCCATGAGTTTCTCTTTGATTTCATCCGGCAATGAAGAAGCGCGAACGTCGAATCGCAGATGGATTGCCGTGGCAACCTTGTTGACATTCTGACCACCGGAACCCTGCGCCCGGATGGCCGTGAACTCGATCTCGGCAGTGGGGATGGAGGGAAGAGTCATCATAAAAAACCTGCAAAAGTCGCTTGGCGGAAGCACGGCGCAATATAACAGGTATCACGACATCGAAACTTGACCAGACGGCCGATGGCGTCTAATCCTGAGTTACACCTTGACGCTGGCGGGCAATTTCCCGATCCAGCAGCCGGTGCGACCACAAGCCACCGAAGGGGATCAGTGCCGCACAAAAGACCACTGCTCCCTTGGTCGCCGCCAATCGTCCGGCGAATACGCTGGTCAGCAACGCACCCATTGTCCACAGAAACAACGCCCCGTGGATGGGTCCGACCACCCGGACGGCCAAAGGAAAATCCAAACCGTACTTGATGGGCACGGCAATCAGCACCAGAGCGATCAGGGACGCGCCTTCCACCAGCGTCATCAGACTCAAATGGAGCAACAAGCGCGAAACAGGAGTATTTCCAACCTTGGAGGACACAGATGACATCGAAAAAACCTTATGATTAATAACAATATTTAATGCCGCGCCATGAAAAATGACAAAGCAATTCACTAGGGCATACACATGCAAATAAGCGGCCAAAACCGCCCGATTAACGGGCAAGACCATGTTGTGACTCGACAACACCAATTAGCCATACTACGCAGTTAATCACCCATAAATTCAGCTCGCAGCAACATGGCGGGCGTACCCTTCGCCTGTCGGCCGTGCAGGCGGCTTTTCTGCCGCGGTCGTGTTTCCGTGTGTTTTTTAGTAACAGCAGGAGCTCACTAATGATCAATGATACCGTCGTCGAGCTATCGCGCTGGCAATTCGCCGCCACCGCGCTCTACCATTTCTTGTTTGTGCCACTCACACTGGGGCTTACTGTGTTCCTCGCGGCTTTGGAAACAGTGTATGTGGTCACCGGCAAGCCGATTTACAAGGAAATGACGCAATTCTGGGGCAAATTGCTACTCATCAACTTTGCCCTCGGTGTCGCCACCGGCCTCACGATGGAGTTCGAATTCGGCACCAATTGGTCATTCTACTCCGGCTTCGTTGGCGATATTTTCGGCGCGCCACTGGCCGTTGAAGGTCTGATGGCTTTCTTCATGGAGTCGACCATGATCGGCCTGATGATCTTCGGCTGGGATCGACTCTCCCGCGGACAACATCTGATTGTGACCTACCTTGTCGCACTGGGTTCCAACCTGTCGGCACTCTGGATTCTCGTCGCCAACGGCTTCATGCAGGACCCGCAAGGTGCCGTGTTCAACCCGGTCACCATGCGCATGGAACTGGAAAGTTTCACCGCGCTGATTTTCAGCCACGACGCACAAGCCAAATTCGTGCACACCAGTATTGCCGGTTATGTAACCGCCGCGATCTTCGTTGCTGGCGTGAGTGCGTTCTACCTGCTGCGCAAACGGCATGTCGAACTGGCCAAGCGCTCATTCCGCATGGCAACCATCTTCGGTGTATTGGCCACCATCGGCGTCATCACCCTCGGCGATGCGCTTGGTTTTGTCGGCGCACACGCCCAACCGGCCAAAATCGCCGCGATGGAAGCCATGTGGAAAACGGAAGATACACCCGCACCCTTCAATCTCATGGCATGGCCTAATCAGGAGAAGCAGGAGAACAGCTGGGCAATCCAGATTCCCTATCTGCTGACACCACTGCTGACGCACACCATGGATACAAAAATTCCGGGTATCGATGAGATTGAGGCCAAGAATGCCGTACGCATCAAAAACGGCATCCAGGCAGTAGAAGCGCTGAAGATTCTCTCCAGCAATCCGACCGATGCTTCGGCCATGGCGCAGTTCAAGGCTCATGAGCAAGACCTCGGTTACGGCTTCCTCGTCAAACGTTACGCGCCCGATCAGGATGTGAGCAAAGCGACCGATGCCGATATCGCCAAGGCCGCGAAAGACACCATCCCGGATGTCTTCTCCATTTACTGGGCATTCCGCATCATGGTTGCCTTTGCGTTCCTGATGCTCGCCTTCTTCATCTTCGGCGTGATCTACTCACTGCGCAACGACATCGAGAACCATCCACTCTTCCTGCGCTTTTCGCTCTGGCTGATCCCGGTCCCGTTCCTCGCCTGCGAGATGGGCTGGCTGACGGCCGAGTTGGGACGCCAACCCTGGACGGTCTACAACCTGCTGCCAACCTGGATGTCGGCCTCAAGCCACAGCGTGAGCTACATGGTGTTCTCGCTGATCGGTTTCGTGAGTCTGTATTCGATCTTCATCATCATCGAAATGTACCTGATGGTACGCGCCATCAAGCAAGGGCCGGACGCGCCACACGACGCGAGCGATCACGGCAAGAAGAAATCACTGGGTGGTTCTGTACTGGGTGGTGACTATGCCGCCGTACACACCAAAACACTCATGAACGAACAATCTTCCAAAGAGGTGTGAGATGGATCTATATCTGGGCTTGAAAGTATTGTGGTGGCTGCTGCTCGGCGTGCTGCTGCTGGGGCTGGCCGTCATGGTTGGCATGGATATGGGCGTAGGCGCACTGCTGCGCGTCATCGGCAAGACCGATCTCGAACGCCGGAGCATGCTCAACGCCATCGGCCCGCACTGGGACGGTAACCAGGTGTGGTTCATTCTGGGGGGCGGCGCGATTTTCGCGGCCTTCCCGCTCATCTACGCCACGGCGTTCTCGGGCTTGTACGTCGTCATGCTGCTCCTGCTGTGGAGCATGATCATGCGACCGCTCGCCTTCGAATACCGTTCGAAAATCCCGACCGAAGGCTGGCGCAACATTGCCGACTGGGTGTTCCTGCTCTCCGGCGCACTGCCGATGATCATCTACGGTGCGGCCATGGGCAACATGCTGCAAGGCGTACCCTTCCACTTCGACTGGGATCTGCGCTCGTACTACACCGGCAGCTTCATTAGCCTGTTCAACCCGTTTGCCATTCTTGCAGGCGTCCTTTCCCTGGCGCTGGCCATGTACATGGGCGCAACCATGATGGTCATCAAGACAGAAGGCGCCTTGGCCGCGCGTGCACGAGCTGCTGGCTCCATCGCTGCTCTGGTCGCGATTGTGCTGTTCGCGGTGGGCGGTGTGTGGATCAGCATGATGCCCGGCTTCGTTCTGACACATTCGGTCGGCCCTGCACTGGCACAAACGCCACTCACCCAAACCGTCGAACTCGTCAAAGGCGGCCTGCTGGCCAACTACAAGGCCATGCCCATTCTGTGGGTGGTTCCGATCATCGGCTTTGTCGGCATGATCCTGGGCGGTCTGCTGCTGCGCGCGCATCGCCCGGCCACCGCATGGTGGTTCGGCATTCTGGCCTGGACGGGTGTGCTTGGCGCCACCGCCATCAGCCTGTTCCCATTCCTGATGCCTTCCAGCAGCAACCCGAGCCAAAGCCTGACCATCTGGAACTCCGTTTCCAGTGAGACCACCCTGTTGTGGATGACCGGCTTCTCGGTCGTGTTCGTACCCTTGATCCTCTGGTACACCAGTTGGGCCTTCTACGTGATGCGCGGCAAGGTCGATGCGGGCAAGATCGAAAACGATCCGCACGCTTATTGATTCCCGCCAGAAATTTACGGAGAAAAATATGAAAACTATCGGTTATTTCCTACTGTTTTTCGTGCTGTCCATGATCGTGATCTTTCTGGCGATCGTGCTGGGTGATGCCGCCCCTTGGTACTTCGCGTGGATCATCGGCACCGGGTTGTTGATTCTGACCTCTGCCGCCTCTGGCTTCCTCTTCGACACACAAGAGGAAAAATCCAAAGGCTCACCACAGTAACCGGTGACGTGCTTCGGTTCTGAAGCACACCCAGCCAACGAAACCCCCGGCCAGACCGGGGGTTTTGTTTGATTGATCCAGAATGATCGAGCGACGATGAAGCTCGATCGCCATTTACAACATGAACGGCACTTTCACACCAAGCGTGAAGTCAGGTGCATCGGGCGTTACACCCACACCGATGGTGGTGACCAGTGTGGTTTTCGGGCTCAGGGCATAGGTCATGCCCAAGTTGAAGGTGCCCGCATTGGCGTTGCTCCCCACCAGCGTCATCCAATTACCGCCGTCGTAGCGCACACGAGCCGAACGCGTCAACTGGTCACTGAACGACATCGATATGCTGGTTTTATCATTGAGCGCGAAGGCCAGACCCAGGCCGTATGTGAACGAACTACCCAGACTGACATCACCCGGATTCTGCACATTGGGGTCGGTAGCCAGGTTGTCAAAGTGACGAGGAACGTAACCGGTATAGCCGAAGTTGGCGAAGACCAACGCAGGATCAAGTGTCTTCACTGCGGTCATCGACAAACCGTACCCCCACAATCCGTTGCCCGTTGCCAACTTGTCCGGAACGGCGATGGTCAGGGTGGATGGCGCCTGAGTGGGATCCGAGTTAGGCACCTGAACCGTCTGGTTCGTCCAGGAAATGCCGAAAGGCGCCTGTCCCGTCGGCGCAATCACACTTCCGGTGAGCACCACATCGGGTCGCGTCTCGGTTTCCGGCAACAAGCGATAACTGAGGTTCAAGGTGGTATCGCCCACGTCGACCGAACCATTCTGGGTCAACTCGCCATAAGCGCCGGCGGAACCGCCAGCCCCCCCTTTCTGGTACGTGACTTGCCGCTGCAAGAAGGGAAGAGAAACGCCCACATTCCAGTTTGGCGTCAGGCTGTAACGCGCAGCGAGCGTGTAGGTGAGTGTGTCACTGGTCACCCGATCGACCGAGATATTACCCAGAAAGATCGCATCCAGAGCCAGGAACCCGTTCAGGGTGAGTTGATTACGGTCGTAATGACTGTACGAGGCACCGAGTTCCACAACCAGCTTGCGATCGAAAGCGACGTGCTGCTCTTGCAGGAAGTCATCCACGCTTCGCTTGGTCGCCCGATCCTTGTCCGCCTGGGTGTGGGCCACCTCAGTCGTCGAAGCGGCACTTTGTTGAGGTGCCGCAGCCTGGGCGGTTTGAGTTGAGTTGGTGGACTGGCCGCCTTCCGGTTCAACGCCCGCCTGTTTCAATCGGGCCTGCACCGCAAGCAGCTGAGCCTCGACATCGCGCAGGCGGCGCACTTCGTTGACGTAACTTTGTTTGAGCTGATTCAGTTGCGCGCTTAACGCCTTCAATTCATCAGCATCGTTTGCGTGAGCAGCGGGGGCCGAGGCCATACCAACGCAGACCGAGAACAGCCACGCCGACTTTTTAAACTGTTTTGCCATGAGACGGACTCCCTTTCGTTCGTGACGACGCGCCATGCGGGCTAACGCCCCTAACAACGCAGCAGGAAAATTGCAGAATCTGAAAACAATTTACGGAAAGCCTTCATCGCAAACCCCTGGTCATGGCCACCGCCATGCCAGTTTGCCTCAGAAGGCTCATTCCGGACAAGCCCGACGCGCCGCTCGTCCCTACGATCAGATTCATCTGATTCTGGACTTGCTGCTGGTTGCCTGTCAGTTGAATCAATTGCAGCGCATTGCCGCTACCGCCCACCATCTGCTGCACCGTGGCGCTACCCAGATGCATGGTCACGCCAGCCTGGCCACCAGAAAGGCCTGCTGTAACCTCGGCACCATTCTGACTCAGGGTCACCGCCGGTGTTCCTGACCCACCCGAGCCACCGGACGAGGCGCTGTAAGGTTGAATGGAAACATGCAGCTGATTGGTCGCATCGTTTCCATTGCCCGCCACCTGTATTTGCTGTCGCACGCCATGGCTGCCCTGGAGATCGCCGCCCTGAATGACATGGCCGCTATCGCCGTTCTGGGATGGTGCGCCGACAATCGTGACCAGCGGTTCGATCGTTACCACGGGTTGCGCACCCGCACGATTGATCCCTAAAGTCACAGAGGCATTCATCACCCCGGTCGGGGTCTGCCACTGGGTCACCATCTGCACGCCGAAATAGAGAATATTCTGATCTCCGGCGAGATACTTTCCACGCATTGCCGCCAGTTGCGGATCGCTCAACATCTCGATCGCAGGACGGATCGCGGCATGCACGGGCAAAGACGGCTCTGCACACACCACACCGGAAAACGTCAGCAGAGTTGCTCCGCTCAGCAGCATCGCAACCCGAACCTCCGCCCCCTGTCTTTTCGTATTCATGTTCATTACCGCGTCTCCTTATGACCGAACCGGGGATCATTTCAACCCGCAGCTCGCCCCATACACTTCAGAACAAATCGGCATGCGTAAACCCAAACCCAAGCAGCTCCGCCCTCGGCACTTCCCCGGAGCGCTCCTGTAGTGCTCTGGCACTCACTGTTTCGGTACTCAGCAAAGCGGTGTGACGATCAAACCCAGGCCCGATCACGGCGAAGATGACACGGGATGGCCACATCTCGAAAAAACGATCCAGTCGATAGCGACGGTTACCCAACGCGGGATCTGCGATGTACACATAACCATCCAGTACGCGCTTGAGCACAACGAAATGGTTGAAGCCATTTACATTGATCAACACGATGGTAGGCACACTCAGTTCATTCAAACGTTCCAGATCAACCCGGTAACCTCGACCGCGGTAACCCAGTTCCGCGAGGTAATTTTTCATATCAAGCAATGAAAAACCCTTCGTGCGCACCAGTTCTGGATTAGACACCCCCAACATGCCGTACAGCACCGTGTTCTCAGTGATATTCAGCCCATAGCCATAACGCAGAATCGTGGCCAGAGAGGCCGCACCGCAAGAGAAGTCATAGTGCTGTCGAATCACATTCTGGAATTTGAGATCCGTCATACTCTGGATTTTCTGGGTCAGCAGGGCGCCATCGGGCAGAATGCCGCCAAAACGGACATCGGCTGCTTGAGCTGTCAGGCCAACCACGCCACTGAACACCCAAAGCAATGACATGAGTAACGCACGACGAATCGCCGCCCCCAACGGGTTGCAAGCACGCTCTCTATCGAACCGCGTTTGCATGATCCTGACTCCTTGAGACACCTGTAGGTCTCCGGGTAACTGTCCAAATTAGGTAATTGCGCCTTTCCGGACGATTGGATTCGTCTGGAAAGGCGGGGCGTGTCATGCTGTCCCCGCCCCGCCGGATCGTCAGCCTGCGACATCAATCGCAGGCCAGTGTCACACACTCAAGACGACTTACTTGCCGGTGCAACCTGTGCAGGAAACGGCCATGGACAGGCTGTTGCTTTGCAAGTTGCCGGTACCGGAAGTGATGTTCACTCCGATGTTGCCGGAAGCGCCGGAGAAGGCAGAACCACCGATGGAAGCGGTGTTCTCCAGTTGGCAGCCCTCGTTGCGGATCATGTTGCCGCCGGAGGCCTGTGCACTCAGAATCGAAGCGCTGACGTTACCCAGGCTGGTTACTGAAGCCGCCATGGTGTTTTTCTGTCCGTTACCGGTACCCGCAGCGACGTTCACACCGATATTGCCCGATGCGGATGAGAACGCGTTTTCTCCGATCCGGGCTTTGTTCTGAACGTCAAAGTTCTGGGTTTGGTTGCCCGCATTCATTTGCCCTACACCCACGGAGGATGAAGAAGAACCGAACACGAAGCTGGAGTCGACAGAAGCCAGTGCAGCCGCATTGTCCTGCACGTTGGTATCACCGGCGGAGATGTTCACCCCGATGTTACCGCTGGCACCGCTGGCCGTATCGCCACTCACGGTTGCCGTGTTGGGCAAACCATAGTTGGATACGTTGTTGAACATGATGCCCTGAAGATCCACTGCTGATGCAGAAGCGGTTACCGGAGCTGGGCCCTTGTGATCATGATCACCTTGGTCACTAGCCAGTACAGGGGAAGAAGCGATAGCTGCCAGAGCAGCGGCGACAAGAGTCACTTTGAATTGAGTGTTCATAACTGATACCTTCCTTCTTGTTGGGATTACATCGATCATGGTTTGCCAGGATCAGGGCATCGAGACTGAAAAGTGATTGGCCGTCACATTCCCGATCCCCGACACCTGGTTGATTTGAAGAACGCCACCGAACCCCGACAGCGCACCATCACCGATGGTGGCGCTATAACGATCCGTTGAGTCCTTCGCTCCCGACTGACCGGCATGCCGATCGGCCGGATTCGGCAACTGTGAGGAAGTCGCACCTCCCTCTGTTGCACGAATTTGTCCCAGTGGCGAACCCACGGCGCCCACCACGATGGTGTTGAGCTGCGCGTTACCCACGCCACTGACTTGATTGATACCCAGAAACCCGCTGGCGTGACTGAATGCCTGCCCGCCGATTTCGGTTTGGGCTACCTGCCCCGAAAGCTCAGGTGCATTGCGCTCCAATGCACCGCCTGAAACACCAGCAGGAGATAGGGTCGCCAGAGCGCCCCCCCCCTGTTGCAACACCCGCTGATTTGCCTGTAGATTCCCATCGCCCGCAGCGCTGTTGATGCTCATATTCCCGGATGCGCCTGAACCCACCTGCCCATCGATCCGGTTATCGTTCAACACACCGAGCATCCAGCTGTAATCGTCTGCGAAGCCTACTCCGGGCACAGACAGACTCGCTAGCAGGCTCGCTGTCACGACAATCGGTCTCAAGAAGGTCATGCTGCTCATGGCCGACTACCCGCACCGAATAGGCCACTGCCGACCAACGCACCCGTAACCGATTTACCAATGCCGCCCGTCGCAGCACCGACAGCGCCACTCAGAGACCCGGCGGGGACGCCCCCCACAGCCGAAGTGCCTCCAGACAGGGAGCCCAGGCCATCACTGACAACGCGTTCACTCAGCCCACCGACACCTTGCCCCCCTCCCTGACCCTGTCCGGCAACGATTCCTGCATAACCGGCGTTAGACAGTTCCACCGCGCCCAGCCCCTGAGTAATCTCGCCATTGGGTTTCGGGTTGATCATCAGCGCCTTGCCCGGTGGCATGCTGCGAGCACCTGGCCTAGTGGGAACGGTCCGGAAGACCACGATATCGCCCGGCTCGGCATGAACCTGATAGGAGACGCCTGCGGCCCACACGGCGGGCTGGCTGGACAAAGCCATGCCTAAGCCCCCCAGCAAGATCACACAATGTCGATATCGGTTAATACCCCGGTTGCCCATGGCCATCCCCTCAAAGCCGACAGGAGAAACATCCTGCACTGGTAGCTACAAGTGCAACATCAAGGCCAACATCGAGGAGTTGATATAAAACATGGGGTTAGAAAAAAGACCGAAGCCCTATACTGCAAGAGTGTTTCGTTTTTGAATCGACGAGAATGGGGCTTCCGGGAGAACGTCCGAAATACGCCCTATTCATGTATCACTTATGTAACGAATGAGACTATTCACATGCTGTACGGCAGAATGGCCGCCAGAAAATCAGGCCGTTTAACTGTTAAGAAATAAGGGATAGTTCCCATTCCGCAGGATGTGTTACCGACCGGATACGACGAGTTCGCTTCTGAGATGAAACGGGTAAAACTCAAACAAAAAAGGCCGACACATGAGAGCACGTCCGGCCATGAGTTGCGTCAACCGCTTGTGAACCCCCGTCAGTTTACGGACAGACGGTGTTTATTGATCATACGATGAAGGGTGACGCGTGATACGCCCAGAAGACGGGCGGCCTCGGTCACATTATGTGCTGACTGAATCAAGGCACGGGTGATCACTTCGCGCTCGGCGTTGTCCCGAGCTTCATTCAATGTGGGCAGCTTCTCCGCTACCCGAGAAACAGCGAACTCCAGATCCCTCGGCGTGATGGCATGGCGATCAGAGAGCACGATCGCTCTTCGGAGCCGGTTCATTAATTCACGGATATTGCCGGGCCAATCATGTGCGAGCAGCGCCGACTCGGCCGAGGGACACAGCACCTTCTTGCCCACACCGAGCTCCACTACGAATTGACGCAGATAATATCGGGCCAGCTCGAGCACATCCTGGCCCCGATCTTTCAATGGCGGCATATGCAGGCGCAAAACGTTCAAACGGAAATAGAGATCTTCCCGGAACTGCCCTTTCGCCATTTGCTGTTCAAGATCCACATGTGTGGCGGCGACGATACGCACATCGATGGGAATGCTTTCCGTGCCCCCCACGCGTTCAATCACACCCTCCTGTAAAAAACGCAATAGACCGACTTGTACGTCCGCAGGCAAATCCCCGACTTCGTCCAGGAGCAAGGTGCCACCATTGGCCGCCTCGATCCGACCGATTTTCCGTTTGGTCGCTCCGGTGAACGCCCCTTTTTCATGACCAAACAATTCGGACTGAACCAAGCTCGGCGTCAAGGCACCGCAATTCACCGCAATGAAGGCGCCCTTGCTACGTGCCGACTGCTGATGAACGGCACGGGCCGCCAATTCCTTGCCCGTACCGCTCGGTCCTGTGATCAATACCGGAAGCTCATTGCCTGCGTAGCGCTTCAACTGACCGCAAACCACCGCCATCTCCTCGCTGCTACCGATCAGTTTGTGTGCTAAGCCCGAGCGATTCGAGGTTACCCCTTGATCAAGCCGGTGGGTCTCCGCCACCTTGGACATATACCATGCATGCCCCAGAGAAAAGGTCAGTCGCAATGGCTCGATCGGTGTCAGACAAGAATCAAAAAAGAACGAATGCAGAAAACCGGCATGATCCGGATCATCGGCGAAATGGGGCTCGATCAGACTAACCCATTGGATATGGCCGTACTGGCGCATCGTATTTGGCAGGCGATCAATAAAGACAGCGGGCGTATCACGCAAATCAACAAGAACAACCCGCGCACCACCCTTACTGAGCTGTTTATCCAATTGCTCAACATCATGCACGCTGACCATGTTCCACAAGAACGAACGTGTAATCGTTTCAATTTCTTCAATGGCTTCCTGGCTGCGATAAGTCAGATAAATAAGCTGGCGTTCATTAAGAAATGCATTCGACATTGATGATTACCGCCTTTCTCGTTGAAGCAGAACCCGCCACCTACTCAGTCCGCCAAGAGCGCAGGCAAAACCCTACGCGGCACAATGACCTAATCTTACATACAAACAAGATAAATTCTGCACAAAGAGTATGGATAGACGGATTTGACAAATCTTTAGGCAAAAAAAATCCCCGACCACAGTCGGGGATGATCATTTCGGTGATGTGGAGACCCAAGTCTCCTCGGTCACTACATACCGATTACAGGCTGTAGTACATCTCGAATTCGATCGGATGCGGCAACATGCGCAGACGCTGAACTTCGCCACGCTTGAGCTCAAGGTAGGCATCGATCAGGTCGTCGGAGAACACGTCACCGCGCTTGAGGAATTCTCGGTCGGCATCCAGTGCATCCAGCGCTTGGTCCAGGGAGAACGCCACTTCCGGGATGTTCTTCTCTTCTTCCGGCGGCAGGTCGTACAGGTTCTTGCTGGCCGCTTCGCCCGGGTGGATCTTGTTCTGGATACCGTCGATACCAGCCATCAGCATGGCAGCAAAGGCCAAGTACGGGTTCGCAGTAGAATCCGGGAAGCGCAGTTCGATACGACGTGCTTTCGGGTTGGATACGAATGGAATACGGATAGAAGCAGAGCGGTTACGCGCTGAATAGGCGAGTTTCACCGGTGCTTCGAAGTGAGGAACCAGACGCTTGTAGCTGTTGGTAGACGGGTTGCAGAACGCGTTCAGGGCATGAGCGTGCTTGATGATGCCGCCGATGTAGTACAACGCCATTTCGGACAGACCGGCATAGCTGTCGCCTGAGAACAGGTTCTTGCCGTCTTTCGCCATGGACTGGTGAACGTGCATACCTGAGCCGTTATCGCCATACATCGGCTTCGGCATGAAGGTCAGGGTCTTGCCATAGCTGTGCGCTACGTTGTGCAGTACATATTTGAGGTTCTGCACTTCATCCGCTTTCTTCACGAGCGTGTTGAACGCCACGCCGATTTCGCACTGACCGGCTGTAGCCACTTCGTGGTGGTGAACTTCAACTGTCTGGCCCATATCTTCGAGCACGAGGCACATAGTTTGACGCAGGTCATGCAGTGAGTCGACGGGAGGAACCGGGAAATAACCACCCTTCACGCCAGGACGGTGCCCCATATTGCCTTCTTCGTATTCTTTGCCGGTATTCCACGCTGCTTCTTTGGAATCGATCTTGACATAAGAGCCGGACATTTCATTGCCCCAACGTACGTCGTCGAATACGAAAAATTCGTTCTCAGGGCCGAAATAAGCAACGTCTGCCAGACCGGAAGCCTGGATGTAGGCTTCGGCGCGCTTGGCAACAGAGCGCGGGTCGCGGGTATAGCCCTGCATGGTATCCGGCTCGATAACGTCACAGATCAGAATCAGGGTGGATTCCTCGGAAAACGGATCCATAACCGCAGAACTGGCATCAGGCATCAAAATCATGTCTGAGGCGTTAATCCCTTTCCAGCCGGCGATAGACGAACCGTCGAACATGATGCCGGACTCAAAGCTGTCTTCGTCCACGCGCGCAGCGGGGTAAGTGACATGCTGTTGCTTGCCACGGGTATCGGTAAAGCGGAAATCGACGAACTTGACGCCGTTTTCTTCCATCATTTTCATCGCATGACTCACAGACATGAATTCCTCCAGGGAGCAGTTTCAAAATTAAGGTAACGCAAAGCGCGTGTGGGACAGACTATGCAACGCGCATCATCGAACCAAACGCTTGTCTTGGCAATAAAAGCAGGAATCATGCCTAAAATTAGAATGCAGGAACTTCAAGAAAAACAGCCTAAGAACACGCTGATTAATAAGTGTTAATCCACCACTTACGCAGATCACTGGGCACAGGAACACCATGCGTGAATGCACCGAAAGTGCACAAATCAAATCCGATCGCCCGCCATATGTACTTTTTTGGTGCAAGACCACCAAAATCGCTCTTGCCGGCAAATCCCGAACAGAAAAGATTCACCCAATGGCTCACACCGGTTCGCACTTTCAGAAACCACACTTAAAAGGAGCAACTCATGCATCGCCCGATGAAAGCGGACGAACGGGCGCGACGTCGCTCAGCAAGCGAAGGCAGGCCACCAACCCTTTAGGCATGAGGCCGTCAGGCAAATAAGGGTGCTCGCCCGGAGCATACAAATCCAGTTCCCACCCCTGTGCTTCAGCCAACGCCAGCGCGAGACTCAAACCCAATCCGTATCCTGTCACCCCGGAACGGGCCTCATCCTTGCGGGCAAAAGGCTCGCGCAAGCGGACGATTTCAGTCGCCGTCAATCCTTCCCCCTCGTCTTCTATGCACAGTATTTGTGCATAAACAGTCCGCAAACAACGCAATGTGATCGGGGGGCGGCCATAACGATGCGCATTTTCGACCAGATTATCCAGAATCCGTTGCAGGCTATCCGTGGCGACATCGATTTCCAACGCTGCGGATGGCTCATCGATGACAAGAGAAATTGTCGTGCCTCTCTGCTGCCATGCGGCAACAAATCGAGTCAGCCATTGATGCAACGGGGTGGGCGCGCAGGCAGCCTGACTTACCCCGCGAGCAATTTGCAGGACTTCGGCAATCAAACGATTCATCTGACCAATATCCGCCTGCATCTGGGTCTGCAGCTCTGGCTCAATGCCATCCTGCGCCAGTTCAAGACCGAGGCTCAAGCGGGTAAGCGGCGTGCGTAAATCGTGCGAGATACCGGCCAGCAGGATGGTGCGGTTCTCCAGTAGTCGAGCCACTTCGGCAGAACGTCGATTGACGGCATCGATGAGCACACGGGTTTCCTGCGGACCGGTCAAGGGGAGGGCTGCGTCGGGCAGACCCTGGCGAACCTGTTCGGCCAGCAGACTGACGGGGCGCGTCAACCGCCGCGTCAGAAACAGCGCCAGGATCAGCGTCAGCAGGACGCCACCGACAAGAATGACACTGAGCGTGAAGGGAATACGGTACCCCACTCGATCGCGGGAGAACTCGAACCGAAGTACATCATCGGCCATCGGCAATTCCAGCCAGTAACCCGCCTGATCGGGTAATGTCCCCATGTACACACACTCACCGGTATCGATATCCTTGGTTCCGGCTGGACAGGCATTCAACCGCCGCACCACTGCATCGTGCAGAAAACGCACATAGGGCAACAAGGTACCGTGCTGTCGACTCAGTGATTGAATTTCCTCTATTTTCAGACCGTGCTGTTCTTTCAGCTCGGCGGCCAGCAATGGTTGGGCATCCTTGGGCAACTCAACCCAAGTCTGAGCCGACAGCACTATCAAGGCAGCCAGATCATCGGCCGATCGCTTGGCCATCGGCACCATGGCGAACCAAATCACAGCCGTCAGCGTAAAAACAAGAATAAAACTGACACTGCCCACTATGGCCCAAGCGGTCGTGGAGAACAGACTCCAGACGCGCGGCTGGCGCGGCGCGGTGGTCACGTTGGCTCGCCCGCCGTTTCCGTGGCGGCATCGGATGCGCGAGGGCTTCGGCCAGAAGGAGCGAACAGGTAACCCTCGCCCCAGATCGTCACGAGATAACGTGGCTCTGCAGGATTCGCCTCAATTTTCCGCCGCAGTCGGGTGACGCGCACATCGATGCTGCGATCAAACGCCGAGCGTTCGTAACCTTTCAGGTAATCCATGATCTGATCACGGTTGATGACCCGGTTCGGTCGCTCCATAAAGAACTGCAACAACTGCCATTCACCGTGTGTAAGATCGAGCGCCTCGTCGTGCAGGAACGCCTGTCGTGTCTGCGAATTCACAGCAAAATCGCCGACCCGCGTGAGGTCGTCCTTCTCAATACCCGCATCCGGCTCGATACGATGACGGCGCAGAACAGCTCGAATACGCGCCAGCAACTCACGCGGGTTGAAGGGCTTGGAGACATAATCGTCGGCGCCGATTTCCAGGCCGACGATCCGGTCGATATCCTCGCCACGGGCCGACAGCATGATGACGGGGGGTCTGTTTTTCGGATCAAGGCGACGGGCGATGCTTAAACCATCTTCGCCGGGCAACATGATATCCAGCACAAGCAAATCCACGACCGGGTCAGCGGCGAGCGCCGCATCCATTTCAGCGCCACTGCCCACCACACGCACATCAAAACCCTGCTCACGCAGATACCGCCCCAGCAACGTCTGAATACCCGGATCGTCATCGACCACCAGAATGCGCTGCGCGTTGACCACGTTGAGAGAAACGGCCGAATCGTGGACACTGTCTGTCATCATGCAACTACCTGCCATTACCTAAAAATCTGCCATCATTGGCAGGATGAGCAGAGTGTCCCCTCTGTGCCGACAAGCGTCAATCACCTCAGGCCGGTCGTTACATACTGAAACATCCATGAAACACCACCGCCACAGATAGGACGTTTAATGCGCATATGAAACAAATAGCCATTACAGGGGCTTTCCCCTTCATCGAATACATCCAGCCCGCCAAGGGTCGGTTTCCATTCGCACTGTTAACTCAGCATTGGAAGCTGGGGTTTGGCCTGATTCTGAGCATGGGGTTACTATCCGGCAATGCCTGGGCCGTAGCACCGAATCAAATCGAGCAACCCAAAAAAAACTGGGCACAGCTACTCAATCAAACAGAACAGCGGATATCACAAAATCTGGTTACCGAAGCGGACAGAACTCGATTCGCTTCTGAACAGGCTCGTGCAAATGGCATTCTGGCAGGCGCTCCGGTTCTGGATGGCTTGTATCGCAGCGATCGACCCATGAGTGATTTCGGTGCCACCGAAATGCAGCTCGGTGTCCGCCTGCCTTTACGCCGCTTCGGACAGACCTCGGCATGGCGCGCCCTTGCCGAGCAGTCGGCACTCAGCACCAAGACACGCGCCGAAGCCAACCGGCTCATCCTGCTCGGAGAGTTGCGTCAGATGGCTTGGGATTGGCGACGCGCAGAAGTCGAGCTATCGACGGCCAAGGAGCGCAATCGCATCATGCAACGCGACCTGGCTGCCGTCACACAGCAGTTCAAGCACGGCGAAGCCGCCGAAGTCGACCGGATGAGCGTTGAAAGCCGCGCTCTGGCCGTGCAAGAGGCGGTCACTGCCGCACAGATGCAACTGGACGGTGTCCAGACCCGTTGGCAACAACTGACAGGCACCAAGCAACTCCCCTCCGATCTGGGGCGAGTCACCTCGACTGAACAGGCCACATTGAACAATCCCGAACTGAGCACGCCTGACGGCCTGCTCGCTCAGCAGCCACTACTGCGCCAGATGGCGAGCGAAGTCGGCATGAGCACGGCCCGCATCGAAGCTGAACGCGCGGCGGGCGCTGGCGCCCCCGAAATCGGCCTGGGCGTAAAGCGAGACCGGGGCGATCGCGGAATACCCTATGACAACAGCCTGCAACTCACGTTGAGCATCCCGTTCGGTGGTCAGAAATACCGAAATCCCGCACTCGCAGAGATGGCACAGCAGCGCGCAACAGCTCAGGTCGCTCTGATCAAGGATACACAGCAGATACTTGGCGAAGTAATGGCGCTGCGTCAGCGCATTGCCGCCTGGCCTTCACGACTGGCACAACTCGACAAGCGTGCTGAGCTGTCAGAAAAAACCCTGATGCTGAAACAGAAGGCGCTGCGTCTGGGTGAGCTCGACTGGACTCGACTGCTCGATTTTGAGCGCGAAACCGCCGATGCCCGCCTGCAAGCCCGTCTGGCGCATATCGCTTATCTGACAGACCAGAGCAGTCTGAAACAAACACTGGGCCTGATGCCCGCCGCACAATAGGATTTTCGGATGAACAACCGCACGCTTCCCCGCAATTACTTGTTCCAGGCAGCCCTTGTCGCCACCCTCGCGGCGTGGATGGCAACATCAACCGCCAGCTTTGCGGCAACACCTGCCGCAGCGACTACCGCATCGGCCATCGCGATCCCTGAAGCGGTGCGCAGCAATCTGAACCTGCAGACCCAGGCCATCGAATTTTCCCGACAGGTCCCCGTGACCCAGGGCATGGTGACCATCAGTGCCGCATCAAGCAATCAAGCCAGTATGCAGGTTTCGGCACCGGCTGATGGGCAAGTCATGGGCACGTTGCCGCAAGTGGGACAGGTCGTGCAGGCAGGTGAAATCCTGTTTGAAATTGCCAGCGCCCAACTCGGCGATGCCATGGCTCAATGGCAGATGGCCCAGGCCAAGGTCACGCTCACACAGCAAAACCTGAACCGCGATACCGCCCTGTTCAAAGACGGACTGATCGCGAAGAAACGGCTGGAAGCCACTCGTGGCGAAGCACAAATGGCGGCAGCCGAGCTCAAGGCCGCCAGCGCGCGGCTCAAGGCGGCTGGCGCGGACAAGCCTGAACAGAACGGTGGAATCAATCTGGCTGTGCGCGCGCCGATCACCGGCGTGATCACGCAACGGAAGGTCATGCCGGGCGAGCGGGTCACTACCGGACAATCCCTGTTCGATATCACCGCAACCCAAGATCAGTGGTGGCTGCTGGCCATTTCCCCGAATAAGGCACCATCCGCCGGGCAGAAGGCCGAACTCAAAATCGCCGGCTGTCCTGAATCCGCCCCCGTTCAGCTGATGGATTTGGCGGTCGATCCGACAAGCCAGCTCATCACCCTGCGCGCCCACCCGAACACGCCGTGCGCAGCCCTTCGTCCGGGTCAAGTCACGACCGCCACGCTGTGGGTCGAGCAATCCAAGCCCGCGGCATCCCTGCCGATCAGTGCGCTGACCGAACTTGACGACCAGACCCAGGTGTTCGTGCAGCGCGGCCAAAACTATTTCCCGATCCCTATCACCCGTATTGGCGAAGCCGACGGGCTGGTATTTGTGTCGGGGCAGTTTGAGCCGGGCGATCGAGTGGTGACCTCAGGCACCAGCCGACTCAAGGCCCTGTCCATGGGCATGGGGGCTGAATAATGTTGCATCGTCTTATTGCCTTCTCGCTTGCCCAGCGCTTGATGGTGCTGCTGGTGGCGATCCTGGTCGCCGGCTTTGGCTGGATGGCCTTTTCCACCATTCCGATCGATGCCTACCCGGATATTTCGCCGACTCAGGTACAAATCATCCTCAAGGCCCCCGGCGTAACGCCGACGGAAGTTGAAACCCGCATTACCGCGCCATTGGAAACCTCGTTACTGGGTATTCCGAACCAGACCATGCTGCGTTCGACTTCCAAGTACGGCATTGCGGTGATTACGCTCGATTTCGCCGAGGGCACCGACATTTACTGGGCACGGCAACAGGTCAATGAAGCCCTGTCGTCTGCCCGCGGTGATTTGCCAGCCGGAACGACCGGCGGTGTCGCACCGATTACGACGCCTCTAGGCGAAGCATTCATGTTCACGCTGGAAAGCAAGACGCTCTCGCTGGAGGAACGTCGGCATCTGCTGGACTGGGTCATTCGCCCGGCTCTGCGAGCGGTCAAGGGTGTCGCCGACGTGAACTCACTGGGTGGCTATGTGCGTACATTCGAGGTCATACCGAACCCAACGCAACTGGCAGCACAGAAACTGACGACAGACGATCTGTTGCGCGTCATCGAACAGAACAACCGCAATGACGGTGCCGGACGGCTGGATGTGGGCGAGGAAGCATGGCTGGTGCGCGCCGAAGGCCGTATCAAGACATTGGACGATCTGGGCAACCTTGTCATCACCCAGCAGAACGGCCATCCGATTCACGTGCGTGACGTCGCCACCGTGCGCATCGGTTCGATTACCCGACTGGGCGCCGTCACCCACAACGGCCAAGGCGAAACCGTCGAAGGACTGGTACTGACCTTGCGCGGCGCCAATGCACGCGAAGTTGTCGCAGGTGTTCAGCAGCGCCTCGCCGACTTGAAACCGAGCCTGCCGCCAGACCTCAAGATCAACGTGTTCTACAACCGTGCCGATTTGGTCAATGCCGCCGTGCACACCGTCAGCAAAGCGCTGCTTGAAGCGGTCGTGCTCGTGCTCGTGCTGCTGATTCTGTTTCTGGGCAACCTGCGCGCCGCCGTTACCGTTGCACTCACCCTGCCGATGGCTGCACTCATCACCTTCATCCTGATGAAGCAGTTCGGCATGAGCGCGAACCTCATGAGTCTGGGCGGTCTGGCCATTGCCATCGGTATGCTAGTGGATGCAGCTGTCGTCGTGGTCGAAAACACCGTGGCGCATCTTGCCGAAGCGCACCGTCACCCCCATCTGCCACGGCTGCACCTGATCTATCGCTCGGTGCGGGAAGTCGCATCACCGGTTTTCTCCGGCATTATCATCATCATGCTCGTGTTCCTGCCGCTGTTATCGCTGCAAGGGCTGGAAGGCAAGCTGTTCTCGCCGGTCGCGTTGACCATCATCTTCGCGCTGGGTGCCTCGCTGATCCTGTCGCTCACCCTGATCCCGGTCATCGCGTCCTTAATCCTCGGCAAAGTAACCGATCATGAACCCTGGCTCGTACGCCAACTGCATCGCATTTATGAACCCGCCCTCAACTTCGCGTTGAAGCGCCCGATGCCGGTCGTGGCCGTCGCCGTCGCCGGACTGGTTGCCGCGGGCCTGCTGTACACCCAGATCGGCAAAACCTTTATGCCGAATCTGGATGAGGGCACGATCGTCATGCAGGTGGAAAACCTGCCCTCAACCAACCTCGGCACCACGATCGCACTCAACACCGAGATTCAGAAAACCCTGATGGCGAAAGTGCCGGAAATCGCGCAAATCGTGGCCCGATCCGGTGCGGACGAACTTGGCCTCGACCCGATGGGCCTGAACGACACGGATACATTCATCATCCTGAAACCCAAGGATCAGTGGCAGGTCGACAATATCGACGCCGTGCGCGAAAAAATCCGTTCGGTACTCGTGACCTTGCCCGGCTTCAACTACAGCTTCACCCAGCCGATCGAAATGCGTGTCTCCGAAATGCTGACCGGCGCCCGCGGCGATCTGGCCATCAAGATTTTCGGCAGCGATTTGACTCGTCTCAATGAGTTGAGCAACCAGATCAAAACGGTCGTCAGCGCCATTCCGGGCGCGCAGGACGTTGCCACGACCGATAACGAAGGCCTGTTGTATCTGAACATTGCCGTGAACCAGGCCACCGCCGCACGCAACGGGCTTTCCGTCAATCAGCTGGAAGACATTCTGCGCGCCCAGATTGAAGGCCAGCAGGCTGGTATAGTGCAGGAAGGCGTGGCCAGAACACCGATTCTGATTCGGGCCGATGCGCTCGCCAATGCGCCACACAAACTCGGCACACTGCCCATTGCCCTGCCGAATGGTACCGTGCAACCACTCTCGAACCTGGCGACGGTCGAACGCACCACCGGCCCGGTATTCGTGACCCGTGAGATGGGTTCGCGCTTTGCCGTCGTCCGCGCCAATGTCTCCGGGCGCGCGCTCACCGACTTCGTCGCCGATGCCAAGGCTCAGGTTGCGCAAAAGGTGGAACTGCCCACGGGCTACCGTCTGGAATGGGGCGGCCAGTTTGAAAACCAGCAACGCGCCGCCGCCCGACTGGCCGTCGTCGTACCCATCGCACTGGGACTGATTTTCGTGCTGCTGTTCACTACATTCAACTCGATCCGTCAGGCGACGCTTGTGTTCGCGAACATCCCTTTTGCTCTGATTGGTGGTGTCTTCGCCCTGTACATCAGCGGGGAATATCTTTCGGTTCCGGCATCGGTCGGGTTCATCGCCCTGCTGGGTATTGCAGTCCTGAATGGACTGGTGCTGGTTTCCTATTTCAACCAGTTGGCCGCACAGGGCATGGATATCGAAGAAGTGGTTCGCCAAGGCGCACTCCGTCGCTTGCGTCCAGTCATGATGACGGCCTCCATTGCCGCCCTGGGTCTGGTGCCATTGTTGTTCGCGACCGGCCCCGGCTCAGAGATTCAGCGCCCATTGGCTATCGTTGTCATTGGTGGGCTCGTGACCTCTACCCTGCTCACGCTGATCCTGCTGCCGATCCTGTATAAACGGTTTGGCCAGCAATCCGATAAGCCCCGCGCCCCCCACTCATCTTCGGAGGCTAACGCATGACACCGAATGCCATCATCCTTTCGCTCATCGCCGGACAGTCCCTTGAGGCCGAGCTCGTCGATCAACTGAGCGAGCTGGCCGACTACCCTCTGTTTCTGGTCAGCAATCTGCGCGGGCACAATGACACGCATCGCGGTTTGAGCGTCGCGGAGCAGGTCGAAGGCACCGCGCCGTTGATTCGCCTGAGCCTGTTTACCGATGAAACGACGGCAAACCGGATCATCGACCACCTGCACAAGCACTTCCCGAATGCGGGAATCCGCTGGTGGAGCACACCGGTCGCCTCGGGGTTGATTGAGTAACTGCGCTATCCCGTTTTATCCGGCTACACGCGTTTTGTGATAAAACAGCCGCTCGATTCCTCGACACATTGAGCCTGTTATGCAACTGATTCGCGGTCTGAGTGCCTTGCCCGCCTTCCCTCAAGGCTGCGTGGTCACGCTCGGCAATTTCGATGGTGTTCATCTGGGCCATCAGGCCGTACTTCGGCAGGCCGCCGATCAGGCTCGTGAATTTGGACTCCCGCTTGTCGTACTGATCTTCGAACCCCTTCCGCGCGAGTTTTTCGCACCGCATGCTCCGGTGGCGCGCCTGACACGCCTTCGGGAACGCGTGGCGTTCATTCAGGAGCTCGGGGTGGTGGACGTGCTGCTGGTGCATCCGTTCAACGCGGCCTTCGCTCAACTCCCCGCCGAGACTTTCGTCGAGCGCGTGCTTGTAGCCGCACTCCATACTCGCCACGTCGTCATTGGCGACGACTTCCGTTTCGGACAGTGCCGACAAGGGGATTTCGCCCTGCTTGAACAACTCGGCGCGCGATTTGATTTTTCCGTCCAGGCAGCAGCCACATGGGAACTGGATGGCGAACGCGTGTCCTCCACCCGCATTCGCCGCCATCTGGCCGAACGTGATGTGGCCGGTGCGGCACGCCTGCTGGGGCGCCCCTTCACGCTCTGCGGTCGCGTGATCCACGGGGATAAACGGGGGCGGCAACTCGGTTTCCCGACGGCCAACGTGGCGCTTCATCGCCGACTGTCACCTTTGCGCGGCGTGTTCGCCGTCACCGCCACACTGTCCGACGGCACCGTCATTGATGGCGTAGCCAATGTCGGCACACGCCCGACGGTCGACGGACAGGATGCCCGGCTTGAGGTGCATCTGTTCGATTTTGATCGGGATATCTACGGCAAACTGGTGCGAGTCGCCTTTTTGCATCCCCTGCGGGACGAACAAAAATTCAACACGCTGGAAGAACTGATCGCACAGATCACTAAAGACAGCGCACAAGCGCGTCACTGGCTGAAGGCAAGGGCAAACAGAAACCCAGCCTGAGCGAACGGCAACACCACTGCGAAGAATTACAGCAGAATGGTGCCCTCGTCGATCAGTCGATCTATATTTTCGATCGGCCCTGGTCTTCCGAATAGATACCCCTGATAAAAGACACAGCCATTTTCCGAGAGAAACTCTCTCTGCTCCGCCGTTTCGACACCCTCGGCAATCGTCTGTAGCCCCAGAGAGTGGCCCATGGCCAATATGGCGCGCACAATTGCTGCATCGCTGGGATCGACAGTCAGATCACGCACAAAAGACTTGTCGATCTTTACCTGTGACAGAGGCAAGCGCTTGAGATACGACAACGAAGAATATCCGGTGCCAAAATCATCCAGGGAGAAACCAATGCCCAGCTCGGTGAGCTCCCGCATTTGCGCCACCACGAGATCCACATCCTTGAGGACGGTTCCTTCGGTCAGCTCCAGTATCAACCGGGCTGGATTCGCCTCATGTTCGCTGAGACTTTTCCGCACACAGTCGACAAAATCCGACTGACGGAATTGCCGGGCACTGACGTTAATCGACAGAGAAATATCGCAGGTTAGAGGGTTCTCGCCCCATCGTTTCAGCTGAGCACAAGCCATGTCCATGACCCATTGGCCAATATCCAGAATGAGCCCTGTTTCCTCAGCCAAAGGGATGAACTCGGTGGGTGGCACCAGCCCATGGTCGGGCGACTGCCAGCGGATGAGCGCTTCCACACCGACCAAACGCCCGATCTGATCCACTTGCGGCTGATAGTGCAACATGAACTCGCCGCGCACCAATCCCTGACGCAACGCGGCCTCCATGGCCGCTCTGGTCTCGATTTCGGCTTGCATGGCCGGACTGAAGAACCGGACCGTATTGCGACCGGCGTCCTTGGCCTGGTACAAGGCCAGATCAGCATGCTTGAGCAGGACATCCACCGTTTCATCTCGCCCCAGGAACAGCGTGAGTCCGGTACTCGACGTGGTGTGATATTCCGTATTCTGTGGCCCCAAAAAATAAGGGGCGCTCAGGGCCGACCGAATCTTTTCGGCCACCTGCATCGCCCTGTTCACCGCAGTCGTTTCTTCCGAACCCAACCCTTCCAGCAATACGACATACTCATCTCCACCGAGACGAGCCACGGTATCTTCCTGTCGCACGCAGGAGGACAGCCGCACGGCAACTTCCTTCAACAGGCTGTCGCCCACGTCATGACCCAAGGTGTCATTCAGTCCCTTGAAGTGATCCATATCCAGCATCATCAAGGCACCATATTCGCCCCGACGCTGACTGGAAATCAGCGCCTGATTCAGCCTGTCGATCAAAAGGCGCCGATTCGGCAGTTGCGTCAGCGGATCAAAATAGGCGAGCTGGCGAATCTCATCCTCTGAGCGCTTGTGGTCGGTAATATCGAGGAAAATCCATAGCGACTCTCCCGTTTCTACATCCAGCAATCCGCCACTGGCATTGCACCAGATCAGTTGACCATCCGCCCGGCACAGTTGGACTTCACCTCTGTAATATCCTTCGACCAGAATGGTCGGGTAGGCACGCGCACCAAAATCGATGTACGTGGCTTCATCCGCATAGAGTTTCCGGGTCGACTGACCGCTCAACTCGCCCGGCCCGTATCCCAGCATGTTATCGAATGCCTGATTGGTCCACGTCATCGTGCGATCCTGCACCCGTACAAAGCCGACGATGGTGTTATCCAGCATCACACTCTGCTCATGCAGGAGCTGTTGCACACGGGCTTCAGCCTCCAGCCGTGCTGAAATATCGTGGATGATGGAAATCAGAAGTTCGCGCCCACCCACCTCTATCGGCGTGGTGTGCACCTCCACCGTACGCACGCTGCCATCAGACAACCGATGAGGAAACACGAAGTAGTTACGCAATTCCTTCGCCGCAAGTTGACGCTCTAATTCCACCTCATCTGCAGACAACTGGTTGATGCTCGAAATATTCATACGGCACAGTTCATCATGAGACCAGCCATAGAAATCGCACGCAGCCAAATTGGCATCGATGATGTTACCCGTGTGCGGGTCGATCAGCAGCATGGCCGCGTTGTTACGCTCGAACATCTGACGGAAGCGCATCTCGCTTTCCTTGAGCGCATGCTCGGTTCGTTTCAGCTCCGTGATATCGAACAAGGTGACCAAATGATCATCTGTGTGCGCGGCAATCAGCGGAGCGTCCGCCGCAACCACGAAGCGCGTTTCGCCATTCTTGCAGCGTATATGGACTTCCATCGGCTCAAATTCCGAGCCCTCGCGTAATGATTTTTCGACATGTTCCTGCCAGCGTTTGGATACCCACGCCCTGTAATCAGGGTCGGGATAAGCCACAGTCCACCAGTCGGCCAACGTAGGCACATCGGCGATCGTGTAACCAAATACCTGGGTGAAGGCCGCATTGAGATAAGTGACTTGCTGCTGATCGTTATTCAGGGCATGCGGCACCGGCGAGGCATCGATAATGCTGCGATACCGAAGTTCACTTTCGCGCAATGCCGCTTCAATCTGTTTACGCAGGGAAATATCTCGCGAAGAGCCGAAGAGCACCCGCCGCCCGTTTAGTTCCAGTGGAAACCCGCTGACCTCCACGTCGAACACCGTGCCATCCTTTTTACGGTGCCGTGTTTCGAACTGGATACGCTCCGGCGGGCCGGTCAACTGCTCGCGTAACTTATGCAACGCTTCTTCGGGCGTAAATTGCACGTCCCAGCAGCTGACATTCATATCGAGCATCTCTTCTCGGCTGTATCCAAGCATGTCAAAGAACGAATCACTCGCCTCAATCAGGTTGCCGTCAATATCCAGGATATGAATGCCGTCGCTGGCATTGCGCAACAGCACCCGATTCTTCTCGCTTTCGATGTGCAATGCCTCGGCGTTTTTTCTGGCATCGGTCACGTCGATTCCGACCGTCACCAGATACTCTGGAACCCCTTGGTCATCCAATAAGATGGTGTTGCTCCAGTCAAACAGATGCGACTCACCCGCCTGATTCAACCAGTGAGTCTCAACACGGGAAGAGATATTCCCCGCCAAAAAGTGTGCGAACACCTCCCTCACGCTGGCGCGCTGCTCTGGGAGCAAAAAAAGTTCCCAGAAAAATGGCTGGCCCGCCACTTCATCAGCCGTAAATCCGGTAAATGTTTCGGCTCGAGTATTGAATCGAATAATTTCCGCCTGGCGGTTAATCACCATGACGATGCTGCCAGCCGAATCCAGAATGGCTCGATTGAAATTCCGCTCGTGCTTCAGATCGAGGGTACGTTTCTCGACCATGCGCTCAACAAAAGCTTGCCGTTGCGCTCTCTGCCTTAAGAACACCGCCCAGAGAACAGACAGCAACAGCCCCAAAACCAGAGTCACAGTACTTACCGACCGCTGGATGGGGAAGGCACCCGCTTGGGGCAAGGCCACCACAGTCCAGGTTCGGTCGGCCACGGTCAACGTACGGGTCAGTCGATAGGGCGCGGATAACTCAGCAGGCGAATCGACAGCAAGCCCTTTGGGATACAGAAGGTGCTGCCCCCTCGGTGCCGAATCATCAAAGATCACCAGCTTCACCGATTGTGTATGAACATCGGCAGAGGCCGTCACTCGACTGATCTTGAACACACCGAGCACGAGACCGCGCACTGGGGCGGGCTTATGCGTTACTGACTGTGAAGACGATGAAAAAACGGGTCGAAAGACCAGAAATCCATTACTCACTGAGGGATCCTGAACCAGTGTAACCCGCCCCGTCGCCACGAGCCCCCTTGTCTCAATCGCGCGCATCAAGGCGGCCCGTCGAGCCGGGTTGGTGCTCAGATCAAACCCCAAAGCCGCTTCGTTACTGCGATAAGGAGCCATGAAATATACAGGGAAGTACTCAGGGCGGGTCCCGACAGGGATCAGGGCGCCCGACGCATCCCGTTCGGTAAAGTCAAACTGGGGAAGCCCATCTTGACGCGCGGATTCAATCATGGACGCCCGCTCAGCGTTCGGCACCCTGGGCACCCACTCAAGGGCCACGATGGGAGAATTTTCATCAAGAAGGGGGCGTGCCAACTGCTGGAACAGTGCACGATCTACATGGGGAGTGGCATCAAAATAAGCGCCAAGCGCATCCAGATGGGCCAGCGCCAAACGCATGCTACCGGCCAAATCGTCCAGCCGCTCAGACGCGCTGGACTGAAACTCGGCTTGGGCGGCGCGCTGCTCATACCCTCGCAACACAAGGAAGGCGGCAAACGTGAACAAGACCGCCAGAACAAAGCCAAAGAACCAATGCGCTTCCGTGCGCAACAACGTCCTTAAACGCATGAAAACACGCCCTGGAATCGATAAAACCACCGTGGAGAATAACCCATCCAGATCCTCATGATTTCAAGCCTAAAACCATAGTGCACAGCCGACCGATTTAATCTTAGCCCAAGCGGTTTTGCAATAAATCAAAGATCGGATTCCCACTCGTTTTCATGGAAAAGGGGGTTAAGGAGCCTCTGATTAAGGAACCGTACACGACTATCACACTCCAACGCACATATTTTTCTTAGCCTGAGGAGATAGCGGATGAACAATCAAGAACGCACCCTGTTGACCAACCTGCTCGATAATTTGCGTGAAGCTGCCCATGGTTCATCATCCTTGGTGAAAGACCCCGAAGCGGCGCAAATGATCAACGAAACACTGGCAGCGACGCCCGATTCCGCTTATCTGCTCGTACAACGGCATCTTTTGCTGGAGATGGCCCTGGAGCGCGCTCAGGCACAGATCAAGGCCCTGCAATCCGAAGCATCCGGCGGCTTCCTCGGAGGATCTTCCGTATACCCCTCGGACAACAGCCCTGCACAAACCAATGCCTACGGACAGCCCATTGGTCGGGTCGAGCCTGCCCCCATTCCTCCATCCGCTACAGCTGCAAGCGCGGCCGCGCCATCTGGCCAACCGACATTCAGTGGTGGTTCTTTTCTTGGCACGGCGGCAGCTACCGCGACAGGTGTTCTCGGTGGCGCCTTGCTCTTTCAGGGTATTGAACATTTGATGGGCGGTGGTTTGGGCGGCAGCGCGATGGCAGGCAACCAACCCGTGGAAGACGTGACGAATATCACCGAAAACTTTTATGGTTCGTCTCCCGACATGAACACAGGCATGAATACCGGCGGCTGGGATAACAACAGCATGATCGATAGCGGCACGGCCTTCGATGACCCTGCGGCCAACCCGATTGACCCGATACAGTCGGATAACAGTGGATTATTTGATCAGGACGACTCGGGCGGCGGGTTCTTTGATGGTTTGTTTGGCGGTGGAGATGATGACTGGGTTTAATCGATGATGAGGCCGAAGTCCCGCCTTTCATGAACAGCCCCGGGGAACAGAAATAAGGGAACAGAAATAACAGCCTCATGGGCACAAAAACCATTAAAGAAATATGGTTTTATTCTCGGTTCCCTACACCCATCGATGTCCAAACGAGCAAGCGCACCATGAACACAGGCTCTTCGCCAAGTATTTATATTCGCTAATATTTGACGGTTCGATGCCGACCTCTAAAAATTTGCTTTGCGATCCGGTTTTGTGCGGTTCAGATTTGAATTCTGCTCATGAACAAGGGCTGGATCATGCCGCAACATTGCCTTAGAACATATGCATTCTGGTGTTTTTTCAGCCTGTTTCCATGCGCTGCGATTCAAGCGCATACCACGACACTACGAGCATTGCCAGGTCCTGTGGTCTCTGCACAGTGGCTGCATGCCCACACGCGAGACGTACAGATCGTCGATGTGCGCGCCGATCCCGACAGTCTCAGCACCCCACCGCGTTTTTATATGCAAAATGGAGAAAAATACCTGCAGCGTGTTGGAGGACACATTCCGGGCGCGCTTTCAGTGGATTTTCTGTCATTACGTGACACACACCGGGCCGATGGCCTGACGCTGGATTTCCAGTTTCCGACCCCCGCTGAGTTCCAGTCTCTGATGCAAAGCATCTGCCTGCGATCCAACGAACCGATTGTCATTGCACCGACAGGCGATTCAGCCATCTCATTGCAAGAAGGTGCCCTGCTGGCACTGGAGCTGACGGTATATGGCGTACCGCCAGCAGACGTCGCTGTGCTCGACGGCGGCACCCATGCCTGGATTGAGGCAGGTTATCCAATCACGACCGATACCATCTTTCCTGCCAGGAACAGTCATTGGCGAGCAAGACCCTCTCGTGCCCAAATTCTTGCGCACACGGCGGATGTCCGCCGTCAACTCGCCCAAGGCGGACTGGTGCTGGATGCGCGGCCACTGGATCAATTCGTGGGTATCACGCACAGTCCGGTCGTTACGCTGCCCGGACGAATCAAGGGTGCAATCGCCCTGCCTGCCGAGGTGATGTACTCACGAGCGGAGGACGGCTCCTGGCACTTTCTCACGCCCGAGCGTTACCGGGATGTACTGGCTGCGCTCGGTATAAACATGGGCAGCAACACACAGACGGATGCGATCGTGTACTGCAACACAGGGCAATACGCAGCCGGAGCCTGGTTTATTCTGAATCGCATCATCGGCGACCCCGATATCCGCACCTATGAAGGTTCGCTCTACAACTGGGAGCATCACGGCCTGCCGGTCGTCGGTCTTTAGCAACCTCATGAAACACACTGCCTGCGCGGAGGCAGCGCCGTCATACACGCCTTCAAGCAATTTGTAACCCGCCTTTACGCCTATCGACATGTCGATTTGCTATCGTAAGCTCAATTTTGTGCCTACCGGAAAACTCAGATGACATCGAACCAGCCAAACTCCCCAGCCTTTGATTCGGCCCTTGATTCGACCTTGGATTGGACTACCGATTGGCCCCAAACCTGCGAAGCCATGCGCCAGATTGCCCGTCAGCACATGAACACGGCGGCAACCGAAGTCGAAACCAAGGCGGACGGCAGTTGGGTCACCGCTGTCGATCACGCGGTTCAGGCCGCCGTTCAAGGGTGGCTGGCCGAACGGTTTCCTGCCATCGGTTTTCTGGGCGAAGAAATGACCGACGAAGAACAGAACGCCGCCTGGGCGCGCTGCCTCGCGGGAGAACAAGCACTGTGGGTCGTCGATCCGCTGGATGGCACCAGTAATTTCCGTGCGGGCTTCCCGGTATTCTCACTCACACTGACGCTGCTGCTGCGCGGTCGGGTCATCGCCGGACTCGTCTACGATCCTGTGCGCGATGAGCTCTTTCACGCCCGTCGCGGAGCAGGCGCATTTCTTAACGAAACACGTCTGGATGTGCGCAAACTGCCCGAGTTGCCATTGGCGCGCTGTCTGGCTACCGTCGATTTCAAACGTCTGAACAAACCGTTGGCCTGCCGTCTCGCCGGGGACGCACCGTACGCATCGCAGCGTTCCATCGGTTCGGTCGCTCTGGACTGGTGCTGGATTGCCGCCGGGCGGGTTCAGGTCTATGTGCATGGCAAACAAAAGCCCTGGGACTATGCAGCAGGGCAATTGATCGCGCTGGAAGCGGGCGCTGCCTCGGCCTCGCTCGATGGACACCGTGACGCACTGGATGATGAGCTCAGACTCACGCCACGATCAGCCGTTGCGGCCGTCAGCGAACCACTGATGGACGAGTGGCTGAACGTGCTGCTGGCCCCATAAAAACGCCCGAGGCTGATCAGCTCGGGCGTAGGAACTTTCGAAATTCAAGTGCTGCCTGAATGAATCCGCGATTGCTTAATCGATACCCGGCAACAACAACGGATAATGACCGTTCTCGTCGTGAACTTCCTTGCCGGTCAGCGGCGGGTTGAACACACAGATCAGGCGCATGTCTTCCGTACCGCCACGCAGATAGTGCCGATCATGGTTGTTGAGCAGATACATCATGCCGTCGCTGATCTTGTGCGTGGTGTCATTGGCAATGTCGTAAATCTCCCCGTTACCCGAGACGCAATAAACCCCCTCAATGTGGTTGGCGTAATGGATGTAGGTTTCGGTTCCGGCACGGATAATGGTGTCATGGAAGGAGAACCCGACACCGTCATCGGCCAGCACCAAGCGGCGGCTTACCCAGTTGCCGTTTTCGGATTCCACCTCACGCTCGGTGCCCAGGATATCGGTTGTCAGTCGACGAACAATCATGAATTTACCTCTTACTTCTTGATGGGGTGTTTTGCGGCGGTCGCTTCAATCGCGGCTTCCAGGATATCCAGCCCCTCGTCCAGCTCCGCCTGGGAGATGGTCAACGGGGCAAGGAACTTGATGACCTGACCGGTCGCGCCTGCCGTCTCGGCGAGCAAACCATGCTCGAAGGCTTCGCGAGAAACCTGACTGCAGAAATCGTCGATGGATGATTCGATACCCCAGATCATGCCGAGGCCACGCACATCGGAAATATGATCCGGGAAGCGCGCTCTAATCGCCCGGAAACGTTTCTCGACCAACTCGCCCTTGCGATGAATCTCATTGGAGAAGTCATCGTTGTCCCAGCGCTTGAGTGCCGTAGCTCCGGCAATGAACGCGAGACTGTTTCCACGGAAGGTGCCGGTATGCTCGCCCGGTGACCACTGGTCGATCTCCGGGTGCATCAGCACGATTGCCATGGGCAGGCCCGTACCGATTGATTTTGAAATGGTGATGATGTCTGGCGTGATGCCTGCCCGCTCGAAGCTGAAGAAGTTGCCCGTGCGGCCATTGCCGACCTGGATATCATCGATGATGAGCAGAATGCCCAGATCGCGGCACATCTTTTCCAGCTTTTTGAGCCATTCAATGCTCGAAACGTTGATGCCGCCCTCGCCCTGAATCGTCTCGACGATAATGCCCGCCGGGAGTTCATAACCCGAACTGCCATCTTCGTAATAGCGGCGCATCATGTCGATGCTGTCCATCTGATCATCTTCATTGAAATACTGATCGAACGGCATCTTGGTGACATTCAGCGGCACGCCGTAATAGTCATCGTGATAGAACTCGTTGCCGGTCACGGCAAGCGCGCCGAGCGTATGCCCATGATAGGCATTGGTGAAGGCGACGATTTTCGAACGTTGCTTGACCTTGCGCGCCAGCTTCAACGCGGTCTCAACGGCATTGGTGCCTGTGGGACCGACAAACTGGATTTTATAGTCCAGCCCCCGCGGCAGCAGGATCGTTTCCTGAAACTTCTTGATAAAATGGTACTTGGCGTCGGTGGCCTTATCCAAAGCATTCAACATGCCGTCCCGACGGATGTAATCGATCATCGCCTCTTGAACGGCAGGGTCATTGTGGCCGTAGTTGAGCGACCCGGCACCACCAAAGAAATCGATATACGATTTGCCGTGGTGGTCCCAGACAGTTGCGTTCTTGGCACGGGTAAAAATAGTCGGGAAAGAACGGATATAACCGCGTACATTGGATTCATATTTTTCGAACAGATCAATGTCCATAAATATTTCCTCGGATAGTGAAAGTGAAGGGATTTAGCGCAGTGCGATCGAGTACAGATCTTCCGGTTGGTGACCGGTGTCCTGCCCTGAATTGAGTAGCTCTGAAGAGAAGTAGGGCGATACCGTGAGCGGACGCTTCAGCCGCGCCGCCCAGCGACGGAACAATGCTTGAGAAGCTGTGTTATCGGGGGATATGGTGAGTTCGACTCGATGAATGTCGTCGAACCAGGTACGCCGAGTGAGTGCGTCGAGCAGACCGGAAGCCACGCCCTGTCCACGCCAGTCGGGGTGAACGGCAACCTGCCAGATGAACAAAGTATCTGGCGCACGGGGCAAGCGGTACGCGGTAAGAAATCCACAAGGCACTGAATCGGATTCGGCAATCACACAAGTGTCGCGAAAGTGATCCGAGAGCAGAAAATAGAGGTAGGCCGAATTGACATCCAACGTACCCGCTTCAAGCACCATCCGATGAATGCGCGCCCCATCGTCAAGGCGCGGTTCTCGATAGTCTAAGGTCATGATTTTATTTCGTCAGCTGCACCAAAAAAGGCGGCTGCGTTAATTCAAATGAGTCGTGAGGGTAACGTTATGTGCGCCAAATTTCAAATCGCCCCCCTTTTTTCTGTCCAGAGGAACAGCTGAAAAACTGTCCGATTTGCCCATACGCCGTTCTCGTCAACCCCACCGAAAGCAGCCCGAGCCATGAACAGCACACCAACCCAACCCACTCAAAGCAACCGACTGTTATATCTGGATTTTCTCCGGGGACTCATGCTCGTCGGCATTACGCTGGGGCATTTCGGGCCCACATTCGAGTGGCTGATGTGGCAACCGCTGGGGTTTTTCAGCAATGCCGAAGGCTTCGTTTTACTTTCCGGTACCGTGTTCGGACTGGTCTACGCCAAGCTCGAGCAACGTGACCCCACCTCCATGACCATCAAGGCACGACATCGCGCATGGGTCATTTATCTCAGCCATTTTGCGCTGCTGATTTTCGTCGCGCTCTACACCTGGATAACCAATGGCTGGGCGGATGACTGGCGCAGCCACGCGCAATTCATCGCTCAGGCGCCCGCTCTGGGACTGATACTCGGCACGTTTCTGATCTACCAACCGCCGCTGCTCGACATCCTGCCGATGTACGCGCTGTTCGTGCTTGTCGCACCGGGGATCATCCGACAACTGGCGGCAGGACGAACCTGGTTGGTTCTGAGTGTAAGCCTGCTGGTCTGGTGGCTGTTTTCTCACGAAATAGCAGGAGGCCACTGGCGCACGACCATCGCCAGCCACATGGGTCTGGACTTCCCGTTTCAGGTCGGCGAGTTCGACCCATTGGTCTGGCAAATCCTGTTTTTCTCCGGCGCAGCGCTGGGCGTTCGCATGTTCCAGCAACGCCTGCCTCGCCAACCGCACATCGTGCTCGCGCTCATCGCCATTGTCGCGGTGGTGGTCTTCTTCGGTCTGCGCCACGAGTTGATACCCGCTCCCGCCTTCTGGAACCCCGCCTGGGTGGATCGACACGGGCTAGCCGGACTGCGGCTGGTCAACATCGCTGCGCTGATCTACACGTTCTGGACGCTGCTGTACCTGGCGCGCAAAGTGGACTGGCCCGCCTGGGCACTGGCGCTGCCGAAACCGTTTGCCTGCCTCGGGCGCCATAGCCTCGCCGTGTTCAGCACGCATGTGTTGCTCATCTACCTGACCATTCCGATCCAGATGACCTACCCGCTGTTCTGGCGTTATGTGATCGGCCTGAGCCTGATATTCATACTGTTGGCGCTGGCTTGCGGATTGGATATTCGCGCCAAGCGGCGGCGGCAGGCGCAGTCCATCCCAACCCGGTGATTCCGGCGCGATTCAGGTACCGCAGAATGTCGTGAACGGTCCGAACGAAGCAGGTGCCGGTTCGGAATATTTCCGCCACTCGGGGCGCATCTCGAAAGGATGCGTGACTGCCGCGAGCAACGCGTAAAAAGGTGCAAAGTCACCATCACGCACGGCAGCCTCAATCATCGCTTCCACCTGATGATTGCGGGGAATGATCACCGGGTTCACGGCGTCCATGCGACGGGCGCACTCGTCTGAGGTTTGGTTTTCCCGGGCTCTGCGAACGTTCCAGCGGTCGAACCAGTCCGCAAAATCCGCCGAGCCATTGAACAGCGCCCGCAGCGGTTCCGCATCCCCCCGCACAGCGGACGACAGAAGCCGGAATCCTTTCGTGAAATCGACCCGTTCGGCCTGCATGGCGGCCAAAAGCCAGTGGATCAGCTCCGTATCGCTGCTCTCTTCCACACCCGCCTCGGCGCTCAAACCCAGTTTGGGGCGCATGGCCGCCAACCAATGCCGGGCATAACGGTCGGGGAAATCAGCCAGCACGGCATTGGCCCGATCGGTGGCTTCGGCTTCGTCGGTGTGGATCAACGGCAACAGGGTCTCTGCAAATCGCGCCAGATTCCAGCGCGCAATATTCGGTTGATTGGCGTAGGCATAGCGCCCGTGCAAATCAATCGAACTGAATACGGTTTTCGGGTGATAGACATCCATGAACGCACAGGGACCGTAATCGATGGTTTCGCCCGCGATGCTCGTGTTATCGGTATTCATGACGCCGTGCACGAACCCGATCGACATCCATCGCGCCACCAGACTTGCCTGCGCATCGACCACCGCTCCGAGCAGTGCGATGTAGGGTGAAACGCTGTCCTTCAACGAAGGATAATGGCGACCGATCACATAATCGGCGAGTTGCTTCAGCCGAACAACATTCCCACCGCGCGCGGCGAGAAACTCGAAGGTGCCCACCCGAATATGGCTCGTCGCCACCCGAGTGAGTATGGCGCCCGGCACCTCGCCTTTGCGCCACAGCGTTTCCCCCGTGGTCACCGCCGCCAGCGCACGCGTCGTTGGAATGCCCAGCGCATGCATGGCCTCGCTGACCAGATATTCACGCAGAACCGGGCCGAGCGCCGCCTTGCCATCGCCTCCACGTGAAAACGGCGTACGCCCCGCCCCCTTGAGCTGAATATCCCTCCGCCGCCCCTGACGATCGACCACTTCACCCAGCAGCAAGGCCCGACCATCGCCCAGCAACGGCACGAAATTGCCGAACTGGTGCCCGGCATAGGCTTGCGCCGAAGGCATCGCCCCTTCCGGAAGGTGATTGCCGGAGAACACAGCAGCCAGCGTCTCGTCATCCCACTCGCCAAGGCCCAGTTCGGTCGCCAGATCGGTATTGAAAATGACCAGCTGCGGATCGGGCACCCGATCCGCCTGCACCGGCAGACACAGATCATCCACGCCATAGGCGAAGCTCTGCTCCAGACGCCACCGAGGTCCGCGGCCCCCCATTGATTTCGCCATAATCACCCCAAACATAAATCCAGCCCCACTACCATAGTCTATAAGTAGTGATCGAAATGCCCCGGTCGAATCCCATTGCTGACCACGCGAATTGTCCGTATAAGTCGGGGGCGGAGTCCGATAATCCAAACGAGGCGCAAACGCCCGCACACTCAATACAGGGGAAAGCCACATGATCTACTCAAGTCTGAGACCGAACACACCTACCATGCGTTTACGTCTGCTCGCGGCGTTCAGCTTTTTGCTGGTCTTGTTCGCGGGCGCCCCTGCTCAGGCGGACACGCTTCCCGCCGCTCATTCGAGCGGGGTGGAGATGGTCGGCAATGTGGCTTTTGTCGATCACCTGACGAACCTACCCGCCGATTTCGCCGTCATGCGCGAAAAGAAAATTCCGATGCTGATTTTTTTCCACGCCAGCTACTGCGGTTACTGCAATCAGGTGGATGATCAATACCTGATCCCCATGCGGATGGACCCCGAGTTTCAGGGCCGTCTACTGATCCGTCGCGTGAAGGTGGACGCAGATACCCAGTACATCGGGCTTGATGGCAAAAAACACGACTACCCTTATCTGGCCGACCAACTGAAAGTACGAGGCGTTCCCTACATCCTGTTCCTCGCACCCGATGGCTCGCGCATCACCTCGATCCAGGGCACAGCCTACGACTACTACGACTACTACCTGAGCAAGGACATCAACCTCGCCACCGACTGCGCCAAAAATCCGGGCCAGAAGAAATGCGACGGACGGGCGGACGGGCCGGGCTTGCAATAACGAGTCGCACCAACTGCCGTCACGCACTGAAAAACACTCTCGGCAGCCAGCGCGCCAGTTCCTGATGCGTCTGGGGCCACTCCGGCGGGAGCTCGTTCGCATTGCGGTAGCAGGCGGCATCAAGGGCGCGTAGTGCGGCCATGAACCGTGGGTTGGGTGCACGACGAATCATGCCGTTGATACTCGATTCGCCCGTCAACCGACGCAGTAACTGCAACACGGCCTGTGGGCTATCCAACGCCGCCAGCTCGGCCTGTGCCGCTCGATGCCGACGACGGCGCTGCCACCGTCGCCAGGCATCATTCAGCGCAAAGCCGACACCATAAGCCAACGCGAGCAGCAACAGGCCGCGCCACCACCAGAATTCCAGAGCCTGTGCCAAGCGCACACCTGTTGGCGCGGACCAATGCATCACTCGGGCGGGTAGTATGGCCTCGCTCAACACCTGCCCCGGCGCATCACCTCGACTGTCGATAAACGGCAGGCGCAGTGCGGGCAGCGCTCCTTGGGTGCTGCCCTTGCCTTCGGGGTCGGGCAATAGCGGAATACGAACATCAAAGGTTTGCGCCAGTACGTCAGTAGCGGGCACAGGTGCATCCGGCGATCGGTTGATTTCCGCATGACCGATACCCAGGGCGGATGTGCCGAGCAATTGTTCTTCCAGCAGTTTACGCAGCGCGTATTCACTCAGATCACGACCGGTGATGTGGAGCACCCAATCCACCGGTTGGCCAGCCGCCATCGCCGGCAGCGATTCCTCGGTGATACGCAAGGCCGGCGTAACCGGCAGATAGGCGGGCCAGAATCCGGGCAGCGGGCGCACGGTCAAGGTACGCGCGACGGGTATAAAGGCGTAACGGGTATCGGCATCGCCCACTTCGCGGAACGTCATTTCCGCAAAACCCAATGCGACCTCACCTGCGGACAGTGGTGTCACGGCAAACCGATACACGCGCACATTCGCCATACGGCCATCCACAGGACTCAACTGCTGGTTGATATCGATACGGCGTGCTTCGATATGATCGCCTTGCGGGCGATGCAAGGTCAGCGAGGCGATGGATTTATTCCTGTCGATGATCGTCAGCGTCACTAGAAACGGCGCGCGCAGCAAAAATCCGTTTGGCGCGGCGACAATCTCGGTTCGAACGGTCACTCCGTCGGGCAGATGTCCGGCGCCTGCCGTGGTGTCCAACTCGGTGGTCGGCGCCAATGGCGTGACGGGTCCGAAATCCTTCGGCACACCGAAGGGGGTTGTCGTGATCTTCTGCGGCTGGTTTTGTGGCGTGGGAATATCGAACGCAGCAGCCGGATGCCCGTTCAGACCCATCCAGATAACCAAGAAGACAATCGCGTGACGCATGACAGCCTGTCTAATACGCGGGGCAGCACTCATGGCATTCATGGTGTCTCTCCCTGCTTGCGGGGCACATCGTCCGATATGACCGGCGCATGATAGGGCTGCTGGCGCAACAGACCATCAAGCAGTGGCGCAGGTGCATCGTGGATCAGATTCAACTTTGCACGCGCGCTGCTGGCCGTGGCCTCGTTCAACACAAAAGGCGTCGCGGGCGAATTTGCCGTCGGACTGGCAGGTTGTGCAGCGGCACTCTGAGTGGCGCCATCTGATTTTTGGATTTCCTTGTCCATCCGACTTTTCGTCGGCTCTTCGTAATAACCGTAGGTCGCACTCTGATAGCCCTGGAAACGGGGACTTTCCTTCGCATTTTTTACGTCCGATTGCAGGATTTTCCGCAAAATCTCACGATTGGCACGCGCCGCCTCGTCGAGTTTTTCGGCCAGTGGCTTGATGCTCAACACATGCTCGAATGCATCCAATGCCGCGACATAGCGTCCAGTCAACGTCAGCGCATTACCCAGATCGAAACTGGCGATGGCGGCCTGATCCGGCGTCGAGGCCAACCATACTGCCGCTTGCCATTGGTCAACCGCAAAGGCGTAATCCGCCCGACGAAACGCCGCCAAGCCCGCACCCAGTCGAGCCCCAAACCCTTTGGCAGCCGCAAACTCGACCTGTGCCTCGGCGTACTCGCCTCGCAACAGCGCCCGATTGCCCGCCGCGACCCGCATCTCATCCGCCGAATGACTCAACCAGTCCTCGGCCAAGGGCGTGGACGAGGAGATCGCATCAGCCGCATGAGCATCGGTAGGCGCCGTGACCACACCTGCCCAGAAAGCCGTCTGAGCAAGCATGAGCACAGCGCCCAATGCGGCAGGATGTACATTAGGTCGGAAACGCCGAAGCGATGGCTGCAACATCACCCCGGCCGCAATCAGTGCGCTCAGCCATGCCAACAACAACGGCAGGACATGCAGCGAACGCTGTGACTTTACCGAGTCTTTGTCTGGCGGACGGTTCGGCATGGCATCGACGGCCTGTCGAACAAAGGCGATATCCTCGGGCAGAGTGCGGGTCTGAGTGGCGGCCCCATGAGTCAGTCCGGCAAGCTCGGCCACACGTTCCAGCGACGGATGGCTGTTCAGCACCTGTTCGTCGGCATTTTTCATCGGCAGCCCATCCTTACGCATCGGCCCGCCTTCGCCCGCTACAGTCAATGCAATCAATCGCACATTGGCCTTGTTCAACGCCTCGGCGGCCGCGAGCTGCCGACTGCCCAAAGCAGCATGAAAACTTGCCGAATCGCCACTGGTCAACCAGACGACCGCACCGCCGTGCATCTGCGGCATCCGGGCGATCCAGTCGAAGGCCCGATCCGGTCGCGGAACGACCAGTGGATGACTCAGAGTAGGCAGTTGTTTGAGATAGAACCCGAACAGACCGGCATCGCCAGCAGGTGGCAAGAGCAGGCCCGGTTCATCGTTGTACACCATCAGCCCCATTCGGTGACCAGACAAATCCCGAGCCATCAGCCCCAGCAACGCCACCGCACGGGACTGGCGATCCGGGCTCACATCCGCCACGCTCATGGCGGCGGAATCATCCACAAGGAACAACACCGGTGGGCGAGTGGTCAGCGTGCCATTACCCGCCTTGGGCACCTGTGGATCGGCCAGCGCCAAACTGAGGAATAACCAGAATGACAGTATCAACAACCAAACCACACGCCCTCGCCACCTTGCATCTTCTTGAGACAGCTGCACCAACGCCCAGGGTTGCAACGGTTCATCGGCGTAATGCATCAATTTCTGACGGGCGCGCAGTCGCCAGATCAACAGTCCCAACGGCAACAGAAGCAGGCCAAGCCAAAGCGGATGCGCGAGTTGCGGCATCACGAGCGGGCGCTGCGACAACCAGATGAAGACGTCGTGCAGGCCCAGCACGGCAGCGGCATGAGAAAGAAAGGATACACTCATCCTTCAGCACCCGGCTCTCGCCACAACAGGGCTTGTGCGAACAGAAGAAGCAACGCCGCCAAAATCACAAAACCGGCGTACAGCGGCACATGTCGGCGCTCGGTCGATAACGCCGCTTTGGGAGACTCGCTTAAGGCAACCTGATTGGTCACCTCGTTCATGGCGGCTATATCGCCCGCAAGAATCGGTTTCCCGCCCGTGAGATCGGCCAGCTCCGCCAGACTGGGCTGGCCTGCTTCCGGTGGACTGCCTTTCGGCGCCAGATTCACCGTGAACAGGTGGATGCGGTAGGCTCGCGCCAGTGCCAATGCTTCGGCAGGCGTCATCAGCCCCCCGGTACTGAAACCATCGGTCCAGACGACCAATAGGGGAGCCGGCTGGCCGGCCTGGCTTTGTGCTGCGATGGTACGGATCGCCATTGCCAGGCCATCACCCAGCGCCGTATCCGAACCGTTGATTCCCGCGCGCAGTTGGCGAATCCAGTATTCAAGCACGGCATGATCGGAGGTCATCGGCACCAGCGTGCCTGCCGAATCCGTCACGACGATCACTGAAAATCGATCCTGAGGACGAGCGGCGATGAACCGCAACAATCCCTGTTTCATGGCATCGATACGGGAGAGGTAATGATCGGGGCCGGCCGGGAAGTCCTCGGCCTGCATACTCGGGCTGGCATCCACCAACAGCAGGATTGAACGAGCAGGCGGAGGGGCGGGAATAAAATCGCCCTCCCATACCGGATTGGCCAAGCTGATCACCAGCGCTGCATACGCGGCCAGCCACAACCCGGCGATCGTTTGCACCCTGCGGGAAGGCGGACTGGCGCGCTCACTCCCCTCAACCAGTGGATGACGCAGCATCACGGCAGCCGGGCGGCTGATCAGATATCGCCTGATCGGTGCATAGAACCACGGCAGAGGCAACAAGGCCAGCAACCACCATGGCGACGTCATGTTCAGCGCGGACAGCGTATCGAAGCCATTCATGACGATGTCGCCTGCGGGTGGATCGGGGAGGGATCGCGCGTGAGTGCAGACAGGTCATCAAGCAAGGCCAGCCATTCGGCGGCGGGTACTACTGGGCCGAAGCGCAGTGTGTCCAATGCCCCGATCTGCACCTGCCACTCGGGCGGCAATGCGCGCCGATCCACGCCCGGACGCATGCGAAAATAACGTGCCAACGCCCACATCAGGGCGGCACCGACCGGTTCCGGCGCATTGAGCGGATCGCGCTGCAGCAGACGCTGCATGCGGCGGATCTGCCAACGCAGGAGATGCCCCCGCCAATCACGCCAGAACCAAAGTCCGAATCCGATCAGCACAACAAGCACGAATGCCCAAAACACCAGACCGAACGCGTGCGTATGAATGGCGTCCACAAGGGCGGCACGCGCCTGTTCGGCAACGGGAGCCTGCGTGTTCATCCACACATCCACCAGCCCCTTGGGCGACCCTTCCGGTAAGCCGCCCGGCGGATGAATCAACACGTCACTACTCATGGCGCCCCTCGTCGTCGGCCTGACCCGAATGACGACCATGGCCTGTCAGCAGCAGTTCGGAGAATGCATTCACCAATTCAGGGACGTCGGTCACGGTATCAACCTCATCGAACAGCCCGCCGACAGCCAGACACAACGCCCGAATCGCGCGCTGACGATCGGAAAAAAACTCGGCCAGTTCAGCGCGCATCGCGGGATCATGGGTATCGAGCCGCTGTGGACTTTTCGGTGGTAAGGCCGCGAAGGTGACCGTGCCCATATCAGGCAGTGACCGTTCCGCCGGATCGACCATCGACAACATCATCAGCCGATGTTTTCTCGCCAAGGGCAACCACCCCATCATGCTGCGATCTTCCGCATATTCGGCCCGAAAGTCGCCAATCACGATCACTAACTGCCCGTCCGGGAGACATCCCTGCAACCGCCCGCGAAACCCCGTCCAGTCAATCGGTTGCGGCACGGCAGGCGGCGCGAGCCACAAACCGATCTCGTGAAGTTGATCGAGCAGGGCGGCACGACTGGTGCCCGGGTGACGGGTGGCGCGCGCGTTCAGACCGGGCGTGTGAATGGCTACGGACAAATTCTGATGCAGCGCCGCCGCAGTCAGCAAATGCGCCACCGTCAGTGCCTGAGTAATCTTGAGCTGGCGACGGGTGCCGAAGAACATCGAGTCGCTGGTATCGAGCACAATGTGGCACTGGCGCTGAGCCGGTTCACGAAAGATACGCACGACCGGTTCGGGTGTGCGTGCGGAAATCCGCCAGTCAATCAGGTGAGCCGGTTCACCGGGTTGATAAACGCGCAACAACTCGAAATCCATGCCCTGGCCAAGGCGGACAGCGCGCTGATCGCCCGGAAACAAGACCGCAGCCGGCATATTTTCTGGGGCGAGCGGAGGCAACTGCCCCCCCAGATGCCAGGCCGTTTCAATCGCTTCGGGAGAGGGAGCAACATGATCGTCCGGACTTGCTGGAGACGTGCTCCGTGCCGGACGACGCATGAATACAGGCCACAGGTGCCGTATTGAGTTCACGGCCAGCGGATCAAGGCAAGGGGATTTCGGTACAAAGCCGGGCAATCAATGCATCACGGCTCAGCCCCGAAACCAGTGCCTTCGGGCTGAGTATCAACCGGTGACGAAGCGCGTCACCAGCCAGTTCCAGCAAATCATCCGGCACGATGAAATCACGCCCATTGAGCCAAGCCAGTGCCTGGGCCGCCTGAACCCAGGCCAATGCCCCCCGAGGGGACGCACCGACCAGAACCATACCTGCCAGGGATTCGAGCGCCGGGGCTGCTTTCTCAGGCGCACGGGTAGCTGCGACCACATCCACCACCCAGCGCTGCAGCGCCGCATCGCAATGCACTGCGCGAACATCGGCGCGCGCTTCGAGCACCTCGTCGACCGTCAGGCCGCTTGCCTCGTCGGCGACTCGGCCCAACGTGCCTGCCAGGGTACGCGCCAGAATGTCATACTCGTCTTGCCGCTCGGGATAGCTGAGCGAAACATGCAGCATGAAGCGATCGAGTTGTGCTTCGGGCAACGGGTAGGTACCTGATTGCTCCAGCGGATTTTGTGTCGCCATTACTAGGAACAGCGCAGGCAATTTACGACTCTCGCCCGCAACGGTCACCTGACGTTCCGCCATAGCCTCCAACAGTGCCGATTGCACCTTGGCCGGCGCGCGGTTGATTTCATCGGCGAGAATGATTTCGTTGAACAAGGGGCCGGGTTCGAACGAGAACTGACGGGTTTCAGGGTGATAGACCTCGTTGCCGAGCAGGTCGGCAGGAAGTAGATCCGGCGTGAATTGCACCCGTTTGAAACGTGCGTGCACCCCCTCGGCCAGCGCTTTGACTGCCGTGGTTTTCGCCAGCCCCGGCAACCCCTCGACAAGAAGATGTCCGCCCGTCAGCAGGGCAATCAGCAGGCGATCAACCAGTGCACGCTGACCGACGATATGTTGCGCCAGATGATCACGCAGGGTTTGCAATGCAACAGGTTCGGTCATATTCACACTCGCTCGGTTAGAGGGGCGATTCTATCGGAAATATAGGCTTCTTCAACCACAGTCGCGTTGCCATCCATTGTGCACAGGTGGTTACAAAACCCCATCCATAAAAACAAGTTATCGCCCTTTGGCATAACCTGCTTGCAGTGTGCTGAAGCAAGCAGGATGATTAGGCGCACGACTTTGGGCTTTTGCAAGGAATGCCTCCGATCTATGACTTTCTTTACCCGTTCATCCAGCGCCCGCCGTGCGACCAGTCAGAAAAACACCTCCGTGCAACACAAACACTCCCTTCGCGGACTCCCCTTATGGGCAGGCCTTGTGTGTGTTGGCCTATCCGGGGTTGCGAACGCCGATTTATATCGTTGGACGACCAAGGACGGGATGGTGCATTACGGCGATAACATGCCGTCATCTCAAGCCATTGAAGGCTATGATCTGATCAACCCGTCTACCGGTGAGGTAATTCGGCACATCGACCGGGCGAAGACACCGCAAGAACTCGCCGCCGAAGCGGCCGCCAAGACGGCGGCGGAGCAGGCGGCAGAAAAAAAGCACGCAGAAGAAGAAGCGCAAGCGCAACGTGACCACATGTTGCTGGATCTTTACAGCAACACTTCCGATCTGGAGCGAGCACGAACGCAGCGTCTGGACGAAATCGATGGCCTGATCAAACAAACCCAGAACGCACTGGACCGCGCCAATGAGCGATCAAAACACGCTCAGGCCTCATCGGAGCAACAAGCGGCGTTGCGGGATATGCTGCAATTGCGCAAGAACCTGTTCGATCTACAGGAGCGCCGCAACGATACCTCCAAACGGTTTGATGAAGATCTGCGGCGCTTCGAACAACTACAAGCCAAAGACAAGCCCAAACAATCTGATCAAGCAGGCCAGTAGACCGCTCACATCAAGGCTTGTCGGCGAAATACCCGGCAACCGCCAAATCATGTACGCGCACGATACCGGCCGGAACAACCCGTGCCGCTGGCACAAGCTTGGGCGCATAGCCCAACATCTGGGTCTCATGGTGAATGGCGTTGCCACAAGCTGAAAAACGTACGCCTTGCGCACTGAGCTTGCCAATAAAGGGATCTAGCGGGTTGTCACTCGCCAAGAGCAGCTTGATTCCGGGGCCGAAAGCAACCACCTCGATATCCACCTTGCCCTTGCCATACTGCTTGAGGATGTTTTTGGCGACCTTCAACACCATCCCTCGTTTGCTGGCATCGGCATCACTGATCTGCAATACATACCGCGCGGTGACATCCGGTGTTTCCGCCTTGATGGCTTCGACACTTTTGGCCTGAGGGTAATGCGCCGCCTTGATGAGTGCGGCGACATCCACATGAGGTGCTTGGGCGGGCGGCGCGGCCAGACTGGCCACGGGTAGCAGAACAGACAGACTGAACACGCCTGCCAGACAGAGCGGTTTGATGCGAACGGAGCTGATCATCATGGTTATTCCTATGTTCTGAGGTGGAACAACCAAGATTAGACCAATATAGATGTATTTGCTATTTACTGATAAGGCAAATCAAAAATCGCCCCGACTTTGTATGATCAACCGCGAATCAGGGTGCCGACACCCTTATCCGTCAACAGCTCCAGCAGCACGGCGTGAGGGACACGACCATCGATGATCTGCACCGTCTTCACCCCGCCACGCACCGCATCCAACGCAAAATCGATCTTCGGCAACATACCGCCGTAAATCGTTCCGTTTTCGATCAATGCCTCAACATCCCGCGCCGAGAGTCCAGTGAGCAATTTGCCTTCCTTGTCCAGAACCCCGGCAGTGTTCGTTAACAGCAGCAGTTTTTCCGCGCCCAACACCTGCGCGATCTTGCTCGCCACCACATCGGCGTTGATGTTGTAGGCCTCGCCATCCGCACCCACGCCAATCGGCGCGACGACAGGGATAAAGTCTTCACTTTCCAACAGATTAAGGACGGCAGGATCGATACTCGCCACTTCACCGACATGACCGATATCGATGATTTCCGGCTCCAACATGTCCGCCGATTTACGGGAAACCTTGAGTTTCCGCGCGCGCACCAGTCCAGCATCGCGCCCCGTCAGACCAACAGCCCGGCCACCGTGACGATTGATCAGCGCCACGATGTCCTTGTTGACCAGACCACCCAGCACCATTTGCACCACGTCCATGGTTTCCCGGTCTGTGACGCGCATCCCCTGGATGAATTCGCCTTCCTTGCCGAGTTTTTCCAGCAATTGATTGATCTGAGGACCGCCGCCATGCACCACGACAGGATTCAGCCCGACCTGTTTCAGCAGGACGATGTCGCGAGCGAACGCGTCCTGCAGGGCCTCGTCCACCATGGCGTTACCGCCGAATTTGATCACGACGGTCTTGTCGAACAGCCGTTGGATATACGGCAGGGCTTCCATCAATACTTCAGCGGTGACGTTGGGTGCGTAACTGGTCATGATCTTCCTCGGAAAAACAGATGAGAAATGGGTAGGTCAGGCGCGGCCGGTATGGCCGAAACCGCCGGTGCCGCGATGGCTGGGGGTGAATTCCTCGACGGTCTCGAAGGCGACCTGGACCACCGGCACCACGACGAGCTGGGCAATGCGTTCGCCGATTTCGACCGTGAATGGCTGACTGCCGCGATTCCAGACGGAAACAAACAACTGTCCCTGATAATCGGAATCGATCAAACCGACGAGATTGCCGAGCACGATGCCGTGCTTATGGCCAAGTCCCGAGCGCGGCAGGATGACTGCCGCCAGCCCCGGATCGGAAATATGCATGGCCATGCCGGTGGGAATGAGTTCGGTTTGGCCCGGATTCAACACCAGCGGCTCGGGCAAACAGGCCCGCAGATCCAACCCGGCAGAACCGCCGGTCGCGTAATCCGGGCGTGGGATCGTATCCCCAAGTCGGGCGTCCAGCCATTTAACCTCGATCTGAGGTCTGTCCTTTAGAAACTCGTCGTTATTGGGCATGTGCATTTTTCCGGTTCATGATCGTGTTCAATAATTCGATAAGTTGTGTCGCCAACTGCGTTTTGTCCGCGCGTTCAAAATGCTGCACGCCGTCCGACCAGATCACGCTTAAAGCATTATCCGGCTGATCGAAGGCCAGCCCTTCGCCCACGGCATTGGCACAAATCACGTCCATGCCTTTGGCGCGGCGCTTTTCCTCGGCATAGGCTTGCAGGTTTTCCGTTTCCGCCGCAAAACCAACCACAAAAGGTTTCGCTGTGCGCTGTGCGACTTCGCTAATGATATCCGGGTTTTTCACCAGCGTGAGCGTCAGCGAATCGGCATCGGGCGATTTCTTGAGCTTGTGTTCGGCGGGTGCGCTCACACGGTAATCGGCCACGGCCGCCGCGCCGATGAACACATCCATTTCCGAAACGGCAGCCACAGCCGATTGCATTTGCATCGCCGTTTCGACATCGACTCGATGTACTCCGGCGGGCGTGGACAGGTTGTTCGGCCCGCAGATCAACGTCACCTCCGCTCCGGCCATCCGGGCTGCAGCCGCCAGCGCAACCCCCATTTTCCCGGAGGAGCGATTGGCAATGAATCGCACCGGATCGATGGGCTCGCGCGTGCCGCCTGCCGTGATGACCACCCGTTTGCCGCGCCAGTCGATATTCGAGCGGGAACACAGAATCCGGGCCGCGATGTCTTCCGGCTCGACCATCCGTCCGGTGCCCACGTCACCGCATGCCTGCACGCCCGATGCCGGTCCAATCACCTGCACACCGCGTTTTTTCAGTATCTCCAGATTGGCTTGCACAGCCGGATGCGACCACATCTGCTGGTTCATGGCGGGCGCTACCGTCACCGGCGCGGTCGTCGCCAGCACCAGCGTCGTCAGCAGATCGTTCGCCATACCGGCCGCCATGCGCGCCAGAATATCGGCCGAGGCCGGTGCGATCAAAATCACATCCGCCCAGCGCGCCAACGCGATATGGTCCATGCCCGCTTCGGCTTCGGGATCGAACAAATGGGTGCGGACCGATTGACCGGATACGGCTTGCAAACTCAACGGAGTCACGAATTGTGCGGCGCCCTCGGTCAATACCACGCGCACTTCCGCACCCGCGTCGCGCAGCCTCCTGACCAGCGTGATGGATTTATAGGCAGCGATACCGCCACTGATACCAATCAAAATCCGCATAATGGGTGTGTTCGCCTTTGTTGAAATGGGCTCGATACAAGGCTCATAGTGTACCAGTCCCCGCGAGAGAACTAATCCGAGAGAATTAACCCGAGAGCACAAACCGTTAGACATGACACAACCTTCACCGCCCGAAACCACCCAAAAAAAAACCAGCCAACCCGACGCCACCGCACCCAGAAAGCGCCGACGCTGGTACGCGTGGTTGATCGAGATCACGTTTTTTCTAGGGATATTCCTTGCAGTGCGCGCCTATATGGCGCCTGCGATTCCCGTCGCTTATGAACACACCCCCATACCGGTAATTACCCTGCCGACGGTGACGGGCGACACGACGACGCTGGGCGCCAACCATCAACCCACCGCCCTGGTCTTCTGGGCCACCTGGTGCGGCGTTTGTCATGTCGAGTTGCCCTGGCTGAATGAACTCGCCAAAACGCACCGCATCATCACGGTCGCCATGCAATCAGGCAGTACCGATGCGGTGCATGAATACCTGAACAAGAACCAGCTCAATCAGCTCACGGTCATCAACGATCCCGATGGGCAGATTGCCAAGAAATTTGGCGTATCCGTCACACCAACCTTGCTCTTCCTCGCGCCCGACGGCCACATCGCGATGGCCGAAACTGGCATCACCAGTCCCTGGGGTATTCGCTTACGTTTATGGTGGCTGGGGTTATGACAAATTGATTGATCGCCGTCATGAAATAGACGTGATCAAAAAAAACCGCCGCGCAACTCGAAGGTCGGGCGGCGGTGGTGCAAAAAAACACCTAAAGGGTGGGACTGGATGCCCTGGAAAACACGCTCGATCGGTACGCTCTTAGAACACAGCAGTCACCTGCAGCGCCAAACGGCCGCCTACGTCCTGAAGTTGATTGTTTTGAGCCACAGCATCCGAGCTGTAGTGTCGGGCCGCGTAATCCAGCGTGACGCGTGTTTTCGGAGTGAAGTGGTACTGCACGCCTGCCGTCCATGTGCTGAACCGGGTTTGGGTGGGTAAATCGACGTTGCGCTGATAGCGGTCGTAACGCAGATCCAGCTCCCACTTCGTATTGGGAATGAACCAGCCACCTTCAATATATCCCCCGTTGGCTTTGTAATCGTTGAACATGGTTTGCGGGTTGTTTGCGCCCTGGTAGATCATCCCCTTGCCCCACATGTATTCAGCCGTCACGCGGTAAGGTTTCTTGAGATAGGTCACACCGGCGCCATAACGTTTGCGATCCTGCTCCTGAGTCGTGTTGTAGGCATTGGTCCGCTTGCCGCTCTGATACCAGGAAAACATCTTGACGCTCGGACTCATCGGCCCCTTGTTTTTCTTGTCGAACAGATACGCCGACGACCAGTAGAGGTAAACATCCTTGCTGGCATTGCCATCGGACAACTGCACGCCACTGCCATTACCCAGCATCACCGCGTAGGTGTGTTCCCACTTGCCCACGTCAAACGCATCGAAGACCTGGACACCGACATCGCGGAAACCCGTCGCCGGTTTCGAAAAGGCGTTCATATTCGCGTCCGGGGTTGACTGTGGCGGAATATTCTTATCACCGGCATCCGGAAAGCGCTCCAGCAACATCTGATTGGTGACGTCCGTGTAGTTGATGTAATTCAGTCCCGCCAGTCCTGCCAGGCCTTCTTCCGCGCCGGGATACTTGAACAGGCCCAGCCGGACGCGCGCGCCTTTGATGTAATTAAGCGTGACGCTGGCGTCCGTCACGACGGGTCGGTAACTGCCATAACGACCGCCGTCGGTCATCGCATTGTCCCCGAACTCGGTCAAGACGAAGTAATTGATCTTGTCGTCCAGAGAAAACGGCGCGCCACGCACACCGATGCGCGCACGCATGATGTTGAATGACGACTGGGTATCCAGATTGGGACCAATCAATTTGGGTGGCACATATTTCCCGTTGTATGCGCTACTGAAATCCTTCTGATAGGTTGGTTGAATGAACCCCCACAACTTGACCGGCGGTGCAATACCGGGCTTTTCCGTGCCCTGCAACATCAGCCAGTTGGCGGAAAAGGCATTGGGCGCGGCAGCAAGCATGCCGCCGCATAATCCGGCGAGTACGATTTTTCGGGAAACGGCGAGTGGTAATGTGCTGATTTTATTTTTCATTGCTGACTTCCTGTTATGGCTTGATATCTTGGGTCAAGGCTTAAGGACGGGATACGAAGAACCCGGCCTTATTCAATTCCACCAAACGCACGATACCGGCGGGAACAATCCGCGCTTCGGGCGCTAATTCAGGCGGGTGACCCAGCTTTTTCGCCATGGCATCAATTGTGTTGCCGCATGCACTGAACCGCACGCCCTCGGACGCCAGTGATTGAATCTGATCACCGAGTGCGTTGTCCTTGAACAGCAGACGCAACCCCGCCCCGAATGCGACGACCTCGACATCCACCTTGTCTGCCCCATAGAACTTGATCAGGTTGTTAGCGACGTTCAGCACCAGTTGCTGCTTTTCACCGCTCCCATCACTGATTTGCAAGGCCACGCGCGCCACTGCAAACGGTTTATCCTGAACAGCCTGTGACACAGGTTCCGCGGCTGGATTTGCCATGACCGATGGCGCGGTGCCCATCAGCCCGAGCAAGAGCGCGGTAATAACGATTTTTTGCCTAAAACGAATCATGAATTTTCCTCTTTGGTGAAATATTTGTTTTTCTACCGCCGTTATTTGCTCGGGGCTATTGAGGAGACGCGTGTATTTTTTTGTTTATTCCATTGATGAAATTGATGCGCCAATTTGAATTTTCGAGATTATTCTTGGAATAAAACTCAAGTGGATACCGTCTCTAATTTATTAGAGAGTCCAATTTATCGCGGAGTAAAAAGCAGTGAGCCTTTCCTCATTTCTATTCGGGCGATTGACCTTCAATCATCGCCTGGAGCAATTACGCCCCCGGCTATACCGCCTGGCCTTTTCGTGGTGCAAGGAGTCCTACCTGGCTGAAGACCTGGTTCAGGAAGCCATGATTCGTGCGCTGCAAAAACAGGCGCAGCTCAGGGATGAGGAACTTCTGGATCGCTGGGTCATCCGCATATTGGCCAATCAGTGGATGGATCATGTCCGCAGTCATGTCCGCGACGAGAACATCGACGATATGGAGCAAACGCTCTCCACCGACGATCATCAATCGCCAGACAGCGTGCATGGTCGGGATGAAATGATCGAACGCGTACGCAACGCCGTGATGCGCCTGCCGGAAATGCAGCGGATTGTGGTCACGCTGGTCGATCTGGAAGAATTCTCCTATAAGGAAGTCGCCACCATACTCGACCTACCGATCGGCACGATCATGAGCCGCCTGTCGCGTGGTCGTCAGGCATTGCGAAATCTACTGATCGACAATACCGTCGCCGTACCGCAGGAGCGCAGCAAAAACGAGTGCCGCCTGAGGAGAGTTGTATGAATCACGCTCAACAGAACAAACAACATGACACGTCCATTTCCGTCGAGGAAGTCAATGCTTTCATCGATGATGAACTTATCCACGAAGACCGACAGCGCGTCCGTGAACACGTGAAGAAAAATCCGGAGCTGACTCAGCTGATCTGCGACATCGATCAGATTCAAGACTGGATCAAAGAGGCCTATGGGGCCGTACCGGAACCGCAGCATCCCAAAACCAAGTGGCGGGTTCATGCCTTTCTGCCCGGCGCATTGGCCGCCATGGCACTGCTGACCGTCGGCGCGCTGGCTGGCTGGTTTGCGGGCAAGATGTCTTCTACCGATACCGGTGGCGCTCATGCCGCAACCATGCTCCAGTCCAGCAATCAGGCGCAGAACGTTGAGTATGCGACTGCGCCGACTGCCGTGGCGCGCAACGTCATACTTCGGCTGGGTTCCGACTCACCCCAGAAATTCAGAAAAACCCTGAATATGGTTGAGCATTTGATGAAGACTTCGGCTCATCAGCCCGGTTTCCAGATGGAGGTGCTCGCCAATTCTGATGGACTCGATTTCCTGCGGGCAGATACTTCACCCTATGCGAAACAGATCGAAGCATTGATGAAGAAGTACCCGAACCTGCACTTCATGGTGTGCGGCACGAGCCTGGAACAGATCGAGAAAAGCGGGCAGAAAGCCGACCTGCTGCCGAATGTGAGCGTAACGTCTTCTGCCGTGGAGCAAGTTGCCCAACGCATCCGCGAAGGCTGGAGCTATTCTGCGATCTAAGGCAGGATCACCTCGGCCAATACAGCGAGGCGACAGGTTGGGCGATCAGCTCTGCGCGATAGCCGCAAGCAGTTCCTCGAAGGCCTGGGCGAATTGATCCAGGCCTTCGTCCAGCAGTTGATGCCCTACGGCACCATCCATATCGATACCGACAGCGGCCAGTTGCGCCCAGACGTTCTGATCTTCGGCCAGACGGGGCTTGAGTAGCGAAGCAATACGTCCGTGATCGGCAAAAGCCTTCAGCGTGGCCTCCGGCAAGGTATTGATGGTCTTGGGCGCAATGAGATTCTCGACGTAGATCACATCGGAATAGGCCGGATTCTTGGTGCCCGTGCTCGCCCACAACAGATATTGCGAGCGGGCGCCCAACCGGGCCAGCTCGGAAAAGTCCTCACCATCAAACACATCGCGGTAATGCTGATAGGCCATGCCAGCCAGAGCCAAAGCGGCTTTACCACGCAGCTTCAAGGCCGCCTCGCTACCGATGGTAGTGAGCTGCTGATCCACCAGCGTGTCCACCCTGCTCAAGAACAGGCTGGCCACGGCTCGAACCCGACTCACGGCGCCACCACTGGCACGCAATGCCTTGAGGCCACGCACATATGCCGCAAAGATTCGTTTGAGCTGATCCAGTGAAAAAATCAGGGTGACATTCACGCTCACACCGCGTGCGATCAACAATTCGAATGCTTCGATTCCCTCATCGGTCGCAGGAACCTTGATGAGCAGGTTCGGCCGGTCTGCCAGTTTTTTCAGGTGTTCGGCGGATGCCACGGTAGAGGTCGCCTTGTGCGCGATGCGCGGCGACTCTTCCCAGCTGACCCATCCGTCCTCGCCATGACTCTCGTCGAAAATGGGTCGAAGCAGGTCGCAGGCCTGCTGAATATCCTTCACGACGAGGTGTTCGTACACCGATTCCACATCGTCATACTCTTGCTTGAGTGCCGCGATGTCATCGGTGTAATAAGGGCTACCGACAATTGCCTTTTTGAAAATGGAGGGGTTGGACGTCAGACCGCGAATACCGAAATTCTGTACCAGTTCGGCCAACTGCCCTTCATTGAGCAATGCTCGTGAAAGGTTATCCAGCCAAAGGCTTTGCCCCTGACTGGCGTAAAGTGCCGACAAATCATTCTGAGACATAATTCGTTCTCCTCCTGAAAATCAAAAAGGCAACATCCAAGGCTCATTGTAGAAGCGAAAATGCTTGGCGGAACGATTTAATTGGTAAAAATCAGCGGCGGAAAAACAACAGGGCCAGCACGATAACCGCACCCGTCACCGCGCCGTAAAGATGGGCATCCACCAGAACGGGCACACCAAGCAGCTTGGCCGTCCCCAGATCGCCATAACGTTGCTCCCAAAGAACCTTGAGCGCCAAGGCCGCCAGCAGAGAAAACCCGCCCAGCCACTCCTTGTGCGACAGCAGGCGAATGGCACTGGCTGCAAACAGCCCATGCAAAATTCCGGACAGCCCGATATACCAGCCGACATGCGGATCAAGCAGCAACAGCCCCAATCCGACACCCAGTCCGGTACCCACCAGCAAAATCAGGTAGCTGCGTCGCGTTTCAAGATAGCTGGCAAGCGCCGTCCACAGGGCGAGTCCGGCCATATCCGATGCCAGATGACGCCAGTTGGCATGAACGAAGTTGCCGGTGAATACCCGCCAGATCTGACCATGCAGAATATCCGCACGGTCATAACGCAATTCGCTACTGCCGTGCAACAGCAGGATCGCCACGGCAATCACGGCAACGACAAGAGAAATAAGCCACTTTTGATTACGGTCGGTCATACAGAAATCCAAATCCGTTCAGTCAATTCCATTCAAACATGCGGCGATATGCCGTCGCCCCGTCTCATTCATCATGGTCGATCGGAGTCGCGGCAATATCTAATCCGCAAGGGTGCGCAAAATACCTGGCGTCAATGACCAGATCAACTGCCCCTGACCTGCGGCAATACCCTCGGCGAAGCGCAACAAAATCGCGCCCCCTTTTTTCAAGGGCATGGTACCGGTGGCCGAGCCACAGAGGAGTGTTTCGGCCAGATGGCTCAAATTGGGTTCATGGCCGATCAATGCCAGACCGTCGACGCGTGGTTGCTTGCGCAGCCAATCGATCAGGTTTTCGGTCGACACTTCGGGCGACAGCATGGCCTCGGTATCGAACTGTCGAATCTCCAGTGCGGGGGCCACGATCTGCGCCGTTTGCTGGGCTCGAACCAACGGGCTGGTGATCAGGCGCTCGATCGGCAGCGCCAATGTCACCAAGCCCCGCGCAGCCAGTTGCATCCGCTCCACACCGCGCGCGGTTAAAGGGCGCAGTTCATCCGGTTGGCCGGTGAGCGCAAATTGCTCCCGATCTTCAGCTGGGGCGTGGCGAATCAGTAATACATCCATGGCGCGTTCGAATCTCATGTGGGCAACGATGCCTTGATCGTAGCATCATCATCTTGTGCTTATCGTGACAAATTGATGCAAAAACCCGTCAATCGTTGAGCGACAACCACTCCAGTTCCAATGCTTCATGCTCTTCTTCCAGCGTCTGGCGCTCGCTTGTCAGCCGTTTTGCCCGGGTCGAATCTGAGCCGGTGTAGAGCGCAGGATCGGCCAGTTGCGCATCGAGTTCCTGCAGCGCAAGCACCACCGCACTCAGGCGATGTTCAATTTCGGCAATGCGCTTGGCTGCACGTTTGTCCGGTTTTCCCGCCGGTTTTTCAGCAGCAGGACTCCAAGCCGGTGCACTCTTGGCCTTCGTCGGCTCCGCCGGTTTCGCAGGCGCATTCGCCACTCGACGCTCATCGGTCAAGACACGGCGGTAATCGTCGAGGTCGCCATCAAAGACACCGACTTTCCCGTCATGGACACGCCAGAAGTTGTCGCAGACCATTTCAATGAGGCTACGGTCATGCGACACCACCACCAGCGCACCGTTGAACGATTGCAGTGCCGCAGCCAAGGATTCGCGCATTTCCAGATCGAGGTGGTTGGTCGGTTCGTCGAGCAAGAGCAGATTCGGTGCCTGCCAGACGAGCAAAGCCAAGGCCAGACGCGCCTTTTCGCCTCCGGAAAACGGCTCGATGACTTCAAATGCCCGATCACCGATAAACCCGAACCCACCCAGAAAATTGCGCAATTCCTGAGTCGAAGCGCGACCGGCGATTCGCTCCAGTGCGCTCATGGGCGTATCGCGCGGATCCAACTGCTCCAGTTGATGCTGCGCGTAATAACCCACGCGCACACCCGCCGAGATGAACAACTCGCCCGACATGGGCTTCTCCGCACCACCCAGCACACGCATGAGCGTCGTTTTACCCGCGCCGTTCGCGCCCAGCAGACCGATGCGATCACCCGCACGCACGGTCAGATCGATGTTCTTCAACAATGCCTTGCCGTTATAACCCAGTTCGAGATGCTCCATCGTCAACAGCGGATCTGGCGAATTCGGCGCAGGGCGGAAACTGAAGGTGAATGCACTGTCGGCATGGGTGGCCGCCAGTACAGGCAAGCGTGCCAACGCCTTGATGCGGCTCTGCGCCTGCTTGGCTTTGGTTGCCTGTGCTCGGAAACGGTCGACAAATGCCGTCAAATGGGCACGTTCCCGCTCAATCTTCGCCGACAAGGCCGCATTCTGCGCCTGGCGCTCGGCGCGCATCAGCTCGAAACCGCTGTAATTACTGGTGTATACCGTGAGGGATTTGTTTTCCAGATGCGCGATGTGGGTACAGACCTGATCCAGGAAATCACGGTCGTGCGAGACCACCACCAAGCTTCCGGGGTAGTTGATCAACCATTGCTCCAACCAGAACACCGCGTCCAGATCCAAGTGGTTGGTGGGTTCGTCCAGCAGCAGAATGTCGCTGGGTGCCAGCAGGGCGCGCGCAAGATTGATACGCATCCGCCAGCCGCCGGAAAACGAGCGCACGGGCCGGTCGATCGCCTCGGGCGCAAACCCCAGACCATCCAGCAATCGCGCCGCCCGCGACCGGGCGGTAAAGCCGTCGATCGCTTCCAGATCGTGGTACAGCGTGGCGAGGGCCATGCCGTCCTCAGCCAGTTCAGCCACGGCAATCGCCTTCGAAATCCGATCATATTCGACGTCGCCCGCCAGCACGCTTTCGACCGCGCTCACGTCCAACTCGTCGATTTCCTGCGCCACGGTCGCCAACCGCTGCCCACCGGCTCGATCCACGTTCCCCGCATCAGGAGTGAGTTTGCCCTCCAGCAACGCCAGCAGGCTCGACTTGCCCGTTCCGTTACGGCCAACCAACCCCAGTCGGTAACCGGGTTGCAACGTCAGGTTCGCGTTTTCGAGTAAGAGCTGGGTGCCACGCCGAAGGCTGACGGATTGAAGCTGAATCATAAGGAAATAATCACGAGGGAATCTTGGAAAAATAAACAGCGCGGAAGGATAACGCGTTTTGATGGCGGGTTGGTGCCAAAAGCTCACATACAAAGAAAAACCCGTGTGAGTATCAAGCTGTGCCGCCCCTACCCGATTACATTTGAATCAGTGGCAGAAGAAAAAAACCGGCGTTGTAAAACACATGCAGGGCTATGGACGGATAGACACTGTGATGACGGTCTCGAAAGTAACCGAACAGCAAGGAAGGGAACAGGACCCCCAACGCCCACAGGGGCGGGTGACTCATGAAATGCAGTGCGACAAAAACGACAGAAACCGCCAGATTTGCCGTCGTAAAACCACCCCATTGCCACCGCCCCCAGGCCAGTTGAAGCAATTGCCCCTGAAGCAGACCTCGGAACAGCAACTCCTCAATCACGGGCTGCATCAGTACCAGAGAAAGAAGCGTCGACCAGACCGGCATGGCGTGAGTCGAACCCAGACCAATCAACGCAAGCCAGAACGCAACTCCGGCCAGCAACGCCAACCCGAAGCGCATATCCTTAAGCCAGCGCCAATCCGTACGCAGACCCAACTCATCAAAGACATCGGGGTGGGCATGTTTTGCACTATGTTTCATGCGTGCATTATCCAGAGCCAGCCAGCTCAAAAGCAAAGCCCAAATAAAAAACCGGCACGCCCACTCGGGTCGCACCGGTTTTTGGATCAATTGCTGCTCACGACATCATCAAGAGCAGCATCGCGGTACTCGATAGAGGTACTTACGACTTGCGTGAAAACCGACGCAGGCCGAAGAACCCCAAACCCGCCAGCAGCAAGGCCGGGAAGATGGGATCAAAGTGACCATCGCCACCCACGGTGCAACCACCGCCGCTGGAAGAGGATGTAGTCGGTAACGTCGGGGCAGGATCTACAACCCAAACCGGCTTGGTCTGGTCTGCGGCCACTACTGGGATAATACGCACAGTGAACGTACCTGTAGCACCGCCATTAAAATTACCTACATGCACAATGTAGTTGATCCCCAGATTCAAGACATCCTCAATAACATCTTCGGTATAAAGGGAACCGGCACCATTAACATTCCAGGACGTCAATTCAGCCGCTGTCACCGGGACAAAACCATCAGCCTGACCCTTCTGCCACTCGGTACCATTCCACCAGGCCACCAGTTTGGGGTCGGTCGTTGGATTATTATCATCGTCGTAGAAAATACCCTTTGGCTCCCAAATGCTGGGCAGCCACGCACCGAACAAACTGGTGTAATTACTGGACAACACACCGGAAGAATAAATAGTGTCAGTAAACTGCTGACCGGCAGGGGTCAATGTACTTAGACAAGGCACTGCGACGCCCGCAGCCGTACTACATTGAGCATCAACTGGGTAAAAAGCCGTGGTATTCGAGAAAAAGCCTTCGTTCGGAAAGTGCGGCAGATCGATGGCACCGAACAGACCGTGAGAGAAAGTGGCCAAGCCATCAATACCCGTAAAAAGGTCACCAGCTGGTGTAGTCGTCGTATCCTCCCCTATACCCAACGAGAGATACAACTGATCACTGATCCCCAGATCGGTTGCGGTCTTGAAGGCTGAACCCGTGCCCACACCCACTTCAACCTTGTAGCCTGAAAGCCGTTTATCGGTGTAGTTATTGATTTTACTGAACACCTGGTACGGTGTAGGTGTAGTAGAGCTGTCGTCGGTGGTATTGAAGACCAGATCAATGGGCTGTTGTCCATCACCGCTTGTCACCCCTGCGGTTGTCGCGGGCTGCATGGCAATCTTGAACCGTTTATGCGTCTGGAAGGGACTTGAGCAGATGACTGGCAACGGATTGGCTGTATCGAGATAAGCAGAACTACCGGTGCCGCTGTCCACCGCATCCAGATACGAAGTATTGATCAGGCAGTTCGCAGGCTTACCATTCTTGACCTTGGTATCATTATTGACAGCCTTAATCGCCGTCGGCTCGCCGACTGGCCAAACCTTGCCGCCCACTTTTGCCGTCAAAGTGGCTTTAGATTTATCGCTATAGACATTGCTAACGAAGCTATCGCCCGGCGCCATCTGGGTGTATGAGCCAGTGTAGGGGTCGAATGTTTTGTCCAAGAAGCCATTGATAATCAAATCAACCTGCACGTTAGTGAGGTCCCAAGCCCCGACACAAGCCACTGAGTCAGCGCCATCTGCACCGCATGCGCCCAGAACATTTGGGGCGTTATTGGTATTATTCACAATACCCGCAACCGCGCCCGGCGAGCCAAAAGTCAATGCCAAACTCATCGTGGCGGATAATATCGTCAATGTTTTTTTCTGTAGCTTGTTCATACGCCCACCCACATAGTAATGATAATAATTTCAGACCAACATATATGAAATGCATACCGTAATATCAGCATTTCAACCCGGTACGTCTATTTTAATTTGACCACCCGATACGGAAATCTAGCACGGTTTTTAATATTGAAAATATGTAAATTCCATACCGAACCAAACAAATAAGCAAATAAGCAAATAAGCAAATAAGCAAATAAGCAAATGGATCACTAAAAATTCGCCCATACAAGATCGTGATACGCATTCATCAGATAAGCGAAAATAAATGGTCGAAGCCTGTCGGATTCCTGTCATCCCGGCCACGAGGAAGTTGATCAGAGGCTCTTTACATTTTCCATCAAAACAAACGTCAAAGAATAAGGCGGCCCGGGAATAAACCAGCTTGGTTTTGCGGCGGGTACTCGATAGGACCTCGTTACCTCTTCCCGATTGATTTCGACCGAGAGCCCCAAAGAATCAAAACAAAAACCCGCCTGGACAAACGGCAAGGCGGGTCATGTTGATAGGCTTTTGAATTTGGTCGGAGTGATAGGATTCGAACCTACGACCCCTACGTCCCGAACGTAGTGCTCTACCAGACTGAGCCACACTCCGAAGTGCTTGGTGCGGCAAGCGTTTCCTCAGGATTCAGTGATTCCGGGCAACGGCCGCATCGGCCAGCGCAAGCAGGGCTTCCTTGAACGGGCTGTCGGGAACGGCGGCTATGGCCTGCTTCGCCCGGTCTGCCTCGGCTTGCGCGAGGTGCGCAGTATAGGCGAGCGCGCCGGTGTGTTCAATCGCCGCACAGATCGCCTGGATATCACTCGCGTCCTGCTCGGTAATCGCCCGGCGAATCATGTCCACAGTAGCTTCATCCCCGCGCTGCATGGCGATAATCAACGGCAGGGTAGGCTTGCCCTCGGCCAGATCATCACCCACGTGTTTACCCGTGTGCGCTTCATTGCCGTTGTAGTCGAGCACGTCGTCGATCAACTGGAACGCCGTGCCCAGATGTAGGCCATAGGCGGTCAATGCTGCTTCCATTTCTTCCGACTGGCCTTCGAGCACGGCGGCCAATTGAGTGGCGGCGGCAAACAGGGTCGCCGTCTTGCGAATAATCACGTCGACATAACGACGTTCATCCACCTCGGCATCGCCCATGTTCATGAGTTGCAGCACTTCGCCTTCGGCAATGCGATTGGTTGCCTGCGCCAGAATGGCCATGACGCGGGGCTCCTGCACCTCGACCATCATCTCGAATGCGCGCGAATAGAGAAAATCCCCGGTCAAGACGGAAGCGGCATTACCAAAGAGCGCGTTCGCGGTATCGCGCCCGCGGCGCAGTGTGGATTCATCGACAACATCATCGTGCAGCAAGGTGGCGGTATGAATCAGCTCGACCACCGCCGCCATCTGCGCGGCCCAAGGAGATTTTCCGCCCAAGGCCTGTGCAGCAAGCACCAGCACCATGGGGCGGAAACGTTTGCCGCCTGCACCAATGATGTACTGGGAGAGCTGATTGATGAGCGCGACATCGGAAGCCAGTTTGGTCTGGATCACGGTATTGACGCGCGCCATATCGGGCGCAGCGAGTTCGCGAATTTGGTCAACGGTCATGATCGGCATAAAAAGCTCTAATTCGATGTCGAAAGGGTTAAAAGTTGCTGCAGGTCGGCTTCATCCAGCACGGGCACACCCAGATCATTTGCTTTGGTCAGTTTACTGCCCGCCTCCGCACCGGCGATAACGGCGGTGGTTTTGCTGGACACGCTCCCGCTGACCTTTGCGCCCAGCGCCTTGAGCCGTTCGCCCGCCTCTTCCCTCGTCATGCCTTCCAGCGTGCCGGTCAGCACGTAGGTTTTGCCGGCAAGCGGCAATACATTCGCATCCGTTGCGACAATGGCGGGCCAGTGTACCCCTGCATTGATCAGATTGCGGATGACTTCCTGATTGTGCGACTGCCGCAAGAACGTGAATACGTGCTGAGCCACCACCGGCCCCACATCCGGCACGGCTTGCAGATCCTCGATCGTCGCGGCGTTCAGGGCATCCAGATCCCGGAAATGGGCCGCCAACCCAGCAGCCGTCACCTCGCCCACCTCCCGAATACCCAGTGCATACAGGAAGCGTGGCAAGGTGGTTTTTTTGGCAGCAGACAATACATCCACGAGGTTCTGAGCGGATTTCTCACCCATTCGCGGCAAGGTCAGCAACTGCGAGACGGTGAGATCAAACAAGTCGTCGACATGGTCAACCAGCTTGTGTTCGAGCAGCAACTCGATCCACTTCTCGCCCAGTCCATCGATATTCATCGCCTTGCGACTGGCGAAGTGCTTGATGGCCTCACGACGCTGGGCCGGGCAGAAAAGGCCGCCGCTGCAACGGGCAATGGCCTCGCCCTCCACCCGGATGACTTCGGAGCCGCAAACGGGGCACGCGACCGGCAGTTCGACAATACGCGCATGCGGCTTACGCAACTCGGGCAGCACGCGAACGACCTCGGGTATGACATCGCCCGCCCGCCGGACGACGACCGTATCGCCAATCCGAATATCCTTGCGACTGACTTCATCAATGTTGTGCAAGGTGATGTTGGAGACCGTCACCCCACCGACGAACACCGGATCGATGCGAGCGACCGGGGTCAACGCTCCCGTGCGTCCCACCTGGAAATCGACCGACTGAATCTGACTGGTGGCCTCTTCGGCCGGGAACTTGTAGGCCACAGCCCAACGCGGCGCCTTGGCCACAAAGCCCAGCTCGTCCTGCTCGGACTGGGCATTGATCTTGAACACCACACCATCGATGTCGTAATCAAGCTGCGACCGACGCGACAACATGTCCTGATGGTAGGCCAACACGGCGTCCCGCCCTTCGCAACGGTGACGCCACTCACTGACGGTGAAGCCCAGCCCGGACAGCCAATCGAGCAGGCCGAGCTGGCTGTCGGGCAAATCGGCGCCATCAAAAGCACCCACGCCGTAGGCAAAAAACTGCAATTGACGCTTGGCCGTAACCCGCGGGTCCTTTTGTCGCAGGGAACCGGCGGCGGCGTTCCTCGGGTTCACGAAACGCTTGTCACCACTGGCATCGGCGGCGGCGTTCAGTGCGGCAAACGCCTTGTGCGACATGACGATCTCACCGCGCACTTCCAGCAGATCGCACGACGACAGGGGTTCTGGCAATTGCTGGGGGATCGAGGCAATGGTGCGGACGTTCAGCGTCACGTCCTCACCGGTCTGGCCGTCGCCGCGCGTTGCGGCCTGCACAAGCTGGCCGTTGCGGTAGATCAGGTTGATCGCCAGACCATCGAACTTGGGTTCGGCAGCAAACACGAGTGGCGCATCGCGCTTCAAGCGATCCTGAATACGCTGGGCAAAGGCATCCCACTCCTCGACGCTGAACACGTTATCCAGCGACAGCATGGCCTGATGATGCGTGACCGGGGCGAAACTGGTGGTAAATGTCGGGCTGCCGACACGCTGGGTGGGCGAATCCGGCTTGACCCATTCCGGATGAGCGGATTCAAGCTGCTGCAATTCGCGCAAAAGCCGATCAAAGGCGGCGTCGCTAATTTCAGGATCGTCCAGCACGTAATAGCGGAAGTTATGCCGCTCGATCTCGGCGCGGAGCGCAAGCAACCGCGCGCGGTCGCCATCCTCGGACATTGCGGAGAACAAGTCAGGCAAAGGAGACGCCATGATCCTCAGCTATTGAGCTGTTCGCGGTAACGGTCGATCGATTCGGATGTCAGCGGCAGACGCTGGTCATCCAGCACTTCACCACCGAGTTGATCGGCGATGTCGCGGGCAATATCGATCATCTGATCCAGAATCAGGCTCTCGCTGGGGCTGTTCAGCGGCAATTGCATGAACAGGGCGAGCACGGGTGTCGCGAAACTGGCGCTGTTGCCGCGGTCAAAGGTGCCGGGCTTCACGCCATTCATCAACGAAAACAGGGTTTCACCCAGGTCTCCGGGATAGTGATAGATCGATAACGCGCCGTATTCGAAACCGATTTCCTCGATCAGGTTCTCCACACGATCGCCGGGGAATGCGGTGCCATCGGTACTGGCCACGAGCAGCGGAAGAACGACGGGATCGGCAGCCTTGTCCGCATCCGGGCTGGTGTTTTGTGGCGCTGCAGCGGGTGCCGTGGACGCAGGTTCACCTTCATCCGACGGCGTATTCTGTTTTTCCTGATAGCTGAAATGGGGTGTCTGACGACGACGGAACAGACTTCCCCCGCTATCGGGCACCTCATCCAGCACTTTACGTCGCACGGCACCGATGACACCATCGGCATCGGCCAAGCCAAGCGCATCGTCTACATCGATCTGTTCTGGCGCGCCCGTGCGGGTGAACGTCGGCTGGTTCCAGCGCAAGGGCTCGGGTTCGACTTCAAAAGGTTCGGTCGCGGGGGTGATGACCGGATCGATACGCATCTTCACCTTGGCCTGGCCGACTACTTCTTCGCCCGCATCCGCATCAAGCGTTACTTCAGCAGATTCCAGCCGAGCATCCTCTTGCGCACGGATACGCACATCGATCGGATCGTCGAGATTGGCCTCGGTGCGCCCGCTGCCCAACTCAACAGCCTGCTCACTCTTGTGACGGAGGTAAACCCAGACAATCCCTGCAAGCGCGAACACGCCCGCCGCCAAAAAAATCCAACGTAACCATTCCATACTTTATGACTCTAGTAGTTGCACGGCGCGATCCACATCCACCGAGACGATCCGTGAGACACCCGCTTCGCGCATCGTCACGCCAACCAATGCCGAGGCACTGGCCATCGTGGTTTTGTTATGGGTGACGAACAGGAATTGCACCCGGTCCGACATGGCCGAAACCATAGCACAGAATCGGCCGACATTGGCCTCATCCAGCGGGGCATCGACCTCGTCAAGAATACAGAAAGGCGCGGGATTGAGCTCGAACAAAGCGAAAATCAACGCCACCGCCGTGAGCGCCCTTTCGCCGCCCGACAGTAGCGATAATTGAGTGACTTTCTTGCCCGGCGGTTTGGCGAACAGAAGCACGCCGGCATCCAGATCGTCCGAACCGCTCAGTTCAAGCCGAGCCTCGCCGCCGCCGAACAATTGCACGAACAAGGGGCCGATGCGCGCATTCACTGCATCGAATACCGCCCTGAACTGGGCGCGTGTCTGTTTATCCAGCGTCCGGATGGCTTCCTGCAGTTGATCGAGCGCTGCCTGGACGTCTTCAATCTGCCCGTCGAGTTCGGACTTGCGTGCTTCGGCTTCGGCAAATGCTTCGATGGCGGTGAGGTTCACCGCACCCAGACGGGCGATCTGCTGCTCCAGCGTTGCCAATTCGGACGCCTGCGCTTCGGCGATATTCGGAATATCCGCCAACCGCCCGATGGCTTCCGTATCCAGGGATTCCTGATCGTCACGCCACTGATCGAGTGCCTGAGTCAACGCCTGGGCCGCGTGGTCCTCACGCACCTCCAGTTGGGCACGTTGCAACTCCAGTGCCTGAACCGCCGAGCGCGCCTTTTCAAGGGCAACCTGGGCTTCATGCCGAGCCGATCCGGCGGTCTGTACGGCCTGCGTATGCTGCTGCACAAGCGCCAGCGCCGCTTTTTCCTGCTGTGCGATCTCGTGCTGGCGAGCACCAAGCGCCGCGAATTCGGCCTGCCGTTCGGTTTGCTGCGTAATCAACCCGTCCAATCGATCCGCAAATTGCGCCAACCGCTGGTCGATTTGTGCCATCTGCGCCTCGTCGCGAGCCAATGATTGCTGCGCTTGCTGAAACTGATGCTGGTTGCGGTCTACCGTCCGCTCCAACTGCTGGAGCACCTGGCCTGCTTCACCGGCCCGACGACGTAATGCCTGCACGGTCTGCTCTGCCGTCTGCTGTCGCGCATTGAACTCATCGCGCGCAGAGCGGGCCTGTGCAACAACCTGTTCAAGACGGAGCATCGTCTCATCCAGTCGCGCCATATCTGCGCTCAATTGCGTGTGCTCGACCTCCATCCTCACAACCTGTGCGGCACGCTCTGCCTGTCGCTGTTCCTGCTGTTGGTATTTGCGACGCAGGTCCTCAAGCGACCAATGCAGACGCTGACGCTGCTGTTCCAGCTGGTGTCGCTCGGCCACGAGCCGCTCGACCTGCTTTCGCAGTTCAGTCAGCTGCGTGTGCAATGTGGCGGATTCATCCTGGGCCTGCCTGGCCGCCGTTTCGGCTTCGGCACCGGCGAGTTGCAATTCACCCAGACGAGTCTGTTGCGCCAGCCGCACCGCGGCCTGATCGCTACCGCCACGTCCGATCCAGTGCCGCCCCACCTGCCACCCATCAGTCAAGACGAAACAATGGCCGGAAGGCAAAGTGTGGCGCTGCGCCAATGCCTCGCTTAAAGACGGTGCCGGGTGGCGCGTGTGCTGCCAATCGCGCAGCCAGGGAGCCAACGCCTCGCTTGGGATAGGTGTCTGTTCGAGGCGGTGCTGATTCGATTCGAACCGTTCCGAATCCGGCGATACCCACCAACCCGTTGCAGGCATCTGATGAGCATTCCAGCTCTCGACCAAGGCATCCAAATCATCCACGCATGCCGCCTCGATACCGGCCCCGAGCGCATGCCCCCACCAGGAATCGGCATGCGCACTGGCCAGACGCTGGATGAGTCGCTCGATTCCCGACACATCGCCCTTCACGGTCTGATGAGATGCCACCGCACGCTCAAGGCCACGACGTTCGGCCTGGAGCGCATCAGCATTCTGTCGCAGAATCCGCGCATCCTTTTGAATTGCGGTGGCCCGCTCCGTCAGCTCTGCCAGAGCCGCTTGCTGTTCGACCAACGCGGCCTCGCCGTCGGATTGCGACTGCTCCAGCGCCCGCATCTGGGTTTCCGTATCGTGAATCTGTTGGGTCAAGGCGGCCATGGGCTCGGTTGAATCCGTCGAAACCACTTTCGTCCGCTCGGTCTCAAGCCGTTGTAACTGCCGCAACAACGCGGCGTGTTCCGCCTTTGCTGCAGCCAAATCCTGCTGCGGCCGCGCCAGCTCATCGTGCGAACGCGCCCACTCGGCCCGCATTTCGTTCAAATGGGCATCCGCCGCTCGCAACTCCGCCTGTGCGTTGGCGCGCTGCTCCGTGGCTTCCTGACGCTGTGATTCGAGCGTTTGCCGCTCCTCGGCCAGTCGTGACTGCTCGGCCTGCCATGCCGTACTGGCAGTCTCCAACCGGTCACGCTGGGCGAGATCATCATGCCGTTGCTGTTCAGCCGATTCGATTCGAGCGGCCAGCTCACCCAGACGCCCCTGCAACTGCGCCTGTTCGGCCGCCAGCAGGTATTGCCGGGCCTGAATCTGTTGAAGGGCGCTCTGGGCCGCCGTCCGTGCTTCATCCTGTTGCGTCCACTGCAATTCGACCTGCGCCATGCATTCGGTCGCCATCGTCACATGTGCTTCGGCTGCTTGCCACTCGATCTCCAGCGCCGCGCTGGCACGTTCGGCCAGAACAACCTGTACAGCCGTCTGCTCAACCAGTTGACGGCGCCGTTTTTTCTGCAATTCCCGATAGCGTTCGGCTGTCCGCGCCTGCCGTTCCAACTGGCTTTTCTGGCGACCAAGCTCGTCGGCGATATCGCTCAGGCGGCTGAGGTTGTCCTGAGTTTGCTGAATGCGACTTTCGGTTTCACGACGTCGCTCCCGATACAGTGAAATGCCGGCTGTCTCTTCAAGGTAGGCGCGCAGATCTTCCGGCTTGGCATCGACAATACGATTAATCTGGCCCTGTTCGATGACCGAATAGGACCGCGCGCCGACACCGGTGCCCAGGAACAGATCCACCACATCGCGGCGGCGAACACGTGTTTGATTGATGGTGTAGCGGGATTGCCCGTCCCGCCCAAGACTGCGGCGGATCACGATCTGATCGTAGGCACCGAACGGCCCGCTCAAGCGTCGGGCACTGTTGTCGAAGGACAGTTCAACCACGGCCTGACTCGCCGCCGGACGCTGGCCGCTGCCCGCGAAGATCACATCGTCCAGCGACTGGCCGCGCAGCTGCTTGGCGGAAGACTCACCCAACACCCAGCGGATGGCGTCGATCAGGTTGGATTTGCCGCAACCGTTCGGGCCGACAATCGCCACCCGCTCAGCCGGCAGCAGAATTTCGGTCGGCGCGGCGAAGGATTTGAACCCGGCCAGATACAGCCGCGTCAGACGCATTCGCCCACTCCGCGAACACATCGAAGCGGCACACTCCGATTCGAACCTCTATACTGGCGGCCAGAATTCATTCCGTTCCTTTAAACCCATAAACACAATTTGGCCTTTAACCAGACCGATATTGATGCAAGGTGATTCATGAGCACTCAGCCCAGCAAAACACTTGAAACCTTCCCCAACCCCTTCCCGGACCGCGACTATACCATTCACATGAGTATTCCCGAGTTCACCTGCCTGTGCCCGAAAACCGGCCAGCCAGATTTTGCCACGATCAAGATCGATTTCGTGCCCGATGAGCGTTGCGTCGAACTCAAATCCTTGAAAATGTACATGTGGTCCTTCCGTGAAGAAGGCGGCTTCCACGAAGCAATGACCAACGGCATTCTCAACGATCTGGTTGCGGCCATTTCCCCTCGTTTCATGCGAGTGACCGGCGAGTGGAATGTCCGTGGCGGCATTTACACGAACGTGGTGGCCGAACACCGCCAGCCCAGCTGGACACCGGCGCCGAAAATCGATTTACCCTGACCGGCCCGCCGCGACAGAAATGCCTCAAGTCGGAAACTTCCTACAGGCCGAAGTGCTGTCCGCGGCTCGTCCACTCGACAAATACGCGTAGAATCGGCTCATCGCCCGCATCGAACTTACATACACTCGATGCCATGGCTTGCTCGTGGAGGAATCTTGTATGAAAAACGTGCAATACCAGACCAAACCCCAGTACGCGGGGACCCAAGGCACCCTGCTGGTGGCCAAAAACGACGACCGTATCCACTCGCTGGATGGAACAGAGCAACCCACCCATATCAATCTGGACCAAGCGGCCCTGATCGGGCTGACGCCGCCATTTGTCAATCAACGCTTTGCATTACGTCAAGGCAAAACGACCATTGGCAGAAGGGAAGACAACAATATCGTTCTTGCCGATGGCAGTGTATCGAGCCTGCATGCCTGGATCATCGAAGACAAAGGTCAGTACCGCGTCATGAATATCCTGTCCACGAATGGCAGCTTCGTGAACGATGCGCGCATTACCGAAGCTCCGTTACAGGATGGAGACCGAATTCGTTTCGGTGGCGTCGAACTGCAACTGCATACCGGCCTCTCCAACCAGAAAGCCGCTTCATCAGGGAAAAACCGCCTGCTCGCCCTTGCCGCCATCGGTATCGTGGCGCTGGTCGCCCTTGGCTGGGCGTTCATGCGCTAATTTTCCGCCCTGATATACAGCAGGACGTAAAGCAGGGCAAAATGCAGGGCGGGGTTTCCCCGCCTTTTTCGTGTCAGTCAATCGGGGGATCGCCTGAGTTGGCTGGAAGGAACCGCTAGAAAAAGGAATTGCCGGAGCATTTTCAGGGAGCAGTCATGTCGAGAACGTTTGGGCGTTTTGAAATCCAGGGCGAACTGGGACGGGGCGCGATGGCCATCATCTATCGTGGCTACGACCCAAAGATCGAACGCACACTGGCCATCAAGACCTTGCGGCCGGAATTCTCCGCCCATGCGGAGTATCGGGCACGTTTTCTGACCGAAGCCAAGGCGGCAGGCACGCTGAATCACCCTCATATCGTCACGATCTTCGATGTGGGTGAAGTCGAAGGCATCCCCTTTATCGCCATGGAGTTGCTAACCGGCATGACGCTGGGACAACTTGGCGAAAGCCACCCCGAAGGCATCCCGCCATGCACATTGGTCGAAGTCGCCATTCAAATCGCTGATGCACTGGACTTTGCCCATCGACACGGGGTGGTTCATCAAGACATCAAACCCGAAAACATCATCCTGCAACAGGATCAGCTCAACATCAAAATGATGGATTTCGGCATCGCACGGATTACTCGCGATGCCGACGCCCCCTCAAGCAAGGGAGCGAGAGCCTTCCTTTCCGGCACGCCCCAGTACATGTCACCCGAACAGATCACCGACCAACCCATCGACGGGCGCAGTGATCTCTATTCGCTCGGCGTTGTGTTGTACGAACTGCTGGCCGGACACCGTCCCTATCAGGACGAGGACCACTGGGTCGTATGGCAGAAGGCGCTGAAAGAACCACTCCCGACACTCAAGCCGCTCAACCCGCGCACACCGCCGGATCTGATCGAGCTGGTAAACACCTTGCTCGCCAAAGATCCTGATGAGCGCTACCAGTCCGCAGCAGGCGTGGCGGCCGATTTGCGCTCGATTGCCCAGCGCATGAACGAAGGCACCGAGCGCTGGCTTTCAAGCAGCGTCATCCCCTTACGCATCCGCTGGCCGCTGCTGATGGCGCTGGTCGTTGCCATCGCCATGGTGCTGGGCATGATCTGGGTCTACCACAAGCAGAACAACGTGATTACGGAACTGGCCTACGATTATGGCTTCAGCCTGTCCGAATGGGTCTCGGTACAGACAGCCGAGGATCTTCTGCTCCAGGACAAGCTCGCGCTCCAGTCCTGGGTGGACAGCATGAGCCACAACCGCGAGATTGTGTACATGGCGATTCGAGGAGACAAAGGCCAGATCGAGGCACAGACGCGAGGGGATCAACTGGCGGCCAGAATGGCCGCACAGCTCAAGGAAGATCATGTCGTTCTGGCTCGCGGGGACTTGCGCGTGTACGCGGTTCAGCAGGACGCCGGTGCCCCGTTCTATGTCTTTGAAACGCCGATTACCTATCAGAATCACACCATCGGACAGTTACGCATCGGCCTAACGACCGACGCGCTGGCAACCGCCAACCGCACCACGCTGCTCACCTTGTTGACCTGGTTCGCGATTGTGCTTCTGGTGGTGGTCGCAGGTACCTACTGGCTGACAAGACGCCTTCAAATGCCGCTGGATGCGGTATCCAACGCACTCGAACACATCAAGATGGGGCGTCTGGAACACCGTATCCGAATGCACCGACGTGACGATTTCGAACGGTTGTTTGCTGCCTACAACTCGATGGCCGACGTACTGGAAGCAAGACAATTGCAACGAGATGCTTCGCAGATCGAACATGATCTGCAACTCGGTGTGGACAAACGTCAGGGCACTGGCAAAGATTCTGCTGAGTGACAGAGCGTCCGCCGCGCGTTACAGCGGTATTGCGCCTGAGGGGGTTGTCAAACTCGGCGGGCTTCTTTCGACCCGAGTTCAAATGATCTTCAACGTGTGGTTAGTGCTCGTTCAGTTGCCCCAAGCGACGCTTTAACTCCTGCGCGCGTGCACGGTAGCCCAAGGCGGGTTCATAATTCGGATCCAGCGCCAAGGCCTTATCCCACCAGGCAATCGCCTCGTCAAGATGCTGTTTGCGATACGCCACCAATGCGGCTTCGTGGTATTGCTGCACCAGTTTCTGTCGCACCTGCGCTGCGCGCGTTTTTGCCAGTTCAAGACCGGGATCGATCGCCAACGCCCTGGAAAAGTCTTTCTCCGCTTCTTCCAACTGGTTTTTCTGCATGGCAGCCAGACCCGCTTGCTGCGCCGCCAGTGCCTTGGCTTCCTCGGTTGGAGATTCCGGCTTGATGATGGTTTTCGGCTCGGAGACCTCTGTCTTCACGGTTTGCGATGCGGCAGCGGGTTCAGCTTGCCCATCCGAAGAAGTGGAGGATTCGTCCCGCTTGGCTGTGTCGGATTGCACGGTTGGCGCTTCAGCGGTCGGTTTGCGTGTCGGGCGTGTCAGTGGCTCGTCGGGTAATGCCTTCAGTTTCTTCAGCGAAGGTATCTTGATGGTCTGCCCCACCTGAAGATCCCGCCCCCGCTTAATGTCGTTATAACGGCCCAGAATAACGAAGTTCATTGGGTTGCCGAGAAACTTGGCCGCCAAGCCGCCAAGCGTATCGCCCGGCTGAATGGTGTAGGTGGAAACAGCCGGACCCAAGGCCTTGCCCGGGTCTATCGTCAGCTGTTTCTGCAGATTTCGCGCCGCTTGATTTTTTGGATCTTTCGCGAGGAAGGTCTCCAGCGCCGCCCGCGCCTGCTCGTGCTCACCGCTCTCGATCAAGTGCATGATCTGCTTGAGACTGAGCGACGGCCCTGATTTGCCAGCCGACTCTTTTTGCTCAATGCGAGTGGCGGCGCCACTGGCTTTGGATGGTGTCTCCGTTGCCGATGACGTCTGTGCGTTCTTGAGCATTTGCCCGAAATCTTGCCATTGCGCACAGCCTGAAATCGACACTGCCCCCGAGGCCAGTAGCGTGGCCAATAGCATGGCACGACCCGAAAACACCATCGAAGCTCGCATGAATTACCCTTTCCCATTCCATTGCCGTAGAAAACCATACCGGGAGTAAAACTCCGCACCGTAGCCTACTCGGAACCACTGCCACCAGCAAGAGTCGAAAACAAGCCAAGAACAGCACATGCTCCAGCCAAACAGACCGCGGCACGGACTGCTAGAATGAGTGCTGGCACAATTTTTTCTTCTGCCTCCCATCGAGCTTCCCATGTCTACAACCCTGACAGATACCCAGCAGCCCGCAGCACCAGCAGCACCGGTGGCGACGCAATACCGCGTCCTCGGCGCCATCAGCGTCTCACACTTCCTCAACGATCTGATGCAGTCGCTGATGATCTCGATTTACCCGCTGTTCAAAAGCAATTTTGACCTGAGTTTTGCGCAAATCGGTCTGATCACGCTGTGCTTCCAGTTGACGGCATCCATCCTGCAGCCGTTGATCGGCCAGGCGATCGACCGCCGACCAATGCCTTACTCGCTGGTGCTCGGCATGGGCTTTACCTTCAGTGGATTGATCATCCTGGCATTGGCGCCCAGTTACGGCTACCTGCTGGCAGGCGCGGCCATGGTAGGGATCGGCTCCTCGATTTTTCATCCGGAATCCTCGCGCGTGGCGCGTATGGCATCGGGGAAGCGGCCCGGTCTGGCCCAGTCCATCTTTCAGGTCGGTGGCAACGGGGGCGCGGCGGCAGGCCCACTGTTGGCGGCGCTGATCGTCATTCCTCATGGGCAGGTCAGTATTTCATGGTTCAGCGGAGCGGCACTGTTGGCGATGGTGGTGCTGTTTTTTGTCGGCAGATGGGCAGCCGCTCAACACCGAAAACCCAAAACGGCACGACATCTGCCGCCGGTCGATCTGACCCGCTCGATGCGACTCTGGGTTCTGGGCGGTCTGCTGACACTGATGTTCTCGAAATTCCTGTACCTGGCCAGCATGAACAACTATCTCACGTTCTACCTGATGCACCGCTTCGACCTGCCGGTTCAATCCGCGCAACTGCATTTGTTCATTCTGCTGTTCGCCGTTGCAGCCGGCACGTTACTGGGCGGACCGATCGGTGATCGCATCGGTCGTCAGCGTGTCATCTGGCTGTCGATTCTGGGCGTTGCCCCATTCACGCTGATACTTCCGCATATGGGACTGGAAGTGCAATCGATCCTGCTGCTGGTCATCGGTTTCGTGCTGGCTTCCGCCTTCCCGGCCATGGTGGTGTACGCACAAGAGTTGTTCCCGAACCGGATCGGCGCCGTGTCCGGGCTGTTCTTCGGTTTCGCTTTCGGCACGGCGGGCATCGGTGCCGCGCTACTCGGTCAGTTTGCCGACCATTTCGGCATCGATACGCTGGTTTTCTATTGCAGCTTTTTGCCCTTGATTGGCGTGATTGCGCTGTTTCTGCCGGATCTGCGAACCAAACAGGCTGAGACCACCACCTGACTCAGCGCAGATTTCATCGTGCGGCATCAGACGCCAGAGAAGCTTCCTGCAGATCCGGCGTGCGCGGATCCCAATCGGCCGCGGCGGTCGATGTTCGGGTTGTCACCACAAACGCGCCCCGCTCTGCCTCTGGCACCGGCTGATCGATACGGATACGCCAGAAGGCAAACAAGCCGATCATCGTCAGCACCAGCATAATGAACCAAATCAGTCCATTGGCGCCGAACCAACCCATGAACAGCCCCGCCGATAGCGGGCCGAATAACGCCCCGACGCCGTTGACCAGCAACAATGTCCGGGTCGCATCCAGAACCTGATCGCTGGACAGGCGATCGTGTGTTTGCGCCACACTGATCGCGTAGACGGAAAAGACGAATCCGCCAAACAGCAGCGCACTCAACCAGATCACCCATCTAAAGGGCGAGGAAGCGATCTCGCTCGGTTCCGTGGCCATGGTCGCTCCGATCAGCAACCCGCCAGCTGCGACCCCGGCGACACCCAACCAGATCAGCACCTTGCGCCGATCACAATGATCGGACAGCTTGCCGATCGGCCATTGCAGGAATGCACCACCAAAGATGAGCAACGCCACAAACAACGCCGCATGAGCCGTATCCAGCCCAATGCGGGTACCGAAAACGGCCGCCAGCCCCCAGAGAGCGCCCGTGGCGGAGCCGGATAACAGCGCACCCACCAGACCGGTTGGTGCCTGCGCATACAGTGAACGAACCGATAGGCGCGCTGTTTCCACCGGCTCCGGCTGGGTAGCCCGGGTCAACGCAACAGGCACCAGTCCAAGTGCGAACAACAGACCGACGACCATGAACGATGCCAACCCATCCGCACCATAAATCCCGATCAGAAACTGGCCGATGCCGAGGGCGATCAGGCTGACCATCATGTAGATGCCGAAAATCTGGCCTCGATAGTGGCTTACCTGGGCGTTCAACCAGCTTTCAATCACCATGTACAGGCCAAGCAGCGCCATCCCGCTCAGTACACGCAGCCCAAGCCAGAACCACTCATTCACCCAGAGACCGTGCAACAGGGCAGCGGCAGCTGAGAGCGCTGCCATCGCGGCAAACACGCGCACGTGCCCGACGCGTCGGACCAACGAGGGAAGCAAGTGCGTGCCAATGATATAGCCCAGATAGAATCCGGACATCACGAGGCCGATCATCTCCATGGACATACCGTCTTGCTGCGCGCGCAGGCCGAGCAGGGTGGAGAGCATGCCGGAACCGGCCAGCAGAATCCCCATGCCCAGCAACAGAGATTGAATCGAAATAACGGTAGGTAACATAGGGCTCTTATCGCAATTTAAAAATCGTCAATCCACACGCCCAACGGAGTCTGTGAATCAAAAGCGAGTCGGCCAGGTAAGCGCCGTTCACTTGCAGGTCATCTACGTTTTCACAGGCTGGTCGACCGGCTCATCATGGTCGTCATCCACCACTTTCCAAGGCAGGGTGGCCGGCGTGGTGTGCAGGAAATGCATGTATTTCTCGAACTGATCGAGCATGTCGCTGATGAGCTGGTTCGTTTCATACCCGTACACATCATAGGCACGACCGCCGCGACGCAGGAAAACCTCGGCACGATAGTACTGCTCGTCGCCATCGTCATCGCGTGACAGGGCAGGGAAAACAAAGCCCGGCTTCGCATATCCACGCAAACGCACCTCGTATTCAAACGCCATTTCCTCACCGCTGATCACGGAGAGTTTGTACCGGCAGAGGTTCTCCCTGTGTTCCAGTGAAACGGGCCATTCCTGCTTCAGCAGTTCCGCTTCGACAGCTTGCATGGCTCCGGCGACGGTCGTCTCAATGAACTCGGCGACCTGCGTCCTGGCCGGGAAATCCACCAGGTTGCCCAGCCGTTTCTGCCAGTATTTCGGGTCGCCGACTCGGTTGTGGCGTCCCGAATTCATGTGATGCTGCAAACTGATTTCGCGGTGCGTTTCGATCTGCAATGCGCGCCAGAGGCCAACGGCGGAGATCAGCATGATGATTGCAAACGGCAGTGCCGATGTGATCGACGCGGTCTGCAATGCGGAAAGACCACCGGCCAACAGCAATACCGCTGCCAATACACCCTGCGACGTTGCCCAGAACACCCGCTGCCAGACGGGTGTTTTCAAAGCGCCGCCGGAAGCGAGCGAGTCCACAACCAGAGCACCCGAATCCGCCGAAGTGACAAAAAAAGTCACGATCAGAACAATCGCCAGGAATGAAGTAACGGTGGTAAAGGGCAAGTGCTCAAACAGCTTGAACAGGGCAATGGCCTTGTTGTCTTCCACCTGATCAATCAGGTGCGTGTAGCCATCCATCATGATCGCGTGCAGCGCCGTATCGCCGAATACCGAGAACCAGAAAAAAGTGAACAGCGTTGGTACCAGCATGACACCCACGACGAACTGACGGATCGTGCGACCGCGGCTGATCTTGGCGATGAACAATCCCACGAACGGAGCCCAGGCGATCGTCCAACCGAAGATGAAGAGCGTCCAGTTACCAATCCATTTGCCGCCCGTGTAGGCCTCTAGACTGAACGAACGCTCGACGATATTGGAGAGATAACTGCCCGTGTTCTGCATGAAGGTTTTAAGGATGAACACCGTCGGCCCCACGGTGAAAACGAACACCATCAGAGTGATGGCAAGCATCATGTTCAGTTGCGACAAGCGCTTGATGCCTGCGTCCATCCCGGCCACCACAGAAAGCGTCGCCAATGCGGTAATCAGCCCGATGGATACGATCTGTACCGTCACGTTCACCGGGATACTGGGCCAGAGATAATTCAGGCCCGCGTTCAACTGCGCGACCGACAACCCCAGCGTGGTCGCAATGCCGAACATGGTGCCCAACACGGCAAAGACATCCACGGTATGCCCGATCGGACCATGAATCCGGTCGCCGATCAGCGGATACAGGGCGGAGCGCATGGACAGCGGCAAACCATGTCGAAAACCGAAATAAGCCAGAACCAAGCCGACCAGACCGTATATGGCCCAGATATGAAACCCCCAATGGAAGAAGGTGATTTGCATCGCTTCACGCGCCGCCGCGATGGTGCGCGGGTCACCGACAGGTGGGTTGGCGTAGTGCATCACCGGTTCAGCCACCCCGAAAAACAGCAAGGCAATGCCATATCCAGCCGAAAACAGCATGGCGAACCAGGCGGTAAAGCTATATTCCGGCTCCGAATGATCGGGCCCCAGCTTTATCCCACCCCAAGGGGAAATAGCGACCACCACAATGAAAATCAGGAATACAGCAACGGCCAACATATAAAACCAGCCGAAATCGTTGGTAATAAAAGCCAGCGTGGATGTAAACGCATCGCTAGCCAGCTTGGGATCGGCAACGGTGCCGATCACCAACAGGGCGATCACCAGGATGGAGGGTACAAACACGGGCAGCAGCAAGGTGCTCTTTTTCATCAGCGCAGACATAGACAAATCACTGTTTTTTGGGTGACGGAAGAAGGGCGTTCTCCATGACCTTAACAGATCGAACGGCAGCGGGGGCAATACGCGCCGGACTGATTTTCCTTGTTGGGCATCAATTGCCTCTTCGGATGGCAACAAAAAAGCCCCGGATTCGGGGCTTTCTTCACGCTGGATTCCTACCGTCGTGGAAGACGGTCAAACAAGACTCAGTGGTCCTGTTTTGTCTCGTCCTTCTGAGCCTTACGCCGTGCGATTTCATCCCAGTCGATGTTGTTGCAGGCTTCACATTCTTCCTTGTGGACACGCAACTTCACCAGCAACCAGTGAATTTTGCAGCCCACGCAGAAACCAAGCACGGCTTCGAGCCACATGAAGGCAATGCACACGATGACCAACAGCGGAATCCAGTACGCCATGAACTGACTGGTATCCGGCAGGACGGGGTGACCAACCAGCTTATTGAGCCAGTCCGCGAACGTATCGGGGTTAAAGAAAATCAGGCACAGGGTGATCATGAACGCACCCAGCAACCAGGCATAACGCTTCGGCGTCAACGGCTTCCAGACGGCGTGCTGCTTGCGTGCCAGGAAGCTGGAGATCAGGATGGTCGGCGAAAGACGCGATGACCAGACGAACAGCCCGGACAGCATCTCGAACAAGCCATACAACAGCACATACGTCTGGATGGTGTAATCCCAGGTACGCCGGATGACGTGCGCGGAATAGATGATATGACCGTCCCAATCGGTATCGAGTGTGTCGTGGATGCTATCGCCATCAACGATCCAGTGCCCGCCGAAAATGGCCGACCACAGCGTCAAACCCATATAGATCGGGATAGCCAAAAGAATACCGGCGCGAATACGCACGGCGGTGTCATTGATATACACGGGTTTCTCGGACGGATCCCGAAACCACAGGTTTTTAACTGTCTGCCACATCTGAACTTCTCCTGAGTATTTCATGAACCTCGGATCGAATTTTGCTGCCCGCGCAGTACACCTCTCGGTGTCCACGGGGGCCAGATCATAGGGAGTCTGGATTCATTTAATAATTGCGTCTTTTACTCAGTTATCAGAATGAGCCGATTTATTAGGAATTTCTAATTGAGCTTACTTATGCAGGATAGTTAGCCACCTATCAGAATTAATCAATAACGCCCGGGCAAAACCCCTTGAATGGTGATTTTTCCGCTGGCATCGGGACGCCCCAGCAGGCTCAATTGCTGACTCAGGGCGTCGCTGGCGATCGGGGTGGGTTGCAGATATCCCCGCACTGTCGGTGCCTTGGTGACCGGCCATGCTCCAGCAAGGTTGAGTTCGCCCAACAAAGGTCCACGGGCACCGGATGCCGGTTTGGCCATGGCATGGAACTTCCCATGAGTCATCTCGGCATTGAAAGCCAGATCGCCGAGTTGCAACGGTTCTGTGGTCGTGATCTGCGCATTTCGCCAATTGGCTGTGGCCCGGACGGCCTGAAGATCGAAGCCTCTCTCGGTCCTGACAAGCGACGCATCCCCGCTGAAGTCGATTAATCCACTTAATGGCCAGGCTGTCAGCGAAGTGACCAACGGGCTATCAGCGGCCAGATGCCCCTGTAGATTCCGAACATTCAGTTGCTTGAAACCGAGCGCCACATCGGCCGCCAGATTCAAGCCTGTTTCCGGCTGACTCCCCTGCGCGTCCGTTTGAGCCCGCACATGCCAGGCCAGTTGCAAACGGACGATCGACAACGGCAGAAAATCAGTGTGGATCGTCAGGGCCGGTGCACGGGGCAATTTCAAACGCCACTGCCCGTGCCAGAACGTACCGCTCAACGGCATCAATTCCACGCCGGAAGGCAGCGCAAGGCGAGAAACGGGGATCAAGGTAATCGGTGCGGTCACCAGAAGCGCCACAAACCAACTCGCCGTCAATATCAGTACACCCGGCCAGATCAGGGATCGCGGTCGGCGAATCGCAGGTTCACTCATGCGTTGTCGACTCATGAGGTCGCTGCGTGCTTCGCCAATGTGATCTGAGCATCTACCAGCCCTGCCGCGTCGCTCGAGTCACCGCTTTTGGGCGTGATGCTAGCGCTTTGCACGTCCAGTCCTGCCTCACTCGCCTGCGCCAACCAACGCAGGAGCAAATCGAACGGAACAGCGGCAAACTTGAGCTGGACGCGGTCGTCACCATCCGGCTGACGCTGGACCAACTGCTGATCGATACCGACCGAGCGGGCGGCTTGCTCGACCCACAACATCGGCGAGACAAGGCGTGGCTGTGCCGATTTCGGCCCGGCCTGCATCAACGCCGTCTTCGCTTGTGCGGTAAATGCTGCGAGTTGCTCAGCCTGTGCAAGGCGATCACGCGCAGCTGCATCCGCACGCTGTACGGGCGACCAGATGAACTGATAACCCAGCAAAGCGACCAGCGCGATGGCCGCCAGGGTGAGCGTACGACGCTCGCTGGCATTTCGCTGCTGCCAGAACGTGGAAAACCAAAGGGGAGTATTCATCGTAGATACCGTCTGGATTTAAAGTTCTTTGATGCCGATGCGCATGTGGGCCACGCCCGCATCCACACCCGCATCGATCTGGCTGACGTCGGCAGTGCGCCCCGACTTGAGTTGTTCAAGCAACTGCTGCAACACCTCATATTTCTGCGCGGTGAGCTCAACTGTCAGTTGTTTTGCTTCGTAGCGGATCGACTTGATCGCCAACTGGGCATCCTTAGGTTTCGCCGCCTGATATACCGCACCAAAGACTGCTAGCGCGGGCATGAAGTCATCCTGACCTGCCCCTGCACGTTGATCCAGTGCCTGTTGCAACTGAACCTGTACATTCACCACGCGCGAAACCTGTGGCAAGGCAGCGTGGAAATCCCGTGTGATTTGCGCCTGCAAACGTTCGGTCTGACGGTTCATCTGACTGATTCCGATCCACTGACTGACCAGCATCAACACCAGCACGACCAACGCAGCGGCACCCACCTGCCACCAACGGCGTTGCCATTGCTGATCGAGCACTGCCTTGGCCGAGGTGATCGCAGATAGCGGGAGGTTCCGATCAAGCCCCGCCTGCCAGATGCCATGCCATTGCGCCCAGTCCGGTGCCGATTCAGACAAGAATTCAATCCCTTCCGGCCACTGCGACGGCTGTTCAAACGGCAGATGAAACACCACGCGTTGTGGTGCGGGCGCCATGCGCGGCAGCCATTCGGCCAGTTGCTCGGCGGCATTCAGCTCAGCCAACGGCGCCAATGCCATGCCTTCGTGCGGGCCGGTCAAAACGCTGAGGTGCCCCTGAACCGGATCGGCCCAGACGCTGTACTCACCCGTTTCGGGTTGAGGCAGTGTATCTGCCATGGCGACAAGTTGCTGTGGCACCAGATTCAGGTTTTTCAGGGCATCGAGCACACGGGTACGCACATCGATATCGACCAGAAGCACGGGCCAGCGACCCGGCGACAGCGGACGTTCAGCCAGCACGGGATAAAGCTGGCTCAGGTCATCGGCCACCACATCTTCAAGCGCGAACGGCAGGGCTTGCAGCGCCTTCTCACGTCGTGTGCCGGGAATCGGCACGATCAAACGGCTACAGACCGAATCGGGCAACAGAACCATCAGGGCCGAAGGGCGGCGGGACGGTGTTTCGGAGAGCCAGTCGCCGAAACGCGTCCAATCACCACACATCGGAGGCGTTTCGCTGGCGGGAGCGTCCGGCTGCCACCAATGCAGTTCGGTGGCGGCGCGATCGGTTACAAACAGGATAAGCCGGTCAGACATGCTTCGTTACTCAAGGCAATAAGATGGGACGTGTTGGTCGTTTGGCCCGACGTTGAACCCGATGCTGAACGTTCAATCATCGCATAACGATGGCGGGTCACGTTATCCATACGGATCGTCACCACGCACAAAAAATACTGACTGTTCACAGAAAGACCGTCGGGTTGGACAACCGTACCGCCAAATTCCGGCTGGGCCAGAAAATCCGCCACCGAACCAATGTTCTTCGGGGGCGTGCTGGTGGTGCCCGCGGTTGGGCTGACCTCAACCTGAGCACCCAATGCCTGCAGGACGGCAGGCGGCGCGCTGTTGAGATTGATGGGCGTACCTACCGGCAAGGCCGACACGAAGGGAGCAAGCCGCTGATAGATCGACTCCGTCACACCGTTCACGCCCCGCAGTTCGGTCACGGAAATCATCGGCCGTCCGGCGGGCAGACTGGGCGTGCTGTTCTGATCCCGTTGCTGATACTGACCGTCTTCAGCACCGCCCGGCTCGATGGTCTGATTCGCATCGATCCAGTCGATCACGGCGCTGCTGATATCGGTGTTGATGTTCAGAACGCGCAATAACTTCTGGAATCGTTCCTTGGCGATGAGGTTGACCTTGTCGTCACTGGTGATCAGATCGTTGATGTTGAAGCGGCCCTGCATGTCCACGACACGCAGAGACACTGTGGCGCCGTCGATCGGAATATCCTGCATGGGCTGAGCCCAGATATCGGCAGGGCCATCAACCTGACGATCGTCCCGATCCAGCATCGCCTCGGCCAGGATGAAGGCACTGTTCGCCAAAGCATCGGCCCGGGCGCCGTTCTCCAATGCCGCCGTCTCATTGAATGCATTCTGATTGCGCACAATCATCGCCGAGGCCAGACCGGTCGCGATCGCCAACACCAGTAATGACACGATCAGCGCGACGCCCTGCTGTTTTTTCGGGGCAGAACCGTACATCAGTGTTCATCCTCCACCGGACCAGAAGTCGTTGCATTGGTCGTCGCATCGGTCGTCGTGGTGGTACTGTTCGTTGCCGTGCCCGTACTGCTTGCGCCCGTGAGTTGGGTCGGGAAATCCGCGACCTGCGCGACCGTGATCCGTAATGGCGGCAGATTATTCAGGCTCAGATCGAGCTCCGTGGCCTTCGGCAAGCCCGCATTGGGTTGATTCGGCGGCGGCCAGATTTCAAACGACTGATTATTCGTATCGTAAAACTTGACCGAAACCTTCTTCACGCCGCGCAACTCGGTGCGCCAGTCGAGGCGCTGTGCGCTGGCGTTCTCCGTACCATCGACCGGCATGAGTTCGGCGCGCTGCAAATCGCCATCCTGCAGACGCCACATCACACGAGCCAACTGCGAACGCGGGGCACCCCATGGGTTCGCCGCCCCCATCCGGGTCAGGCTGAACAGCGTCTGACCGCCGCCCGTGAATGCGGGGATTTCGCCGCCCAGGGCATCCCGTACCGGACGATCCACGGCAAAAACCAGATCGGACCGCAGGCGGCGTAAACCGGTTTGCGTCGCTTCCAGCTGCTCGCTCTGGCTTTGCACGATGCCGCCCTGGGTAATCACCGTGTTCAAGCCGCCGTACGCCATCACGGCCACAAGCGCGAAGATGGCGATCGCCACCAGCAGTTCGAGCAGGGTGAACCCCGCCTGCATACCACGCGACGCCCTCACGACTTGGTCACCGCACGCGGATAGAAGTACGTCACGATGCTGGCCTGCCCCTCGTAGGGTTCCGGCGTATGCACGAGGTAGGTGACTTTCAGCACACCCGGCAACTGACCGGCACTGACCGTTTGCCGCACCTGCCAATGCTGACCGTCGATCAGCAGATCGCTTGTTTTCGTGCCCAGCGTCGGTGCCTCCTCGGCCAGTTGCAGCCGGGTGCACAAATCCTGGGCGATGAGCGTCGCCGCCGTGTCGGCCCGCAAGCGGTCGAGCATCTGCGCGCTTTGCCCGCTCACCTTGATGACGGCGGCGAGCGCGATGGCCAGGATCACGAGCGCCACCAGCACTTCAAGCAGGGTAAACCCCCGCTGGGATGGCGCTGTACGAATCGCGCTCACTTGGCCGCACCCTCCGCGGCACCTTGGGTGGAATCGGACGATAGATCGATCGATTGCGTCTTTTGATTCCGCCCGCGCACCACGACGACCGGCTTGCTCGACACGCCGCCGGGCGGCACCGACCAGACGCCATCATGCGTGACGGCCAGGATGGCCCGCGCCCGGGGATCGGTGCTGTCGAGTTCCGAACGCGTCGGATTGGCCTGCGTTTCCAGATCGCAACCCTTGGCCCATTCAAGGCGACTGATGACCTTGGCTTGCATGCTGCGTGTCTCGGTCGACGACTTGCCGGGGGGCGTTACCACGTCGGTCAGTACAAAGGCGCTGGGCGATTTTTCCACACCCTGACCCGCATTCTGAATGTAGATCGTGCCGTCCTGCAGGTTTGCGTCCACCGCCTGCCCCGCCAGCCAGGACTGCATCTGTTCCCGGCAAATACCGACATCGTCTGGTGACCGGCGGTTCATGCTCATCACCGCGAAACCGACCAGAATCCCGATGATGACGATGACCACGATCAGTTCAATCAACGTAAAGCCGCCGGATCGGCGGCTGGAATGCAGCGGACGTGCGGTGTTCATCGCCGGTCTTAATGCCCTGGTGCGGTCGATCCACCGTCTTGCTGCCAGTTGCCGATATCGGCATCGGCGCCCGTGCCGCCCGGCTGGCCGTCGGCGCCGAGGCTATACACATCGAATGGACCGTGCTGGCCGGGGCTCAGATACAGATACGGATGATTCCAGGGGTCGATCGGCAGACGATCCAGATAACCGCCCTGCCGCCAGTTCTTGGCATTGGCCGGGGGTTTGACCAGTGCTTCCAACCCCTGATCCGTGGTTGGATAGGTCAGGTTGTCGAGCTTGTACAGCTGCAATGCCGATTCGATGGCACGGATGTCCTGCTTCGCCTTGGCGATACGGGCATCGTCTGGTCGATCCATGATTTTCGGCACGACGATGGTCGCCAGAATGGCCAGAATCACGACCACGACCATCACTTCGATCAGGGTGAAACCTCGGGAAATAAAGCCGGCAGAACGACCGCAGCGAGACAGCGCCGAACGAGCGTGAGCCAAACGGGAATCAGCAAGGGATTTCATCATTAATGCACCATTTGGTTGAGATCAAAAATCGGGATCAGAATGGCCAGCACGATCAGCAGGACGACCCCACCCATGACCAGGATCAGAATCGGTTCGAACAGGCCGAGCAAGGCGTTGATCAAGGTATCGAGTTCGCGTTCCTGTTGCATGGCGGCACGTTCCAGCATCTCGCCCAGCGCGCCGCTCTGCTCACCGGCGGCGATCAGTTGCAGCATCATCGGCGGGAACAGACGCGAGTGCTCCAGTGAACGCGCAATCGGTGCCCCTTCACGCACGCGATCGGTGGCTTCGCTGATGGCACGGCGCATCGGTTCGGAGGCGACGACCTCGCCACTGATGGTCAGCGCCTTGAGCATCGGCACACCGGCCGCACTCAGGATGCTCAACGTGCGAGCAAACCGGGCAGCGTTGAATCCGCGAATCAAGCGACCGATCAACGGCAGCTTGAGTTGAATCTGCGCCCAGCGGAAGGCGAATTTCGGTTGTCGCAGCGCCCAGTAGAACCAGGCGCCGAATGCCGCCATGCCCAATAGAATCCACGGCCACTGCTCCCGCAGAAAGGCACTTACGGCGATCAAACCGCGGGTCAGCGGCGGCAGGGTCTGCTTCATCTGCACGAACACCTGCACCACTTGCGGCACGACATACGTCACCAACCCGATGACCACCGCCACCGCCATCAAGGTCAACAGGGCGGGATAGAACAGGGCCATCTGAACCTTCTGCGTGGTCGCCTGACGCCCCTCGGTGTAATCGGCAAGACGTTCGAGTACCGCTTCGAGGTGGCCGGATTCTTCACCCGCCGCCACGGTCGCGCGATACAACTCGGAGAAGGCGCGCGGAAACGTCGCCAGACCTTGCGCCAGACTGTGCCCTTCGACGACTTTGGAACGCACAGCCGTGATGATGCGCCGTATCCGCGGGCTTTCCGTCTGCCGGATAATGCCCGCCAGAGCCGCGTCGATGGGCAGGCCGGCGGCGATGAGGGTGGAAATCTGCCGGGTGAACAGCGCCAGCTCTGTCGGGTTCAGCGTTTGCCAGCGGCTCATCCAGCCTTGCAGGCCACCCGCACTGGCCTGATCGGCCACCACCGCTTCGATGGTCAGCGGCGCCAATCCCTGATCGCGCAACAGGCTGCGGGCGCCCCGCGCACTGTCGCTTTCGATCACGCCCTTGCGCGTCTTGCCCTGAGCATCCAGCGCGCTGTATTCAAAAGCGGCCATGGCCGGTTACCCCTCCGCCGTGACGCGGAGCAGTTCCTCGGTGGTGGTTACGCCAGCCACGACCAGCGCCGCGCCGTAGGCCAGAATGGACGCGCTGTGCTTGCGCACCTGAGCTTCGATCACGGATTCCGCCGCGCCATCGTGAATCAGGCGACGGGCTTCGGCATCGATCGAAATCAGTTCGTAGATACCGGTACGCCCAAGGTAACCCTGACCGCGCTGCCGCGCTTCTTCATTCACCCGATAGAGTGTCGGCGGCTGCGCGGCATCCAGTCCCAGCAGGGCGCATTCGGCCGCATCCGGCGTGTAGGGTTCGCGATAACGTGCGTCCAGTCGTCGCACGAGCCGTTGCGCCAGCACGCCGATCAGGCTCGATGAAAGCAGGAACGGTTCGACGCCCATGTCACGCAGCCGCGTGATGGCGCCGACGGCCGAGTTGGTGTGCAGAGTCGAGAGCACCAGGTGACCGGTCAAACTGGCCTGAACCGCAATTTCGGCGGTTTCGACGTCACGAATCTCGCCCACCATCACCACGTCCGGATCCTGACGCAGGATCGCCCGCAGGCCGCGCGCAAAGGTCATGTCCACCTTGGGATTGACCTGCGTCTGGCCCACGCCGTCGAGGTAGTACTCGATCGGGTCTTCCACGGTGAGGATGTTGCGTTCGCGGGTGTTGATTTCCGACAGCGCGGCATAGAGCGTGGTGGTTTTGCCCGAACCGGTCGGCCCGGTCACCAGCAGGATGCCGTGCGGCCGGTGGATCAGGCTATTGAGACGCGACTGCAATTCGCGCGTCAGCCCGAGGTTATCGAGCGTCAATCGCCCGGCTTCCTTGTCGAGCAGACGCAGCACCACGCGCTCGCCCTGACCGGAAGGCAGGGTTGAAACCCGCACGTCGACCGGGCGCCCGGCCAGTCGCAGCGAAATACGACCGTCCTGCGGCACGCGTTTCTCCGCAATGTCGAGATTCGCCATGACCTTGATACGCGAGACAATCACTCCGGCGACGGCGCGCGGCGGTTCGAGCACTTCGCGCAACATGCCATCGACACGGAAACGCACTACCATGCGGGTTTCAAAGCTTTCCAGATGGATGTCCGACGCGCCTTCGCGCACCGCTTCCGAGAGCAGCGCATTGATCAGACGGATGATCGGCGCTTCGTCGTCGGCTTCGAGCAGGTCGATCGGCGCATTCAGTGTGTTCGCCAGCGCATCGAGCCCGCCATCACCAAGGTCTTCCACCATGGTTTGCGCGACGCTCGAACCGCCTTCATAAGCACGGGCAAGGCGGCGTTCGAATTCGTCGGTTTCCAGCCAGTCGAGGGTGAAACCATCCGGCAGCTTGCGCCCCAGTTCGGCCAGCACCGACACGGACAATGGCTTGCAATGCCGCACCACCCAGGCTGCCGTGTTGGCGGCACCAATCGGTTCGATCAGTACGCCGAAGCGCCGGGCGTAGCCATAAGAGAGGGCGGGTGTTTGCGCCATCTTCCGCTCTACAACGTGATCAACTCCGTCAGTCATCGCTGTTCACTCACGGGGCAGCCGCCGCCGTTTGACCACTGGCGGTTGTGCTGCGGGCACGATCCTGCTCCATCAGCGTGCGGATGTTCTGTGGCAGGGGAATCGGCAGGTTCCGCTGGAAGCTCTGTTCTTCCGGCAGCACCGCCCAATCGCGCGGGTTGACCAGAGAGCGATCATCGAACGTATCCCGCTGGCTCTGACGAATGCGGTCGTACTGCGACTGGCTGAATTCGGCCAGCTTCCCGCCATCGCCGACGATCAACGGACGAATGAAAATCATGAGATTCCGCTTGGTCGTACTGGCCGAACGATACCGGAACAGATTGCCCAGAATCGGGATATCACCCAGACCCGGTACGCTTTGCTGATTGGCGCTGGTGCTGTCGTCGATCAAACCGCCCAGTACCACGACATCGCCGTCATCGACTTGTACGGTGGTGGTGACATTGCGCTTGTTGGTGATGAGTCCTGCCGAGCTTTGAGCGGAGCTATCCAGGCTCGACACTTCCTGTTCGATCTTCAATCGTACAGTGCCATCCGGGCTGATCGTCGGCGTGACCTTGAGTTTGACGCCGATGTCTTCACGGGTGATGGTCTGGAATGGATTGACGGAAGAGGATGTCGTGCCGGTCGATGCGTAGGAGCCAGTCACGATCGGGATGTTCTGCCCGACCACGATACTGGCTTCCTGATTGTCGAGTGTGAGCAGACTGGGCGTCGACAGGATGTTGTTGCCCGCGTCGCCCGCCAACGCCGAAACCAGCAGGGCGAAGTCTGTTCCGCCCTGGCTGAATCGACCGACACCGACATTGCCGCCATCGCCCAGGGCCGAAGCCAGGCCCAGCGCAATAGAACTCGTGGAGGTGCTGGCAGCCGCCGTGCTGGCAACGCTGGAAAGCAGACCGTTGAACGTCGAAATTCCGATCGGCACCGTGCCATTGTTGCCGCCGACCAGGAACTGGGTGCCCAGTTTCTTCGTCACGCCATTCGAGATTTCGGCAATGATCGCTTCCACCAGCACCTGCTGCCGCCGAACGTCCAGCTGACTGATGACCGACTCGATCGCCTGCATCCGATTGGGGGAGGCCGTCACGACCAGGGCATTGAGCGATTTGTCTGCCGCGATTTCCAACGGAATATTCACAGGATTGCTTGTCGCGGTTTTGCCCGCTACGGCGTTCGACGCTTCGCCTTTGTTCTTGACGATCCCTTTCAGCACATCCACCAGATCTTCGGCGTTGGCGTACTTCAAGCGGAATACCCGGGTATTGCCGTATTCAGTTTCCGGCGTATCGAGGTTGAGGATGATGGCGCGCATTTTGGCGCGCGCTACCGCATCCCCACTCAGCAGAATGCTGTTGGTCCGGTCATCGGCGGCGAATGCCGGCACGCTGGAAAAGTTGTTGCTTCCCGCGACGGGCGCGGCGGCCGGGGTCGTCGCACCACTGCCGCTAGCACCGAACAACGCCTTGAGCGTGGACACGACCGAGTCAGCCGATGCCCGCTTCAGTCGGATGATTTCCACATCGCCCACCGCGGGTTGATCCACCTTGTCCAGAATCTTTTTCAGGCGGTTGATATTCCCTGCCCGATCCGTAATCACCAATGAATTGGAATCGGGATAAACCGACAGCGCGGCCTGCTGCGGCATGATCTGACGCAGAACCGTCAGCAGCGGTGCGGCAGGCACGTAACGCAGACGCACCACCTCGGTCACCATCTGATCGCCCTCGGCCCCTGTGGCTGGATTGACCGGTTGCGAATCGGAACGGGCATTGATTTCCGGCACGATCTTGATCACGTTGCCCGCAGGGACGGCAGCGAACCCGTTCACCTGCAAGATCGAGAGAAACACGTCATAGAGTTTCTGCGGGCTCATCGGCTTGGCGGAAATGACGGTGACCCGCGCCTTGACCCGGGGGTCGACGATGAAGTTCTTGCCGGTGACCTTCGAGACGGCCTCGATGAGGGCGCCGATATCCATGTCACGGAAATTCAGGGTAACCATATCCGTATCGGACTTGTCGTCCTGAACATGCGAAATACCGGGCGGTGGCGCATCGGCAGCCCAGACCGGACTGCTGATCAGGCCAGCGGAGGCGACCAGTGTCAGCGCCATGCCGAAAACCAGAGTGGAGGCTTGGCCGCGTGCGCGGCGGGCGGTATTCATCATTGTAATGAGTCCAAGTTAATCGTCACACTCAAGGGCTGACCGCCCCGTTCAACCAATACCTGCAAAGGCTGGCCGGAATTCAACAGCGGCATTATCCGCGGCAACAGGGTGGGATCATTGACCGACATGCCATCCACGGATGTCAGCACGTCACCCGGCAGCAACCCCACCGCCCGCATGAGTGCTTCCTGCCCCGTAACGGGGTGCAGCGCATAGCCGCTGATCGCGCCGTCCTGTTGCACAGGCGATATGGTCACAAAGCGCAGAAGGGTTTGGGGGTTGTGCAGGATTTCTTCTGCCTGCACGCGAACAGAGGATGGTGCGGGCTCTCCGGAAAAACCATGTGACTTCCCTGAAAGCGAGGCGGCACTTGGCGCAGGCGCCTGATCCAGCGACTGCGGTTCGGGGAAAGCGATGGACTCGATGCGTCCCTGATTGGAAATGACGACGCGATCAGGCGCGATCGAAACGATGGTCACCCCCGCAGACAGTGCATCGCCAACTTGCAGCAATCGCACCTCGCCACCCACCCGCAGCATGACCAGAGGTGAGGGAGAACCACTAATGATACCTTCGAGCTTCACCCCTAATCGGGATGCCGAAATTTTTGTCGCCGCGGGGCGATCTGGCGTCGCTGCCAGGCCGAAAATATGCCAACCGCCGATCTGCTCAACCGATACCGACTGCGACTTTACACTCGCTTCGCCTCCCGACTCGGCAGGCGCTACATAGGCAGGTGCCGGTGCCAGCCACAACCAAGTGATGCGAGCAGCGAGCACGCCGGCAGTCGCCAGTAAAATCAGGAAAAGCGCGTTCGGAATCCATACGAAACGGCTCCTCGACCAAGACATGACCAATATTTAATACCCACACAAGGCATGCACGCCAAGGTCTGCCCACCTGGCTCAGGGCAAATGAGGCACACCATCGATTAAACCCAGGCAACTGCCCGAAACCATCCTACGGATGATCCGAGCATTCCGAAAACCTTTCTTATAGTGAGTGCATTCCCGCCCTTTATCAAGGTCGTTCTACGCGCCACAAAAGCGGGGGATGTTAAGACGGTACCGTGAACAGTCGATGACGATATTGATGCCGATTGACATGCGCTCGTATCAAGACAGCGTACCCACCACCCAAAGACTGGATACCGCGAGCAGCGCACCGATCACCCCGCCGACCAGAACATCCGACAGATAGTGCAATCCAAGCACCATCCGCGATAGCGCGACCATCAGGGCAAAGGGAATGACCAACCAGGCAAGACCCGGTGCAAAGACGGCGATCTGAATCGCAAAATTCACCGCGTGCAGGGTATGACCGGAAGGGAAACTGTATTTATCCAATGGTGCCACGCTCAATACCAAGCCGTCGTGGGCCATATGAGGGCGGGGTCGAGCCGTGAGGTGCTTGATGGAAGCATAGATGCCCAATCCGACACCTGCGGAAAGCATCATGACACTCATGGGCAACCAGGCAGGCTCACCGACAAGCAGTGCCACCAGGGCGGCGGTCACATACCAGGCGACACCATCACCCAGACGGCTGCAGATCGCAAACAACCGACGCAAACCGCGCATGGCATTGACATGGTTGAGGCGATACATGACCACCTCTTCCCAATGCAGGTACCGGTTAAGCAAGGATGAACTACGAAAGGAACGGATTAATGCGGTCATGTCAGACTCCCGTTTTATCCTGATTCGTCAACCCGCCGGATCCCTGCATTGCAGAGTGCTCTTCCGATGTCGGCCTGGCTGATTCAACCTGCAACACATCCTTCAAGTGTTGCTCGAACGCACGGGTAACCCGCGCCCAATCAAAAGCGGCGGCCACTTCTCTGGCCCTGGAGCCCATCTGGCGAGCCTCCGGGCCTCCCGCTCGCCCCGCCAGTTCAACCGCCGCCTGCACAAACCGTGCATCGTCGCCCAACGGCACTAAACAACCATTTTTTCCGTCATCGATCAAGTAGTTACCCGCGGCATAATCAAAGCTGACGCAAATCAACCCACAAGCCATGGCCTCCAGCAACACATTCCCGAACGTTTCGGTTTGACTGGGGAAGATAAACAGGTCGGCGCTGGCATAGTGTCGAGCCAATTGCTCTTCACGCTTCATCCCGGTGAAGATGACCCAGGGCAGCGCCTTTTCCAGTCGGGCGCGCTCCGGACCATCACCCACCACCACCCCAATCAATGAGGGTTGAGCGGCGCGCATGGCATTGAATGTACGCACCAGCAAATTGAGATTTTTCTCCGGTGCCAATCTTCCGACATGCAAAGCGACCTTGGGTTCATCGCCCACCGCAAGACCGGCCTGATGACTCCATTGCTCACGCAAAACATGGTCACGTCGCTCAGGATTGAACAGGGCCGTATCAACACCGCGCCCCAGCACCACAAGACGGCCAAACCCGCGCATGCCTAGCGCTTCGGCTTGCTGTCCGGTTGGAATGAATGTGCATACAGTGTGGTTGTGAAACCACTTGAGATAACGCATGACCGGCACTGCCAGCCAGCCGACGCGATAAAACGTCATATAGGTATGAAAATTCGTATGCAGAGATGAGGTGACCGGCAAACCCAGCGCTTTGGCCGTGCGCAGCGCGGCGTAGCCCAGCGGCCCTTCAGTGGCGATATGAACCAGATCAGGGCGCTCGGTCTGCCATCGGCGCTTCAATCGCCGACCCACGGGCATCCCCAGTCGCACATCGGTATAAAAAGGTAAAGCCAGTCCGGGGACTTCCAGCACATCATCAAGCACCCGAGCCTGGTCGCCTTTCGGGCACACGAGTTGCACCCGGTGACCAGACGACTGCAAGGCAGAATGAATCTGCTTGAGCGTCGTCGCCACCCCGTTGATATCGGGATCAAAGGTTTCGGTCACCAGACTGATATACATCGCCCGCCCTCGGTTTCTGCACCACACCGCGCGCAAAGCGCGGTTCCTGCCCGAACCTTAGAGCGGCTGCATGACAGCCCCATGACGATTTCTTGAACAAAAAAAGACACTTGCTGCGTGGCGCTGCCACCAACCAGCTAGAAACGACCGCGGGTAAAGATCCAGCCCCGACGCTTGAAGAACAGGAGCATACCAACAGCCACCAGCAACATGAGCAGCAAAACGAGCGGATAACCGAAGTACCAACGCAGCTCCGGCATGGCAAGCGGGCTATTGCTGCTGCTGCCGAAATTCATGCCATAAATGCCGGTGATGAACGTGAGCGGGATAAACAGCGTCGAAATCACGGTAAGGGTACGCATGATTTCATTCAGTCGGTTACTGACACTTGAAAGGTGAATGTCGATCAACCCGCTGACGGTATCGCGATAGGTTTCGAGCATATCCATCACGGATACCGTGTGATCGTAGAGATCATTGAGATAAGGCCGTAACCCTGCTTCCAGAAGCGGCTCGTTCCGCACACCGCGAATCAGATGACTGATGACTTCGCGCGTCGGCCAGAGTTGGCGACGGAGCCGGTTGAGGGTGCGCTTGGCAGATTGGATATCCGGCAGGGCACGATGGCCGGGATTGGTTACCAGGCGTTCTTCCAACTCGTCGACCGTACCGCCGAAGGTTTCGAGCAAGGGGTAGATCTGGTCAATGATCAGGTCGATCACCGAATAAAACAGATAGTCCGCGCCATGCTGGCGCAGACGCGAACTCGATTGCGCCAATCGCTCACGCAGGATGCCGGTGATATCGCTCTGGGCATCGTGGATACTGATAACGTAGCCATCGCCCAGCAGCAGGCTGAACTGTTCGAGGACAACCCCGTCCCCTTGCCAGCGAGGCACCGAGAGCACCGCGAATAGATGCTCTGCATATTCGTCGAGCTTGGGGCGCTGATCTCGCGACTGGATATCCTCCAGCAAGAGGGGGTGAAGACTGAAGCGCTCGCCCATCTCTTCCAGAAAGGCCTTGCTGGGCAAACCCTGTACGTGCAGCCATGTCACGCCATCATGAGCAGCTATGGCCGTTTGCATGACCTGCAAGCTGGCAGGATCAAGCGCCGACGAATCATGTTCACGATAATGAATCAGCTGAAATTGCGCCGAAACGGAATGGGCATCATCCAGTAACGCACCGGGTGCCATACCCACCCGGTCCATTGTGCTGATACGCCGATTTTCGAGACTCATGGCAGCACTCCAGTGCGATTTATCGGAACGGAAGCCAACTGCGTTTGGATCGAGGAGGCGAGCGCCATAATGCCACAGCGACATTATCCCCCCCGGCGCCCGCACGACGCACTGCCTGTCGCACCCAGACCGAGGCGGCAAAACTCAAATCCGCCGCTGCCAGCATCAGCGGCATTTCCGACACGGCCACATGTTCCCAGAACCCATCCGTGCACAGCAGGAAGGCCATGTCCGACGTCAAACTGATTTCGCCCAGCGTGGGTTTCACGGTGTCGTTCATGCCCAATACATTAAGGACCCGATTACGCTCGGGGTGAACCCGGCGCTCATCCGCCGTGATTCGTCCCTGATCGAACAAGGCCTGCACGAGAGAATGATCGCTCGTCTGGTGCACCAGTTCGGCCCCCTTGAATCCATACAGACGACTATCGCCGACATGCGCCCAATACGCCCGATCCGGTGTGGTGAGCAACGCCACTACGGTGGAAAACGCCTCTTGGTTCTCCTGCGCCGCCCGGGCACGAATCTCGTGATTCGCCGTCTGGCAAAAATACTCGAGAAATCCCCTGGATTCGGGAAATTGGTTCAATTGGGCAGGAAACAGACGTCGGGCGACTTCAATCACCGTTTTCGAGGCCAGTTCTCCGCCCCAATGCCCACCGACACCATCGGCGACCACCAGAAGCTGGTATTTCATATCCGGCGTGGACAGGCAGATCACCTGATCCTGCTGATAGGCCCGCCCGCCGACATGTCGGTCAGCCCCCATGAATTCCAGGGCGGGGGCGGGAGCAGTGATTAGTTCAGCATTCAAACGGTGCATCCTTACCGGGGCGAAAACAGCCTTCATCAACAGGCCGATTCTATGTCACAATGGGCGTTGATTACACCCAACATATTGAATTTACATCCAGTAAATCAGGTTTTCTGATGAAACCTGCGGACGACGGAACCGACCGCGTATCTCGATGATACCGCAACGGCGCTCATCACGTGATCTACCTCAAGGACGATACATTACATGCTGCAGAATTTGCGTATTGGCACCAAGCTGACCGGTTTCCTGATACTGGCCTTTTTGATCAGTATCGCCGTATCCGGTCTCTTCCTCTCCAGCGCAATGAACAAGAAGGCCGAGTCAGAAATCCAGACTCGGGCAGACATGTTGAGCCACATGATGAACGCCGTTCGTTCATACACCAGTCTGCACGTCAGCCCGAAACTCCAGCAACGGCTTTTCACCGAACAGCAATTTATTTCCGAAACCGTGCCGGCATTTTCCGCGCGGATCATTTTCAATTCCTTCCGCGAAGACCCGGCGTTTGCCGATTTCCGCTACAAGGAAGCCACCTTGAACCCCACCAGCCCGCATGATCAGGCCGATGCGTTCGAATCCGGACTGGTCGCCAAATTCAGGGCAGACCCCTCGATCAAAATGCTGTCAGGGTTCCGTGAACTCAACGGACGAAACCTGTTTTACACCGCGCGACCACTCGCCATCACCAAGGCGAGCTGCCTGCAGTGTCACTCCACCCCGCAAGCTGCCCCCAAGAGTTTGGTCGCCACCTACGGCGACAAGCACGGATTCGGCTGGAAGCTCGGTGAAGTCGTTTCAGCCCAGACAATCTATGTCCCCTCCGATGAAATTTTCGCTCAGGGGCATCAATACCTGCTGTGGAGCATGAGCATCTTCTTCGGCGTGTTTGCCGTGGGCACCACCCTCCTGATCTGGCAGATCCGGCGCACGATCGTCATCCCGATTCAGCGCCTGACAGCGGCTGCACGTGCGATAGGAACCGGCTCGGCCACGCGGGAACAGATGGCGGTATTCGACCAGCCGCAAATGCAACAGCTCGCCAGACGGGGGGACGAACCGGGCGAACTGGCGCGCAGCTTCCAATCGATGGCGCATGAAGTCGCCGACCGTGAGCAGAACCTGAACACTGCCGTCATGCAGCGCACTGAAGAACTCGAACAGGCGCTGGAAGTCGCCGGCCAAGCCCGGAAAGAGGCCGAGGATGCCAATCAGACCAAGAGTCAATTCGTTGCCAACATGAGTCACGAACTGCGTACGCCGCTCAACGCCATCATCGGTTACAGCGAGATTCTGCTCGAAGAGTCCGAAGACGACGGCAACACTCAATATGCACCGGATCTGGAGCGCATCCTCAACAGCGGGAAGCACCTGCTGGCGCTGGTCAACGACATTCTCGACATCTCCCGAATTGAAGCGGGCAAGATGGAACTGTATCTGGAGTCTTTCCCGATCTGTCGCGAAATACAGACGGTAATCGACACTGCCAAACCCGTTATCGACAAGAATAAGAACGTGCTGGTATTCGAGTGCGCCGATTCGCTCGGGCACATGCGCGGCGATCTCACCAAGTTCCGGCAGATTCTGCTCAACCTCATCAGCAATGCAGCCAAATTCACACAGGAAGGGACGCTCACGCTCACCGCCCGACTGGAGAACACCGGCTATTTCACGATTTCCGTTGCCGATACCGGTATCGGCATGAACGAAGAACAACTCGGACGCCTTTTCCAGATATTCAGCCAGGCCGATGCCTCCACTACACGGAAATACGGTGGCTCCGGTCTCGGGTTGTCGATTTCCCGCCACTTCGCCCGCATGATGGGTGGCGACATCACTGCGGCCAGCATACCCGGCAGCGGCAGCGTGTTTACGGTTTCCCTGCCGCTGACCGTCGAACCGGAAACGCAAACGGACCCAAGCAATGCCACCGACATACCATCTCAACCGGTCGGAGCCTCCACGAACGCGACGGTGAATGAACAGGCGGAAACGATTCTGGTGATCGACGATGATCCGTCCGTGCATGATCTGCTCAAGCGATCTCTGGGCCGGGCGGGCTATCGCGTCATCACCGCGAACAATGGAACTGATGGCCTGGCCATGGCGCGGACACACCACCCGGACTTCATCACACTCGACATCATGATGCCGGGCGTCGATGGCTGGAGCGTGCTCACCTCGCTCAAGGCCGATCCCGGTCTCAAGGACATCCCTGTGTTTGTCCTCACGATGACGAACGAGAAAAGTCTGGGCTATGCGCTGGGCGCCGCCCAGTTTCTGACCAAACCGATCAACAAGGATGCCTTGATCGGTCTGCTGCGACAGTACAGACGCCACCCCAACCATTGTCACGTACTGATGATCGATGACGATGCCAACAACCGGGATTTGATTCGCCGCGTGCTGGAACCGGAAGGCACCGTGGTCGATGAAGCCACCGATGGCCAATCCGGGTTGGACTGGCTGTCGACCCATGCCGCACCGGATCTCGTGATTCTTGATCTGATGATGCCCAATATGGATGGCTTCGCCTTCATCGATGCGTTGCGGCAGCGTCCGGAGCTCAACCAGTTACCGGTTCTGGTACTCACTGCAAAAACGCTGACCGACGAAGACCGACAGCGCCTCTCGCTCCGAGCCGAACACATCATCGAGCGCAATGGACTGAGCGAAGACATGCTGGTCGATCGCCTGCACGAACAACTCTGCACACACAGCAAAAACATAACGCCCGCTCCCACCGGCAACACGCCCGGTGGCGACGCCAGTTAGGAGACATGACAAGTGGCACGGATATTATTGGTCGAAGACAACGAAATGAACCGGGATATGCTCTCGCGACGCCTTGCAAAAAAAGGGCACGAGGTCATGCTGGCCGTCGATGGCGGTGAAGGCGTTGCCATGGCGAAATCCCAGCAACCCGATCTGATTCTGATGGACATGAGTCTGCCTGTACTCGACGGCTGGGAAGCCACCCGCGCCATCCGCGCGGAAACCAGCACTCAGGCAATCCCCATCATCGCACTCACCGCCCATGCCATGGATGGTGAACGTGCCAAGGCGCTTGAAGCGGGCTGCAATGATTTCGACACCAAACCCGTCGATCTTCCCCGCCTGCTGGAGAAGATCGAACAACATATGGCAAAGAGGGACTAGCTCATGGCCAACGCCCATCCCTGCGACGCTCACATCCGCCATGATCTGCGCACGCCGCTCAATCACATGATCGGTTACACGGAAATGCTGCTGGACGACCTGCCGCCCTCGTGCAACGACCTGCTTTCTCCCCGCCTTAAAACGCTACTCGGTGATGCCTATCGGATGCTGGAGACCATCAATCGACCCGCACCAATGTCCAGCGGGCATTTCGATGGTCTGTTCCCGGATTGGCGGGAAAGAATGGCGCTGATTGAAGTGGACTTCAGAGAGCTCAAATCAAATATCGACCATTACTGGCAGGAAGCCCTACCCGATGTCGAAAAGATCGGTTCGGCCATAGGCAACATGCGCGCGTTGCTCGAATCCCTCAGCGCGAAACCCTCTATCGATCTGGGCGACACACGCAGTCAGCAAAACGCACGCGAAGCGGCTACCCACGCCTCAGGCGGTAACGGCCATGCCGACGGCCATTTGCTCATCGTCGATGATCGCCAGGAAAATCTCGAACTGATGCAGCGACGCCTGATCCGCGAAGGCTACCGCGTCACCGTCAGCAATTCGGGACGCGATGCACTTGATCGCCTGGAGTCGGAACAATTCGACGTCATCATGCTCGACTGGCTCATGCCCGACATGAGCGGCACCGAAGTGCTGGCAAAGATCCGCAGCCGGTTCTCCGCCAACGAACTGCCCGTCATCGTGGTGACCGCTCGACACGGTTCGGAAACCATCGTCGATGCACTCACCCAAGGAGCCAACGACTATCTGGCCAAGCCGCTGGACTTCCCGGTGGCACTGGCACGTATCGCTACACAGGTCTACCTGCGCCGGGTGACCCAGCAACTGGCCGATGCGAACCGACAGCTCAAGCAGTTCTCGTATATCGACGGCCTCACTGCCATCGCAAACCGCCGCAAGTTCGACGAATACCTGATGACGGCGTGGCGCCGCGCACAGCAGGAAGGCGCGCCCGTCTCGCTAATTCTGATCGATGTCGATTACTTCAAACGCTATAACGATTCGCTGGGGCACGAAGCCGGTGACCACGCGCTGATGCGCGTCGCCAAGGCAGTCAGTTCCAGCCTGTATCGCGTCAAGGATCTGGCCGCACGCTATGGCGGCGAGGAATTCGCCGTCATTCTGCCGGAAACCGAGCTGTCAGACGCACTCAGTGTGGCCGAACGCGTCCGCTGTGCCGTCATGTCACTGGAACTGCCCCACCCGGATAGCACGGTCATGCCCGTTGTAACCGCAAGTCTCGGTGTAGGCGAGTGGCGCCCCACCGCGTTCTGCGAACCCAGCGCCTTGATCAACCTGGCGGACAAAGGACTTTATCAGGCCAAGGCTTCCGGGCGAAATCAGGTCGGCACGCTTGGGCAAGCCTAACTAGCCACAAAGCAGAAACCCATAAAAAACCCCGGCGCAGGCCGGGGTTTTTGTTTCGTGCCGGGCGTAGTTAGCCCTCGTTCACCACACTGATCTTGCGTGGCTGTACCGACTCCCGCTTGGGAATCACAATTTCCAGCACGCCATGTTTGCTACGTGCTGAAATCCGATCGGCCTGTGCCGAGTCAGGCAGGCCGAACCGACGATAGAACGAGCCATACGTCCGCTCGATCCGCTTGTAGTTCTTCTCATCCGTCGTCGCTTCTGTTTTCTTTTCGCCCTTGATGGTCAACTGACCATTCTCCATGTGGATGTCAATGTCGTCCGGATTCACACCGGGCACATCGGCATGAATGACGAACCGATCCGGTTCCTCCTTGATATCAACACTGGGCGACCACTCGGCAGTGGCGGTAGAACCTTCGGCGCGAGCTAGCTCCCGCTGCAGTTGGGTCAACAGTCCAAAAGGCTCATAACGAATTATCGACATCACACACCTCCTGTCATTTGCATTCAACAAGTGAGTTATGGGCCGCTTACCAGATTGATTTACATGGGCTTTAACGACCTCGATTGCTATCTAGGGTCGGGCATGAAAATTTCAAGAGGGGCTGACTCGACGAGCAAAAAACAAAGCATCGGACCGAATTAGACCTGCCCGTACTGATGGGCGGCGCCAACCCATCGCTGAATCAGCGGCTTGATCGCCGGGCTCTGCGTCGAAATGAGTTCATCGGCCAATGCCCGGGCAGTGCCCAGTAGCGCTTCGTCGCGGACAAGATCGGCCACACGCAGCTTGGCCAGACCGGCTTGCCGCGTACCGAGTATTTCACCCGGCCCACGCTGCACGAGATCCGCCTCCGCCAGACGGAAGCCATCCTGGGTTTCGCGCATCAGACTCAAGCGCGCGCGCGCCTTGTCCGAAATCGGCTCATCGAACAACAGGACGCAATACGAATCCGTACGTCCTCGCCCCACACGCCCTCGCAACTGGTGCAATTGGGCCAGTCCCATACGGTCTGCATTTTCGATGATCATCAAGGAGGCATTGGGCACGTCCACCCCCACCTCGATCACAGTCGTGGCAACCAGCAGGTCCACTTCGTGCGACTTGAAGCGCGCCATTTCGGCATTTTTCTCTGAGGCACTCATGCGGCCATGCACCAGCCCCACCGTCAGATGGGGGAGTTGCTCTCTCAGGAATTCGGCGGTGGATTCCGCAGCCTGCGCCTCGATGCGTTCGGAGTCTTCAACCAACGGGCAAACCCAGTACGCCTGTCGCCCTTCGGCACACACCGCGCTGATGCGGTCGATGAGTTGATCACGTCTGTCCGCGCGCACAAGTGCCGTCGTAATCGGGGTACGTCCCGGCGGCAACTCATCGATGATCGACACATCCAAATCGGCATACGCGCTCATCGCCAACGTGCGCGGAATTGGTGTCGCCGTCATCACCAGTTGATGAGGTCGATTGCCCACACGATCAGGATGCGTCCCCTTGTCGCTCAAGGCCAGACGCTGATGCACGCCAAAACGATGCTGCTCATCCACGATCACCAGTCCAAGCCGATCAAAAACCACACGTTCCTGAAAAAGAGCGTGCGTGCCGATGACCATCAGTGAACGCCCCTCTGCCAATGCAGCCAAGCTCTCACGCCGCTCACTCGCCGATTGCTGGCCGGACAAAAACTGTACATCGGTGCCCAACGGCGCGAACCACTGGGAAAAATTACGCTGATGCTGTTCCGCGAGCAAAGCCGTCGGTGCCATCAGAGCCACCTGGTATCCCTGCTCGATCGCCGTCAGGGCCGCCCCGGCGGCAACCAGCGTTTTCCCGGAGCCCACGTCTCCCTGAACAAGACGCAACATAGGCGACCCTTGCGCCATATCCGCTCGGATTTCATCCAGCACACGGACCTGTGCTTGCGTCGGCGTGAAGTTCAATTGAGTGAGCAGTTCCCGATACAACCGCCCTGAAGGGGACAATCTCGGTGCTTGATCCAGACTCTGTTCATGCCGTTTCAGGCGCAGTGCCAACAGATGAGCAAGTAACTCTTCGACGATAATCCGGACAAAAGCAGGTTCATCGCGGGTCGGAACCCCCTCCGCCAATACCGGTGCATGAATCCGCTGCAAGGCCATGAGCAGCGAAGGCCAACCCGATCGCTGCCGGATCGATGCGGGCAGACATTCGTCCAGATCATGGAGCGCTACTCTCAACGCCTGCCCCACCAACGAGCGCAATTTGCCCTGATTCAAGCCCTCTGTGGAAGGGTATACCGGCACGATGGCTTCCAGCTGTGCGCTGTTGATCAACTCCGGCTGTCCCATTTCAAGACCGTGTGCGCCATCTCTGATCTCGCCGAATAACAGATAACTCTGACCTGTCTGCAACGTCGGCCCGAAACGACCGAACTGCCAGAGCGTAATACTGCCCGTATCGTCATAGCCCTGAGCGACCTGCCTCGCCTTGCCGCGCATTAAACTCTTCGCTTCACTGATCGTGACGTGGATCAGGGCCGACTGACCGACGAGGTGCGGCCCGAGCGGCACAATCTGCCCGCGGTTCTCATAACGCAGAGGCAGATGCCACAGCAAATCACCGATTGATTCGATCGACAGACGCGCCAATTGAGCGGTCACCCGCGGGCCGACACCGGCAAGAGAGTCCACCGGAAGGTGCAGTTTTTGAGGCACAGAATGTTGATGCGTAGCGGTCTTGACCATAAATATGATGGGGTTATTGAGCGTTTATATACGTCAAAATAGTAATTCACTATATACTTCGCCGCTTGGTATCAGGGGAATTTCGGCGCCCGAATACGAACGTGATGCCCGAAACCGGTATGCAGCGTTGATTTCTTTGCGCACGCCCTGCAATTTTCCACCCGATTCGTTACCCGAACCGGGTCTGTTTTCTTACATTTAACTGTTATTGATTTGGAGGTTCCCGTGGCTGATGGTCATACCCCTAAGGTAGATTCGAGTGCAAAATTTGTAGGTTTGGTCGGCGCAGTGTTGCTTCTGGCCGCCATCTACTATTTGGTCACCTCGCTGATTCATGTGATCACGGGCCAGACCTTTAAAAACGAGTTCGCCCCAAGCGCGACTACCACCGAAGCGGCAGCCACCCCGGCCGCAGCGCCTGCCGAGACCGCGACTCCAGCAGCAGCTCCGGCAGCAACCGCTGCCAGCGGCAGTGGTGATGCGGCGGCAGGCAAAACCAAATATGCCACTTGCGCAGCCTGCCATGGTGCGGACGGCAAAGGGAATGGCGGCGCCTTCCCGGATCTGACCAAACTCAACGCTGCTGATGCCGAAGCCATTCTGCATGCCTTCAAGAAAGGCGATAAAGACTTCCTGGCCAAGCACGGTCTGGGGGGCGCGCGTTATGGCACCATGGCACCGCAAGCAGCTGGCCTGTCTGATGCCGACATCGCCGACCTCGGCGCCTACATTGCCGAACTCGGCGGTCACTCTGCCTCTGCAGCACCTGCCTCTGCAGCACCTGCTCCTGCTGGTGCCGCTCCGGCTGCAGCACCGGCAGCCGCGCCAACCGAGAAGATTGTTTCTTCTGAAGTGGTTGCGTGGGGCCATGCCCTGTTCTCAAGCTGCTCCGTGTGCCACGGCGCTGCTGGTGAAGGCGGCAAACTCTTCGGTGCACCGAAACTTGCCGGTCTGCCTTACAACTCCGTTGTATCGCTGTTGAACCTGTACCGCAAAGGTCAGCAAATGGGCACGAACTCCTACGCGATGATCCCTCAGGCCAAGAACTTGACTGATAGCGAAATCGACGCACTGGCTTCCTACATCGCCGTAATGAATACAGCGGCTGACAAGGGCGCAACAGCAACCGAATAATCACGCACTTTTGTGCCTCTGACTCAAAAAAACCGCCGCACAGGCGGTTTTTTTATTTGGCGGACAATGCTAAAAGTTGCACAGACAGCATGAAAAGCACTTCCCACTGCAAATGAGGAACCCTTATGTTATTTGAAGCACGGAACGTCACGGGTGAACCCGGCAGCGGTATGCGTTATCGCCCGGTAAGCCTTCAACTGAAGGCCGGGGATATCCTGACGATCTATGGTCAATCCGGTATCGGGAAAAGCCAGTTTCTAAGAGCACTTGCCGATCTGACTCCGCATACGGGCGACGTTCTGCTTGATGGCATTTCACAAACAAAAATCCGTCCAGAACACTGGCGTAAGCAGGTCGGTTACGTGCCTGCAGAATCCGGCTGGTGGGCAGATGTTGTCGCCCAACACTTTTCAGAACCGCCTCCTAAGGAGTGGCTGTCGTCGCTTTCCCTCGCTCCGGAATTGCTTGATGCCGCCGAAGAACGCCTATCTACGGGAGAACGGCAACGTCTGGCGCTTATACGCGCACTTGCTCTACAACCACGGGTACTGCTACTGGATGAACCGACCGCCAATCTGGATCAACGCAATGCCCACAAATTGATCGAATTAGTCAAGGCCTATGCCCACACACGGCAGGCCTCAGTAATCTGGGTTTCGCACGATGCCGATGAGCGCGCACTGCTCGGTGTCAACACACTGGAACTGCATGCTGATTCACCCAATGAGGCCCATCTCGCCCATGAACATTGAATCCTTATCTGCTTTTGATCTCGGACTGGCTGCCCTGCTTGTCGTGGCACTGGGCGTAGTCCAGTTTCTGATGGGCCTCGGTCTGCAGCGCTCACTCGTGATCGGCACCATCCGCATGACACTTCAACTGTTACTGGTCGGGTTGGTACTGAAGGTTCTGTTCGAATCTGCCCATCTAGTATGGATCGGACTGATGGCGTTGGTCATGCTGGCACTGGCCGGCTATGAAGTCAGCGCACGCCAGAAGCGTCCGATCAAGGGATGGCGAGGTTACTTCATCGGCTTGATGTCCATGGGCGTGACGGCAGCGATCATCACGCTGCTGGCACTTATCGTCATCATCTCGCCCCAGCCGTGGTACACACCACAGTACGCCATCCCGCTACTGGGCATGATTCTGGGCAATACGATGACGGGGATTGGCCTAGCGTTGAATCACCTGACGCAAACCGCTTGGTCTAACAGGAGTCGAATCGAAGCACGCCTGCTGCTGGGGCAGACCGCCACACAGGCAATGGCGGACCTGCGCACAGAGGCGCTGCGTGCGGGTCTGATCCCAACCTTGAACATGCTGGCCGCCGCCGGACTGATCAGCCTGCCGGGCATGATGACCGGCCAGATTCTGGCCGGTGCTCCGCCGATGGAGGCTGTGCGTTATCAGATTCTGATCATGCTGCTGATCACCGCAGCCACGGGTTTCGGCTCATTATTGGCAGTACATCTGGGGGCGAGGCGGCTGTTCGATGATCGACAGCGCCTGCGTCTTGAACGGCTGGGGCAACGCAGCTAACCTTGGCCGGGGCTTACTCGGTGATATTGCTCGAATTCAGCAACAACGAACGCTTCATCTTCTTCGGCACAGGCAAGCCCATCAACTCGAGCACGGTCGCGGCAATGTTCGCAATTCCACCACCTGTACGCAGACGCGGTTCGGTTTCGTCGATCAAAAGACAAGGTACGGGGTAAACCGTGTGCTGGGTGTGTGGTTCGCCGGTAACCGGATCGACCATTTCATCGCAGTTGCCGTGATCGGCCGTCACGATAATGGAAAAGCCATGTTTCTGCGCTACCTGCACGAGACGTCCCACTTCCAAATCCACTGTTTCCACGGCTTTGATCACGGCATCACGTACAGCGGTGTGACCGACCATATCGCCATTGGCGAAGTTGACCAACACGAAACCGTACTCTTCACGCTCAACCGCAGCGATGGTGGCATCCGCCACTTCGTGGGCGCTCATTTCCGGCTGGAGATCGTAAGTCGCCACTTTGGGTGATGGTGCCATGTAGCGGTCTTCACCCGCGAATGGCATCTCTTTGCCGCCATTGAAGAAGAAAGTGACATGCGCGTACTTTTCCGTTTCCGCACAGTGGAACTGCTTGATGCCCGCCTGACTGATCACTTCCGCCAGTACATTCTTCGGACGCTCGGGCGGGAACCCAATCGGAGAGAGGAAGCGGGGATCGTATTCGGTTAGGCAGGTAACCCGAACCGTTTGGTAATCGCCACGATCAAACCCAGCGAACTCCGTTTGAGCAAGCGCTTCGGTAAGCTGACGTGGACGGTCATTACGGAAGTTGAAGAAGATGACCGAATCACCCGCTTCGATTGGCTCGAATGCTTTGAGCGCAGTAGGTGACACGAATTCGTCAGTCTTGCCTTCGGCATAGGAAGCTTCTAGCGCGGCCCTCGCATTGTCGGCATGAGGCCCTTTTCCGCGCACGATCGTTTCCCACGCCTCGGCCGTCCGCTCCCAACGCTGATCACGATCCATTGCGTAATAACGCCCGCTGATCGTGGCAATCGCACCGCCAGCGGCCTTCAGGCTGGCCTCAAGCTCCGGCAGATAGGAGCGCGCGGACTTCGGTGCGGTATCTCGTCCGTCGGTAATCATATGCACCAGAGGACGTGCGCCATGCTTGCTGGCCAGGTCGATCAAGGCCAGCAAATGATTGATGTGACTGTGTACACCGCCGTCGGAAACCAACCCGATCAAATGCAGCGGGCGATTATCGGCCGCCGCCTTCTGAGCCGCTTCGACCAGTGCGGTATTTTCATAAAAGCTGCCGTCCGCGATCGCATCATCGATCCGCACCAGATCCTGACGAATCAGGTCACCACAACCAAGCGTCAGGTGTCCAACCTCGGAGTTGCCCATCTGGCCATCCGGCAGACCACAGGCTCGACCTGATGCTTCGATAACGGTGTGCGGGTGATGCGAGAACAGATAATCGAGGTTGGGGGTGTGTGCCAGGGCGTATGCGTTGTTTTCGCGGCTTGGATTGACGCCGATCCCGTCCATGATGATCAGCAGAACGGGATTACGCGGTGCGGTTCGTGACATGTGTTATTCCTTCATAAATAAAAAATCAGGGCGGGATGACCGCCCGTCATCATTTGTATTTTGACTCAAACCGGGCTGTCGGGCTTTTTGGGCGACGGCTCGGAGGGGGAGTCTGGTTCGGCGTCTGGCTTGCTGTCCGTGGACGGCTGCTCGCCCTCTTCTGTGCGACCGGAAGTATCCGATGCAGGTTTATCCGGATTTGCCGATGAATCGGACTCCAGGCGACGCTGATCAGCTTCCGCTTTATCGAAAGCCTTATCCATGTCCAGCGGTTCATCAGCTTGGGCCTCGTACTCGGCATGGCGAGCGGATACGGCCTCATCCGATTCCTCATCGGCCTGGGCACCTTCTGTGCCCGACTCTTCTGCCTCAACCTCGGCAGCCCGCGCCAGCTTGGCCTTATAGACAAACCGGCTGACCAACAAACCAAACTCGTACAACATGATGATCGGCAAGGCCATCATGAACTGCGACAAAACATCCGGAGGGGTAAGGATGGCGGCGATAATAAAGGCGATCAGAATCGCGTAGCGACGAAATTCAGCCAGTTTCTCCGGTGTTACCACACCCACGATCACCAGCAGGACAATCGCCACCGGCACCTCGAACACGAAACCGAAAGCGAAGAACAACGAGGTCACGAAACTCAGGTACTCCCCGATATCCGGCGCAAAATTCACATCATGCGGGCCTGCCGTGCTCAGGAAACCGAACACCACCGGAAAGACGACGAAGTACGCAAATGCAGCGCCCAGATAGAACAGAATCGTGCTGGAAAAGACCAGAGGCGCAACCAACTTTCGCTCATGCTTGTAGAGGCCGGGAGCGACAAACGCCCACAGTTGATAAAGCAAAAAGGGAATCGCAATGAACACGGCAGTCAGTGCCGTCAGTTTGAGCGGAATGAAAAATGGCGAGGCAACCTGCACCGCGATCATCGTCGAGCCGGCCGGCATGTGACGCGAAAGTGGGTCGGCCAGCGCCGTGAACAGTTCATTGCGGAACGGGAACAAGGCCAGGAACAGCACCAATACAGCCAGAACGCCCTTAAGCAATCGATTGCGCAGCTCCACCAGATGCCCAAGGAAACCGGCCATGCCGGTTTCTTCGACTACGCCTGCAAGACCGTTGCTGTCCGCCTCAGGGGACGAATCACGTTCACTCATGATGTTTTGCTGTCGGGTGAGGGTGATGCTTTGTTGGCATCAGCGGTATCGGACGGAGCATTTACCGGTTCAGGAGGAGCGAAGGGACGCTTGAAGGCCTGCCCCGAACTCTCTTCAAGCATCCGAATTTCCTCTTCGAAACTCAATGGAGCGTACGGCGTGACTGCGGGTTTAGGCGTATCAGTTGCACCATCACTGTTCGCATCGATAGCTGCCTGCTTATTTTCGGCAGGCGTGGACGACTCAGATGACGTCACATCGTCGATGGCCTTCAGAGGCGCACGCGCCGCTTCTTGTTCTGACTGAGCGGCTGCCCGGAAGCTTGCCTCCGCGTCATCGACTGCACCTAGAACCTGACGCCCGGACTCGTTCACTTCCTGACGAGTCTCTTCCACCAGGGCACGCAACTTGGCAATCTCTGACTCCTGGGAGTTGAGAATGTCTTTCATGTCCTGGAAGTTGAACTCGCTGTCCAGCTCGGCCTTTGCGTTCGCCACAAACTTTTTGATCTTGTGCACCCAGGTGCCGATCGTACGCGCAAGACCGGGCAACCGCTCGGGGCCAACCACAAGCAGTGCTATCACGAGAATCAGGAAGATTTCCCAAATACTGAATCCGAACACGGTTTGACCCTTGGTGCTGGCTTAGCTGCTGGTTTAACTGGCAACCTCAGCTTGGTTTGTTGCCAGACTGATCGTTCGAGTTTTGGCGGCGAACGGCTTCACCTTCGATTACGCGGCTGGCGTCAGCCTCTTTATGAGCCAAAGACTCTTTGCTGCCTTCACCTGCTGCGGTATCAGCGTCTTTCTTTTCTTCATCCTTGACGGCGTTCTTGAAGCCTTTGATCGCGCTGCCCAGATCGCCGCCCAGGTTTTTCAGACGCTTGGTGCCGAACAGCAACAGTACGATCGCCAGAATGACCAACCAATGCCAAATGCTGAAACTACCCATTTTTCGCGCTCCTCAAATAATTAATCAATTCTTGATGTTTCCGGTCTTGATGCTTTGGGGCCGACTGGCCTTTTCTTCAAGGCCGGACAAACCAAATCGCTCGCCCAGCTCATCAAGCACCGCTTGATGAGACAGGCCCGCATCGGCCAGCAACACCATGCTGTGGAACCATAAATCAGCCATTTCGCTTATGATGGCAACGTTATCTCTGCTCACTGCGGCCAGAGCAACCTCCACGCCTTCTTCACCCACTTTCTGGGCAATCTTATTCCGACCTTTGGCGAACAGTTGCGCGACATAGGACGAACTGGGGTCGGCCTGCTTGCGCTGCTCGATCACGTCGGCCAACTGTGCCAACAGTTCGCCAGGATTATTCGTGGCCATGTGCGCCTTCCCCATAAATTTCGCCCGGTGATTTTAATACAGGTTCGGTGATCTGCCATTGCCCATCAACCAAATGGCGGAAAAAACAGCTTTCCCGCCCCGTATGACAGGCAATACCACCGATCTGTTCAATCTGGAGCAGAATGACATCGCCGTCGCAGTCGAGACAGATCTCCTGTACCCGCTGCACATGTCCGCTTTCCTCGCCCTTGTGCCAAAGCCGCTGACGGGATCGGGAGAAGTAGACCGCTTCGCCCGTGGCGACAGTCTGCTCCAAGGCGGCTCGATTCATCCAGGCGAACATGAGGATGCGGCCGGTTCCGGCGTCTTGCGCGATGGCAGGCACCAGACCGTCTTCGGTCCAGACCACGGCAGACATCCAGTCGGGTTCAATAGGCACGATGGCAGATCTCATAGATTGAAGGGGCTTCGGCGGCGCGCATCGCACCACCACTGGAACGGGAGTATATAACAGTCCCTGAGGGAAACCGGGCGGCACGCCGACCAAACCAACCCGAAGCGCGATTGATGCGGTGCTTCTTAACGCCGTACTTCAATGCCCGCCGCCGCCATATTCGCCTTGGCCTCGCTGATGCGATAGGTACCAAAGTGAAAAATACTTGCCGCAAGCACCGCATCGGCGTGGCCCTGCAGGATGCCCGCCGTGAGATCGTCCAGATTACCCACACCACCGGAGGCGATGACCGGCACCGGCACGGAGTCGGCAATCGCGCGCGTCAGTTCCAGATCAAAACCCTGCTTGGTGCCGTCACGATCCATGCTGGTCACGAGCAACTCGCCCGCACCGTATTCGGCCATCCGATTCGCCCATTCCACCGCATCCAGACCGGTTGGCTTGCGCCCGCCGTGGGTAAAAATCTCCCAGCGCAGCGGTTCTCCCGGCTGGGACACGCGCCGGGCATCAATCGCAACCACTAGGCATTGTGCGCCGATCGAGTCGGCAATTTCCTTGATCAGGTCGGGATTGAACACCGCAGCCGTGTTGATGGACACCTTGTCTGCACCGGCATTCAGCAACGAGCGGACATCGGCGAGTGCACGGATACCACCGCCAACAGTCAGTGGAATAAAGACTTCTTCTGCCACCTGCTCGACGACATGACGCATCGTGTCCCGCCCTTCATGGGAAGCGGAAATATCCAGGAAGGTCAGCTCATCCGCGCCTTCGAGATTGTAACGGCGCGCGGCCTCGACCGGGTCGCCTGCATCGCGCAGCGATTCGAACTGAACACCTTTGACCACACGGCCGTCGGCCACATCCAGGCAGGGAATAATGCGCTTGGCCAAGCTCATAGATAAAGGCTCATTCGGTGAAAGGCGGGATGCCGCAACGCTCATCAACCCGTGACTGAGCCATGCCGAGGTCGATACCGCCCTCGTACAATGCACGACCGATAATGGCCCCAGCCACGCCATCGTCAGCGGCATCGATCAACCGATCGATATCGGCCATGTCCGTCATGCCCCCGGAGGCAATGATGGGAATACGCACCGCGCGCGCCAAGGCCCGGGTAGCCTCCATGTTCGCGCCCTGCATCATGCCGTCTCGTGCGATATCGGTGAAGACGATGGAAGAAACGCCATCCTGCTCAAAGCGACGCGCCAGATCGGTGGCATCGGTATTCGATGTCTTGGCCCAACCATCAATGGCGACCTTGCCGTCGCGCGCGTCGAGCCCGACGATGACGTGCCCCGGAAACGACAGACAGGCATCGCTCACGAAGTGAGGATCGGAAACTGCCTTGGAGCCGATGATCACATAGGAAACACCCATCGCAAGATACTGTTCGATGGTTTCTTCCTCGCGAATGCCGCCGCCGACCTGGATCGGCAGTTCAGGAAAAGCCGCACAGATCGCCGCAATACTTTCCCGATTTTTCGGACTACCCGCAAAAGCGCCATCCAGATCGACAAGATGCAAGCGCCGGGCACCCGCGTCCATCCAGCGTTGGGCCATCGCAACCGGATCATCCGAGAATACGGTGTCGTCGTCCATGCGGCCCTGCTTGAGTCGCACACACTGGCCAGCTTTCAAATCAATGGCAGGAATCAACAGCATCAGAAGCGTCCTCGATACGCAAGATAGCAGTCAGGTTCAGTCGAAACGACCGTCCCAACGGGTAAAGTTTTTCAGTAGGGTCAGACCGTCATCAGCGCTCTTTTCAGGGTGCGACTGGATCGCAAAGACAGAGCCACTCGCCAATGCGGAGGTATAACGCAGACCATATTCCGTTTCGCCCACCGACAACGACTCGTCTTCCGGCACGCAATAATAGCTATGGACGAAATAGAAGCGGCTCATGTCCGCAACGCCGTGCCACAAGGGGTGCGGGCGAATCTGTCGAATTTCATTCCAGCCCATTTGCGGGATTTTGAGCGCGAGACCCGACGCATCCACGCCGGCCGGGAAACGCTGTACCGCGCCCTTGAACCAGCCAAGCAAGTGGGTGCCGCCATTCTCTTCACTGTGATCGAGCATCACCTGCATGCCCATACAGATACCGAGGAAAGGCCGCGTTTTCGCCGCCTCAGTCAGCGGCGCAATCAGCTCGCGGGATTTGAGCGCAGCCATGCAGTCGGCGGCGGCGCCCTGCCCCGGGAAGACCACTCGGTCGGCATTCAGAATATATTCGGCAGAATCAGTGATCCGAACCTCGGTGCCCGCAGGAGCAACGTGCTCCACAGCCTTGGCCACAGAACGCAGGTTGCCCATGCCGTAATCGACAATTGCAATGGCTTCGGCCATGGTTACAGCGAGCCTTTGGTCGAAGGAATCTGATCGGCCTGACGCGGATCAGGCGAAAGTGCCATACGCAATGCCCGCCCGAATGCCTTGAAAATCGTTTCGGCCTGATGATGCGCGTTATCGCCGCGAATATTGTCGATGTGCAAGGTCATGCCCGCGTGATTGACCAGCCCACGGAAGAATTCCTCCACAAGCTGCGTTTCAAAGCGACCGATGCTGGCGCGCGTGAACGCACAGGAAAACACGAGTCCGGGACGGCCCGACAAATCGATCACCACGCGGGAAAGCGCCTCGTCCAACGGCACATAAGCGTGGCCGTAACGCGTAATACCGCGCTTGTCTCCCACCGCCTTCGCCAAGGCTTGGCCGAACACAATGCCGCAATCTTCAACTGTGTGGTGATCATCGATGTGCAGATCGCCCTGCGCGGTCAGATCCAGATCGATCAAGCCATGACGGGCGATCTGATCAAGCATGTGCTCAAAGAACGGCACACCGGTCTTGAATTCCGCGCGGCCCGAGCCGTCGAGATTCATACGGAGATCAATCTGGGTTTCCGCAGTGTTGCGGGTTATTTCTGCTGTACGGGGCGCGGTGCGGGCAGGCATCATGGGAATTATCGTCTGATCACGTTATTCGAAGCGGGAGCATACAACGAAGTACCGCGCGCCGTCAGCAATTCACGCAAAAATTACACCGAAAACCGCCGCAGGGGCTTGACGAACATCGGCGAATCGCGTTTAATTCGCGGCCTTGTCTGGCCAGATAGCTCAGTTGGTAGAGCAGAGGATTGAAAATCCTCGTGTCGGGGGTTCGATTCCCTCTCTGGCCACCATTACTTAATCAAGACGCGTTCTGTTGCCAGTGTGAATGGCGATGGAGGC
>CAZZMW010000005.1:0-205658 GCA_964655215.1 uncultured Halothiobacillus sp.
TACCTAGCCCCCCGTACATCCCCATGTGCGGGGGGCTTCCTTTTGGGCGCTTTAAAATCATCTGCGCGGTTCGGATGCCCCCTTATTTTTTCAAGGGTTGCTTTGCTGGTGTTTGTGTGGATAAATAACGATGTTTTCAATTATTGAAAACATAACCATTGAAAAGGAGAGCAGGGATGATGAAGTTTTTTCAGGCATTGTTTTTAGGGATATTTCTTCTGTGTGGTGCTTCAGGTGCGTACGCAGTTGATAAACTGGATCTTAACACTGCAACTGTTACGCAATTGCAAGCCATCAAGGGCATCGGCCCGAAATTAGCTGGTGCGATTATTAAGTACAGAACGGAACATCATGGGTTTAAGTCAGTTGATGATCTCAAGTCTGTTCGAGGTGTTGGGGCTAAGAATTTTCTGCGTTTTAAAGACCAGGTAACCATTAAGTCGAGTAGCTCTAAGGCTGGGTGATTGCGCTGATTACCCATTATTTTGTTGTGGGATTTTTGTGGTTGAAACCTCGCCAATGATGAATATCCTTTTGAACGGGCAGCCGTATTCCCTTCATCCTGAATCAAGTGTCGCTGATTTGCTGCATTTGCTGGAAGTTAACGGGAAACGGATTGCAGTTGAATTGAATGGTGACATCGTTTCTCGTGTGAGGTTTGCAGAAATCACCTTGTCGCCAATGGATCGTGTCGAGATTGTGCACGCCATCGGTGGCGGCTAGCTTTTTGCGCCGTTAGCGATTGCCATTGTTATGGTTTGAACTACGGTGCTTTTCAATTTCATTTAAGAATTCTGCCTTCAATTCGGTATCGAAGTGTGCCGCTTTTTGAAGCGCTCTTTTGCGTTTGGTGCGTTGTCCTTTGTGATGCCTCGTGCCCACAGCCGGCTCAAAAATATCATTTGCCTACTCCCTCGATTAAACTGAATCGTTTCCCCGCCAAGTTTTCGTTAGCTGGTGTATGATTTCTCGTACCTGTGTCTCCCAGTCCCGGATTTGGCTGTCTGTGTATTCGTCAGTAGCTAATTGTCGTATGGATGTATTTGTGGTACAGCTTGTTTTTAAATTGATAGTCGTGAGGCGTTTGTGATGTCGATGGATGATCGGGATGGGTATATTTGGTTTGATGGCGAGTTAGTCGACTGGCGCTCGGCCAAAGTGCACGTCCTTACGCACTCTCTGCATTACGGGATGGGGTGCTTTGAAGGTGTACGCGCCTATAAAACTGAGCGGGGGACGGCAATTTTCCGATTGGAGGATCACACCCGCCGCTTAGCGAACTCTGCGCGCATCCTCGGAATGCCCGTACCGTTTTCTGAAAGCGTGATCAATGAAGCCCACCGCGAAGTCATTCGTGCGAACGCGCTGACTAGTGCCTACATGCGCCCCATTATTTTCTATGGCTCCGAAGGCATGGGGCTCCGAGCGGATAATCTTCAAGTTCACGTTGCGGTTGCCGCATGGGAGTGGGGTGCGTATCTGGGGGCGGAAAATATCCAGAAAGGGATCCGCATCAAGACCTCAAGTTATTCCCGCCATCATGTCAACGTCACGATGTGCAAAGCCAAGTCGACTGGCTCATACATGAATTCGATGATGGCGTTGCGGGAGGCTACCCACGACGGGTACGACGAAGCGATGCTGCTGGATACGCAAGGCTTTGTTGCGGAAGGCTCTGGCGAGAATATTTTCCTGGTCAGAGACGGTATTTTGTATACACCGGATTTGACGGCAGCCCTTGACGGGATCACTCGCCGCACAATCATCACATTGGCCAAGCGATTTGGTTATGAGGTGATCGAAAAGCGAATCACCCGCGACGAAGTTTATATCGCTGATGAAGCGTTTTTCACAGGTACTGCGGCTGAGGTTACCCCTATCCGTGAGGTCGATAACCGGCCGATTGGTAGTGGTTCACGTGGCCCGATCACCGAGCGTTTACAGTCTGCTTATTTTGATCTTGTGCACGGTCGGTTCGACCCTGAATTTGATGGTTGGCTGGATTTTACCGAGGTGCGTGCATGAACCCGAATACTGCCGCTCATCCTGACCAGTTCAAAAATGCCAGTGCTGTGAGTGAAGTATCCGTCCATCAGTCGGAGTTGCCCGTATTCTGCCCACGTGCAGACGAGACACTCTGGAATGCTCATCCCCGAGTTTATATTCACTTGGAAGAGCCTGGCGATGCAGCGCGTTGCATTTACTGCGGCACGGTTTACCGCCTCGTGGGTTGATTGAGTCTCATAGCCATGTGGGCCTTGATGCAGAACAATCCGGTGATGGTATCGATCATCATTGTGGTTGTTCTGGTTGCCATCGTGCTCCACGTGGGTATTTATGTGGTGATCAAGCGATTGATGAATCATGACGCGCCTGAGGCGACGGATGAATAAACTCCTCTGAATATCAGGTTCTTTCCCATCCCGCTTTCGCGGGATTTTTTATGCGTTCGATTTCTGTCTGGCTGAGGTATCGATGGGCGAGGGGCGTTTTATTCGCGACGGTGTTGATGGAAACGTTCGCGTACCAATTTGGCGATGTGAGGCGTGTCGTTGACCGGGGTATATTGCCATTGTTCCAGTTTGCCCTCGAATGGGCGGGTTACGCCTTCCCCTCGAAGCGAGTGGTGGAAATCGTTCAACCGGCCGGAGTAGCCGTCAAAATCTAAGGTATACACCGGTTTCCCGGTAGATGCGGCTTCGGAAACCATGGAAACCGAATCGCCGGTTACGATCAGGTAGTCCGCCAAGCCAAGGATGGCGTGGTAGGGATTTTTGCCCTGATTGTCCCAGAACCAGTGATGGGTTCCTGCCAGTACTTCCTGCATCGCCGCGATGTTGGCCTTGCCTGTGCGGCGCGAGGCGGTGATCCATAAGTGGGCATTTTGTTCTTTTGCGGCGTCTAGCAATGAGGACATCAGGCGTCTACTTTTTTCCGGAGTCAGGGTCGCTGTTGCATTGCTTCCACCAATCAGCACACCAATGATCGGTTGCGCTTGTTTGATGTTCAGTAGCTCGGGATGGAGTTCCGCTTGCTCGTTGATCGCAGCCGCTATTTTTTCGGGTGTTACGTGGTGCAGCGCGCCACGGGTATTGACGACATTTGGTCCTGTCAGCGCATCATGGCGTGGCGGTGCGATCAGATCCACGAGGTGATGCGGCATCTGTGGGTTCTGGATGTGTACGGTGAATACCCGCCCGCCGCTGGCTCGTTTGACCCCCAGTGCGGCTGCGGCGCCCAGTCGCCCACAGGATATGATGATGTCCGGCCAAGGCGCTTCCAGTGCGGTGGATTCTGGTGTGATGCGAGTATGCGCACGCGGTAGCCAATGACCGGGGAGCCATCGCCAGGGTTTGGTCAGGTTGACCAGCTTGACTTCGAATGGCCAGCCGATGTGCTCAGCCAGCCCTATCGCCTGGTTGCGCAAACCGACGGCATCATTCGTCAGTAACCAGACTTTGGGTTGGGATGATGTTTCCTGCGATTCAGAGCTCATGCCGGGGTGATTGGTTCGTTCGGGAAGGCGAGCTCGTGGCGGTTGCGCCATTCCTGGGTGACATAGTTGATGATCAGGGTTCGGCGTATGCCATTGATTTTTCGTGGTTCGAACCCATGCCAGGTATTGGTTGATGGAACGAAAATCATGGCGGTGTTGAACGTGGCGAGTACGCGCTGGGCGGGCGATTCTTTGGTCAGATAAATGTCCGTTCCCCAGCTCTCATGTTCCGGATCTTCGGATACATAGGCCAGCATGGTGAATTTTTTTACACCCAGATCGGTGTGGGGTTCCAGCCAGAAGCCTTGTGTGTCGAGTGCATATTCAATCCGCAGGTTGGTGCCGGTCAGGTCGAGGTCACAGCACTGCTCAATCACCCGGATCATTTCAGGTGATTGTAGTGCATGTGCAATAGCCGAACAGGTGGGGTAGCGCGCGATGGCATCCTGATCGAAAAATTTACGCAGTTCGTTGTGGGTTTCCCGTCGCCCACCCGTATCGTCGATGACGGGTGGCGTGAACGGCAGCTTAGCAATCGATTTGGCCGTTTCCAGTGGAAACAACTCACGCAAGCGCCAGTGCCGGTAGGGGGACTCTTCCTGTTTTGCGGACTCGAATGAGTGCTTCAGGCTGGCTTTTACGGCATCTAATAGCGTTGAATCGGGCATACGCGAGACCTTTAGATAACTAAACGATGAGAAGACATTGACGGGTATAATAATCCTCTTATCGCCTAAACGTTAATTTGTGTCCAATCTATGACCCTATTGCCAGTTAATCCGGCCGCCGATCGGCCCGTCGAGCGTGAGTCGCTGATTGTGATGCAATTGCTGCCTGCCCTTGAAAGTGGTGGTGTCGAGCGCGGCACAATTGAAATTGCGGCCGCACTCATTGCGGCAGGACACAAAGCCATCGTAGTGTCAGGCGGGGGGCGCATGGTTGCCGAGCTGGAGGCGTTGGGTGTGGAACATATCACGCTGCCCATTGGTAAGAAATCCTTGGCCAGTCTGCGTTATATCCCGATCCTGCAGCGCTTGATGCGGGAAAAGCAGGTAGACATCGTGCATCTGCGTTCGCGATTACCGGCCTGGTTGGGGTATCTGGCCTGGAAGAAGCTGGACCCAGCCACCCGCCCGCGTCTGGTGACGACGGTGCACGGGCCGTACACCCCCAACTTCTATAGCGCTGTCATGCTCAAAGGCGAACGAATCATCGCGGTTTCCGACATGATCGTCTCGTACATCCATCAACATTACCCTTGGGTTGATTCTGATCGGGTAACGCGCATCTATCGTGGCGTCGATCCGGTTGCATTCTCGCCGGAATATCAACCCGAGTCGGCATGGTTGACGCGTTGGCAGACTGAGTTCCCGCAAGCGGTCGGGAAATGGACGATTACCTTGCCGGGGCGAATCACGCGTTGGAAGGGCCAACTTGATCTTCTGGAAATCGTTGCGCGCCTGAAGGCGGAAGGTATCCCGGTTCATGCGTTGATCGTGGGTGGCGCGCATCCGCGAAAGCAGCAGTTCTTGCAGGAAATCGAAGCGGAAATTTCGCGACGGAACCTGGGTGGGGATGTGACTCTGGTTGGCCAGCGCTCGGATCTTAAAGACATTATGACGATCAGTGACGTTGTGCTCTCGCTTTCGACCGAACCGGAAGCCTTCGGACGGGTCAGTCTGGAGGCATTGAGTCTTGGGCGCCCAGTTCTTGGCTATGCTCACGGGGGTGTTGGAGAGCAGCTCGCGGCCATGTATCCCGCCGGTGCAATTGCACTGGGCGATATCGATGCGGCGGTTACGACCTTGTCTGGATGGTATCGTGGTGGAGCCCCCGAGGTGCCCTCCGAACGTCCCTTTACTTTGGCGACAATGCAGGCACAAACGCTGGCACTGTATCGTGACTTACAGGCAAGCCCCCGACGATGAGTGGTTCTGTGATTAATACGATGCAAATCATCGGTTCTGCCCGGATGGGCGGGGCTGAAAACTTTTTTCTTCGGCTGCATAAGGCGTTGAACGAGTCGGGGATCCCGTCCCTTGCCGTCACGCGCAAAGACAGCGAACTGACCGATCTTGTACAGGGGGCGGTTATCACGGCGAGAATGGGTAATGTGTTTGACCCGTTTTCCCGCTGGTCGCTTTCGCGGGCGATCAAGTTGCACCGGCCGGACATCGTGCAGACCTGGATGGGACGGGCAACCCGGCTGGTCCACCTGAAACCTCAGCAGCGACCGGCTCATGTGGCGCGATTGGGTGGATTCTATGATCCCGCGCAGTATCGTCACGCACATGCTCTGGTCGGTAACACGCGAGGAATCTGTGATTTTTTGATTCGTCAGGGCGTGCCTGCCGAGAAGGTCCACTATATCGGCAACTTCGTTCAGGCGACGTCCATGGTCTCGCCGGAATTGGTGCAGCAGTGGCGAGAGAAGCTCGGCTTCAGTGCCGATGATCGGGTGATCTTCGCACTGGGCCGCCTGCATCCGAACAAGGGTTTCGATACGTTGATCTCCGCTTTTTCCAGTCTGCCCGCGACGGCAGGCGCTCCGCATCTGGTCATCGCGGGGGATGGCCCCCTGGCTGAGCAGTTGGATCAACAGATTGCACGGAGCCCCGTTGCGGCTCGCATTCATCGTGTGGGTTGGCAGCAGCAGACCGACGCCTTGTTTGCGATGGCCGATCTGTTTGTCTGCCCTTCGCGCCACGAACCGCTGGGAAATGTGATTCTGGAAGCTTGGGGACATGGTTTGCCCGTGCTTTCGACAATGTCTGACGGTGCGTTGGAATTGATCACGCCCGATGAAAATGGTGTGTTAACCCCAATCGATGAACCCGGGCCCATGGCGGCAGCAATAGCTTCTTTGTTGAATCTGCCGAAAGCTCAGTTGGTCGAATTCGGGCGTGCAGGTGCAGCCGAACTGCTGCGGCATCACAGCCAGGATGCGGTGGTCGCGCAGTATGCAGCACTCTATCGCCAGCTCATGACAACCTGGGTTTGATCTATGTGCGGTATTGCAGGTATCTACACACCCGGTCACGCGATTGATTCCAGCATTCTGGATCAGATGGCCCAGCGCTTGGCGCACCGCGGTCCGGATGGCGCGGGGAAATTCATCGATCACGATCTGGGGTTCGTGCATACGCGATTATCCATAGTTGATCTGGCCGGTGGAGCTCAGCCATTGTTCAGCCCGTCGGGTCGGTCCGTCACCGTTGCCAATGGTGAAATTTACAATGCCCCGGATATCTTTCGTGACCTAGCCGCGCGATCCATTGAGCCCGCCTCGCATTCCGATTGTGCGGTCATCCCTATATTGGCCGAGCAGGACACGGCGGGTTTCTTGCCGAAGTTGCGCGGCATGTTCGCGCTTGCAGTGTTTGATCGTGATCGGCGCACGCTGGTTCTGGCACGGGATCGCATGGGCATCAAGCCCTTGTATGTTTGTCGCGTGCCCCACGGGCTTGCGTTTGCCTCGGAAATCAAGGGTCTTTGGCCTTTGGTCTCGGCTCAGGCAACCATGAATCCTGCTGCGGCCATGGCTTTCTTGCAGCAGAATTTCGTGATCGGTCATGAAACGGCCATCAAGGGTATTGAGCGACTCATGCCGGGTGAGCGAATTGATCTTGCGGCCGATGGGCGGATTCGGAAATCGGTTTGGTGGTCGCTGACCGATGAGGTGCGCGATGCTCATGAAACCGATTGGGTGCAGACGGATGCCCTGACTCAATTCGACGAATTACTGCATGAGTCCATGGAGGAGCACCGCCACGCGGATGTACCGATTGGCCTGTTTCTCTCTGGCGGTATCGATTCATCCATTTTGGCCTATCAGCAAGCCGGAGCTCCTGACGCGCATGCCTGGACGGTCGGTTTCAACACCCATTCGGTGCACGATGAGCGCGCCGCTGCCCAGCAATTGGCCGATCAGCTGAACATACCGCTAAGCACTATTCTGCTTGAGCCTGAGCGATTGTTCGATCGTCAGGTCATGGCCTTGTGGGCGGGCGATGACCTGATGGGCGATGCGGCATGCTTGCCCACGCTGGAGTTGGCTCAGGCGGCAAGTCGATCGCACAAGGTCGTGTTTTCAGGAGAAGGCGGCGATGAGGTGTTTGCCGGTTATGGTCGGTATCGACCGGTGCCGATCCAGCGCTGGATTCGTGCGTTGTTGAAGCCGGGTAGTGGGGGCTTCCGTACACGCGGACGACTCGATCGATCGCCACGCGGATTGTTGATGCCCGAACTGTGGCGGCAGGACGGCGTCTGGCGGGGTGCCCAGGCCGAATGCTGGCAGCAGAGCCGTGGTCTGGATCTGATGACGCGGATGCAATTGCTCGACATGCAAGGCTGGTTGGTCGAGGATTTGCTGACCAAGCTCGACCGCATGTTGATGGCGTATGGTGTCGAAGGGCGTGTGCCGTTTCTAGATCACAGAATGGTGTTGTTCGGTTTATCGTTGCCCGTGCATTTGCGCCGTCATGGGCGGCTGGGGAAACAGTTGTTGCGACAGTGGTTGGCGAGGCAATCTGCCGCCTCGGCCAATCCGGCCGCGACTGCCCGCAAGAAAGGCTTCACCGTCCCGGTGGGGGACTGGGTTCGCAGCGTCGGGGCACACGGCCTGTTCGAAGTTCTGTCCCGGCAGGCCGTGATCGCCGAAATGTTTCATCTTCCTGCCCTGAGCCAATGTGTACAGCAAGCGGTTCAAGGTGATCGCTCATCAGTGGATACGGTGATGGGTATCGTTCATCTGGCCATTTGGTACCGCATCGTATTTGAACAGGACTTTTCCCGTCCGCCGGATAGGGTCGACCCCATCGCTTGGCTAAGGGCGTGATTTCCGCTCGTAATTTCTGGGCGACATGCGCTTTCATGGTGCGTGTTATGATTTGGCAAATTGGATTCTGGTAAGGGTGAGGAAGTCATGCTGAAAGCCGAGCAACTGGTTGATTTCGCTGCTTTTGATGCGGCGCCGTTGGTGAAGGAACCCTTCGCGCACTTTGTGGCACATGATTTTGTGCCCAAGTCCGTAATGGCCGATATCGATCGAGACTTCCCTGAAGTGCCCAAGCGAGGCAGCTTTCCCATGAGCGAACTCGACAGTGGGCCGAGTTTCAAGGCGCTGGTCGAGTACCTCGAAAGTGAGGATGTGGCGCGCAAGTTTTCCGAAAAATTGGGCATCGATCTGGTGGGTAAACCGACGACGATGACGATTCGGGGGTACAGCGGTGAGCAGGATGGTCGGGTGCACACCGACTCGCGTAGCAAACTGGTGACGGTGCTGCTGTACCTGAATTCGGGGTGGAACAGCCCCGATGGCCGCCTGCGTTTGCTGCGCTCCAATGACCTCGAAGACTGGTTTGACGAGGTGCCGCCGGATGCGGGTACGCTCCTGGCCTTCGTGAATACGGAAAATGCTTGGCATGGGCACAAGCCATTCGTCGGGCAACGGCGCAGCATTCAGCTCAATTGGGTGGTGAGTGATGCAGCCGTGCGCCGCAGTCAGTGGCGTCATGGGCTTTCGGCAAAGATCAAACGCTGGTTTGGCGGCGGGAAGAAAGCAAAGCCGGTTGATGATGCATATTGATCGTGTTGTCATCCTTAGTTCGATAGTGCGGTGGATGGTGGCATGATGGAAGCGCTGCTGGTCGCCGCTCTCGGCCTTGCCGGGGTGATCGCGCTGCTGGCATTGGCCGCACGTTACAATTTCTGGCGTTGGCCGAAGCCGCTGAGCTGGCCGCGCATCCTGATGTATCACAGCATTCAAGCGCCTTCTGCAGATTTACCTCGGGGCGAGGGAATCACGGCTACGACAACGCAGTTCGAAGCTCATCTGGCCTGGCTGGCTTCTCATGGCGCCCGATTCGTGACCGTGTCCGAACTGATGGCCGCCGAAAATCCGGCGCATATAGTGGCGATTACCTTCGATGATGGTTATGCGGACAACTTCACCAATGCCTGGCCGATCCTGAAGAAGTTTTCTGCTCCAGCCACAATTTATCTGGCGCCAGATATGCCCGATATTGATCGCCTGACACCGGAAATGATTCACGAAATGAGCGTGGGCGGTGTGGAGTTTGGCGCGCATACCATGACCCACATTCACTTGCCTTCAACCGACGACACCCAGGCGCTGGCCGAGATTCAAGCATCTAAAGATGCGGTGGAGTCACTGACTGGACGACCCTGTAAAAGTTTTGCCTACCCGTATGGCAAATTCTCTGAAAAGCATGTGGCGATGGTCGCTGCGGCCGGATTCGCTTCCGCCGTGACCACCAAGAAAAAGATCGTGCCGCGTCGGAAGTTCGACCCGTTGTGTCTACCGCGTTTGTCGATGGTTGGGCAAATGAACCGGTTCGAATTCTGGCTTACCATCACCCGAGGACGCTATCGCGTATGAATGACGTTGCCCCCACTCCCCATGACATGCGTGATGGTGTGCCGGTCAGTGTGTTCCTGATCACCAAAAACTGTGCCCGGTGGCTGGATGAGGTGCTGTCTGCCGTGTCCGGCTTCGCGGAAATCGTCATCGTCGATTCCGGTTCAACCGACGAAACGCTAGCGATTGCCGAGCGTCATGGTGCCCGCGTCGTGCATCAGGAATTTCTGGGGTACGGTCAACAAAAGCAGGTTGCGCTCGATTTGTGCACCCAGCCCTGGGTGCTCAATCTCGATGGTGATGAGGTAGTGGATGCCGAACTGCGCGCTGCGATTATCGAGCTGGTAAAGCGCGACGATCCCCGCGTGACCGGTGGAAAGGTTCGATTCCGGGATTGGTTCATTGGTGTGCCCGCACGGAAAACCACGCGTGCGATTTCGCGGGTGCGTTTGTTCCGTCGGGACCGTGGGCGGTTTCTGTCCGAGCAGATCGTGCACGAATCGGTGCAGTTGGACTCGGGCGGGCGAATCGAAAATCTGCCCGGCTGGGTCGAGCATTACGGCGTGGAGTCGGTGGCCTTGCGTGTCCAGAAGATCAATCATTATTCGACGATGCGCGCTGAACTGGATGCGAGTCGCGGCAAGAAGCCATCAGTGCTCAAGCTGTTTACGATTTTCCCATTGCGCTTCCTGAAGAATTATTTGCTCCGGCGTGCTTTTCTCGATGGTCGTCGTGGCCTGATTCAGGCGATGGCGGGCGCGTATTACTCATTTCTCATCGAAGCCAAGAAATTTGAAGCCGCCGAGCGTGCGCGGCTTGGATTAGATTCCTAGGCTCTCCTGATTTCTTAAAACCAAGGGTACGGTATGAATTCGGATCACCATTCGCTGAACAGCGCCTCCTCGATTAATAGCCCGATGGACTGGGCGCAGAAACTGGCGCTCGTTGGCGTGGTGCTATTGCCGGTTTTCGTGCTTTTCAAGCGGGTACCCGCCGAAGTTTCGGTCGGCGTGACTGTTCTGATCGCCCTGTTCGTCGCGATACGTCGCCAGGATTTCTCCTGGTTGGCGCAAGGTTGGGTATATGCCGCTGCTGCGCTGTCAGTCATTTTGCTTGCGCTTTCGCCTTTTTCGGTGAATCCCGGAAACTCCGCTTTGTCTGCCGTTCTGGCCTTCCGCTGGCCTGTGTTCGCCGCGGCACTGATCTGGTTGTTTTCAAGGCAGCCGAACACCCTGGTCTGGTTCGAGCGGGCTATGCTGGCTGTGATTGCCTTCATCATTCTGGATACGTTCCTGCAGTACGCGATCGGGCGGGATATCTTTGGTCATCTGCCAGCCAGTCCCGTCCGGTTGACGGGGCCGTTCGACCACATGCTCGTCGGTACGTTTACCGACCGCATCTGGTTCATCGGGCTGGCGGTCGTCTGGTTCGCCGCGTTGCGCTGGCGTGAACTCTGGGCGTTGCTTGCAATTGCCGGCATGTCAGCGGTCGGCGCGTTGTTCCTGTTCCTGACGGGCGAACGGGCGGCGTTGCTGACTTACCTTCTGGGCAGTGGCTTGGTGATGCTGGGCGTGCTGATTCACCATCGGCGTTGGCGCATGCCGCTGATCGGATTGCTGGTCGTGCTCGGGGTGGCTGTGGCTGGCGTGGCCATTACCCAGAAAGAGATGGTGAATCGCAGCGTGGATTCAACGATTCACACCATCCAGCATCTGGATGACACCGTATATGGCCTCAATTTTATGACGGCCTTTGCCGAGTTCAATGCGCACCCCTGGACGGGGGGCGGTGCGCGGGAATTCAAGAAATACTGCGACACCCATATGCCGGAATACACCGCCCGCTACGACGCCATGGGGTTCGAGGGTGCAGTGATCCATCCGCACAACTTCTATACGGGCATGCTGGCTGAAGGCGGGATTTTCTCCTTTGTGGCATTTGTGGCCATGATTCTCCTGCTGTTTGCCCGGGTGATTCGGGATTCGATGCGCCAAGGTATTCCCATGCAGGCTTACTTTGGTAGTGCTGTGTTGCTGACTACGTTCTGGCCGCTGCAAAGCACGATGGAGTATTTCAATGGTTGGACTGCCGCCGTGATCTGGACTGGTGTGGCTTGGTCTCTGGCGCGTGCCCGTGCAGCCTGAGTCAGGGGGCGACTCCGTAACGGGCACAGTGATTGTCCTTCCTCACAGGGAGGCCTTTTCTGTCGATCGTCCGGGCGCGATTGCACTGACGCTGGCGACCCAGCTTGAACACGAATCCATTTACAGCCCACTTTGGGGTGACCCTTTGCGCGCGGCACCGCTCGTTCCTGCTGTGCCGTATGTCGAACTAGCAACGCCCAAATGGTGGCCTGCGAGACAAACAGTCCGTTATCGCTGGGCCATTGCTCGCGCAATAAAGCAGCATGCGCCGAGGCGACTGGAAATCCAGAATCGTGCTCATCTGTTCCATGAGTTCAGCCATCTCAAGCTTGGCTTATCCCTGTATATCCATAACGACCCGCAGTCGATTCGTGGGCTGAAGACGCCTAAAGACCGGCAACGGATGTTGATGCGTGCCGACTATGTGGTCGCGGTGAGTGAGTTCATCCGTCAGCATTTATGTGAAGGCGTGCCTGCATCACTTTGTGAGCGAGTGGTCGTCGTGCCCAATACCCTGGACCTGACCCGGTTCGCCCCTGAAACAGAAAAGCAGAAAGAAATATTGTTCGTGGGGCGGCTCATTCCCGAAAAGGGTGCGTTGCCTCTCTTGCAGGCGTTACAGACGGTGTTGCCCCGGTTTCCAGAGTGGCGAGCACGATTCATCGGTGCCTGGCATTTTGGGCAGACCGCCGCGCAATATCCCCATGAGCGTGAATTATTGGCGATGCTCCGGCCTGAAATGCGTGATCGGATACTCTTTGACTGGTATCAGCCCTACGAAGTGGTGACGGCAGCATTCAATCGGGCTGCCGTAGCAGTAGTGCCTTCGCTCTGGATGGAGCCCTTTGGGCGAACCGCACTGGAAGGCATGGCGGCGGGGTGTGCGGTGATCGCTTCGAATCGCGGCGGCCTGCCGGAAGTGGTCGGAGAGGCCGGACTGTTGGTCGATCCGACGGCTGAAAATCTAACAGATGCATTAGCGACGTTGTTGTCCGACGATGACTATCGTCAGGCAATGGGAGTGCTTGGAGCGGCACGCGCCCGGACTGTATTTGAGCCTTCGTCCATTCACGAAAAAATCAACCTTCTCCGAAGAAGCTGATTATTCCGGTTCGATTGGTGCGTTGGTTTCATCCGGTGCCCGGTTCTTGTACCGCCGATGTCCCCACAGGTAGGCGCTGGGCTCCGCGCGGATTTCCTCTTCCAGTACCTTGACGAGCCGGGCCGTGTCGGCGATATCGTCGCCGCTGGGCAGGTTTTCGAGCGGCGGGTGAATGATCATCTCGTAGATCTCACCCGATCGGCGCACGTAATAGGGCAGCACGACCGCATTGCCCATCCGCGCCAGAATAGGGATGGCCAGATTGGTGGTGCATTGCACGCCGAAGAAGGGAATGAAGGCACTCTGTTTTCCGTGGAAGCTTTGATCAGCTGCCGTCCAGATGATCCCGCCCTTTTTAAGCGTGCGAACCATGCCGCGCGTGTTCTCGCGATCGATGAGGCTGGCCACGTGCTTGCGGCGCCCGACGTTAATCAGTTCGTCGATGACGGGGTTGTCGTTCGGGCGATAAACCGCATGAACCGGCCAGCGTCTTGCGGCGAGATAAACGGAAACCTCGCCTTGAGTGAAGTGTCCTGCGTTGAGTATCACGCCTTGGCCGCGTGCGAGAGCGGCATCGACATACTCTCCACCGGTTACCGTGTGGGGTGGCGGGGGTTCGGTCCTGCCATACCACCCCCAGATTGATTCCAGCGCATCCGCGCCCAAGCGGTCAAAATGCTCGTTAATGGTCTCATCTCGCCACGCTGCCGTTGAATCAGGGAAGGCGGTTTGCAGGTTTTGCGCCATAATCTTCCGTCGTTTGCCGACGAAACGTTTGCTCAGACGACCCAGCAGTGCGCCGAGGCCTAGTCGAGCCGATTGCGGCATGGCCGCGATTCCGCGCAGCAACAAGGTAAGCAGGCCCAATGAAATTTTTTGCAGGAAGGATAGCGAATGCGTCATGGCCGCGATTTTAACAGTTGGCATCCGTGCTGGCACTTCGTTGTGAATGTTTTCTCATGACGCTTTGGGCTTATCGCTTCATTCTCGCCTTGGCGTTGCCATGGTTGATTTTTGACGGCTTGCGTCGCTACTTCCGCGCGCCAAGAACGCACCGAATCTTGTGGGCCCAGTTTGGGCGCGTTCCTCATGACTTGCCTGCCGAAGGCATCTGGTTGCATGCGGTCTCCCTGGGCGAAATTCGAGCGGCAGCACCGTTGATTCGTGCATTGCAATCGCGTTGGCCGGATAGGCCGCTGGTCGTGAGCACCATGACGGAAACGGGTGCGACAGCCGCGCGGGAATTGGGTATACCGCACTTCTATGCACCGTTTGATTACGCATTTGCACAACGTGCCGTGCTCAAACAACTGCGTCCAAAACTGATTGTCGTTATGGAAACCGAGCTCTGGCCCAATTGGGCGAGGGAGGCGGAGGCATGCGGCGTGCCGATGGCGGTAGTCAATGCGCGCTTGTCGGATCGTTCGTTCCGTCGTTATTGCCGATGGGGTGGCGCACTGCTCACGCAGACGCTGGGGCGTCTGCATCTGATCTGCACCCAATCGAGCGATGACCAGAAGCGGTTCAGGGCCTTGGCGCCGCTGGCGGCGCATGAACGCATTATCGATTGCGGCAATATCAAGTTTGACGTTGCCCAACCCGACGTCGCGTCCTGGTCTGCAGGTGCCCGAACCGTCTGGCTGGCGGCGAGTACCCATCAAGGTGAAGAGTCCTTGCTTCTGGATGCGCATAGACACTTGTTGGCGGATCATCCCGATGCGTTGCTGATCCTGGCGCCGAGGCACCCTGAGCGCGCGCAGCAGGTGTTGTCGTTGATATCCAGCCGAGGGTTGGTCATGCAGCGCTCGTCGATGGGGCTAACGGTCGATACAAAAACCCAGGTGCTCCTTGTCGACCAGACGGGATTGCTCATGCAATTCTTTGCTGCAATCGAGGTGATATTCATGGGTGGATCTCTTGTCATGACGGGCGGGCATAATCCCATCGAACCGGCCGTGTTCGGCCGTGCGGTACTTAGTGGGCCGAATGTGCATAATTTCCGGGCGGTGTATCGATTGCTCAGAGAGCGAGATGCCGTGCGTATGGTGGAAGAAGAAGCTGACGTGGTCGCGGCCGTAGAGGCTGCTTGGGCGCAACCGGAAGCATGGCGACAAGCCGGAGCACGTGCCCATGCTGTCGTGCAAGCCAATCGAGGGTCGACGGCACGGGTCGTTGACGCTTTGGATCATATTTTATCGAGGGTTTGAGCGTGTTTGATCCGCCAATGAAAAAGTCAGTAACCGTGTCAACGCCAGTCATCCTGGCGCGAGGTCTGGTGAAACAGTTCGATCAGTTTCGTGCTGTGGATGGAATCGATTTCACTATCACCACGGGCCAGTGCTTCGGGTTCCTCGGCCCCAATGGCGCGGGCAAGACCACCACGCTGAAAATGCTGATGGGGTTGGCGGATTTCGACGAGGGGGCGATGTCCGTTTTAGGGCAAGAGTTGCCAGATCAGGCGCGGAGCATTCGAGCGCGGGTGGGTCTGGTACCTCAGGCAGATAACCTCGATCCGGATTTCACCGTGCGGGAGAATCTGTTCATGTATGCACGATTTTTCGGCCTGACGCGGGCGGCCGTGACAGGCCGGGTTGAGGCGCTGCTTGCCTTTTCCGAGTTGACGGCAAAAGCCGACGCCAAGGTCGAGACACTGAGCGGTGGCATGAAGCGCCGTTTGACCATTGCCCGTGCGCTGATCAATGATCCCGAGATCGTCATTCTCGACGAACCTACTACCGGGCTTGATCCGCAGGTGCGTCACCTGATCTGGGCGCGCCTGGCCGAACTGCGCGCACGGGGCGTGACGCTCGTGCTCACCACGCATTACATGGAAGAAGCCGAGCGGCTCTGCGATGAGCTGGTGGTGATGGATCACGGTCGGATTCTGGACCAAGGGTCCCCCAAGGATTTGATACATCGGCATGTTGAGAGCGATGTGATCGAGCTGCGCGGCACGGTCAGTGAAGCCTTGTTTACCACGCTGCGCTCCATGTGCGCGCACGCTGAGCGTCAAGGCACGGCGGTTTATGTCTACACCCATGCACCGGCGCCGATTCTTGAGTTTCTCGGCGATGATACGGATCTGACCGTCATTCATCGGCGCGCTGGACTGGAGGATGTCTTTTTACGATTGACGGGGCGAGGTTTGCGGGAATGAGTCGATCAATTTGGGCGATGCCGCGGTTCCGTTGGGTGGCATTGGCGCTGTTGGAACGTAATTTCCTGGTTTGGAAAAAATTGATTGGTCCGGCCATCGTGTTGAACTTTGGCGAGCCGCTGATTTACCTGCTGGGTCTGGGATTGGGACTCGGGCACTTGGTCGGTGAGGTGGGCGGCCTGCCTTACCTGGTCTTTCTCGCTTCAGGTGTCGTGGCGTCTTCTGCAATGACCACCGTGTCGTTCGAAGGGATGTACTCGGTATTCACTCGCATGGTGCCGCAAAAGACCTATGACGCCATGATGGCGACACCGATGGATATCGATGACATCGTTCTGGGTGAAAGCATCTGGGCGGCTTTAAAGGGGTTGTTGAGCGCCATCGCCATTTTGATTGTTGCCGCCCTGCTGGGCGCCGTGCCCGGTGGTTGGATGGCCGTATGGGCGTTGCCGGTCGTTTTCCTGATGGGGCTCGCCTTTGTGGGACCCGCCATTATCATGAGTGCGATTGCGGGAAGTTATGATTTCTTCAACTATTACTTCGTTCTGGTTGTGACGCCCATGTTCATGTTGTCGGGCGTGTTTTTCCCTCTGGACAGTATGCCGCCCGCATTACACGTTGCGGTGCAGTTCCTGCCATTAACCCATGCTATTGAAATAATTAGGCCTTTGATTGTTGGGCAGCCTGTTGCTCACCTTGTTTTTCACCTTTCCGTACTGCTGATCTTCGCGCTGATAGCGTATTTTTTCGCCGTAGCTATGGTTCGCCGGCGTCTGTGGGTGTGAGTGTCTCCATTTGGGAGTGTTTTTGATTTTATGTCCTGAAAATAGCGTTGCTTTGTTACATGTGTTGTTTTTGTGATAAAAATGCATGCATATTTATGTAATCTATTGATATTGCTTGAATTACATTTTTTAAAATCCTGTGGTTTTTGGTAAAATGTAGGCGTATCATCTATACGCGTACTTAATTATTTTCAACCAGGGGTTTTGAGATGAAAGCAAATATGATCAAGTGGGTTGCTGGTGCATGTGTTGCAACGGTTGTGGCTTTTTCTGGTGTGGTTATGGCGGCCGAGCCAGTTGCTCCCGCACCGATGGATCACGCGGTAACCAAGCCTGCTAAAGCAAATCACAAGGCTGTTAAAAAGCACGTTGTTAAGAAGCATGCCGTTAAGAAGCATGTGGTAAAAAAACACGCTGTTAAAAAGCATGTTGTTAAAAAGCATCAAGCAGTGAAGGCGGCGGCACCTGCAGCGAAATAATTCGCTGTTCATGAGTGCGACAGCCCGGGGTGACCCGGGTTTTTTTATTGGGGGCTCTTAATACTCCAGATTGATCGGGTTGTTTGCATTGGTCGTGGCATGGGGATGTGCATGAGGTTGAGTCCCATGAGGATCATGGGCCTGAGGAATGTTTGTAATGGTTTCATGTGGTCGGTTTCATCCGGCTGCGGGTACGCATTGATGGGAACCTGCAGTGGCGGTTGCGATGGCCCGAGTACGTGAATATGCATTGCGTGGTGTCGATCTGGGTATTCCCGCCGGTGAGCTGGTGGTGCCTCTGGGCCGACAGGCAGTGGAAAATCAGCGCTGCTTAATATCCTGTCCACTACATCCCGATGATGTGATGCTGCTGAACAGTTGCACATGGGTTGGTGTGCGGTGATTGGATCGAGGCACGCATCGTCATGTGTCCACCCGCCGCTCTCGCCGACGGGATGCGCGGCAACTCGTCTACTCAGGCTGAGTAACCGCAGTCCACGGTCATCCGGGCGGCATCCACTGCCGGGCAGGCGAGCAGATAATCAAGTGTTTGCGCGATGGCAATACTGCCGGGTTCAAAGGGGAGCAGGTTCTTTTCAAGGCGCTCGACGCGTTTGTCAGTCGGGTCTTTGGGTTGAAACAGGATCAGGCCGGGGGCGATGGTGTTGACTCTTGTGTGTGGCGCGAACTTGAGCGCCAGAGAACGGGCAGCGCTTTCTGCGGCCGCTTTCGAAGCCATGTAGTGCAGATGGTCGTCCTCGCCCCGCTGGCAGCGCGCATCGGTGATAAAGACAATCAGTCGACCGGCTTGTCCGTCCACGCTTTCGGCCGGTAGAGCCATTTGGAGCTGTTCGCTTAGCGCGACCGGCGCGGTGACATGAATCTGGTATAGCTCGTGAACACGTGCAGGGACTCGGGCGCAGTCCGCATCGCTGTACCAGACCGATGCATTGTGAATGACGGCATCCAGAGTCCGGGTGTGGTTCTGGATGAAATCCACCAGGCCTGCAAGGTCATCCGGGTTGGTCAAGTCGCCAGAAAACGCCAGCATGCCTTGCGATTCCAGCCTGTCGACTTCTTCGGTCCGCTGGCGGTATGTGCCAATGACGCGGTTGCCTAGCGCGAGATAATGCGCGGCCAGATGCGCGCCGATCCGGCGGCTGATCCCGGTGATCAGCAGCGTGTGGCTCTGGCTCATGAGCGCCCCCTTCCCACTCCTTGTCCGACCAGTTGCAGGAATTCGTTTCGTGCACGCGCATCGCTGCGGAAAGTGCCCAGCATCATCGATGTAATGGTTTCCGCGTTCACCTTTTCAACACCACGCATGGCCATGCACATATGTGCGGCCCGAACCTGAACGGCAACGCCGCGCGCGTCGGTCGACTGTCGCACGGCATCGGCGATCTGTTGCGTCATGTTTTCCTGAATCTGCAGTCGTCGGGCATAGAGATCGACGATGCGAGCCAGCTTCGACAGGCCGATTACCTTGCCTTGCGGGATATAGCCGATGTCGACGTGACCGATGATGGGCAGCATGTGGTGCTCACAGAGGCTGTAGAACTCGATGTTGCGAACCACGACCATTTCATCGTTGTCCGAGGAAAACAAGGCGTTGCCGATGGCGCTGCCCAAGGGTTTGTTCAGCCCTTGCGTCAGATAGATCAGCGCCTTGGCGACCCGTGTCGGGGTTTCCTGGAGGCCTTCCCGCTCGGGATCTTCGCCTAACGCGCCGAGGATGGTTCTGACGGCGCCGGCGATGGCGGCAATGCGCTCCGGGTTCTGGTCGATGGGTTCTGGAAAGTCGTCTTCGTGCAGGGCGCTCATGTGCGATGGGGGTTCCATGGTTAACAGCAGAGATAAACGGTCCATTTACTTTAGCAGCTGCGCGCGCCATTTGGATGCGTGCAGGAAATGAGTGGGTGTGGGCCATGGGGCGAAGGCCTTGAGCTTATGGGGCATAGTTCAACGGGCAGTCATTTTCTGCAGAAAATCTAACATCCCTTGCCCATTATGGACTCTGGCGGGTGATACCGTGTTGCACGGTGTGAACAGTCAGACAATTGGTAAGCGAATCTCAAAGCGCCAATCATCTTCCGGCATTTGCCAAGGTGCGTGCTCAAACCATTCGATAGCTGGTCGCATATCCAACCGCCAGCCGCTGCTCGGCAACCAATGGCACACCAGCGATTGATAGCCTTCAGGAACGGCGTCTTGGTAGCGCCCCTGTTTCGCCAAGGCAGCATAGGCGCCCCCGAAAACTGTCTGGATTGTTACCTCGGTTTGGGCTCGTGGCAAAGTCGATGCGGGTTGGTTGAGCGGTAAAAAGGCGCAATCGTAGCGAATTTCCCCGAGCGGGGTCACGTCCGGGTCATCCCAGGTCACTCCGACGAATACGCCTTGCCGAGCATCGAACCCGGCGCGTTCAGCCATGGCACCAAAGACCTGCCAATACCGCGGCACCTGATCGTAATCGCCCACAAAACGCTGGCTCAACAAGCGCAGCGTGGGCAGCACCCGATGTGAAACAGGCAGCCGCACAGCCTGCGTGTGCGGCCTGCCGTGCTGTGCCCAGAACTGTTGCCGGAACTGGGTGGGGTTGGCGCTCCATTCGCGCCCGAACGCGCGACAGAAACTCTGCTGGCTATCGTACCCAACCGCCTGCGCGATCGACAGCACCGACTGGTCCGTTCGACCGAGCAGAATGGCCGCTTCGTTCAATCGCAATCGCCGCTGCCAGCTTCTCGGGCTTTGCCCTAGCCATTTTTTGAACAGGCGATTAAGTGTGTAAACACTCAAACCATATTCGGAGCATAAGGCATCCAGCGCCACAGGATCGGGCTGGCGTGCTTCCAGCAGGCGACAGAGCTGCAGGTAGTGCGCGTCATGGTATTCGGAACAAATGGACATAGGGGTGGCGCAATTTCGGCTAAAAGTTGTGTGGGTTATTTAAATACATTTGTGCGGAAATTTCTTGTGAACAAGCCCTAGTTGGAATGTGAGGTGGTTTGCGTTGATTCGTCCGCCCGTCCGTCCAGCATTTTAGCCCAGATATACAGCAGAGGAACTGCGCAATGAACCGCATTTATCGTTTAGTTCGCCATCGCACCACCGGCAGGATTCAAGTTGCTTCGGAATTGACCCGCGGCGCACGCAAGTCCGGTCGATCACGCGCCACATATCCCTTCGCCAGTGGCGCGTTGCTTTGCGGCGCCTTGCTGACCTCTGTAAATGTGTTTGCGGCCACGGGCACGGCGGGCGGCGATGGCGGCTCGCCTCAGAATGCCAGTCTGCTGGGCGCGCAGGGCACGGGCAGTAACAGCCCCACCAATGATGGCGGCTATGGCGGTTGCGCCACCTGTGGTCAGACCTATGGCATGGCCGGTTCTGGCGGCAATGGCAGTGGCGGCGGCGCGGGGACAACGACGCAGACCTTCGGCGGATCGGGCAATACCGGCGGTGGTACGGGTGGGCGCGGCTGGTACGGCGGGGGCGGCGGCGGGGGCGGCAGCCTGGAGACGCAGGGTGGTGGTGGCGGTGGTGGCGGTGGCATGGCCGGTTCGAGTTATTCCGGTGGTGGTGGCGGCGGTGGCGGTGGCGTGGGCACTTCCTGGACTGCGGGTGGCAGCGCGACGACGATCAGCGGAAGTTACACCGGTGGCAAGGGTGGCAATGGCGGTTCGGGCGGCGGCGGCACGCTGTTTACCGGCCACGGTTTTTATGGCGGCGGGGGCGGTGGTGGTGCGGGTTTTTATGTCGGCTCCGGCAATAATGCTACCTTCAGCGGGACGCTTACCGGCGGGGCGGGCGGTAACGCCTACTTCAACCCCAATGACAACAGCTATGGCGGCGGTGGAGGCGGCGGTGCGGGGCTGGTGATCGGCGATGCGAATACTACGGTACTGGCCGCGGGCGCTGTGGTCAATGGTGGTGCCGGGGGGGGTGGCGATGCGGCCGGTAATGGCGGCGCGGGCATCGTGCTCGGTACCGGCAATGCCCTGACCATCGACCAGAATGCCAGTGTCTCGGGCGGTTCCGGCGGCACGGGGGCTTTCGCCGGGCAAGGCGGCGTGGGCATCATCGCTACCGGCAGCAGTCTGATCGATGTCAAAGGCTCGGTTTCCGGCGGTTTATCCGGTTCGGGTTCGGGCGCAAGCAGCGATTTGGCCGATGCCATCGATCTCAGCGGTGGCGGCAATACGGTACAACTGAACACCGCGGCGCAGATTCAAGGAAAGATCGTCAGCAACAGCGGTGCAACTAATGGCGGCGATACGCTGCTGCTGACCGGCGGCGGTGGCTCGATTGGTGCCGATCAGCTCGTGGGGTTCGGCACCTACGCGGCCAATGAGGGGGGCTGGACGCTCACCGGCACCGGCGATGCCAGCCAGAACTGGACCTTGTCCGGCGGCACGACGGGCTTGATCGGCACCACCCAAAGCCTAGTCGGCAATGTCAATATGGGCAGTGGCAGTTATGTGTCGTTCCTGAATAACCCGGCCAGTACCTATTCCGGCACGCTCAATGGTGCGGGCGATGTCAGTATCAATGGCGGCAGCGTGACCTTCGCGGGGCAGAACACCTATTCCGGCGCTACCGTGTTGAGCAATGGTGCGGCCTTGGCGCTGACCGGCAACGGCGTGCTGGGTGACAACACCTATGTGAGCATGGGCGGTGGCTCGGTGCTGGATTTTTCGGCCTCGAATCTGGCGCAGAACAGTGATACGCAGAATCTGGACGACCTGACAGGCGATGCCGGTAGCGTGGTGCATCTGGGCAGCGGCCGCATCAACATCACCGGCGCGGGTGGGCAGGTTTTCGATGGCACGATCGACGGCACGGGCGCTGCTCTATTCACGGTGTCGGGTGGGCAATGGGGCTTGGGCGGCACGGTGACGACTGGCTTGCCGTTTATCATCCAGGGCGGCGCACAGGTCAATATCTATGGCGACGGCAGCATCACCAATGGCGTGAGCGTCAACGGCATGCTTTCTCTGGGAAATACCAACCAGGGCTTCACGACTCGTTTTTTACAGGGCAGCGGCATGGTGGCGCTGAGTGATAAAAGCTTGACGCTGACCGATGGCGGCGACTCGACCTTTTACGGGCAGGTTACCGGCGGCGCCGGCAGTACGCTGCATTTAACCGGCGGCACGCAAATTTTCACTCGCGATGTGGGCTTTCAATATTTCAGCGGTAAAACGCTGATTGATCCTGGTGCCAACCTGCTGCTGAATCTGGCTGCGACCATGCCCAAATCCGATGTGACGGTCAATGGCACGCTCACGGTGGCCGGTCCGGGGCCATCGACCGCAGAGGTGCGTACGCTCAACGGCGATGGGGTGGTCAACATCACCGGCTCACGCGCCTTGCAGATCGACGATCAGGGCGGCGTGTTCTCCGGCACGATCACCAACGCGACCAACACCACCGGCAACCTCGTGATTGCGACCAGTGCAGAACAAACGCTGTCCGGTGTGAACACCTACAACGGTACCACCACGCTGAGGGGCGCTTCTACACTCAGGCTGGCCGGTGCCGGCTCGATTGTCGATTCCACCAATGTCATCCTCAATACCCTGAGTAAGCTGGATCTCTCCGGCACCACGGCAGGCACCACGATTCAGCAAGTACAAGGAATGGGCAATATCCAGCTGGGCGATCAGACGCTGACGCTCAGCAACCCCAACGCCAATGACATGTCTTTCGATGGGCAGATTCTGGGTGGCGCTGGTGGCTTGCATCTGCAAAACGGCAAATTGACCCTGTCGCTGCCGGGCACCTACAGCGGCGATACCGTGATCGACCCTAGCGCGACGCTGGCACTGACGGGTCAGGGATCACTGGCGGACAGTACGGTCGTAGTCAACGGGACGCTCGATGGCACGGCCACAAACCTGGTTAATCCAACAAATAATAATTATGTGGTGGTCGGTGGGCTATCAGGAAATGGCGTGGTCAACCTTGCGCAACCGAATTCGCTACAAATCAACAACGCCAAGGACAGCGTGTTTTCTGGGCAGTTGAATTTTGGTTCCGGCACGCCGGGGCAGTTGGGGTTTTTGGTGATGCAAGGTGGTACGCAAACCTTCGACAGCGCCATTTCATTGCCAATCGCCGCACTCATTCAACAAAATGCCACACTCAATTTTGGCGCTCATGGCTCGCTGAACCTGCCAACGCAGGGCAGTTTGTATAACGACGGTACGCTGGATTTCAGCGCCAGCTCGGCCACGCAAATCACCGGCACCCTGTCGGGGCAAGGCGCCTTGATTTTGGGCTCGGGCGGTATTCAACTGACCGGCGATAACAGCGAATATAACGGCGTAATCAGCGGAGCGGGTGGTATCAATCTCACGACGGGCAACTTGGTGCTCGATCAGGCCAATACCTATTCGGGCGATACGGTCGTTGATGCCGGCGCGACGCTGGCCTTGCATCACCAAGGCGGTCTTGAACATTCCGAGATCAGAAATGCTGGCATCTTCGATATCAGCAACGCCAATACCAACCCCATCGTGGCTGGAATCAGCGGCAGCGGTGCGATCGATCTGGGCAGCAACAGCCTGCATCTTGCCAGCGCCCGAGGCGCGTTCGATGGCACGATCAAGGGTAGTGGCGATCTGAGCATGGATGGTGGGTCGTGGGTGTTTAACGCCACAAAGACCCAAACCAGTGGATTTACGGGCGCCACGCAAATCACGGGCGGCCAGTTGATGGTCGGTGATGAGCAGCATGCCGATGCGTATCTTCCCGGCGATGTGTCGGTGCAGTCGGGCGCAGCCCTGCGCGGCCATGGCACGATCGGCGGCAATGTACAGAACAGCGGCACAGTATTCCCCGGTGGGTCAGTCGGTATTCTCACCGTCAACGGCAATTACACTCAGGGTGCCAATGGTGTCTTGACTGCTCAGGTTCTATCCAGTACGAACCCGGTTGCCGGGGTCGATTACGACCAGTTGCATGTACTCGGACAAGCGGCGCTCGATGGCACCCTGCAGGTGAATGTCGATTCGGGGCAGTACACGATCGGGACGCAATACGATCTGGTCAAGGCCGATGGCGGTGTGCAGGGTACTTTTGCGCAGGTGGCCTATAACCCGGCCTTCGCCAACTACATCACGCCGGATGTTCAATACAGCGGCAGTGACGTTGCCTTGAAGTTGTTGCCGACAGCGTCTCCGACCTCGACTCTCGGTCTTGCCTACACCTCGGCAAGCGCGGCTGTTGCGCAACCCTGGGTAACCCAGCGCAGTCTGTTTTCGATTGGCGATGCCATAGCCGAGGCGCCAGAGGCGAATACGCCGTCAGATCGAGGTGTCTGGTTGCATGCTCTGCGTGGTCAGGGGGGTGCTAATGCCGCAACGGTCGATCAAGATGGCGTAGTACTGGGCGGAACGACTGATCTGGCCGAAGACTGGTCGGCGGGATTGGCATTCGCCCATGCCCGAACGCAAACCCAAACCGATGCGCAATCGATCCAGGGGCACAGTACCGGTTTGTATGCCCTTGGTCTGTTCCGTTGCCAGGATTGGCGTATTGATGCGGTACTGGGGGCAGGGCGGCTCACGCAAGACAGCACGCGCCACCTCGACCCGACTGGTCTGGTCGCCTCGGGCAGTACGCATGGTTGGTACGGCAGTGCCTCGATCACTGCGCGGTATCATCAGGGGCTGGGTGATAAGGGCTTTGTCGAGCCTTATGCCGGAGCGGCCTATCTCTACAGCCAGTTACAGGCATTCAGCGAGATGGGGGCGGGTGTTCTGAATCTCGATTACGCTGATCAAAGCAGCCGTCTCAGACGTTTCAGCGCTGGCGTCAAAACAGGGCTGAATTGGGTAGGGGCGAATGGATGGCAATTCAAACCTTGGGTTTCTGCCGGGGTCGCCGCGTATGTCGGCGATACCACCACCACGCAGAGTCTGACGCTTGGCGTGCTCGATCAGTCCTTGAACGCACGGGGCGCACCGACTGCCGCACTGGCCTCCGGCGCAGGCGTGACATTCCAGAGTGCGGGCAATCGGTGGCGTGCCACGCTGGCCTATGAAGGGCAACACAGCCGCGATAGCCACTTCAACAGCGCACAGCTCAAGGTTTCCTATCGCTGGTAGGGATGCCTGATTGTAGGTCCGTCAGCTAAGGCGGTGGCCCTCATGGGCCCGGCCTCGCCAGTTTCATGGGCAAGGTTTGGATGATGTGATGAGGACGAGAGGTTAAGATCGGCGCTCAGATTTTTGCCTGATCGATGGCTGGCGGGATAAACTGCCCGGTCATCGATAACATCCTCATCAGCATTCCTTCACGTTGGACATTGAATTGAAAGCCCAAATCGAACTTCGTCTGTTGAACGCCGTGCGCCACATGCAAGAACAAGGCTTGCTGGACGCGGCCATCAGCGTGACGCCCGCACTTTCGGTGCCGAAAGATCCCGGCCATGGCGATTTCGCCACCAATATCGCCCTGCAGATTGCCAAACCCATGGGCGTTCCGCCGCGTGTGGCAGCGGAGCGACTGCTTGAGGCCTTGACGGATCGAGCGGGCATCACGCAGATCGAGATTGCAGGCCCGGGCTTTTTGAACTTTTTCGTCGATCCGTCCGCTGCATTTGCCTTGATCGATGCCGTCCTCGCGGCCGGGGCCACGTACGGTCATTCGCAGTTCGGTGAGGGGAAGAAGGTTCAGGTCGAGTTCGTTTCCGCCAATCCGACCGGCCCGCTGCACGTCGGGCATGGTCGTGGTGCGGCCTACGGCGCCGTGGTGGCGGACCTGCTCGCAGCCGTCGGTTTCGATGTGCATCGCGAGTACTACGTCAATGATGCCGGACGGCAGATGCATATTCTGGGTGTCAGTATCTGGTTGCGTTACCTGGAAGCCTGCGGCGCCAAGCTGACCTTCCCCGCGAACGGCTACAAATCCGAAGATTACATTTTCGACATCGCTCGGGCGCTCAAGACCGAGCATGGTGAAACACTGGTTGTTTCGACAGAGGACGTGTTCACCAACCTGCCGCCGGATGAGCCGCAGGGCGGGGACAAGGATGTGTACATCGACACCTTGATCGAGCGGGCAAAAACCCTGTTGGGCGAAACGCGCTACCGCACGGTGTTCGATGCGGGCCTGAACTCAATTCTGGCCGACATCCGCGATGATCTTCGTGAGTTCGGCGTGGAATATGAACAATGGTATTCCGAGCAGACGCTGGAAGATCGCGGCTTGATCGACCGCGCGATCGCCAAGCTGGAGGAACGCGGCCATATCTATGAAAAAGAAGGTGCGTTGTGGTTCAAATCGACTGATTTCGGTGATGATAAAGACCGTGTGGTTCGTCGCGATAATGGTCAAAGCACCTATTTCGCCTCCGATATCGCTTATCACATGGAGAAATTCGAACGCGGCTTTGAGCGCGTCATCGATATCTGGGGTGCCGACCACCATGGTTACGTGCCGCGTGTGAAGGCGGCGCTGACCGCGCTGGGTTTCGATGCGTCCAAGCTCGACGTTTCCCTCGTGCAGTTTGCGATCCTGTATCGCGGTGGCGAGCGAGTGCAGATGTCGACCCGTTCCGGCAGTTTCGTGACCCTGCGCGAACTGCGCCAGGAAGTCGGTGACGAGGCGGCCCGGTTCTTCTACATCATGCGCGCCGCAGCGCAGCATCTGGATTTCGACCTCGATCTGGCGAAAAGCCAGTCCAACGACAACCCGTTGTATTACATCCAGTACGCCCACGCGCGGGTGTGCAGCGTATTCCGTCAGTTGCCGCTGCGCGGTTTTGTCTACGATGCCGAAAACGGTCGTAGCGCCTATGCACGGTTGACCGAGTCGCACGAGCAGGCGCTTTTCAAGCGGCTCTCTCAGTTCAGCGACACCGTGCAACGTGCCGCCGTCAATCTTGAGCCGCACTTGATCGTTCATTATCTGCGCGATCTGGCGCAAGACTTTCACGCGTACTACAACGCACACGCCTTCCTGGTGGCCGACGATGCGCCGTTGCGTGATGCGCGTATGAACTTGATTGCCGCCACGCGGCAGGTATTGGCCAATGGTCTGGCGTTGCTCGGCATGAGCGCGCCGGAAGAAATGTAAGCCAGAAATTTAAGTCAGGTAACTTCACAAATGGCTCAAAGTAAACGCACGCCGACCAATCGACGCCGCAGCAATCCGCCCGCCAGTTCTGCGGGCAAATGGATTGTTTTGCTGCTTCTGATTGTGATTGTTCTGCTGGGTTATGTCGCCACGCACCTATGGAAGAAAGATGCACATCTGGGATCGGATTCGGCACAGCATGATGCGCGTTCGGTCAAGAAGCCGGATGAGAAACCACCGGTCAAACCGGATTTCGAGTTCTACACCTTGTTGCCTCAGCAGAACAACGGCCCGGCCATAACAACGCCGGACAAGCCCTTGCCGCCGGAAAAACCTGCAGCGGAAAACAAGACGACCGAATCCCCGGCAAGCCCGGCAAGCAAGGAGCCGGAGCGAAACTACTGGATACAGGCCGGTTCTTTCGCCACCGAAGCCGAAGCTGACCGCCGCAAGGCTGAAATTGCCATGCAGGGTTTCGTTTCAGAGGTGCATCAAGCCAGCGTGAACGGCAAGAGTTACTACCGCATTCAGATCGGCCCCGTTGCGCAGAGTCAGCTGTCCGCAGTACGTAAGCGCCTGGCCGATGCCCACATCGATACGCTGCCGCCGAAAGTGGCGCCTTGATTCCTGAGTTTTCAGGATTCTAGTGTCCGGATGCCGCCCGGGATTTTGCCTGACAGAATCGGCCCGGCTTAATTTTTCCGGTCGATTCGGGTACATTGCACAACAGTTTTTACTTTAATTTACGGGGAAACCGCATGTCTGATTTCATCATTGCACCGAGTATTTTGTCTGCCAACTTCGCCGCTCTGGGTGACGAAGTCGATAAGGTCATCGCCTCCGGCGCCGACTGGGTGCATTTCGACGTCATGGACAATCACTACGTGCCAAACCTGACGATCGGTCCACTGGTGTGCGAAGCTCTGCGCAAACATGGTGTTACCGCGCCCATCGACGTGCATTTGATGGTTAAGCCGGTTGACCGCATCATCCCCGACTTCGCCAAGGCCGGTGCCACCTATATCACCTTCCACCCCGAAGCTTCCGAGCACATCGACCGCAGCCTGCAGTTGATCCGTGATTGCGGCTGCAAATCCGGTCTCGTATTCAACCCGGCCACCCCGTTGGACGTGCTCGAATACGCCATCGACAAGGTGGACATGATTCTCCTGATGTCGGTCAACCCCGGTTTCGGCGGTCAGAAGTTCATTCCTTATGTACTGGATAAAGCCCGTCAGGCCCGCAAGATCATCGATGCTTCCGGTCGCACCGACATCCGTCTGGAAATCGACGGCGGCGTGAGCCCGGCCAACATCCGTGAAATCGCCGAAGCTGGCGTGGACACCTTCGTTTCGGGTTCTGCCCTGTTCGGTAAGGCCAATGCGAGCGACGCGAATCGCTATGACACCATCCTGTCGGAATTCCGCGCCGAGCTGGCCAAGGTCAAAAAGTAATGCCTCGATTCACCCCCAAGATGGTGCTGTTCGATCTGGACGGCACACTGATCGATTCCGTGCCAGACCTGCTCATCGCCGTCAATCAGATGCAGGACGAAATAGGTCTGCCGCATCGTGCTGAAGCCGATGTGCGAAACTGGGTGGGTAACGGCATCGAGCGCCTGGTCGAACGGGCGCTGACCAACGATTTGAACGGCGTCCCCGATGCGGCTCTGTTCGACAAGGCCATGCCGATTTTCAGACGGTTTTATGCTGTGTCCAACGGCAAGCATTCCTGCGTCTTCCCAGGCGTGAAGGAGGGCATTGCCTACGTCAAATCGTTGGGGTTGTCCGTCGGTTGTGTGACCAACAAGGCCGCCGCATTCACCTTGCCGTTGCTCAAGGATATGGGGTTGCTCGACTTGTTCGAAACAGTCATTGCCGGAGACACCCTTCCACTGAAAAAACCCGACCCTGCCCCGCTGATATACGCCGCGGGCTGGTTCAAGGTGCATCCTCGTGAAGCCTTGATGATCGGTGACTCAATCTCAGATGTGAAAGCGGCGCGCGCGGCGGGTTTCTCCATTATCTGCATGAGTTATGGCTACAACCATGGCGAAGACATCCGTAACTATCACCCGGACGCGGTGATCGATTCGATGGCGGAGTTCCCCAATCTGATCGGCAAGGCATCATGATGCGACCGGACCCGCAACGGACAACAGGGCGATGGCGGGGCTGAACTATTCATTGTTCATCCCCCGTCGATCCAAGGCGCCGCAAGACGCCTGAAATGTAAGGAAATTGTCATGTCGTTCATTCCCTCTGCTGCACAACTGAAGGCGCTTGCTGCCGAAGGTTTCAACCGTGTCCCGCTCACCCGTTCCATTTCAGGCGATTACGACACCCCGCTGTCGGTTTATCGCAAACTGGCCGATTCGCCCAACAGTTACCTGTTTGAATCGGTCATGGGCGGCGAGCGCTGGGGGCGTTATTCGATCATTGGTCTGGCGGCCCATACGGTGCTGCGCGTCTACGGCCACAAGATCGAAGTGCGCCGGGATAATGAACTGATTGAAACCACCGAGGCGGATGATCCGCTCGCCTGGGTGGAAGCATTCAAGGCGCGGTACCGCGTGTTTGAGCCGGAAGGCATGCCGCGCTTCCACGGTGGGCTGGTGGGTTACTTCGGGTTCGAAACCATTCGCTATATCGAGCCTCGGCTTGCCGCCAACCCGCCCAAGCCTGATCCGCTGGGTACTCCGGATATCCTGCTGATGGTGTCCGAGCAGGTGGTGGTGGTGGACAACCTCTCCAGCCAGCTCCTGCTGGTGACACTGGTCGACCCAGCTCAACCTGATGCCCTTGAAGAAGGGGCCCGACATCTGGATGCCCTGACCGACCGCCTGCGTACGGAGCGGGTGCGTTACGCACCGTTGGCGCATCCGCGGTATATCGACGAGAACGACTTCAAGGCCAGCTTCACCCGCGAAGGTTATGAGTCGGCCGTACTGAAAATTCGGGAATACATCGCGGCGGGCGATGTGATGCAGGTGGTGCCCAGCCAACGGATGACCATCGCCTACGATGCGCCACCGATCGACCTCTATCGTGCTCTGCGCAGCCTGAATCCTTCGCCGTACATGTATTTCATCGATTGCGGGGACCATCAGGTCATCGGTTCGAGTCCGGAGATTCTTGTGCGTCTTGAAGACGATGAGATTACCGTGCGTCCCATCGCCGGTACGCGTCCTCGCGGCAAAACCCATGCGGAAGATCTGGCGTTGGAACAGGACCTGTTGAGCGATCCAAAGGAAATCGCCGAGCACGTCATGCTTATCGACCTGGGGCGTAGCGACACCGGGCGTGTGGCCGAAATCGGCTCCGTGAAGCTTGAGGAGCGCATGGTCATCGAGCGCTACTCCCACGTGATGCACATCGTGTCTCAGGTCACAGGCAAGCTCAAAGCTGGGCTGAATGCCATCGATGTACTCCGTGCCACCTTCCCGGCGGGCACGGTCAGTGGGGCGCCGAAAATTCGTGCGCTGGAAATCATCAACGAGCTCGAACCCGTCAAGCGTGGCGTTTATGCCGGCGCTGTCGGTTATTGGGCATGGAATGGCAACATGGACACCGCGATCGCCATCCGTACGGGGGTCCTCAAGGACGGCGAGCTCCACATTCAGGCTGGTGGCGGCATCGTCGCCGACTCCATTCCGGCCAACGAATGGGAAGAAACCCTCAACAAGCGCCGCGCCTTGTTCCGCGCCGCTTCCGTCGCGCAGGCGGGCGTAGATGGTGCCGAGGGGCATTCATAACACGTGTTGTCGGGCGGTTTGCCTGAATACGGAGAATGAAAAAAGGCGCGAATTTCGCGCCTTTTTCTTAATGTCAGGATCGGTCTGACTTAGTGGTGATGTGCGTGTGAACATCCACCGCCACAGCCGCCCATGGGGCTGGTGCGGTCTTCGTCATCGTCGTCCCGCTCGGTGTAGCCCGCAGGGATGAGGGGGTGGATGCCGAGTTTGTCGAACAGGTCACGGTCGCGGTCCTGGTCGGCGTTGTCGGTGGTCAGGAGCTTGTCGCCGTAGAAAATGCTGTTCGCACCGGCGAAGAAGCACCAGGCTTGCGCTTCGTCGCTCATGCCTTCGCGTCCGGCGGAGAGTCGGACATGTGACGTCGGCATGAGGATGCGGGCGACGGCGACGGTGCGGATGAACTCGATTGGGTCAAGGGTGGGGATATCCGCCATCGGCGTGCCGGGAATGCGCACCAGCATGTTCAGCGGTACCGACTCCGGCGCGCGCGGCAGGTTGGCCAGCGTGGCCAGAAACGAGGCGCGATCCGCGCGTGACTCGCCCATGCCCAGAATGCCGCCGGAGCAGACGTTGATACCGCTTTCACGCACGTGCGCCAAGGTATCGAGGCGATCCTGGAATGAGCGTGTCGAGATGACTTCGCCGTAAAATTCCGGCGATGTGTCGATGTTGTGATTGTAGTAATCGAGGCCAGCCGCTTTCAGGCGTGTAGCCTGGGGGGCCGTGAGCATGCCAAGCGTTACGCAGGCCTCCATCCCCAGTTCCTTGACGACGCCTACCATGTCGATGACATTTTCCAGTTGCTTGTCGGTCGGGTTGCGCCATGCCGCGCCCATGCAAAACCGTGTGGCCCCGGCTTCTCGGGCGCGCAGCGCAGATTCCCGCACTTCCGACAGGGGCAGCAGCCGCTCGCGTTCCAGCCCGGTATCGTATTTCGAACTCTGCGAGCAGTACGAGCAGTCCTCAGGGCAGGCGCCTGTCTTGATGGAAAGTAGGGTGCTGACCTGTACCGCATTGGCGTCGAAATGCGCGCGGTGTGTTTCATGCGCACGGAACAGCAGATCGTTGAACGGCAGGTCGAACAGGGCAAGAACCTGGGGCAGATCCCAGCGGTTGGTCGATGTAGACAATGGCGGCCTCACAAGCACAAGTGGATCGTTTTCATTGATTCAAATTTCCGGTTGATGCCTTACAGGTCATCTTCAAAGGGACGATGGGGTTCGATGACACAATCGACCCACGAGTCATGATTGATGCGATAGAGATCGTAAATCGTCCAGGGAATAAGAATCACGGCCGCGATGGCCCAGATCGCCAGATAATAAATAATGTTCACCGGGAAAAATACTGCTACCGCGACGGCACTGCCGGCGACGCCGTAGAACCGGTAAGCGGCCTGCTGAGTGTAGTGGCCCACCTTGGGGTTCGGGTGATGTTTGTTCAGTGCGTAAATCAGCATCGACATCCCTGTCCAGAAAATCGCGAGTGGCAGCGGGACGAGAACGGCAACCAGCGTGCCATAATTGAACCACTTGGCGGCTCTGCGCGAGGAAGCGCCAGAAACGATTTTGCCCTCTTCCCCGTCTTCGATGGAGTGGATGTATTCGGTCACGGAAATGGACGCCCTATGCTGTGTTTTAAGGAATGTTAATTTAGCATGAATCGGCTGGCCGGACTAACGCGGTTTCTGGTGCCTTCGCCCTGCTACCTGTGCGGAACGCCAAGCGTGGAGGACGACGGGTTGTGTGCCCGGTGTGCTGATGATTTATCTGCCGAAAACAGAACCGAGCGGCACCGTTGCCCGCAATGTGCGATTCGGGTGAGCGAGGTTGGGCAACGTTGTGCTGCGTGCCTGCGGCATCCTCCTCATTTTGATTCTGCTGTCGCTGGGCAGGATTTCCGGGCGGCAAGCCGGTATCTGATCCATCAGTTCAAATACCGTCGGGACCTCGGCGTGCTTGATTCGTTGATGCAGCCGCTTTTCTTGTCTGTTGAGCGGACTTATGGCCAGCGACAAGATGGCCTGCCAGATGACCGATTGAAAGACTGGCCGGACGTGTTGATCCCGATGCCCATTCATCCCGATCGGCGGCGGATTCGTGGATTCAATCAGGCGCACCTGATTGCCGACCGGATAGGGCGGCGTTTTGATTTGCCAGTTCATGGAAAGGCGGTGGTGCGTTCCGGGCCCAGCGAATCTCAAAGCGGGTTGTCCGCCATTGACCGCCGAAAGAGCCTGAAAAACGCCTTCGTGGTAAAGCAGACCCTACCCCAGCACGTCGTGATTGTTGACGACGTGATGACGACCGGTAGCTCTGCCGATGCCCTGGCACATGCCCTTAAGCGGTCAGGGGTGCTGCGGGTCTCCGTATGGGTGTTGGCGCGTACGCCCGCGCCGGGAGATATTCCTAATTGAAATTGAACCCCGTCTGTTCCAGTTGTTTTCTAGTGGGTTCACATGCTTGAGTGTCGCTCATCTTTGAGGTATGATCGCCGCCCTTATTTACTATTGCTTTGAATGCTGCTTGGCCCATGACCATTGTGGGCCGTTGGGCGAAAGCGATCGAATCGAACAACCCACGAATTTTATGGGTAAAAACTCAAGGTATCACTCATGAAACCAGACATTCATCCTAACTATCGTCCTGTCGTGTTTCAGGATCTGGCCTCCGATTTCGCCATGCTGACGCGTTCTACCATTCGCGCCAAAGAGACCATCAAGTGGACCGACGGCGAAGAATACCCGTTGGTGAAGGTTGAAGTCTCCTCCGCTAGCCACCCGTTCTATACCGGTAAGCGCATGGATTCCAGCACAGCCAAGCAAGTGGATAAATTCCGCAACCGTTACGGCAAGAAGTAATTCCGCGCGTTTCGACGCTATGCTCAAGGCGCGTAAAAAGGCATCCAGTCCGATTTGGCTGGGTGCCTTTTTTCTTTGTCTGTCCGTCGTATTTTCGCCATTCGTATCAGCGGACGTGCAGTGTCCGCCACCGAGTCATGCGATTCCCGCTACGGTGGCTTATGTCGATGACGGTGATACCGTTCGGCTGACCAATGGGGATCGGGTGCGTCTGGCGGGTATCGATGCCCCCGAGGTGGCGCATCCTGCCTATGCTGATCGAGCAGCCCGACTATCAGAACCGTTCGGAGATGCCAGCAAGCAGGCATTGATGGCGCTGTTGGCGACCTCGCGCAACCGACTGCGTGTGCAGTATGGAGCTGAGCCCGAAGATCGTTACGGACGCAAGCTGGCATATCTTTATCTTCCTGATGGTAAATCCATCCAGGCTGATCTGGTCGCGCAGGGTCTGGCGATGGTTGTGTTCATGCCGCCGAACCTTGTGTTGGCCGATTGCCTGACTTCAATCGAAAAGAAAGCCCGTGATCGCCATGCCGGTATCTGGTCGAATGGCGAATATGATCCGGGTATCCCGACAGCAGAGGGTATCCCTGATAATGTGCAGGGCGCGGCAATCGTTCGCGGCAAGGTGCTTTCCGTACACCGTAGTCGCACAACGGTCTGGATCAATCTGGAAGGGCGGGTTGTGCTGCAGATTCCCGCACGTGCCCGGGATCAGTTCCACGGCGTTGATTTTGACAACTGGGAAGGTCGGGTTCTGCGTGCGCGAGGGTGGCTGGTTCACGCCAGAAATCGCTATGAAGACTGGCGCATGCCGATCGAGTCGCCGCGCTCCATCGAGTTGCTGACGCGTTAGATCGGCTCCCCCTGTATTTTCTTGTAGGTCAGCTCTGGCCGTGTTCGGTCAGCCAATCGCGAGGGCGGAGAAATTCGCGATACAGCTCGGCTTCGGGGCTGTCGGGAGCGGGTGCCCAATCATAACGCCAGCGCACTTCCGGTGGCATGGACATCAGAATCGATTCGGTGCGGCCACCCGATTGCAGGCCAAACAGCGTGCCCCGGTCATAGACCAGGTTGAACTCCACATACCGACCGCGTCGATATAGCTGGAAGTCGCGTTCGCGCTCGCCGTAGGGCGTGTCTTTGCGCTTTTTCACAATCGGCGTGTAGGCAGGCAGGTAATGGTCGCCAACCGATCGCATCAGGCCGAAGGCCTGCTCGAAATCAATCTGGCCATCTGCGCCATAATCATCGAAGAACAGCCCGCCCACGCCGCGTGGCTCATTGCGGTGCTTGAGCCAGAAATATTCATCGCACCATTGTTTGAAACGAGGATACAGCACATCGCCAAATGGCGCGCACGCATTACGGGATTGCTCATGCCAATGCACGGCGTCTTCCTTGAAGCCGTAATAAGGCGTGAGGTCGAAACCACCTCCGAACCACCATACCGGCTTTACACCCGGCTTCTGCGCCTGAAAAAAGCGCACATTGGCGTGTGAAGTGGGGGCATAGGGATTGCGCGGGTGGATGACCAGTGAAACGCCTAAGGCTTCGAAGCTACCGCCCGCGAGATCGGGGCGATGCGCTGTGGCCGAAGGCGGGAGCTTCTGGCCGGTCACATGCGAAAAATTGATCCCGGCGCGTTCAAATACCTCGCCGCCTTCCAGCACGCGCCCACGTCCCATTCCATTGAGCGCTTCTCCACTGGGGCGCTGCCAATCATCGTGCAGAAAGCGGACAGTGTGTTCGAAGGCTTCAAGCCCGGATACGATCCGGTCCTGCAGGTCGATGAGATAGTCGCGAACGCGTTGAATGTCGGGCATGGTGGATGTGTCTCGTGATTTGTCCGCACACTGCGCGGATATGGGCCGATATAGTGGGGTGAGGAAGGCGGTCGATTATAACAGGTCGGGCAGACGCACTTGCGTGGCTGGCGGGTTTGCTTCGACCTTGTGTGGACAGCACGATTCCACGGTTGCCGAGCTAATCCATTGCCCCAGCGGGAATACCCTGCACACAATTCCGTCCTGACGCCTTCGCGTGATAAAGCGCTTTGTCGGCGTTGATCAGTAAGTCCTTGAAGGAGAAGTGTTCGGGTGACAGTGCAGCAAAACCGATGCTGACGGTGAAGTGCAACGGTGCGCCGTCCTCAAGGGTGATGGATTGTTCGGCAATGGCTTGTCTCAGGCGTTCTGCCATTTCTTTCGCAATGCCGATGTCGGCCTCGGGCAGAATGAGAGCGAACTCCTCTCCGCCGATACGCCCCACGGTGTCAACGCTGCCACGGATGCTGTGCACGCAGGCTTCGGCGACTGCGCAGATTACCTGATCGCCCGTGGGGTGTCCCCAGGTATCATTGATCTGTTTGAACAGGTCGATATCTACCATGAGCAGAGCGAGCTGATGTCTCAGTCGGATGGCCCTTTGGACCTCGACTTCACCTGTGTCCATGATCTGGCGTCGGTTGGCGATCCCGGTTAGAGGGTCGCTGGTTGCCAATGACTGCAGCATGAAGTTCATCTTTTCGAGCAGAACATTCTGTTCGGACAGGCGACGGTTGATGTTGATCAGTTCATCTTCCTTGCGTTTGCGGTTCATCGATATTGAACGTAACGCCGATGAACCGCCGACCCAGATTTTTGCCATCCCGATCCATGACCTTGCCGTAATTGGCATACCAGACCCAGTTGCCCTTCTTTGCGCGGATTCTGAACTCACACCGATAGGTGGCGGTTTTTCCACTCAGGTGGTCTTCGACCGCCTGCTTGAGGATCGAAACATCATCAGGGTGGATGATCTTGAAGATCTCATCGACGCAGGATGCCCCTTCGTGTTCGGCATAGCCGAGTTCGGAGAATATCTTGTGAACCTTGCAGACCACCTCGCCGCTGACCAGGTCGTTTTCCCAGAGATCGAGTCCGGCTGCTTCAAGTGCGAGAGCCAGTCGTTCCTTGTTGATGTCTGCTTCTTCCATAGGGGCTTCAGCTCGGGTAGGGCAATTTACCGGCATAGCCGATATTTCGCAGTAAAGCGGCAAAGGATGAAACAACCCCTTGGGCCGAGTAAAACGCCTCCGCTGCCTCCAGCTTGATGACGCTGACCATCTTGCCGGTACTCGAGCCCGTGGTGGTGTTGAAGTAAACGGCCAGATCGTTCTCGGCATTGGAAAATCCGCGCCCCGTGCTTTCCGAGTAATAGCAAATGGAGTCCGGCGCGACGATATCCGGCTGATTGCTCATGCTCGAATACATGATAAGATTTTCGTTCAGGTTGTAGATGTAATGGGTTTCGGTGCTGTCCGCCTGATTCTGAGCATTGTCCAGGCGAATAACGCCGGTATCCAGAGACGCACTGGTTGTCGCCTGCGTAACATCGGTTATGAAGAAGTTTGTTGCAACCGCACTGGCCGTGCGACCGGTCAGTGAATTGATTTGTGTGACAACATCAGTTGTTGACGGTGGCGTGGGAGAGTGGATCAGATACTGACCCAGAGCCCTGGCCTGCGACAGTGTGTTTTCAATGTAATTGCCCGCCAAAGCGTAATTGTTGCCCGCGTTTGATGGCCATAGCGCGATACCTGAAAAACTGCCGAAGGCGGAAACAATTCCCCCCGCCAGTGTTTCAGTCTGTGCTGCAGTTGCTGCCGAGAGTACGGCTGATTGAACATTGACGAATTCGGAAGCATCGTTGGCGAGGGCGCAAGGACTAGAAGCCAGCGCGCCGCTGTACGTTGTCTGCGGTAGTTCCGGCACAGCCCGTCCTGCCCCATCGCCATCCACTACCCAGTCAATGGCGTTGCCGGATAGGGTTGCAGCGATCAGAGGGATGATGGAGTTGATCGCGCCGACTTCCACCGGGATGACGCACCCAAGTGTGCTTCCGGTTGTGTCCTGATAGAGTGCAACCGTATTGACGATGGCGTTTTCAATATCGGCCAGCGTCAGCGATTCGGCAGCATCGGGTGAACCCATTAGCGCCAGAACGCAGCAGTCGGTTGCACCATCGTACGGTTTGACGGATACCGAGCCGCTCCAACCGCTTGCCGCGAGTTCGTTCAGTATGCCAACTGCATCTTCATGGCTCCCGCCACCGCCACTGGCGAGAATGGCAGCACCCTCAACGATGCAACGGAAATCCTCTATGCCGTAACTGTTGGTGGTCACTTCGTGCTCCTTGTTCTCCACAGGATTTCAGCCACAAACTCCGTGCCGACACGGATCCAGCCATGCCGCAACGGTCTTCCAAAACCATGTAGTTTGCTTGGCTAAGCGTACCCTAAAGTATTGTGCGCTGGCTAGCAGTCTGTTCGGTGCAGGGCGGTGCGGTAATTATCCTGACAGGATAAGGGGTTTATCGGTTGAGGTGACCGTTGTTGACGCCATATATTGGTGGATGTGGTGGGTCAGCTTTACGCACTGTTGTTAGCGTGCACGTTCGGTGTGACGTTAACGTCTTAGCCAGTCTCCGGTGAGCCAGTGACGGATGGGGGTCGGTTGGGCGCGCGTGTTTACCGGGCCTGCCACTATCCCGTCGAGTTGATCGCCAAAATAGCGTCGAACGGTAAGTGTGTTGCGTGCCGGTGGGCGTTGGGCGGGGTTCGCGCTGGTGGACACGATGGCAGTGTGGGCGGCTCGAGCGAGGGCGGCTGCGACGGGGTGAGCGGTAACGCGGACGGCTACTTCGTCACGTCCGCCGGTGATCCAGTCCGGGGTGTTCTGGCTTGCTGGAACAACCCATGTGGCGGGGCCTGGCCAATGCGCGCTGATCCTGGACAGTTCTTCCGGGGGGAGTGATATCCATGGTTGCAACTGTTGGAGATCGGCCGCGAGCAGAATCAGACCTTTGCGCCAGTCCCGTTGCTTGAGCGTCAGTATCCGCTCGACGGCAAACGAATCGAGCGGGTCGCAACCAAGACCAAACACGGCTTCGGTTGGATAAGCGATGATGCCACCTTGAGAGAGTATCTGTCCGGTGACGCGTAGACGAAAAGGAGTGGGTTGCATTGGAGTGTTCGGGGCAAATGGTGATGAGGCGTCAAGCCACGTAATGGGCAGCCGCGTGAATGACGAAGTGTTCAGCATCAAAAGTGAGCACTTCGGATGCCAGGCGACCACCGGTACTTCGGTAGTGCAGAACAAGGCTGTTTACGCCCGATAGTACGGCTATGAGCTCGAAATGGAGATCCGGTATTTGGGCAATCGCCTGTTGCCAGTAGGCGCCTACGGCTGATTTGCCGACCAATTTTCCTGATGGCTCTCCCGCCAATGTGATGATCACTGGTGACTCCATGACGAAGTCGTCTGCGTCATGCGCGAGGATTCGCGACAGATCATGCGCATTTCAGGAATCAATTCGGCAAAGGATGCTTCGATCATCGCACGGATTCTCTCCCCCTTATTCCGGTGTAGTCGCGGCGGGTTTCCTGCTGCGGGTGGTGGTCGCCTTTTTTACCGGAGTCTTCTTTGCAGGTGCTTCCGCATCGGTAGCGCTGGCCTTTTTGGCACGTGGCGCCTTGGTCGCCGTTTTTGGAGCCGCCGTTTTCCTGGTCGTCGCTTTTGCGGCGGTTTTTCCGCGTGCCGATTTCTTTTCAGGCGCGGCGGCAAGCAGGGCGACACACTCTTCCAGCGTCAGGGATTTTGGATCCTTGTCCTTGGGGATTTTCGCGTTCTTTTTGCCATCGGTGATGTAGGGGCCATATCGACCATTTTGTACCGACACACCATTGTCGAACTGGGTGATGTAGCGATTCTTCTCGGCGAGCTTTTTGATCTCGATGATTTCGAGCGCGCGTGGCAATTCGATGGTGTACGGATCGTCATCCTTGCCAAGAGAGGCGTACATTTTGCCGAACTTTACAAAGGGTCCGAATCGGCCGATGGCGACTTCAATCGGCTCGCCTTCCGGGGTTTCCCCCAGATGTCGCGGTAGCTGGAAGAGATCCAGCGCTTCATCCAACGTGATGGTGGCAATGCTCTGGCTGCGCTTGAGCGAGGCGAACTTTGGTTTTTCCTCGTCGTCCTTGGTGCCGATCTGGGCGAATGGACCGAACCGTCCGAGTCGAACGGAGACGGGTTTACCCGATTTGGGATCAATCCCCAATTCACGGCCCTGAGCGGCTTCTTGCCGGCTGACATTTTCGTTGGTGTGCTGGATGCGGTCATGGAAGGGCGTCCAGAATTCGCGCATCAACGGAACCCAGTCGCGCTCGCCACGGGATACGGCGTCCAGGTCGTCTTCCAGCTTTGCGGTGAATTCATAGTCGACGATGTCGCGGAAGTAGTCTGTCAGGAAGCCATTGACGACTCGGCCCATATCGGTGGGCTTGAAGCGCCGTTGATCGAGCAGAACATATTCGCGTGCCTGGAGTGTGGATATGATGCTGGCATAGGTCGAGGGTCGACCGATACCGTATTCTTCCAGAGTCTTGACCAAACTCGCCTCGGTGAAACGCGGCGGTGGCTCGGTGAAGTGTTGGTCGGCAGCGATGTCGTTCAGGCTGATCTCATCACCTATGGCCAGTGGTGGTAGGCGGCGATCTTCGTCATTGTCCTCTGAGGCATCGTCTTCGTCCTCACGATAAAGCGCGATGAAGCCTGGGAACTTCAGTGTGGATCCATTGGCGCGGAAGCTGTGCTGATCATTGACCGCGAGATCGACGGAGACCTGATCGTACACTGCCGGCGTCATCTGCGAGGCGACCGCACGCTTGAAAATCATCTCGTACAGACGGAACTGATCCTTGTTCAGAAAAGCACGCACCGAGTCCGGGGTATGTGCCGCTGAAGTCGGGCGGATGGCCTCATGCGCTTCCTGAGCGTTTTTGGATTTGGTCTTGTATCGGTTCGGGCTGGCGGGAAGGTAGGCTGCGCCGTACTTCTGGTCGATATGTGCACGAATCTCAGTGAGTGCGTCTTCGGAAAGCGTCACGGCATCGGTTCTCATGTAGGTAATCAAACCCACGGTGCCTGCGCCGATGTCGACACCTTCATACAACTCTTGGGCCAGGCGCATGACGCGTGAGGCAGAGAGGCCCAGTTTGCGGACCCCTTCCTGTTGGAGCGTCGAGGTTGTAAATGGAGGAGCTGGATTGCGTTTGCGTTCGCGCTTTTCCACCGAACGGACGGTGAGCGTGCCGTCGGCTGCTTCGAGTATCCGGCTGCGCGCAGATTGCGCATCCGTTTCGTTGGTCAGCGTGAATTGTTCGACCTTTTGGCCGTCCAGTGTTAACAGGCGCGCATTGAATCGGCTCTTTTCGGAAGCCCGGTCGGCCTTACAGTCGGCGAGAATGGTCCAGTATTCTTGCGGATTGAACGCCTCGATCTCAGCTTCACGCTCCACGATCAGGCGCAGTGCAGGGCTCTGTACGCGTCCGGCGGATAGCCCCGGGTTGATCTTTTTCCACAATAGTGGCGACAGGTTGAAGCCCACCAGGTAATCGAGCGCTCGGCGTGCCTGCTGGGCATTGATCAGGTCAATGGATAGGTTGCGTGGATGTGCGACCGCTTCCTGCACCGCTTTTTTGGTGATTTCATAGAACACCACGCGTTGCGCCGTCTTGTTCTTCAGCAAACCCGCTTCAGCCAATAATTCGTATAAATGCCAGGAAATGGCCTCACCTTCGCGATCGGGGTCGGTTGCGAGCAGGAGGGTATCGGCTGATTTCAGTGCCTTTTTAATGGCATCGACGTGGCGAACGTTCTTGTCGATCAGCGTGTAGCTCATCGCAAAGTCGTGGGCTGTATCCACGGCACCGTCTTTGGGGATCAGGTCGCGCACATGACCATAGGAAGCGAGCACCTCGTAGCCGGGGCCCAGGTATTTCTTAATGGTTTTCGCTTTGGCGGGCGACTCAACGATAACAAGCGTTTGGCTCATAGGGGCTCGGCGATCTCAGGATGCTAATCAGGGTCTAAAAAAATCAGTGCAACAATTCGGCTGTTTCGGCGAACACGAGGTCTTCCATCCAGGCAAATGCGGCTTCCTCACCGGGACGGGCGAACAGCACGAGCATGACGACCCATTTGATGTCTTCGATATCCAGTTCTTCGTTGTCTAATGCCAGTGCGCGCTCAATGACAGTTTCCCGTGTCTGGGCGCTCAAGACGCCAATGGCCTCGAGTTGGACCAGCAGTCCGCGCGACTCGATATCCAAGGCCATCTGTTCCTCGGCCGTGAATACGCGGAATGATGTCGGCTTGGGCGCGCTGACTTCTGCCAGAGGCAGGCTGGACAGGTCTGCCGGCTCGTTTGCCGCAGCATCCAGCCAGGAAAACGCTCGCCCGATCTCATCGGCATCATAACCGGCATGGAGCAGTTTTTGCTGTAGGTCCGTGCGCAGTGGCGCTGGAGGCAAGTGGGGTTCTTCTTCCATGTGGTTTTCAAACAGATACATCAACAAATCAAGCACGGTTTCTTTCATGGAATCTCTCAGGAGGCGAAGTTGAACGACGTTCGGTTGCCCGTTCGTCAGGCCGTTCTCACATACAACCCTCCGGGTAAGGTGGTGACGTGTCCAGCAAGTTCAAGCATGAGGAGGATGGAGGAAACTTCGGCAGGGGTCAATCCGCTGGATGCAATAAGCGTGTCTGCGGATTGAGGATCGAAGCCGAGACAGTCCAGGATTTTCTGTTGTTCCGGGTCGAGGTGAGCCGCAAGAGCGGGAGAGGACTCCAGTTCGAATGGGAGGATGTCGTCCGTTTGACGCAGGCGTGCGCCGAGGGTGTCGATGAGTTCCTCGAAAATGTCCTGTGCGGTTTCGACCAGCTTGGCACCTTCTCGGATGAGTCGGTGAGGGCCGCGACTTAAGGGGTTGTGGATCGACCCGGGAATGGCAAAGACTTCCCGCCCCTGTTCGGCGGCAAGGCGTGCCGTAATGAGCGAGCCACTCTGCAAACTGGCTTCCACGATAAGTACGCCTTCCGATAAGCCGCTGATCAACCGGTTCCGGCGAGGAAAGTGTTCCTTTCTTGCCATGGTGCCGGGTGGCCATTCGCTGATGAGCAAACCGCCTTGTGCCACGATCTCGGCGGCGAGCTCACGGTGCTCGCGCGGATAGATGATATCCGGCCCGGTTCCCATGACGGCAATGGTGGCACCTTGAGCGGCCAGTGCCCCGCGATGGGCTGCAGCGTCGATTCCCAGTGCCAGTCCGCTGGTGATGACGAAACCCTGCGCTGACAGGTAGCGGGCAAAGGCGCGAGCATTGTTTATCCCGCCACTTGACGGCGTGCGGGAACCGACAATGGCGAGTTGAGGCTCCTTCAGTAGTCGGATGTCACCTTCGCCGAAGAGTGCAGCAGGAGCGTCGGGAAGGTCGGCAAGTTGTGGTGGATAAGATTCGTCCCCAGCGAGTACCAGGTGGTGCCGTTCCGATTCTTCGAGCCAAGACAGCATGGCCTCGACCCGGTCTGGCTTGCCGCGGGGTTGTTGATGGGCCAGAGAGGAGGGCAGACCCAGGCGAATCCACTCGGATGCTGATGCCTGTAGGGCTGCTTGCGGTGTTTCAAATGCATCCAGAAGGCGGCGCAGGCGTTTCGGGCCCATGCCATTGATGGTGATCAGAAAGAGCAACGCCCGGCGCGCATCGGCGTCGGGCGTTGTTTGGTTATCGTTGCTCAACAATGAAAAGACTCGCCCTGGGGGCGAAGCGCCTCAATCAGCAGTTGGGGTTTGCAGCAAATCGCCAATGCGAATCGGCCGCTTGGTTTGTACCACAAGTGCCAAGCTGGCGCGGTCGTACACACGGAACACCATGGCGGTGCCAACGGGGAAATCAGGCAACTTGACCATCGGTGGCGAAGGCATCTCAAACCCTTCGGGTTTGGCGTTTTTCGCCAGTTCTTTCGGGTTTACCGAATATTTGTCACTGACGATCTGGCCGGGCTTGCTGATGCGCAACATATCGCCTGGTACCAGGCCGTTCCGGCTGCCTGCATTGATGATCACAACCTGATAAGTCGCGATTTGTGTAATGGCATCGGGGATGTCGATAACGACAGCATTGATCGGCACGGCCGGGATGCTGGGTGTGACATCGTGAGCGAACGGTTCGTTGATGACGGGCAGCACACGGTCGCCATCCAGGATTTCGCGTGCACTCATGGTAACGCGCAACGTGGTCGGATCGCCGCGGTGCATGACCTCGGCCTGACCTTTGTAGATGGCGCGATAGCCGAGGAAGTCACCAGTGACAGGGTCGACCAGCGGCTTGCCTTTGCCGAGAATGGAGAACGTGTTTGAGTCCTCGGTCAGCGCCGGGCGTGCATACACTACATCGCCGAAGCTGGTAGTCGTCGTTTGATTGCGATTGGCCAGAACATAGGGGGCCGTTTCAAGTTGTTCCGCCGACATGATCTGGTCATAAGACAGGAATGGCTTTAAATCTTCCAGCGGGATGGCCGATACCGCTGGCGGCAGAGTCTCGTAGCGAATATGTGGGCGCATGGTGATACCCAGGCGCGGTTTGCCGCCGATGTACATGATGCCGATCTTGTCGCCGGGGTAGATTTTGTGCGGGTTTTTGATTTCGGGGTTGTCGTACCAGATTTCAGGCCAGTAGTACGGATCTTTCAGGAAGTGGTTTGCGATCGACCAGAGCGTGTCACCCTTCTTGACGGTGTATTCGTTGGCTTTGAGCGAAATGAACTGCGCCTTGGTTTCTTCCGGTGTCAGCGTGCCTTTGACAGGGCCACGAGTGGCGCCAAGCGGCAGTCCGTCGGGCGTGGGCTGGTTCACGATATTAACGGGCGGACGCTCTGAGGCACAGCCGGATAGCAACGCGGTGGTAATAAGGGACAACGAGAGTAGAACCGGTAATCCTTTTGACGATCTCATGGGCAACATCCTTGGGTTTTCAGCCGAAAACGGGGGCAACATTAGGGCGGTGGTCGAACCCTTGATGTTTATGGGTTCATGGCGCACCGCCTGGGTACGTGGCCTAGGTACAAAGCTTGGGCTCGCGTACAATGTTGCGGTAAATATGCTTATTTGTAAAAGAATTTGAGCGCCGCGTCCACAGGCGCGTGACGATTGATCTGCAAAATAGGCGGGCTGTGGTGTTTTTCTGCGATGATGGGCAGATGTCTGGTGTTGTTTTTCGGAGCCGTCGCCATAATTAAGGATGGGTGTTCGATCCCTTAGGGATTTATTCCAAGTATTTATTAGTGGGTTTTGGTTGATATGTCGTTACTTGAAGTGTTGCTTTTTCCAGATGAACGGCTGCGCCGGGTGGCTGCTGAAGTGAAGCAGTTTGACGAGCGCGTGCATCGCCTGTGTGAGCAGATGCTGGAAACAATGTATGACTCTCGAGGCGTAGGGTTGGCCGCTACGCAGGTCAACGTGCACGAACGAATCTTCGTGGCGGATTGTGCCGAGGACGGGTGTGATCCGGAGCCATTGGTTTTCATCAATCCTGTGATCCTGGAGCGTAGTGGTTCCGTCGAGTCGGAGGAAGGCTGCCTTTCGATCCCGGGTGTCACAGATAAGGTGATGCGTGCCGAGGCTGTTCGCGTGCGTGCACAGGATGCCTCGGGGAAAAGCTTTGAACGCGAGGCGGGTGGTTTACTGGCCATCTGCATTCAGCATGAAATCGATCATCTCGATGGGCGCCTCTTTATTGATTACCTCTCGCCGCTCAAGCGTCAGCGTATTCGCAAGAAACTTGAAAAGGCACAGCGTCAAAAGGAATCGGCATGACGGTACGCATCATATACGCGGGTACGCCCTTGTTTGCCGTGCCCGCCCTCCAGGCTTTGGCTGCGGACGATTCAGTGGAGCTGGTGGCGGTTTACACCCAGCCCGACCGTCCCTCCGGTCGGGGGCAGAAATTAACACCGTCGCCGGTGAAGGAAGCCGCGCTTGCGCTCGGAATTCCAGTGGAACAGCCGCTCACCTTGCGTGATGAATCGGCACAGGCCGTGCTGGCCGACTACCAACCCGATCTCATGGTTGTTGCAGCCTACGGTCTTATTCTCCCGGTGCCGGTTCTCGATACACCACGACTGGGCGCGATCAATATTCATGCCTCACTGTTGCCGCGCTGGCGTGGCGCGGCCCCCATCGCTCGTGCCATCGAGGCGGGCGATCCGGAAACGGGCATTACGATCATGCAGATGGCTCAGGGTCTGGACACCGGCGATATGTTGCACAAGGTCGAGTTGGCCATTGAGCCGACAGATACGGCGGCCACGCTTCATGATCGATTGGCCGAATTGGGCGCACAGGCTTTGATGGCTGCGCTGCCCGGTATCGTCGCGGGTTCGATAACGCCCGAGCCGCAGGATGATGCCCTGGCATGCTATGCGGCGAAGTTGAGCAAGGCTGAGGGTCGTCTGGACTGGCGTGAGTCAGCCGATCTGTTGGCTCGTCGCGTGCGGGCTTTCGATCCTTGGCCGGTTGCGTATACAGAGTTCAAGTCTGCCCCATTGCGAATATGGTCCGCGGAAGTCGAACCGCACAGTCCGAAAGCCCAACCCGGTACCGTGGTAACGGTTGATGCTTCGGGTTTTGTTGTCTCTACAGCCGCGGGTGGTTTACGGGTGCTTGCCTGTCAGCAGGCAGGTGGAAAGCGAATTTCCGCGGCCGATTTCGCGCGTAACCATCAACTGCTTGGTGCATGTTTTGACTGATCCTTACAAAAATCCGTGGGGTCGGCATTCGGATCGATCTTCCTCATCTACGCCAAAAGTCCAGGCGCAGAAGGGAGCTTCGGCGAAATCGTCGCACAGACCGCATCAGCGCTCGGCTGCGAAGTTTGATCCAGATCGTCCAGCCCGGGTCGATCCCCGTGCGCTGCCTCGGTTATCCCCTGAAGCATTGACCGCGCAGCTTCTGCTGTCTGTCGTCGGTCAAGGTGTATCGCTCGACGCCGCTTTGGGACGGGTGTTGTCCCAGGCGCAGCCCGTTCATCGGGGTTTGGTACAGGCGATGGGATACGAGGTGCTTCGGCATTATGAGGCACTGGTGTTCTGGCGAGACAGCCTGCTTCAGCGTCCTGTCCCGGCCAAGTCAGCCATTGTCGCGTTGTTGCTTCTGGTCGGGCTGGAGCGCATTCGCGGCGCGCGTCGAGAGGCTTCACGGTCTGTCAATTCGGCTGTGCAGGCGGCGCGGGAGCTCGGGCACCCATGGGCGACCGGTTTGTTGAATGCGGTGCTGCGGCGGGCGGCTCGTCAGATCGAAGAGGGTGTTGATCCCTTTGTCGGAGCTGCGCCCGCTGATGCTGCGCGGTTGCCGGAGTGGCTGTTCGGCGCGTTGGCTGCCGACTGGGGCGAGGAGCGTGCTTCCTCTCTGGGATTCGCACTGGCGACTCATCCGCCCATGACATTGCGCGTGGCGGGTGATCGGGCGGCCTATGGCGAGCAATTGACTTCAATGGAGGTTGAGGTGAACCCCACGGCCTTTTCGGCGCGTGGACTCAATTTGGTTCATCCCATGGATGTTGACCGCTTGCCCGGTTTCGGTGAGGGGCAGGTGTCGGTTCAGGATGAAGCCGCCCAGTGGGTTGTCGACCTTCTCGATCTGGCTCCGGGGCAGCAAGTGCTTGATGCATGCAGTGCGCCCGGCGGTAAGACGCTGGCCATGTTGCAGCACCAGCCTGAAGCAAGTGTGACGGCAGTGGATATCGATACCACTCGAATGGCTCGGGTACAGGAAAATCTGGAACGCGGGCAGGTATTCGCTCGCCTGATTGTTGGCGATGCGGGCGCACCTCAAGGCTGGTGGGACGGTCAGCTATTCGATCGCATCCTTGCCGATGTGCCTTGCTCTGCTACAGGCGTGATCCGTCGTCACCCCGACATTAAACGTTTACGCAGACCGGAAGACTTACCCGTTCTGGTTGAGCGCCAAGCAGCGATTCTTGATGCACTCTGGTCGCTGCTGAAACCGGGTGGGCGTATGGTTTATGCCACCTGTTCCATCCTGGATCGGGAAAATGCGGCGCAGGTTGCCTCGTTCTTACGCCGGCACAGAGATGCGAGTGCACTGCCGATGTCTGTGGATTGGGGTGAGCCGCGACAAACCGACGGGCAGTTTCTGGGGCGACAGGTTTTCCCTGTTTCAGAAGGGCACGATGGGTTCTTTTATGCTGTGCTGGAAAAAAACTGATCGGGCGGTCGATCGATGCCGCGCTGCATTGTCGGCGCTGTCGTTTTTTCTACTCCTTCTGGTCGCGCTGCCCGGAACTCAGGCAAGTGCGTCGAGCGCGACCATTCAGCGCGCTCACGCGGATATCCGTGAGGGTGTCGTCTATCTCGATGTCGACCTCAAGCTCGTGCTCGACAAGGAGATGATCGATGCCATGCGCAATGCCATCCCGCTCAATCTGTCGATGATCTCGGTCATCGAGTCGCCGCGTGACTGGTGGTTTCCAAATGAGGTCGCCTCGGATCAACGGCGCTATCGCCTGGAGTTCCATGCACTGTCGAAAACCTGGCTTGTGACCGATACCCTTGAACACGAGGCGCGGAGTTTCAGCACCTTGGATGGTGCGTTGCACTCTCTGGAACGGATTCGGGCGTGGCCGGTGACGACCGCCAAGCATCTGGAGGGGCGCGGCCCGTTGATCGGGCGAGTCCGAATGGTGCTGGACGTCAACAAATTACCGTTGCCCTTGAGGTTTCCGGCATTGTTCGATTCCCGCTGGTCACTGAATAGCGATTGGTTCTCCTGGACGGTGCCGTCGGCCGGGGCAGATATGGGAGACGATTTGTGAAGTTTGCTGGTCGCTGGGGGCAGTTCTACTACCGTTGGATTCGTCGACTGGTACCGCCGATCAGCATGATGGTCGTCGTGCTGCTACTGATTCTGATGTATCTCATTTCGGAATCACTTCAGCGGGCCAACCAGCCGGAACATCTCTATCTTTCCCTGTTGGGGTTGTCTGCGTTGGGGATTCTGTTCCTGGCAGCGGTCGTTCTGGGCCACATCATCCGACTGGTCACTCATTATCGGCGCGGCGCGCCCGGCGCTCGCCTGACAGCACGGTTGGTGCTCACGTTTGTCGGCCTGACAACGATCCCCGTGCTCATCGTGTTTTATTTCTCCGTATCGTTCATTCAACGCGGCATCGATTCCTGGTTCGATGTGCAGGTCGAGCAGGCGATGTCGGATGCACTCTCGTTGTCGCAATTGGCATTTGACGGGCAGATGCGCACAGCCATGAATGAAACCCTGCGTGCGGCCGCCCAGCTCAAAGGCGTATCGGGTGATCTGGTCGCCTTGGATTTGAATGCGGTGCGCCGCAATACCGGCGCTCATGAGATGACGATTTTCGGCTCGCGGAATCTGATCGTGGCTTCCGCCTCGGATGATTTGCAGGCCATCGTGCCTTCCCGCCCGGATGAAACGGCACTGAGCCATGCCCGCGCAGGGAAGGACTTTATCGGACTTGATCCCGGGGGCGGTGACTCCATGCGCATCCGGGTCGTCGTCCCGCTCACGGCGGGCCTGACCGGTGATGGCAGTAGTGAAGTCCTGCAGGCGCTGTATTCCATTTCGCCGCGTGCGAACCAGCTGTCGAGTAGTGTGCAGGCTGCTTTTAACGAATACCGTTCGTTGATTTTTCTACACAAATCACTGAAAAGAACCTTCACCTTTGCGCTTACCTTGGCATTGCTGTTGTCCTTGCTGACGGCGGTATGGCTGGCCTTTATCGCTGCGCGTAAGCTGTTGGCGCCGATTCGCGAACTGGCTGCCGGGACACGAGCAGTCGCCGAGGGCGATTACAGTCTGCGTTTGCCCGTGGATCGTCGGGATGACCTGGGGCAACTGGTGCAGTCGTTCAACACGATGACGGCACGGGTGCGCCGGGCACATCAGGTAATGCAGCAGCTTCAGGAAGTGGCGGATCAGGAGCGCGATTATCTGGAGACGGTGATTCAACATCTTTCATCTGGTGTGCTGACTCTGTCGCCCGATGGTCACATCACACGAAGCAATTCTGTCGTTACACAATTGTTGAGTATCGCCAGCCAGCGCATCGATGGTTGCACTCTGACCGAGATTTGCCAGACATACCCCCATCTGGAGCCGGTTTGTTCCGCTTTCGGACATCTGCTGGAGCCCGGGCAATTGCCAGCTGGTGCCACTGTTGAGGCTCAGGTGCGGATCATGGGCGACGCCGGGCGACGCGTTCTATTGAGCCGAGTGGCAGCATTGCCAGCCGACGACGTGACCGGTGGTTTCGTTCTGGTTTTCGAGGATGTAACCACCCTGATCCAGGCCCAACGCGATGCGGCCTGGTCAGAAGTGGCGCGTCGGTTGGCGCATGAAATCAAGAACCCCCTTACGCCCATTCAGTTATCGGCGGAGCGCTTGCGTCGTCGGCTGTTGGGCAATCTGAGCGATGAGCCCGCACAGATTCTGGATCGTTCGACCCAGACCATTATCAATCAGGTTGAGGCGATGAAGTTCATGGTGAATGAATTTGCCGAATATGCACGCTCGCCGCAGATCACCTTGAAAATTCTGGATTTGGATGAGCTGGTCTCGGAGGTCATCGATTTGTACAAAGGCGGCGACATCCCCGTGCTGCATCGATCCGCCGGGCATCCCCTGCCCGTGCGTGCCGATGCGGGGCGGATTCGGCAGGTGTTGCATAACCTGATTCGCAATGCGCAGCAGGCAATGAGCGAGCAGGGCTGCCCCGGAGGCGAGGAACCCGAGGTGACGCTATCGACCGGATTGCATCAGGAAGGCGGTTTGGTTCTGGTTGAGTTGACGGTGACCGATAATGGACAGGGATTCCCGGAAGATATGATTGATCGCCTGTTTGAGCCTTATACCACGACCCGCCCCAAGGGATCGGGATTGGGTTTGGCGATCGTGAAGAAAATTGTGGAAGAGCATAGCGGTGTGGTGCTGGCCTCCAATGTGCAGGATGGGCCAGTCGAATCACACGGTGAGGTCTCTGTGCGGGGTGCGGCAAGTGCGAAAACAGGCGCGCGCATTGTGATTCGGTTACCCTTTGCTGCTCCTGATGTACCGGTGGATACAGAAGTAGAGCCGGTGTCGTCCACGGCTTCGGTCTTGCCGGGTTCGCAGGAAGATCGTCCAGAAACGTCTCCCGTAGATTCGACAAGTAGGCATAATGCTCCGAGGGACTTGTTCCGCCGGGCGCACGATACCCGTGCGGATTCCGATTTAGATTATTCAGGATAACGATGGCACACCATGAGTATTGGACACATTCTGGTCGTTGACGATGAAGTGGAAATCCGCAATTTGCTGGCGGAGTTGTTGGCGGATGAGGGGTATACGGTATCAAGTGCGGCAGATGCGAACGAAGCACGCGCCTTGATTGCCTCGCGCCGTCCGGATCTCATTCTTCTGGATATCTGGATGCCAGGGCAGGATGGTGTTTCCCTGTTGCGTGAATGGGCGGAGCTGGATCAACTGGTGTGGCCGGTGGTGATGATGTCCGGCCACGGCACGGTGGAGACTGCGGTTGAAGCCACGCGATTGGGCGCGTTCGATTTCATCGAAAAGCCCATTTCACTCGACAAACTGCTGCTCGTCATCGAACACGGCCTTGAAAACAATCGCCTGATCCGTGAAAACGAGCAACTCAAGCGCAGTGTTCCCGACCCGTTTGAGCTGATCGGGGACAGCGAATACATGTCCACCCTGCGCTCACAGGCGCGCAAGGTCGCCGGACATGATGCTTGGGTGCTTATCTCTGGCGAACCGGGCACCGGCAAGCAGGCACTGGCGCGCTTTATTCACCAGCATTCACCCCGGCGGCATTTCCCGTTCATCGACACGGGTGGTGTTGCCATGGGTGGCCGCCAGAATGCGGCCATAGAACTGTTTGGCACTGAAAGCGACGGTAAGATTCGTTACGGTCTGCTTGAGCAGGCCAACGGTGGCACGCTGTTCATCGCCGAAGCTGCGGATATGGACGAGCAGACACAGATGCAATTGATTTCCGCCTTGGAGAATCAGACGTTCTTCCGGGTAGGTGGTGCGGAGCCGGTGCGGGTGGATGTGCGTGTTATCGCCGCCACGCGTAAGGATCTGGAAATGGAAGTTCGTCAGGGGCGGTTCCGGGAGGATCTGTTCTATCACCTTTCCGTGGTGCCTTTACCCATCGAACCTTTGCGTCACCACGCACAGGACGTTCCCGTGCTGCTGACCCACTATCTTGAAGCAGCGCATCGCATCGAAGGTCTGCCACGGCGCGAGTTGACCATTGGGGCTCGCAACCTGCTGAAGGCCCATGCCTGGCCAGGCAATGTGCGTGAGTTGAAGAATCTGGTGCAACGCATGTTGATCCTTGGTACGGGCGATGCCATTGATGAACAGGAAGTGCAACGTGCGTTGGGAGTTTTGCCCTCTATCGTCGAAGCAGACGATGCGACCAGCTCGGCTTTGATCTCCCTGAATCTCGATTTGCCTTTGCGTGACGCGCGGGATGAGTTCGAGCGACGTTATCTGCTTGCGCAGCTCAAGAGTTGCGACGGATCAATGACCGAACTTGCCCGGCTGACCGGAATGGAGCGAACCAATTTGTATCGCAAGCTGAAATCTTTGGGTATCAGCGCAAATGAACGCAGTTGAACGCATTGAATAAACAAGGTTTTTTATGAAAATCATCATCCTGGGCGCAGGGCAGGTCGGTTCCTCTCTGGCGACGGTGTTGTCTCATGAAACGCGGAACTCGGTCACCGTCGTCGACACGGATGCCGCCGCGCTTTCGCGGCTGCAGGAGCGGCTCGATATTCGTACCGTCCAGGGATATGGCGCACAACCGAGCGTGTTGGGAGAGGCGGGCGCGGCTGATGCTGATGTGCTCATTGCCGTGACCAGTGCTGACGACACCAACATGCTGGCTTGCGAAGTCGCATGGGTGTTGTACCGCACGCCAACCAAAATCGCCCGAATTCGTGTGTCTGACTTCCTTGATCATCCGGCATTGTTCGACAACAACGCGATTCCGGTGGATTACATGATCAGCCCGGAACGGTTGATCAAGGATTACATCGTTCGACTCATCGAGTATCCGGATGCGCTGCAGGTGCGCGATTTCGCCGATGGCAAGCTTCGGCTGATCGGTATGCGTGCAGATGCCGATGGCCCGTTGGTTGGACAGCCGATCCGCTATCTGGCTGCGCTGTTACCCGATGTCGAGACACGGGTTGCGGCGATTTTCCGGCGAGATACGCCCTTGCACCCGGATGGCGCTACGGTGATTGAGGCAGACGATGAAGTGTTCTTTCTTGCTCGAACCGAGGACATCCGCAAGGTCATGAGTGTGATGCGCCGACTCGATCGCCCCTACCGTCGCATCATGATTGCCGGTGGCGGCAATATCGGCGGCGGGCTGGCGGCCGCGCTGGAGTCGCGCTTTCAGGTCAAGCTCATCAGCAATAATCTGGAAAAGGCGCGCAAACTGAGTGCTGATCTCGACCACACCATCGTGTTGACCGGTTCGGCGACTGATAGTGAGTTGCTGATTGAAGAGAACATCGAGGATATGGATGTCTTTCTTGCGCTGACGAATGACGATGAAGACAACATCCTGGCCGCGATGTTGGCGAAGCGGCTCGGCGCACGCAAGGTCATGTGTATCGTGAATCGCAGCGAGTATGTGGATCTGATCCACATGGGGACCATCGATATTGCGCTCTCGCCGCACAACATCACCATCGGCAGCCTGATCTCGCGTCTGCGTCGTGGTGATGTAGTCAGCGTGCATTCCCTGCGTCGTGGGGCGGCCGAGGCCATGGAAATCATTGCTCGTGGCGATGCCAATACGTCGCAGGTGGTTGGGCGTCGTGTCGACGCTCTGAAGTTGCCGCCGGGTACGACCATCGGTGCGTTGCTGCGTGAAGGAGAAGTTCTGATCGCTCATCACGACAGCGTGATTGAGGCGGATGATCACGTCATTCTGTTCCTGACGGACAAACGCCACGTACGGGATATCGAACAGTTATTCACCGTACGCTTCGGCTTCTTCTGATTCGGGACGACAGCCATGCAGTTTATTGTTGTGTTCCGCGTGCTCGGATTGTTGCTGATGGTGTTCGCACTGACGTTTATTCCACCCTGGCTCGTAGGGTGGATGATGGGCGATGCAGATCTTGTGCCGTTTGAAACCAGTTTTTTCGTGGCATTTGTGCTTGGTGGCCTGCTCTGGCTGCCGTTTCGTCATTACCGGCATGAAATAAAACTGCGCGATGGGCTACTGATCGTCGTCTCGTTCTGGGTGGCGCTCGGCCTAATGGGCGCGGTGCCGATCTATCTGCAACCCGAACTCCATGTCAGCTTCAGCCAGGCGGTGTTTGAATCGGTTTCGGGGATTACTACCACCGGATCGACTGTGCTGGTTGGTCTTGATGCGCTACCCAAATCCTTGTTGTTCTATCGCCAGCAACTTCAATGGTTGGGTGGTTTGGGCATCATTGTGCTGGTCGTTGCATTCATGCCGCTGCTCGGTGTGGGCGGCATGCAGCTCTATAAAAGCGAGATTTCCGGTCCTATGAAGGACGAACGCTTGTCAGGACGCATTTCCGAAACAGCGAAAGCACTCTGGCTGGTATATGTTGGTCTGACGATTGTCTGTACCCTGGCATTCAAGCTTGAGGGTATGAGCTGGTTCGATGCGGTGGGGCATGCATTCGCCACGATTTCGACTGGCGGTTTTTCGACTCATGACGACAGTCTTGGCTATTTTCATAGCTTCCCGATTGAACTCACAGCCGTCGTGTTCATGATTCTTGGCGCCACGCCGATGGCTTTGCATTATCTGGTTTTGCGTCATGCATCTTTCCGTGCTTATGGTAAAAGCTCCGAATTCAAGTTTTTTCTTTTGATTCTGGCGTTGTTTTTCAGCTTGATCCTACTGACAGTCATTATATCCCGCCCGGATACTGAATGGCTTTGGGGCGCACGTTGGGGGCTGTTTACGCTGGTTTCGCTAATGACAACGACGGGTTTCACGCTAACGGACAGCACGCCTTGGCCCATCTTTCTGCCTGTTTTGGTTCTGGCTACGGCTCTGATTGGCGGTTGCGCTGGATCTACAGCAGGGGGCTTGAAAAACGTGCGTCTGCTTTTGTTGACACGTCAAGGCTTGAATGAGTTGAGGAAGCTCGTTCACCCTCATGCCGAGTTCGTGGTCAAGCTCAGCGGTCGAGGTATTAGTCCGACTGTGATCAGTGCGGTTTGGGCTTTTTTCGCCGCCTATGTGTTTGTTTTCATGGTCATCTTCTTTTTGATGATGGCGACAGGTCTGGATGTGGTTTCGGCCTTTGGTGGCACTATTGGTACGCTCACGAGCGCCGGACCGGGCTTGGGCTCTGTGGCAAGTAACTTCTCACAAGCGTCGACGGGCACATTATGGGTTGGAACGATCTCCATGCTGCTTGGACGTCTGGAAATCTTTACCGTATTTGTGCTGTTCCTGCCCATGTTCTGGCGGCGATGACACAAAAAAATGTTGCCGGTCGTGCCTCCCGATTCAAACGCGCCTTCACGCCACAACGAGCTTGTCTGGGCGCAGCCGTTCCGCTGGTCGTTTTTGTGCCCGCGTTATTGGCCTGTCTGGTTCTTTGTCGGGTTACTGTGGTTGTTGGCTTATCTGCCGCATGCTGTTCGGCGGGCGCTTGCGATCGCTCTGGCCAGCCTTTATCAACGGGTCTACCCCAAACGTCGCCGAATTGTTGAACGTAATCTCGAGCAATGTTTTCCCGATCACTCATTGGAAGAGCGCCGGGCTTGGCGGGATGCGAATTTCAAGTTGCAGGCCTACGCCTTACTCGATTTGGGGCGGCTCTGGTTTCGTTCGGTGGCTTACCTCAAAAGTCAGACGGAGGTGAATGATCCTGAATTGTTCGCCCGCTTGATTCGCTCGGGCGGTGTCGTGCTGACGGGGCATGGCGCCGGATTGGAGTGGATCGGGCATTTTTTTACCATGAATATGACCGGTTCGGCCATGTACAAACCCTTCGGTAAAAATAGGCTGTTGAATTGGTTGTTCGAGCGAGGTCGTGTCCGTCACGATGCGCGCGTCTACCCCCGTGAACAAGGCTTGAAGCCGCATTTGCGTCATCTGCGGGCAGGGCAGGGCTTTTTCTACATTGCCGATGAGGATCTCGGCCTGGGGGACTCGGTATTCGCCCCGTTGTTCGGTATCGAAAAGGCTACCATCCCCTTGGCAGGCAAGATCGCTACGCTGGGGAAGACAGAAATTTACCCTGCACTGGGGCAATTGGACTTGTCCAGTGGGCGATACCGGTTGCTGCTGTTGCCTCCGGTCAAGGTTCCGGCCGAAGCCAGCCGTGAAGCGGCGCAGGCGATCAATCAGGTATTGGAACGGTTGATCAGAGATGATCCGCCACAATACATGTGGTCGCTGAAACTCTTCAAGACGGCAACAAGAGGTCGAGCCGACCTGTATGCGTCTTAGTCGACTGTTTCCGGGGTGACCGTCTCGGATGGGGTGGGTTGACGTCGGAATCGGCGATATACCCATTGGTACTGGACCGGATTCTCCCTCACCATCTGTTCGACGCCCTTATTCAGTGCGGCCAGCGCGATGGCCGGATCGGGATCGTTCATCCCCTCTGGCGCTTCAAAGTACCTCAGACGATAGCCCTGCCCGTGAGGCAGGCGTTCGGTGCGCCCCAGAATGGCGATTGCGCCGGTTTTTTGCATCAGGTTGTGAATGAGTGTCAAGGTGTATGCAGGTTGTCCGAAAAATGGAGCGAACATGCCCTCGCCGACATTCGGTTCCTGATCGGGCAGGATCGCTACAAGTTCGCCTCGGCGCAGGGCCAAGAGCAAAGCCTTTACCCCATGGCGGTTTGCCGGCACGAGTCTGCCGCCAAACCGTTCGCGCGAACTGTTCATCAGTGTTTCGAAGGCCGGTTCCCTAGGCGGGCGATACAGCGTGGTCATGGGCGTGCGCGTGGCGGTGAACAGGCCGCCCAGTTCCCAGGCCCCGCTGTGCGGTGCGAGCAGAATAACGCCCCTGCCTGCTGCCATCGCTCGTGACAGGATCTCTTCGTTCTGCACTTCGCGGGCCAGCGTTTCGATTTGTTCCCTTGAACCCTGCCAGATGACGCCAAGCTCGGTCAGTGTCTTGCCCGTTTCAAGCAAGGTTTCCCGTAGCAGTTGGTCTTGTTGTTGGGGCGATAATTCCGGCAGGCAGCGATGAATATTTTCTGCTGCTGTTTTGCGCATGGGGCTGTGGGTAATCCAGGCCAGCCAGCCGATGCCCGCACCGATGGCATGGCTGAGACGGAGCGGCAGCCGGGCGAACAGCCGCAACAGATTTCTGAGGAGAAATAATCGTAGTGCGCTTCGCCTCGGGCGCCCGTGGCTTTGTGCGGTGCGCTTGCTCATGGCGTCGGGTCTGCAGACAGCGTTTTATCCCCAATGGTTTTGTCCGGTAGAGCCATATCCAGACCATCCTGCATCAGCGGGGTGAGTGTGACGGCCAGTGAACGGAACAACTGTGGATTGAGTCGCTCTTCGCTGGCCAGCAGTTGCTTGAAATGTTCGCGCTGCGTGGGTTTGGCAAAGCAGGCGGGGCAGTTGTCCTTGATCACCGGCAGTTGGTTTTGGGTGGCGAAATCCGCAAGCATTCGTTCCCGCACACGAACGAATGGCCGGATGATGCGGACATCGCCCGCGTCGTTGAGGTAATGCGCTTTCATGGTGTTGAGTTTGCCGCCGTGAAACGCGCTCATCAGGAAGCTTTCTGCCAGATCATCCAGATGCTGCCCAAGTGCGAGCACGTTGTAACCCTCCCGACGCGCCGCTTTGTACAGCAGGCCGCGCTTCATGCGTGAGCAAAAGGCGCAATAGGAATCGCCGCGCATGTGCTCATTGGCTAGACCGACAATATCTTCACGCTCCACAAAATAGGGGATGCCGAGTTTCTCAAGGTAAGGCACCAGCGGCGCTGGATCGAATCCGCCGACCAGAGGGTCGACCGTGATGGCCGCCAGTTCGAAGGGAATCGGCGCTCGGCGTTGTACATGCCGAAGGCAGTGGAGCAGGGAGAGTGAGTCCTTGCCGCCCGAGAGGCCGATTAGAATCCGGTCACCCGGTTGGATCATCGAGAACTCGATCAGGGTCCGCGCGACAATACGCTGAAGTTTCTTGCCTGGGGCGATCCAGGACCATATGGGTTCTGGTGGCGTTGTACTATCGGATTCGTGAAGGGAGGACGTGTTCATGAGTAACCGTGACGTGAAAACCCGAGCATTGTACGACAGCCGGTGATCAGGGCTAAGATGGTCTGAAATATGACCCTGAAAATGGCTGAATCTTGAAACGCAGGAGTGAAACGATGCGCGAACTGTATCCCGCGATTGAACCCTTGGTGACGCACAGTATTTCCGTGGCTGCACCGCATGTACTGCATGTCGAGGAGTGTGGGCGACTCAAGGGTATTCCCGTGGTGTTCTTGCATGGCGGACCCGGCGCAGGGTGCACGCCCGCCCATCGCCGCTATTTCGACCCCGACCGGTATCGGATTATCCTGATCGATCAGCGCGGTGCGGGTCGATCGACACCCCACGCGCATCTGGAAGGCAATACGACTCAGGCTCTGATTGCGGATCTTGAGCATGTGCGCGTGCATCTGAATATCGAACGATGGCTTGTATTTGGTGGTTCTTGGGGATCGACACTGGCTCTGGCCTACGCTGCGGCTCACCCCGAACGCGTATTGGGATTGATATTGCGAGGGATTTTTCTTTGCCGGGATGAAGATGTTTCCTGGTTCTATCAGCATGGAGCGAACCGCCTGTTCCCCGATTATTGGGCCGACTACCTTGCCCCCATTCCAGAAGACGAGCGTGATGATCTGGTGGCGGCTTACCACCGTCGTTTGACGGGAAGCGATGAGTTGGCACGCATGCAGGCAGCCAAGGCTTGGTCGACCTGGGAAGGGCGAACGGCGACGCTGAGAAGCGATCCGGCAACGGTCGATTTCTTTGCCGACCCGCGCCATGCCCTGGCGATTGCCCGGATCGAAAACCATTACTTTGTGCATGGCGCGTTCTTGCGCGGGCAACCTTTGCTGGCACAGGTTGCTCGATTTGCCGGTATCGAAGGGGAAATCATCCATGGACGTTACGATGTGGTGTGTCCTGTGGACCAGGCGTTTACACTTGCTGCGGCTTGGCCGAATGCCAAGTTGACGGTCGTGGAAGATGCGGGGCATGCTGCCAGTGAGCCGGGCATCACCGATGCACTGATTCGTGCTACGGACCGGTTTGCGGAGCGTTTGGCTGAGCACCAGAACGGTCGAGGATGAACAGCAGTCTTATGGGCCGCTGCCGTCTGATTTTTCGACAATAAAAAACCCGCCATTCGGCGGGTTTGCACGCTTGCGGAGACGGTGCATGACCGTCAGCCGCCACAAAAGCTATTAGGCAGTTTGTGTATCGGTGTCAGTTTTGCCCAGGTTGGTAGTGTAAGCGATAGTTACTTTGTCGCCTTTCTTGCCTGGAACTTTGAAGTTGATGTAGGGGTTCTTAGAAACCGCTACTGACAGGTTGGCTTCAACAGCCGGCTTGTCGTTTACAGAAACGGTCAAAGTCTGGATGTAGTCGGCAGGGATCAGTTTGCCGGTGGCCTTATCTTTCATACGGCCGGTTTCCATCGCTTGCTCGATCAGGCTTTTAACGTCCAGAACGTCGCCAGCGGCGCTAATACGCATTTTGATTGTTGACATGGTCAATACCTCGTTAATTCGTCATTAAGTAAAGTGAATCGGGAGCGAGCGATTAACCGCCGCAACCACCGATGGTGACTTTTACTTGCTTCTCGGCCATGTACAGCTTGCCGCCAGCGTGAGCTACGCCGATCACGTTGTCGGTTTTGCCCATACGGATACGGGTAGATGCGAAAGCTTGTGCGCCGTCGAACTTGAAGTTAGCAACCAAAGGAGTTGGGTTGCCTTTAACCAGGATCGCAATGTTGTCGGTACCGGCAACAGCTGATTCGATGGTTACAGGAACAACAGCGCCGTTTTCAGCGATGTCTGGAGCCTTAACGGTAACGTCTTTAGACTCTGTTGGAGCGCCAGCGCTGCCGAACAGATCACTCAGAGACTCGTCAAAGCCTTTGGTGTTGTACGCTTTCTCAGGCCAAGTAGCGGCCAAAACAGCGCGTGGGGTCAACAGGCCGGCGCCAACAGCCAGGCCAACTGCACTGGCAGCCATGCTGCCTTTCAAAAATACACGACGATTAGATTGCATGGATCTGAACTCCTCATTGTTGTGTGGAATACCACGATAAGCATATAGCATGCCCCGTGCCAATTTTTAACCTGTTGTTATTTGACGTTTTTGTACGATTTTTTTCAGGGTTGCAAATTGCACTTTGCAATTTATTGGCTTCATTTTGCGTTTTTTGAAGGGGCGTTCCGGCTCGCATGCGGGGGTGTCGCTGCACGCTCAGGCAGGGAAGTCGTCAGGGTCAGACTGCTCGTAACCCTGCAGTTTTCGCCAGAGGGTGGATTTGTTGATACCCAGCGTCTGCGCGGTTTTTTCACGGTTGCCGTCGTATTCCTTGAGCAGTTTTTCGATATAGCGCCGCTCAAGTACATCCAGTGAAGGATGATCGGCATCGATGGCCTCGGCCCCGCCGGGTGATTGAGGGCGAATCAGGGCTGATGCCCAAGGCGGTGTTGCCTCGGCTTCCTGATCCAGCCGAATCTCGGCCTCGCTCGATAGCGCAACGGCGCGCTCGATCATGTTTTTCAGTTCGCGGATGTTGCCCGGCCATTTGTATTCGAGGATGCGCGCCATGCAGTCGGCGTTGAAGCGTTCGGCAGGACGGTTATAGCGGGCAGCGAAGTGTCGGATGAAGTGATTGACGAGGATCGGGATGTCTTCCTTCCGTTCGCGTAGTGGCGGGATGCGCAGTCGGACGACGTGCAGGCGGTGATACAAATCGTGCCGGAAGCTGCCTTCGGCAACCATCTGTGCGAGATCGCGGTTACTGGCGACGATGAAGCGGACATCAATCTTGATCGGTGCGACTCCGCCGACACGGGTGATTTGCTGTTCCTGGATCACGCGCAGGAGTTTGACCTGCATGGCGTCTGAGATATTGCCGATTTCGTCGAGGAAAACCGTGCCGCCGCTGGCGACCTCCAGCAGTCCGGGTTTGGTGCTGGAGGCACCGGTATAAGCGCCTTTCTCGTGACCGAACAGTTCGTTCTCGAGCAGGGTGTCGGTGAGGGCGCCGCAATCGATGACGATGTAGGGTCGGTCGGCAAAATCCGAGCGATCATGAATGGCACGCGCGGCGAGTTCCTTGCCGCTGCCGGATTCTCCTTCGATCATCACATTGATCCGTACATCGTGAATTTTGTCGATGACGCGATATACCCCGGAAATGGCCGGTGAATTACCCAACATGGAGCGCTCGGCTTCGGAAAAGTCATGTGTATCCGGGTCGGGATCCCGGCGAAGCAGGCGGTGGGTGAGTTGCACCAGCTCTTCGGGGTCGTAGGGCTTTTTGATGAAATCGTTGGCGCCCAGTCGCAGCGCATCGATTGCGTTGTCGAGCGTCGAGTAACCGGTGATCAGTACAAACGGTACTTCGGTATCACGCTGCCGCAACCAGGCGAGGAACTCCAGTCCGGTCATGCCCGGCATCTTGAGGTCCGAAATGATCAGATCGGCCGTGTTGTTTTCCAGCCAGGACTGGGCTGCCTCAACCGACTGGAATCCCTGCACCTGCAGGCCTTCGGTTTGGGCATAGCGGCTGAACAGCTCGCTGGCGCGAGGGTCATCATCAATAAAGGCAATCAGCGGTAATTTAGTCATGGTTTTGTCTGAAATGAATTGGGTATTTGTTCGCAGGTCTTCAATAGCCTGAACACTGCCCTAGTTGCCCACGCGTGGGCCGGACTTTTCTCGCGGCAGGCTCATGAAGGCGCGCACGCCGCTGCGGTCTTGGCGGTTCTCGATCTCTAGTGTACCGCCATGATATTGCACGATGCCAAGACTGATGGATAAACCCAGCCCTGTGCCCTTGTCCACGGATTTGGTGGTAAAGAAGGGGTCGAACACTTTATCCAGGGCTTCCGGTTCGATGCCTTTGCCATTGTCGAGTACTTCGATCTCGAAGGAATTGGGCTTGCAGTGGGCGGTAATGGTGATTTCGCCCATCGGCGGCGAGGCATGTATGGCGTTGCGCACCAGGTTGAGCACGACCTGTCCGATCTGGTTCGGATCGAAGCTCGCAACACAGTCCTGATCATCCAAAAACAGGTTGAGGAAGACGTCGGCTTCCATGGCTTCGGGTTGCAGTCGATCAATCAGATCGAGCAGCCATTGGGTGATCGGTGTGGGTTGGTGATCGGGCGGAAGCTGGCGCGCGAAGTTCATCACGCCGCGCACGATATGCCCCACCCGCAAGGCCTCGGCCCGCAGATCTTCAAGGTCGGCACGTAATTCAGTTTTATCGGGCGGTAACTGGCGCTCCAGTAGGCGGGTCAGTGTGAGTATGTTGTTGAGTGGATTGTTGATCTCATGCCCGATGCCGGCCGCCATTTCACCGATGGAGGCGAGTTTGGCCTGTTGCAGCATTTGGCGTTCGGCCGTTTGCCGTTTGTGGGCTTCTTCGGTGAGATGTTCGGTCAGGTAGCGGAATGACTGCTGGAGTTGGCGAACTTCCGTGGTGCGGGAATCGACCGGGATGATCTCGTGCGGGTTGCCATCGGCAAAATGCTTGAGACTGAGTCCCAGTCGGGTAATCGGTCGAGAGAAATAACGGGCGCCCAAGCCAGCCAGCAACAGGCTGATGCCCAGTGCGAGCAGTGTGAAACCCCAAAGGCTGTGGTGGATATCCTGAAAAGGAGCTGACGTGACGTCTGCAGGCGTCTTCAGCATGATGAACCACGACACCAGACTGAACGGATAAGGGTGGTACTCCTGAAAGTAAGTGCGGGTTTTTCCGTCTTGCGACAGATATACGCCATTGGAGAGCGCCACGGCTGTTTGCCAGAAATGGTTATTGTCGATCGTCTGCGCGTATTGTGGATTGGTGTCCGGATTTGATTCTTCCGGTGTCACGAACAACCGGCCGGTCTGGTCGTTGTACAGAACCAGGCCATCGCGTTGCGGATTGCCGGGGTCGTGTTCGATCACCATGACATGGCTGTTGCGCGGCTTGGGTGACAGCGACAGTATCTGGTCGAGATATTCTCCATAGGTATTGAGAACCACATACCCTGCGCGGTTATTGCCGAAGTTCCTCAGCGGATAAACGCCGTATAACATGCTCGGGAATTGCCCAGGGGCGACATCCCAGAGCGAGGGCGGCAGCATGATGAAGCTCACATCGTCCATGGGCAGTGACTTGAGCTGGTTCAGAAATGCGGGGTCTTCGAGTTCTTCTTCGACATAGTTGACCTGACTCAGGCTCTGGAACATGGGCGGCGCAGCTCGACCCAACGTAGTCTTGACGACAGTATTGCCTGCCGCATCGAGAATGCGGATGCTGCCGAGACCGGGGACGGTGCGTTGCAACCCGGCCAGAAACGAGTTGGCGCGAATCCGGTCTGAAGTCAGATCGGGGTGGCGAATGCCCTCGGCGGATGCAACCAGAGCATTGAGCATGGTTTGAATGGGTTGGGAGTGGGCGATGCCGCGCAATACCTCGCGCTCATAACGCAGCCGGTTGTTGATTTCCCCTGTGAGCGACTGGATGTTGTCGCTGATCTCACGATTGACCTCTGACTGGAACCGATGTTCGCTGAACGCGGTGACGCCCCATACCAGCGCCAGCACCGGCAGCAGTGTGGCGCCGAAAGTCCAGAGGAAGATGTTGACGGGTAGGCGCATGGTTTATTCTTGATTTTATTTGGGGTCTGGTTGCTTGCTCGGTTCGGGGCAACGTCTGCCTGGAGGATTGAAATTATCACAACACGCGATTGGACACAGTGGCTTGATACGCGGCGTGCCGAAGGACTTGAACGGCGATTGCGTGTCGGGCAGTCTCCTCAGGGCGTCAGCATGCGGGTCGACGGGCGCGAACTCCTGGCATTTTGCAGCAATGACTATCTTGGTCTGGCGAATCATCCCGAGATTGTGTCTGCCTTGCAGACAGGAGCGGCACGCTGGGGTGTGGGCTCGGGGGCGGCACATCTGGTCAACGGTCATTTCGAGCCACACGACGCACTGGAATCCGCATTGGCCGAGTGGCTGCGCGTCGACCGCAGCTTGTTGTTTTCCACGGGTTATATGGCGAATTTGGCCGTGGTGGGGGGGCTGGTTGGGCGTGGCGACACCGTAGTCGCCGACAAATTGAATCACGCCTCGCTTGTGGACGCAGCGCAGCTTTCCGGTGCGACCTTGCGGCGCTACCGCCACGGCGACATGGACGATGCCCGTCGTCAGCTGATGCGGGCAACCGGTACGCGGATGATTCTGACCGACGGCGTGTTCAGCATGGATGGCGATGTGGCTCCCTTGGCAGAATTGATGGCGCTGGCGGAAGAGTTCGATGCCTGGCTCGTGGTGGATGACGCCCACGGCTTTGCCGTATGGGGTGAGGAGGGGCGGGGTTCGCTGTCTGAACTGGGATTGATCGACTCAGGCGTGCCCGAATACCTTGTTCAGGTCGGGACGCTCGGTAAGGCGTTCGGCACGGCGGGTGCGTTTGTGGCCGGCGCGGCGCAGCCCATCGAAGTATTGTTGCAGCGCGCGCGGAGTTACCTGTTCACCACCGCGCAACCACCTGCCTTGGCCGTGGCGACGTTGGCGAGTCTTTCCATCGTGAAATCCGCGACTGACTTGCGGGCGAATTGGCGAGCGCGTGTGGCGCAGTTCAAGCGGGATCTGCCGCCGGGCATCGAGTTGATGCCTTCGGATACGCCCATCCAGCCGGTCTTGATCGGTGACAGTGCCGAAGCGGTCGATTGGTCGGCTCGGTTGGCTGATGCCGGGTTGTGGGTGCCCGCAATCCGTCCGCCTACCGTGCCCAAGGGCGCCGCCCGGCTGCGTGTCACGATCAGTGCAGCGCATACCCCATCACACATCGCGAGCCTGACGAATGCGTTGACGGATCTGCTGGAGGATAAGCAGACGTCAATGCCGATGAAATAAAAAAATGCTATAAGAGAGCCTCTGACTCAGTACAGAGGTTCGATGACCAATGACACGCAGATCAGCTCCGATAACCGCTCTTTTCGGCGGCGTTCCGGGCGAAGGCATGTGTTTCATTTGGAGCCGACAGCGACGTTCCATCTGGGTCGATTCGGCCTTTGTACAAGGGATTGATATATGTGCAAACGTTCTGTTTTGGATCGTTTGCAGAGGATGTGGTCGGTTTATTCCCGCTTCCGCGGGGCAAGAGGAGATATCAAGATGAAAAAAATCGTTGTATTCGGGGTCATCGCAGCCATGACTGTTCTGGCGGGTTGTGCTCAAAATCCTTACCAGGGGGAGTATGCCAATACCGCGGGTGGCGCAACGATCGGCGCCGGTGTCGGTGCGTTGGCCGGTAACCTCATCGCGGGCAGTGGTAATCGCACAGGCGGGACATTGATCGGCGCTGCTGTAGGGGCAGGGGTCGGTGGCCTGATCGGCAACCAGATGGATAAACAGGCTGCCCAGTTGCAGCAGCAAATGGCCAATACCGGTGTTCAGGTAGAACGTCAGGGCGATGGTATCCACATTCAGGCCCCCGAGGCGATCACCTTCAATACCAATAGCGCTACGCTCAAGCCGCAGTTCATGCCTGTGTTGCAGCAACTGGCGCAAAGCGTCAATCAGTACCCCGGCACGATCGTGCGGGTAGAAGGCAATACCGATTCCACCGGCTCGGCCTCATACAACCAGCAGCTTTCGCTTAACCGTGCGCAAAGCGTGGCCAGCGCGCTATCTCAGTACGGTGTGCCCTATAACCGCATTCAGGCGATTGGTTACGGCATGACACGTCCGATCGCTTCCAACGCGACAGCGGCTGGCCGAGCGCAGAATCGTCGGGTAGATATCCTGATCGTGCCGGCACAATAAGGCGCGCGAACCAGCAAGGCTGTCTGCGGAGTGGTTTAAGACGGCCGGGTTCGTCCCTGATTTATCGGAGAGGGCAGTGTTGAACTGCTGATTTTCGATGTCTTGCGCAGCCTCTGAATTCATTCAGAGGCTTTTCTTATTCTGAGTGTTCGGAAGTCGGATTCTTCCTCTCGCCTTTTGTTAGTATGTCCAGCTATTTTGCAAGCAGGATCCGGGGTTGATGTGGGCGTCCGTCGATCACTTGATCTGCTTCCTCAAATGAAAATGGTTCGATCTGCCTTTCGACCATGAATGCCGTTCTTCGGCTGGCTGATTCTCTAAGGAGGGGGAGATACCGGGAAAGGGGCGATGGTTGAATAACTTGCCCCGATTTTTATGGGTATCAACCTGCCTGAACTCATGCAATTATTTGACACACATTATTATTGAACGAAAGCCCTCATCCCTATGAGAGCCCCTGTTGAGAGAAACCGGAATCGAACATGAAGGACAATCAACCCCTTCCCATGAAGGGCTGCAAACTTGATCTGACCGCAGCGCGTATTCTGGTTGTAGACGACAATCCGGGTAATCCGTCCGTCCTTCTTGAAAGGCTGAGTATGGAAGGCTATACCGATGTAACCGCGGAGAGCGATCCGCTTCGGGCGGTGGCTTTGTGGCGTGAGAAGCCTTTCGACCTGTTGCTGCTTGATGTGCGCATGCCGGAGATGGATTGCTGCCAGGTGATGTCGGCCCTCAAGCAGTCACTGGATGTCGACGATTATCTACCCTGCATTGTGCTCACTACTCAAACCGACCAGGAAATCCGACAGGCCGTGCTCGACGCCGGCGCAATCGATTTCATCGTCAAGCCGTTTGAATTTGGCGAAGTTTTGAAACGCATCAAAACAGCGATCAATACCCGATTGCTGCATCAACGCAAACGCCAACAGCTTTCCGATTTTGGTCAACGGCTCGATGAGCAGGCTCGGGAGCTGCGCGCGAAGGAGCACGATCTCGCCTATCTCGCCGCCCATGATTCGGTAACCGGGCTTTTGAATCGTCGTGCGCTGACAGGGCGGCTAAACGAGCTTGTGAAAGAGTATACGACCGGCTGTTCGTGTGCCTTGTTGGAAGTGACCAATACAGATCAACTCCTCCTGATTGAAGGGGTCGAGTCGGTGGACTTTTTCCTGCGGACAGTTTCTTCCCGGCTCAAAATGGCCATGGATGACCATTTTGGTATCTGCGGTGTCTGGGGTGGGCAAACGTTTCTGTGTGCGTTGCCCTTTGCCGGCGAGGCAGCGGGGGCGGTGTTTAATCGTGTGGCCAAGGCCGTGTTTGCGCCGGTAGTGGATTTCGACGTTGATGTCATGCTGCACGGGCGGGGCGGTTATTCGAGCGTGCGATCGGAAGAATTTGGCAGCCCCAAGGCCATCGATGCAACGGTACGCCGGGCAGGGTTCGCTCTGGCGAGCCAGCACAAGCGAGGTAACCGTGTCGTCGAGTTCAATCAGATCATGGAAGATACCGCCCTGCGACGTAATCTGGTTGAACGCGAATTGAACCTGGCGATGGGGCAGGAGCACACGCAGTTTTTCCTGCAGTTTCAACCCAAGGTGGATCTGACCACCGAAACGATTGTTGGCTGTGAAGCCTTGCTCCGTTGGCTACACCCGGATCTGGGGTTTATTCCGCCTGCCGAGTTTATTCCCATTGCCGAAGAGAAAGGCCAGATCGAAGAACTCGGCCTGATTGTCATCGAGCAGGCTTTGCAGTTCATTCGGCAGATGCAGAGCGAGGTTGGGCGTTCGGTACGGGTGGCGGTCAATATCTCGGGTGTCCAGTTTGAGCTGATGCGCGCCAAGGGTCGGAGCCTCGTGGATGAGATTCAGATGTTGCTGACCAAATACGATGTCGCCCCACAAATGCTTGAGCTGGAAATTACTGAGTCGGTGTTGATGATCGGCTTCGATTGGGTGGTGACAAAGCTCCATCGCTTGCGTGACATGGGGATTTCGGTTGCATTGGATGATTTCGGCACGGGTTACTCCTCATTTGCTTATTTGCAGAACTTGCCGATTTCCACTCTGAAGATTGATCGTACATTCGTCGACAATGCGGCCAACATGCCGCGTCAAGCTGCATTGCTGGGGTCTATCGTGCGAATGGCTCAGGACCTTGGTCTGACGACAGTAGCCGAGGGTGTGGAAACGCTGGAAGACATCGAGCTTCTGCGGCAATTTAATTGCCCAATCGCCCAAGGTTATTATTACAGCCGCCCACTCATGCCCGATGATTTCATTACATTGCTTCGGCAACCGAGTTGCGCGCGCGCCGTGCCATAATGATTCCTTGCCTTCGCTTCCCACTATTTTGCCCCCATCTTATTTAGAACTTGCACCATGTCTGACTCCCAACTCGATCCTCGCCAAGCCGCACTTGATTACCACCAATATCCCGTTCCGGGTAAAACGGCTACTGCCATTACGAAGCCTGCGGTGACCGCACGCGATCTTGCATTGGCCTATTCCCCGGGGGTTGCTGAACCCGTTCGCGCCATTGCGGCGGATCCGGATGATGCCTATCGCTATACCAACAAAGGTAACCTTGTGGCGGTGATTTCCGACGGTTCGGCCATTTTGGGGCTCGGGAATCTTGGCGCCCTGGCCAGCAAGCCGGTGATGGAAGGCAAGGCGCTGCTGTTCAAGAAATTCGCGAACATCGACGCGATCGACCTGGAAGTGGAAACGCAGAATCCGACGGAATTCATTGACACTGTGCGACGTCTGGGCGCCAGTTTCGGTGGCATCAATCTGGAGGATATTTCCGCCCCGCGTTGTTTCGAGATCGAAGCCGCGCTGATCGAAGCGATGGATATCCCCGTCTTCCACGACGATCAGCACGGTACAGCAATCATCATCGCCGCCGGTTTGGTCAACGCCTTGAAAATTCAGGGCAAGAAGCTTGAGGATATCCGTCTGGTGCTGGTGGGGGCGGGTGCAGCAGGGTCTGCCACACTCCGACTGCTGCTCGATATGGGCTTGAACCGAGAACACCTGCGCGTGGTGGACAAAGTCGGTGTTCTACACACCGAATTGACGGACTTGCCCGATCACCACATTGCCGTGGCGGCCGATACCAGCGACCGGACACTTGAGGATGCGTTGCGTGGCGCCGATGTATTCATCGGGCTTTCCGCGCCGAACCTGCTGAGTGCCGAAATGCTGAACAGTATGGCTGATCGTCCGGTGGTTTTCGCGCTGGCGAATCCAGATCCGGAGATCCGCCCTGAACTGGCACACAGCGTTCGCGATGATCTGATCATGGCGACGGGTCGCAGTGACTACCCCAATCAGGTGAACAACGTGCTGGCTTTCCCGTTTATTTTCCGCGGCACACTGGATTGCCGTGCGTCACGCATCACGCCGAACATGAAAATTGCGTGTGTTGAAGCGTTGGCGGCGTTGGCGCGCGAGTCGGTGCCTGAAAGCGTGCTGACGGCCTACGGTGTCGACACGCTGACCTTTGGCGCCGAGTATATTCTGCCCAAGCCGTTCGACCCGCGCCTGATCGAGCGACTGCCCGCTGCCGTTGCCGCCGCCGCCGAGAAAGACGGTGTCGCCAGAATGGCTTACCGCCCCTATGCGTCAACATCAATCTTGTGAGCGAACACCCGTTGTCACAGCAGGATATGTCTCAGGTCATATCTGAAACGAAGTCTTTGGACTCGTCGTCGGCGATGAGTCGCGCTTGGTTGATCGATTCACATGCGCAAATCTGGCGTGCATGGCACGGGGCGGATAAAACGCTTGTTGATGCCGATGGACAACCGGTAGGCGCGCTTCAGGGGTTCGCCGATGCCTTGTTGACGTTGCTCGAATCGGTGTTCGACCAAAACATCCAGCCGCCGGTGGAGCCTCATGCAGAGCATGGCCCTTTGATCGTTTGTACCTTCGATGCACCGTGCAATCGCAGCTTCCGGCAGACCATCTACCCCGAATACAAGGCTCATCGACCGCCCGCACCTGCTGAACTGACCATTCAATTGCCAAGGTGCCGTGCATTGGCTGAGGCTGCGGGGCTGTGTGCCATCGATCACCCGGGTTACGAAGCCGACGATGTAATCGGCACCCTGGTGCAGCGTCTGCGCGGGCGGAAGCGCGCTGTCACCATTATTACCGGCGACAAGGATCTGGCCCAGTTGTTGGGGCCGGATGATCGCTGGTTCAATCCGATGCGCCAGAAGGCGCTGGCCTATGGAGACGTGGAGCGGCACTTCGGCGTGAAACCGCAGCAAATCGCGGACTGGCTCGCACTGACCGGAGATACAGCCGACAATATCCCCGGCGTGCCCGGCATCGGCCCTAGGATTGCGGGCAATCTACTCAAGAAACACGGCACGATCGATGGCATCTATGCCAATCTGGCCGCCGTTTACGGTATGAAATTCCGCGGGGCGCCGCGCGTGCAGAAACTGCTTGCCGAGAATGAGCCTTTGGTGCGCTTGTCACGCCAACTCACCGGTATCGTTTGCGATTTGCCTTTGAGCCTTACCCCTTCCCCCTGGTTGGGGATCCGTGAGGATCTGCCTCAACTTCTGCGTGCGGCGGGTGTCGATGAATACCGTATCGCCCGCTGGGAGCGTCTGCCTCGGGTGGAAGCGACGCAATCGGTTGCCGCCTGACTTGCCATCTGTCTATCTGGGTGGCGTCAGTCCTGAAGTTTTCGAAAAGCGTTCAGCCTGAGATTGTGAAGTGTCTTATTTCCGGTGGCAGTCCACCAGACTCTGAAACAGGGTTCCGTTTGACCTGGGTGATTCAGAGATCAGATTCTCATCGAATGGTTAATCGGCTATTGTCCTAGTGAATTTTGGCTTCCCAAGGAACTGAATATCCCATGACCAACGCAACAGACCATGCCAGCCCGATTGGGCAGGGCGAGGGCGTAACGAAGCGACCCTTTAGCGGGGTTTTCCCAAAAATGCTGTTCGTTCTGGTCATCGGAGCCGCCATTTCGTGGTCGTTCTACTGGTACTGGCCAGCCAAACACGAGGTCAAGCGGGTTCTTTACATCGTGCACGACATAAAGACCGCGGCTGCGGCGCAAGGCGGATATAAGGGGCTGATACCCGCCAAAATGGTCGAACTTGGAATTGGCAAACAGATCGGTAGTCCCGTCTGGGTAAACAAGTGGGGCGGCCACATCCAGGTCCAGCCTGTGAATGATGGATCCCGATTCCAGTTGGTCGACAGCAATCTCCCATCCAGGGCGTGCTCGGATCTCGCCGTAATCGACACGCCCTACAACATGGGCAAACTCAAACATCCTATACACGGAGCGCCGTTTGCCGTTTGGATAAACGGATCGCTGATCCGGGCATGGGGTGGTGAGCTCGATAAATGGGCCATATCTCGAGCCTGTGATCACCCCAGCAATATCGTGACGTTGGAGCTGAAGTGAGATAGATGACGAATGGATACTGAACACACAGGTTTCGATCACAGGCGATCAGTGGCTGGTACGCCTCCCTGCTCATCTGGACGACCGTGAGATAACCATGCTCATTGCCTTCAATAAACCTTTCGACGTGCTTTCTCAGTTCACACCTGAACCGGGATCACCTGCGGGTACGTTGGCGGATTTCATTTCCGAACCGGGTGTGTACGCCGCCGGGCGGCTTGATCGTGACAGTGAGGGGCTGCTCCTGTTGACCGATGATGGTCGTTTGCAAGCGCGGCTCACGCAACCCGATGCAAAACAGCCGAAAACTTATCTGGCGCAAGTCGAGGGTGAAATCACGCCGGAAGCATTGAGCCAATTGCAGGCAGGTGTTGTGCTCAAGGACGGGAAAACCCGTCCCGCCACGGCGCGTGCTGTGTCGGAGCCCGATTGGCTGTGGCCGAGGACGCCGCCGATTCGTGTGCGAAAGAATATCCCGACCAGTTGGGTCGAGCTGACCATCACCGAGGGGAAAAACCGGCAGGTGCGACGGATGACGGCGGCAGTCGGTTTTCCGACGCTCCGCTTGATCCGTGTGGCGATCGGGGGTTACCAACTGGGCGAACTGCAGCCGGGGCAATGGGTGTCGATTGCGCCATAATCAAGTGTCAATCGAACATGTCGAGGGGGTGTTATGTCTGACGTTCTGCGTAAGCTGAATCAACGTGCTCGCCATTTTGGGCGTTTGATGGCCGTGGTTTCGGGTTCTCTGGTGGCCGGGATGACAGGTGTCGCCCATGCCGATCCGGGTGATGTCGTCACTGTTCAGCGACTGGGTATGCCGCTTGCAGCCAAGATCGCGGAAAAGGCGGTCGAGGTTTGTCAGGGACGAGGGTACAACGTCAGTGCCGTGGTGGTGGATCGTGCGGGTGACCCTCAGGTCGTCATGCGGGGCACGCAGGCAAATCGGTTCACGATTCAGGTTGCTACCGACAAGGCACGCGCGGTCATTCTTTCCGGCGTGGACTCCAGCGCGTTCCGCCGTAATCGTGAAGATATCCGCATGGAGATGGACCATGTGGATGGCATTCTGGTGCTCGACGGCGGCGTGCGGATCGATTCTGCTGGCACCTTGATCGGCGCACTGGGTGTGAGTGGCGCTCCCGGCGGCGACAAGGACGAAGCCTGCGCTCGCGCAGCAGTTGAGGCCTACGTCGGGCGATTGGATCTGCCCTGATTTCTCCTCGGATTACTGTTGACTGAGTTCCGTGTCCGGGCGCGCCAGACAGGTCGGCAATGCCGTGCCTTTGAGTGTGATCGTTGCCGTATTGCCCTTCGACCAGAACACCGTGTCTGGATCGCCCTTGGCCACATAACGAGCCCCGGAAGCGGACACGCTCCGATCCAGCGTGATCGTCTGGCCCTGTACTTCCATCGTCACCGAGTCTGCTTGGCCGGATACTGTAACCGGTATCGGTCCGCACATCATCGCGGTTCTGAACCCTTCAGTTTCGAATGGTTTGAGCATGATGATGCCGAGTTGCTGTTTGTCGGTGGTCACTGTTATCGGCTCGGAGATCCAGGCGATCCGGTTGGCCGAGATGATGCTGGCGCGTAACAGATAGGGGTGGTTGACGAGCAGGCGCCCCTTGGGCAGCAGCAATTGGAAATCGATAGGCACTTGCTTGCCGTTCAGCGGCAGGTGTTCTTCGGTGATCAGTTGATCCGGTTGCAGGCCATCGTGCAGTTCGACGACGGCCGTGCTGTCGGTTGGCAAGGCGATTCGCGCCTTGTAACTGAGACTGCCGGAGAACACGGTATCGGTTTGGGTTACCGCCGGAGCGGTGCCGAAAAAAGGGAATGAAGCGCATCCGCTGAGCCCCAACAGGGTGACACCCAGCAGAATCAGAGCGCCGAAAAACCGGGTTCGAACAGACTGGGGCAGGGGTGTGGACGACAGTTGGTAATGCATGGTCTTCTCCCGCTATTAATTAAGTCAGATGATTGTACTTCTGTCTGAGGTTCCTTGCCTGTCGCGGTGAGGGCGTGCTCCCTGATTCAATATGTTTTTATGGCTATTTTGATTATGATGTCGCGATACGACAAGCTGATGCAGGAAAGAGGCGGTTTATGAGTGAATCTCAGGAAAGTACGCATGTTTATCGGCATGGGCGCGGCACCGATGAAAGTCATCTCCGCGATCAGGCCTTGTTCAGGCAGTTGCTGATCGATCACAAACAGTTGCGGCGTGAAACCGAGCCGTTGCCGAATGGCATTCGTGTACGGACGACGAGCTCGAACCCTGAACTGGCTCGCATCATTCAGGAACATGTCGAAGGGATGAAAGTTCGGTTTGGCAGCGGTCGCGCCATTCGTTCATGGGATCCGTTATTCAGCGCGCTGTTCGAATACCGTGAGCAGATTTCCATGATTTACCGGAATATAGACAACGGTGTCGAGGCGGAACTGACGGCGGAAGATCCTAGGTTGATCGAGCTGATTCATGCCCATGATCTGACGTTGCATCAATTCGTTGAGCGGGGATTCGATGCCTCTCAGCACCCGAGCCCCGTCCCGGGATGGGTGCTGGAGACTTATCGATCGGAGTGACGCTCGGGGGCGACTCCCGTGTTGGGGCATCCGTACTGGCGATACATCCTTTGCTGTTCGCCTTCGATCCATTCCTTGATTTCTTCGGTCAGCGCGTCGGCCTTTTTCCCTGCGATGGGGATTGGCGGGCCGATGACAACGTGAATGGTGCCGGGGTATTTCAGAAACTGTCCCTTTTTCCAGTGGCACCCGCTATTGAGCGCGATGGGGATCACATCTGCCTTGGCCTGGAGTGCGAGCATCGCCGCACCGATCTTGTAACTGGGTTCGGCGTCCGGGCTGTAACGGGTGCCTTCGGGGAAAATGATCACATCCCGCCCCTGAGTCAGCGCCGTTTTACCTTGTTTGATGATCTGTTTGAGTGCCTGTGTGCCTGCCTTCCGGTCAATGGCGATGGGGCCCATGCCCGCCAGACCGGTGCCGAAAATCGGAATCCAGAGCAGTTCCTTTTTCAGAACAAAGGCGGGTTTATGCAGTAGCTGGGGCAAAATCATCGAGTCCCAGGTGGACTGATGTTTAGACACGATTAGCCGCCCCGGCTGTCCCGCAAGATGCTCTCGCCCCTCAATCTGCCAGCGCAGTCCCACGATGACTCGTGCGAGCCAGAACACGACAAACCCGTAACTGAACATCACGTAATACCGGTGACGAGCAGGCAGTAGCCAGCCGATCAGCATGATCGGGATATACAGGATGATCGCAACATAACTGGCGGCCAGAAACAGAACGGAACGGATAAACGCGAGCGGCATGCTGAATGCGTCCGATTAACCGTTGAGTTGCGCCAGGTCGGCAATGCTGAGGAACAACGCACCGGTCTGTTGCAGCAGAGCCAGACGGTTCCTTCGAATGGCCTCGTCGTCCGCCATGACCATGACTTCATCGAAGAAGCGGTCGATCGGTGCGCGCAACTGAGCCAGCTCCGTGAGCGCGTCAGTGTACGAACGTGCCGCGGTCGCCGCGTTAATGCGTGGTGTCATTCCTGCGACAGCGTCAAACAATGCCTTTTCGGCGGCTTCCTGCAACAGGTCGACTTGAATGAGGCCATCGACCGGCTGTTCCTGTTTTTTCAGAATGTTCTGAATCCGCTTGTTGCCAGCGGTGAGTGGCTCGGCTTCCGGCAGATTCAGGAATTCGTTGACGGCCACCATGCGCTGTTCGAAGTCCAGCGGGCGTGTGGTGCCCACCGCGGCAACGGCGGCGAACACGTCGGCGCGGATGGCGCGATCGAGGCTATAGCGGTATTGCCGTTCGGTGATGAACTCGAACACGGCCTGGACATGATCGACGGCTTCCGGAATGACCGAATCGAGGCCTTTGGCTGCCTGTTCCAGCAGGGCTTTGAGGTCCAGGTCCAGTTGCTGTTCGACGATGATGCGCAGCACACCCAATGCCGCACGACGCAGGGCGAATGGATCCTTCGCGCCGGTCGGTGCCTGGCCGATGGCGAAAATACCCATCAGCGTGTCCAACCGGTCGGCCAATGCGACCGCCTGCGATACGGCATCGGCGGGAAGCGCATCCCCGGCGCGGCGCGGCAGGTAGTAATCGTCCTGTGCTTGCGCCACGGCAGCGGGTTCGCCGTCGTGGGTTGCGAGGTAGCGCCCCATGATGCCTTGCAGCTCGGGGAATTCGCCCACCATGTGGCTTTGCAGGTCGCATTTGCACAGGCGCGCCGCCCGGCGGGTCTGTGCGACGTCGCCGCCGATCTGCTCGGCGATGGCCATGGCCAGGTGCTCGGTGCGGATGGTCTTGTCGAACAAACTGCCCATGCGCTGCTGGAAAATCACGGTTTTCAACGAGTCCAGATGCGATTCCAGCGTGCGTTTGCGATCTTCGTTCCAGAAGAACAGCGCATCTGAGAAACGCGGGCGAATCACGCGCTCATTACCTTCGCGCACCGCAGTCGGGTTCTTGCTGTCGATGTTGGCGATGGTGATGAACCACGGCAGCAGGCGGTTTTGCTTATCGACCAGCGGGAAGTATTTCTGGTTGCCCTGCATGGTTGAGATCAGCGCCTCATGCGGTACCTGCAGGAAGGATTCCTCGAATTTGCCTGCCACGGCAACCGGCCACTCGACCAGTGCGGTGACTTCATCCAGTAGGTCGGCATCCACACGCGCCGTGCCGCCGAGGTCACTCGCGATGGCTTCGATCTGCGCTTGGATTTTGCTGCGCCGCGCCGCGAAGTCGGCAAGCACATAGCCTTGCGTCTCCAGTACGTTCACATAGCTTGCTGGCGACTCGATGGTGATGGCCGATGGATGATGGAATCGGTGGCCGAAGGTGTGTCGTCCTGCTTTCACACCCAGGATTTCGGTGTCGATGACTTTGTTGCCGTGCAGTGCGACCGCCCAATGGACCGGGCGGATGAATTCCACTTCGTGACTGCCCCAACGCATCCGCTTGGGCGTGGGGAGTTTGTCCAGTGCGCGGGCAATGGCGGCCGGGATGATCTCGGCGGCTGTCTTACCCGGCTGGGTGTGGCGATGCACGAGCCAGGTGCCTTTGTCGGTTTCGATTTTTTCGAGTGCATCCACAGTCACACCGCAGGAGCGGGCGAAGCCTTCCAGTGCGCGGCTGGGTTTGCCTTCCGCATCGAAGGCGCTCGCCAGTGCCGGGCCCTTGCGCTCCACTGCCTGTTCGGGTGTGCTGGCAGCCACGTCGCGAATCAGCACGGCCATGCGGCGGGGTGCGGCATAGCTTTGGTGTGAGCCGAAGGCCAGGCCCGCTTCGCGCAGTCCTGTCAGAAGTTCTTCGGTCAGGGCATCGCTCAAACGCAGCAGCGCTTTGGGAGGCAGTTCTTCGGTGCCCAGTTCGAATAAAAAATCATCGGAGGAAAAATCGGCGCGATCAGTCATGTGGATATTCCAGAAAAGCGTAACTTTTTAGTAAGCCGTCATTAATTAAGCCGTGGCGTTGCGTGTCAGCATCGGGAAGCCCAGGGCCTCGCGACGGGCATAGTAGGTTTCGGCCACGCCGCGGGCGAGGGTGCGAACGCGCAGGATGAAACGCTGCCGTTCGGTGACGGAGATGGCGCGGCGCGCGTCCAGCAGGTTGAAGGCATGTGAGGCCTTGAGAACTTGCTCGTAGGCAGGCAGCGGCAGACCGAGTTCTACCAGACGCAGCGATTCGCGCTCGGCTTGATCGAACAGGCCGAACAGGAAGGCGGTGTCAGCTTGTTCGAAGTTGTAGGTCGATTGCTCGACTTCGTTCTGATGGTACACGTCGCCGTAGGTGATGATGCCCGCGTCGCTCTTGCTCCACACGAGGTCGTACACGCTCTGTACGCCCTGCATGTACATGGCCAGACGTTCGAGACCATAGGTGATTTCGCCGGAAACCGGACGGCAATCAAGACCGCCGATCTGCTGGAAGTAGGTGAACTGCGTGACTTCCATGCCGTTGAGCCATACTTCCCAGCCCAGACCCCAGGCCCCGAGCGTGGGTGATTCCCAGTTGTCTTCCACGAAGCGGATGTCGTGGGTGAGTGGGTCGAAGCCCAGCATGGCAAGTGAGTCGAGGTACAGTTGCTGGATGTTGTCTGGAGACGGTTTCAGTAGCACCTGGAATTGGTAGTAGTGCTGCAGGCGGTTCGGATTCTCACCATAACGGCCATCCGTCGGGCGGCGCGAGGGTTGTACATAGGCAGCGCGCCACGGTTCCGGTCCGATCGCACGCAAGAAGGTCGCCGGGTGGAATGTGCCCGCGCCAACCTCGATATCCAGCGGTTGCAACACGGCGCAACCCTGATTCGCCCAGAATTCGGACAGGGCAAGAATCAATCCCTGAAACGTGGATAAATCGTGATGGGTGTTCATTTCAAACGACATAACAGGCTCATCGGCGGTAGATAAATGGCGGCTAGTATACTGAAATTAGTCGGTCATCGGTGGCGCAAACGCTGTTCGGCGTGGTATTTTCGGCCTCTTTCAATTTTGAATTCATCCTTTGGACGCCTCAGGCGCGGACCCGGCAATGGACCAACACCTCGACCAAGAAATCAATATTAGCCAAGCCATCGCCCATGCCGTTGACCGGCGCGATCTTTCGCGTGAAGACATGCGTACCGTGATGCGCCAGATCATGTCGGGTGGCGCTACGCCGGTGCAGGTGGCCGGATTCATGGTCGCGCTGCGCATGAAGGGTGAAACCGTGGATGAAATCACCGCTGCCGCCGAAGTCATGCGCGAGTTGGCCGTCGGTGTGCGTGTCGATGTGCCGAACCTCGTGGACATCGTGGGTACGGGGGGCGACGGCTCGGCACTGTTCAATGTGTCCACCGCGGCGGGTTTCGTGGTGGCCGCGGCGGGTGGTCACGTCGCGAAGCACGGCAATCGATCCATTACGAGTAAATCCGGCAGTGCCGACATGCTGGAAGCGGCGGGAGTGGCTCTGGATGTGCCTGCCGATTGCGTGGCTGATTGCGTGCGTGAATTGGGTGTGGGTTTCATGTTCGCGCCGAGACACCACGGATCGATGCGGCATGCCGCCGTGCCGCGCAAGGAACTGGGCGTGCGTACGCTGTTCAACGTGTTGGGGCCGCTCACCAACCCCGCCAACGCGCCGTCGATGGTACTGGGCGTCTACGCCGAACATTGGCTCGAACCGCTGGCGGCCGTGATGCGTCTGCTGGGTGCCCGTCATGTCCTGGTCGTGCACAGCCACGATGGGCTGGATGAAATCAGCCTCGCCGAAGCGACCGAAGTTGCCGAACTGCATCAAGGCAAAATCCGTCGTTACCAGATTACGCCGGAGCAGTTTTGTATCCAGCGCCAGCCTTTGACCTCCATGATCGTGACGGGTCCGGAGCAAAGCGTGAGCCTGGTGCGTGCGGCTCTGGGTGGGAAAGCGGGTGCCGTTGCCGATATGATTGCGCTGAATGCCGGTTCGGCGATTTACGCTGCCGATCTGACCGATACGCTGGCTGAGGGCATCGCCCGTGCGCAGGCGATTCTGAAATCTGGTGCCGCGCTGGCTAAACTCGATGCCCTGATTGCCAAAACCCAGGACTGCCGAGTCCGATAGATTGAGCCTTTGTGCCCACCTTGGTTGCCCCTTCAATTTGAGTCTTTGATCCGAGCCTTTAATGACTGATACACCCGATATTCTGAAAAAAATCATCGCTCGAAAATGGGCCGAAGTGGCTGAGCGCAGCACGATTCTCCCGATGACGGAGATGGAGATGTTGGCAGCCGAAGCGGATGCGCCGCGTGGTTTTGTCGCTGCATTGCGCCGAAAGATTGCAGCGGGTCAAGCCGCTGTCATTGCCGAAGTCAAGAAGGCCTCCCCCAGCCGAGGCGTATTGCGTGACCCGTTCCACCCAGCCGAAATCGCCCGGCAATACGAAGCGGGCGGTGCCGCCTGTTTGTCCGTGCTGACCGATCATGATTTTTTTCAGGGAAAAGAAGAATATCTGCGGGAAGCTCGCTCGGCCTGCCACCTGCCGGTGCTTCGCAAGGACTTCATGGTCGATGAGTATCAGGTGGTCGAGGCCCGCGCGATTGGCGCCGACTGCATTCTGTTGATCGTTGCTGCGTTGAGCGATAGCGAAATGGCCGCTCTGCACAAGAAAGCCACCGATCTTGGAATGGATGTGCTGGTCGAAGTGCATGACGCCAACGAACTGCAGCGTGCATTGGCAATGGGTATCGATATGGTGGGCATCAACAACCGCGATCTGCGCACGTTTGACGTCAGTCTCGATACCACGCTCGAACTGTTGAGCCAGATTCCACCAGAGATTCTGGTGGTGACCGAAAGCGGCATCCTTACTCCCGCCGATGTTGCCCTGATGCGGAAGAACGACGTGCATGCTTTCCTGATCGGCGAAGCCTTCATGCGCGCCGAGGATCCTGGCGTGGCGCTACATTATCTCTTTGGAGGAACAACCGAATGAAAGCACGTGTGAAATGGGTTGAGGGCATGGCCTTCATGGCGGAAGCCGACAGCGGTCACGGGATCATGCTGGATGGTTCGCCGGAAATCGGCGGGCGCAATCTGGGCGCGCGGCCCATGGAAATGGTACTGATGGGGTTGGGCGGCTGCACAGCCATCGATGTGATGGTCATTTTGGGCAAACAGCGGCAGCCGGTCGAAGACTGCTGGATTGAACTCAATGCCGAGCGCGCGGATGTGGCTGCGCCCAAGGTATTCACCAAGATTCACGTGCACTATGTCGTCAAGGGTTCCGGTCTTGATCCGAAACAAGTCGAGCGTGCTGTAAAACTCTCGGCGGATAAATATTGCTCCGTATCGGCGATGTTGAAAAACACCGTGGACATCACCTACGACTTCGAGATTCGCGGTTCGTAAGATCAGACCGATACGATCCGGTAAAACTCCAGGACCGGTTCGATGTTGGTGTAGTTTGGTACATCCGCTTCGATTACCGGCCAATGAGGTTCAAAAGCAGCGAGGAATGAGTCTTTCGAATCAAATTCGAAGTGACAGATCGCGGCATAGGTGGCCGGACTTCCCGGTTTTTCCCCGCCCATTCCTTCTTCGATCGTCACGCGACGGTAGCCCGGGTGCTTGCCAACCAGTTCGAGCGTCATCGGGATATGGCGTTCCAGATAGTAGGCCATGTCAAATCGCCCATCGGGCTGGTTCGGGTAAAAAATACTGATTTTGACCATGAGGGTTGATCCTTAGCGTGCCGGCATTGCCTGGGCGATTAATTCCACCGGATGTAACACCGGGGTGCCTAGTCCTACCGCTATGTGTGTCGCACAACCGATATTGGCCGATACCACACCATCCGGCCTCAGTTGCCCGATTTCATCCAGTTTTGGTGCGCGCAAAACATCAGCCTGATCGGGATACATCAATACATGCATTCCGGCCGCGCCGCAGCAGCGGTCATTGCTGGTCAGTGGTATCAGACTCAAATCCGGGATTCTTTTCAGTAGCTGTTCAGTGCTGTGAGGTTGTTTGAGCACGCGGGTCTGGCTGCAGGGAAAGTGCATTGCCACGCGCGCCGGGTTCGGTCGCAATTGGGGCCATTGGTCATCGGGAACTTGGGTGAGGAAATCGGTGATTTCCATAAAAGGTACATCACTCGGATCTCGTTGAAGTTCGCTCGCGCAGGCGCTGCCGATGACAACGATGGCACTTAAGTTCCTGCCAGCAAATGCTGTCCGGTTTTCCGCGCGCAGACGGGTAGCGTCTGATATGTCGCCGCCGTGTTGGTGCATGGCCCCGCAGCAGACTTGTTTGGTGGGAATCTCCACCGCATAGCCGAGCGCATTGAGCACCTTGATGCTGGCCCGGGACACATCGCTGTTCAGCGATTCGCCCGTGCAACCGATGAAGAGTCCGACGGTTTTTGCTGAGGTCTGTGGCGCAGGGGCGAGGTTCCTCATGCTGCCTGGGCGGAATCGCCGGGGCAGCACGGGTGGCAGGGTTTGTCCCATCCGCCCGCCGAGACGACGGATCAGCGAAGTGAGTTTGAGGCGATCAAGCAAGGAAAGTGCGGTCCATGCCGCGCCGAAGACCTGTCGCTGACTCAATACATGGTGACGCAGCCAAGTCCAGCGTTTGGAGGCGGCTCGTGGTCGAGTATTGGCTGTCGCTGATTCGAATTCATCGTGTGCCAATGCATCGCGAACCTCGTCGATGAGTGCGCCGTATTTTACGAGCGAGGGGCAAATCGACTCGCAGGCGCGGCAGGCGAGGCAGCCATCAAGATGAGCGACCACGTCGGCATCGGGTGCGAGCCGACCTTCAGAAAGGCCAAGTGCGAGACTGATGCGTCCGCGTGGACCATCGGCTTCGTTGAGCGATAGGGCAAAGGTGGGGCAGTGGGGGACGCAGATGCCGCACATCACGCAGTCGAGCGCATGTTGTTTGATGCGCATCTTCAAGGTTGAGCGGTCGGTGGAATCAGTCGGCGTGTTCATGCACGCATCAAACCATGCGGCACTATTCGAGGCAAGTTGGGCGGCCGGTCGGGAAGTGCGGAGTGAAATATATTTGCAATATCCGAGTATTTTAGTTTATTCTAATACCGTTAATTGCTGATTTCCTTTGGTGGTTCTTGTTGCCGGCGCTTGCGCCGGCTCTTTTTTTGTCCGGAAAATTCGTCGGAAGAAATCCAATCCATTACCAAATGTTGTAACTCGGCATCAGAATCACTTGTCACCGGCGACATGTTTCGCTAGAATCGCCGCCTCTTTGAATTAATGCACTCTTTTCGCTTCTTTGGGAGCTATATAAATGAAAACATTTTCCGCCAAGTCGGCAGAAGTTAAGCGCGACTGGTTTGTGATCGACGCATCAGGCAAAACCCTCGGCCGCTTGGCGACTGAAGTGGCTCGTCGCCTGCGAGGCAAGCATAAAGCTGAATTCACGCCGCACGTTGATACCGGCGATTACATCATCATCGTGAACGCGAAAGACGTCAAAGTCACTGGCAACAAGTCCAAGGACAAGATGTACCACTTCCACACTGGTTTCATCGGTAACATGAAGCACTTCACATTTGAAAAAATGATCGAACGTTCGCCTGAGCGTGTCATCGAAATGGCAGTTAAAGGCATGTTGCCCAAGAACCCGCTGGGTCGCGACATGTTCCGCAAGCTCAAAGTATATGCCGGTGGTGATCACAATCACGCTGCGCAGCAACCAAAACCGCTTGATATCTGATCGGAGAATCATCAGTCATGGCAGTCACCCAAAATTACGGTACCGGTCGTCGCAAAACATCTGCGGCACGGGTTTTTCTTCGTCCTGGTAACGGCACGATCACCATCAACGGCAAAACCATCGAAGATTTCTTCGGTCGCGAAACGGCTCGCATGGTTGTTCGTCAGCCTTTGGAACTGCTCGAAGTGGGCGATCGCTTCGATGTGTTCTGCACCGTGGCTGGTGGCGGCCCCAGCGGCCAGTCCGGCGCGATTCGCCATGGCCTGACTCGCGCATTGATGGATTTCGACGAAAGCTTCCGCAGCAAGCTGCGTACTGCTGGCTTCGTTACCCGTGACGCCCGTGAAGTTGAACGTAAGAAAGTCGGCCTGCGTAAAGCACGTCGCGCGGTTCAGTTCTCCAAGCGTTAATTGTTCGCAGAGCCCGCTTGCCGGGCACGAAAGAAACCCGCCCATTGTGGCGGGTTTTTTATTGTCAATTTTCAGTCGTTTTGGATGAGCTATTTGAGCGACTCATATGCTCTCCCGCTTCCCCATCATCGACCTGGGTGGTTTAAGCAGGTTTTTTGAATCATTCTTGACGAGTGAGCGCCTGCATTCGTTGGCGAGATCATGCGCCATGGCCAATGTCAGGGAGTATAGGGATGAGATATGGTGGCGGTGCTAGATTGCCACTTTATTCGGGTTCTGACTGAGTGCATCGTCCCGATGGACGCCCCGTAATTCATGTCGCCTAAACACTCAATATGGGGGCTTGTCGATCCACTCTCTGTGAAGTGGCTGATCTGGGTAATGATCTCTCGATATCTTCGATCATTAAAGGGAGAGGGTTATCGCTAAGGGCGAGCCGATGAGCCTTGGCTCAATATGCATTTGTTAGTGCATGCCCAGCCAGCCAGCGACCATCTTGGCCTGGTAGCTAAAGAGATACCAAGCACCGACACTGAAGACGACGGCGACGACAAAAGGGATAGGTCCAGCAAAGCGTGGATTGGGGTTTTGTATCTCTTCCCCTTCCTGAAGTGTGCGTTTGCCGGTAACCATGGCTCGTGCCAATTGTTCATGTTTTTTGATCTGGTAAAACGCGATGGCAGCCAGATGCATCACGATCAGCCCGAGCAAGATGTAGAAATTGACTTCGTGGATTTCAGTCATCAGGTCCTGCATGCCTTCAGACACATAATCCGAGAAAGGGCCTTCGTTGTAGATCTGGTCATTGGCGAACAGCCCTGTGCCCAGTTGGACCATGACGGAGATGATCATGGCCAGGACGGATAGTGCGCCAAGCGGGTTGTGGCCCAGCAGGACACCGGGTTTCGGTGTTTTCAGGTGGGCAATGATGTGCCGAGGGTGGCGCACGAAATGGAAAAACCGTGCCGTATCGCTACCGATGAATCCCCAGACGAGCCGGAAGACGATCAAGCCGATCAAGGCATAGCCAATGGTCATGTGCAGGCCGAGGCGATCGAATACGTCTGCGGTCAGCCACATGGCGATAATGCCGATGACGAGCAGCCAGTGGAACAGGCGGGTGGGGATATCCCAGACTTTGACGGTGCGGGTGGCGGATTTATCTGAAGTGGACACGACTAGGGCTTCCTGTGCTGTGGTGCGGATTTATGATCGTTGCTCTATGACAAAAAAGGGAGCCATTCGACTCCCCTTGTTTGTGAATTATTTGCCGAGCAGTTGCTCCAGAATGGCTGGATTCTCCAAGGTGGAAACGTCGCCATGCGGGAGTTCGCCGATGGCGATACCGCGCAACAACCGGCGCATGATTTTCCCCGAGCGGGTTTTGGGCAGGTTGTCGCCAAAACGGATGTCGTCGGGTTTCGCGATGGGACCGATTTGCTCGGAAACCCAGTCGCGCAGGGTTTTGACCATGGCTGCGGCTGCATCGCCTTGTGGGCGATCGCCCTTGCAGACGACGAAGGCGACGATCGATTCACCTTTGATTTCGTGCGGCTTGCCGACCACGGCAGCTTCGGCGACGAGTGGATGTGCCACCAGAGCGGATTCGATTTCCATGGTGCCGAGACGGTGGCCGGAAACGTTCAATACGTCATCGATACGACCCATGATCCAGAAATAACCATCATCATCGCGGCGGGCGGAGTCACCGGCAAGGTAATACCCCTTGAGCTTCTCAGGGAAATAACTGCGTTGGAAGCGCGCGTCGTCACCCCAGATGGTGCGGATCATCGAAGGCCATGGTTTCTTGATGACCAGATTCCCGCCCTGGTTGTGGCCGACCTGCTCGCCATCGTCATCGACGATATCCGCGATGATACCGGGCAGGGGGCGTGTGCATGAGCCGGGTTTGGTCGCGATGGCACCGGGCAATGGCGCAATCATGTGCGCACCGGTTTCGGTTTGCCACCAAGTGTCGGCAATTGGGCAACGCTCGCCGCCAATCACCCGGTGGTACCACATCCAGGCCTCGGGGTTGATGGGTTCGCCTACCGTGCCGAGCAGACGCAGGCTGGAAAGGTCGGATTTGGCAGGAACTTCATCACCCAGTTTCATCAGGGCGCGAATGGCCGTCGGGGCGGTATAGAACACCGAAACCTTGTGGCGTTCGATCATCTGCCAGAAACGTCCGCCATCGGGGTATGAAGGGATGCCCTCGAACATGACCTGAGTAACGCCCAGCGCCAGCGGGCCGTAGGTGACGTAGCTATGGCCGGTAATCCAGCCGACGTCGGCCGTGCACCAGTAGACATCGCTGTCCTTCAGGTCGAACACCCAGGCATTGGTGAGCGCGGCGTTGACGAGGAACCCGCCGGTCGCGTGCTGTACGCCCTTGGGTTTGCCGGTGGAACCGGATGTGTACAGCAGGAACAGCGGGTGCTCGGCCTCGACCATGACGGGATCACAGACCTTGGGCTGGCTTGCTGTCAATGTGCTCCAGGCGACATCGGTCTTGGGGTTGAGTGTCACGTTGCCCGCGCGCTCGAATACAATGACCTTCTCAACGCTTGGGCAGCCATGTTCGAGGGCCTTGTCGACAGCGGACTTGAGTGGAACGGTACGTCCGCCGCGCATGCCGGCGTCAGCGGTGATGATCAATCGCGCGCCCGTGTCGTTGATGCGGTCGCGCAGTGCTTCCGAAGAGAAGCCACCGAATACGACAGAGTGAATTGCGCCGATGCGGGCGCAGGCGAGCATGGCGATGCTGGCTTCGGGAATCATCGGCATGTAGATGATGACGCGGTCACCTTTGGTGATGCCGAGTGATTTCATGCCATTGGCAAGTTCGGCGACTTCGTCGTGCAGATGCTGATAGGTGATTTCCCGCACGCTGCCGTCATCGGCTTCGGCAATGATCGCCACTTTCTGTGCCTTGGCGGGCAGGTGGCGGTCAATGCAGTTCACCGACGCATTCAGTTTACCGTCGGTAAACCAGCGATAGTGTGGGGCATTCGAATCATCGAGAATGGTGGTGAACGGAGTATCCCAGGTCACGAACTCGCGGGCTTGTCGTGCCCAGAAGCCTTCGTAATCGCTTTCAGCTTCGGCGACCAGTGCATTGTAGGCATCCAGAGAACCAATTCGTGCGCGGGCGGCAAACTCGGGGTTGGGTTGAAATACCCTGTTTTCCGTTAGAATCGATTCGAGATTATTCATGACATACCCCTGAGTTTCTTTGACTGGCTTTCTGCATCGGTTCGCTGCGACCAGCGCGACCTGTATGAGTGAACCCGCAATTTTGCCAAATGTGGGCGTCATTGGCCATAGTTGGCCGACCTGGGCCCGCAGAATCGTGCCGACCCAAGCGAGTTTCCCCTTGATTATTGAGCATGAGCATTGACCATGAGTTTTGAACAAACCATCCCTGCGCTCGATGCCCCCGCATTGGCCGAATTGTTATCCGAGACACTGACCGCGCCGCAGTGGGCGGTACCCCTGATGATCTGGGGTGCCCCTGGAATCGGTAAATCGGATCTGGTGCGTGAAGCGGCAGCGGCGCAGGGTTATCCATTGATCGACCTGCGACTTTCTCAGCTCGAACCCACTGACTTGCGCGGCATACCCCTGCACGACAACGGCAAGGTCCGGTGGATACCGCCGGATGAGCTGCCGGATGAGGATCGCGATGGTCCGCATGGCGTATTGTTTCTGGATGAAATCAACGCGGCACCGCCTCCGGTGGCCGCCGCCGCTTATCAACTGATTCTGGATCGGCGGCTTGGATCCTACCGATTACCCGAGGGGTGGAGCATTGTCGCGGCGGGCAATCGCCTGGACGACCGGGGTATCACCTATGTCATGCCCGCGCCGCTGGCCAACCGGTTCATGCACGTGCATTTGCAGGCGGATGCCGAAGCCTGGTTGGCTTGGGCTGCGCGTAACGATATCGATCCTGTGCTGAGAGATTTTGTGGCCGAGCAACCTGAATGGTTGGCGCGGTTTCTACCGGAACCGGAAGTCAAAGCGTTCCCAAGTCCGCGTAGTTGGGTGTTTGCCGATCGGGTGATCAAGCGGCGCGCCATGTCGAGATCCTCTGGGGTGAATCGTTCCCGATTGGATGAAACGGCCTTGATCCATATTGCGGCCTGTGTGGGTCGCGAGGCAGCGGCGGCATTGTCCGACTTTGTGGGGCGCGCCGAACCAGAGGGTCACTCGGTTGCTGATTGGTTGAACAGTCCGGGAAGTCTTGCTCAACTGAGTGATGTGTCCGCACAAATGGATGCGGTACAGGCCATTCTGGCAGCCCGTAATCAGGGGCGGGTCCGTATCGACGAGGCTTTGAAGCTGGCGATTGAGTTGCCGGATGATCGCCTCAGTTTCAGTTTGATCGAACAACTGCATCAGATCGAAGGCGATCGACTGTTCGACGAACCCGCCTTTTCGGTCTGGGTGAGCGCGCGCGGGGCCCAGTCTCCCATTCAGCGGGCATCCATCACCAATTTTGGAGATGCCCCACGTGCCGGATGAAACCCGGTGGCATCTGGCACGACGGGCGATGGCGGCTCGTTGGCCCGCCTTGATCCGTGCCTTGCCTGAATCCTGTGTGTTGGTGCGGCAGGGTGGAGCGGTCGGGTTGGCTGATGGTGTCGTCGTGCTGCGGCAGGACTGGCTGGCGCAAGCAAGCATGCACGAGTTGCACCATGCGTTATTGCACTTGGCGGCGCATGCGGCTTTGGGGCATCGCACCTGGCGCTGGCATCCGGCTGCCGTCGATGCGCGTCTTGATCAGGAGGCAACCGATTTTCTGGTTTCTCTGAGCGTGCCCCTTGAGGAGGCCGATTGGCATGACGATCATCATGGGACATGGAGCGATGTGCCCGTCAGTCAGCCGGGCGAAAACCATATGGTACGAGTAGAACCGGAGAGAGGTGCGACTCGGGACGCAGCCGCATTGCAGGATATGACTTCGTCCATGGCAGAAAATGATTCTGATGAACAGATCGATTTCGATGCTGAACAGGCCGCCGAGGTGGTGGCGGCCAGGCAATCTACCGATGGTCGTTCATCTTCAGGTTTCAAGGGGGGCGCTGGAGCGCCGATGACGCTGGACGATTCGACCGACTGGCGCGCGGTTCTGGAGTTGTGGCTTGTGTCTCGTGTCTATCAACGCTGGCAGTTCGATCGTCCGTCGAGGCGGCAGGTCGAACCGTTCATTTTGCCCCGCCTGGTGGGAAAACGGTTGAATCTGGTATTGGCGCTGGACGTCAGCGGTTCCATTGATCCGGTTTGGGTGCGGCAATTTCTGCTCGAAGCGGAGCAACTCCGAGGTAAGGTGAATTTGCAGCTTCGTTTGTTGACCTGTGACAACCGGATTCATGACGATCGGATCATGTCGGGTGCGCTGGCATTGCCGGGAACGGGTGGTGGCGGGACGGACTTCCGGCCTGTGTTCTCCCGATTGGAAGGCGATTCGGGTGTAGATGCCCTGGTCTACTGCACCGATCTGGTGGGGCATTATCCCGAGCAACAACCGCGTTACCCCGTATTCTGGCTCGTGCCATCCGCTTTGTTGCGAATGGCGCGGGGCCGGCCTGCGGCCATGCAGACGCCTCCATTCGGACGTGTCCTGCCGATGATCGATCGAGGAAATCTGCATTGAGAGCGACTGATACCCCACACCGCAATGCTTCGGCAGAAAATATCCTGCACGCCGATACCGCACGGCTGATCGACGACTTCATCAATGCGCTCTGGTTGGAAGAGGGCTTGAGCAAAAATACGCAGAGTGCCTATCGCTCCGACCTGCGACTGGCCGCTTTGGAGTGGCAGCGTGCCGGTTTGCTGCTAAAAGAAGTCTCAGCAGAGGATTTGCCCCGACTTTTCGGTGAGCGGATGGGTTCCGGGCAATCGGCTCGTTCGATATCGCGTTTGCGCTCATCCCTGAAGCGGTTTTTTGGGTGGTTGCGCCAACAGAATCTCCGTGCGGACGATCCGACCGCCGCCTTGGCCGCGCCCCGTTTGCCGCGCGCATTGCCGCACTCGCTTTCGGAAAACGAGGTGGAGCGCCTGCTCGCCGCGCCGGATGCCTCCGAACCCATCGGGCTCAGGGATCGGGCGATGCTGGAGTTGCTGTATGCCAGTGGCCTGCGTGTGTCGGAACTCATCGGCCTGCAATTTGGTCAGATTAACCTTGTACAGGGTGTGTTGCGCGTGACGGGTAAGGGCAACAAGGATCGATTGGTGCCCATTGGGGATGAGGCGATCGTCTGGTTGAGTCAGTACCTTCGCGAGGCGAGGCCAACGTTGCTGGGGCGACGGGAGTCGACGAACGTCTTCGTCACCGAGCGCGGCGATGGCATGACGCGTCAGGCGTTCTGGTACCGCATCAAGCACCATGCGCGGCAGGCGGGTCTGGTCAGGCTGCCTTCGCCTCATACCCTGCGTCATGCGTTTGCGACCCACTTGCTGAACCACGGAGCGGATTTGCGCGTATTGCAGATGCTGTTGGGGCATGCAGATCTATCGACCACGCAGATTTATACCCACGTGGCGACCACCCGCCTGAAGGCATTGCACGCGCAGCATCATCCCCGTGGATAAGCTATGCTGATTCCAGATTTTTTACCTTGGTTTTTTATTTAGAGTGATCTGACATGAGTTTTTCCCGTTCCATGATTCTCCGCCCCCTGTTTCTGGGAGCGATGGCCGCCTCGACCGTGATGACATCCGTCCAGATGGCGCGGGCCGATCAGGTCACCGATGAGCAGGCTATTCGCAAGAATCTGGCGCAATACATGGCGAGCCTGCCGATCGACAGCGTGACACCAACGCCGATCAAAGGCATCTACCAGATTCTTTCCAAGGGGCAGATTGCCTATGTGACGGCCGATGGCAGCTATCTGTTTGCCGGAAACCTGCTGGATCTCAAGAATCAGGTCAATCTGACCGAAAAAGTCAGAGATCAGGAACGTCTGGTCCTGCTTAAAACCGTGCCTGCCGACCACAAACTGATTTTCGCAGCAGAGGGTGTGAAGAAGGGGATGGTAACGATTCTGACCGATCCGACCTGCCCGTTCTGCGAAAAACTGCATCGTGAAATTCCGGCGCTGCAGAAAGCGGGTATCGAAGTTCAAACCATCCTGACGCCACGTGCTGGCAAGGGCTCGCCGGGATATGTCGAGTCCTCGCAGATCATGTGCAGCAAGGATAAGGTCAAGGACATTGATATCGCGATGGCGCGCCAGCCCTTGTCGGGCGACGCCTGCCAAAACAGCATGATTGAAGCGAACATGAAGTTGGCAGAGCAATTGGGCATGAGTGGTACGCCCTATATCATCCTGCCTGATGGTAGTGCGGTACCGGGTTACCGTCCGGCGTCGATGTTGATTCCCGTGATTACCGGGCAAGCCGCTTCAGAGTAAGTATTAGCCTGGGTATTCGTGGTTTTAGCGGGGGAGGAAACTCCCCCGCATGCCGTTCAGTGGAATGCTTCGTCCTTGGTCTCTTTAATGGAGAGCAGGCCGAGCAAGGTCAGTGCGGCGGCAGCCGAGAGGTAATAACCGACGTAGGTGAGCCCATAGTGGCTGGCTAGCCACGTGGCGGCATAAGGGGCCAGCGAAGCACCGAAAATCCCCGATAAGTTGAAGGCCATTGAGGTGCCGGTATAACGAACGGCTGTGGGGAACAGTTCGGAAAGGAGTGTGCCTAGCGGACCATAGGTAAGCCCCATCAGTCCCAGTCCCAGCGCCAGAAACACGACAACACCCGTCAGGTTGCCGGAACCGAACAGTGGGGCCAGCGCAAAGCCGAACAGGAATATCCCAAGCGTCACCACGATCAGCGTCAAACGGCGACCAAACCGGTCTGCAATCAGGCTGGAAACGGGAATGCTGATCGCAAAAAACAACACGGCGAACAGTTGGGCAAACAGGAAGGTCTCACGGCTGTAGCCCAAGCCGTTCTTTGCGGTGCCGTAAGTCAATGCGAACACGGTCATCAGATAGAACGTGACAAATGTGGCGAGGGCGATGACCGTGCCCGCAATCAATGGCTTCCAATGGCTTTTGAATACAGTGGCAATCGGTGTTTTGACCCGAGTGTTGTGTTCGACCACTTCCCGGAACGCGGGGGTTTCGGTGATTTTCAGTCGAACATACAACCCCACAATCACCAGTGCCGCGCTGGCAAGAAAAGGAATGCGCCAGCCGAAATCGAAAAACTGCTGGTCGGTCAGGAACGCGGTGAGCAGCAGAAAGGTGCCGCTGGAAAGGATGAAACCGATGGGTGCGCCCAATTGCGGGAACATGCCGTACCAGGCCCGTTTCCCCGGCGGAGCATTTTCGGTTGCCAGCAATACTGCGCCACCCCATTCGCCCCCCAGTCCTAGCCCTTGTCCAAAACGGAACAGCGCGAGGAGGGTGGGGGCGATGATGCCAATATTGTCGTAGGTTGGTAGCAGGCCGATGGCCACGGTCGACAGCCCCATCGTCAGCAAGGCGGCCACCAAGGTTGCCTTGCGGCCGATGCGATCGCCGAAATGCCCGAACAGGGCGGCGCCGACCGGTCGCGCAAAGAAGGCAATGGCGAAAGTGGCCAGTGATTGCAGTACGGCCGTCGTTGGGTCTGATTCCGGGAAGAATAATTTTGGAAACACCAGGGCGGCGGCTGTGGCGTAGATGTAAAAGTCGAAAAACTCGATGGTGGTGCCGATCAGGCTGGCAAACAGGACTTTTCGAGGTGAGTTTTTCAGGGTGGGGAGGATGTCGTCGCGTTCGTCCATGACGGGAACCTTGGGAATCTTCGGTGTTTCAGACTTTCCTGCCTAGCGACAACGGCAAAAGGTCGCTGTCGAGACGGGATGTGATGAGTGGCTCAGGCCTTGGGTGCAGGAATCTTGTTGGCCGCACGAGTGGCTTTGAGAATTTGTTCCGCATCGGCGGCTTCAGTTTCAAGGCCGAGCTTCTTGTATGCAGAAATCAGGATTTCCAGAGCGGGTATGGTTGAAGTTGAGCCGTTGTACTTGCTGAGCGCACTTTGAGCACGATTGGCCGCGGCCAACCAGGCGCCGCGTTTCATGTAGTAGTTGGCGACATAGATTTCATGCTCGGCTAGATCGTTGCGGATCTTGATCAGGCGGACACTGGCATCATCAACATATTTGCTGTTCGGGAAACGAGTGACAAGTTCGGCAAAAGCTGCGTAGGCGTTACGCAGAATGCTTTGATCACGATAGGCGAGGTTGGGTTTGGTTACCTTGTTGATCAGGGAGTCGCCGCGATCCATGTTGGACAATCCTTTCAGGTATAGCGCGTAATCGACGTTCTTGCCCTGCGGGTGAATCTGGATGTAGCGATCGGCCGCCGCAATGGCTGAGTCGGGTTCGTCGTACTTGTAATAGGCATAGGCTACTTCGAGTTGCGCCTGTTCGGTGTAGGCACCGAAAGGGTAGCGACCTTCGAGTGTTTCGAACTTCTTGATGGCTGTGCCGTAGTCTTCCCTGCGCATGGCGCTGGAAGCTTCATCGTAAAGCTGGGCCGCAGAAACCGTCGGGTCGGTGAGTTCGGCCTGATCCTGGTCGGAATTCTTGGAAAACCATGAGCAACCGCTCGTCAGGCCGATGGCGGTGGCCAGAATGATGCCGCTGTAGAGTTTTTGACTGAGGAATACTTGATACCAAGGGGCTTGGGCAGACATACTGGAGAGAATCCTGATCTATAAACTGGGGCGGGTATATGTAAGCGCACCATATTCGCAGATTAGCGCGCATAAACCAAGCCGCTCCGGGGCGTTATTGCTACTTTGATTTTCTGTACCGGCTCGACCCCTTGTCGAGACCGTTGAGTATTATTTTTTGGAACCGACATGCATCTTGAAGAAACTCTGCTGATCCCCCCTGAGTGTGCCGGCCAACGGCTGGATCAGGCCCTTGCCAAATGCTGGCCGGATTATTCCCGCAGCCGGATTCAGGAGTGGATCAAGTCCGGCGAGATTCTGCTGGATGGTGAGGTGGCACGTCCGCGTGCCACGGTTCTGGGGGGCGAGTCGGTTGAACTGCTGGCCGAAATCGAGGAAGCGGTAGCGGCCGTGCCGCAGGATATTCCCCTCGATATCATTTACGAAGATGATGCGATCATCGTGCTGAACAAATCGCCGGACATGGTGGTGCATCCGGCGGCGGGCAATCCGGACGGCACTCTTGTCAACGCACTCCTGTTCCATGATCCGAGTCTGGTTTCCGTACCCCGCGCGGGCGTGGTGCATCGTCTGGATAAACAGACCTCCGGCGTGATGGTCGTCGCCAAAACACTGGCGGCGCATAAAACATTGGTAGAGAACCTGGCAGCGCGGAAGATTCGGCGTGAATACGACACGGTCGTGATGGGTCATGTTGTCGCTGGCGGTACGGTGGACGCGCCGATTGGGCGTCATCCGCGTGACCGTCAGCGTCAGGCGGTAACGGCCACCGGCAAGCGCGCCGTAACCCACTATCGGGTCTTGCAGCACTACGGCGAACAGACCTGGTTGCGGGTTCAGTTGGAAACTGGCCGTACCCATCAGATTCGCGTACACATGGCGCACATCCGTCATCCGGTGATCGGTGATCCAGTTTATGGGGGGCGCCCACGGATCCCGCCGCGCGCTTCGACCGCCTTGATTGATGTTTTACGGCATTTCGAGCGTCAGGCGCTTCATGCCCGATACCTGACTCTGGCTCATCCGGTCACCGGCGACGTGATGCGATTCGAGGTGCCGATGCCGGACGATATGCGCGAGCTGATTGCGCTGTTGACCGAATACCGGGATAGCCTGCATCGTCGCGTGACGGATGAAGACGGTGACGATGGCGACGAAGCGGAAGTGTTTTACGTACGGGATGATGGCTGATCGGCATGGGGCATCTGGCAGAAATCATTGAGGCGGATTGGATACCTCCGCCCGGTGTTCGTGCCTGTGTAACCACCCGTTCCGGTGGCGTGAGCCATCCGCCGTTCGATAGCCTGAATCTGGCGACTCATGTGGGCGATGATCCTTTGGCGGTGGCCGAGAATCGTGCCCGGTTGCGGGCGTTACTTGTTTTGCCGTCCGATCCGCTGTGGTTGAACCAGGTGCATGGCGTGGCGGTGGCGGATGAACACACCGCGACGTCGTGTTCTGACGGGTGTGCCACGGCCGATGCGTCCTACACGGATCAGCCCGGCGTGGTGTTGGCCGTACTTACTGCCGATTGTCTGTCGGTTGCGTTTGCCAGTGCAGACGGGCGCGAGCTGGCCGTGGCTCATGCCGGTTGGCGAGGTCTGGCCGCCGGTGTGCTGGAATCGACCCTGGCGCGATTCAAGGCGCCACCCGAGTCGATTCAGGCGTGGATCGGACCGTCCATCGGGCCACAACATTTCGAGGTGGGTGCCGAGGTTCGATCTGCATTCGTTGCTTCTCTTCCCGCTGCGGAAGCGGCATTTGTGCCCACGGGAGCACCGGGAAAGTATAGGGCCGACCTGCCCGCGTTGGCTCGTCAACGGCTGGTGCGCGCAGGGTTGAAACAGATTGGTGGCGGCGATCTGTGCACAGTGAGTTTGCCCGATCGGTTCTATTCCTATCGGCGAGATGGCGGGCGCACAGGACGAATGGCGACCCTGATCTGGCGGGATGTCGACTGAGTATTTGGTTGAACCCTCGGAGCAGATCTGGGCGATTTGCCTTGAACTTTTCGGATTCAGTCAATCGAACAGGATGACTTCCGATGAGTCGGGTTTTCAATAACGACGTGCTATTGGAAATTGGCGGGTATCCCCCATGTCATAGAGATTCTGTCCAGTGCAGAAACTCGTTATTCAGAACAAGGCACAGTGTGTGAAGAGGATGTTTGAATGCAAGATAAATGGTTGATTCTGACCCTCGTGGGTGAAGATCGTCCCGGGATCGTGGCGAACGTGACTCGGGTGTTGTTTGCCGTGGGCGCGGAGCTCGGTGAAGCCTCGATGATGCGTCTGGGTAACCAGTTCGCCATCATGATGATGGTGCGCGGAGCGGGATCTCCCGAAGACGTGATCGGTTTGCTTGAATCCGTGCGGGCCGAGTTTCATCTCAAGCTGCACGTTGACGAGACCGATGCAGCGCTGCATCAGGCGCTCGAACCGGACGTGCTGGTGACCGTGCATGGTGCCGACCGTGCCGGAATCGTGGCTGAGGTGACGGCCGCATTGGTCGAAGCGGGCTTCAATATTCTCGATTTGCGCTCCGATGTGGGGGGCTCGGCCAGTGCACCGATCTACATCATGCAGATCGAAGGCGAAGCCCGTCGGGGTATCGATGCGATCGAGCAGGCAGTAGCCGGGTTGGGTGTACACGAGCTTTCGGTGCGCATCACACCTTTGGATACGGTGCGGGGGTAACGGTGGCGAGTCTCGAAATTCTGACTTATCCCGATGAGCGATTGAAAACCGGCTGCGAACCGGTGGAAACCTTCGACCCTGAGATGCAATCGTTCATCGATCACCTGATTGAAACCTGTTCAGGTGGGCCAGGCGCCGTCGGTATTGCTGCCCCCCAGGTGGGCGTGTTGCAGCGTATCTGCATCGTGGATGCGACTCGTGCGCGCCGCCCCGTCGATAACCACGGACATCTGGTTTTGATCAATCCGGAAATCGTAGCTTGGGATGGCTTCGCTGTAGGGCGCGAAGGCTGCCTTTCGGTGCCCGATTACACCGGCAAGGTGATCAGGGCCGAGAAAATCGAACTCAAGGCACTGGATCGAACCGGTAAGCCCTGCACCTTTACCATGTCCGGTTTTGAAGCGCGTATCGCCCAGCATGAAGTCGATCATCTGGACGGGATACTGTTTCTTGATCGGTTGGTTAGCCGCCACACCGATCTGAAGTTGCGCAATCCAACCTAGGTTTTTCCTACCTGATGTCCTGAATATGGATATGCTTCGTGAAGATGCGAGGCGTGATCAGGGCGTATCCTTCCTGCTGTAGACCGGCCAGATCGGCAAAGGCCGAAGGCACGATCTTCACGAAGTCCTGCATGTCCTGCGGCGTGTAGTCGAAATCGTGCATCGCCAGCCCGCAAATGTGGAATTGCACACCGAGCTGGTGGTAGTAGCGCATCCGTTCAACCGCTTCCTTGTACTTCTGATAATTCTTCTTCGCCAGCGTTACGATCTCGGTGCCGTGGATCACCACAACGATGTTCATCATCTCCGGCGCTTCGTTGTATGGAGCATCCATCAGTGGCTGGATGAGGGAGCGGATCCAGTACAGGCCGGAGTTGATCTTGTCGGGTTGGTCGAAATAGAAATCGAAAACGACCTTGACCGATGGATAGTGAGGGTAGACAACTTCAGCGCCCGCGTTTTGGGATGCGTCCTGTTGTTGCGGTGCTGTCTGTGCTTGTGACTGGGTGGTTATCACCGATGCCAGGAAAAGTATGGCGATGATCACAATGCGGTGACGCCAGAGATGGAGGGCGGTGTTCATGGCTGATCTCCTGTTTTCTATTCGTTTGTTTTCTACGGATCTGTTTTTATTGGTGTATTTCCTCGGGCTGTTCTCGAATCCTTTGTCCTGAGTCTAGGGCCTGCCCTGCTGTGCGGAAATGAATTGTTTCTGCTTCATTCAAATTTTTCTGATTGGCTGTCTGGTTCTGAAAACGTCGATTGCAAGAAAACTGAAACCAAAACCACATCGTTGTGTCACCTATCTGCGGCTAAATGTGCTCATTATCCAACGGTTGGAGTGATCACTCATGTCGCAGAATGCTGGCCTTCTGTCCTACCGCAGTGTCTTTATTTCAGATGTCCATCTCGGCACCAAGGATGCCCGAGTGGAATATCTTTTGGATTTCCTGGCACATATCCGCTGTGAATATCTCTTTCTGAACGGGGATATCTTCGACATCTGGAAGATGAAGACCAGTCGCTGGCACTGGCCTCTGCTCAACACCCAGCTGTTGCAGCGCGTGATGGAATTGGCCGCTCAAGGAACGCAGGTAGTTTATGTACCGGGCAATCACGACGAGTTCTTCCGGGATTATCTGGGGTCTGAGCTTGGTGGTGTGCAGATCCATCGCGAATATCGGCACACCTTGGCCGATGGGCGTCAGGCACTGATCCTGCACGGAGACGAGTTCGATGGCGTGGTGCGCCACAACCGACTGCTCAAATGGATCGGTAATGCTGGGTATGAGGTGCTGATGGGGCTGAATCGGATCAGTACGCGTGTCCGACGATTGCTGGGCAAAGGTTATTGGTCGCTGTCTCTGGCGATCAAGAATCAGGTGCCAAATGCTCGGACCTATATCGAAAAGTTCGAAAGCGCGGCGATTCGCCACGCGCGCGAGCAGGAAGTGGATGTCGTGGTTTGTGGGCATATTCACCATGCCAATCTGCGTCAGGATGGTGCTGTCATGTATGCCAACTCAGGTGACTGGGTAGAGCATTGCACGGCCATCATCGAACAGGAGAACGGAGTACTGGAGCTTGTGAACTGGGCGAAAGAGAGCGTGGATCGGCTGGATGTGCGGGCGTTGATTCAATCATTGCCGGTCTCCGCTGTTGTGCGTGGGAAAGATCGGCAACCCGTGGGTTCCGGTACTGCACACTCCTGATAGTTCTGTTTGCACAATCAAAAACCGGCGGCAGCTATTGTCCGCCGGTTTTTTTATGTAATGTGCAAATGGATGAGGGCGCGTGCGTGTCAGATTCACTGCAAATAAATTCCAGATGAAACATAAGGCTTGAATTCGCGCAAAAAGCGGCCATATCAGCGGCAAGAAACAGTATTCAGAGGGTTGACGCATGCGAATGGATAAATTGACTGCAAAATTTCAAATGGCACTGGCTGATGCTCAGTCTCTGGCCGTGGGCCGGGATCATCAGTTCATCGAGCCTGCGCATCTTTTCTTGGCGCTGGTTGATCAGGAAGGCGGTACGGTGCGGCACCTTCTGACGCAGTCCGACGTCAATATCGGGATGTTGCGTTCACAATTGGGTGAGATGCTCGACCATCTGCCGTCGGTATCCGGTGCCGCAGCGGGCGAGGTGCATATTTCCAATGATTTGTCCCGTCTGCTCAACGTAACCGACAAGCTGGCTCAACAGCGCAAGGATCAGTTCATTTCCAGTGAATTGTTCGTGCTGGCAGCGGTTGAAGATAAGGGCGCATTGGGTGAATTGTTGCGCAAGGCTGGCGTCAGCAAGGGCGCTGTGAGCAAGGCGATCGACACCTTGCGTGGCGGCGAATCCGTGAACGATGCGAATGCGGAAGAATCCCGTCAGGCCCTCGAAAAGTACAGTATCGACCTCACTGCACGAGCCGAGGCGGGCAAGTTGGATCCGGTCATCGGGCGTGATGAGGAGATTCGTCGTGCCATCCAGGTTCTGCAGCGTCGAACCAAGAACAATCCTGTGTTGATCGGGGAGCCCGGCGTGGGTAAAACGGCCATTGTCGAAGGACTGGCACAACGTATTGTCAACGGTGAAGTGCCGGAAAATCTCAAGAACAAGCGAGTGCTCTCGCTCGATATGGGCGCGTTGCTGGCCGGTGCCAAATTCCGGGGGGACTTCGAGGAACGGCTCAAGGGCGTATTGAACGATGTTGCCAAGCAGGAAGGGCGCGTGATCCTGTTCATTGACGAAATTCACACGATGGTCGGTGCGGGCAAGGCCGATGGTGCGATGGATGCGGGCAATATGCTCAAACCCGCCCTGGCGCGCGGTGAGCTGCACTGCATTGGCGCGACCACCTTGGATGAATATCGCCAGTACATCGAAAAAGACGCCGCCCTCGAACGCCGTTTCCAGAAAGTGCTGGTCGACGAGCCGAGTGTGGAAGACACCATCGCGATTTTGCGTGGCTTGAAAGAGCGTTATGAAGTTCATCACGGTGTGGAAATCACCGATCCGGCCATTGTTGCTGCGGCAACACTATCCCATCGTTACGTGACCGACCGGCAATTGCCGGACAAGGCCATCGATCTGATCGACGAAGCGGCTTCGCGCCTGCGCATGGAGATCGACTCCAAGCCTGAGGAAATGGATCGGTTGGAGCGGCGTTTGATCCAGCTCAAGATCGAACAGGTAGCGCTCAAGAAAGAAAAAGACGAAGCCAGCCGCAAGCGCTTGGCGGATCTGGAAGAGCAGATCGAGCGTTTGGGGCGTGAATACAGCGAACTGGAAGAAATCTGGAAGGCCGAAAAGCTCATGGTCGAAGGCAGTGCGAAGGTCAAGGAGCAACTTGATCATGCGCGGGTTGATTTCGAGACCGCTCGCCGTGCGGGTGATCTGGCGCGGATGTCCGAACTCCAGTACGGACGCATCCCGGAGCTTGAGCGCCAGTTGCAGCAGGCGCAGTCGGCTGAAAAAACCGAGACCGCGCCGCAGTTGCTGCGTAACAAGGTGGGTGAGGAAGAGATTGCCGAAGTCGTGGCACGTGCCACCGGTATTCCGGTCGCCAAAATGCTCGAAGGCGAGAAAGACAAACTTCTGCGCATGGAAGAGGCTCTGGGTGCGCGCGTTGTGGGGCAGGAAGAGGCCGTAAAAGCTGTGGCCGATGCGATTCGCCGTTCACGAGCGGGCTTGTCCGATCCGAATCGTCCGAATGGTTCCTTCCTGTTCCTCGGGCCGACAGGGGTGGGTAAGACCGAGTTGACCAAATCGTTGGCCAGCTTCCTGTTCGACACCGAGGAATCTATGGTGCGCATCGACATGAGTGAGTTCATGGAGAAGCATTCCGTCGCACGCTTGATCGGTGCGCCACCGGGATATGTGGGCTACGAAGAGGGCGGTTATCTCACTGAGGCCGTGCGTCGTAAGCCGTACAGTGTGATTTTGCTTGATGAGGTTGAAAAGGCGCACCCGGATGTTTTCAACGTGCTGTTGCAGGTGCTGGACGATGGTCGCCTGACCGATGGTCAGGGGCGTACGGTCGATTTCCGCAACACCGTAATCGTGATGACGTCCAACCTGGGCTCCCATCTCATTCAGGAAATGGCCGGTAAGGATGATTACGACGCGATGAAAACCGCTGTACTTGAAGTCGTGGGTGGGCACTTCCGGCCCGAGTTCATCAACCGCATTGATGAAGTAGTGGTGTTTCATCCGTTGGGTCGTGAACAGATTCGCCAGATCGTGGACATCCAGATCGACTTCCTGCGTAAACGGTTGGCCGAACGAGACCTGCGTCTTGAGCTCACCAACCCGGCGCTTGATCTGTTGGGTGAAGCCGGTTTCGACCCGGTGTACGGTGCGCGGCCACTCAAGCGTGCCATCCAGCAGAAGCTTGAAAACACCCTCGCGCAAGCGATTCTCAAGGGTGAATTCGTTCCGGGTGATTCGATCGTGATTGATGCGGCAGAAGGTGGTCTGGTACTGCATCGCTAAATCCTCTGCTTGAAGCGTTAGCTTCGGCGAAGCCTGAAAACGCCCGTCCTGTGTGACGGGCGTTTTTCTGTGCGCCACCTCCATTGCCGGGGGTATTTCTGGCAAAATCCACGTCGATATCTTTATGTCCCTACTTCAAGGATTTGCCGTGTCAGATTACCGTCAGCAATTCATCCAATTCGCGCTCGATCACGATGCGCTGAAATTTGGTCAGTTCACCCTCAAATCCGGGCGTGTCAGTCCCTATTTTTTTAATGCAGGCGCTTTCTCGACGGGGGAGGCTTTGGGTGCCATTGGTAAGTTTTACGCCGAGGCGATTCTGGCATCCGGGGTTGAGTTCGATGTGATCTTCGGGCCCGCGTACAAAGGGATTCCTCTGGCAGCTGCGACCAGTATCGCGCTGGCGGAAAAGACGGGTAAGTCCATTCCTTGGGTGTTCAATCGCAAGGAAGCCAAGGACCACGGAGAAGGTGGCAGCCTGGTCGGTGCGCCACTGACTGGGCGTGTGCTGATCATTGATGATGTTATTACCGCTGGCACTGCGATTCGTGAATCACTTGGGTTGATCAAGGCGGCAGGCGCAACTGCGGTGGGTGTGAGTGTCATGATGGATCGCCAGGAGCGTGGACAAACCGCGCTTTCGGCTATTGGCGAACTCAAGCGTGATTATGGACTGGAGGTCATCACCATCGCGTGCCTTGATGACTTGATCGCATTTTGTGCCGATCACGCTACTTTGGCCGATGCCAGTGAAGTCATGAGTGCCTACCGAAAGGAATATGGCGCGATCAGCTGAGTATCATGGGCGCGGAACTGACGTGTTCCGCCCGTAATCGCCTTGAGTTTTTGAGTCCCGTGCATAATTCGCGGGCAAATAAAAACCCCGCATTGAGCGGGGCTTTTTCTGAGCGCTGAAAAATCAGGCAGCAGCAGACATTGACTTGATGCGTGCTACCAGTGTGGATTTACGGCGCGCGGCAGTGTTCTTCGCCAGAATGCCTTTGTTGACCATGCTGTCGATGACGGGCTGGGCGCCTTGGTAAGCGGTTTTGGCCTGTTCAGCGTTGCCAGTAGCAATGGCTTTCAGAACTTTTTTGTATTCGGTACGAACACGGGAACGTAACGCCATGTTGCGTTGACGGGCTTGTTCCGCCTGACGAACGCGCTTCTTGGCTTGTGCGGTATTTGCCACGGATCAAACTCCTCGAGCAAGTCGGTTAATTAGTGAATCAGTTATATTTTTCAAGGCGCGTGATTCTGCCACAGGCCGGATAAATGTCAAGTGCCGCGAGGCCCCGGTTGGCAAATGGGGCAGAAATAGGTGGCCCGCTGCGCCTGCACGGTTTTTTCGATTGGGGTGCTGCAAACCCGGCAGGGTTGATCTGCCCGATCATAGACGCTCAGTGTTTGTTTGAAGTAACCCGGTTGCCCGTCTTCGCGTACAAAATCCCTGAGCGTGGTGCCGCCCTGCTCAATGGCCCGGGCCAGTACATTCGTGATGGCCTCAACGAGGCGCGTGATCTGGGTGTGATCGAGCGTGTTGGCCGGTGTCGCCGGGTGGATTCCTGATAGAAAAAGCGCTTCGTTCGCGTAGATGTTGCCCACGCCAACCACGATGGCTGCATTCATCAGGCAGGGCTTGATGGGCTGCCGACGTTTTTGAAGTTGCGCGCTTAGATATTCGGCGTCAAATTCGTCTGAAAGTGGTTCTGGTCCCAAGTCATGCAACCGGATATGGGGTGTTTGTTCGTGATCGGTCAGCAGGGCGCCGAATCGGCGCGGGTCGTGGAAACGGAGGTTCTTGCCGTTGTTCAGGCGGATCTCGATGTGGTCATGTTTTTTGCGCGGTGTGTCGGGCGTCACGATACGTAGGCTACCGGACATGCCTAGATGAATTAGCAAGCGTTCGGCATTTTCGAAATGCAGTAAAAGGTATTTCGAACGACGCGAGACGGCAGTGATCAAGCGGCCTTCCAGCCATGAGGCGAGATCGTCCCGGACGCGCCAGCGCAGTCTAGGATCGAACACGGTGGCGCTCACAATCCGCTGCCTGAGCAGATGGGGTTCGATCCCTCGGCGGGTGGTTTCGACTTCTGGTAATTCCGGCATGACGTGGTTATTTGATATCGCTAGGCAAAAAACCCGCCACAACGAGGTTGGGCGGGTTTTTGAATGCCTGTCGTGTTCGCTGGCTTTTTCAGGATGCCCCGGCGGGTCCTGAAGTGCCGGGCGGGTTACTTGATCTTGGCTTCTTTGTAGATAACGTGCTGACGAACAACCGGATCGAATTTCTTCAGTTCCAGTTTTTCGGGCATGGTGCGCTTGTTCTTGGTCGTGGTATAGAAGTGACCAGTGCCTGCGCTTGATACGAGTTTGATTTTATCACGCATGATATTTCTTCCTTTCAACCCGCCGGACTAAGGGCGGATCGAGTGTGCTTGGTTATACTTTTTCGCCGCGGGCGCGCAGGTCGGCCAGAACGCTTTCGATGCCCACTTTATCAATGGTGCGGATTGCGTTGGTAGATACGCGCAGGGTCACGAAACGGCCTTCGCTTTCAACCCAGAACCGCTTGTGGTGCAGGTTGGGCAGGAAACGACGACGTGTTTTGTTGTTCGCGTGCGATACGTTGTTGCCAACGGCAGGACGTTTGCCGGTGACTTGGCAGACTCGGGCCATGGGATTCTCCTAAAAGCGAATAGGGGGCGGACGCTAAATTACCGCTTAATGTGCATTGATCAATAGCATTAAAGGCGCGAGATACTAGCGGAATTCCTGATGGGTGACAAGCCCGGGCTGCGCAAATTTTCTAATCGCACAAGCAGCGGATGCGGATTTGTTATGATTGGCGCCCTTTTAGATGAACTTTGATCGAGTGACCTATGACTTCTGTCGCCAAACAACCCATCGTCCTTTCGGGGATTCAGCCCTCCGGCCAATTATTGATCAGTCATTACGTTGGTGCGATGCGCAACTGGGTGGCGATGCAGGATACCCATGACTCACTTTTCATGTTGGTGGATTTGCACGCCATTACCGTTCGGCAGGATCCGGCGGTATTTCGTTCGCGCTGTTACGACTTTGTGGCACTTTACCTGGCTTGTGGGCTCGATCCGCAGAAGAATACGATTTTCGTGCAGTCCCATGTTTCCGCTCACGCGGAGCTCGGTTGGCTGCTCAACTGCTATACCAATATGGGTGAGTTGGAGCGGATGACCCAGTTCAAGGATAAATCAACGCGCCCGGGTGCCGTTATTAATGTGGGGTTGTTCGATTATCCGGTGCTGATGGCGGCGGATATTCTTGTCTATCAAGCTACGCATGTGCCGGTCGGCGCGGATCAGAAGCAGCATCTGGAGCTCACTCGCGACCTGGCCATCCGTTTCAATCATATCTATGGCGATGTGTTTATCGTGCCGGAACCGTACATCCCGGAAACCGGTGCGCGCATCATGTCGTTGCAGGAACCGACAAAGAAAATGTCGAAGTCGGACCCGAGCGAGTTGAGTTTTGTCGGCTTGCTGGATGAACCGAAAACGATTCTGAAAAAATTCAAACGCGCCGTGACCGATTCGGACATGGATATCCGTTTTGATGTGGAAAACAAACCGGGTGTTTCGAATCTGCTGACCTTACTGTCGATTTTCTCCGGCGAATCCATTCCCGATTTGGAAGCCCGTTTGGCCGGACAGGGGTACGGTACGTTGAAAATCCAAACAGCTGAAGCGGTGATCGCTTTTCTGGAGCCGATCCAGGCTCGCTTCCATGCCTTGCGTGCCGATGAAACGGCGCTCGATCGAATCCTGGCCGATGGCGCGGCGCGTGCGCGGGCAAGAGCGGAGCCGACCTTGCGGCGGGCCTTCGAAGTGCACGGCTTCCTGCCGCGTGGCTGATCATCTTCGATGAAACTGCTGCCTTTATTGTTGCCTTTATATAGGTCTGAACGGATCCGCACGCTGGAGCGAGCGGTTTTTGATGGCGGCGAAATGGCTGATCAGTTGATGGCTCGAGCGGGCGAGGCTTTGTTTTCGGTGTTGCGAAATGAATGGCCTGATGCCCGGACGATAGGGGTGCTGCTGGGGTCCGGTCAAAATGCAGGCGATGGACTGGTGCTGGCCCGGTTGGCCCGGGGCGAAGGGTTCCGTGTGTCGCTGTTTGGCTGGTGTCGTCCGGAGCGATTGCGGGGTGCGGCGCATCAGGCCTGGATAGCGTTGAAGGCGGCGTGCCCCGATGTCGTTGTCATGCAGGCGAGGGGCGAGGTGGCCGCTCAGGGTCACTTTGATGTGATTGTCGATGCCGGTTTCGGTATCGGTTTGTCGCTTCAGCGTCCGCTGAGTGCCGAGGCAGTAGATTGGATCGAATACGTCAACACAGCCCGCCAGGGTGGGACTGGTGTATTGGCTGCCGATCTGCCCTCGGGGCTGGTCGCCGATACCGGTGCGGGCGAGGTTGTGATTGAGGCCGATGTCACCGTCAGTTTTCTTGCCCTCAAGCCGGGGTTGGTGACTGCTCGTGGTCCTGCGGTGAGTGGTCGTATCGTTTTGGCCGATCTGGGTATTCCGCCCAAGAAAGAAACGCCCGATGTCCACGTTATGCTGAGCGCTGAGTCGTTGCCACCCAAGCCGCGCGATGGTCATAAGGGGCGATTCGGTACCCTGCTTATCGTGGCGGGCAATCGCGGCATGATGGGGGCGGCCCGTATGGCTGCTGAGGCAGCGCTACGGGTTGGAGCGGGCAAAGTGATCGTGGCGACTCATCCCGAACATGCAGCCACATTGGCGATTGGTCGTCCTGAATTGATCGTGCATGGCGTCGCTGCGGCAACCTCGCTGGATGCACTTCTGGCGCAAGCCGATGCCATTGTGCTTGGGCCGGGGTTGGGGGGTGATGACTGGGCTGCACAGATGGCTGCTCGGGTACTGGCCGCGGATCTGCCCCTGGTGATTGATGCCGATGGCCTGCGCTTCCTGCCGCCAGGCGCGCCCACTAATACCTTGAGAATCATGACGCCCCACTCGGCTGAAGCCGCTCGGTTGCTTGGATGTAAGACGGTGGAAATCGAGCGTGATCGGCTGGCGGCTGCCCGTGCATTATATTCCCGTTATGGAATGATGGGCGTGCTGAAGGGGGCCGGCAGTGTGATGTTTCTGCCGCAGGGGTTGCTGGTGTGTGGACGAGGTGATCCGGCGTTGGCCACTGCCGGTAGCGGAGATGTACTCGCCGGGGTGACGGGCGGTTTGCTGGCGTTGGGAATGGTTCCGGTGGAAGCGCTGTCCCGCGCCGTGTGTTGGCATGCCTTGGCCGGGGAGTATTTGGCGAGTCAGTCGGGTTCGTGGGGTGCTGTAGCGACTGACCTGTTCGAGCCGATTCGTGCCATTGCCAATGGCCGGATCGACATGCCACCTGAAAACGTGTCGTTGTGGCCGTGAGGTCGGTGCGGTGCGTCCTTTGTTCGGGGTAAATCAACATGAGTGAAATCAAGCCTGATTCGCAAAGCGAGTCTGTTGCAGATTATTGCGGCACGAAACTGGACGAATCGGCCGTTACGGTACTGGCGGCCGCATTGGCGGACACGGCCCCTCTGACGGGGCTTGTTTTCTTGCAGGGCGGTCTTGGCGCGGGCAAGACCACCTTTTCCCGCGCTTTCCTGCGGCAGATGGGCGTTACCGGCCCTGTGCGCAGTCCGACATATACGTTGATCGAGCCTTATGATCTTCCCGCTCGGCATGTCTTGCATCTGGATCTGTATCGACTGGCTGTGCCAGAGGAGTTGGACGATCTGGGGCTGCGGGATGAATTCGACCAGGCCTTGTTGTTGATCGAATGGCCGGAGCGGGGGGCGGGCGAGTTGCCAGCCGCGGATCTGCTTATTCAGCTCGAACCTGTTGAGCAATCCCCCATGCTGCGAACGGTTCGATTGCATGCGAATACATCCGAAGGAATCCATTGGCTTTCTGCTTGTCGAAACCGGATTCGGTGACACAAGGGATCTCAACGGAGGTTTTCATGAATCAGGCTGTATTGCTTTGGGGGTTGTTGTTCGGTTCGATCGGTATTGGTTTTCTGGTGTACGCCAAGCAGCAAAAAGCGGTAGTCCCACTGGTCGTCGGGCTGGCTCTATCCATCTATCCCTTCTTCGTCAGCAACGTCTATGCGCTTGTTTTGATCGGCCTTGCCCTGACGGCCGTGCCTTATTTCATCCGCTTGTGACGGTGAGATTAAAAAAAATCCGGACATGTTCGTTACGCGTTGTCTTTTTGCAAAAGCACAATATGTAGTGTTTTTTTGTTTTTTCTCCCCGACATGCTGCACCGGTTTTTTCTATATTCCGCTTTAGGATGGTGCTCTATCTAATTAGAAAACTTGAATTTTTTTTCATCAGGCGCAGAATGCACTCGAGAGCTGTTGAGCGATTTGCTCAGCGAGTTCATGTGTTAAAGATACTGATGAGGGGCAAATCATGTTTGATAATTCCTCGAATCCTTGGGATCGGCGGAAGTTTCTGGGGGCCGTATTGGGTTCCAGTTCCGCTGTCTTTGGTTTGGTCGCGCCGGATAAGGTGCTTGCTGCGCGCTTGATCGATACCGTGCAAAATTACCGCCAGCCGGACTATACGCGTTATGTCTTCGGCGTGAATGGGCCGCTGGACTACAAATCGTTCACGCTTGATAACCCGTCTCGTCTTGTTGTGGATTTGACTCAGACCGAGATGAATCGTGTCAACATACCCGCTGCACCCGCTGGCTCGGTTGTCAGTGATGTGCGCGTCGGGGTTCGTGATGGCTATAACTTGCGCATCGTCTTTGATCTCAAGGCCCCGGTTAATCCTCGTCTGCTCCTGTTGCCACCGAGTGACGGTCAGGGGTATCGGCTGGTAATCGATCTACCGCATGACAAGGCGACTACCCTCGTCGCCCGTGATGCTGCAGATCCGGATAGTAAGCCAAAGATCCAGACACAAGGCACCTTCCGTGACCTCGTGATCGCCATTGATCCGGGGCATGGTGGCAAGGATCCGGGTGCGATCGGCCATCGGGGTACCAAGGAGAAGCACATTGCGCTGGATATCGGTCGGCGCCTGCGGGATATGGTTGCAGCCACGCCCGGCCTGAAGCCTGTGATGACGCGTGATTCAGATAAATTCATTCATCTGCGGGGACGGACTGCCATTGCTCGGAACGCCAAGGCAGATCTATTTATTTCCGTTCATTCGGATGCTTTCCGGGTTACATCGGCGCGGGGTGCATCGGTATTCTGCCTGAGCCAGCACGGGGCGACTTCCGAAGCTGCGCGCTGGATGGCGAATCGTGAAAACGAGGCCGACTTCGTGGGCGGGGCTTCCATTTCCGATCACGATCAGGATGTGGCTTCCGTGTTGCTGGATCTTTCGCAGACCAAAACGTTGGAGAACAGTCTCGATTTTGGTCATCGTGTATTGGGCCAGATTGGCGATGTGACCGATCTGCATTCCCGCCGTGTTCAACAGGCCGGTTTTGTCGTGCTCAAATCGCCCGATATCCCGTCCATTCTTGTGGAAAGTGCGTTCATCAGTAATCCGCAGGAAGAAGCGCGCCTGAGAACGGCGGTTTATCAGAAGGAAATTGCCCGCTCGATTCTTGACGGCATCAATACCTATTATGCCGAGCGTGCGCCCGAGGGAACGCGCTACGCCATGCTCTAGTCCGGTTCTATCGGCAATGGCTCGGGGGTAGGGCGATAAGTCGGTTCTCTCTGGGTTCTTAGGTTGGTGGCTGTTTTGATTTGAGGTTGGTGGTTCGTGCCCCAGGCACTCGATTTGTTGTCATTGTTCAATGTTAGTATCAAAAACTCGGGCCATTGGACAGAGACTTCATGGGTAGATTTTTTGCACGGCTGCAAACCAAGCTGATAATGCTGGTGCTGCTCAGTTCCTTGCCGGCGCTGGGCGTGATTTTCGCCATGAACCAGTATTACCGGGCGGAAGCACTGTCGCAGGAGAAGGCAGAACTCAATAGTCAGGCCGAGCGCTTTGCTCAGTATCATCAGGACATGGTGAATCGGGCAGAAAACGTACTGCGGCTACTCACTCATTCCCAGGTTGTACGGGATCAGAAAAATCCGGCTTGCGAGCGTTTTCTGGCAGACGTCCTGCACGATCTGGGGCCGGTATTTGCCAACCTTCTGGTGATTTCGCCGGAAGGGATGGAAACATGCAATGCTGTGGCGCCCGGCAAATTCGTGAACCTTTCCGATCGCAGTTATTTCATCAAGGCCATGTCGACCCGGAAGGCGGCTGTTGGCGAATATATCATCGGACGAACGACCGGTACGCCCGTGATCGGTGTGGCCTATCCTTTCGTGAGTGACGGACATGTACCTTTTCTGATGGCAACTACCCTTCAGCTGGAACGGATCAACCAGTTGGCGAGTCAGAACATGCAGTCGAGTGATCACCACCTTACCATCATCGACCCCAAAGGCACTGTTCTGTTAAGAACAAGCCTGGGCGGCCAGGAAAACTGGATCGGTAAGCCCATAGCAGATACCCCGCTGGGACGCGCCATGTTGAGTCACTCGAACCGAACGACTTTCGTCGGGCCGGACCTGAACGGGCATGATGACCTGTTTGTCATGACACCACTCGGGCCGAAGGGCTCGCCGTATGCCTATCTTTCCCTGGGCATGCCGCTTACGATTTTATATGCCAAATATGATCGCCTGCTTGCTGTCGGCGTCGGGGCTGGGGTATTTGCCCTGTTTTTCGGGCTGCTGGTCGCAGGGCTGGGGTCCCGGCGTTTTTTACTTACGCGTGTGGAACCTCTGATTCGGACGGTGCGATCCCTGCGTCAAGGACGTTTGGCTGCGCGCGCACCGAATCTGGAGGCGGGCGGTGAGTTGGACGAACTGGCGTATTCGATCAATCAAATGGCTAACACGCTTGAGCGTAAAGAGTTGGAAACTCAGGATAGCCTGTCCGCTCTACGTGAAAGTAGAGCGCGTTTTGAGTTGGTGCTGAATGCTTCTGATCTGGGCTATTGGGACGTTGATTTCAAAAACGATACCGTGACATACAGCGAGAGCTGGGCTGCCATGCTGGGGTACTCCCTCGGAGAAATAGGCAGCGGCATGAATGCCTGGACGGATTTGATCCATCCCGATGATCTCTCACCCACCCTTGCCCAGTGGGAATGGCACCAGAATGCGAGCGCCCCTGCCTCGTCGTTCGAGTCTGAGTTCCGAATGCGGACTCGGGATGGTTCCTGGCGCTGGATTCTCAGCCGGGGGCGAGTGATGGCACGTGCCCCTTCGGGTGATCCCCTTCGCGCCGCAGGGACGCATCTGGATATTACCGATCGGAAACAGGCGGCCGAGCGATTGGAGTTTTTGGCTCATCATGACCCGCTGACCGGGTTGTTGAATCGTTACTATTTTGGTGAACGGGCGCAGATCGCGATCATACGGGCGCAGCGTGCAGAGCAAGAAATTGCTGTATTTCTCATGGATCTCGACCGATTCAAAACCATCAATGACAGTTTGGGGCATGGCGTAGGTGATGAACTCCTCGGTGCGGTAAGTACGCGTCTGCGAGCAGAATTTATGAATGGATCGCAAACACCTGTCCTTTTGGCTCGAATGGGCGGTGACGAATTTACAGTGCTGGTTGAGGGGGTGACGGATAGTCGTGAGCTGGAGGCTGTGGGTCGGCGGATTCTGGATTGTTTTGCCCAGCCATTCGAGATCGAGCATCACGTACTGTCCATGAGCACCAGTATCGGCATTGCACGCTACCCTTTGAATGCCTCGGATCTGGACTTGTTGTTGCGACAGGCTGATGCCGCGCTGTATGTAAGCAAAAACGAAGGTCGAAACAGTTTCCGGTTTTTCTCCTGCGAAATGGCTACTGCCGCAGAAGAACGGATGGAAATGGAGTCTGGTTTGCGTCGGGCCTTGGCAGGGAGTGAATTGTCGCTGGTGTATCAGCCGCAGGTCGATCTGGCGTCGGGGCGGTTGATCGGGTTCGAAGCCCTGGCTCGTTGGCAGCATCCCACCAAAGGTTTGATTCCGCCTTTGCAGTTTATTCCCGTGGCCGAGGATAGTGGCTTGATCGTACCACTTGGACGGTGGGTGCTTGATACCGCCTGTGCCCAGATTCGCCAATGGCAAGATCAAGGACTGGAGATCGGGCATGTGGCGGTGAACGTTTCGGCCATTCAGATGGAGCGCGGCACGCTGGTTGAAGATGTGCGTCAGGCGCTGAGTGAATCGGGAATTGACCCGGATCATCTGGAGCTGGAAATCACCGAAAGTTTCATTCTTAACGACCCGGAGGAGGCTGCGCGGGCGCTCAATGAATTACGTGCTTTGGGTGTGCATCTGGCGATCGATGATTTCGGTACCGGTTATTCCTCCCTGCTGTATCTCAAGCGACTGCCATTTGATCTCATCAAGATTGATCAGGGATTTGTGCGTGGCATGTTGGACGATCCGCAGGACGCGGCGATCGTTCGCGCGATCATCGCACTGGCACAGAGTCTGGATCTGGATGTATTGGCCGAGGGTGTGGAAACCTTGGCTCATGCGCAGCAGCTGTATGTGTTGGGCTGCGGTCTGGCTCAGGGTTATCACTATGGCAAGCCTGTCTCCGCGTCTGAAGTGAGCGTCAAAAACTATCCGAGTCTTGGCGATTGACCCCGGTTCTTTGAGTTTTCAGCCGCAACGGGCGAAAATGCGGCGCCTAGATCGATCCAAACACTCAAGTGGACACCCATGCCCAATATCGCTCAACTACCGCCGGAATTGGTCAACCAGATCGCTGCTGGTGAAGTGGTCGAGCGTCCGGCCTCCGTGGTCAAAGAGCTGGTTGAGAACGCCATTGATGCGGGTGCTCGGCGAATCGACGTCCGTATCGAGGAAGCCGGTTCTCGCCTGATCGAGGTGCGCGATGATGGTAGTGGCATGTCCGAGGAAGACTTGCCACTGGCCTTCGCGGCCCATGCCACAAGTAAAATCCGTTCGCTCGATGAGCTCGAATCGGTGGCGACCATGGGCTTCCGGGGTGAAGCATTGGCGAGCATCGCCTCGATCGCGCAAGTCAGTGTGTCTTCTCGTCGCGAGAACGATTCACATGGTTGGATTTTAAGCCCCAACGAATCGCTGGAATGCCGTCCGACCGCTCACCCTACCGGAACCACGGTCACAGTGGCTGATCTGTTCTACAACACACCGGCTCGCCGCAAATTCCTGCGTACCGAGCGCACCGAATTCACCCAGATCGACCAGCTCATGCGGCGATTCGCGCTCGCACACCCCGGGATCGGGTTTTCATTGACGCATCAGGGGCGGCTCGTATTCGAACTCTCACCGCTCCCTCATGAACAGCTGGCGGAGCAGATGCCGTCACGTATTGAGGCATTGCTCGGCGCAGAGTTTCTCAACCGAGCTCGACGGATCGATTCGGTCGCATCGGGCTTGAGCTTGAGTGGTTGGGTGGCCGACCCGGCCTACGCCCGTTCGACGACGGACCAGCAATTGTTTTTTGTGAATGGTCGCATTGTGCGCGATCGACTGATCGGCTTCGCCATTCGTCGTGCCTATGCCGACGTGCTGCACCATGCCCGGCAACCGGCTTATGTACTGGCGCTGGATCTCGAGCCACGCGCGGTCGATGTCAACGTGCATCCCACCAAGGCAGAGGTTCGTTTCCGCGACGCACGTGCAGTGCAGGATTTTATTTTCCGAGAAATTCATCGTGCCCTTGCCCAAGGTGGCGTAGTGGGGGCGGGTGCACACCATGAATCTGGTGTCGAGCAGGCGAGCAGTGGTTCTCCTGCGATTGGCGGAGGTATGGATCGAGGCATGCGAGCGAGTAACTGGTCAGGCTCGGCGTCAATGCCTTCTTCTGCGCCGTCTTCTTCGACTCAAGGGTATTTGAATTTGCTGGCCGCGAGCGCCTCGCCGCAGACTTCTGCATTTGATGAAATGCGTACGCCGACGGTCCAGGAGTCGTCCATCTCGGATCAACCACGGCAGGATATTCCGCCCTTGGGGTATGCGCTGGCGCATCTCCATGGCGTGTATATCCTGGCGCAGAACGCGCAGGGTCTGGTGGTTGTCGATGCCCATGCCGCAGCGGAGCGCATCACCTACGAGCGATTGAAGGCAGCGTATGCCGCCCAGCAGATGACCATTCAGCCGTTGCTGCTGCCGGTGACGTTTGCCGTGACGGAGTTCGAGGCTGAGCAGTATGAAGCGCAGGCCGATGCCTTCGCCCGTTTGGGGGTGGTGCTGGCGCGCGTGGCACCGACCCGTGTGCGGGTTTCCGCACTGGCAGCTCTATTGCGTCATGCGGATGCAGAAGCGCTGGCCAGGGCGCTGTTGTCCGCATTGAGTGAGGAGGAACCGGATTGGGGCCAACCCCAGGCCGTGCTGACCGAGCCGATCAATGCCGTGCTGTCCCGCATGGCTTGCCACGGTTCCGTGCGCGCGAATCGGATATTGACCCGCCCTGAAATGGACGCGTTGCTGCGCGATATGGAGCGTACCGAGCGGGCCGACCAGTGCAATCACGGGCGCCCCACCTGGCGACAGCTTTCGATGACCGATCTCGACCGATTGTTCATGCGGGGGCAGTGATGCAGGCAGCGTCGATGACACACGATGCGGGGGCGGGGCAAAGACCGGTTCTTGCCCTGCTGGGGCCCACGGCCTCGGGGAAAACTGCGGTGGCACTCGAATTAGCTGCGCGTTATCCCGTGCAGTTGATCAGTGTCGATTCCGTGATGATCTATCGCGAGATGAATATTGGTTCCGCCAAGCCGGAACCCGAGGTGCTGGCGCAGTTCCCGCACGAACTGGTGGATATTTGCGATCCCTCTGAGACCTATTCGGTCAGTGCGTTTTGTCGGGATGCGCTGGCGGCGATCGAGCGAGCCGAGGCGGCGGGCAGGGTGCCTTTACTAGTGGGTGGCACCATGATGTATTTTCAGGCGTTGCTCGACGGCATTTCGCAATTGCCGTCGACCGATCCCGCCGTGCGTGCCGAGGTGCAGGCCGAAGCAGCGCGTTTGGGGTGGCCAGCCCTGCATGAGCAACTCCAGTCATTCGATCCGGAGGTAGCGGCGCGGGTTCATCCGAACGATCCGCAGCGGATCGGTCGCGCCGTGGAAGTGTTTCGTTCGACCGGTCGTTCCCTGAGCCAGTGGCAGCGCGAGCACCCGCCGGTATCGCCGTTGGTTGGTCGGGCCGTGCATCGTTTCGGTCTCTGGCCGGCTTCCCGTGCTCATGCGCGTGAGGCGATGGCGGATCGATTCGATGAGATGTTGGCGTCCGGCCTGGTGGATGAAGTGGCGGCCTTGCGGGCGCGTGGTGACCTGCATCCCGGTCTGCCTTCGATTCGGGCGGTTGGTTACCGTCAAGTCTGGGATTATCTTGAAGGCACAGTGGATTATGATGAGATGCGTTCACTGGCGATTACGGCCACCCGGCAACTTGCCAAGCGCCAGATCACCTGGATGCGTGGCCAGACACAAACGCAGTTCTACCCGACGGAAGAGCGGAGTGCGCTCATGTTGGTACTCGGAGAAATCATCTCCGCCGCGGAACTTGGTTGAGCGGTAGGAATCTGAGGCGAGCACCTCATCATTAGTTCTCATCTAATGAAAAGGAAATCACATCGACGTGGTACGCTTTAGCTTTAAGGCAAGACCCGTCGATCTATGGTCGCAAGCGGGTTCGGATGATCATCAGATCGATGATGAGCCCCGCGCGTTTTGCATCGGAAGCTGCCAATTACAATTGAGGAAAATAAAATGGCAAAAGCCCAATCACTGCAGGAACCCTATTTGAACGCGTTGCGTCGCGAGCATGTGCCCGTATCCATTTATCTCCGGAACGGCATCAAGCTTCAGGGACAAATCGATTCGTTCGATAACTTTGTCGTGCTGCTCAAAAACAACGTCAGCCAATTGGTGTACAAGCACGCGATCAGCACCATCGTGCCGACGCGTGAAATCCATATCGACTTTGATGATGAATTCGGTGGCAAGTCGGCATCCAAGTCGGCATCAGGGGATGAATCGGATGGAGATGAAGCGCTTTAATGCAATTCTTTGAACGGCATGAGGGCGGCGAACGCGCCGTCCTGCTTCACGTTGTCTCCCGTCAGCAAAGTCGGGCGGAAGACTTGGATGAGTTTCGCGAACTCGTGGATTCGGCCGGCGCCGAAATTCTCGGGGAATGTCTGGCCAGTCGCGAAGCCCCCGATCCACGGTTATACATAGGCAAAGGCAAGGCTGAAGAGTTGGCCGATCTGGTCAAAAGCACCGAAGCTGACCTTGTGGTGGTCAACGCCCAGCTTTCGCCTTCGCAAGAACGCAATCTGGAATCGGTACTGCAATGCCGCGTGCTTGATCGAACCGGACTGATTCTGGATATCTTCTCTCAGCGCGCGCGGTCGCATGAAGGCAAGCTGCAGGTTGAGTTGGCGCAGCTCAAGCATCTTTCCACCCGTCTCATACGTGGCTGGACCCACCTTGAACGCCAGCGCGGTGGCTCGATCGGTCTGCGTGGACCGGGTGAAACCCAGCTCGAAATGGACCGACGCTTGATCCACGACCGCATCAAGCAGTTGCAGGAGCGCATCGCCAAAGTGCGGCGCCAACGACAGGAAGGCCGCAAAACGCGGCAGAAATCCCAGGTGCCGATGGTTTCGCTGGTCGGTTATACCAATGCCGGCAAGTCCACACTGTTCAACGCGTTGACGGAGGCGGGTACGTTCGCTGCCAATCAACTATTTGCCACGCTTGATACGACGTTGCGGCGGTTGGAATTCGCGCCCGGCGAGCCGATGGTTCTGGCCGATACAGTGGGATTCATCCGGCATTTGCCGCATGAACTGGTCACCGCGTTTCGCTCTACGCTGGAGGAAACGCTAGAAGCCGATCTGCTGATTCATGTGGTCGACGCGGCCAGCCCCGAACGTGATCGTCAAATGACGGATGTCGAGGTCGTGCTCAAAGAGATCGGTGCCGATACATTGCCGCGGCTCACTGTAATGAACAAGATCGATCAACTCGAAGATCGAGCGCCTGAGATCAGTCGCAATGAAGCGGGCGAGATCGACCGGGTCTGGATTTCGGCGCAGTCCGGTTTGGGGATGGATTTGTTGCGGCAGGCACTTGGCGAACGCCTGCTGCCTGCGCGCACCGTTATCAACCTGTTCCTCCCCGCGAGCCTTGGCGGATTACGCGCCCGGTGGCTGAACGAGGGTGCCATCGTTGCCGAGCACTGGCAGGATGATGAGGGGCAGCAACCCGGTTGGCAAGTGACGCTCTCGCTGACGGAAGCCCGTTGGGCTCAGTGGAGAAAGCATCATCCCGAACTTGAGGCATGTCTCACTGCTCCCGCCTAGCTACGGAGTGTTTGGTGCCGGGCCATGTATGTGGCGAATTTGGCCGTTTGACTTGCGACTTATGGATGCCATCACTAAACTTATGCGTCGTTTTGAATTCTAGTTTTGTTCGAGTTTTATTATGGCGCACAGCGGTAGTGCCGAATTTTCCGGAGTAAGTACCTATGGCTTGGAATGAACCTGGCGGCAGCGGCAAGGATAACGATCCTTGGTCCAATCCGCGCCGTAGCGGTAAACCGCCCAATATCGACGAAGCAATCGAACGCTTGCAGAAGAAATTTGGCGGCGCCATGGGTGGTGCCGGCGGCGGCAAAGGTATCGCGGTCGTCGCGCTTTTGCTGGTCGGCATCTGGATGCTTTCCGGGATTTACACTATCGATGCGGGGCAGCGGGGCGTAGAATTGCAGTTCGGCAAATATACCGACACCACGCGCGCAGGGCCGCACTGGCATCTGCCTTATCCCATTGGCACCGTGATCAAGGTCAACGTCGATGAATTGCGTGACAAACAGCTCAGAATGACCGCGTTGACCAACGATGAAAATATCGTTGAAGTCAATATCGGCAGCCAGTTCCTGGTGACCGATCCGGTGAAGTACCTGTTCAACGTGCGTGACCCGGACGGTACGCTTTCCGATGTCATGCAGAGTGCGATTCGTGAAGTAATCGGTTCCAAAAAGATGGATTACGTGCTGACGGACGGCCGTGCCGAAATCGTCAGCTTGGTGCGCGATCGTATGCAGGATCTGCTCAATGGTTACGATACCGGTCTGAAGGTTCAGTCGGTCAATCTGCAGGATATTCAGCCGCCTGAGGCCGTTCAGCCCGCCTTCGAAGACGCCATCCGTGCGCGTGAAGATGAGCAGCGTTACATCAGTGAAGCCTCGGCCTACGCCAACAAGGTCGTGCCCCGTGCACGTGGTAATGCCGCGCAGATCATCGAACAAGCTAAAGGTTACGAGTCCAAGGTGACGAATGAGGCACTGGGTGATTCGTCACGTTTCGAGCAACTACTCAAATCCTACAAGCTGGCGCCAGACATTGCGCGTGAACGCATGTATCTGGATGCCGTTTCTGGCGTATTGTCGAAAAACAAGAGCATCGTGGTCGATTCCGGCTCGGGCAGCAACGTGTTCTATCTGCCATTGGGTGGAAGCGATACACGCTCGTCGTCAGAAGCCAAAACTGTTTCGGACCTAGACGCCTTGCCTTTGCCTAGCTTGCCCAGTCAGGCGGATAACGGGAACTCGAGAGGGAGTCTCTCCAGCGGTGATCGAGGTGATCTGCGTTCGAGGAGTGCGCCATGAACATAATTAACCGTGTAGTTCTGCCTGTCGTGGTGGTGGGCGTGTTCTTGTTCGCAACCGCCACTTTCGAAGTCAAGCAGTACCAGTCAGCGCTGGAGTTCCGTCTTGGTGAAATTGTTCAGGACAAATTCGATCCAGGGCTACATTTCAAGTTGCCGTTCATCAATACCGTCAAGTTGTTCGACCGCCGCGTGCTCACGATGACTTCGCAGCCAGAAAGGTTTTTGACCAGCGAAAAGAAGAACCTGATCATCGATTACTACATCAAGTGGCAGATCGTGAATGCGGCTGATTTCTATCGTTCCACCCGTGGCGACGAACGGATCGCCATGAACCGGATGGATCAGATTGTGCGTGATGCCATGAAGAGCGAGATTTCCAGACGCACTGTGAATGAGGTGGTGTCCGGTGATCGCGATCTGTTCATGAAAAGCGTGATCGAAACGACCAACCGCGATATCAAGGGTTTGGGAGTGAAGATCAGCGATGTCCGGATCATGCAGATCGAGTTGCCGAAGGAAGTCCGTAAATCCGTCTATGCCCGGATGGAGAAAGAGCGTTCCGCTGTAGCGCAGTCCATCCGTTCGCGTGGCGAGGAGCAAGCCAAGAAGATTACTTCGGCGGCAGATCGTGAACGTGAGGTCATCCTCGCCGAGGCCGACCGTCAGGCTGCTGAAATTCGTGGTGCGGGCGATGCGGCTGCGGCAGCAACTTATGCCAAGGCTTATGGCCAAGATCCGAAGTTCTTTGAATTCGATCGTAGCCTGCAGGCATACAAGAAGGCTTTCGACCAGGGCGGTGGTACCTTCGTGCTGAATCCCGATAGCCCATTCTTCAAGTATTTCCGTGATTCGCAAGAGGCGAGCGTAAAACACTGAGTAACGCAGGCAGGGGTGCCGGACGGAATCAGAAGGGCGATTGTTGTGGATGACCGGTGGTTGCAGGTGCTGGGTTTGGTGTTGATCATCGAAGCGCTGTTGCCGTTCATCAGCCCGCGAAGTTATCGACAGGCCGTGCAGCAAATCGCCAATACCCCGGATAGGGCGTTGCGTGCTATCGCGTTGGTGGTGTTGGTGGTGGGTGCGGTATTGGTGATGCTGTCGCACCATTGATTTAAGCCCATGATTTCAGCTCAGGTGAGTGAATTGCTCGCCTGGCTTTTTTGTGCCTGAGCAGCAGGGGTATAACATGCCTGTTCTGTTTCAGAGTGAACCCGAGTTTTAGGAAGTTGTATGTCACATAAACTCTCTCGCTGGGCCTTGCCAGCGGGTATCGATGAGTTGCTGCCAGACCAGGCGCGCCGGGTAGAACAGCTGCGCACCGCCTTGCTGCAACAGTTCCATGTAGCGGGGTATGATCTCGTGATTCCCCCGTTGGTTGAATTTGTGGATTCGCTACTCGTGGGTTCGGGGCAGGATCTGGCGCTGGATACCTTGCAGATGACAGACGGTCTGACGGGGCGTCAGCTTGGTCTTCGCGCCGACATGACGCCACAGATCGCTCGGATTGATGCGCACAGCATGAAGCCTGAGGCGGAGCGTCGACTCTGCTACCTCGGTACTGTGGTTCGTGCGCGGCCGGATGGGTTGGGTGGCAGTCGCACTCCCATGCAGGTAGGTGCGGAGTTGTACGGCGTGGCGGAAGTCGAGGGTGATCTTGAAATCATCAGCCTGATGCTGAGGCAGCTGGAACAGTCCGGCGTTGAGCGGATCGTTCTCGATCTCGGGCACGTGGATGTATTCGGTGAATTAGCGGCAGCGGCTGGCTTCGATGATGAAGATGAAGAGCAGGCGCGCGATGCCTTGCAACGGAAATCCACGGCCGATATCCAGTCCCTGCTGGCGGCACGGCAGATTGCCCCGTCGGTTGGAAACGCACTGACCTTGTTGACCCAGCTCAACGGTGAATGGTCGGCTGTGCTTGCCGAGGCAAAAGCGGTGCTGGCGGGCGTGATGACGCCGGACATGCAGAGTGCGCTCGACCGCCTGGCGATTATTTGTTCTGCTATCGAGCGGAACTTCTCTCAGGTCGATGTGTTGATCGACCTGTCAGAACTTCACGGTTATCACTACCAGACCGGACTTGTGTTCGCGGCCTATGTGCCTGGTGTGGGGCGTGAGATTGCCCGCGGCGGACGATATGACGATGTTGGCGAAGCCTTCGGTCGTGCGCGTCCTGCCACCGGGTTCTCTATGGATCTGCGTGAGTTGCTGCGTTTCTTTGAGGGTGAAGAGACGAACGATGCCACGATCTATGCGCCAGCCGATTATGCCGATGCCGCTCTGATTTCCGCTGTCGAGCGCTTGCGCGCGACCGGGCGCCGTGTCGTGATGAGCTCACAGCCGGCACCAAATGGAGCGCCTCGACTGGTTCGGCAGAGCGATAGCTCAAAAGATTTATGGCATTTAATGGGTGATAGCAATCATGGGTAAAAGTGTTGTTGTACTCGGCTCCCAGTGGGGTGATGAGGGCAAGGGGAAAATCGTTGATTTGCTTACGGAGCGGGCACAGGCGGTGGTGCGCTTTCAGGGCGGCCACAATGCGGGGCATACACTGGTTATCGGCGGGAAGAAAACCGTTCTGCATTTGATTCCTTCGGGGGTTTTGCGCGAGAACGTGCAATGCTTGATCGGTAATGGTGTGGTTCTCTCGCCTGAGGCCCTGATTAAGGAAATGTCCGAGCTTGAATCGCAGGGCGTGCCTGCCCGTGAGCGATTGATGCTTTCCGAAGCCTGTCCGCTGATCCTGCCGTACCATGTCGCCCTTGATCAGGCTCGTGAGCAGGCCCGTGGTGCGGCCAAGATCGGTACAACAGGGCGTGGAATTGGCCCCGCCTATGAAGATAAAGTCGCTCGCCGCGCTATCCGACTGGAAGATATTTTCCATCGGGAGCGATTGGCCGCGAAACTGGGTGAAGTACTGGATTTTCACAATTTCGTTCTGCGGAATTATTTCCATACGTCCACGATTGATTTTCAGGCGGTACTGGATCAGGTTCTCGCTCAAGCCGAAATTCTTGCGCCGATGGTGGGTGATGTGCCCAGCCGACTGATGGATTTGCGTCGACAAGGGGCAAACCTCATGTTTGAAGGCGCGCAGGGAACCTTGCTGGATATCGATCACGGCACGTACCCCTATGTGACTTCGTCAAACACCACGGCTGGTGGTGCCAGTACAGGCACAGGTGTCGGGCCACTTGAGCTCGACTATGTGCTGGGGATTACCAAAGCCTACACCACACGCGTGGGTGGTGGTCCGTTCCCGACCGAACTGGATGATGAAATCGGCAACCATCTCGCCGTCAAGGGGCGCGAGGTCGGCGCAACGACGGGGCGTGCCCGCCGTTGCGGTTGGTTTGATGCGGTTGCCCTGCGTCGCGCGGTCGAAATCAGCAGTATTTCCGGTCTGTGTCTGACCAAGTTGGATGTATTGGATGGTATCGAGCGTATCCGGGTGTGTGTGGGTTATGAGATCGACGGACAGCCGGTCAAGACCGCACCGTTGAGTGCAGAAACCTACGCTCGCTGCGTACCGGTATATGAAGAAATCTCCGGTTGGTCGGGTTCAACCGTTGGTATCCGTCAGCTGGAAGACCTGCCCATCGAGGCGCGTCGCTATATTCAGCGGATCGAAGAGTTGGTCGGTGTGCCGGTAGATATCATTTCAACTGGACCGGATCGTGATGAAACCATCGTTCTGCGAGACCCGTATACGATCTGATCGTTGAAATATTTGCAGGATGGGGGACACCATCCGAAAAATGTTTTTACAAGTAAGGCTTTATTTTTCTGAAAACTTGCGTAAAATCACGCGCCTTGAATTTTGAAAGGCGTGGCGATTTCATTCCTGCTCCGCCTTCTTTTATATACACAGGATAAATTGACCCATGGTATCGATCCGTTTAGCTCGCACCGGCGCCAAAAAGCGTCCGTTTTACCATCTGGTAGTGACCGACAGCCGCAACGCCCGTGACAGCGGCGCGTACATTGAGCGTGTTGGTTTCTTCAACCCCGTCGCACGTGGTGCTGAAGTTCGCCTGCAAATCAATGCTGAGCGAATTCAGCATTGGGTCGGTCAAGGCGCTCAGCCTAGCGACCGTGTAGCGGCCCTGCTCCGTGAGAGCAGCAAGCAAGTCGCTGCTGCTTAATCGCACCGTGTTAAAACCGCCTAGTCCCGCCGAATCGGTGGTGATCGGCGTAGTGGGGCGCGCATTCGGGGTTAAAGGCTGGTGCTGGATAACCACATATACGCGTCCTGCTGATGGTATTACACAGTATCGTCAGTGGTTTATCCAGCCTCCCGTCGATGGCGGTGAGGGCGGAAAAGAAGGGAAGTGGTATCGAGTTACCAAATTTGCTGCCCAGAGCCAGGGTATCGTCGCCAAGCTGGAAGGCGTGGATGACCGAACTCAGGCCGAGGCACTGACCGGGGCCGAGATTCATGTGCCCGTAGACGCTCTGCCAAAGGTGGCTGAAGGCGAATATTACTGGCGCGACCTCACGGGGTGTCGAGTGGATCATGTATCCGGTCAGCATTTCGGGGTGGTGCAAGAATTGATCGAAACCGGCGCCAACGATGTGCTCGTCGTGGGCGGCGAGGGTCAGCGAGAACGGCTTATCCCGTTCATACCTGACGATGTGCTGGTTTCGATCGATCTCGATCAGCGTCTGATCGTGGTGGATTGGGATCCTGATTTTTAATCGGACTCAGGCCGGGCATTTCGGGTGAGGTCGGTTACGGGTTCCTGAAGTGAGGGCCGCATGAACATTGCCGTAGTGACGCTGTTTCCTGAACTGGTTGCTGCGGTGGGTGAAAGCGGTATCCCGCGTGTGGCGGTTGAGTCGGGTGCTTTGGCGCTGACGTTGATTTCGCCTCGCGATTTTGCCACCAACCGTCACCGGACTGTTGATGATCGTCCGTTTGGCGGTGGTCCGGGGATGTTGCTGATGGCGGAGACTCTGGCCGAAGCCATCGAGTCGGCCAGGCAGTCGCTCCCCGGGGCAAGGGTTGTCTACCTGTCGCCGCAAGGTCAGCGATTGGATCGGGGTAAGGTCGAGACGCTTTCAGCCTCGTCGGATCTGATTCTGGTCTGTGGTCGGTACGAGGGTATTGATCAGCGGATTCTGGAGTCGCTGGTCGATGAGCAGATATCGATCGGTGATTATGTGCTTTCCGGTGGTGAGCTGGGTGCAATGGTGATCATCGATGCCATCGCCCGGCGACTGCCAGGGGTGTTGGGTGATGCGGAGTCCGTAGTGCAAGATTCGTTTGAAACGAACCTGCTTGATCATCCGCACTACACGCGCCCCGATGTATGGCGTGGTTTGGAGATTCCCGCGGTGCTGCGTTCGGGAAATCACGCGGCCATTAAACAGTGGCGAGCGCAGCAACGGATATCAGGTACGGCGCGGGCAAGGCCGGATCTTTTTTATGAGTACGGGGTCGATGAGCGATCCCGGGCATTATTAACGTCAGCATGGCAGCATGCCGACGAAACGAACGACTAGTTAGGTAGGTTAAGTGATGAGCAATATCATTCAAGCGCTCGAAGCCGAGCAAATGAACCGTGAGATTCCTGCGTTTGCCCCCGGCGACACAGTGGTTGTTCAGGTGAAGGTGAAAGAAGGCGAGCGTGAGCGTTTGCAGGCTTTCGAAGGCGTGGTGATTGCTATCCGCAATCGCGGCATCAACTCCGCTTTCACCGTGCGCAAAATTTCTTACGGCGAAGGTTTGGAGCGTGTGTTCCAGACGTACAGCCCTTCGATCGCATCGATCGAAGTCAAGCGTCGTGGTGACGTCCGTCGTGCCAAGCTCTACTTCCTGCGCGGCCTGACCGGTAAGAAAGCACGTATCCGCGAAAAACTGGGCTGATCTGGTTTCACGCTTATTCAGTTTTGCCTTCGGGGTTTGCCCTGGAGTCATGGCTTGGTCAGCGGCCGAGTAAAAGCCCTTCAGGTGGAGCATTACTGTTTCGCTCTTGAAAAATACCCCAGCGTCCACACAACGCTGGGGTATTTTTTTGGCTTTTTGCTTTTGATGGAGATGAATAGTTTATGAGTCAGCCAGAAACCCGGGGTTTCCAAACGGAAGTTAAAGAGCTGTTGCAGCTCATGATCCACTCTCTGTACTCCAATCCCGAAATCTTCCTGCGGGAATTGGTTTCCAATGCCTCCGACGCGTGCGACAAGTTGCGTTTTGAGGCCGTATCAGATGATGCGTTGTACGAGGGTGATGAGTCATTGCGTATTCGGGTGAGCTTCGATGAGGCAGCCAAGACCGTCACGATCGAAGATAACGGCATCGGGATGAATCGAGATGAGGTAATCGAGAATATCGGTACCATCGCGCGTTCCGGTACCAAGGCCTTCATTCAGAAATTGGGGCAGGACAAATCAAAGGATCTGTCGCAGATTGGTCAGTTCGGTGTGGGTTTCTACTCCGCGTTCATCGTGGCCGATGAGGTCAGCCTGACTACTCGCCGAGCAGGCATGGGTTTAGAGCATGGTGTGAAGTGGACCTCTCGCGGCGAAGGCGAATATACGCTGGAAACCGTCGAGAAGCCGAGTCGTGGTACCACTATCGTTCTGCATTTGCGCGAGGATCACACCGACTTCGCCAATGACTGGCGTCTTCGCTCGACCATTCGTAAATATTCCGATCACATCACATTCCCTGTTGAAATGTTGAAAGTGCCTACGCCGAAGACCGATGACGCGGAAGCGAAAGCGGTAGAAGCACCGGAATGGGAGCGTATCAATGATGCGCAGGCATTGTGGGTGCGTCCGAAATCCGAGATTACCGAAGACGAGTACACCGAGTTCTACAAGCATGTAGGGCACGATTGGGAAGCCCCGCTGGCCTGGACGCACAACCGGGTAGAGGGTAAAACCGAATATACCTCCTTGCTGTATTTGCCCGCGCGTGCGCCGTTTGATCTCTGGGATCGCGAATCGAAGCAGGGTGTCAAGCTGTATGTGAAGCGTGTCTTCATCATGGATGACGCCGAAAAACTGATGCCGCGCTACCTGCGCTTTGTGCGAGGTGTGATCGATTCGGCTGACCTGCCTCTGAACGTATCGCGTGAAATCCTCCAGTCCAACCGGGTGCTGGACACGATTCGTCAGGGTTCCGTGAAGCGCGTGTTGGGGATGCTGGATCAGATGGCGTCCTCCGATGCGGAGAAATACGCCAAATTCTGGCGCACGTTCGGCCAGGTTCTGAAAGAAGGGGTGGGTGAGGACTACGGTAACCGCGAACAGATCGCCGGATTGTTGCGGTTTGCGTCCACCCAAGCGGGATCGGACGAGCAGAATGTCAGCCTCAAGGATGTCATCGGGCGCATGCAGGAAGGCCAGGATGAGATTTACTACATCATCGCCGACTCTTATGCAGCGGCGCTCGCCTCACCGCATCTGGAAATCTTCCGCAAGAAAGGCATTGAAGTGCTCCTGTTGTGGGATCGCATCGATGAATGGTTGATGTCGCAGTTGACAGAATTCGAAGGCAAAAAGCTCAAATCCGTTACACGCGCCGAGTTGAGCCTTGACGAGACCGCAGAAGACGAGCAGGAAGCTAGGGAAAATCAGAGTGCATTGGTTGAGCGACTCAAGAAAACCTTGGGTGATCAAGTGGATGATGTGCGTGTCTCCAAGCGTCTGGTCGACTCTCCAGCCTGTCTGGTGACCACGGAAGAGGAAATGAGCCTGCACCTACAGCGTTTGCTGAAAGAAGCGGGTCAGGCGGCGCCAACGGTGAAGCCAATTCTGGAAATCAATCCGCAGCATCAATTGCTCCAGCGGGCTGCGGACGAAACGGACGACGCGCGTTTTGAAGATATCGCCCGTGTTCTGTTGGGCCAGGCGGCGTTGGCGGAAGGCGGGCATTTGAGTGACGCAGCCGACTTCGTAACACGGTTGAATCGCCTATTGGTCTGATCGAGCAAAGCGTTGCGTAGAGCGTAAGTTCTAGAAAGAAACCCTCGAGCGGCACACCCGGTCGGGGGTTTTGTTTTTGCTGTGGTATTTTGGGCTCGGATCGGTTCGAATAGCACGTTATGTGCTTCGTCGATAATTCCTTATTAGGCTAATTTTTTTGGCATTAACAAATTAAGGCATTCATGTCCGAGTGGGGACGTGCGATAATCTGCAATAAATTTGTCATGGGGCATCACCTTGGTTCATCAACGAACATTACGAAACAGCATACGGGCGACCGGCATCGGCCTGCACACCGGTGAGCAGGTCCGGTTGACGCTGCGTCCAGCGGCGCCGGACACGGGTATCGTTTTTCATCGGACCGATCTTGATGAACCTGTTCATATCGTCGGCCATGCCTTCAACGTGGGCGAAACTCAACTTTCCACAACGCTGGTGAAGGACGGTGTGAAAATTTCTACCGTTGAGCACCTCATGTCCGCCCTTGCGGGATTGGGCATCGATAACTGCCATGTTGAAATTGATGGTCCGGAAATGCCCATCATGGATGGCAGTGCGAGTCCGTTTGTATTCCTGATCCAGTCTGCCGGGATTGAGGAGCAGGACGCCCCCAAGCAGTTCATTCGTATCCTCAAACCTGTTGAAGTGCTTGATGGCGATCGTTGGGTGCGCTTTGATCCACATAACGGTTTCCGGGTGGCGATGTCGATTGATTTCAATCATCCGGCATTGGAGGATTCTGCCCGTCTGGCCGAAATCGACTTTTCTTCGACGACTTTTGTCAAGGAAGTGGCGCGTGCGCGGACGTTCGGATTCATGCGTGATCTGGAAATGATGCGCAAACGTAACCTGGCCTTGGGCGGTAGCGTCGACAATGCGATTGTCGTGGGTGATTCGCATATCCTCAACGAAGATGGTCTGCGTTACGGAGATGAGTTCGTCAAACACAAAATCCTTGATGCCATCGGCGATTTGTATCTGCTGGGTTGCAGCGTGATCGGTGCGTTCACCGGTCATAAGTCGGGGCATTATCTGAACAATCAGTTGCTGCGCGCGTTGTTGGCTCAGTCGGATGCGTTCGAGCGCGTGACGTTCGAGCGAGAGGAACTGCCGCCGGTGTCGTTTGCCCGCCCCGTTGCCCAAATGGCGCTCTGAGTATCGGTCTGAATTCAGGCGTAGGGACTTTGCGCCGTTTCGCTCATTAGAAACCCCTCTGAACGGAGGGGTTTCTAGTTTTCGTCGGAAGTTGGTTTTGTTCCGAGGTCAGCCAGTCGACGCAACGTGCTTGCCAATGAAGCGTCTGGTTCGTGCTCTGCCAAGGCTCGTAGCGAGGCGCGTGCACTCTCTCCGAGTTCCCTGTGCTTTTTTTCGGGCGGTTTGAGCAACCGCTCTTCTGAAGCGACCCGAATTTCCACATTGGTCAGGGGAGGGAGGTTTCCTTCCTTTCGCGCGGCTTGATTGAGCCGATCCAGCCATTGCGGTGCCTGAAACCGCGTCTGCGTGGCAAGTGCCGCGTGATCAACCCCGATAACCAGCACGCCATCACGGACATTGAGTACACGCAGCCGCCCAAGGAGATTGCGTGGTAGTACGTCCAGTAGGAGTAAATCAAACATGCGTATCTGTCCCGCGCGGGCTGCGAATGGCTTTAGAACATCGTGCAGGTTTGATTTCATGGAGGAGGCTCGCAAGGCATGGACAGGCTCTTGAATCGGTTCTTTGAGAGTGTACGGGCTTTGCCTCTCAAGTTGAACGTCTCATCAATCCGGTCCCTTATTGCTTTCAACTGAATTTTAACCGGGTCGAGGGTTGAAAAAGGAGTACTTCGCTACCAATTCAGGCTCATCTGCCGTACCATTCCAAGCCCAGATTCAGGCTGTAGTCGCGGACTGTACAGGCCGTAGACTAGCCGCTTCTCGCCGTGGCGTTTCCTATTTTGCGCCCACCTATCCTTACAACGGAAAGTTTTGTTCATGATCGCAAGTATTGTCCGGAAGATTTTTGGCACCCGTAATGACCGCGTTATCAAGCAGATGCGTCAGCGTGTCGAACAGATCAACGCGCTGGAACCACAGATGCAGGCACTTGATGATGCCGCGTTGCGTGCCAAGACCGATGAGTTTTACCAGCGCTGGCAGAACGGTGAAACCCTGGATCAGTTGCTGCCTGAAGCCTTTGCTGTTTGCCGGGAGATGAGCCAGCGTGTGCTGGGTATGCGCCATTTCGATGTGCAGTTGATCGGCGGCATGGCTCTGCATCACGGCAAGATCGCAGAGATGCGTACCGGTGAGGGTAAGACACTGGTCGCTACTCTGGCTGTTTATCTCAACGCGTTGACCAAGCAAGGGGTCCATGTCGTAACCGTCAACGATTACCTCGCACGTCGTGATGCCGAATGGATGGGGCGGTTGTATAACGCTCTGGGCCTGTCTATTGGCGTGGTTGTGCCGAGCATGGACAACCGCAGTAAATATGATGCCTATCGTTGCGACGTTACCTATGCTACGAACAACGAGCTAGGCTTCGATTATCTGCGTGACAACATGGCCTTCAGTCAGGACGCCGTCATGCAGCGCGAGCTGGTTTACGCCATCGTCGATGAAGTGGACTCGATCCTCATTGATGAAGCACGGACGCCACTGATCATTTCCGGCCCGGCTGCGGATTCTTCCGATACCTATCTGAAAATCAATGGTCTGATTCCCGAGCTCAAGAAGCAAGCGCGCGAAGAACCCAAGGATGACGAGCCGCCGTTGACCGACGAAGAACGCGGTGATTTCACCGTTGATGAAAAGAACAAACAGGTGTTTTTGACCGAGCAGGGCTTCGAGCGAGCAGAAAACCTGCTGATCCAGATCGGTTTGCTTGAGCCGGGCGAGTCGCTTTACGATGCGCACAACATCATGCTTCTGAGCCATTTGAATTCGGCTTTGCGTGCGCACGCGATCTACCGCCGGAACGTGGAATACATCGTTCGTGACAACGAAGTGATCATTGTCGATGAATTCACCGGGCGTACACTCGCCGGTCGCCGATGGTCGGAAGGTCTGCATCAGGCGATCGAAGCCAAAGAAGGTCTGCCGATTCAGCCTGAAAATCAGACACTGGCTTCCATCACCTTCCAGAATTATTTCCGCCTGTATAAAAAGCTATCGGGTATGACCGGTACCGCGGATACCGAGGCCCGCGAACTGGCAGAAATCTACAACCTTGAAGTGGTGCAAATCCCCACCAATCGCCCGGTACAGCGTAACGATCTGGGTGATTTCGTCTTCCTCACCCAGGCGGAAAAGTACGAAGCCATCGTCAAGGATGTGCAGGCTGCTCGTGGGCGCAACCAGCCCACATTGGTCGGTACCGCATCGATCGAGTCTTCCGAAATTGTCGCGGCGGCACTGACCAAGGCCAAAATCCCGCACAACGTGCTGAATGCCAAACACCATGAGCGCGAGGCCGAGATCATCGCCGAGGCCGGACGTCCGGGCGCGGTGACCATCGCCACCAACATGGCCGGTCGTGGTACCGATATCATGCTGGGCGGGAATCTGGAGCAGGAAACGCTCGCACTGGGCAGCGAAGCGACCGAAGAAGATAAAGCCAGAGTCAAAGCTGCCTGGCAAATCCGGCATGATGAAGCGCTGGCTGCGGGCGGTCTGCACGTGGTTGGTACAGAGCGGCATGAATCCCGCCGTGTGGACAACCAGTTGCGTGGCCGTTCCGGTCGTCAAGGCGATCCGGGCTCGACCCGTTTCTTCCTGTCGCTGGAAGATAACCTGATGCGCGTGTTCGCCTCCGACCGGGTGGGCGGATTGATGAAGAAACTCGGCATGCAGGCGGGTGAGGCGATCGAGCATCCCTGGGTGACCCGAGCCATCGAGAACGCCCAGCGCAAAGTTGAAGGTCATAACTTCGATCAACGTAAGCATCTGCTGGATTACGACAACGTTGCCAACGAACAGCGCAAGGTCATTTACGATCAGCGCCGCGCCGTCATGGCCACAAAGGAAACGCAGGCGATCATTATTCCGATGCGTCGTGAAGTCATGGCTGACGTGTTCTCACGTTTTGTGCCACCAGAGGCGCTGGAAGAACAGTGGGATATCGAGGGGCTGACACAAACACTCGCCGAAGACTTCGGTCAGGGAATGCCGATTGCCGAATGGTTGGCCACGGACAAGGACCTGCATGCTGAAACGCTACTCAACAAGATTGTTGAGACAATGGAAGAAGACTACAGCGTCAAGGAAACCATCGTGGGCGCGGAGTCTCTGCGCCAGTTCGAAAAAGGCATTCTGCTGCAAGTGCTTGACGGACACTGGAAAGAGCACCTCGCCGCGATGGATTACCTCCGTCAAAGCATTGGGCTGCGTGGATATGCTCAGAAAAATCCCACGCAAGAGTACAAGCGTGAAGCGTTCGAGATGTTCAGCCACATGCTGGATGAAATTAATCTGGAAGTCGTGAAAATCCTGAGCCGTCTGTCTATTGCCCCGGCGCTGGATCAGGGTGAAGCGGTGATGGACGATCTGCTCGATGAGGTGATTGAAGCACAGTATCTGGATGAGAGTCGGCTGCAGATGCGGCACGAATCGATGGATGAGTCTGCTGAGCTGGAGTTTGGGGTGGAAGGCGAAGGCCGTGCACCGATTCGTCAGGAGCCCAAGCTGGGTCGCAACGATCTCTGCTGGTGCGGTTCGGGCAAAAAATACAAACACTGCCACGGAAAGTTAAATTAGTCTTGTCACACTCGTCCTACGGTCTGGGGCCGTTAGCGGGTGCAATAAACTAATAATCAAGGAATGGAAAGAATGAATAAATTGGTGGTGGGGCTGGGTGTGGTAATCGTCGCCGGTGTTGCGGCAGCGCCTTATGTTTCTGGCATGATGATTGAGCAGCAGTTGCAATCGGTTAGCGCTCTTCCCGGCATGTCCGATGGCCTGACCTGGTCGCTGGACTCATATCAGCGGGGCTATTTGAGTTCGACCGCAACCTCCCATCTCACGCTTGCTGCCGCTGATGGCACGCGCTATTTAATTCATTTTAAGCAGACCATCAATCAGATTCCGGAGATGGATGGCCGGTACGCCACGATTCAAACCGTTTGGGTGCCGGATGCGGATATCAAGCCCCAGGTCGAGCGACTCTTTTCCGGCAAGGATCCGGTCGTGCTGAACACCGCGCTCAATGTCTTTGGCGGTTCTCGCACTCAGGGCGAATTTGCCTCCATCAACCAACCTCAAGTGAAGTTCAGCGGCGGTACATTGACCATCAACACGGCGGCGAGCGGTAAATTCTCCTATGCTGCTGCGTTCGATTCGCTGAACATCGCCGGCCAGAACGACGAAGAGGGCATGCCTCAATCGGCAGCCTTCAAAGGGATCACCCTTGATGCCGATGGGGAAATGGACAAGAAGAGCCATATCGCCTGGAATGGTCAATTTGCCATGAAGGTTGCATCGTTGACTGTCGGCAACGAAGGGGCGCTTTCCGGGCTGACCCTGACAAGCCATTCCCTGCGAACCGGTGATGATTTTGCAGTTGATGTCGGCTTGGATGTGACCAAGGCCGATTTTTCCACCGCGCCACCGGCATTCCGCACGATGAAGGATCTGAAGTTCAAATACGGCGTTTCTCGTATCGATGCCAATGCGTTTGAAGAGATCATCAAGCAAATCCAGCAAGCGCAAAAGCAGGGTGCAGATGATCCCGAGCAGATGAAACAGGTGCTGGGCATGACCGTAATGGGGCAGTTGCCCGCCCTGATCAACGCCGGGCCGAAATTCGAGATCGATCCGATCAGCTTCAAGCTGGCGGATGGCACCGTAGCGCTGCATTTTGCTGCCGAGTTGCCCCCGGGGCATGGCAGCGATGGTATGAGCAATCCGACCTCGCTGCTTAATCTGCTGGATATGAAAGGGGATTTCAGCGTTCCTGAAGCCGTCTACCAGGCAGCGCAGGCAGAAGCCGGCTCCGACCGTCAGGCGATGAACGAGCAGCAACTGCAGCAAATGGTACAGAAAGGGTACGTCACGCAGTCCAATGGCATGTTGTCGACCAACTTTGCCTTCAAGGAAGGGCAACTCACCATCAATGGTCAGCCTGCCAATGACCTGTTGGGTGTGATGGCCGCCATGTCGCCACGGTAAAAGCCGCTTCGGGCGGCCGTGACGGAAGATTGATTTGACGACCTCATATGGGGTCGTTTTGTTGTTTAATCGAGGTAAAAAGCTATGCCAGTTGGATTACTCCCCCCCGTCGCCGGTTCGTTGACGCCCATTCCTGGCATTCAGCTCGGGGTGGCTCAGGCTGGTGTGCGCAAAGCCAATCGAGATGACGTCCTGGTGATCCGATTGCCTGAAACGGTCACTGTCGCGGGCGTGTTCACGCAAAACCGGTACTGTGCCGCCCCTGTTCAAATGTGCCGTGCGCATCTGGCAACGATCGCGCCTCGCGCCCTGATCATCAATACCGGAAATGCGAATGCGGGTACGGGGGAGGATGGATTGGCTCGTGCGAGTCAGGTCTGCGCAGCACTTGCCAAAGAGTTGGGCTGCCAGGAAGCGCAGATTCTGCCGTTCTCCACGGGTGTGATCATGGAGTCGTTGCCAGCCGACCGGATTATCGCGGGCATTCCAGCAGCCCTGGCGAACCTGGCCGAAGACAACTGGCTGCGTGCGGCGGGTGCGATCATGACGACCGATATCGTAGCCAAGGGGCGCACCGCTTCCTGCCAGATCAAAGGGCAGACCGTGACGGTCACGGGTATTGCGAAAGGTTCGGGGATGATTCACCCCAACATGGCGACAATGCTGGGCTATGTGGCCATCGATGCCCGCGTTCCGGCAGGCGTATTGCAGCACCTGCTGAACGAGGTGACCAACGAGAGTTTCAATCGTGTCACGGTCGATGGCGATACCTCGACTAACGATTCATTCATTCTGATGGCGAATGGTCGGGTGGATGCGCCTTTGATCGATGTCATCGATGGCGTGGATTACCGCGCGTTATACGCCGCTGTCGCGGAAGTGAGTGTTTTCCTGGCACAGGCACTCGCCCGCGATGGCGAGGGGGCGACGAAATTTGTCACCATCGAGGTTGAGGAAGGACGCGATCGTGCCGAATGCGTTCAAATCGCCAAAGCCATCGCACACAGCCCGTTGGTGAAAACGGCTCTGTTCGCATCCGATCCGAACTTGGGGCGGATTCTGGCGGCGATCGGTTACGCCGGTATCGATGATCTGGACGTCAATAAAATCGGCCTGTGGCTGGGTGACGTCGAAGTGGTTCGGGATGGCGGCCGTGATCCGGCCTATGTCGAAGCGCGTGCCGCTGAGGTGATGAAGCAGGAAGACATCACCATGCGCATCACACTGGGGCGCGGTTCGGCACGGGATCGGGTCTGGACCTGCGATTTCTCCTACGATTACGTCAAGATCAATGCCGAATATCGCTCCTGAGCCCCGCTCGGTCACTCTATTTATTCGGCAATGAGTCCTCAGGTAGAAACGCGAATTGCACTCGCGGTTTTGCCCGCTGGACCGGATCATACCGGTCATCCCCAATATTGGCTTGAGCGCCGTCCCGATTCCGCACATCTGGGCGGAATGCTGGCATTTCCTGGCGGCAAGTGTCAGCCGGGTGAATCTCCCAGTGACGCATTGGCTCGCGAGCTGTTTGAGGAACTCGGCATCCTGCCACAAGAGTCCCGGTTGCTCATGGAAATTCCCTGGGTTTATTCAGCCAAGTCACACGATCTCGAAGACAAACAGAAACCCAAGTACTTGCGCCTCATGGTCTATCGAGTCGAAAAGTGGCAAGGCGAGCTTCATGGTCGCGAAGGACAATCAGTAACACCTCAAACACTGGATTGCAGTCGACAAGGCGAATGGATGAGTGCCTTGCCACCCGCCAATCGGGGGATAGTCGCTGCCTTGTGCTTGCCACCTCGAATAGCGATTACAGCTGCTTGTGGCGCGGGCGATGGCGGGTTTGCCGTTTGGCATCAGGCATTGGTTAAGACAGCCAATGCGCTGAGACAACGATTTGGGGAGCGGGCATCCATCGTGCAACTTCGTCCCGACCGGGATCTGAGTATGGCTCAATGGGGTGATGCGGTGACTACCATTCAGTCGATGGGATTGTCCGCATGGGTGAATGCAGATTTGGACATCGCCATCGATTGTCGCGCGGATGGAGTCCATCTGAATCGATATCGTCTGGTCTCGGAAGACCGGGAAGCCCTGGCGGATTGGCGCGCAGAAAATCGTTGGGTCAGTGCATCCGGCCATACGTTGGAAGAAGTCCGGTTGGCCAACGAAGTTGGTGTCGATGCCTTGCTGATTTCCCCTATCCTGCCGACGTCAAGCCATCCCGGAGAACCCGGAGTTGGCTGGGCTCAGTTCGGGGAGCTGACTCGTGAAGCGACCATGCCTACTTACGCGTTGGGCGGCATGTCGGAGGCATATGTGCCTCATGTGCAAGGGCTCGCGGGCCAGGGTGTCGCCGCCATTCGTGGTTACTGGGTGGAGTGACGACTGCATTCTTTTGCCACCACATGGGGTTGCATTGAAACTCCCCAGGATATGAGTCAAGTGGCGTGCATTTATCGGCGAACTTTATTTCTCGTCCAGCAACTGGCCGCCCACGGCCCAGTCTTCTCGTGGCAATTCTTCGAATGTGATGTACGTGGCGCGCTTAGGTTTTTGTGCGACGCGCTCCAGTGTGTCGGAAACTTCTGCCGCAATCTGCTTTTTCTGTTCGCGAGTCAGATTGCCGGCAAGTTTGATGGTAACAACGGGCATGGTCGGGTTTCCTTGTGGTAGAGGTTGGGCTGGAGCCGGCGCGTATTTTGCGGACCTGGGTTCAGGCGGCGGGATTGAAGCCCGAGGTGATCGGATAGCGTCGGTCGCGTCCGAAGGCTCGGCGGCTGATGCGTATGCCCGGTGGCGCCTGTCGGCGCTTGTACTCATTGAGCAGAATCAGACGGGTGATTCTTCTGACGATCGCTTCATCCAGTCCGGCGGCGACCATGTCCTCAATGGATTGGTCTTCTTCGACAAACGCGGTGATGATCTGGTCGAGTATTTCGTAGGGCGGCAGTGAGTCGGCATCGCGTTGATCCGCGCGGAGTTCTGCCGATGGTTCGCGTTCAATCACGCGTGTTGGAATAGGGGGGTGCTCGCCGGTTTTGTGGGCATTGCGCCATCGCGCGAGTGCGTAGACGAGCATTTTGGGCACGTCTTTGATGGGGGCGAAACCACCGGCCATGTCGCCGTAAAGTGTGGCGTAACCGACGGCCAGTTCCGATTTGTTGCCGGTGGTCAGCAGCATGCGGCCAAATTTATTGGAAAGAGCCATCAGGAGTACGCCGCGTGTGCGGGCCTGGAGGTTTTCTTCGGTCGCATCCTCCGCGAGCCCGGCGAACAGCTGGGACAGGCTGGATCTGAGTTCGTTGAACACGGGCTCGATCGACAGTGTTTCCATTGCGACGCCCAGATGGGCGCATTGCTCGGCCGCATCGGTCAGGCTCATCGGCGAGGTGTATCGCGAGGGCATGCGCACGGCCAGAACATTCTCGGCGCCGAGTGCATCCACGGCTAGTGTGAGCACCAGCGCCGAATCGATCCCACCGGACAGTCCGAGTACCACACCATGAAAGCCGTTTTTCCGGACATAGTCTCGGATGCCTGCGGTTAGTGCGTTATAGACTTCTTCTTCGCCTTGTGGCCAATGGTGTGACTCGCCATGGGCGGTGATTCGACCATCGGGGCACACATCCACCCAGCCCAGACTTTCATTGAATGCCGGGAGTTTGCTGATGATCTGCGACTGGTCGGCCACAAACGAACGGCCGTCGAATACGAGTTCATCCTGCCCGCCGACCAGATTCACATAAATGATCGGGCAGCCGGTTTCCAGAACGCGCTGGTTCACGACGCGCGCGCGTTCGTCGGTTTTGTGCCGATGATAAGGTGATGCGTTCAGAGTCAGAATGATCTTGGCGCCTGCTGCCGCGGCTTCCTGCGCTGGTTTGCTTTCCCAGATGTCTTCACAGATGGTGATACCGAGCGGCACGCCATCAATGTCGACCACACAGGCTTCCCGTCCCTTTTTGAAGTATCGCTTTTCGTCGAAAACGCCATAGTTGGGTAGGGCTCGTTTGGCGTAGTGGGCGACGATCTGCCCGCGATCGATCACGATGGCGGCGTTTTCGAGTGCGGCGGGTGCATCGTCCGGCTGATGGGTTCCGGTGGCGCCATTAATGCGTCGGGGGGCACCAATGATGACGGCCATGTCGTGTGCAGCTGTCGCGATACGTTCAATCTGAGCATCACACTGCGCCAGGAAATCATGCCGAAGCAGTAAGTCTTCGGGGGGGTAACCCGTGAGCGTCAATTCAGGAAACACGACCACACGGGCCTGGAGTTCCTGCCGTACCCTGACAATGGTTTCGATCACCCGGTCGGCATTGGCAACGCAATTACCCACTTGCGTGCTGACTTGCGCCAGCGCAATGCGGATAGCACCCGGTTCGGTCGGATTCGCCGAGGTCATTTGATTGGGCTCATGCGTTCTTCGAGCCAAGCAGTTCGGCCATGGTCCGACCCATGGTGGTCGGGTCTCGCACGATGTGCACGCCCGCGGCCTTGAGGGCGCGGAATTTGTCTTCTGCACTACCTCGGCCACCCGCAATCACGGCGCCCGCGTGGCCCATGCGCTTGCCTGTGGGCGCGGTGGCGCCTGCAATATAGGCCACCACCGGTTTGTTGAACTGTTCCTTGATGAAGTGGGCGGCTTCTTCTTCTGCGTTGCCGCCGATCTCGCCGACCATGATGACCGCCTCGGTTTTGGGGTCGTCGGCGAAAAGTGCGAGACAGTCGATGAAATCCATCCCGTGGATCGGGTCGCCGCCGATGCCGACGCAAGTACTTTGACCGAGTCCTGCTGCGGTGGTTTGAGCCACCGCTTCATAGGTGAGCGTACCGGAACGCGACACGATGCCGATGCGTCCCGGCAGGTGAATCGAGCCCGGCATGATGCCGATCTTGCATTCGCCAGGTGTGATCAGGCCGGGGCAGTTGGGGCCGATCAGACGAACGTCCGGGTAGTCCGAGGCCAGCACGGCCTTGACGTTCAGCATATCGAGTACCGGGATGCCTTCGGTGATGCAGGCGATGACTTCAATGCCTGCATCGGCCGCTTCCAGAATGGCATCGGCGGCGAACGGAGCGGGGACGTAAATCATGGTCGCCGTGGCAGCGGTTTCCTGTACCGCATCATGTACGGTATCGAACACAGGACGATCGAGATGACTTTGGCCGCCCTTGCCCGGCGTGACGCCGCCTACAAAATTCGTGCCGTAGGCGATGGCCTGTTCTGAATGGAATGTGCCCTGTTTGCCGGTAAAGCCCTGACAGATGACGCGTGTTTGTTGGTTGATGAGGATGCTCATGCGTCCGCTCCATTGGAAAGGGCGACCACCCGTGCAGCGGCGGCGGCCAGATCATTTTCTGCAATCAAGTTCAGACCGGATTCAGCCAGCAGGCGCCGACCTTCGGCCGCGTTGGTGCCTTCCAGGCGAACCACGGTCGGCAAGGTCAGTCCGACTTCATGCGCGGCGGCGATGATGCCGTTGGCGATGAGGTCGCAACGAACGATCCCGCCGAAAATGTTGACCAGAATCGCCTTGACGCGTGGGTTGGCCAGAATCAGTTTGAATGCGGCCGCGACTTTCTCGGTCGACGTACCACCGCCAACGTCGAGGAAATTGGCCGGGCTGCCGCCTGCCGACTGGATCAAATCCATCGTCGCCATCGCGAGACCCGCGCCATTCACCATGCAGGCAATTTCACCGGTGAGTGAAATGTAGTTCAGGCCACTGGCTTGAGCGGCGACTTCGGTAGGATCTTCCTGAGTGACGTCGCGAGCCGCAAACAGCGTTTTCTGCCGGTAGGCGGCGTTCCCATCAATGGCGATTTTGGCATCGACAGCCAGCAGGGTGTTGTCGGCGGTGACGGCCAGCGGGTTGATCTCGACGAGATCCGCATCATTCTTGATGAAGGCATCATATACGCCGCGCAAGAGTGCGGGGAACTGCTTCAATGCGGTATCGCTCAAACCGAGCGCGAAGCCGAGTCGACGGGCCTGATAACCCATCAAACCCACGGTCGGGTTGATGTACAGGCGAAAGATCGCATCGGGATGTTCGGCAGAAACCTGCTCGATATCCATGCCGCCGTGGCGGGAGGCGATGACCACTACGCGCTGGAGTTGGCGGTCGATCGTCATGGCCAGATAGAGTTCCTGCGTGATCGAACTCGCAGGCTCGATCAGCAATTGATGCACGGGGAGACCCGTCGGCCCGGTCTGGTGCGTGACAAGGGTTTTCCCCAGCAGTTCGGCCGCCTTGGCGCGAACGTCATCGGGCGAATCGGCAAGCAGTACGCCACCTGCCTTACCGCGGGCGCCACTATGAATCTGAGCCTTGAGAACCCAGCGTTGGTCGTCGCTGGGTGGTAGTTGGTCATCGGCCGCCTGTGCGGGATGGTTGATTACCAGTCCCGTCGCGACCGGTACAGAGAAGCCGGCCAACAGGGCCTTGGCTTGATATTCGTGTAAGTTCATGGCGCCACAAAGGTTAGTGCGAAATTAAACCGCCATTTTGGCGCACTGTGACCGTTGTGTATAGGGACTCGCTTTGATTTGCGACTCGTTCCAGATGACAGCAGTGCAACCTTTCACCGGCATGAGTGGATCGATAGAGATTATCGAGCACTGGTTGATGGTTGTTTTTTGATTCCTGTGACGGCTGTGGCGTAGTTATGCATCGGTTTCCTGCCGCATATTTTCTGGTACACCGGGTTGCGTTCGGTTGCTATGAATAGATGTCTCTTGATGATTGAATAATGGTGATTTCGAACCATTGATTCAGGTAAACTGCGAGCCCTCAATTCATCCCCTATTTTCTTTCTGGAGCTCACCATGGCCATTACCCACAACAGCTATTTTGATGGCGCTGTGCAATCCCTGCGTTTTGATTTTGGCAATGCCGGCGCAACGGTGGGCGTTCTGGCTCCGGGCGCTCATGTGTTCGATCTCAAGGCTCGGGAAACGATGACCGTGGTGGCGGGCGAGATGTTCGTGACGATCAATGATGCAGCCGAATTCCCAGCTCCAGCGGGAACAACATTCGATGCGCCCGAAGGGTGCACACTGCGTATGCGTTGCGACGTGGATACGGCCTATCTGTGCCAGTTCCACTAAGGGCCCGTTTGCCGAAAATGGACGGATGCCGCAGGCTGGGGTAAGGCCAGCGGCAGTCCTGTTGGTTGCCCTGATGTTGGTTTGCGTTCTGGTCCGTCGTCGAAGCGCCTTTTTGATAAGGTTTGGTTGATACGGTTTTGTTGGTTCTTTAGCGTGATCGAGCACCTGCCATGCCCTTGATTCTCCCTCGTCGTCCTCGTTTTTTTCTGTTGGCTGCGTTGTGTCTCGGTATCTGGTCCGCGAGCTTCCCGTCGGCGCTCGCTACCGAGGCGGTGGGGATGCCGCCGAGTGTGCTCGAAACGCTGAAAAAACAGAAATTGAGTCTGGATGATCTGGGTATCTGGATTCAGGCGGTCGACAGCAACAAACCCTTGCTCACGCACCTACCGGACGATCTGTTCAATCCCGCTTCAGTCATGAAGCTGGTGACATCGGTTGTGGCGCTGGATGTGCTGGGCACCAACTTCCAGTGGACGACCCGAGTGTATGCAGACGCCCTTCCTGTCAATGGCGTGGTGCACGGCAATCTGTATATCCATGGGGATGGCGACCCCTGGTTTCGCAGTGAAGACCTCTGGGATCTGATTCGTCAGCTTCGGGATCTTGGCATTCATGAAGTGACAGGGCGGTTGGTTCTCGACAATAGCTATTTCGACCCCGGTCCGGCAGATCCCAGTGATTTTGATGGTCATCCGGAGCGCGTTTACAACGCCTTGCCACAAGCCTTGTTGTTGGATAACCGGGCCACGCGGGTGCTGATCGCGCCACCGGATCGTAGTGGTTCTGGTCCTGTCGTTCGGGCTTGGCCGCCGAACGGCAATATCGCCATCAATAATGACTTGAAACTCGTCAAGGGCGCGTGCACGGGGCAGACGAATCAGCCTAATATTGCAGTCTTGGGTTCTGATACCAGTACGCCCACTCTGAACGTATCCGGGAAAATCAGCACCGAATGCCAGCCAGACCAGTTTTACCTGGTGGCAGGCAACGCCAACGATGCGTTCTATTCGGCGTTCAAGCAGCTGTTTGAAGGGCAGGGCGGGAAAATCGATGGTACTTGGGCCGAAGGGGTCGTGCCGAAAAGTGCCGTCTATCTCGTACAGCACAATTCGGAGAACCTGACCCAATACCTGTATCTGCAGAACAAATGGTCGAACAACCTGATGGCGCGGCAGATATTTCTCACGCTGGGTGCAGAAATCAAGGGCGCCCCCGGAACATTGCTCAAATCCAGAGAAGTGGTCATGGATTGGCTCAAGCGCCAAGGATTCAGTTGGCCGGGCTTCGATATCGAAAACGGCTCGGGTTTGTCGCGCAAGGAACGTATCAGTCCGAAGGAAATGGGCCAGTTACTGATGTATGCCTGGCATAGTCCGACCATGCCGGAATTGATGGCTTCATTGCCGATCGCAGGTATCGACGGCACCATGCGTAAACGTTTGCGTGGTGAGCCGGCTCGCGGCATGATCCACCTTAAAACCGGCACATTGCGGGATGTCCGTGCCGGCGCGGGTTACATCATCACCCAATCCGGCAGGCGTTATGTGGTGGTGATCCTGCAAAACGAACAGAACGTGCAGAATGGCGGCGGCAGTCGAGTACAAGATGCGATTCTCGACTGGCTGTACGATAACGGTTAGAACACCGCAATCGAGTTGGCGGTAACCGGTTCTAGAGGGTGCGTTTCAATGCGGCGACCAGATCACCATCCAGTGCCGGGCCGGACATGTCGTCCAGAATGCTTAGCGCTTGAGCCACCGGCATTGCCCCGCGATAGGGGCGCTCCGCCGATACGGCGTCGAACACATCGGCCACACTGATAATGCGTGTGGCGAAATCAATCTGATCGCCCTTTAACCCCCAGGGGTAGCCTCGCCCGTCGAGCCGTTCATGGTGACCGGAGGCCACGGGTGCCAGCGAATCGAAAATGCCGACCTTGGAAAGAATGTCCATCGAATGCACCGGATGCAGTTTGATCTGGTCGAATTCCTCATCGGTCAGCTTGCCCGGTTTATCCAGAATACTGTTGCTGACGCCCAGTTTGCCGATGTCGTGTAGCAGTGCCGCATGTCGAAGCCAGAATAGTTGCCGCTCGGATAAACCGACTTCTCCACCGATACGTTGGGCGTACTGGCACACACGGCTGCTGTGGCCGAAGGTATAGGGGCTTTTGGCATCGATAACCGCCGCAAAGGCGCCTGCCAGCCGGTCGAGTTCCTTGTCATCCACATCGCGGGCATAGTCGGCTGGTTCCAGTGCAACCAGACGGGCGGTAATGTCTGGATCACGCAGACCTTCCCAGAATTCGTCGTCCTGAGCCAGCTTTTCCAGATGTTCGACCAGAGTTGGGTCGAACCAACTCCCCTTGCGTGCCCGCACGGTTTGCATTACCCGTGCGCTGCCGCCTTCAGCGAAGAAGATTTCGATCACTTGCGCCAACAGGGCAATGCGCGCGAACAGAGGGATCTGTTCCCCCTTCAAACGCCGTGGACTGCCGCCGCCATCCCAGTGCTCATCGAGACCCCGTACCGCATCGCAAACCTGAGCGGAAAAGCCGAGCTGTTCCGCGATTTCCGCACCTTGTTCGCAGCGGGTGAGAAACAGTTCTTCTCCGATTTCCGTGCCTTTGGTAATCAGGTTTGCCAGCATGGGGAGTCGCTTCAGCCATGACTCACCGGGCGCCACATGAGACCAGGCGAATTTGGCAAGGTCATCGATCTTGTGGGTATCGATCAGCTTGAAATCACGCTTAAGGATACGGTCGTCGCAGCCGTACACGCTGAAGATGCGAGCCGCGTTGCTTGAGCAGCCCGCATCCTTGAGCAGCAGCGCGTAGTACAGGTCGGCACGATCATGATCGTTCAGGTTAAGTTCCTGTCCTATATGCATACCGATCCAGCAGCATCTTTGTGCATGTCCGGCGGGTAGGCCTTCGGTCAAGTCCAGGGCGTGCGAAAGCGCACCGATAATTTCCGATTGGCGTAGTCGCAGTGTTGGTTCGGTCAACGATGAAGGGAGGGACATGCGAACTCCTGTACGCGCCTATGTAACCCAAGCGTAGCCTAAATGTGGGCCGGATTCAGGCTGGCGAGCCCGACACGATCATCAGTTGCAATGTTTGCTGCCCCCGGAATCGGTTGATGTCGACCCGATAGGCCAGATGCCAGTGCTTTCCCGCAGGAATATGGTCACCGATACCGAACCAGACGGCTGTCAGATCGGTGCCGACAGTCGGTGTTGTCGCCTCAGATCTGAGTAGTCGTAAACGCAGACGCCAGTGCCGGCCTTCCTTGAGCGGGGTGCGTTCCAGTACTTCAAACCGGTTGTCGAAAATCGGTTCCGGGCAATCGGTGCCCCAGGGTGTGCAGGTTTGCAGCCGATGGGCGAAGTCCAGCGTCAGTTCGTTCGCACTTAATGAGCCATCGGAGAGCACGATGGCCTGATCGGGAAAGTGCGGCTGGTGTTTTGCCATCTCAAGCGCGAACAGACGGCGGAATGTTTCGAGCTGGTCGAATGACAGGCTCAGACCCGCGGCCATGGCGTGCCCTCCGAATGCATGCATCAGGTCGGGAGCGGCAGTGGCCATCGCCACCAGAACATCACGCAGGTGGACGCCGGGGATCGAGCGTCCGGAAGCCTTGAGTTTCGCTTTAGGCGCGTCATGGTCCTCGGGTGCAAACACGAACACAGGTCGTTGCCAGCGCTCTTTCAGTCGACCGGCGACAATCCCGATCACGCCCTGATGGAAACTCTCGTCAAAAATCACCCATTCGGCAGGGTCGTCCGGGCGATGCAGATCAAGCTCGTTCAGCCCCGAGCTGTTGCCCTGTTTTTTCAGGCTGAACAACATTTCCTGTTCGAGGGCGCGCCGTTCGTGATTGATCTCGTTGAGCGTCATGGCATATTGGCGGGCGGTGATTGGATCATCCGACAATAAGCAATCCACGCCGATCCTCATGTCCTCAAGACGTCCAGCCGCATTCAGTCTTGGCCCGACAACGAAACCGAGATCCGCGCTGCAGGCATGACGCGGATCTTTGCCGGCCATCGCAAACAAGGCAGATATGCCCGGAACGCACTGTTGCGCCTGGATACGAGCCAGCCCCTGTGTGACCAATCGGCGATTGTTGTCGTCCAGCGAAACCACGTCGGCCACCGTTCCCACGGCGACCAGATCAAGCCATCGAGCAAGGTTGGGTCGTGCAACGCCGCCGGTGAACCAGTCCAGTGCGGATAACCGTTCCCTTAGTGCAGCCATGACATAAAACGCCACCCCGACACCGGCGATTGCCTTTGAGGCAAAAACGGAGCCGTTCAGATTGGGATTAACGATCGCATGGGCAGGCGGGAGGGTGTCGCCCGGTAGATGGTGATCGGTGATGATGACAGTGGCCTGCATCGCCAGCGCGGCGGCGACACCGGCAAAGGCGGCAACACCGTTATCTACGGTCAGGATGACATCGGGTGGTGCGTCGGCTTCGGCAATCCAGTCCTTTAACAAGGAGGGCGAGAGACCATAACCATGGCGTTGGCGGTCGGGCAGGGTGTATTCCACCTGCTTGGCGCCCATGGCACGTAAGGCCCGCACGCATAGCGCTGTGGCGGTGGCGCCATCGGCATCGAAATCACCGATGATCAGGATGCGGGCATTTTCGCGAACGGCATTGGCGAGAATATCGGCAGCTACTTCGATTCCAGGCATGTCGGATGGCGGCAGCAGCAACCCGAGGTCGGGACTGATCTGCTCGGGGTCGACAATGCCCCTGTTGACCAGAATTTCAGCCAGACGCGACTCAATACCCGACATGGCTTCGGGGATCTGGGGTTGCGGCCGGCGTTGGATCAGGCGCTGATGACTCGGGGGTGGCGGCGTCACTACAGGGTTACGCAAAACTCAGTCGGATGTTGGCCATGGCGAGGTAGCTTTGCTCCACTTCCAGATCCACCCGGGTCAACGGGCGGGTTTGCAGCCAGTCATCGGCGAAAACCACGTGCAATTTATCTTTCCCCGCCTCCAACTTGATGCGAGACAAATTGGGTTTGGGAGAGCGATCACGATGGAGCAGCACCGCCAGTCGCAGTACCGTGGACAGCTTGACGATGCGATCACGTAACCGTTCGTCGACCGGATCGAAACGCTGCAGTTTGAATTTGCGTCGATGCGTGTGCACGAGGCTCGCGATGATCATCTGGGCCGGTCGAGTGAGTCCGGGCATGTCCGCGTAGGTCAGGATGTAGGCGCCGTGGTGATGGAAACCGGAGTGACTGACCGCCAAACCGATTTCGTGAAGACGGGCCGCTATATCGAGCCAGACGGCGTAACGTGGCGCGTCAATCGATTCGGGGTGGCAATCGAGTCCCCAGGTGGGCGCTACCTGTTTCAATAGGTCTGCGGCTGTTTTGGCTACGCGATCGGCATGGCGGACGTCGACTGTGAACAATCGCTGCAGGCGGCGAACCGTCGCGATGCGGATATCATCATGATCGTCACGGTCGAGCCAGTCGAATACCAATCCCTCGCGTAGAGCGCCGTCGCTCACCAGCATCTGCTCGATTTCCAGTGCGGCGAATACGGCCTGCATCGCAATCAAGCCGCCGACGAAAACGGGCTTTCTGTCCTCAGACAGACCAGATAATTTCAGCGCGGATAGCGAACCGGCCTTGAGTACAGCCGCTTGGATTTTGGCCAATCCTTCTGCGGTGATCGTGCCATTGCCCCAGCCATTGGCCTGGATGACCGTCGCCAGGGAACGCGCTGTACCGGAACTGCCCATGGCCTGTGTCCAGCCCGATTTGAGATAAGCCATTTTGTACGGGCTCAGTTCCAGTTCGGCCCGGTTTTTTGCGTGCTCTAACCGCGCGTCATCGAAGACACCGTCGGCGAAAAAATCTCGCATGAGCGCAACACAGCCAACCGGCACGCTTTCCATCTTGAACGGCGTAATGCCTTTGCCGAGGATGAGTTCCGTCGAACCACCACCGATATCGACGACCAAACGATCCCCATCAATAGGGACTTCGCTTCGTGCTACACCAAGGTAAACCAGGCGGGCTTCTTCACGCCCGGCAATGATTTCAATGGGATGACCGATGGCTTTCTCGCCGCGCTTGATGAATTGGGCGCCATTTTTTGCGGCTCGAAGTGTATTTGTACCGACGATTCGCACACTGCCGCGCGGCATTCCGGAAACGCGTTGTCCGAAACGGGTCAGGCAGGCGACACCACGCTCCATGGCATCCTCGGCAAGGCTGCCATCGGCCTGAAGGCCACCGGCCAGGCGAACCATTTCTTTCATCCGGTCGATCACCTGAACTTGTCCATCACGGACACGAGCGATCAGCATGTGAAAGCTGTTGGAACCCAGGTCAACGGCGGCTACGAGGCTATCGTCTTGCATCACTCTTCTTTTTCCGAAGTTTCTGAGGGGGGTATTATCGCCTCGACCGTGTGGCTAAATAAACCATTTATCGGGACAAAAGCCATTTTTTATGGGTCGAGCAATAAAAAACCCGCGACAAGCGCGGGTTTTGGGTTTCAGCTGCGAATCAGCTTATTTGATTTGCTGCTTCAGGCTGCCTGAGGCGTAACGCTTGTGCATTTCGTCCAGGTTGAGTGGCTTGATCAAAGAGGCTTTGCCCGCTGCGCCGAACGCTTCGAAACGTGCCTGGCAGATGCCTTTCATCGCTTTGGTCGCTTCTTTGAAGAATTTACGCGGATCGAAGTTAGCCGGGTTGTCATGCAGGTGCTTACGGATGGCGCCGGTTGATGCCATACGCAGGTCGGTATCGATATTCACCTTGCGCACGCCATACTTGATGCCTTCAACGATTTCCTCAACCGGCACGCCGTAGGTTTGACCCATGTCGCCGCCGTAGCTGTTGATGATTTCCAACCAGTCTTCCGGAACCGACGATGAGCCATGCATGACCAGGTGGGTGTTCGGGATACGGGCGTGGATTTCTTTGACGCGGTCGATACGCAGTACTTTGCCGGTCGGCTTCTGGGTGAACTTGTACGCGCCGTGTGAGGTGCCGATGGCGATGGCCAGAGCGTCAACGTCGGTCATTTTAACGAATTGAGCCGCTTCTTCAGGGTCGGTCAGCAGCATGGAGTGATCCAGTTCGCCTTCCGCGCCGTGGCCGTCTTCTTCGCCCATTTTGCCGGTTTCGAGTGAGCCCAGGCAGCCCAGTTCGCCTTCAACGGATACACCGACAAAGTGCGACATTTCAGCTACTTTACGCGTAACTTCAACGTTGTATTCGAAAGAAGAAGGGGTCTTCATGTCGGGCATCAGTGAGCCGTCCATCATGACCGAGCTGAAGCCAGACTGGATCGCGCGGAAACAAACGCCTGGATCGGCGCCGTGATCCTGGTGCATGACGACAGGAATGTGTGGGTACATCTCAACCGCTGCAGCGACGAGGTGACGCAGGAACGGCTCGCCCGCGTAAGAACGCGCACCAGCGGAACCTTGCAGAATGACCGGGCTGTCAACCGCATCAGCAGCTTGCATGATGGCATGGATCTGTTCCATGTTGTTGACATTGAACGCAGGCATACCATAGCTATGTTCTGCCGCATGATCTAACAGTTGACGTAAGGAAATAAGCGCCATTGAGCTTCTCCAGTTAGGTTGAAAAATAAAACACAAACAAAATCCTGATGCCCTGTCCGAGGGCTGAGCATCATGTCACGGTTAATCGGCGTTGATAATCTGGCCTACCCGTACAATCTTCATGGCATTTGTGCCACCCATTTGTCCCATCAGATCACCCTTCGTGATGATTACGACATCACCATCATCCAAACATTCCATCTGGGTGAGGGCCTCAATGGTCAGGCGGTTCACTTCAGCGTGATCTGTCGACGAATAGGGGAAATGTACCGCCTGAACGCCACGGTACAAAGCCATGCGTCGAGCAGCGACTTCATTCCGGGTGAATGCGTAGATCGGGATGTCAGTACTTACGCGGGACATCCACAGTGCGGTCGCACCGGATTCTGTCAGCGCCACAAGGGCTGCCACGGACAGGTGGTTCGCCGTGTAGATGGCAGAGTAGGCGATAGCCTGATCGATGCGTTCAAAAGGGATGTCCAGTGGTGGTTGTCCCCTTTTGGCTTCGATCTGGTACTCCGCCCGATGACAGATACGCGCCATCGTCTCGACCACACGCACTGGGTGCTTGCCGGCTGCCGTTTCGGCAGACAACATGACCGCATCGGTGCCGTCCAGAACCGCGTTGGCAACGTCGAACACTTCCGCCCGAGTAGGGATCGGATTGGTGATCATGGTCTCCATCATCTGAGTGGCTGTGATCACAGGGCGGTTCATGTCACGCGCCATGCGGATGAACGCTTTCTGTACAGCGGGCAATTCAGCATCGCCAATTTCCACACCCAGATCGCCACGCGCAATCATGATGGCGTCAGAAGCCTGGATGATCTCGCGGATACACTCGATGGCTTCGGCACGCTCGATTTTCGCAACGATGTGCGCCGTGCATCCTGCTTCTTGCAGCAGGCGACGTGCCTCGTGAATATCATCACCGGAACGGGGGAAGGAAACGGCAATGTAATCAACCCCAATCGCTGCAGCCGTTTTAATGTCTTCACGATCCTTCTCGGTGATCGCGGGGGCAGACAATCCACCACCCTGACGGTTGATGCCCTTGTTGTTGGACAGTTCGCCGCCCACGATGACCTTGGTCTGGATCCTGTTGCCGGTAACGGCTTCGACCTGCAGCACAATCCGCCCATCATCCAGAAGCAGAATGTCACCAGCTTTCGAGTCGCTGACCAGCGCCTTATAGGTGATGCCTACTGCTGTCTCGTCACCACTGTCACGATCCAGATCGGCGTCCAGTGTGAAGGACGCGCCATCGGCCAGTTCAACCTTGCCGGTCTTGAAGCGATCGATGCGAATTTTTGGCCCCTGCAGATCACCGAGAATCGCGACGAACTTCCCTTGCGCGTTAGCCGCTGCCCGTACCATATCGGCACGGTGTTGGTGGTCGGCAGCCTTGCCGTGAGAGAAGTTCAGTCGAACAACATCGACACCGGCCGCGATGATGTCGGCGATGACTTTCGGGTTATCGCTGGCGGGCCCCAATGTGGCTACGATTTTCGTGCGGCGCTTAGTGGATAAATAACCGGGAGGGTTTAGGGCGTGCATGAAAAATCCTTAAGCGCTGGCGCGTTGTTCGAGAATGGCAACAGCGGGCAGTGTCTTGCCTTCGAGGTATTCGAGGAAAGCGCCGCCAGCGGTCGAAATGTAACTTACCTGATCATAAATATCATATTTCTGGATGGCCGCAATAGTGTCGCCGCCGCCTGCCAGGGTGAAAGCCTTGGTCTTGGCAATGGCCATGGCGATGGTCTTGGTGCCTTCGCCAAACTGGTCGTATTCGAATACACCTACCGGTCCGTTCCATACGACTGTGCCGGCCTTCATGATGATATCTGCCAGTTCCTGGGCCGACTTTGGACCGATGTCGAAAATCATGTCGTCGTCAGATACGCCATCGACCGGCTTGAGTGTGGCCGGGGTGTTTTCGTTGCCAGGCAGGAATGGCAGCTCAGTGCCCACGACCACGTCAACGGCAACCGGGATGGACGCACCGCGCGCTTCCATTTTCTTCATTAGCATCTGAGCGGTAGGAACTAGATCATCTTCGCAGAGTGATTTGCCTACATTGTGACCAACGGCCTTGATGAAGGTGTTGGCAATACCGCCGCCGACAACCATTTGGTCAACTTTTTCGGACAATGCTTCCAGTACGGTGAGTTTGGTTGAAACCTTGGAACCACCCACGATGGCAACCATCGGGCGTGCCGGGTTGGCCAGGGCCTTGTCCAACGCTTCGAGTTCTTGAGCCAGCAGGATGCCAGCGCAGGCTACTGGGGCGAATTTGGCGATGCCGTGGGTTGAGGCTTCAGCGCGGTGTGCGGTACCGAAAGCATCCATGACGAATACGTCGCACAGTGCGGCGTATTTTTTGGCAGTTTCATCCAGGCTTTTCTTTTCGCCGACATTGAATCGGACGTTTTCCAGCAGAACGACTTCACCGGCTGCCACGTCGAAGCCGCCATTGACCCAGTCTTTGATCAGGCGAACGGGTTTGCCGAGCTTGGCGCCCATATCTGCGGCCACTGGTGCCAGTGAGTTTTCTTCAGAGTAAACGCCTTCTTCCGGACGACCGAGATGAGACGTGACCATGACTTTTGCGCCAGCTTTGACGCAATGGGTGATTGTGGCCATTGAGGCGGAAATACGGGCATCAGAGGAGACCTTCCCGTCTTTAACCGGTACGTTCAAATCAGCACGAATAAATACACGCTTGCCCGCCAGATCGAGGTCGGTCATACGAAGGAAGTTGGCCATGAGACACTCCTGAACATGAAAATAAAAAAATGGTTTGGTTTGCGTGGTCGCAAAACAAACGATTTCAGTGAAAAACCTGTGCTCTGAATAGTGCACAGGTGATCAATCGACTAGCCCCGATGTCGTTGGTTTAGAACGGCATGGAACTAATCGGATTAGCCGATGACTTTAACCATCCGCATCAGGTTGCTGGTGTAACCGTATTCGTTGTCATACCAGGCAACTACTTTCACGAAGGTAGGATCCAACTGGATACCAGCCTTGGCGTCGAATACAGACGGCTGTGCCACGCCACGGAAGTCAGTGGAAACCACTGCATCGTCGGTGTAACCAAGAACGCCTTTGAGTGAACCGCTTTCTGAAGCTGCTTTCATGGCCTTGCAGATGTCGGCGTAGGTGGTTTCTTTGTTCAGTTCGACGGTCAGGTCAACCACAGAAACGTCAGAAGTAGGAACACGGAAAGCCATACCGGTCAGTTTGCCGTTCAGTTCTGGCAGAACCACACCTACTGCCTTCGCCGCACCGGTTGATGAAGGAATGATGTTTTCCAAAATGCCGCGACCACCGCGCCAGTCTTTGGCTGAAGGGCCATCAACGGTTTTTTGGGTGGCTGTTGCCGCGTGAACGGTGGTCATCAGACCGCGTTTGATGCCGAACGCATCGTTCAACACTTTAGCGACCGGTGCCAGGCAGTTTGTGGTGCAAGATGCGGCTGAAACGATGTTTTCACCCGCATATTTGTCATGGTTTACGCCATAGACGAACATGGGTGTGTCGTCTTTTGACGGCGCAGACTGAATGACTTTCTTGGCGCCGGCGTTGATGTGCGCCTGGCAAGTTTCCTTGGTCAGGAAGAAGCCGGTGGATTCGATAACGATATCTGCGCCCGCTTCATTCCACTTGAGGTTGGCTGGATCGCGCTCGGCGGTCAGGCGAATACGCTTGCCGTTGACAACGAGGTAGTTGCCGTCGACAGAAACGTCGCCGTCAAAACGACCATGTACGGAATCGTATTTCAGCATGTATGCCAGGTAATCGGCATCCAGCAGGTCGTTGATGGCAACGACTTCGATTTCAGGAAAGTCTTTCGCAGCAGCGCGAAATACCATACGGCCAATACGGCCGAACCCGTTGATACCTACTTTAATTGTCATAAGACACCCCTGTTTCTAAGGTTTTGAAAATTATAATATTTGTGCGGACTCATCTGTATGAGTCATCGCGCTAATCCGGAGGCAGGCAACGGAGAGGTTGCCTGCTGACTCTGTTGATTACAGAACGGATTGTGCTGTAGCTACTACGTTGTCTACGGTGAAGCCGAAGAGCTTGAACAGCTCACCCGCAGGCGCAGACTCACCGAAGGTATCGATGCCGACAACCTTGCCATCCAGTCCGACATATTTGCCCCAGAAGCCGGTGACGCCAGCTTCGACGGCAACGCGTGCGCGTACGGCGGCAGGCAGAACCGCTTCGCGGTAGGCAGGATCCTGGGCATCGAATACTTCGGTGCAAGGCATGGAAACGACGCGAACCTTCTTGTCTGCAAGCTTCTCGGCCGCGGCCATTGCCAAGGCAACTTCGGAGCCGGTGGCGATCAGGATCAGATCCGGTGTGCCGGCGCAATCGCGCAGGATGTAGCCACCACGAGCGATGTTGGCGATCTGTTCAGGAGTTCGGTTCTGATGCGCCAGGTTCTGACGAGAGAAAATCAGCGTGCTTGGTGCGTCGCGACGCATTACCGCTGCTTTCCAGGCGACAGCTGATTCAACCGCATCGCAAGGACGCCATGTGTTCATGCGAGGAATCATGCGCAGGGTGGCGATTTGCTCGACCGGCTGGTGCGTTGGGCCATCTTCACCCAGACCAATTGAGTCGTGGGTGTAAACGAAGATCGAACCGATTTTCATCAGCGAAGCCATACGCAGTGCGTTACGCGCATATTCGGAGAACATGAGGAAAGTTGCGGCAAAGGGAACGAAGCCACCATGCAAAACCATGCCGTTCATGATTGCCGACATGCCGAACTCACGCACACCGTAGTGGATATAGTTCGCATCGGATTCGGTAGCCGTCAATGCGCGGCACCCTTTCCAGGTGGTGAGGTTGGACGGCGCGAGGTCAGCAGAACCACCGACGATTTCCGGCAGGATAGCAGCAATCGCTGCAATGCTGTTCTGTGACGCTTTACGTGTGGCAATGGTTTCGCCTTTGGCAGCCACTTCAGCAATGAAGGCATCCATGTTCGCCGCGAAGTCGGTAGGCAGATCGCCAGCCAGGCGGCGCTTGAGTTCAGCGGCTTCAGCAGGGTAGGCCTTGGCGTAGGCGATCATGGCATCTTCCCAAGCCGACTCGTTGCGGATGCCTGCCTCGGTCGCATCCCAGCCTGCATAGATTTCGGCAGGGATGACGAACGGTTCGTGGTGCCAGCCCAAGTTGTCGCGGGTTGCCTTGACTTCGGCTTCGCCCAGCGCGGCCCCGTGGCAATCGTGTGTGCCGCACAGGTTCGGCGCGCCGAAACCGATAACGGTCTTGGTGCAGATCATGGTGGGCTTGTCGTTGACTGAGCGGGCTTCACGGATGGCTGCATCAATGGCTTCGGCATCGTGGCCGTCAACATTGCGTACAACATGCCAGCCATAGGCTTCAAAGCGTGCTGGTGTGTCATCGGTGAACCAGCCTTCGACGTGACCATCGATGGAGATGCCGTTGTCATCATAGAACGCGATCAGTTTGCCCAGACCCAGGGTGCCCGCCAGTGAGCAAGCTTCATGAGAAATGCCTTCCATCATGCAACCGTCGCCGAGGAAGCAGTAGGTGTAGTGATCAACTATGTTGTGGCCGGGCTTGTTGAATTGACCTGCCAGCATTTTTTCTGCGATGGCAAAGCCAACGGCATTCGTGATGCCCTGGCCCAGTGGCCCGGTGGTGGTCTCAACACCTGGCGTATAGCCGTATTCCGGGTGGCCTGGGGTTTTTGAGTGCAGTTGACGGAAGTTCTTGAGTTCTTCCATCGGCAGTTCGTAGCCGGAGAGATGCAGCAACGAGTAGATCAGCATGGAGCCGTGGCCGTTGGACAGGACAAACCGGTCACGATTTGGCCACTGTGGGTTCTTTGGATTGTGCTTCAGGTAGCCGTTCCACAATACCTCGGCAATATCAGCCATACCCATGGGCGCACCGGGGTGGCCTGAGTTCGCTTTTTGTACTGCGTCCATACTCAGGGCACGAATCGCATTGGCAAGCTCTCTACGCGTAGACATAAGTCTCTCCAGTCTTAAAGGTCAAAAGATAAATGAAAACTGTATGGTGAACGCGCCCACCGAGTGGAATTTCTCGCGCGTTTCTCGGGCCAAAACTTGCCACATGTTACCGTAATTGCTCCAGATGGCAACAAGGCTTGTCGTCAATGTGGCTGGGTTTTTGGCTGATCAAATCAATGATCAGCACTCTACGGGCGCCATTTGATCGAGCATCCGATTGATGGTGTCTGATCTGATGGTCCGGTGCCGGTTTCGGCGATCAGTTGCATGGCGTGGAATAGTTCCCGTGGAGCATCGGGCTGGGTTTGTCTGCCGGATGCGTCGAGACGGCCGCGAAACTGGAGTTTCAGGTCGGCGTTGTAGCCGAAGAAGTCGGGCGTGCACACGGCGCCATAGGCTTTGGCGACCTCTTGTGTTTCGTCGTACAGGTAGGGGAAGCTGAAAGCATATTCTCGCGCCAGATGTTGCATATGCTTCGGGCTGTCCTCCGGGTAGTCTGTAATGTCGTTCGACATGATGGCCACGGCGTTGACACCCAGAAGTTTCAGTTCGGCGGTGTCCCGTGCGATCTTGGGGAGAATGGCCTGCACGTAAGGGCAGTGGTTGCAGATGAACATCACGAGTAGTCCTCGCGGACCGCGACAATCTTCCAGTGACCACAGTCGATCTTCGGTATCGCGTAGTTTGAAATCGATAGCAGTTCGATTAAATTCACCTATGGGGGTTAGTTGTACTAACCATTGGACAAACCTTGTTCTTTGCATTTTAGTGTCAGACCGTCGGGCACCCGGCCATGCGTGAGCGCCCCGATGCGTGGTCCTTACTCTTGTGACGGGGTGAGCCTATCACAAGGCTTCCTTTCCACGTGTTTGGTTGTACATTGGGGTGGGGCGACGCGTAGATATAATAAAGACGGTCACGGCTTCCTCTGGGGGAGGCTGGATCATGGCGACTGAAGGAGTCTGTTGTATGAGTGTTCAGGATTTTACTTCTCTTACCCGTTCCCGGCACGGAGGTTTTGCTCGCAAAATCGGCCGCTATCTGAGTGGTTCTGCCGCTTTGCTGCTGTGTTCGGTGATAAGCGTGTCAGCGCAGGCAGCCGCGCTCAAGTTCGCTATTCCGCCTTTCTTGCCCAAAGCCGAGCTCGAAAAGTCATTCGGCCCTCTGGTGCAAAAGTTGAGCGATATGACGGGGACGCCCATTGAGTTGGAAGTGTTCCCGAATTATTTGGCTTTCTGGCAGGACACCCGAACCGGTTCGTCGTTCGATATCGCGCTGGACGCCGCCCCGACAACCGACTATCGGGTGGAGCGACAGCATTGGCGCGTCATTGCCAAGATGAGCGGCACAGTTACGCAGTCCTTGGTGACTGGCCCGAACGATGCAGTACTTGACCCTTCTGAGCTGATCAATAAGAAGATTGCGGTGCAACCGTCGCCTTCGGTTAGTGCGCTGACGTTGTATCAACTTTTCCCGAACCCCGTTCAGCAGCCTCAGCTTGTGTTTGTTGATTCGAATCGGGCGGCAGCCGATGCGGTCAAAGCGGGGACAGTGGCGGCTGCGCTTATTCCAACGCCGATTGCAGCGGGTTACCCCTCTCTTAACGTGGTGACGACGACAGCGCCCCTTCCGTTTCTTGCCGTCAGTGTGGGCCCCAATGTGTCGCCGGAAGTGGCCAAATCTTTGCAGGCTGCACTGATCAAGCTGGGTGATACACCGGAGGGTGAGGCGATGCTCAAGCAATCCCAGCTGCGCGCATTTACGCAGGCCACTGACAGTGACTACGTCGGGCAGGAAAAACTGCTTGAAGGTACCTTCGGTTATTGAGAAGGTCGTTTTCATTATGACCGCATCGGGCGATATTCAGGCCCGATGCGAGCTGAGAGTCGCTCAGCAACTCGTCGAGCTGTTAGAATCAACGGCTGATTCAGATTTCCCTATCTATTGAACCCAAGGATTTTGTCCATGACCGCCCACCGCGAGCATATACATCTTTTTACTTCCGAATCCGTGGCTGAAGGTCACCCCGACAAAATTGCCGATCAGATTTCCGATGCGGTTCTGGATGCGATTCTCCGCAAGGATCCGCACGCACGTGTGGCTTGCGAAACCTTGGTGAAAACCGGTTTTGTCGTATTGGCGGGCGAGGTGACCACCTCCGCCTGGGTGGATCTGGATGAACTGGTTCGCAAGGTCATCGTGGATATCGGGTACGTCAGTTCCGAGCTCGGTTTTGATGGTAATACCTGCGGGGTTCTGAATGCGATCGGCAAGCAGTCTTCTGATATCGCACAGGGTGTGGATCGCATGGTGGCCGAAGAGCAGGGTGCCGGTGATCAGGGCTTGATGTTTGGCTATGCCACCAACGAAACCGAGGTGCTCATGCCGGCACCCATCACCTATGCGCATCGATTGGTGCAGCGTCAGGCCGAGGTGCGGAAATCGCATACATTGCCTTGGCTACGGCCGGACGCCAAATCACAGGTAACCTTCCGTTATCAGGGCGGCAAACCTGTCGGGATCGATGCCGTCGTTCTTTCGACGCAGCACGGACCCGAAGTGAGCCAGAAGGATTTGCGCGAAGCAGTGATGGAACTGATCATCAAGCCGACGCTGCCGGCGAACTGGCTGGACGAGAAGACCAAGTACCACATCAACCCGACAGGCAATTTCGTGATCGGCGGACCGGTGGGTGACTGTGGTCTGACCGGACGGAAGATCATCGTTGATACCTATGGCGGCATGGCCCGTCATGGGGGTGGGGCATTCTCCGGCAAGGATCCCTCCAAGGTGGATCGTTCTGCGGCGTACGCCGGGCGTTATGTTGCGAAAAACATCGTCGCCGCCGGTCTGGCGGATCGTTGCGAAATCCAGGTTTCCTACGCCATCGGTGTGGCCGAACCTACGTCAATCAGTATCGATACCTTCGGCACGGGCAAGATTCCCGATCACCGGATTACCGAACTGGTGCGCACGCATTTCGATCTTCGTCCGTATGGCATCGTGCGTATGCTGGATCTCATTCGCCCCATCTATCAGAAAACGGCGGCATACGGTCACTTCGGCCGCGAAGACGACGACTTTACCTGGGAAAAAACAGACAAGGCGGATGCGCTGCGGGCAGACGCCGGGCTATAATCGGCCCAACCGGTTCCTCAAGGAGCGCTGCAACCCCATCCGGGGTGAGGCTTGAGGGATTGGATTTCATTCAACGGCGCTCTGAAACCTGCACTTATCGGCAGGTTTTTTGTTGAACTGAGGAAACATCATGCAAAACCCAACTTCTTCTCATGCGGCCGTCGATTACAAAGTGGCCGACATCTCCCTTGCCGATTACGGTCGTAAGGAATTACGTATTGCCGAGCGGGAAATGCCCGCCCTGATGGCGATCCGGGCCAAATATCGCGTGGCCCAACCACTGGCTGGCGCGCGCATTGTCGGCAGCCTGCACATGACGGTCCAGACCGCGGTTCTGATCGAAACGCTGGTCGATCTGGGTGCATCTGTCCGTTGGTCATCCTGCAATATTTTCTCTACGCAGGATCATGCGGCGGCGGCTGTAGCGGCTGCGGGCGTGCCTGTGTTCGCCTGGAAAGGGGAGACCGAGGAAGAGTACTGGTGGTGTATCGAGCAAACGATCACCGGCCCCAACGGCTGGAAGCCCAATCTCATTCTGGACGATGGCGGTGATTTGACCGGTTTGATCCACCAGAAACATCCTGAATTGCTGGCGGGTATCCATGGCGTTTCGGAAGAAACCACGACGGGCGTGCATCGTCTGCACGACATGATCAAAGCCGGCACACTCAAAATCCCGGCGGTCAACGTCAACGATTCCGTGACCAAGAGTAAGAACGACAACAAATACGGTTGCCGCCACTCCCTGAACGATGCCATCAAGCGCGCGACCGATCACCTGCTTTCCGGCAAGCAGGCGCTGGTTATCGGCTACGGCGATGTAGGCAAGGGCTCGGCCGCTTCACTGCGGCAGGAAGGCATGATCGTCAAGATCAGCGAAGTCGATCCGATTTGCGCCATGCAGGCCTGCATGGACGGTTACGAGGTCGTGTCACCGTACCTCAACGGTCATAACGACGGCAGCGACACCTGTGTCGACAAGCATCTGCTTGGCAAAATCGACCTGATCGTTACGACGACCGGCAACGTGAATGTCTGCGACGCGCCGATGCTCAAGGCATTGAAGAACGGTGCCGTTGTCAGCAACATCGGCCACTTCGATAACGAAATCGACACCGCGTTCATGCGCAAGAACTGGGCATGGGAAGAAATCAAGCCGCAGGTGCACAAGGTCTATCGTGATGCGGCATCTGGCGAGCAACCGAACCTGGACTCGGATAACTACCTGATCCTGCTTTCCGAGGGACGTCTGGTGAATCTGGGTAACGCCACGGGTCACCCCAGCCGCATCATGGACGGCTCGTTCGCCAACCAGGTACTGGCTCAGCTGCACCTGTTCGCCAACAAATTTGCGGATCAGTCTGCAGCTCGCAAGGCCGAGTTGCTGCGCGTGGAAGTGTTGCCTAAAGCACTGGATGAAGAAGTGGCGCGTTACATGGTGGCCGGTTTCGGCGGTGTGCTGACGAAGATGACCGACAAACAAGCGGCGTACCTCGGCGTACAGGTCGATGGTCCGTACAAGCCCGATAGCTACCGCTACTAATGGGCCGGGAGGCAATCATGCACACCCCATTATCCTGTGAGTTTTTCCCGCCGAAATCGGATGAGGGTGCGCTCAAGCTGCGTGTCGTCACCGAGCAGTTGACCGCGGCGCTGAAGCCGGATTATTTCTCCGTGACCTATGGTGCGGGCGGTTCGACTCAGGATCGCAGTTTCGCGACTGTTGAAGCCATTCAGACCGAATCCGGCGTGCCTGCTGCGCCGCATTTGTCCTGCATCGGATCGACGCGCGAAAGCATTTCGGTCATTCTGGATCAGTACCGTGCGCTCGACATCAAACGCATCGTCGCCCTGCGGGGGGATTTGCCCTCGGGGATGCGCGATCCGGGCGATTTCCGTTACGCCAGCGAATTGGTCGCGTTCATTCGCGAATACACTGGCGACTGGTTCCAGATTGAAGTTGCCGCCTATCCCGAGTTTCACCCGCAATCCGCGAATGCCCGTGCCGATCTCCAGCACTTCAAGCAGAAGGTGGATGCGGGCGCCGATGCGGCGATCACGCAGTATTTCTACTCAATCGAGGCCTACACCCGGTTCATTGACGATTGCGAAAAAATGCAGATCGACATTCCGATCGTGCCCGGCATCATGCCGATCAGCAATTACACCCAGTTGGCGCGGTTCTCCGATGCCTGCGGGGCGGATTTGCCGCGTTGGTTGCGCAAACGGCTCGAAGCGTTCGGCGACGACATGGATGGCCTGCGCGCGTTTGGTCACGATGTGGTGGCTGAGCTGACAGCCAGTCTTGTTCAGGCAGGTGCACCCGGTCTGCACTTCTACACCATGAACCAGGCCGATTCGATCATCGCCCTGTGTCGCGATGCCGGTGTGCTGCCGACGCAGTCGAACTGACCGCCGTTGGCCCTGTCCCGGTTCAATGCTATTGTCATTGAGGTCGCCTAGACTGGCGTCTTCTGGATTGAAGCGACTTCAACGATAAAGCCGCGATATAAAAACCGTTTCTAAGGAGTGAGCCATATGGGATCGTTTGCCATTGTTTTGCTGGTGCTGGCTGTCGCCACCATCTTTGCCGGGATCAAGCAGGTACCGCAGGGGCGGATGTACACGGTCGAGCGCTTTGGCCGTTACACCCGGACGCTCGAACCCGGTTTGAACCTGATCGTGCCTTACATCGATCGGATCGGTCGCAAGATCAACGTGATGGAACAGGTGCTCGACGTCGCGTCGCAGGAAATCATCACCCGCGACAACGCCATGATCAAGGTCGACGGTGTCGTCTTCTTCCAGGTGCTCGATCCAGCGCGCGCTGCCTATGAAGTGCACCAGCTCGACTATGCCATCCTGAACCTGGTGATCACCAACATCCGGAACGTCATGGGTTCGATGGATCTGGATGAAATCCTCTCCCGCCGGGACGATATCAATGCCCGTTTGCTGTCCGTGGTGGATGAAGCCACCTCGCCCTGGGGAACCAAGATCACGCGGATCGAAATCAAGGACATCACGCCGCCGCAGGATCTGGTCGCTGCGATGGCTCGCCAGATGAAGGCAGAGCGGGAAAAACGGGCCAACATTCTGGAAGCCGAAGGTTTCCGTCAGGCGGCCATTCTCAAGGCTGAAGGCGAGAAGCAGTCCAATATCCTGCAGGCCGAAGGTCAGCGCGAAGCCGCTTTCCGCGAAGCCGAGGCGCGCGAACGTCTGGCCCAGGCCGAAGCCTTTGCGACCAAGTCCGTGAGCGAAGCGATTGCAGCCGGTAACGTGCAGGCGATCAACTACTTCGTGGCGACCAAATACATCGAGGCGTTCCAGTCTGTTGCCACGGCGCCGAACCAGAAAGTCATTATGTTGCCGATTGAGGCCAGCAGCATGCTCGGCTCGCTCGAAGGTATTGCCGAATTGGCGAAAGAAGCCTTCAAGGTCAACGCCAAGTAAGTCGACCCGATAATTCTCACCTAGATAACTATTAAATGATCCGGAGTTTGACCATGAGCCCCATGCGTTCTGTTGTGTTGTTTTTGTCTCTTGCCGTGACGTTGGGCCTGACCGCCTGCTCCGGCGGTGCGCCCTCGTCGAGTGATGTCGAACAGGCTTTGAAATCCGGAATGGCGAAGGCGATGAGTCAGGCCAGTTCGGTTCAGGGCGGCCAAGCCATCAGTGCCTTGATGGCCAAGGTGGAAATCAAATCCGTGAAGGTGCTCGATTGCAAGAAAGATGCGTCGGGGGCCGGGTTCGATTGTCAGGTCGAAACCGAGGTCAGTACGCCGTTCGCTGGTGACCAGAAAAACACACGGATGCTGCATCTGGTCAAAGGCAGCGACGGTTGGGCGATCACTCGGTGATTCCGCCCCTTGAATCGATTGAGCAGAGTGAGTTGTTGTAATGCCTCTTGATACGTTGGTTTGGGACTATTGGGCGTGGTTCATCCTTGGGGTGTTGCTCGTCGTTGTGGAGATTTTTGCGCCATCGAGCTTCTTCCTGTGGCTTGGCGTGGCCGCTGGCGTGGTCGGTGGCATCAGCTTTTTCATGCCGGATATCGGCTGGCCGGTGCAGATCGGTCTGTTCGCCGTCCTGTCGATCGTCGCCGTACTGATCGGGCGACGGGTGTTCGTGCCGAATAAACAGGCCACCGACCACCCCACGCTCAATCGGCGGGGCGAGCAATACATCGGCCGTCATTTCACGCTTGAGGCCCCCATCGTCAATGGCGTGGGTTGGGTTCGTATCGGGGACTCGCGCTGGCGGGTGCTCGGTCCGGACATGCCGTCTGGCTCGGTCGTCGAAGTGAAGGCGGTCGATAGTTCCAATCTCGTGGTCGCACTGGTCGCGAGATAAAGTCGGGTTAAACATAATGAGTTCGAATCAATCCTGGATCGACCGCGATCTGGCGGTGCTCTGGCATCCGTGTACACAGATGAAAGAGCACGAAACCCTGCCACCGATTCCGGTGTCGCGAGGCGAGGGTTCCTGGCTGTACGACTTTGATGGTCGCCGCTACCTTGACGTGATCAGTTCGTGGTGGGTGAATCTGTTCGGGCATGCCAATCCGGTGATCAACGCGCGGCTCAAGGCGCAGCTGGACCGGCTCGAACACGTTATTCTGGCCGGATTCAGCCATCAGCCGGTCGTCGAGTTGTCCGAGCGTTTGATCAAATTGACGCCGCCGGGCCTGGATCGGGTGTTCTTTGCAGATAACGGCGCTTCCGGCGTGGAAGTCGCCCTGAAGATGAGTTTCCACTACTGGCGCAATCAGGGGCGGGTGGAAAAGACCCGTTTCATCGCCCTGGAAAACAGCTACCACGGGGAAACCATGGGCGCGCTCGGAGTCGGGAACATTCCCATCTTCACAGAGACCTACGCGCCACTGATCCAGCCCGCCTTTATCGCTCCTTCGCCGGATTGCCAGCAGGCGGCACCGGGCGAATCGTGCGCCGACGTCACCGAACGGGCGCTGGCGGGCATGCGTGAGTTGCTCGAACGCGTGGCGTCGGAGACGTGTGCGATTATCATCGAACCTCTGGTGCAATGTGCCGCCGGGATGCGCATGCACGAACCCGCTTATCTCACCGGCTTGCGCGCCCTGTGCGATGAGTTCGAGGTGCATCTGATCGCGGATGAAATCGCGGTCGGATTCGGGCGCACGGGCACATTGTTCGCCTGCGAGCAGGGGGGGGTCACACCGGATATTCTTTGCCTGTCCAAAGGCATCACCGGTGGCTATCTGCCCCTTTCTGCTGTGCTCACCACCGAGGACATCTATCAGGCGTTTTATTGTCTTGCGCCCGTCAGCCGGGCCTTCCTGCATTCCCACAGTTATACCGGCAATCCGTTGGCCTGTACGGCCGCGCTGGCGACGCTGGATATCTTCGAACAGGACAACGTCATCGAACGCAATCGTCAGCGCGGGGCGATGATCGACCGGCTGGCCGCGCCTCTGGCCGAGTTGCCCAACATTGCGCATCTGCGCCGTTGCGGCATGATCGTGGCCATGGATCTGGTCGACGACCGGCCCGGTAATCAGGGCAATCCGTTCCCGCGCGCCGAGCGTCGCAACCAGAAGGCTTATCGGTACGCGCTGGACCACGAAGTGCTGCTCCGTCCGCTGGGGAATACCATCTACTGGATGCCGCCGTACATCATGGATGACGAGCAATGGCAGATGCTCGCCGATGTCACCTGCGACGCGGTGCGTTTTGCGGTGCAGGATTAGGGCGAGGGGCTGAGCGGTGCGCGTACCTCGAATCTATCTCGACGCAGCTCTGGCGGAAGGTGCAACCCTTCCGCTGTCCGCTGAACGGCTCAACTACCTCAAGAATGTTCTGCGCCTGCGTGATGGACAGGCCGTGCGCGTGTTCGACGGTCAAAACTACGAAGCCGACGCAACCCTCAGTCTGGGAAAGCGCGATGGTTCGCTTGAAATTGGCCGGGTGGTGACGCATAGTGTCGAATCGCCGTTGCAGACCCATCTTCTGCAGGCGATGGGCAAGGGCGAAAAAATGGACTGGGTGATCCAGAAAGCGGTCGAGTTGGGCGTGACCCGCTTCACCCCGGTTGCGACCGAGCGCAGTGTCGTCGAACTCAAGGGCGAGCGCGCCGATAAACGCCACGCCCGTTTCATCGATATTGCCATCGGGGCGTGTGAACAATCCGGACGCAACGTCCTTCCTCGCATCGATCCGATCCTGTCACTCGATGATGCCTTGGCGCAAACCGACGCGGCACTCAAATGGGTGCTGCACCCAAAGCCTGGCCAAGTCTCGGCACCGCTTTTGGCAAAGCCTTCAAGCGCGGCCATGCTGATCGGACCCGAAGGCGGCCTCAGCGATCACGAAGTCGAAGCGGCCATGGCGGCGGGTTTCATCCCGCTCACGTTGGGGCCGCGGGTACTGCGCACCGAAACGGCGCCCATCGTCGCCTTGAGCCTGTTGCAAATGCAGTGGGGCGATTTTTCTCTGGGTGATTCCCAGCAGCCGATCTGAGGCCGACATTCGGGTGTCACCTGCCTCGAAACGGACCATCAAATGTGTGCAATTCGTGTTTGCGCCCAAATCCGATGCGGGGGCCGTTGCGCGAGTCGCTTATCCGCGGCGCATTGCGCTACAATGTCCGACCTTCTGATGAATCCGTGACGAAACTTACCCATGCTCGAAATTAATCCAATCCTGTTCAAAATCAAAGATCTGTCCGCGCGCGCGGCTGCTCTTCGGGGGTATCTTTGACTTCGATGGCAAGAAAGAACGCCTAGAAGAAGTCGATAGAGAACTCGAAGTTCCCGATGTCTGGAACGATCCGGCCCGGGCGCAGGCCCTGGGTAAGGAACGCGCATCGCTGGCGCGCGTCGTCCACACACTCGCCGATATGGCGCAGGGCTTGAACGACAACGCCGATTTGCTGGAAATGGCCGCCGAGGAAGACGACGAGGCGGCGGTGGCTTCAATCGATAAGGATGTGGGCGAGTTCGAGAAACAGATCGCCGATCTGGAATTCCGGCGCATGTTCTCCGGCGAAATGGATGAATCCAATGCCTACCTCGATATTCAGTCGGGTGCGGGCGGGACGGAATCGCAGGATTGGGCCAGCATTCTGATGCGGATGTATCTGCGCTGGGGTGACCGCCGTGGCTTCAAGACCGAAGTGATGGAAATGTCCGATGGTGAAGTGGCCGGTATCAAATCAGCCACCATCCGTTTCGAAGGTGAGTACGCTTTCGGCTGGCTGCGCACCGAAATTGGTGTGCATCGTCTCGTGCGAAAATCACCTTTTGATTCCGATAATCGCCGCCACACCTCGTTTGCCTCGGTCTTCGTATCGCCGGAAGTGGATGACAACATCGAAATCGAAGTGAACCCTGCCGACTTGCGCGTGGACGTGTTTCGCGCTTCCGGTGCGGGCGGGCAGCACGTCAACCGAACTGAATCGGCTGTGCGCTTCACGCATATTCCGACGGGGGTTGTCGTGGCATGTCAGGCCGAACGTTCACAGATTCAGAACCGCGAACGTGCCATGAAGATGCTGAAAGCCAAACTTTATGAGCTCGAGGTACAGAAACGCAACGCCGTCAGCCAGGCACTGGAAGACACCAAGTCCGATGTGTCCTGGGGCAACCAGATTCGCTCCTACGTGCTCGATCAAAGCCGCATCAAGGATCTGCGCACCGGCTATGAAACCGGCAACACGCAGGCCGTGCTGGATGGCGATCTTGATCCATTCATCGAAGCGAGTCTGAAAAGCGGCCTCTGATTCGTCCGAGCCCGTCCTTCGGGATGCGGCCCGGGTTGAACCAATCTCATTTCAGGCAGTATTGACCTTATTTATTTACCGGAATTTAACTGATGTCCGAACACGAAATCTCCAACGGCGCGGCTGAAGAACACAGCCCGGAAACCCTTCTCGCTGAAGAGAACAAACTCATTGCCGAGCGGCGCGACAAGCTGAGCCGTATTCGTGCAAGCGGCAACGCATTCCCCAATGACTTCCGTCGGGATGCCAGTGCGGCGGAGTTGCAGGTTGAATACGCCGAAAAAGAGGCGGATTACTTCGAGCTGAACCCACGGCGTGTCGTCGTTGCCGGGCGCGTGATGGCCAAGCGACTGATGGGCAAGGCAAGCTTCCTGTCGATCCTCGATCACAGCGGCCGGATTCAGTTGTATGTCGCGCGCGATGCCTTGGGCGAAGAGGCGTATGAATCGTTCAAGACCTGGGATATCGGCGATATCGTCGGGGGCGAAGGCCGCTTGTTCAAGACCCAGAAGGGCGAGCTTTCCGTCCGCGTGGACTCGATTCGTCTGCTGACCAAGAGCCTGCGCCCGCTGCCGGACAAATTCCACGGCATGTCGGATACCGAGCAGCGCTATCGCCAGCGTTACGTGGATCTGATCATGAATGAGCCGGTGCGCGATACCTTTCGTAAGCGCACCCAGATCATCCAGTTCATTCGCAATTATCTGAATGGCAAGGACTTCCTCGAGGTCGAAACCCCGATGATGCATGTGATCCCCGGTGGCGCTTCGGCCAAGCCGTTCACGACCTTCCATAACGCACTCGATATGGATTTGTACCTGCGCATCGCACCGGAGCTTTATCTGAAGCGGCTGGTGGTTGGCGGTTTCGAGCGGGTATACGAAATCAACCGTAACTTCCGCAACGAAGGTCTGTCGACGCGCCACAACCCCGAATTCACCATGATCGAGTTCTATCAGGCCTATGCCGATTACATCGATCTGATGGATATGACCGAAGACCTGCTGCGTCGCCTGGCAGAGTCGGTCTGCGGTTCAACTACCCTGACGTATCAGGGCGTCGAGTTCGATCTGGCTCAACCGTTTGCCCGTTTGTCGGTGGTCGATGCCATCCTGGCGCACAATTCGGATATCACGCGCGCGCAGCTCTCGGACATCGAGAGCGCCCGACGTGTGGCGGAAGGCTTGGGTATCAACATCAAGGATTCCTACGGACTGGGCAAGATCCAGATCGAAATCTTTGAAGAAACGGCCGAACATAAGTTGATTCAGCCGACGTTCATTACCGAATATCCGGCCGAAGTATCGCCGTTGGCGCGCCGGAACGACGATAATCCGTTTGTGACCGATCGTTTCGAGTTCTTCATCGGCGGTCGTGAAATCGCCAACGGTTTCTCGGAGTTGAACGATGCCGAAGACCAGGCGGAACGCTTCCTGGCGCAGGTGGCCGAGAAGGACGCCGGAGACGACGAAGCCATGCACTTCGACTCTGATTATATCCGCGCGCTGGAACACGGTATGCCGCCGACAGCGGGCGAAGGAATCGGCATCGATCGTCTCGTGATGTTCCTGACCGACTCACCCTCGATCCGCGACGTTTTGCTGTTCCCGCACATGCGGCCAGAATAACGCAAGGCGTACTGGCTACAGTCGTCGTTTCGCGCATGTAGGCTCTGTAGCCGTTCAGGCTTGGGACTCCCACCGCAATCGATTCTGGAGGTGCTTGATGTTTGGACTGTTTGGAAAAAAAATCGATACCGCCCGATCAGAAGCCCTGCGCAACGCATTGGGTCCACTGGTTGATCCTCATGCCGGGGAAACGCTGGCGGATGCCCATTTCATCGAGCGTTCCGAAGTCGTGGGTGATGTGGCTCACATCGATGTGGTGCTCGATTATCCGGCTGCTGGCTATGAGGCCGAACTGACCGAATTGCTTGAGCGAACTGCACTTCAGATTGAAGGCATCAAATCCGCTGAAACCACCATTGCTTTTGTCAGCCCGATCGGTAGCAGCCAGAACGGCAAGCCTTTGCCCGGTGTACGCAATATCATCGCGGTGGCCTCCGGCAAGGGCGGTGTGGGCAAGTCGACCACCAGCGTGAATCTGGCCCTGGCGTTGGCAGCGGAGGGCGCAACGGTCGGTTTGCTGGATGCCGACATCTACGGACCCAGCCAACCCTTGATGTTGGGCAGCAAGGAAACACCAATAGTCGACGAACAGCGAGCCATGCAGCCGGTGATGGCGCACGGCCTGCAAACCATGTCGATCGGCTACCTCATCGACGATGCCCAGGCCATGGTCTGGCGTGGGCCGATGGTGACATCCGCATTGATGCAGTTGCTCAACGACACCCGCTGGCACGATCTGGATTACCTGATCGTTGATATGCCGCCGGGAACGGGCGACATCCAGCTCACACTGGCGCAAAAGGTGCCGGTAGCAGGTAGCGTGATTGTCACCACGCCGCAGGACATCGCCCTGCTGGATGCCCGCAAAGCCATCACCATGTTCGAGAAGGTCAATGTGCCGGTGCTTGGCGTCATCGAGAACATGTCGGTGCATATCTGCTCGAACTGCGGCCATGTCGAACCGATTTTCGGCAAGGGCGGCGGTGAAAAGCTGGCGGCAGAAAACCACGTGGAATTGTTGGGGCAGCTGCCTTTGGATCTGAGTATCCGCACCGATGTGGATGAAGGCCGGCCCACCGTGGTTCGTTCGCCGGATTCCCCCAATGCGCAGATTTATCGGCAAACCGCTCGCAAACTGGCGGCGGCCTTGGGGCATCACCTGCGTCGAGACCACTTTGACGGCCCGAACATCACCATCGAGGATGACGACGGCGATGCTGACGGTTGATATCCCCGGCGATTTCCATGGCGGCATGCACCTGTCGCTTGCGCATCTCGTGCTGGATTACAACGGCACCATTGCCGAAGACGGTGCGCTGATCGGGGGTGTGCCCGAACGGTTGGTGCAGCTCGCCGAGCATCTGACGGTTCACGTCATCACAGCGGATACCCATGGCAGTGCCGCCCAAAAGTTGGCCGGTCTGCCAGTTTCTTTAAAGATATTGCCGCCCGGTGCGCAAAATGAGGCCAAGGCGGATTTTGTCCGCGGCCTGGGCGCAGACCAGTGTGTTGCCGTCGGCAATGGCCGTAACGATGCCATGATGTTGCATGAGGCTGCGTTGGGGCTGGTCGTGATTCAGGCGGAGGGTGCGGCCCAGATTGCGGTGGCTGCCGCTGATATTGTCAGCAAATCCATTGAAGATGCCCTGGATTTACTCTTGCGCCCGAAGCGCTTGATTGCCACGCTGCGAAATTGAGTTCTTGATCGAATCAATCTGGAGGTGCCGCTATGAGCCAAGTTACGTTTCTAGGGAATCCCGTTCAGGTGGCCGGTACATTGCCTGCCGTAGGTACGAAAGCACCGGCATTCACACTCACGGATGGTAAGTTGGATGAAAAAGGCCTGGGTGATTTCGCGGGCAAGAAAAAAATCCTGAACATCTTCCCGAGTCTGGATACATCCACGTGTGCACAATCGGTGCGCAGCTTCAATGAAAAGGCGAGTGGTCACCCGGACACCGTGGTGCTTTGTATCTCTGCCGATCTGCCTTTCGCGCAGAGCCGTTTCTGCGGTGCGGAGGGATTGGATCGGGTGGTGACGCTCTCCAGTTTTCGCCACCCGGAGTTTCTCACCGATTATGGCGTGCTGCTGGCCGATAGCGCACTGGCCCATCTGGCGGCGCGTACCGTAATCGTGTTGGATGAACACGATCAGGTTCGCTACGTGCAACAGGTGCCCGAAATCGCGGACGAACCGGATTACGAGACGGCATTGGCCGCGCTGGCCTCATGAGTGCGGATCGAAAGAATCTTCGCCAGAAACTTAGATTGGGCGTCGATCTTGGCGGTACCAAGATCGAAGTGGCGGTGCTCGATGAGGCGGGAGCGTTCCTGTTTCGTGAGCGACTGCCTACTCCCCAGGGCGATTATGTCGGCACCATTGAAACCATCGCGACCCTGATCGAACAGGCGGAAGAGCGGTTGGGGCGTGTCGGTTCCATCGGTGTCGGTACACCGGGCACGACCTCACCGGGCACGGGCCTGATGAAAAATGCCAACTCCGTGGTGCTCAACGACAAACCGCTCATATACGACCTGGAGACCCGACTCAACCGGCCGGTATCCATGGCCAACGACGCCAACTGCCTCGCCTTGTCCGAGGCAAGCGATGGCGCTGCAGCTGGTGCACACTCCGTCTTCGGGGTGATTCTGGGGACGGGCGTTGGTGGTGCACTGGTGTTCAACGGCCAATTGATCATGGGGCAGAACGCCATTGCGGGCGAATGGGGGCACAACCCACTGCCTTGGACGCGTGAAGGCGAATATCCCGGCCCCGCCTGCTGGTGCGGTCATCATGGATGCATTGAGCAGTGGCTTTCCGGTCCGGCTTTCATGCGGGATTATCAAAGCGAATCTGGCCGGTCGCTCACGGGGTCCGAAATTATCGGAGCAATGCAGACAGGTGATGTGAAAGCCCGCGCGGCACTCGATCGTTATACGCATCGACTGGCGCGTGCCCTGGCGCATCTGATCAATATCTTCGATCCCGAAGTCATTGTGTTGGGCGGTGGCATGTCGAACGTGACCTCTCTATATGAGGAGGTTCCCGCGATTTGGGATGAGTTCGTATTCTCCGACCCGATCAGCACCAAGCTTGTTGCGCCGAAATTCGGCGATTCCAGCGGTGTGCGTGGTGCGGCCATGCTCATGCCATGACGGCCGCGGCCATTTTTCTCGCCACACTGGTATTGGTGCTGTGGCAACCTCAAATCGGCCAATTCCGGCTCGGGATCGGTTGGAGCGCCGCCGCCGGGGCCGTGGTTGCCCTTGCCACTGGCGTGGTTCAGGTTAGCGATGTGCCCGTAGTGTGGGGCATCGTCTGGAATGCCACGTTCACATTCATTGCGCTGATCGTGATCAGCCTGTTGCTGGATGAGGCAGGCTTTTTCACCTGGGCTGCGCTGCATCTGGCGCGTCGGGCCGGTGGCCGCGGTCCGCGATTGTTCGCCTGGCTGATCCTGCTGGGCGCACTGGTTTCGGCCCTGTTCGCCAATGACGGTGCCGCGCTGATTCTCACCCCGATTGTCATCGGTATCCTGCTTGCCTTACGGGTGCCGCCTGCGACGACGCTGGCATTTGTCATGGCAGCCGGATTCATCGCCGACACCGCGAGTCTGCCTCTGGTGGTTTCGAATCTCGTGAACATCATCGTGGCCGATTATTCCCACCTCGGTTTTGCTCAGTACGCTTCGGTGATGGTACCGGTCACCGTGGTGACGGTGTTCACCTCCCTCGGCGTGTTGTGGTGGTATTTCCGCGCATCGGTTCCTGCGCACTACGCCGTGGAAGATCTGACCTTGCCCTCTCGGGTGATTGTGGATCGATCGGTGTTCATTTCCGGCTGGGTGGTGCTGGTCTGGTTGCTGTTCGGTTTTTTCGTGCTGGATCATTGGGGCGTGCCGATCAGTGCGGTTGCGGGCGTTGGCGCGTTGGCGCTGTTGATCGTCGCCCGCTATGGTCGGCACATCGATACGGCCGTGGTGTTGCGGCACGCGCCCTGGTCTGTGGTGATCTTTTCGCTGGGCATGTATCTGGTGGTGTACGGTCTGAAAAATGCCGGGTTGACCGATTGGCTTGTCCATTGGCTTGATGGCTTCGCGGGGTCTGGAGTCTGGGGTGCCGCCATGGGTACTGGCATGACCATGGCCGTACTCTCGGCGGTGCTCAACAACCTGCCGGCGGTGCTGATGGGCTCGTTGGCGATTGACGGCACGCACGCTACCGGCGTCACGCAGTCGGCCATGATCTACGCGAATATCATCGGTTGCGACCTCGGCCCGAAATTCACCCCGATCGGCAGTCTGGCGACGTTGTTGTGGCTGCATGTCCTGGCCCGGCGGCAAATCGTCATTTCCTGGGGCTATTACTTCAAGGTCGGGATCATCCTCACCACGCCGGTGCTCTTGATCACACTGGCCGCGTTGGCACTGCGACTGTCTCTGGAGGCGACATGAGCGCGATTCTTTCGGTCACATCACTCAATGAAATGGCGAAACAGATTCTGGAGGCCAACCTCAGCGGCGTGATGGTTCAAGGGGAAGTGCGTTCCCTGACCCGTGCGGCGTCGGGGCATGTGTATTTCTCCCTCAAGGATCAACACGCCGAAGTGCGTTGCGCGCTGTTTCGAGGGCAAGCGATGCGCGTCAAGACGGCGTTTTCCAATGGAGATGCCGTTGTCGTGCGAGGTTCGGTTTCGTTGTACGCTCCGCGCGGTGATTATCAGTTGATCGTTTCAGGTGTTGAACTGGCGGGCGATGGTCAACTGGCCGTCCTGTTCGAAGCGCTGAAGAAAAAACTGTTCTCAGAGGGGCTGTTCGATGCTGCCCGCAAGCGCGCCATTCCCTCGTTGCCACGACGAATCGCGGTGATTTCGTCCTCGGCGGGTGCGGCGCTGCATGATGTGGTCTCCACCTTGACCCGGCGGATGCCATTGGTAGAAATCAATCTGATTCCCGTGGCAGTGCAGGGCGATACCGCGGCTGCCGAACTGACTGCAGCGGTGCGGGGTATCACTGGCGATTCCGGATTCGATGTCGTCTTGCTCGTGCGCGGCGGCGGTTCGATGAGTGATCTGTGGGCGTTCAACGATGAAGCCCTCGCTCGCGCGGTGGCAGCCTGCCCAGTGCCGGTCATCAGTGGCGTCGGTCACGAAATCGATTTCACGATCAGCGATTTTGTGGCGGATGTTCGGGCTGCCACACCGACGGCGGCCGCCGAACTGGCCACAGCAGTGACCTTAGCAGAATTGCAGGCTTCACTCGCTTTGCATCAGCGGCAGCTTTCACGATTGATCGAAGACCGCCTGAACGACGCGGGGCAACGGTTGGACAGCAACCTGAATCGACTTCGTCATCAACGCCTGCGTTGGTTGCCGGAGGCCCATCGTCAGACGATGCTAGGCATGAGATTGCAGCGGGCGATTCGTACGCGTTGGCAGGACAGCCAGAGCCGGGTGCACGCGTTGACGCATCGATTGCAGCAACGCAGTCCGGTGCATTGGGTGCACCAGAACCACGGTCGGCTTGAACAGATGCGCTGGCGGCTACAGCAAGCCATTCAGCAGCGGATGGCCGCACAGCATCAGCATTGGCTCCGATTGGTGGTGGGCTTGCGTCCCTCGATAGTTCAGCGACAGATCGAGCTGCGCCAGCAGGAAAGGCAGCGTATGACCGCACGTTTGCAGCAGGCCGCACGCCAGAGATTTGTTCGCCAGCAGCAACGGCTCGATCAGGCGTTGAGTGTGCTCGCAGCCTTGAGTCCGCAGCGGGTGCTTGAGCGGGGGTACAGTCTGGTCGAGGCGGAATCTGGTTTGCTTTGGCGAGCGGCCGCGTTACAGACAGCTTTGGCCGAATCCGAGCGACCCGTGCCGTTGCGACTGCATTTTGGTGATGGGGTCGTGCCCATCGAAGCTAGGCCTGTAGAGTCCAAATCTACTGAATCCGGGGCGACGGAATAGTCCATCGCATCGTCAAGGCGATTGCTGCGCCAGATCGTGCAATCAAATTGGCGCCTTATTCCCGTGTTTCATCATTCTTTGACTGACCATCCTGCGCCTCGTCGCGGGTCTGGCGCGCCCGCTTGAGCACATCTTCGTGTTTGCCACTGACATACAAAGCGTAGCTCAACACTTCCGCGACGGCCCGGAACAGGTTGTCGGGGATATGGTCACCGATATCCAGACTGGCGAGCGCTTCAGCCAGTGCCGGGTCTTCCACCAAGGGTACTTCAGCCGCCTCGGCACGGGCCACGATCTGTTGAGCCACGAGGTTCTGCCCGGTGGCGACCACCTGGGGTAAATCCGCCCCCTCATATTTCAGAGCCACAGCCCGGCTGATCTGGCGTTTGTCCGACTTGGATTTCAGGTTGTCGTGGCTCATGTCAAACCCGGCACCTGAACGTGGAGTTCTCATCAAGGATCGGTGCGGGGCTCAGTCGTTCCTGAACGGCTTTGGGCGGTGGCCCGGGATAGATGCTCAATTCTTTGGGGGTCAACGATGCGGCGCGCAGGTGTTCTGCCAATTGGTCGAGCGAGGCGTCCAGCTGCACACGTGCCTCTGGCTTGTCTGCATACATGCGAACGGTCAGGTCCGTGGATTGCAGCGACAGGCTGCCATGCAGCGGCCCTAATTCGGGAAGATCAATTGCGAAATCGAGTTGCCACGTGGATTCGGCAGGCGGGTTGGTGTTCCGAGATTGTTCCTGAATAGCGATCTGGAAGCGTCGGGGTTGCTCGGCCACCATCATGGGAACGTCGACCACCCAGGTCGGCTGCCCTTGAATCTGCTGAATGGCGGTGCGCAGCTGGCTGACATCCAGTCGACCGATCCATTGTTCCAGGCTTGATTGAATCGAAGTGGTCTGAGCGACGGTCGGAGATGCCGGTTGAGGGACTGCGGATGACGTTGACTGGGCGCTTGCCTGAGGATTCGCCTGAGATGTAGCTTGGGTGGCTGCGGGCGACTGAGCGCCCCGGCCTGATGTCACGGGTTCTTTGACCGCCGATTCCAGGTTTGCCTGCATTTTCAATTGTTGGGCGGCCAATTTGAGCTGGGACTTGATATCGGATGTCGCCTGGTCGAGCGGCGCATTGGTGGGTAATACCGGCAGGCTGTTGGTGGCGATCAGCTGGGTCAGATTTCGGGCGAGTGTTTGTTCGACGGCAGGCTTGCCCTGTTGCGTCGGGTTTGAGGTGGGCGAAGGTTGACCTGTCCGCACTGCGTTGAGAACCGGGTCGAGGTTGGGTAGCGCCATGCGGACGTTCAAGGGGAGATCGAGTTTGATGGACTGGGTCGCCGTCGCGATCGGTGCGGTGCCAACCGGGGTCTTGCCTGTTGTCGAATCCGCACTGCTGGTCGATGAGGTGGTTGTCGTCGAGGAGAGGCTTGGGTTCGTCGCCGTATTGGCTTGCTGCCCTTGCGGCGGGCTGAGGTCGGCTTTCGGGGTGGACAACATCGCGCCGCTGCTCAGTTTTGTCATCAACAGGGAAATCAGGGTTTGCACCGGCGTTTGTGGCGAGGCGCGTGCCGCCATGCCTTCAGCGGGCGAGGGTGTGAGTCCCAACACCACCGGTGGGCCGACATCCCGAACGGTCAACTGGATGGCGCTGCCTGTGGTGAGTGGCTGCTGGGTGTTAACGGTCACCTGTCCACCGGCTAGGGAAAGCACGGCCTTGCCCGTGGCTTGGTTCGCCTGTAACACGATGGCAGCCAGCGTCTGTCCTGTCTTAAGCGGCTGACCCCGTAATTCCGTGACGGTGCTGGCGATCAATGTCGAGTCGATTTTCATGGGTTCACTTCTGGCGTGACCTTCCGGGGCTGGCGGCGCGATAGGCGCTAAGTGGTGGAATTAACACTCATAAATCAAAGCCGGGTCAAGTGGTCTCATCATGCAGAAAATGCCGACAATATTTTGACACAGCTCGCGGCTACAGGTAGGGTTTGCGTCTAAGTAGCGTCTGAACTAGTCCCCAGCGGCTTTTTCAGTGGGTACCCGCCCAAAATGTGATCTGGGATGTGTTGTCGGGCTGCCCGTTTGTTTGATTACCTGTTGTTTCGGAGTCACCGGAAGATGTCTGATCAGTTGCCGCGGATATGGATCGATGCACCGTCCGAGATCGGAACCGATTTAACGCAATGGCTTTCCTTGCTGGGTGTCCAGGCCGAAGTAGTTCCTGATCCGGTTCCCTCCGTCACGGAAGATGTGATCGGCGGAATCTGTTTTGCGAACGCCTGCGAATCCCGTCTTGACCGACCTCAAACGCTGCCCTGGGTTGCCTTGGACTCTGATCCGGCGGGTTGGCTCGGAGCAGTTCAAACACCTTTTGCCACACTGGTATGGCCTTGTACGCTGTCCGGATTGCAGGGCATCGTTCAGCGTTTGATCAGTCGTTGGCGTGGTGAACAACTGGTCGCCGCCGGACGAGGCTTGGTCGGGCAAACGCCGGTCATGCGGCAGCTGCGGGCTGAGATCGAGCAGGTTGCGCCCAGCGATGCCACCGTGTTGATTCTGGGTGAATCCGGTACCGGCAAAGAAGTCGTGGCGCGAATGATCCATCGCCTATCGAATCGGGCGGACAAACCCTTCGTGCCCGTCAATTGCGGCGCGATCCCGGCGGAATTACTCGAGTCAGAGTTATTCGGCCATGAGAAGGGCGCCTTTACCGGCGCGATCAGTGCAAGACCCGGGCGATTCGAACTCGCCGAGGGCGGTACGCTGTTTCTGGATGAAATCGGCGATATGCCGCTGCCCATGCAGGTCAAGATTCTGCGCGTATTGCAGGAACGTACATTCGAGCGAGTCGGGGGGCGGCATACCTTCACGGCCGACGTGCGCATCGTGGCAGCCACGCATCGGGATCTGGAAGTGCATATCCAGGAAGGCAGCTTCCGACAGGATTTGTATTACCGGTTGAATGTCTTCCCGCTTGAAACTCAGCCCTTGCGTGCGCTGTGTGAAGATATTCCGGAGATTGTCCGGGCATTGACGCAACGTTTTGCCTTGGCAGGGCGGCCCGTGGCGAAGTTGACCGACGGCGCGCTGGCGGTGCTGTCGGCCCTCCCATGGCCGGGTAATGTGCGCGAGTTGGGTAATGTGATCGAGCGTCTGGGGATTCTGTACCCCGATCAGGTCGTGGATGTTGCGCAGTTGCCTGAAAAGATCCGCATGCAGCTGCCCTCCGACTGGCAAATGCCTGATATGCCCGTTCCGACCGCCGCAAAGGTGCCAGAACCGATTGCGCATGATGGCGCGGTGCCCGAGGATGTTGATCCTCGTGACATGTTCGCCTCTGGGCGGACGAGCGTAGATCAGTCTGCGGGCATTCGTTTGCCGGTCGATGAACAGGAACTGGCGCAATGCCAGTGTGTCCTGCCGGAAATGGACTTCGATCTTAAGAGCCAGCTCGAGGCCATCGAGCGAGCCTGGATCGAACAGGCGTTGACCAACAATGACGGTGTGGTCGCGCAAGCCGCACGGCAACTGGGTATCCGTCGAACCACCCTGGTTGAGAAACTCCGCAAGTATCAGATGTCCGCCTGAATTGGCATAAACCCTGCATTACTATTTTCAACGGGAATGGCTCTCTGATTCAAGTTGGTTTCAGGGCGGGTGTTCCGATCGGGATAAGGAGAATGCGGGATGAGTAGCGGAATGTCTGTTGATCAAATTTTGTCGCAAATGCGCGTCATGCGTCAGGAGGCCACCCAGCGGATGGCCCAGCCGGCGAGCGTGCCACCCACTGTATCGCCTGCCGGTGGAGATTCCTTCTCATCGCTCTTGACGAAGGCAATCGGGCAGGTCAATGATCTGCAACAGAATTCTTCCCAGTTGAAGACCCGTTTCGAGCTGGGAGACCCGAATGTGGATCTCACGCAGGTCATGCTGGCCTCCCAGAAAGCCTCGCTAGGCTTTAATGCCACCTTGCAGGTGCGCAACCGCTTGGTACAAGCGTACCAAGACATCATGAACATGCCTGTTTAAGGATTGAGGTTTCACCATGGCTCAGAATTCAATGGCCCCAATGTCTGCCGCTCACCAGCCAACAACCGGAACACCGGCGTGGATACGGCAAATCGATGGATTCACTCAATCGTCGAGTTTCCGTCAGTTGCTGATTCTGGTGGCACTGGCAGCGACGCTTTCCTTCATGGTCGGCTTCTTTCTATGGGGGCAGAAGCCATCTCTGGTGCCGTTGTATACAAACTTGGGGCCGAAAGAATCGGCAGCCGTCGTTGATGCGTTGCGTGCGGCCAAAAAGAATTATCAACTGAGTCCGGATGGCGCCATTCTGGTCGATCCCGCCCAGTTACCCGCCGTGCGGATGCTTCTGGCCGGCGAGGGTTTGCCTTCCGGTAACGGGGTCGGTCTCGAGATGTTGGACAAGGATCAATCCCTTGGTACGAGTCAGTTCATCGAGCAGGCTCGCTACCAACGCGCGGTCGAAGTCGAACTGGCCCGGTCAATTGAGACCATTCAAGGCGTTTCGGCGGCACGTGTGCATCTGGCGACACCCAAGCAATCCGTTTTTGTTCGTGAACAGCAAAAGTCCACGGCTTCGGTTGTGGTGGAATTGTCACCCGGGCAATCACTGACGCCTGGTCAGGTGCGCGCCATCGTGCATCTGGTCGCGTCGAGTGTGGCCGGGATGAAACCGGAGAATGTGAGCGTCATTGATCAGCGCGGAGAGCTGCTGAGTCAAAATTCTGACGATGCCAGTGGCATGGGGCTGACCGATAAACAATTCGCCTATCGTCAGCGCGTCGAACGAGCCTACGCTCGCCAGATCGAAGCCTTGCTGGCGCCGATTGTCGGCGCAGATCAAGTGCGTGCCCAAGTGTCTGCCGATATTGATTTCTCTCGTCAGGAAGGCACGAGCGAGACTTATGGCCCGAAGACCGGTGTCGTGCTTTCCGAGCAAACCAACGACACCACGCATACATTGGGTGATCAGGGCATCAACGGCGGCGTGCCGGGTGCCTTGTCCAATCAACCACCCGGCGGTGGTACCGTCACCCCGCAAACTGCTGGCGGCTTGCAGCCACCGGCCAATCTTAACGTTCAGCAATACCAGCAGATCATTCAGACACCGATCAGTTCCCAAAAGAACGAAACACGCAACTACAATGTGGATAAGGATATTCGCCATACCCAATATGCCAGCGGTGCGGTGGATAAACTCAACGTGGCAGTGTTGCTGGATGAAAAAACCGTTACGGATAAGGACGGGAAGACGAAGTCTGAGCCGATGAGCGATGCTGAGTTGGCGCGAATCAAGGATCTGGTATCCCAAGCCGTGGGTTTGGATGAAAAGCGTGGCGACAAATTGACACTCGCGAGCATTCCGTTCGTTGAGCAGAAGATTGAAAAAGTCTCCGTTCCACTGTGGCAGCAGGACTGGTTCATGCCTCTGCTGAAGAATCTGGGTCTTGGCGTTGCGATGCTGTTGATCTTCCTCATGGTGGTTCGCCCTCTGCTGAAAATGTTGGCGGACAAGTCTCGCCCAGAGGCACTGCCACATCAGTCGGGCGCAGCGCTGCCTCATGGCGTGGAAGAGAATGGCATGACTGAGGAGGGTGTTTCCTTCACCCGTCAGGCAGGTGAGGGTGGACAGATCCCGGGGCCCGATGACGTGGACGACCTTGAAGGGGTGCCGCAACTCGTTGGTGCCGCCAGCTATGCTGAAAAGCTGCGACAATTGAAGCAAAGTATCAACCATGATCCCAAGGCAGTCGCTGCGGTGATCAAACAATGGACGCATTCGGAGAACTGAGATGGCCGAAGCCCCTGCTAATGCCAACCAAAACCCTAGCGATTTGATCGCTGGATTGAAGGGCCCTGAGCGTGCCGCCATCCTGATGATGGCGTTGGGCGAAGAGTCTGCGGCACAGTTATTTACCAAACTCGACCCACGCGAGGTGCAGAAAATCGGTCAAGCCATGGCCGTTCTGCCTAATGTGACCCGTTCACAGATTCAGGCTGTGCTCGATCAGTTCGTACTGGATTTGGGAGACCAGACCGGTCTGGCGCTCGGTACCACCGATTACATTCGTAACGTGCTGAACCGGGCCTTGGGCGAAGACAAGGCAGCCGGTCTGCTCGACCGCATCAGCTCGGGCGGCAACCGCCGGAACCTTGAATTCCTCAAATGGCTGGATCCGCGCTCGATTGCCGAAATCATCCGGTACGAACACCCTCAGATTATCGCGATTGTGCTGTCGCATCTGGAAAGCGATCAGGGCGCTGAAATTCTGCAGATGCTGCCAGAGAACATGCGTGCCGATATCGTTCTGCGTATCGCTCATCTGGATGGCGTGTCGCCGCAGGCTCTGATGGAACTGGACGACATCATGGAGCGTCAGGTTTCTGGCGCAGGTGGCGGTAAGTCGTCCAAGGTCGGAGGCGTCAAGATTGCGGCAGGCATCATGAACTTCCTCGAGGGCAACGTCGAAGAAGTGGTGATGGGGGCGGTCAAGTCTACCGATGCCGAGTTGGGTTCGCAGATCGAAGACCTGATGTTCGTGTTCGCCAACCTGATAGATGTGGATGATCGTGGCATCCAGACCATCCTGCGAGAAGTGCCTTCCGATCGTCTGCTCATGGCGATGAAGGGTGCGGATACCGACCTCAAAGAGAAGTTCTTCAAGAATATGTCGAAGCGGGCATCTGAGATGATGCGGGACGACCTGGAATCACTGGGCCCAACACGCTTGTCCGATGTCGAAGCGGCACAGAAAGAAATTCTGCAAACGGCTCGCAAACTGGCGGACGAAGGCAAGATCAACTTAGGAGGCGGCGGTGAAGAGTTCGTCTGATCCGCATCCGGCTGCCGCAGTCGACAAACCACCCTTGGTGCGTCCGTTGACCGCAGGGGCAGGTGTCGCATCTGGCATTTCGGCCTGGGCCTTGCCGGATTTCGATGTGCCAGAGGAGCCATCGGAAGTCCTGAGCGAGCCGCTCGACCCTCATGCAGAGGAACTGGCTCGGGCGCGCCAGGTGGCCGAGCAGGCTGGTTTCGCAGCGGGGCGGGCTCAGGGTGAGAAGGCCGGTTTTGCTGCAGGTCATGCCGAAGGTCTGGCCGCCGCTTTGGCCGAACAAATGCAGATTCAACTGCGCTTTCAGGGTTGGTTGCAGTCGTTGACTCAACCCTTGGCCGATCTGGATGCAGAAGTCAGTCTGCAAATGACCCGACTGGCCGTCCAGATGGCACGAGCCATTATTTACCGTGAATTGACCATCGAGCCTGAGCATCTGGAGGTGGTTGCTCGCACTGCGATCGAAGCATTGCCGGTGGCCGTGCGTGCGGTCACGTTGGTGTGCCATCCCGATGATGCCGATGCCTTGCAGGCTGCCATCGATCAGGACAAGGTACAAAGCCAACATGCGCAAACCATTACCGTACGCCGCGATGCGACGGTGACGCCGGGCGGCTTGCAGGTAGAATCGAACACCGTGGGTGTGGAGTCGCTCGTTGATGCCAGTCTGGAAGCCCGATGGGCTGCACTTTGCCTGCGAGTGCTGGACGAACGAGTGGCCGGCCCAGCCGACCCCATCGCGGCTGAAGTGGACGAGGCCTCCGAATGACAGCGGGCCGCAATCCCGCCGTGTTTGATCCGCCTTCAATGCGGAGCGGGTCGGTTGGGTTGGACTGGGCCCGTCACCTCATGGGGTTGCAGGCACGCGTACAACGCCCGCCGCTGCAGGCCGAAGGACGAATCGTACGGGTTGTGGGGTTGGCGCTCGAAGCCAGCGGTCTCACGGCGGCCATTGGCGATCAATGTCGTATTTATCTGGATGATGATCAGACTGGTCGTTATGTGGATGCCGAAGTGGTTGGCTTTGCTGAACGAAATACTTACCTCATGCCACTGGAGGCGCTGAGAGGCATCGCACCGGGGTGCCGGGTGCAGAATCAAGGCGCATCTATCCGGGTGCCGCTGGGGCCGGAGTTGTTGGGGCGCGTTCTGGATGCGCGTGGACACCCTCTGGATGAAGGCCCGGCCATTCAAGGGGATATCCCTGTTGATTTGCAGGGGCGCAGCAACAATCCGCTCAAGCGTCGTCCGATCCGTGAACCACTTGATGTGGGGGTGCGGGCGATCAATGCCCTGCTCACCGTGGGGCGTGGACAGCGGATGGGTATTTTTGCCGGTAGTGGCGTGGGTAAAAGCGTCTTGCTCGGCATGATGACGCGCTACACCACGGCGGAGATCATCGTGGTCGGCCTGATCGGCGAACGGGGACGCGAGGTGCGTGAATTTGTCGCCGAGATTCTGGATGAAGAAGCGCGTTCCCGTGCGATTGTGATCGCAGCCCCAGCCGATGCGTCGCCCCTCATGCGTTTGCACGGTGCGAGTCTTGCAACGGCCATTGCCGAGTATTTCCGGGAACAGGGTCACGATGTGTTGCTGTTGATGGATTCGTTGACGCGTTATGCACAGGCCCAGCGGGAAATCGGTTTGGCGATCGGCGAGCCACCGGCCACCAAGGGTTATCCGCCATCGGTGTTCGCTCGTCTGCCAGCCTTGGTTGAGCGCGCGGGTAATGGGGAGTCGGCACGTGGGAGCATGACGGCGTTTTATACCGTGCTGGTGGAAGGGGATGATCAGAATGACCCCATCGCCGATGCCGCGCGCGCGATTCTGGACGGGCACATTGTGCTCTCCCGGGCCATCGCCGAACGTGGCCGTTATCCGGCCATTGATATCGAAGCATCCATTTCCCGACTGATGCCCGCACTGGTATCGCCCGAGCATCTGGATCTGATGCAACGCTTCAAGCAATTGATGAGTACGTATAACCAAAGTCGGGATTTATTGGCCGTGGGGGCGTATCGTCGTGGCCATGATGTGCGGCTTGATCGTGCCATTGATGTGCAGCCTGATCTGGAGGCGTTCCTGAGTCAGTCCATCCATGAATCGGCAGACCTTGATTCGAGCTTTGCGGCGCTTGAATCATTGATGCATAGCGCCGCCTGATACGGTCGGGGGTGACCATCGTGAATCAGAAGCGAATCGAACGGGTCAAAGGGGTGGAGAAAATCACCGAGCGCGGGGCGAATATCGCCAAGGAATCGCTGCTCCAATGTCAGCGGCGATTGGATGAACAGCAGGCGCGTTTGCGGCAACTGACTGATTATTTGCAGGAATACGCGGCCGGTATCGGATTCGCTTCAGGTGGCGAGGCCAAGGCATTCGCCCTGCAGAATTACCGGGCTTTCATGAGCAAGATTGAGCAGACCATCGCCCATCAAAAAGAGATTGTCGCTCAAGTGGAGGCCGAGTTGCTTACCCATAAACAGGCAGCCGCTGAGGCCAGTAGCCAGCATCGATCTGTTGAAAAACTGCGTGGCAGATTTGAAAACGAACGCAACCGGATGCAGAGCAAGCAAGAACAGGCCGTGAATGATGCGCATGCCGCACAGCACCGGCGCAACCCATTGGATGTTTGAAAGTTGGGAGTAAGAATATGGCGCAGTTAAACAGCCCAGCCCTGAGCGCGTTGAATGCCGCAATCGGTGGACGATCTGAACCCGTTTCAGGCAGCGTGTCGAATGCTCCCGGTGAACAGAAGGGGTTCGCCGAGATGATGGCCGGAGCCATCCAGAATCAAAATATGACCGCACAAGGCCAAGGTGCTGCAGGACGTTCGCAGGTTATTGTCGACTCGAAGGCGGCGATCATAAACCAGGCGGTTGGCGTAGTCGCGGGACAGTCGGGCATTCAGGCAGTGGGGCAGACTGGCTCTCAGCAGATGGTCTCGGCGCTGCAGCAACAGGTTAGCTCATTGCAGGAAAAAATCCAGGTGCTGACCAGTCAGAACCCGCCATTGTCCGATAAGGCACAGGCCGCGCTAAGTACACTGACGCAGCAATTGGCTTCATTGAAATCGCAACTGGAAAAGGGGGGCGGTTCAACTACTCTGGATGGAAACAGCCTGTCCAAGTGGGAGATGCAACTCGACAAGGTGAAAACCCTGTTGCAACAGGGTGATGTCAATGCCGCAAGTTGGGCGGGGCAGCTCCAGGCCATGGTTCAGCATCTGACCCAAATGAGTGGGCAAACAGATGTGGCCGAGGCGCGAATTGGGCAAGGTTCGGCAGGCGTTCTCTCATCGCATTCGGCAGCAGTGAGCGATGCCAAACATTCGGCAGGGGCGAGTGATGCGCAGCAAACGACGCAGGCCGGGCCGACAAAGGAGGTCTCAGCCACAATGGCCCAAGGGATGGATCCCACGAAAAAGGATAATCACTCTGTCGATAATCAGGGCCAGTTCCAGAATAATCCAACCGTTTCAGGCGGCCGCAATGCTGCGGCCGTGGTTTCGGGGCAGATGCAGAATCTGTCCGGGGCAATTGATTCAGCACTTTCTGCGCAAACAGTAAATGCTAATTCGACGTTGAGTTCTTTTTCGAAGGGGGCGCCAAAATCGGATTTGGTAATGCAATTGACAGATCCATCCGGGGATAACGCGCCCGGATCATTTAATCTGTCCGCTTCAGGGTTTGGTGCTGCAGCCAACACAAGTCCCGTCGTTACTCTTCCCGGAACCCTAGCATTAAATCAGCCACGAATGACCGCTGATTTAGGACAGAACATTCAGTTCATGGTGGGTAAAAATATTTCCCGTGCCACATTGGATGTTAATCCCGCTAATTTGGGCCCAATGAAGATCACGATTGATCAGCAAAATAATCAAACCAATATTCAAATCATGGCTAGTCACCATCTGGCAAAAGACATGCTGGATCAGAACATGCCGAGATTGCGCGAGTGGCTTCAGGATGCCGGTCTGGGGAATGCTCAGGTCACGGTGATGAGTAGCGGGCAGGATGGCTCGAACAATCAGGCCATGAACCGGGGCGGTTCGCAGGACTTTGGCGCCTCTGCTGGTGGGAAGGGGGCTTCGACTGCCGATACCTCGGTCAATGCAGCGCAGCCGGGAGCAACACATTCGGATGCTTCTGACAATCAGATGCAGACGGTGAATGCGCGCTGGCGTCTGGATACATTCGCCTAGAAAATGTTCGGGTTAATGGCGATTACTTCGCGTTAAACCGACTTTTTGAGGTGGGTGTCCTTCATTACCCTACTGATAGATATGCTATTTAGTTAAAATATTAGTATTAAGTTGAACGAGTCAGGAAGCGCATAAACTATTCGCCGATTTGACGTGGAAGGTTTAATTGATAGAATTCGCGCGTAATTCCGATTAAAACAACTTAAAAAGGTGTTCCAATGAGTTCTATCGATCTTAATAACTTATCCGCTGAAGACTTGAAACAGTTAATGGCCAATGCTGAACGTACCCTGCGCGATCGGCATCAGAAGCGCGTACTCAGTCTTCGTAAAGAAGCCGAAGAATTGGCTTCAAGCCTGAATATGTCTGTTGCCGAATTATTCGGTCTGGAAAAAACATCAAAACTGGCAAATAAGAAATTGCCAGCAAAATACATTAATCCGGCGAACCCAGCTCAAACCTGGACCGGTCGCGGTAAGCGTCCACATTGGTTGGCCGATGCGTTGGCACGCGGCGAATCCCTGGAAAAATTTGCAGTCTGAGCAGGTCTGGCGTTGCCGCCAGTACCCCTTTACAGGGGTGTAAAGGGGTATGTCTTTCAGTAAACATGAAGCCGGTTATTTTTGACCGGCTTTTTCTATGGCTTGCAGCAGCCAGGCAGGGGGTGTTGCCAATTCGTTGATCAGTTGTTTGCTGGCTCGTTCGATGACACCATGTTCCAGCAGTAACTTCTCATCTTCCGCCCATTGCTTGACCGCCGCTTCGGGAACGCCTTGGTGACGTGCGACGCTGATCAGTTGGATCATGGCATCCCGATACCAGTGGGCTCGTTTGATACTGCGTTCGTCGGGAACTTCGGCCAGAGCCATGGCCGCTGCGGCAATGAGCGGTGCTCGTTCGGTCTGGCGATCCTTGTCCCGAAGAAGGAGCTTGGCTGCAAGGGGTGCGGCCGCGTCAATGGGTGCGCGAAACAAGAGACACAGGATATAGGCGACGAGCACATCATCCTGGTCTTCCAGCGCTTCAGCGCGTTTGACCCAGAGTCGGATCAATGCATCCGGTTCGTCGGCCTCAAGAAAGAATAGGGCGCCACGATTGCGATCCGCTTCGCTCAATTCGTTAGATAACTCCGAGAAGGCCAGGGCCCATAGCGCTTTCTGTCCGGTGGAATAGGTATCGCTCAGGTGGGGTTTGAGCGCTTCCCATGCTTCATCGCTACCGCCTTGCTCAATCAGTTGTTTCACCAATAAAGTCAGCGCCTCGACCAGTAACTCTTCTTCATGGCATTGCGTGGCCAGCTCGATGGCTCCTCTCGCCGGGCGCATGGCCTTGAACAGGGCCTTGGCGTTCTGCAGCAGTCGAGCCAGATCCAGCAAGGCTTGAATTCGTTGCTCGGGCGGGATGTCATCCTGAATGACCGACGGATCGTTCAAGGCCTGTTCCAGTGTGGTGATCGCCTGGTTCAAGTCACCTTTCGCCGATTGGGCCAATGCCAAGGTATGCCGCAGGAAGAAATCATTGTGCTGAGTCAGCGTGTACTCAGCCAACGCGATCGCGTCGTCGATTTCTCCTGTCTCAAGCTGGCTGATGCAAATGGCGTCGGCGATCTCCGCGATTCGTCCGGATTGCTCGGTAGGGAGCCAGTGCAACAACCACGTCAATTCTTCCTTGTCCGAGAGCTCCTTGTGCCAGCGCTCACTATAGAACCAGTCGGTGACGGCCTGGATCGAAGCGGGGTCAAGCTGTTCGCCCGTGCGTTCAGGCGCATTCATCAGCATGAAGCTGGCTTTAAGTGAATCGGGTAGCTCGGTGGGCGGGGTGATGGGTGTCATGGGGCTGTATTGATTTTCATGGAAGGCGCAGTTTATCAGACGTGGTTTCGCTCGCCGTCTCGGGCGTAAAAAATCCCCATTGTTGATGGCCGTGCTGCTAGTATGCGCCCCGGAGTTGGTCAGACTGTCGCGGCGTAGCAATACGCGGAGGAAAGTCCGGGCTCCATAGGGCAGAGTGCCAGGTAACGCCTGGGCGGTGTGAGCCGACGGAAAGTGCAACAGAAAATAAACCGCCGAACGGCATCGCAAGATGTGCGTGGTAAGGGCGAAACGGTGCGGTAAGAGCGCACCGCATCCGTGGTAACACGCGATGGCTAGGTAAACCCCACTCGGAGCAAGGCCAAATAGGGAAACAATGGCGTGGCCCGCGCTGTTTCCGGGTAGGCTGCTTGAGGGCATCGGTGACGGTGACCCCAGATGAATGACAGTCCTTGACAGAACCCGGCTTACCGACCAACTCCCCCCCCCCCATCTCTGCCGCCTTTCGGCATCGTTTTTAGTTCAATCTACGTTACCTCTACCGAAGCTCACTGGTGTGAAGGTGTGCGATATTTGTTCTATTTTATCAATTGCTTATATTGCTCTGTTTTCCTCTTTTGACCGCCATTGGCTCGAGAATCGAACCGTTTGCATTTTTTTGCCTGGTCAAATAATCACCAGACATCTTCGCGCGCTTTGTTAGCAATGATTTGTAACCCGCTGTTTTAATCGGAAAAATTGCACGCACTTTATCGGTGAAAGTCGATGTAACTCTATGTGATGTAAAGAGAAATCACCGAAACCCTCTTGTTTGCAGACAGGCGTGTCGATATAGTGCACCTGCGTGGGAAAAAGTGGGGAGCGGTGGGAAAAAGTGTTTAGAGGGATCACCAACCTGAATCTCGATGGGAAAGGACGTTTGGCCATGCCAACGCGCCATCGGGCGGCTTTTGCCGCGGATGAAGGCCAAATGGTGATGACCATCGACGCGCAAGAACGCTGTTTGCTGATTTATCCATTGTCGGCCTGGTTAATTATCGAGCCGCAAATCGACGCACTCCCTTCCTTTAACGCTCAGGCAAACCGCGTCAAGCGAATGCTGATCGGCCATGCCACAGAAATCACCCTCGATTCCGCCGGTCGAATACTCGTGCCGACGGAATTGAGAAACCACGCCGATCTCGATAAAGAAGTCGTTCTGGTGGGTCAGGGCAAAAAGCTTGAACTCTGGTCACAGCCGAATTGGGCTGCGCAAACCGAAGCTTTCCTGAGCGAATCCAATGATGACACCCTGCCAGCTGCGCTGGAGGCCATTTCACTATGAGCGGCTTCCCGGTGAGCGCGCAGGAAAATTCGCAAGCCTTGACCCATGAAACCGTCCTGCTCAACGAGGCGGTTGAGGCTCTGGCCGTGCGTGCGGATGGTGTTTATTTCGATGCAACTTTCGGGCGCGGCGGTCACAGTGCTGCGATTCTGGCGAAGCTGGATAATCGCGGGCGATTGTACGCGACCGATCGGGATTTGCGTGCACTGGTCGCTGGCGAGGGATTGGCTTCAAAGGATGCTCGTTTTCAGATTCATCATGCGGCTTTCTCATCCGCGGCCGAATGGCTGACCTCTTTGGGTTTGCAAGGCAAGGTGGATGGTGTCTTGTTCGACCTCGGGGTTTCTTCGCCGCAAATTGATGAAGCCGAACGCGGGTTCAGTTTTCAGCAAAACGGTCCGCTTGATATGCGGATGAACCAGCAGGTTGGGGAAACCGCTGCCGAATGGCTCGCCCGGGCAGAAGAAGAGGAAATCGCCAACGTCCTGTATCAACTGGGCGATGAGAAGTTTTCACGTCGTATCGCCCGTCGTATTGTCGAAACTCGCGATACTCACCCGCTCATCACCACCTTCGATCTCGTGCGTTGCATCGTCGAAGCGACGCCTCGTCGCGATCCACGCAAGCATCCGGCTACCCGTAGCTTTCAGGCAATTCGGTTGTACATCAATCGTGAGCTGGACGAGATTACCGCCGCGTTATCCCAGGTGGTGGACTTGCTGTCGATTGGCGGTCGCCTGGTTGTGATCAGTTTCCATTCGCTGGAAGACCGGATCGTCAAGAACTTCATTCGCGACGAAAGCACAACTGATAAGGATTTTTTCGGTCAGCCCGTGGGGACGGCGCGTTTGTCCCGCGTGGGTGGCTCGATCCGCGCCTCGGCGGAAGAAGTTTCCCGTAATCCGCGGTCGCGTAGTGCCATCATGCGTGTGGCGGAGCGTGTGGCATGAAATTCCTGGTCGGCATTCTGGCAATGGCTGTGTTCGCCTCTGCTCTGGCAGTGGTGGATACCGCCCAGCGCGATCGTGATGTGACACGCGCACTAAGCACCCATCGTCAGGCCATCGAGAAATTGAACGTGACCTACGCCGAACTCCAGTTGGAGCAGGGGGCGTTGGCGGCGCAGGGGCGTGTGGATCAGATTGCGCAGACTCGGTTGGACATGCATGTGCCTTCAGCCGACCAGATCACGATGGTGTTCCGATGAGCCGGGTCATGCATGCAACGAATCATCGCCGTCTGGCTCCGATGGAGAAGGGGGCCTTGGGGCGTTTCTTTGATTGGTTCGGTGGTTGCTGGCGTACCGTGATCGTTCTTGGATTGTTCGGTGTGCTCGCATTGATCCTGATCGGGCGAGCAGTACAGCTGCAGGTGAGTGAGCAAGGCTTTTATGTGCAGCAGGGTGGGGATCGTCAGCAACGGGCGCAGGTGATTCCGGCCCATCGCGGCATGATCACCGATCGTAACGGCGATCCGCTAGCAATCAGTGTGCCGATGGATGCTGTCTGGGTGAATCCGACCGAATTGACCCGATTTTATGCGGCACGCAACACGTCGTCAGCCAGGAAATATGTGGACCAGGATCCGATTAAAACCTTGGCGAGCCTGCTTGAAATACCGGACGCCAGCTTGCGTTCTCTGGTGGCAGATAACCGCAGCAAACAGTTCATTTATGTGCAGCGTCAGGTCCGGCCCAGTGTGGCCGCAGCCATCCGCGCGGCCAGACTCCCCGGCGTAGGCCTGCAGCGAGAATATCAACGCTTTTATCCCACGGGCGATGCAACGGCTTCATTAGTCGGATTTACAAATATTGATGATCACGGTCAAGCCGGATTGGAAGCCATTTACAACAATTATCTGGCAGGTGTGCCGGGTCGACGGCTGATACTCAAGGATGCCTACGGTCACGAGGTGGATGACCTCGGAGTACAGAAAGAAGCGCAGCCGGGGCACGACCTGGTTTTGTCGATTGATAAGCGCTTGCAGTACCTGACTTATAGCGAGTTGGCCCGAGGCGTGGCTGAACACCATGCCGAATACGGTTCAGCCGTTTTGATGAATGTGGCGACTGGCGAAGTGCTGGCGATGGCAACGGTTCCATCGTTCAATCCCAACAACCGCGCCACGATGCAGCCCGCCCTGACGCGAAACCGGGCGCTGGTCGATCAGTTCGAACCCGGTTCGTCCATGAAACCATTCACGATTACGGCCGCGCTTGAAAGCGGTCGCTGGCAGCCGCAGAGCACGGTGAACACAGCGCCGGGCTGGGTTCGCATCGGCGGATATACGATACGGGATCATCGCAACTACGGCGTGCTGGATCTGCGTGGCATCCTGGAAAAATCTAGTAATGTCGGTGCGAGTCATATTGGTGAAGATCTGGGTGCCGAGACGTTGTGGAAGAACATGCGTGCTTTCGGTTTCGGTCAGGAGACAGGTGTGGGTTTCCCCGGTGAGGTGGCCGGGCGACTGGAAGGTTGGCAGCAGTGGAGTGTGAGTGGTACTGCCGCGCATTCTTACGGTTACGGTCTGAGTGTGACGACCTTGCAGCTTGCGGCAGCCTACTCCGCATTGGCAAATCATGGTAGGTATATCCACCCGAGCTTACTGAAGCGGGATACGCAGCCGAGTTACGTTCAAGTGGCTCCTGCAAAGGATTGTGACGAGGTCGTCTCGATGTTGCAGTCAGTCGTCAGCCCAGAAGGCACGGCACCCAAGGCACGAATTGCGGGCTTTCAGATTGCCGGGAAAACCGGGACATCACGCATGATCGGCCCCGACGGTACTTATTCGAAAGACAATTACAACACAGTATTCGCGGGTATTGCGCCTGCCAGTGACCCACGATTGGTGTTGGTCATTGTGGTGACCGATCCGCAGCAGGGCAGTTATTACGCGGGTGATGTGGCGGCTCCGATTTTCCACGGCATCATGTCGGGCGCTTTGCGGATGTTGAATATCCGCCCCGACAACCTGCCGAACGAACCAGCGCAAGTGACGACGGCTTCAGTGCCGCCGTCGTCTACAACCGCTACCGAGAAAAAACGGGCAGGTGGCGCATGAGCATGCTTCCCTTCAGTCCGCGTTCTGTCGGCGAAATTCTGTCCGAGATGAATCTGCAGGTGGCGGATGCTATTGGCTCCGCAACCGCCCATGTCTTTACGGATGACTCGCGCGAGGTTGTTCCTGGTGCCGTGTTCATTGCGCGCTCCGGGGTTCAACCGAATATCGAACCATTCATCAGCCAGGCTTTGGCTGCGGGGGCGGTGCTGGTTATGACCGAAGCGGAATATGCTGACCCACGTGTTGTTCGGGTTGAGGCATTGCATTCGTTCGTGCGTCAAATGGTCGGTCGGATTTGTGCCGTGAATTTCGATGGCTTGACGATAATCGGTATCACCGGAACCAACGGAAAGACCAGTGTGGCTCAATTCATCGCCGGGGCATTGAGCCGCAGCGGTGCACCACATACCGCCTCAATCGGCATTATCGGTACGCTGGGTGCAGGCTTGTGGTCGCCGGGACTTGAACACGTGCAGTCAACGGCGAACACGACACCCGGTCTGTTGGAAACTTTGCGTTATGCGGTCGACTTCATCCGTCAGGGCGTGCGCTATGTGGTGATGGAAGTTTCGTCACATGCACTGGCGCAAAATCGATTGCGAGGGCTGCCCATACGGATGGCGGTGTTTACGAATCTGTCGCGCGATCATCTCGATTATCACGGCAATATGGCCGAGTACTTTGCAGCAAAAACCAAACTGTTCTCTTGGCCCGGGTTGCGTGCAGGCATCATCAATTTTGATGAGCCGGAAGCCGATGTGCTGTTCGAGGCGCTGAGCGAATCCGCCGATTGCTGGGCTTACGGCCTGGGTGATCCAGACTGGCGCGTGGCAGATTGCCAGCAGCTTCGGGTAACCGCGATCACGGCGTTGCCTAACGGTCTGGATATTCATGTACGGACGCCGCTGGGAGAAGCCCGGTTGCAACCATCGCTGGTCGGTTTATTCAATGGTGCCAATATCATGGCTGCGTTGGCAGCAGTGTTGGCATTGGGCATGCCGCTGGAAACGGCGATCAAGGCACTCGATCAGAGCACGCCTCCACCGGGTCGCATGCAGACGATCACCCTGCCGAATGGTGCTCGTGCGTTGGTTGATTATGCGCACACGCCGGATGCGCTCGACCAGGTGTTGCGCGCTCTGCGTGATCATCGAGACGCAGCAGGCAAAATCATTTGCGTGTTCGGTTGCGGTGGTGATCGCGATCGCGGCAAGCGTCCATTGATGGGCGCCGTGGCAGAACGGTTGGCCGATCAGATTGTCATGACCGCAGACAATCCTCGTAGTGAAGCACCGGAAGCGATCATTGCCGATATGCGTGCGGGCTTGGCCTCACCGGATGTCGCGATGGTCGAGCTGGATCGCCGGAAGGCCATAGAGTCGGCCCTGATGCAGGCGAAACCAAATGACTGGATCCTGATTGCCGGAAAAGGTCATGAGACCACTCAGGAAATACGGGGACAACGCCTGCCTTTCGATGATGCCGCTGTCGTGCGTGATTGGGTTGCGCAACACCCCATTGCCAGGGCGAAATGCTCTGCGGAAGGTGCCGAATGATGCGCGCGTCCATCCATCAGGTAGCGTCCTGGCTGAATCAATTATCTACGCAGCCCGATATCACGATTCAGGGCGTGAGCACGGATACCCGCACATTGGCGCCGGGAAATCTTTTCGTTGCACTCAAAGGCGAACGATTCGACGGTCATGATCATTTGGCTGCTGCCGTGGCGGCAGGTGCCGTGGCGGCCGTTGTCTCTCATTCAAATCCTGATATCAATCTGCCCCAGATCGTGGTTGAGGACACATTGATTGCGCTACAAACCCTAGGTCAATGCTGGCGCGATCAGGTTGATCCCTTTGTGATTGCGATTACCGGCAGCGCGGGTAAAACCACGGTCAAGCAGTTGCTGGCGTCCATATGTGCGCAAGTCGGCGCCACGCGGGCGACCGTAGGCAACCTCAACAATGACATCGGTGTGCCATTGACCTTGCTCTCTCTGGATTCAACCGATCGATTCGCCGTGATTGAAATGGGTGCGAACCACGTGGGTGAAATTGCCCGGTTGACCACGCTCGCACGCCCTGATGTGGCCTTGGTGACCATGGCCGGTCGGGCGCATGTGGGTGAGTTCGGTTCCATTGACGCCATTGTTCAGGCCAAAGGCGAACTGTATGCCGGTCTGACGCCGGATGCCAAAGCCGTGATCAACCTGGATTCGTATGGTGCCGATCGGTGGTGGACACATTGCCCTGCGCATCGATTTGGATTTTCGTTAGCAAGTGATGTGCGTGCACGTTGGGCTGGCGAATACCGCACAGCCACGAACCGGCTTGCCGTGTCCGAAGATGGGCAGCCACTGCTGAGCGATCTCGCATTGCCCTTGCCGGGCGCCCACAATGCCACGAATCTGCTGGCGGCCATTTCGGTTGCCCGTGCCGCAGGCTTGTCACTTGAAGCCATCACCAACGGTCTGCGTGAATTCACGCCGCCACCCGGACGGATGAGTCTGGTTCGGTGCACGGAACGTCTCACCGTGATCAATGACACCTACAACGCCAATCCGGAATCCATGCGTGCGGCACTCGATTATCTGGTCAGCCTGCCCGGGCGCCATGTGGCGGTTCTGGGCGATATGGGCGAGTTGGGCGACCAGAGCGACGAACTCCATGAAGCGCTAATTCGTTACGCGCAGACGCTATCGCTCGATGGCCTGTTCACGCTGGGCGATGCCATGAGCAAGGCTATGGCTGCGGCATCGTCAGAAGCGCCGACAGCGACGCAGGTATTGGCTGCCGACGCACCGGAAACCATCGCCGAAAAATTAATTTCACTGTTGAACTCAACCCAGCCCGATTCGTCCGAGGGAGCACCTGTGGCGGTTTTATTGAAAGGATCGCGCTTTATGCGAATGGAACGGATGATGAACTGGCTTGTGCCTGCCCACCAGACGTCGGAGGCACACTGATATGTTGTTGGTATTTTTCGATTGGTTAGCGAAATACTACAGCCCGTTCGGCGTGTTCCACTACCTGACGCTGCGCATCATGCTGGGCGTGTTGACCGCATTGTTTGTCGCGTTGTGGATCGGCCCGCCCATGATTCGCTGGTTACAGGCGATCAAAGCCGGGCAACCCATTCGTAGCGACGGTCCGCAGTCGCATCTGTCCAAGGCGGGTACACCAACGATGGGCGGTGCGCTCATCCTCGTGGCGATCGGCGCTGCCATGCTGCTCTGGGGCGACCTGTCCAATCGTTATATCTGGATTGCGATGCTGACCACCTTCGGTTTCGGCCTGATCGGTGGCGTGGACGATTACCTCAAGCTTTCCAAGCGCAACAGCAAGGGACTGGCTTCCCGCTACAAATATTTCTGGCAGTCAGTAATCGCACTGATTGTCGCGGTGGTGCTGTTCAACATGGCGAAAACACCGCAGGAAACCGGATTGATCATCCCGCTGTTCAAGGACGTGCTGATCCCGTTGGGCTTCGGCTACATCCTGCTGACCTATTTCGTGATCGTGGGCAGTTCCAATGCCGTCAACCTGACCGATGGTCTTGATGGTCTGGCCATCATGCCGACCGTACTGGTGGCCGGTGGGCTTTCGGTGTTCGCCTATGTCACGGGCAATGCGAAATTCGCGGTCTATCTGGGCATTCCCTTTGTGCCCGGCACGGGGGAACTGGCCGTGTTCTGCGCGGCAATGGTCGGAGCCGGTCTCGGTTTCTTGTGGTTCAACAGCTATCCGGCGCAGGTGTTCATGGGCGACATCGGCGCCCTGGCGCTGGGGGCGGCCTTGGGCGTGGTCGCGGTGATGGTGCGTCAGGAAATCGTGCTGTTCATCATGGGCGGAATCTTCGTGCTGGAAACCGTATCTGTGATGCTGCAGGTCGGTTCGTTCAAGCTCACAGGCAAGCGGATTTTCCGCATGGCGCCCATCCACCACCATTTCGAACTCAAGGGCTGGCCTGAGCCGAAGGTCATTGTGCGGTTCTGGATCATCACCGTCATCCTGGTGTTGATCGGTCTGGCGACGTTGAAGGTGCGCTGATGGAAAAACACAGCCTCATTCTGGGTATGGGTAAGAGCGGGCAATCCGTGGCGCGGCATCTGTCGCGTCTCGGTCTGCCGTTTGCCGCCGCCGATACCCGCGATGACGCTGCGTTGCGTGCCGACTGGCTGGCGCAATATCCGGTCGTTTCCGTCACCATGGGAACCTTGCCCGAGTCGCTTCTGGATAACGTGGCGGAACTCATCGTCAGTCCCGGCATCGCGTTGGATATTCCGTTGATTGAGGCTGCACAAGCCAAAGGCATTTCGGTTCGGGGCGATATCGATTTGGCGCTGCATGCTACTGAACTGCCCGTGGTGCTGATCACCGGTTCCAACGGCAAGAGCACCGTGACCGCGCTGGTCGGCGAATTGCTGAATGCGGTGGGCATTTCTGCCGCTGTGGGTGGAAATTTCGGCACACCCGCACTGGATCTACTGGCCACCGATGCGCAAGCACTGGTTCTTGAAGTGTCCAGCTTCCAGCTTGAATCGACCGACTTCACTGGTTTGACTCCCGTTGCCGCAACGGTGCTGAACATCAGTCAGGATCACCTTGATCGCCACGGTACGCTGGCGCACTACGCTGAGATTAAGGAAACCGCGTTGCATAAGGCGCGTCGCGCCGTGTTGAACCGGGACGATCCCATGGTGGCCGCGATGGCGGAACGGACTTCGGGCGAAGTGATCTGGTTCGGTACGGCCACGCCGACACAACCGGGTGATTTTGGATTGATGACGATCGCAGGTGAATCATGGCTGGTGCAAGCCGCGGCGAATGCGCCTGCACTTCAGATTCTGCCTGTTCATCAGTTGGGACTGGTCGGTTGGCACAATCAGATGAATGTATTGGCGGCCCTGGCGTTGGTCCAGGCTGTCGTGCCGGGTGTCGCGTTGAACGATGATCGCCCGCTGAATGTCCTGCGCCATTTCACCGGCTTGCCTCATCGCGCCCAAAGCGTGGGTGTGATCGATGGCGTGCGCTATATCGACGATTCCAAGGCCACCAATGTTGGCGCGGCTGTTGCGGCCATCGTCGGTATGAAACCGCCCTTGGTATTGATTGCGGGTGGTCAGGGCAAAGGTCAGGACTTCGCACCACTGGCCGAATCGCTGGTCGGGCGTTGTGTCGGCTTGGTTCTGCTGGGGCAGGATCAGGCGGTTATCGCCGAAGCGTTGCAGAACCAACCGGGCGCTACATGGCCCGTTCGTCGCGTGAGTTCAATGAAAGAAGCGGTTCAAGCGGCGGCAGATATGGCGCCGTCACAATCCACCGTGTTGTTGGCACCCGCGTGCGCCAGTCTAGACATGTTCACCAGCTATGTGGATCGCGGACATCAATTCGCCGCTGCCGTGGCGTCACTGTCCACCAAACATGCAAATGGCACGGAGGTGACCTCATGAACCTTACCGTGCAAAAACTGCTGCCCTGGTTGACGGCAACACCACAAGATGTGGAAAAAGCGCGCAACGAGAGTATTCGGCTTGATCCGATCCTGATGATTGCCGTGCTGGCTCTGCTGGCATGGGGGCTCGTCATGGTGACTTCCGCCTCCATGGAATTGGGCGAACGTTTTGGCAATCCGTTCTACTTCGTGATTCGTCAGTCGGTCGCCGTGGTCATTGGCGCGGCCATCACTATTTGGCTGGTATTGCGTCAGCCGATCGCCCTGTGGGTCGAATACAAGTTGTGGATTCTGATCGCATCACTGTTGATGCTGCTGGTTGTGCTGCTGCCGGGCATCGGACACTCCGTCAACGGCGCCAATCGCTGGATTCCGCTGGGGCCGGTCAATATTCAGGTGTCCGAATTTGCCCGTTTGGGATTCATCATCTGGATGGCAGGTTATATCGCGACACACACCATCAAGCTGCAAAACCGCATTACCGGGATGGCGGGTCCGGGTATCGTCATTTTCGCTGCGAGCTTATTGCTGTTGCTGCAACCGGACTTCGGGACGACCGCCGTGCTCGCCGCAACGTTGTTCGCGATGGCATGGTTGGCGCGCGCGCAGTGGCAGATGATGGTGGGTTCCACCGTGGTCATGAGTCTGCTGGGCGTCTTCGTCGTGCTTTCCGAGCAATACCGCATCGAGCGGTTGCTGTCGTTCTCCAATCCCTTTGCGGACCCGTTCGGTCATGGGTATCAACTGGCCAATGCGCTTATTGCCATCGGTACGGGCGGCGTCTGGGGCCGTGGCCTGGGTGAGAGCGTCCAGAAACTGTCCTATCTGCCCGAAGCGCACACCGATTTCATTTTCGCCGTATTGGCAGAAGAGCTGGGGTTGGTCGGCGTGATTGCACTGATTGCTCTGTATGGTCTCATCGTCTGGCGCGGGTTTGCGATTGCAAGCATGGCGTGGAAGGAAAATCAGATTGCGGGTGCCGCGTTGGCGTGGGGTATCAGTGTCTGGATAGGCATGCAGGCGCTGATCAACATGGGCGTGAATATGGGCGTGCTGCCGACCAAGGGGCTCACCCTGCCGCTGATGAGTTATGGCGGTTCGGCAATGATCGTGGCACTGATTTCTCTGGGATTTTTAATGCGAGTGCATCATGAGGCGGCCATGGTTGCCGAACTGCGCGAAGCGCAAATGATGAAGCGACAGCAGGATGCGTCGATGCGGACAAAGGAGGCGTTGTCATGAACACTGCCAGTGATACATCTACCAGTGCGACAGGTGAAATGAAACCTCTGGTCTATGTGATGGCCGGTGGCACGGGTGGGCACGTCATTCCTGCACTGGCCGTAGCTCGTGGCCTGGCTGAGAAAGGGTATGCCATTCGCTGGCTCGGCACGGCAGCGGGCATTGAGGCCCGACTGGTGCCAGAAGCCGGCTTCCCTGTCGACTGGCTGGAAATTGGTGGATTGCGTGGCAAAAACATGCTGACACGCCTGCTGACGCCTTGGCGGCTCATGCGCGCCGTGTACGTGGCACGGGCTTATTTTGTCCGTCACAAACCAGCTCTGGTCTTGGGATTGGGCGGGTATGCATCCGGACCGGGTGGATTGGCTGCCCGTTGGTTGGGCATCCCGCTGGTAATCCACGAACAAAATGCGATAGCGGGTTTAACCAATCGTGTGCTGGCCCGGATTGCCAACCAGACGCTCGCCGCTTATCTGAACGCGTTCCCCCGGGCACCAAAGGCATTCACGGTCGTAGGTAATCCAGTGCGCTCGGAGATTGTGAGTATGCCCGGTGTGGCGCAGCGGCAGATCGGTAGTCGTGGTCCGGTGCGCGTTCTGGTACTCGGCGGAAGTCTGGGGGCGAAAGCGCTGAATGACACGGTACCGTCTGCACTGTCGCGGGTTAGCCAGCAGTTGCCGATTTCCGTGTGGCATCAGACGGGTACCAAAAACCTCGAATCCACCCAGACCAATTACAAACAATGTAAATGGGCCGATGGTAGTGATTACCGGGTCGCACCCTTCATTGACGACATGGCAGAAGCCTATGCCTGGGCAGATTTCGTGATTGCTCGTGCGGGCGCATTGACCGTGGCCGAGATCAGCGTGGCGGGCATAGGGGCATTATTCGTGCCCTTCCCGCATGCCGTCGACGATCACCAGACGCACAATGCAGAGCCCCTGGTTCAGTCCGGCGCTGCGTTATTGATGCAGCAGCGGGATATGAACGTGGAGCGATTGGTCGATTCGCTTGTCCCCGTGTTGAGCGATCCGGATCGGTTGCGAGAGATGGCGCAGGCCGCACGCGACCGTGCGTTGCCCAAGGCAACAGAGACCATGGTGCGCATTTGTATTGAAACCATGAAAAAACAATACAAGGCGGTTTCCCATGATTAATCCCGCCATGATTAATTCAGTCGGGGGTACCCATCGCCCCGTCGCCGATATCCGTATGCGGCAACTACGGCACCTGCATTTCGTCGGTATCGGCGGAGCGGGGATGAGCGGTATCGCTGAGGTCATGAAAACCTTGGGATTCACCGTGACGGGATCGGATGTGGCGGAGTCCATGGCGGTTACCCGGTTGCGCCAACTCGGTATCCCGGTACAGATCGGGCATGCGGCTGCACATGTGGCCGATGCGGACGTCATTGTGATTTCCACAGCGGTGAAAGCCGACAACCCCGAACTGGCAGCGGCTCAGGCCAAACGCCTGCCGATCGTCCGCCGTGCAGAAATGCTGGCCGAACTGATGCGGTTCCGTATCGGTCTTGCCGTGGCGGGTACGCACGGTAAAACCACGACGACTTCATTGTTGGCGGCGATTCTGGCCGAAGCAGGTTGGGATCCAACTTACGTGATCGGCGGCAAGCTGTTGTCCAGCTCGTCCAACGCACGGCTGGGTCGCGGCGAATATCTGGTGGCCGAGGCGGATGAGTCCGATGCCTCGTTCCTGCATCTGCAACCGCATGTCGCCATCGTGACCAACATTGATGCCGATCATCTTGAAACCTATGAAGGCAACTTCGATCGGTTGGTAGATCACTTCATCGAATTTCTGCATAACCTGCCGTTCTATGGATTGGCAGTGCTCTGTGCCGATGATCCGGTCGCAGCGGGTATTGCTACACGGGTTGGTCGACAGGTGCTGACCTATGGCATTGAACAGCCCGCCGACGTGCGTGCAACCGAAGTGCACTCGGATGGTTTTGGCAGCCGCTTCGTGGTCAATCTGCCGAACCAGACTCATTTCGACTGTCGTCTGGCCATGCCGGGGCGGCATAACGTGCTCAATGCGCTGGCGGCGATTACCGTTGCGCAGGATCTGGGCGTGCCGGTGGCAGCCATTCAGCAGGCGCTGACCGGATTCCAGGGTGTCGGTCGTCGGCTTGAGCGCCGTGGCGAGTTGTCGATCAAAGGCAAGACTCTGCCGCTCATCGACGATTACGGCCACCATCCGCGCGAAGTCGAAGCCACGCTTCAAGCAGTACGCGCCGCGTGGCCGGGCGTGCGACTGGTCGTGATTTTCCAGCCGCATCGCTTCACCCGAACGCGGGATCTGTTCGAGGATTTCGTGCGCGTGCTGTCCACGGTCGATCATCTGATTCTTCTTGATGTGTATGCCGCTGGCGAAACACCGGTTGCCGGTGCCGATGGACGCAGCCTGGCGCGGGCCATCCGCAACCGCGGACAGGTCGATCCGGTGTTCGTAACGGACACGGACGAGGCGGCAGCTGTGTTGCCGGACATCATTCCGCAAAATGAAATTGATCAGCAGATGCTTGTACTCACGTTGGGTGCGGGCAATGTCGGCAGCCTGCCTGCCTTGCTGCTGAACCAGTATGGAGTGCAGAGCCATGCGTGATCCCGCTGTATTTGGTCGGGTGCTGCTGCTGTTGGGCGGTTGGTCGTCCGAGCGGGTGATTTCGCTCAAAAGCGGCGAGACGGTGCTTGGCGCGCTGCAACGTGCAGGCGTCGATGTTACGGCCATGGATGTCCGGCGGGATTTTCTGCCCAGGTTGCTGGCCGAGCATCAGGTCAAGCCATTCGACCGTGCGTTCATCATTCTGCACGGCCGTGGCGGCGAAGACGGTCAGATTCAGGCCGTACTGGAACTGCTGGGTATTCCGTACACAGGGACACCGATGGGCGGTTCCGCTATCGGGATGGACAAGCTCGCCTGCAAGCGGATCTGGCGTGGCGAAGGTTTGCCGACACCGCCATGGGCGGTCGTGGCTACCGAGGCCGAAGCGCATCGTGCGCTGGAGTCCCTCGGGTTGCCGGTCATGGTCAAGCCGGTGGCCGAAGGTTCGAGCGTAGGTGTCGCTAAGGTGGATAGACCAGATCAGTTGGCAGCGGCTTTCCATGAGGCGGCACGGTATGGCCTGGTGATGATGGAACGTTACATCCGCGGCGGCGAGTACACCGTTTCGCTGCTCAACGGACGTGCGCTGCCAGCGATCCGGCTTTCCACACCCCATGACTTTTACGATTTCGACGCCAAGTACCTGGCGAACGATACCGAATACACCATTCCCTGTGGATTAAGCGCCGAGGAAGAGTCCGCCATGCAGGCCATCGCGCTGCAGGCGTTCGCCCAGATCGGTGGTGCGGGTTGGGGGCGGGTTGATTTCATGCGTGACGAGCACGGGCAGAGCTGGTTGATCGAGGTCAACACCGTGCCCGGCATGACCGATCACTCGCTGGTACCGATGGCGGCGCGGGCAGTGGGGATTGAGATTGAGGAATTGTGTCTGAGCATTTTGGCGCAGACGCTGCCTGCCGAGTCGAAATCAACAGAGGGCTCTGCCGATGGTCAGGAACGCGATTGACGATGGCCGCTTCAGCACGTCCCATCCAGGCCAGGCCAAAGTCGCCCTCGCTGCGCGAGCAGTGGGATGCGTTCGTGCTGCTGACCGTTCGCCTGCTGACGGTGTTGTTCAATTGGGCGATCACCTTCGCGTTGCTGGGATTGCTGGGGCTGGCCGGTTGGGGCTTTTGGCAGAAGCTTCAGGTGCCGGTGACGCACATCGTCGTGCAGGGCTCGACACCCGAGGCGAGTGCGGAATGGGTCCGGCGGGATTTGAGCGCCGTCACGGGCGAGGACATCTGGCAGGTCGATCTCAACGCCGTGCAGGCGCAGTTGCTGAAGAACACCTGGCTGACCCATGCCGACGTGCGTCGGGTCTGGCCGGATACGTTGGTGGTCGAGATCGCGATTCATCATCCGATCGCCCATTGGCAGGGCGATCAGTTGCTGGATTCCGATGGTTCGGTGTTTCAACCAAATGGTATGTCGCGTGGTCTGGCGGATACCGAGTCATTGCCGAACCTGAGTGGGCCGGATGGAAGGCAGTGGGCCGTCTGGGAGCGTTACCTGTCGCTCAGGCCTGCGTTGGCCGCCGAAGGATTGGAGATGGTCGGACTGATCGAAAACTCGCGTGGGTCGCTGGATGTGATGTTGCAGGGCGGCACGAAAATCCGTCTGGGTATGGAGCAGATCGAATCACGTCTGCAGCGTTTGCTGGATGTATATCAGAAAACACTGGCGGGCAAACTCGATCAGATCGCCGTGATCGACCTGCGCTACTCCAATGGATTTGCGGTGCAGTGGCGGAATCCGCCTGCAGTACCGGTAAAAAAGAAATGATGCGGAAAACCAGGAAATCGAGATAAGCACATGGCAATTGCAGTACGAAAAGGGGAACGAGATTTGGTGGTCGGCCTGGATGTGGGCACCAGCAAGGTCGCCGCACTTGTGGGTGAGTACGACGCCGATGGCAACCTGAGCCTGATCGGGTTCGGACAGTCACCCACCAACAAGGGGCTGCGGCGCGGGTCCGTCGTTGATATCGAGTCGACATCCTTCGCGATTCAGCGCGCGATTGATGCCGCCGGAGCCATGTCGAACTGCGAGATCGGTTCGGTCTGGGTTGGCGTGGCCGGAGATCATGTCATCAGCATGGACTCCAAGGGCATGACGGGGACCGCCGGGAGGGAGATCACCGCAGCGGACATCCAGCAAGTTGTGCAGTCGGCCAAAGCCGTCAAGATTCCGGACGGGCAGCAGATTCTGTACAGCGAACCACAGGAATTCAGGATCGATGGTCAGGACGGTATCCGCAAGCCGCAAGGCATGACGGGGCATCGCCTCGAAGCGGACGTACACATCGTGACGACGGCAACCAACAACGTGCAGAACATCGTCAGGTGTGTGGAGCGTTGTGGTCTGGCGGTCACCGGTACCGTACTTGATCCCATCGCGGCCGCCACTGCGGTGCTCAACGATGATGAAAAGGAACTGGGTGTGGCCCTGATCGACATCGGTGGCGGCACTACTGACATCGCTATCTATACACGAGGCGCGCTGCGCTACACCACCGTGTTGCCGATTGCCGGCGAGCAGATCACGAATGACCTGGCCTATGGTCTGACCACGCCACCGGCACAGGCCGAAGAAATCAAACGAAAATACGCCAGCCTGTATCCGCTCGACGATCGGGCACAGGACGAAGAAATTGAAGTACCCGGTGTGAGCGGTCGTCAGCCCCGACGGATTTCACGCGACACCATGATGCGCATTTGCCGTCCCCGCGTGGAGGAAATCCTGGGCTATATCCAGGAAGCCATCCGCCGTTCCGGGTATCACGAAATGATCAATGCGGGCGTGGTGCTCACGGGCGGAACGGCCTCAATGCCCGGCCTGGTGGAGCTTTGCGAAGATTTTCTGCAAATGCCCACCCGCCTTGGGTTGCCACAGGGCATCAGTGGCAACCACGACGCATTAAAGAATCCTGCCAACGCTACCGGCGTCGGCTTGATCCTGCATGGCCGGAGACTGGAAGCTCAGGGCGGAATCCCTGCGCCCGTCGGCGTGCAGGCTGAACCCGCGCTTGACCGGCTTAAACGCTGGCTCAAAGAGCATTTTTGAGCACATTTTTAGTTGTTTACTCAATGGCCCAATCCATTGACCTGTTTAATTGTTTGAAGGAGACGAAATCATGACTTGGAATATGGTAGAAATTCAGCACGAAGGCGCAAAAATCAAGGTGATCGGTGTCGGCGGCGGCGGCGGTAACGCTGTGGCTCACATGCTGACCAAAGATCTGGAAGGTATCGATTACATCTGCGCGAATACCGACTCGCAAGCCCTGCGCAAGAGTCAGGCTCACTCGCAGCTGCAAATCGGCGGCAACATCACCAAGGGTTTAGGGGCGGGTGCCGATCCTGAACTCGGACGTCAGGCTGCGCTTGAAGATCGCGAACAGATTCAGGAAGCCATCAAGGATGCCAACATGCTGTTCATCACGACCGGCATGGGCGGTGGCACCGGTACCGGTGCGGCACCCGTCATTGCTCAGATCGCGAAGGACATGAACATCCTGACTGTTGCCGTGGTAACCCGTCCCTTCAGCTTCGAAGGGAAAAAGCGTACCAAGACCGCACTTGAAGGCATTGCCGAACTCGAGAAGCAGGTTGATTCACTGATCGTGATTCCAAACGACAAGCTGACCGCTGTCATGGGCAAGAGCGCTTCGCTGAAAGATGCGTTCGCTTCAGCCAACGAAGTGCTGTTCACTGCGGTATCCGGCATTTCCGAACTCATCACCCGCCCGGGTGAAATCAACCTCGACTTCGCCGACGTGCGCGCGATCATGACTGAAAAAGGCACCGCCATGATGGGTACCGGCATCGGCCACGGTGACAACCGTGCTGCCGAAGCTGCTGAAGCCGCCATCCACAGCCCGTTGCTCGACGACATCAACTTGACCGGCGCCGATGGCATTCTGGTCAACGTATCGTCGAACGGTGATCTCTCGATTGGCGAATTCATGGAAATCGGTGAACTGGTACAGGAACTGGCCGGCGACGAAGCGCTTGTCAAAGTCGGTACCGCCATTGATGAAAGCCTGGAAGGCTCACTGCGTGTGACCCTGGTTGCGACGGGTTTGGTACGCAACACCGCCATTCTGGATGAGCGTAAGCCGCGCGTCGTCGTGCACAACGAAAGCCCGCGCGCTGCTGTCGTCGAGCAAGAAGCGCAAGCGGCACCTACGCGCCACGCCGTGGCCCAGGTGCGTGGGAATACCGCGATCAATATGGACGTGATCGATATTCCTTCATTTCTGCGTCAACAGGCGGACTAATCCATTGCGTCAAGATTGGTTGGAGCAGAGAGACCGACGTGGGCGAGGCATGCTAAGGCGTGTACAGCTCTGTTGAGCACTGCGGCAAATCCATGTTCGAGTTTCGGCGTTGAATTGACGTTGAAACGCAGAATCTGGGTGCCCCAGGTTTCAGCCATATGATGTGATAAAAGGCCATCATTCATCCGACCGGTTCTGTCGTCTCCGGAGCAAGACGGATGAGGTGATGTTATCGACCGCACAGCAAGGTTGGGCTTGCCGTGCGGTTTTTTTATTCCGGGTCTGAAATGAAAGTAGCTGTACCTTTAGTCGAGGAGCGTCTTGGCGTTGTTCTGGTCGTCAGTGGATTGAGGATTGGTTCGTATCCGTGCTGCCTGAGAAATCAATCCCGGTATTGTCGACAAGAAGCAATATCTTGATAGGATTGACCGGTTAGGGACTTGATGCGCCACGATTTCGGCCCGCCATAACACGTTTTATGGCGGGTGTAGGGAGACAGTGATGAGTGAGCAGTCGATCTTAAATCCACGCAGATGGCGTATCTCGTTCCGCCTTACGGTACTGGGAATGTTCGTCATCATGACGGTGCTGACAGCGACGACCGCCATTCTGCTTCAGTACCATTTCAGCACGCGTCTGGCGACCGACTCTGCGCGTAGTCAATATAGTCAGGCGGCTGATCGGACACGAGAATACTTGGCATCGGTGGATCAGCAAACCAAGTCAGCGCTTAAGCTGCTGGCCGCCGAATTCGATAACGCTGATTTCTCTCTCGAATCGGTCCGGGCACGTGAGTTGTTTGCCATCGCACTCAGTGGGCACGAATTGTTCTACTCAGTCTATTTAGGGCTGCCAAATGGCGACTTGTACGAGTTGATAAATCTCGATAACGGCATAAATGTTCGCCAGAAGTTGATGGCACTACCACAAGACCGATGGTTGTTGGTTACGGTCAAAAACGTGGATGGCCAACGTCAGAGAGCATTCTCCTATTACGACCGGGACTTCAATTTTAGAGCGACTCATTCCGAGTCATCCGTTTATGATTCCCGCAAGCGTCCCTGGTTTGCCGTGGCGCGAGAAGGTGTGGTTTACAAGACCGAGCCATACCTTTTTCAAACACTTCAGATGCCAGGCCAGACATTCTCGATCCGTTTGGCTGGCGGACGTGCGGTGCTTGGTGCCGATATCACCTTATCGTCTTTGTCCGCTCAACTGGAGCGGCATCGCATAAACAACGATAGCCGTTTGTTCTTGTATCAGCCCAATGGTCTGTTGATTGCGACCAGTGGAGCCAGTCAACCTGCACTCACGTTGCCCCAAGCGGTTCCCTTGACGTTGACGGCTTCGGAGAAAAGGATTGTGACCGAAAGTCCCGTTCTGACTGTATCCAGTCTGAATGATTGGCCTCCGTTCGATTACACCGTCTCCGGGCAACCGCAAGGTTACTCTGTGGATGTTTTGACATTGATCAGCCAGATGACAGGCTTGAAATTTCATTTCATCAATGGCCCGAGCTGGCCGGAGTTCATTAGTCAATTTCACAGTGGTGATCTCGATATACTCCAGTCGGTGCTGCGCACCGGAGACAATGATGCACTGGGAGACACGAGTAAGGCGTACGTGGCTGCACCTTTTGGCGTGCTTACCCTCAGTGGTGTCCCACCTATACACGACATAGATCAGTTGTTTGGCAAACGGGTTGCCATTCCTGCCGGGTGGTCAATAATTCCGACGATCCGCAGACATTTTCCTCAGGTCACTATTGTCGAGGTTAATGGGGTCGCGGGCATGTTCGATGCGGTCCGGCAGGGCCTGGTTGATGCTGGAATCGATACGGCGTCCCAATTGGAGTACACAAGGCGTGAATTCTTCTACAAGAACGTTGTGGTTTCGGCACCGCTGAAATTTGGCACGTTGAAGGTGCCCGTAGGGCTCCATTTTAGTGTTCAGCCCAGACAGCAAGGCGTTGTGAACCTCATCAACCAAGCAATTGATCACATCACCCCCGAACAACGTGCCGTGCTTAATGCGCGCTGGCTTGGTAAAGCATCGGACGATCACCATCCTCGAGCCACCGTGCCATACCAAGAACTCATTGACTACTCAAAAAAACCGGAATTATTCAAACAGTTGCAGCAAATTGATCTGGAGGGAAAAAAGCAGTTTTTGTTTATTGATACCGCTGGAGAAACACAGGCACAACAGGAGTATTTTGCTGTTCTGACCCCAGTCGCTTCCGTGCTGGCGAACGCCCATGCCGAAGTCACGAAGGTGGTGTTGATCACTATGGCTATCTTGCTGTTGCTTTTGCCGATTGCTTCCTGGCTTGCATCGTTCCTCGTCACACCGGTCAAGAAACTTGCTTTCGAAAACGAAAAAATCAGAGAGCGACGCTATGGCGAACTGGTACCCGTCAACAGTCGAATCGTTGAAATAGATGGTCTGGCCAAGTCCCTGATGAGCATGGCTCATTCCATCGAACAGCACGCTAAGGAGCAGGAAGCGTTGATGGATTCGTTCATCAAGCTGATCGCTCAGGCCATCGACGAAAAATCGCCCTACACGGGGGCACACTGTGCTCGGGTGCCGGAGTTGGCGTTAATGCTCGCGCACAAAGCCAGTGATAGTCACGACCCGCCATTCGATCGATTCCATTTCGACACGGAGTCCGAGTGGCGTGAATTCCGGATTGGTGCCTGGTTGCACGATTGCGGCAAGATCACCACCCCCGAGTACATTGTTGATAAGGGCAGTAAGCTCGAGACTATTTACAATCGAATCCACGAGATTCGCACCCGCTTCGAAGTGCTTTGGCGCGATGCGGATATCCGTTATTGGGAACAACGCTGCACCGATCCGGAATCGGAGGCTCAATGGCGAGCCGAACGTGACTTGAGGCATACCGAGTTACAGGAGCAATTCGCTTTCATAGCCAGTTGTAACGAAGGTGGAGAGTTTATGGACGAGGCGCATATGGCTCGTCTTGACGAATTGGCGAAGATTACCTGGCAAAGGCATTTTGATGACCGGTTGGGGCTTTCCCCGATCGAGCGGCAACGGTTAGAGGCATTCGCGAAGGACGAGCAACTTCCTGTCACCGAACCGTTGTTGGCGGATAAACCTTGGCACAAGGAAGAGCGAACACACAACAAAACCTACCCGGAGCGATACGGCATTCACATGGATGTCCCCGAGCTGCAGTACAACCGGGGAGAGGTCTACAACCTGAAGATCGCTCGAGGTACGCTGACACCCGAGGATCGTTTCAAGATCAACGAACACGTGATCAGCACCATCCGGATGCTTGATAACCTGCCGTTACCAGAGGAGCTCAAGCGTGTGCCTCGGTATGCATCGACGCACCATGAGACGCTTGATGGTCGCGGTTATCCACGCAGGTTAACCGCAGAGGATCTGTCCATGCCCGAGCGGATCATGGTGCTGGCAGATATTTTTGAAGCGCTCACTGCAGCCGATCGTCCATACAAGAAGGCTAAGTCACTGAGCGAGGCTCTGGAAATCATGTATCACATGGTCGAGGAGCAGCACATCGATCGAGACGTCTTCCGGTTGTTTCTGCGAAGCGGTACCTACCTGGACTACGCTCGAGCTTACCTGCAGCCAGCACAAGTGGATAACGTAGACACTCGACGGTACCTATCGTCGGAGTGACGCAGGTAATGCCTATATAGGTTAAGTACTTGTTTTGACGGCTAGCAGTTAAGGTGGAGAGGGGGGCGTTCATCATGGACGCTGAAACCTAATAACGGCGAGGCCTTGAGTGTCATCGTGGACGACATTAAAGACCGTCTAAAGTGAATAACAATCGACAGGTAATTTTCATGCGCATTCTCATAAAGTACAAATCGACCTTTCGGAAATTTATGGTCTTGGAAACTAGTGACCGAGACGGTTCGCTAAGCCTGACCATACGAAGGGAAGGCATAAGCTCGTCACGAACAACATGGAGTACAAGACCGGGGGAGCAGGAGCCGAAGACAACTGAGTTTGATGCGCCAAGCCCCAAGAACAAAAGGGGGGGTGTCCCGAATTTTGTGTAAACGGGGTTTGGGTTAAAGTCCGATCATTCGG